>NZ_BJWG01000003.1 GCF_007990245.1 Cellulomonas composti | reverse complement strand
AGGGAGCCTCGACCCCTGATGGTGGACACGCGGTGGGTTGATCGCGCCGTGCAAGGTGTCGCGTGCCGTGGCGGCGGTTCGCGGGGACCTTCCGCAGAGGTTCTGGCGCGGGTCTAGCGGCCGGGCTCGGGGGCTGCCTGCGGCGCCCGGCGGCGCCTGTTCCGGCGCACGAGCCCGACGGTCGCGGCCGTGAGCGCGCCGAGGAACACGAGCCACGGCAGGAGCACCCCGAGGGCCACCACGACGGCCCGCGCCGCGGCGGTGAACGACTGCCAGCCGACCTCGAGCCCGGACGTGAACGTGCGGGGCGACTGCGCGGCCGCGGGCACGACGCCGGGCATCACCAGGGCGATCTCGATCGTCGAGAGCGCGACCTTGTCGGCGAGCTGCGCACGCTCCGCCTGGAGCTGCTCGAGGCTCGCCTGGCGCTCCGCGAGCGTGCTCTCGGCCGCGAGCAGGTCCTTGACGGAGCCGGACTGCGCCATCAGGTCCTCGAGCCGCGCGACGGAGACCTCGGCGGCCGAGATGCGCGCGTCGAGGTCGGCGGCCGCGCCGGTCACGTCCTGCGCGTGCAGGTCGATCGTGTCGACGTCGCCGAGCTCGCGCAGGCGCTCGACGGTCGCGGTGACCTTCGCCGCGGGCACGCGCACGACGAGCAGGACCGACGACGAGCCGTCGCCGCGGTCGACCTGCTCGGAGCGGTCGTCGACCCGTCCGCCCGCGCTCTCGACGTAGTCCACGAGGTGGTCGGCGACCTGCACGGGCGCATCGACGGTCACCGTGACCGACCCGGTCTGGATGACCTGCCGGTCACCGGCGTCGGTGGCGCTCGCCGCGGCCTCGTCGCCCGTCGTCGCCGCGTCGCCCGCGTCGTCGACCTGCTCCATGCCGCCGGCCGCCGGGACGTCGCTGTCCGACGAGGCGCCGGCTGAGCAGCCGGCCAGCAGTGCGGCCGTGACCAGGGCCGTCAACCCCGTGAGGGCGAGCAGGCCGCGCGGCGACGTGGGACGGGTGGACCTTCGCAGGGTGGTCATGCTCGGACGTTAGGGCGTCGCAGGGCGGTCCGGGGTGAGTTGTCGCGATCGTGACCGGGAACGGCTGATCGTGACCCCTTCGAGATCGGATCTCCGCAGTCCCGGACCCAACCTTTCCCGCCCATCGCCCAGGACACCGGGCGTTCACCTTCGCGCCCCACACTCGGGTCGTCGGACGCATACCTCGAGACGGGACGGGCCGGACCATGAGCAACGCGCTGTCGGTGGAGTGCCCGCGGTGCATGTCGCCCGCGGGAGAACCGTGCCGGACGTCGGAGGGTCAGGAGCGCTCGCCGCACCGTCGTCGGGAGCGCGCGGTCGACGGCGCCGCGGACGGCGCGGCGGGCCGGGAGTAACGGCCGGCGCTCAGCCCTTGGCGCGCTGCCGTCGTCGGGCGCGCTCGCGGACGGTGTACGGAAGCTGGGTGGGCGCCCACGCGCGTGCCAACGCGATCCCGCGGGGGGCCAGGCGGGGGATGCCGAAGCTCTCGACGAGCTCGCGATCGAGCGGCCGCGCGAGGCCACGCAGCTGCTTGCCCGAGTGGTTCTCGCCCGTGTCGACCTGGTAGACGGAACCGCGGAACGGCATCGGCTCGAGCCGCCAACCGTGCGCGTTCAGCCACCGGCGCGCGTTGCGGTGCGCGCCGAGGATCGCGCCGAGCCGCTCGCCGAACGCCTCGGCGACCTCGTCCTGCGACGCGGTCACGGCCAGGTCGTCCGGCACGTTGTACGCGGGCCACGACACGACGTAGCAGGTCCCGCAGACGCGGAACAGCCGCTGCTGGACCCGGTAGGCCTGCCGCGCCCGCGAGTAGATGTAGCCCTCGTCGACGAACCAGCCGTCCGCACCCGGGTGCGCGGCCGAGAGCGCCGCGACGTCGCGGTGCACGAAGTCGTCGGCGTCGACGATCATCACGTGGTCGGGGTCGTGCGCGCGCGCCGCGGCGAGCCCGATGCCGATCTTCGTGCCCTTGTCCCAGACGAACCTGCCGAGGTCGAACTGCGGGCCCTCGTCCTGGACGGGCGGCGGGAAGTCGACGGGCACGAACGTGGCCTGCGGACCGAGCGGCGCGGCGGGCTCGCGGTTGCCGACGACGATCGTGTGGTGCTCGGCGGACGTCTGGCGCGCGATCGAGCCGAGCGTCTCGGTGAGCAGCGCCTCGACGCGGCCGTAGTCGGCCGAGTTGCGTGGGTGCCGCAAGGACGTCACGAAGACGAGCACGTGTCAGCCCCTCCCGTCGGTTCCGAGCCCGGTGCGGACCCGCTCGAGCGCCTCGTCGACGTCGTGCGTGTAGGTCGTCGTGGAGAACGCTCCCGTGTACTCGCGGACCACCGCACCGATCTTGCCGTAGCTGTTGTCGAGCACCACGTGGTCGATGCCGAGCAGCGCCGCGAGCACGTGGGCGTGCAGACGGTCGACGACGACGAGGCGGCGGCCGGCGAAGAGCCGTTCGGCGCTGCGCAGGTTCGCCTCATTGACGCCCACCAGGCCGCGCGCGACGAGGCTGCGCCCGATCCGTCCGGCGCCGAGGGCCGGGTGCCGCGCTGCGACGCGCGGTGCCGTCGCGGCCAGGCGGCGACGCGGGGAGTCGAGCCGGTCGCTCGTCCAGTCGAGCACCTCGGCCCCGCCGAGACCGGCCGCGCGGTCCGCCAGTCCCGAGACGCCCTCGTGGTCACGGCGCGCGAGGACCAGGACCGGGGCGGTGCCGGCTCCGGCGCGTCGCACCCGCGGCGTCCAGCCGAGCGCCATGTCGGGGCAGTGCACCGTGCGGACCGACGGCACCTGCTCGGCCGCCCGCTGCTGCGAGTCGAGGTCGCGGACCAGCAGCGTGAAGTCGGGGTGGTTGCCCAGGATGCGATCGGCGTTGGCGGCCGCCTTCGGCGCACCGAACCAGACCGACTGCGACAGCTGCACGATGCGCCGGTCCCGAAAGTCCCTGCTGACCTGCTCGCGGTGCCGCTGGTGGCCGCGCCAGATGTCGCCGAAGTTCCCGCCGCCACGCAGGAGGATCACGCCGTCCGGCGGGAGCTTCCTGCGCAGCGCGGCGGCGTCGTACGACGCGATGCCGGCGGTGTGCACGACGTCGAGGCCCAGCTCTCGCACGTACGCACGCTGGCCCGCCCAGATCATCGAGTCGCCCACGTTGCGCAGGTTCGGCACGTCGAGCATCGCGACCGGGACACCGGTGCCGACCACCTCGGCGAGCACCCCGACGGTGCGGGATCGCACGGCACGCAGGATCGCCTCGTCCTCGGGACGCAAACGGGTCTCCTCTCGTGGCGGGCCGGCCCAGCGTATCGGCGGCCGCCCGTCGCACCAGGTGGACCGCGGGGCGCGGGGGGCGGGAGGATCGGCGTATGGACGCATCAGCACTCGCCCGCAGGGTCGGACGAACTCTCGCCGGGAGCGATCCGGCGGAGCGGACCGCCGCCCTCGTCTCGGCGCTCTCGACGGGCCTGACGTTCATGCCCGGCCTGCTGCGCCGCGACGGCGCCGACCAGTCGATCGCCACGGGCCTGGTCGCGGCGTCCGAGTACGGTCTGGTCGTCACGTCGCAGTCGGCCTCCGTCGCGATCGCACGCCACCTCGTCGGCGACGACGGGACGGAGTCGGCGGCCGCGCGCAGGCTCGCGGTGCAGGCGGGGGCCGGGCTCGTGCTGGCGTCGGCGGGCGCCGCCGTCGAACTCCTGTCGGCGCCCCGTCGGGGCGAGCCGATGCGCCGTGCCGTGGCGCGGACCGTCGGGCGGCGGACCCTGCGGGTCGGGCTGTCCGGCGTGGCGGTGTCCGCACTCGCGGCGGCCGACGCGGCCATCGGCGGGCGCCACGTCTGGCTGCGCAGGGCGTCCGGCAGCGCCGGGCTCGTGGCCGGCACGGCGCTCGCGGCCTGGCAGATCCGGCGCTACCGCTCCGACGACCCCGACGAGCTCGCCCGGCTCGCCCCCGCGACCGACCCGCTGACCGGGGCGGCGGGCGCCGATGCCGACGAGGTGGGCAGCCCGCCGTTCCCGCCGCTCGCCAAGTCGCTGCTGCTCGGCGGCGCCGTGAACCTGGGGCTGCAGTCGTTCGCCGCGCTCGAGGGCTGGTTCGCGCGGCGGGTCAGCGCCGGCGTCCGCCAGCTCGCGCCGGGCGCGGGTCGGTCGGCGGGCGTGATCGGGCACTCCGTCGCGCTCGGTGCGACCGCTGCGGCCGTCGCGGCGGGCGTCGAGTACGCGCTGCGGACGGCCGAGGCCGGCGGCGCGGCGATCGACGTGGCCTACACGAGCCCGCCCGTCGCCGCCACGGTCAGCGGCGGCCCCGCGTCCGGCGTGACGTGGTCGTCGCTGTCCCGCGAGGGCGTGCGGTTCGTCAACATGGCCCTGGGCGTCGACGAGATCGCCAAGGTCACGGGGGCGGCGCCCGAGCAGGTCAAGGCTCCGGTCCGCGCGTTCGTCGGGCTCGCGAGCGCGCCGACCGTCGACGCCCGCGTGGACCTCGTGATGCGCGAGCTCGAGCAGCTCGGTGCGTTCGAGCGCAAGGTGATCTGCGTGGCGTCGCCCACCGGCAGCGGCTACGTCAACTACGTGGCGATCGAGACGCTCGAGTACCTGACGCGCGGGGACTGCGCGACGGTCGCGCTGCAGTACTCGCTGCGTCCCTCGTTCCTGTCGCTCGACCGGGTCTCGATGGGTCGCGAGCAGAACCGTGCGCTGTTCCACGCGCTGACCTGGCGCCTGCGCAGCATCCCGGAGGAGTCCCGGCCGCTGCTCGTCGGCTTCGGCGAGTCCCTGGGAGCGCACACCCTGCAGGACGCGTTCCTGCACGAGGGCGTGCGCGGCCTGCACCGCGTCGGGATGGACCGCGCGCTGTTCGTCGGGACCCCGGCCGGGAGCGCGTGGGCCAAGCAGTGGCGGCTCGACGCGGAGCGGTCCGACCCGGACGGCGAGGCGGTCGAGGTCGCGTCGTGGGCCGAGTGGGCCGCGCAGGACGAGGACCGCCGCGTCGCGCAGCGCTACTTCCTGCTCTCGCACCACGAGGACCCGATCACGCGGTTCGACGGTGCGCTCGCGGTGCAGCAGCCCGACTGGCTCGGTCCCGTCGAGCAGCGCCCGCCGGGGGTCTCGCGGCTGGCCGCCTGGTACCCGCTGGTGTCGTTCGTCCTCACGCTCATCGACGTCACCAACGCGATGACCACCGTGCCGGGCGTCTTCGTCGCGCGCGGGCACGACTACCGCGCCGACCTGGCGCAGATGGTCGCGGTCGCGTACGGGCTCGACGTGGACGACGACGAGCTGCGCCGGATCGAGACCGCGCTGCGGGCCCGCGAGGCGCTGTGGGCCGAGCGCCGGCTCGTCGCTGAGCAGCTGTTCCGCGCACGGGACGCGGTGCAGCGCCAGCTCGACAGGTGGGGCGCGGGGGAGGCGCCCTCCGCCGGCGCGAAGGGCGAGCCGGCGGCGCGCTAGATGAAGAGCAGCTGGGCGCCCTCGGTCTTCTCGATGAAGTCGCTCGCGCTGATGATCCCCTCGACGTCCTCGAGCAGGTCCGCCGTCGTCAGGTGGTTCATGTCCGCGGACAGCCGGCACGCCCACAGGTGACCACCGGACCCGACGATCTGGTCGAGGAACTCGGGCACCTCGGGCACGTCCAGCTCGGCGATCGACTTCTTCATCTTCGAGGTGGCCATCGCCGTCATGCCCGGCAGGCCGCCCAGGCCCTGCGGCATGTGGGTCGCCGTGTTGCCGAGCATCGTGAACTTCAGGTCAGCCATCCTCGCCTTGGTGATGATGTCCAGACCCCAGAACGTGAAGAACAGGTGGGTCTGCACGCCCTCGCCGAGGGCCGCGTTCGCCAGGATCAAGCCCGGGTAGGCCATGTCGAGGTTGCCCTTGGAGCAGATGATCGCGAGCGTGCGCCCGCTGCCCTCGTCGTCGTCGAACTTCGGGACGACCGCCGCGGCGGGTTCGGTGGTGCTCATGGCGGTTTCCTCTCGGGTCACACGCAGCCGACGGGCTTGGGCAGGCCGGCGACGTAGGCCATCTTCTTGGCGGGCTTCTGCGGGAAGAGTCGGAACAGGTCCTTGACGGGGACGCCGCTGCCGGCCGACGCCCGCCGCAGGGTCGCGGTCTCGCCGCGCTCGGCGTAGTCGGTGCGCAGGAAGGCGAGGATCGCGCGGTGCTCGTCGGTCAGCGTCAGGCCGATCTGCGCGGCCAGCACGCCGGCGAGCTCGTCGTCCCACTCCGACAGGTCGGTGAGGAAGCCCTCCTCGTCGACGTGGACCTCGTGACCGTCAAGAGTCGTGACGGGCATGGTGCACCTCTTTCTCGGGGGTCTGCTTGCCGACCATGGACATGGCCGACGCGAGGGGCAGGGGGCGGCCGGGCAGGAGCACGTTCCAGTAGACCCACCGGAACGCGAGCTTCCCGGCGTGGTTGGCGCGGGTCTCCTTGAGCAGGCTCATCGGCCCGACGTACGGCGCCGGGAACGTGCCGGGCAGGGGCTCGGTGTCGTAGTTGAAGTCGAGCAGGAGCGCCTTGCGGTCACCGGACTCGACGAAGCAGTTGGCGTGCCCGTCGAACGAGTGGCTCATGGGCCGTCCCTCGATCAGGTCCGCGAGGTTCTCGACGAGGATCTCGACCGAGAAGTGCGCCACGGAACCCGCCTTGGAGGTCGGGATGTCCGACGCGTCGCCGACCGCGAAGATCCGCGGGTCGGCCTTGGACTGCAGCGTGTGCCGGTCGACGGGGACGAACCCCAGCTCGTCGCCCAGGCCCGAGCGCGTGACGAGGTCCGCGCCCATGTGCAGCGGGACGGTCACGAGCAGGTCGAACGGGACCTCGCGCCCGTCGTACGAGACCAGGGTGGTGTCCCGGATCTCCTCGACCAGGAAGTCCGGTTCGACCGTGATGCCGCGGTCGGTCAGCATGGACCCGAGCCGCCCGGACGCGATCGGCTTGGTGAACGCACCGTCGAGCGGCGTCACGTACACGAGCTCGGTGTCGTCCCGCAGCCCGCGCCGCCGCAGGTGGTCGTCGGCCAGGAAGGCGAACTCGAGCGGCGCGACCGGGCACTTGATCGGCAGGTCGGTCACGTGGACCACGAGCCGCCCGCCGCGGAACTTCTTGAGGGCCTCGGCCAGCGCCTTGGCGCCCTCGAGGGTGTAGAAGTCGAAGATCGTCCGGCGCCACTGCGGCCCGAGCATGCCCGGGGTCGCGTCGGGGCGCGGCGTCGACCCGGTCGCCACGACGAGGTAGTCGTACGGGAGCGCGCGGCCGCCCGTGAGCAGCACCTGTCGCGCGGCGGGATCGACGCGGTCGACCTCGTCGAGCATGAGCTCGACGCCGTCGTGCACGAACGCGTGCCGCGAGCGCACCAGCGCGTCGGTCGGTCCGCCGAACGGCACGAACAGGAACCCGGGCTGGTAGGCGTGCGCGTCGTCGCGGTCGACGACCGAGATCGTCCAGCTGTCGTCGAGCCTGCGGCGCAGGCGGTTGACGAGCATCGTCCCGGCGGTCCCCGCCCCGAGCACGACGACGTTCCCGGCCGCCGCAGCCTTCGCGCGGTGCGTCATCGCACGGCCCTTCCCGTCCGGCGAGGTGTGCGTCGCGGCGCGGCGCGGCTCCGTCGCCTCTCCTCAGCCTCGAGCGAGGGCTCCGGACCGGCCAGGGCACAAGGTCCCGTCGCAGGCGGCGGGCTCACGGTCGTGCGAGGAGACGGCCACGAGTCGTGACCATCCCCTCGCACGACCGTGCGTCAGGTCGAGGCGCCCGGGGTGACGGGGGTGGGGGTGAGTGGCCAGACAAGTGCCCGCACGATGCGGCCTGTCGTGCGCACCGCGGCGCGTTCGCTCGTCCCCGCCGCCGCCCACGCGCGGGTGGTCGCGGCCAGGCGGTCGCCGACGAAGGCCTCGACCACCGAGTGGTCCGCCAGGACGCGCAGCTCGACGGGTCCGGCGCCGACGGCCGCGCGTCCACGACGAGGTCCGCGCACGAGCGGCCCGAGGACCACGAGCTCGACCTCGTCGTCGTCGATCCGCGTCAGCTCGAGCGACGCCGCAGCCTCGTCGTGCTCGTCCTGCCGAACCGCCAGCCGGACGACGTCGCCGCGGCCGAGCTCCACGACCAGCTCGAGGTCCCAGGCCGCCCCGATGTCGAAGGTGTGGTCGGTGAGTGCTCGCGGAGCGCCGCGCAGCTCGGCGACCTCGCGCGCGGGGGCCACCGTGAGCGACCCGTCGCGCGCCCCGACCTCGAGCGGGACCCCGGCGCTCCCGGCCCAGCCTCGACGCAGGTGCTCGTCGTCGGGCAGCAGGTCCTGGGTGATCGACCAGAGCAGCGTCCTGCCGTCGGGCGTGCGGCTCGGTGTCACGCCGGTCAGGTAGCCGCCGATGTCGAGGGAGCGCGGCTCGTCGTGATCGGGCCGGAAGCCGCGACTCGACGCGTCCCACCGGCCGACCCAGTACCACTGGTGCTGGAGCGAGTGCACCGTCGGTGCGGGCCACCACGGGGTCACGAGGAAGAGGTGGCGAGGTGCACCGTCGGTTCCGGCTCCCAGCGGGACGAGGGAGGGGAGCTCCCACATCACCCCCGTGTCGGGGCGGGCCGTCGCGTCGCCCACGAGCAGCGGTCCGACGAGATCCCACGGGCCGACCGCCTCCGGAGCGGTGAAGAGCAGCGCCGTGCCACCGCGGTCCACGACCCCGGCCCCGACGAGCTGGAACCACGACCGGCCCTCCCGCCAGACGAACGGGTCGCGGAACTCCCCGGGCAGCAGCGTGAGCCCGGTGCCCGCGAGCGTCTCGGCGTCGGGCATCGTCGTGAGCGGGGGGCCGTCGGCGATCCAGGTCCGCAGGTCGGGGTCCTCGGGGTCGCCGGGCGAGGCCATGACGGTCCGCTGGTTCGGGAGCTCGCGCGCGTCGCCGGCGGTGAAGAACAGCAGAGGGACGCCGTCGCCGTCGTGCTCGGAGCTGCCCGACCAGACGCCCTGAGGCGCCGTCGGGACGGTGTGCGGTGCGAGCGCGGAGCCGAGGTCCGCCCAGTGGACGAGATCGTCCGACACGGCGTGGCCCCAGGTGATCGAGCCCCAGAACGGCCCGAGCTCGTTGCGCTGGTAGAACAGGTGGTGCCGACCGCCGTGATGCAGCACGCCGTGGGGCTCGTTCATCCAGCCGTGGGGCGGGAGGAAGTGCCAGCTGGGTCGGTCGACATCCGGGCGCGGCGCGGGTGGCCACTGTGCCGGGTCGGCGTCGGGCCGCGGCGCGTCCGCATCGACGACGAGCGGCCCGGTCAGGCCGACCACACCGTCGTACCAAGGGTTGTCCTGCACCCGTGGCCCGGGAGCCGTGCCCGCGTGCTGACGGGCGACGAGCACGGACCAGCGGGGCGAGCTCACGTCGTCGCCGACGGACCGGTCGCCGACGACGAGCGTCGGGCGTCCTGCCGCGTCGAGGTCGACGCGGACCAGCGTCCACGCGAGGAGCCGGGCCGGTCCGCCGAGCCGGTGGACGCGGCTGCGACCTGTCTCGTGGACCCGCAGCGCCCACCGGCCGGCCGCGTCGATCCCCGCGGTCCAGGTGGCGCCGTCGGGCGACCGCCCCGCGAGCACCGCGAGCACGCCGTCCGCGGGGGCACCGACCGCAGCCGGAGCCACCCAGATCTCCATGCGCGCGGGCGCGACGACCTCGCTCGCGCGCGCCGGCTCCGGAGACGTCCCGGTCCGTGCGACCACGCCGTCCCCCGTCACGGGATCGCGACGGGGGAGGAGACGAGCGAGAGCCTGCCGTCGGCCCCGACGTCGACGGGCAGCGGGTCGCTGAGGCCGCCGACGAACGGCCCGCCCCCGACGAACTGCAGGAACGCGAGGAAGACGAGGCGCCCGTCGGGGTCGCGCTCGAAGCGGCCGGCGTACAGCTCGCCGTCCCCGCCGCTGAAGAACGAGTGGCCGGGAGAGCTCCACGGCCCGGACTCGGCGGGCCCGAGGAGGTAGTGCGTGCCGGTCTCGCCCGGGCTCACGGCCGTCCGCCGTTCGGAGTGCTGAGCGGCGTACACGGAGTACGGCAGGTACCAGCGCCCCTGCTCGCTGAACAGCTGCGGGACCTCCATGTGCCCGAACTCCCGGGGGGCGGCCGCGGGCGGCAGCGCCTCCCACGTGAGCAGGTCGGCCGACCTCGCCTGACCGATCACACCGCGTTCGTCGACGGGCCCGCCCGGTGCGCGCGCGGTGAAGAGCATGCGGTACTCGTCGTGCTCGGTCGACCGGTAGACCCACGGGTCGCGCCAGTCGACGGCGCCCCAGCCGGGCGCGACGCCCTCGTACCACCGCTCGTCGAGCACGAGCACGGGGTCGGGGTGCTTCGTCCAGGTCAGGAGGTCGTCGCTCGTCGCGAGTCCGATGCGCTGATGGGCGCCGCGATCGCGTCGGTCGACGCCTGTGTAGAAGAGGTGCCAGCGGTCGTCGGCGCGCAGGACGGAGCCGGTCCAGGTGGCGAGGTCGTCCCAGCTGCCCTCGGCCCCGGGCCCCAGCGCGTCGGGGAGCTCGCGCCACGTGCGCAGGTCCGTGCCGACCGCGTGGCCGATCCGCGCGTTCCAGTGGCGTTGGTCGGGGTCACCGAGCGTCTTGGGCGCCTTGAGGTAGAAGACGTGGTAGTCGTCGCGGTCCTTGGCGATCCAGAAGTCCCAGGTCCAGAAGTCGTCGAGCAGGAGCATGCGGAGTTCCTCGTGTGGTGGTGAAGGATGGCGGTGGTGCGGGGTGGAGCCGTTTCCGTCGGCTCCACCCCGCGCCTTCGTCCGGGCGGTCGCGTCAGGCGTTGTCCTGGTAGCGGTCGTACGCCTGCTGGTACAGCTCGACCATCCGGTCGAGGCCCAGCGACGAGAGCTGGTCGACGTAGCCGTCCCAGTCCTGCTCGATCCCGCCGTTGGCGATCCACTGCGCCCGCTTCGCGTTCACGAGCGCGGTGACCTCGGTCTCGATCGCGGCGATCTCCTGGGTCTCCTCGTCGGAGAACGGGACGTTCGGGTAGAACTCCTTCTCCGCCCACGGCAGGTAGAGCTTCTCGAGGTCGGCGACGCGCTGGCTCGCCCGCGGCTCGGGGGCGACGACGGTCTCGAAGTCCTCCTTCAGCGTGACGTGCGGGCCTCCGGGCGCGACCTTCTGGCGCAGCTCGCCGGCGGACACGTCCGCGGGCAGCTCCTTCTGGACCAGGACGCCGTCGGCGTTCTCCTCGAGCGTCGTGCCGATCGGGCCCCAGGACACCTGGGCCGACATCACCGGGTCGTACAGCCGGTCGACCCACCGCATGGTGATCTCCGGGTACTCGTTGGTGCGCGTGATCGCGAAGGCGCCGGCCGCGTAGTCGCTCCCGTTGGAGTGCCCGACGAGGCGCCCGCCCACTCCGCTGAGCGCGGGCACCAGGACGTAGTCCGCCGCCCGGTCCGGCCCGACGACCTCCTCGGTCTCCCACCACACGTACGCGCCGAGCGTCTCGTCGGTGGTCTTGCCCTTGGCCAGGTAGGTCTTGTCGTCCTGGGTGAGGGACTCGGCGTCGATCAGGCCGGTGGAGTACCAGTCGTGCAGCGTCTCGATCGCCTTCGCGTACTCCGGCTGCGCAGCGGTGTAGATCACCTCACCGTCGCGGACGATGCGGTGCTGCGGGTTGTCGGGCATGCCACCCATCGCGGCCATCACGTCGCCGATGTCGGCGCACCACCAGTTGTTGATGAAGCTGAGCGGGATCTCGTCGGCCTTCCCGTTGCCGTTCGGGTCCTTGTCCCGGAACGCCTCGAGTGCGCTCTGGAACTCGGTGAGCGTGGTCGGCACCGGCAGCCCGAGCTCGTCGAGCCACTTCTTGTTGATGGACAGGAAGAACGGCACGGCACCGATGCCGAGTTCCTCGGCCGCGGGAAGCGTGTAGATGTGACCGTCCGACGACGTCACCGCCGCCTTGATCTGCGGCCGCTCCTCGAAGATCTTCTGCAGGTTCGGCGCGTACTTGGCGATCAGGTCCTCGAGCGGGACGAGCGTGCCGTTGGAGCCGTAGGTCGTGATGTCGGCGGCCGTGAAGCCGGTGTTGTAGAACGCGTCGGGAAGGTCACCGCTGGCCAGGAGCAGGTTCTTCTTCTCCTGGTAGACCGAGTCGGGCAGGTTCTCCCAGGTGATGTCGACGTTGGTGTCCTTCTGCCACTGCTGGACGAGCTCCATCGTGGAGTAGTCCGGGGCGAGCGGCGCCTTCTGCCCCGAGAACGTGAGGCTCACCGGCGTGTCGACGATGGGCAGTCCCTCCGCGTTGAACTCGGCCGAGCTCGCGGCCTCCGGCTCGTCCGCGCCCGTGCAGGCGGTGAGGAGCAGGGCCACCGTCGCGGCTCCGGCCGCGGTGGCCATCATTCTGTGACGCATGTCGATCCCTTCGTGAAGTGCCGCACGACGTCGTGCGGCACGGGTGGGTCAGTGCTTGACCGCTCCGAGCAGGGCACCCTTGGTGAAGTGCTTCTGCAGGAACGGGACCAGCGCGATGATCGGCAGCGTCGAGACGACGATCGTCGCGTACTTGACCAGCTCGCCTACGCGCTGGGCCTGTGCGTACGACTCGAGGTCGCCCGTGAGGTTGCCGCTCGACAGATCGGACTGGACGAGGATGTTGCGCAGGACGAGCTGGAGCGGGTACTTGTCCGCGTCGTTGAGGAAGATGAGCGCGTCGAAGAACGAGTTCCAGTTCGCGACGAGGTGGATCATCGCCATCAGCACGACGAGCGACTTCGCGAGCGGGAGCGCGACCTGGAAGAAGAACCGGAAGTCGCTCGCGCCGTCGATGGCGGCGGCCTCGCGCAGCTCGGCGGGGATGGTGACCTCGAAGAACGACCGCGCTATCAGGAGGTTCCACACGCCGACGGCGCCGGGGAGCACCATCGCCCAGATCGTGTCGATCATGCCGAGCTGCTGCACGACGAGGTAGCGGGGGATCATGCCGCCGTCGAAGAACAGCGTGATGACCAGCAGGAACGTGATCGTCCGCCGGCCCGGCAGGTCCGGCCGGGACAGTGCGTACCCGCCGGAGACGATGAGCGCGACGCTGATCGCGGTGGCCACCGAGGTGTACAGGACGGAGTTCCCGAAACCGCGGATGATCGTCGCGTCGCTGAAGATGCGCTGGTAGCCCTCGACGGTGAGTCCCGAGGGGGCGAACCACACGTCGCCGTTCTGCACCGCGCTCGGGTCGCTCACGGACGCGATGACGATGAAGTAGACCGGGTAGGCCACAGCGACCACCGCGGCGCTCAGCAGGATGACGGACGCGCGGTTGAAGGCGCGGTCGCTGATGCGGTTGCTCAGGGGCCGGCGCGTGCGCGGGCCTGGGTGCAGGGTGTCGATCACGTGGGCCTCAGATCAGGGAGTTCTGCTTGAACCGACGCGCGACCCAGTTGAACGTGAGCAGCAGCGTGAGGTTGATCGCCGAGTTGAAGAGGCCGATCGCGGCCGAGTAGGAGAACTGCGCCTGCTGCAGACCCGCCTGGTACACGTACGTCTGGATGATCTGCGAGGCGCTCATGTTGAGCGGTGTCTGCAGCAGCAGGGCCTTCTCGAAGCCGACGTTGAGCAGGTTGCCGACGGCGAGGATGAACAGGATCGAGATCACGGGCATGATCCCCGGCAGGTCGATGTGCCGGATCCGCTGCAGTGCGCTCGCACCGTCCAGCTTCGCCGCCTCGTGCAGCGCGGGGTCGATGCCGGCGAGCGCCGCGAGGTAGATGACCATCGCGAAGCCCGCCTCCTGCCAGACCCCTGAGCCCACGTAGAGAGGGCGGAACCAGCCCGGTTCGGCGAGGAAGAACACGGGATCGCCGCCGACGAGCGTGATCACGTGGTTCACGAGGCCCGAGCGGGGCGAGAAGAGCACGACGATGATGCCGACGACGATGACCGTCGAGATGAACGCCGGTGCGTAGAGCACCGTCTGCACGAGCCCGCGGAAGCGGTGGGACAGCAGCTGGTTCACCAGCAGCGCCAGGACGATCGGGATCGGGAATCCGATCAGCAGGTTGGTGACCGCCAGCAGGAGCGTGTTCTCCAGGAGCATCGAGAACTGGAAGGACGAGAAGAAGCGTTCGAAGTGCTCCCATCCCACCCACGGGCTGCCGGAGAAGCCGTCTGCAGGGTTGTAGTCCCGGAACGCGATCTGCACGCCGTACATCGGCCAGTACTTGAACACCGCGAAGTACAGGAGTGTCGGGGCCAGTAGTACGTATAACTGCCAGGCGCGGAGGACTCTGCGCAGACGCGAGGTCGAACGCGCAGGTGCAGCGTCGTCCGGGCGCCGGCCGGGCGACCCGGCGTCCGCGGGCGCGGTGATCGGATCGATGATCGGGGCGCTCATGAGGTGCTCCTCGGCTCGGCGACGGACTCCCGCACGACGAGCTCGCAGCGCAGCGTGACGGCGCGCGCGCCGGCGTTCGCGGGCGTGCGGGTCGCGTTGCCGGTCAGGAGCAGGTCGGTGGCGGTCCAGCCCATCTCGCGGAACGGGAGGTTCATCGTCGTGAGTGCGGGCCGCATGAACGGCGCGAGCACGTCCTGGTTGTCGAACCCGACCACCGAGACGTCCTCAGGAACGCGCAGGCCGAGCTCGGCGAGCGCCTGGTAGGCGCCCCAGGCGGTGCGGTCGTTGGCGCAGAAGATGGCCGTCGGCGGGGCGGGCAGCGCCATCAGCTCGTGCGTGAGCGCGTACCCGTGCGGGGTACCGCCGCCACCGAACCTGACCACGCTCTCGTCGTACGCGATCCCCGCGTCCGCGAGCGCGAGGCGATAGCCCTCGTGCCGACCCAGCGCGGCGGGCAGACCCGACTCCAGCGTCTCGATGTTGATCATCGCGATGCGTCGGTGACCGTGCTCGACGAGGTGCGTGACCGCGTCGCGGCCACCGGCGACCTCGTCCGGCGACACGGACCACACCTCGCCCGTCGGGTCGATCGCGTTCAGCACCACGATCTCGATCTCCCGCAGCTCGGCCGGTACGTCGACGGGGCGGTTGTACATCGACGCGTAGACGACGCGCCGGACCTGGTGGGAGAGCATCTGCGCGACTGCGGCCCGCTCGATCTCGTCCGATCCGCCCGTGTTGGCGACGAGCAGCAGCTGGTCGTCCTGCCACGCCCGGTCCTGTGCGCCCTCGACGATCCGGCCCGCGAAGGGGGCGCTCGCCACCTGGTCACCGATGAAGCCGACCATCTCGGCGACGCCGTCGCGGAGCGCCCTCGCCGTGGCGTTGCCGCGGTAGCCGATCGCCTTGGCGGTGTCGCGGACACGCTGGGCCGTCTGTGCGGAGACGCGCGTGCCGCCCTGACCGCGTAGAACGAGAGAGACGGTCGCCTGTGAGACACCCGCCGCATGGGCGACGTCCCACATCGTTGGCGAAGTCGACATTGACCAGGCTCCAAGTTATACGAATGACTTGCTCGCGTGGACGACGTTATACGTAGCACCGGCGGAGGTCAAGCATCCGAGCACGACGAGTTCCGCGCCGACACCGACCGCTCGAGACCCGACGGACGAGTGGCGGTCCGCGCTCAGTCGCCGACGGCTCCGAGCTCGCCGTGCACGTCGTCGAGCCGCAGGACCCACCCGAGCGGCTCGAGGTCGGCGTCGCCGCCCCAGGTCAAGAGGTACTGCGGCGACGCGCCGAACGTCGGGGCGTCGCCGACGTCCCACGGCGCGTCCGGGAGCACCCAGGTGCCCATGCTCACGGGGTCCAGCAGGAGCCCGACGCTCGTGACGAGCGACCCGGTCGACAGCCGCGGCCACGTGACGCCAGGTCGGGGCTCCAGCTCCGCGGGCAGCCCGTACCAGGTCCCGTCCACCGGGTCGTAGATCCCGCCGTAGGGGTACTCCCGGTCGTACGGGTCGACCTGCCCGCCGTCCGCGCCGCCCGGGTCCGGCCAGACCATCCGCCCCGATGCGACGAGCGGGTCCCAGCCGAGGATCTCGCTGTCCGGCAAGGTCGTCCACGCGCCGGACCCGAGGTCGAACGACGCCAGCCGCACGAACGCGGGACCGTCCTCACCGCCGGGGCTGTCCACGAGGTCCTTCGCGGACAGGACCAGCGACCCGGCCACCACGCTGATCTGCCGGTCGAAGCTCGACCCGATCGGGTCGTCCGGCAGTGCCGACCACGTCGACGTCGCCGGGTCGAAGATCTCGTCGTCGGCCGGCCCCTGCTCGTCCGAGCCACCGGCCTCGACGAGGACGTGACTGTCGGTGGCCAGGCGGCCGGGGGTCGCGGGTGCCGGCAAGGTCCGCCACGCGTCGTCGTCGGGCTCGTACGCGAGGAACACCGGGGCGCCCTGCTCCGCGGGCGTGCCCAGCAGGTACAGCGCCCCGTCGACGAGCGCGGTCTGCGCCCCGAACAGGGGCACCGGGAGCGGAGCGGCGGCCGCCCACGTGCGCGTGACCGGGTCGTACGTCGCGGCGTCGGTGAGGACGGCATCCGGGTCGAAGGCGCAATCGGCATTCGGCGGGCAGGGTCGCTCCGCGCGGCCACCCGCGACGAGGAACCGGTCGCCCAGCCACGCGACGGACGCGTCGACCCGCGGCGTCAGCGGCCCCGGCGCGACCTGCTCCCAGGCGGGTGCCGCGGGTGCTCCGGTGGCAGGCTCGGTGGCGGGCGCCGAGGGCTCGGTGGAGCATCCGCCGACCGCGACGAGCACCGCGGCGACGCCGAGCGCGGCGAGGGTCCGACGACCAGTCATGTGACACACCCCCTCGCCCTGACTGTGTCCTCAGGGGGAGCGGCCTTGCGCTGCCTGTCACACGACCGGCCCGTGCAGCACCCGGCTCTCGAGGGTGATCGCGCCGCGGACCAGGCGTGCGTCCGTCCGGGTGAACGCCGCCCGTTTGGCGCCGGTCTGGGCTGTTTGCTCGCTAGCGTGACCGGCACAGCACGCGCCGATGCCAGGGGGAGCAGTGAGACGCAGGTCGACCGCGCTCTGCGTGCTCGTGCTCGTGGCGCTGCTCGGTGCCTGCTCGGGTCAGACCCCGTCGCGGTCCGACCGGGAGACGCCGGTCGCGGCCACCTCGGGAGCCTCGACCGGTGGCCAGTCGCTCGAGGAGCACTGCGCGCTCGATCTCACCGACGTGATGGCCACGTCGGCCGTCCGTCAGCCCGGGGGGTCCGTCCTGGTCACCTGGACGGACCCGCAGAACGGACCGAGCGCGGGCACGCAGTACACCGTGCTGCGCCGCGAGGCCGACGGCGCGTGGTCCCCGGTGGGCACGTTCGTCGTCCGTGCCGACGGCGAGGCGACCTTCACGTGGTCCGACGACCACGCGCCGTCGCACGACGACGTCGGATATGCCGTCACGGTCGAGACCGGCTGCGGCGTCTCGCAGATCACTCCGGAGTCGAGCGCCACGCTCGAGCCCGGCGGCTGAGGCCGCTCGTCCGCACCACCCCACCGCAAGTCAGTGACCCACCCGTCCGTTCCTGCCCTCGCGATCGGAGAACCTCGTGCGTCTGCCCAGGATCGTCGCACTCGTCGCCACCACCACAGTCGTCCTCGGAGCGCTCGCCGCGCCGGCAGGCGCCGACGACGCCGACCTCCCGGACCGGCCGAGCCCCCAGCCCTCCGCCCAGCTCGGAGCACAGGCGCGCGGACTGCTCGCCGCCGGGTCGACCGCCGAGGACCTGGCCGCCGCGATGGACGTCCCCGTCGCCGGGATCCAGTACGCGAGCACGATGGGTTCCGATCCCGAGGCGTTCGCGATCGTGACCGCCGACGACCTCACGATCCCGACCGGACCGACCGACCCGACGGACCCTGAGGGACCGGTTCCCACCCTCGCCGCGGCCTCCTTCTTCGACAGCGACTGGGGCGGGTTCCCCAGCTCCGGGGACACCTTCCTCGTGATGTCGACCGGGCGGGCCGCCGACGCCCTGCCGCGCAACTCGAGCATCGGTGCGGCGAGCTCGGTGCTGGACGGCCTGGACAACGACCAGGGCAACGACCTGGCGCGGCTGCACCTCGAGCTCACGGTTCCCACGGGTGCCCGCTGCCTCGCGTTCGACGTGGCGTTCCTGTCCAACGAGTTCCCCGAGTACGTCGGCTCCCAGTACAACGACGTCTTCACGGCGCAGATCGGCGACGGTGCGCTGTCCATCGCGCCCGACGGCCGCACCGTCGTCGCACCCTCGAACTTCGCCCGGGACTGGGCGGGCAACCCGCTGTCGATCAACACCGCGTTCGGGATGTCGCGCCATCCCGGCTCCAGCTACGACGGCTCGACGGGCAAGATGCGCGCCACCACCCCGATCGGGCTCGGCGCCGACGAGGTCGACCTGTACCTGTCGATCCAGGACCTCGGCGACTCCGTGCTCGACTCCGCGGCCTTCATCGACGGGTTCTACTGGTCGTCGGACCCGTTCTGCCTCTTCGGTGTGCAGCTCGACAGCGACCGTGACGGCCTGCTCGACGACTGGGAGACGGACGGCTACACGGCGGACGACGGCACGTTCGTCGACCTGCCCGCGATGGGCGCCGACCCGGCGGTGCCGGACGTGTTCGTCGAGTCCGACTACATGGTGACGTACAACTCGCTCGGGCAGACCATCGAGTCGCACCGGCCCAAGGACTCGGCGATCGCGCTCGTCGTGCAGGCGTTCTACGACGCCGGGGTGCACCTGCACGTGGACCTGGGCCCCAACTCACCCCTGCAGTACGGGGACCAGGCGACCTGGGGTGCGCTCAGTGCCGCCGGCCCGCTCGTCGAGACCCGCAACCTCGGCACCGGCAGCTACGACTGGTCGCAGTTCGAGGAGATCAAGAAGGGGCACTTCAAGGCGGCACGGCGCGCGGTCTTCCACTACAACCTCTGGGCGCACTCGCTGTCCACGGACCTCGACACCACCAGCGGCATGTCCCGCGGCATCGGGGCGAGCGACTTCATCGTCAGCCTCGGCGAGTGGGGCGCCAGCGGGCAGACCGAGCTCGCGCAGGCGGGGACGTTCATGCACGAGCTCGGCCACAACCTCGGCCTGCACCATGGCGGCGACGACGAGGCGCAGTACAAGCCGAACTACCAGAGCGTCATGAACTACACGTACCAGACGAAGGGGCTGGTGTCCGACGTGCGCGGCAAGGAGGAGCCGTACGTCGACTACTCCCACTGGGCCCTGCCCGACCTCGACGAGGCCGATCTCGACGAGACCGCCGGGATCGGCAGCTCGCTGGCCTGGGTGCGCGCCGAGTGGTGCGGGTCGCGCAACCGCCTGATGAACGGCGCGATCGACTGGGACTGCGACGACGACACGAGCTCGACGTCACTGCGGCGGGACGTCACCGGCGACAAGAGCATCGACGTCCTGCACGGGCACGACGACTGGGCATCGCTCGTGTTCGACGGCGGGCTCGTCGGGGACGCGGGCTCGCTTGCCGAGCTGCCCACGTTCATCGACGCGTCCGACGAGATGACGCTCGAGGAGCACCAGCGCTACGAGACCCCCGAGCAGCAGACCGCACCCACCGTGTTCGTCGACGGGCCGCTGCAGCTGACCAACACCGTAGCCGTGCGCGGAGCCGGCGCGGACGTCGTGGTGCAGGGCGACGTGCGGTGCAACTCCGACGCCGTCGTCGAGGGCGACCTCGTGGCGTCCGGTTCCGTGACGCTGACCAACCGCTGCACGGTGCTCGGCGACGTGGTCGCCGGTGGTGCCGTCGAGCTGACCGCCGCCGCGCGGATCGGGGGCGACGTCACCACCCCGGGCACGCTGCGGTTCCAGTCGTCGGCCCGGATCCGCGGGACCGCCACCGTCGGTGCGTTCGTGTCGATCGACGCCCGCACCGTGGCCGCGCTCGTCGCCTCCGGTGCGCTCGGCGGCGTCACGGTGGCGCCGGGGACGGCCCCCGTCGTGCAGCGGCCTGCCGCCGTGCCGGGCGACCCGGCCGCGTGGACGGGCCAGGCGCTCACGTGGCGCGAGTGGCTGAA
Source organism: Cellulomonas composti (assembly GCF_007990245.1). GTDB lineage: Bacteria > Actinomycetota > Actinomycetes > Actinomycetales > Cellulomonadaceae > Cellulomonas > Cellulomonas composti. The sequence continues at coordinate 288,642 of NZ_BJWG01000003.1, read as the reverse complement.
CCGGACCGCGGCCGCGAACGGCGCGCCGTCCTGGTCCGCCGGCCTCTCGGCGGCGCCGGGCTGCACGATGGCGCCGTGGTCGTCGAGCGTCAACGGTGCGACCGTGGCGGTCGCCGAGGCGACGGTCGTGGACGCGCGCGCCGCCGGTTCCGGCTGCTCCCGCGTCACGCTCCAGCAGATGACGGTCGCGCTGTCGGGTGACCTGGTCGTCATCGCCGACGACGCCGCGTTCGTCAACGGGCTCACGGTGCGCTCGGCCGACGGCGCCCCGCACGCCTTCACGGTGGTGGTGCCCGGCGCCGCCGGCGCCTGCACCGGTGGGGGAGTCGCCGTGCCGAACGGCCTGACGACGGTCGGGCCCGTGGTGACCTCGCTGGTCGCGCCGGGCCGGATCCAGCTCAACGGCGGCGTCGACCTGACCGGCACCGTCACGGGCGGCTGCCTGGCGGCGACCGGGAGCGTGACGATCCGATCCGTGTCCTGAGGCTCGTCGGCCGACCCGTCGCCCCCTGCGGCGGGCCGGCCGACGCGGCTGACGATCACCGCGGCCGGCCGTTGCGCGTGACCGTCACCCGCTCGTGCTCGTGCTCGACCCGGTCGATCACGTCGGAGAAGTGGTGGGTCGGAGAAGTGGTGGTCGGAGCGTCGTCGCGGGCTTCGAGGATCGCGTAGTGGTAGGAGTCGTGCCAGACGGGCCGGCCGTGTTCGTCGTCGGCGAAGGTGGCCGCCTGGAGCATGTGCGCCTCACGCCGCATCCCGAGCCGCTCGAGCAGGCGCCAGGACCGCTCGTTGCGCACGTCGCAGGCCGCGACGACCCGGTGCGCGCCCTCGACCTCGAACAGGTCGCGCACCAGCCGGGCCGCGGCCTCGGTCGCGTACCCGTGGCCCCAGAACCGGGGACCGAACACGTACCCGATCTCCCACGTCCGCCACGTGGGCGGACCCTCGACGGACCGGTACAGGTTGCCGATCAGTGTCCCGTCCCGCAGGCACACCGCGACGAAGCGCTCGTCGTGGGCGCGGTCGGCGGCCAGCGCGTCGCACTCCTCGCGCGTCGGCACCCCGTACGGCTCGAAGCGCACCGCCTCCGGATCGGCGAGGTAGCCGAAGATCCCCGCGCCGTCGTCCGGCGCGAACGGACGCAGCTCGAGACGTTCGGTACGGGTAGCCATCGCCAGCAACCTAGCCACGCCCCGCGCCGGCCGGAACCAGCCCTTAGTCCCGAGCCCCCGCCGCCGAACCGGATGCTCGGGCATCGACGCGGGGCTGCGTGACCTAGGCTCGCCACCGTGATCACGGGTGAGCTGAAGGCCAAGGTCGACCGCGTCTGGGACGCCTTCTGGTCCGGCGGTATCTCCAACCCGCTCGAGGTGATCGAGCAGATCACCTACCTGCTGTTCATCCGCCGGCTCGACGACCTGCAGACCGCCGAGGAGAACAAGGCCAACCACCTCCGCACCCCGCTCGCGCAGCGGTTCTTCCCCGCGGGGGAGGCTCCGACGGGCGTGCCCTACGCGCACCTGCGCTGGTCGCACTTCAAGGACGAGGCGCCGCAGACGGCGTTCGACCTGGTGGACAAGCACGTCTTCCCGTTCCTGCGCACGCTGGGCGGCGACGGCTCGACGTATGCCGCCCACATGGAGGGCGCACGTCTGACCATCCCGACGCCGGGCTTGCTCGCCAAGGTCGTCGATCTGCTGAACGACATCCCGATGCACCGCCGCGACACCAACGGCGACCTGTACGAGTACATGCTCGGCAAGCTCGCGACGTCCGGCCAGAACGGCCAGTTCCGCACCCCGCGGCACATCATCGAGCTGATGGTGCGGCTCATGGCGCCGACGCCGAAGGACGAGATCTGCGACCCGGCGTGCGGCACCGCGGGCTTCCTGATGTCCGCCGCGCGCTACGTGCGCGAGGAGCACCCGAGCGTGCTGACCGACGCCGTTCAGCGCAGCCATTACCACTCGTCGATGTTCCACGGGTACGACTTCGACCGCATCATGCTGCGCATCGGCTCGATGAACATGCTCATGCACGGCGTCGAGACCCCGGACATCCGCTACCGGGACTCGCTCTCGGAGTCCGCCGCCGGCGACGAGGGCAAGTACTCCCTGATCCTGGCCAACCCGCCGTTCGCCGGGTCGCTGGACTACGAGGCCGTGAGCAAGGACCTGCTCAAGGTCGTCAAGACGAAGAAGACCGAGCTGCTGTTCCTCGCGCAGTTTCTGCGGCTGCTCCAGCCGGGCGGGCGTGCCGCCGTGATCGTGCCCGACGGCGTGCTGTTCGGCTCGTCGACCGCGCACAAGGCGCTGCGCAGGATGCTCGTCGAGGACCAGAAGCTCGACGCCGTCATCAAGCTGCCGTCGGGCGTGTTCCGCCCGTACGCCGGTGTCTCGACCGCGATCCTGGTGTTCACCCGCACCGACTCCGGCGGCACCGACGACGTCTGGTTCTACGACGTCCAGGCCGACGGTTACTCCCTCGACGACAAGCGCAACCCACTGCTCGACGACGGTCAGCTCGGCGTCGCGCCCACCGAGCCGTTCGTCGTGGCGAACCATGCGAAGAACAACCTCCCCGACGTGCTCGACCGCTGGCGCCAGCGCGCGGCCTCAGAGCGCTCGCGCGCACGGACCGAGCAGTCCTTCTGCGTGCCGAAGGCCGAGATCGCCGCGCAGGGCTACGACCTGTCCCTCAACCGCTACAAGGAGATCGTCCACGACGAGGTCGAGCACCGAACTCCGACCGAGATCCTCGGCGACATCAAGTCCCTCAACGACGAGATTACCCAGGGCATCGCCAATCTGGAGGCGATGCTCGGATGACGACGACGGTTCCAAGGGTCACGCTCAGTGAGGTCGTCGCAATCGAGCGGACGGGCGTGGACCCAGCGAGCCTCGCCCCAGACGTGCGATACCTCGGCCTCGAGCACATCGAGCGCGGTGGCCGGATCATCGGTCACGACACCGTCGGTGCTGCGGCGCTTGCGAGCACGAAGTTCCAGTTCACTCCGGAGCACGTGCTCTTTGGAAAGCTGCGTCCGAACCTGGGGAAGGTCGCGCGTCCTGACTTCGAGGGCGTATCGAGCACCGACATCCTGCCGATCAAGCCTGGCCTGCGCCTGGACCGAGACTACCTGGTCCATTTCTTGCGGCAGCCGTCGATGGTCGAGTACGCGGCGACCCGAGCGAGCGGAGCGAACCTTCCTCGACTGAGCCCAACGGTGCTCGGAACCTTCGAGATCCCGCTCCCGCCGATCGAGGAGCAGAGGCGGATTGCGGCGATCCTCGATCAGGCCGACGCTATCCGCACCAAGCGCCGCCAGGTCCTCGTTCGCCTGGAGGACCTCATTCGGTCGGCCTTCCACACTACGTGTGAGACCGGAGAGGTATTTCCCGTCAAGCCGCTCGCCTCCCTAGGTGCCATTTCGACGGGGAGGACTCCCCCCACGGCCCAAGCCGCTATGTTCGGCGGCCCGATCCCCTTCGTTACGCCCGGGGACCTCGACTCGGGTCGACCGGCATCTCGATCGGTCACAGAGGCTGGCGCCGCGGTCAGCCGCACAGTCCGCGCCGGATCGACCCTCGTGTGCTGCATCGGGGCCACGATCGGCAAGACCGGGATCGCTCGTGAGCGATCCGCCTTCAATCAACAGATCAATGCCGTCGAGTGGGGCGATGACGTCGTCGACGAGTACGGATTTCAGGCGGTGCGTGCCCTGAGGCCGGTAATCGTGGCACGCGGGGCATCCACAACGCTTCCCCTTCTCCCGAAGAGCAAGTTCTCCCAACTGGAAGTTCCCGTTCCTCCCCTCACTGTCCAGCGAGCGTTCGCCCGACAGGTCGATGCCATCTTGAAGCAGCGTGCAGCAGTTGAGAACGCGCTTCTCAGGGACGAGGAGTTGTTCGCATCACTCCAGTCGCGTGCGTTTCGAGGGGAGTTGTAATGGTTGCTCCGACGTGGGAGCAGTACATGATTCCGTCGCTGCAGGTGTTGGCCGACGGGCAGGTGCACCGGGCTCGCGCTGTCACCGAGGCGGCGGCCGACCTGCTCGGCCTGTCCGACGACGAGCGTTCCACGCGGATCCCCTCGGGGATGCCGAGGTACCGCAACCGGGCGATGTGGGCCCTGTCGTACCTGTTCCGGGCTGGTGCGGTCGAGCGTCCCGCGCGCGGCCAGTACCGGATCGGCGAGCTTGGTCGTCGCCTGTTGTCCGAGCACCCGGACGGGCTGACGGAGCGCGACCTGCGAGGGCTCCCGGGCTACGTCTCGCCCTACGTGAAGGGTGCGGCGGCGGCGCCCGATAGCGGCGTCGTGGTCGAGGAGGACGCGACACCGCTCGACCCGGTCGAACAGATCGAGACCGGCATCGCCCGCATTCACGCCGAGGTCGCTGCGGAACTGCTGTCGAGGCTGCACGCGCAGGACCCGGCGTTCTTCGAGCAGGCCGTGCTCGACCTGCTGATGAAGATGGGCTACGGCGGGACCGAGGGGACCGCGACGCGCACGCAACTGTCCAACGACGGCGGGATCGACGGCATCATCGACCAGGACGCGCTGGGGCTCGCCCGTATCTACGTGCAGGCGAAGCGCTACGCGCTCGACTCGTCGATCGGGCGGCCGGAGATCCAGGCGTTCGTCGGCGCTCTGCACGGCAACCAGGCGAACCAGGGCGTGTTCATCACGACGGCGCGGTTCAGCTCGGGCGCCCGCCAGTACGCGGACTCGGTCGCGACGCGGGTCGTCCTGATCGACGGCGACCGCCTGGCGCGGTTGATGATCCGTTACGGCGTGGGTGTCCAGGTGAAGCAGACGTACCACCGGGTCGAGATCGACGAGGACTTCTTCGAGTAGCGGGAGGTCGACGCGTGATAACGCGCGAGGTTATCGTGACCGTGTGACGACCCCATACGGGCAGTTCGTGCGGGCTCGGCGGCAGATCCTCGGCCTGACCCAGCGCGAACTCGCCGAGCGGTCGGGTGTCAAGCAGCCGCTCATCGCGGCGATCGAACGCGGCCGCCGTGCCCCGTCGGAGGCGGCGCGCGAAGCCCTGGGCGCGTCGCTGGAGCTGCGCCCGTCGACGGCTCTGGCGGCGCGTCGCGCACAGGTGCGTGACGTCTTCCTCCGGTCCGGGCTCGTGGAGCCCCGAGTCTTCGGATCGGTGGCGCGAGGCCAGGACGGCCCGTCGTCGGACGTGGACCTGCTGGTCCCGTTCAGCGACAAGCACGACATCGTCGACCTGCTCGACCTCGAGGCGGAGCTCGAGGAGCTCCTGACGGTGCACGTCGACTTGGTCGACGCCCGGGCCGACGGTGCCGTCGTCGAGCGAGCCCGGGCCGAAGCGGTCGCCCTGTGACCGACGAGGAGCACGCCGCCGAGGACGAGCGGATCGCCTGGCGGTTGGCCGATCTCGCCGAGTTCGGACATGACGCCGCCTACACCGTCGCGCAGGGCCTTGATGCGTACCTCGACGAGGGGCCGGCGGGGCGGGTGCTGCGCAACAACGGGCGTCAGATCCTCATCCAGACCGCAACCGTTGTCGAGAAGTTGCCGGAGGACTTCAAGCGCGCGCATCCGGACGTCGAGTGGGTGCGCATCGCCCGGATGCACAACCTCATCGCCCATCACTACGACAGGGTCAACGACCGGCTCGTCTTTACCGCGCTCGCCCAGCGCGTCCCGCAGATGCTGCAGGCCCTCGGCATCGTCGCGTGATCCGGGATGTCGTCGCACTCAGATGCGGTCCGTCTGCGAGGCTGTCCGCCGACGGGGCGACGAGCTCCGAGGCCGTGAGCAGGGAGGACACGTGACCAACTTCGCCTTTCTGCAGGAGGAGTGCGGCGCGGTCTTCGTCGAGGCATCCCGGGCCGAGCAGTTCGCCAAGGTGGACCCCCGCACGTCGTGCTTCTACGCCCGGCGTGCACTGGAGGTCGCGCTGACCTGGATGTTCCAGTACGACACGTCGCTCAAGGCGCCCTACCGCGACGATCTCGCGGCGATGATCCACGAGCCCACCCTGCGGTGGCTCGTCGGCAACGACGTGCAGGCGAAGATGGAGATCGTCCGCAAGAAGGGCAACGCCGCAGTGCACGCGGTGCGACCGACGTCAGCGCAGGACGCCGTGACGACGCTCCAGCAGCTCTTCCACGTCCTGTACTGGTATGCGCGCACGTACACGTCGAACCCGGGGAGTGTGCCGGCGAGTCTGCAGTTCGACGTCGCGGCGCTGCCCGACCCCGGAGCCACGAGGGTCAAGACGCAGGCGCAGCTCCAGTCGCTCGCGGCCGATCTGGAGAACAAGGACACGCAGCTCGCGGCCGCTGCCGAGAAGGCGGCGGGCCTGGAGGCCGAACTGGCAGCGCTGCGCGCGCAGGTCGCGGCGGCGAAGGCGGCGAACGAGACCGTCCCGGACACCCACGACTACGACGAGGCCGCGACTCGCGACCTGTTCATCGACACGCTCCTGGAGGAGTCCGGCTGGGCGCTGGCCGAGGGCCAGGTGCCCACGGCCGGCGCGCCCGCGTCGTACACGGTCGAGGTCGAGGTCGCGGGGATGCCCAACGCGCAGGGCGTCGGGTTCGTCGACTACGTGCTGTGGGGCGCGGACGGGCTCCCGCTCGCCGTCGTCGAGGCCAAGCGCACCCGGCGCGACCCGCAGGTAGGACAGCAGCAGGCCAAGCTCTACGCCGACACGCTCGAGGCGAGGTACGGCCGCCGCCCGGCCGTCTACTACACGAACGGCCACGAGCACTGGCTGTGGGACGACCACGCTGGCGCCGGGTACCCGCCGCGCCGTGTCGCGGGATTCCGCACCCAGGACGAGCTCGAGTACCTGATCGGGCGCCGCGGGAACCGCAAGAGCCTGCTCGTCGCACCGATCGACGAGGCCGTCGCGGGGCGCTACTACCAGCAGCGGGCCATCCGGGCGATCGACAAGGCCTTCGAGACGGACAACCAGCGCCAGGCGCTCCTGGTCATGGCGACCGGCTCAGGCAAGACGCGCACCGTCGTCGCCCTGGTGGACCAGCTCATGAAGGCCGGCTGGGTGCGGCGGGTGCTGTTCCTCGCCGACCGCGTCGCCCTGGTGAACCAGGCGACAGGCGCCTTCAAGGAGCACCTGCCCTCGTCGTCACCCGTCAACCTGGTGACCGACCGGCACGGCGACGGGCGCGTGTTCGTCTCCACGTACCCGACGATGATGAACCTCATCGACACCCGCTCGGAGGGCGCGCGCAGGTTCGGTCCGGGCTACTTCGACCTGGTCATCGTCGACGAAGCGCACCGGTCGGTGTACCAGAAGTACCGCGCGTTGTTCGACTGGTTCGACGCGCTGCTCGTCGGGCTGACCGCCACCCCGAAGGACGAGATCGACCGCAACACCTACGAGCTGTTCCACCTGGAGAACGGCGTGCCGACCGACGCCTACCCCCTGGACCAGGCCGTCGCCGACGAGTACCTCGTACCGCCGACGCCGATCTCGGTCCCGCTGAAGTTCCAGCGCGAGGGCATCCGATACGCCGAGCTGTCCGAGGCGGAGAAGGACGAGTGGGACGCCCTCGAGTGGGGCGAGGACGGACCGCCCGACGAGGTGGACCCTGACGCGGTCAACAAGTGGCTGTTCAACACCGACACGGTCGACAAGGTGCTGCAGACCCTGATGACGCACGGTCTCCGGGTGGCTGGCGGCGACCGGATCGCCAAGACGATCGTCTTCGCCAAGAACGACGCTCACGCCCGATTCATCGCCGAGCGGTTCGACCTCGCCTACCCGCAGCACAAGGGGGAGTGGGCGCGCGTGATCACCTACTCCACCGAGTACGCGCAGTCCATCATCGACGCATTCTCGACGAGCGAGCGGGCACCGCACATCGCGATCAGCGTCGACATGCTCGACACGGGGATCGACGTGCCCGACGTCGCCAACCTGGTCTTCTTCAAGATCGTGCGGTCCAGCTCGAAGTTCTGGCAGATGATCGGCCGCGGCACCCGCCTGCGCCCGGACCTGTTCGGCCCCGGTCAGGATAAGAAGGAGTTCTACGTCTTCGACTTCTGCCAGAACCTCGAGTACTTCGGGCAGAACCCCACCGGCCACGATGGCTCGGTGCAGCAGTCGGTGTCCCAGCAGATCTTCACCGCCCAGGTCGAGCTCCTCCTCGGCATCGCCAGGGCCGACGGCGACACGGTCGTCGGCGCGGGCGACGACGGCACGACGTCGCTGCCCGCGCTGGGCGAGGACCTGCGTGCTGTCCTGCACGAGAAGGTCGCCGGGATGACGCTGGACAACTTCGTCGTCCGTCCGCACCGGCCGTGGGTGGAGCGGTTCTCCGAGCGCGAGTCATGGGCCGGCATCGACGAGCAGGCCGCGCGCGACGTCGTCGGACACCTGGCGGGACTGCCAACGACCGTCGTCGACGAGGACGAGAAGGCCAAGCGGTTCGACCTGACCATGCTCAAGCTCCAGCTCGGCGTGCTCGACCCGACCCTGTCCACCGACCGGTTGCGTCGCCAGGTCCAGGAGATCGCCTCAGGTCTGCTCGAGCAGACCAACATCCCGCAGGTCAAGGCCCAGGCGGCACTGCTGGACGACCTCTCCGGGGACGAGTGGTGGGTCGATGTCACGCTCCCCATGCTGGAGTTCGCCCGGCAACGGGTGAGGTCGTTGGTGCGCCTGTTGGCCCGCACCAAGCAGGCGATCGTCTACACCAACTTCGAGGACACTCTCGGCCGGTTCGAGATCATCGACCTCGGCCGGCCGCACGTCGGCGTCGACCCGCAGCGGTTCCGCGAGAAGGCGCGCGCCTACCTGCGCGCCCACGAGAACCACACGGCTCTGCAGAAGGTGCGCCGTGGGCGTCAGCTCACGCCGACCGACCTTGACGAGCTCGAACGGATGCTCCTCGAGTCCGGCGTCGGCACCGACGTCGAGATCGCCGCGGCCAAGGCCGTCGAAGGTGGGCTCGGAGTCTTCATCCGGTCGCTCGTGGGGCTCGAACGGTCAGCGGTCGAGGATGCCTTCGCCGAGTTCCTCGCCGGCACCACGTACTCCGCCGAGCAGATCGACTTCGTGCACCTCGTCGTCGAGAACCTCACGTACAACGGCGTCATGAAGGTGGATCTTCTGTGGTCGCCGCCGTTCACCGACGACGCACCCGGTGGACCGGACGATGTGTTCGAGTCCGGACTGGTCGACGTCCTGCTCGCGAAGATCCGCCACTTCACCACGACAGCCGAGGCTTCGGCCGCCTCGTAGCGCGTGATCGCGCCGCGACCCGCCGACCGCCGAGCGGACGCACTGCTCGACCTCCGCTCCACGGAATGGCAGGCGACCGGCGGGGGGCCGCGGCCAGCACCCGTGCGCCGCACGTCGGGCACATCGCGGCGATGGCGGGGAGCGAGGTTTCGGAAAGCGGTCTGACCTCGCTGATCGGTGACCATCCTGCTTGACGCACCACACCAAGGGTGTCACGCCGCCACAGGTCGAGTCGCTGGAAGCGCTGCACCACTTCCAGGGACTCGACCACGTGCCGCGCTGAGCTTCGGTGTCGTCCGGCTCGAGGCCGAGTCCATGTAGGTGTTCGACCTGCTGGCGCGCTTGCGTGCGGCCCAACCGGCGCAACGGTTCTACTCGTCGGCCCCGAAACGCATGCGTGCGCTCGCTGTGTCCAGAGTGGCCTTCCCGGACCTGACCAATGCGATCGGGTCCAGGTACGCAGTCACGTGCGGTGACGAGGAGCGAGCGGACGTCACCCGGTAGATGCGGTACCGGTCGCCGTGCCGAATCGCCTGCATCAGCTCCGCGTGCGAGATGTCGAACGGCGCAGACGGGTCGTCGCCGCTCGTCGCCTTCACTTCGATGTACACCCGCACACCGTTCTCGTCGACCGACTCGATGTCGTACGGGGCGAACTGCTGAAGGTCCGCGCGGTGCACCACGACCGACGGGTCGTACCCCATCGCCACGACCCTCTGGCGTTCGACCTCAAGCGCCGCGAGCTCACCCTGCCGTCCGAGCAGATGCCGGTCCGGGCCGACCAGGTCCGCAGTCCACGCACCACCTCCGCCTCCCCCTCCGCTGCCGCCACCGGCGCCGGGGTTTGGGGAAGGCACCTGGCCGGGGTTCGCCACCTCGAACGTGATCTCGGATAGTTCGAGCTTCGGCAGAGCCGGTGGTGCCGTCCTGCTCGTCCCACCAGGAGCTGCGCCACCTGTGCCGCTGCCGCCGGCAGGGGCATCGACCCCGGTCGGCGGCGCAAGCTCGGGAGCGTCGGGCGCCGGCGTACCCTTGCCCGGAGGTAGGGCGTCGCCGGCCGTTGGTGTGGCGTCCCCTTGCGCTGCTGGCTCGCCCCCCGGCTCTTGCGGGTCGCCAGATGGCCTCTGCGCGGGCAGCGGCGGTTCCAGCACGTCCTCGAGGTCCAGCTCGTGGGCGCGGCCGAGCAGGTCGGCAGCTGCCGCCAGGTCGTCGCGTGTGACCTTCTTCGCCGCGAGGATCTGCTCACGAGCTCGGTCGTCGGACGCGAGGATGTGCCCGAACTGGTCCCCGTACGCGTCCACGCCCATGAACGCGGCCAGCTGCGGCCCGAACTCGTACCAGTACGGCACTTGCGTGACCCGGTCGACCTCCAGGTACGCGGTCCCGACCAGGGCCGCGAACGCGCCCTGGCGTTCGGACGGCTCCCGGCTCGTGGCGATGTGCGCGACGGCCTGCGCCAGCTGCTGCGTCTGCCCGTCGTACTCGTATTCCAGGACCAGCTCGTTGCACACGATCACGCTCAGGCGCGCGATCCGGCGCACGAAGTCGTCCACGGCTGACGGGCGCCCCTTCGCCAGCAGCGCCAGCATCCAGGCCGCTGCCGCGTCGATCTGCGTCCGCACCTGGGCGGTGAGATCTTCTCGCGTCCCGTACGCCAGTGGCCGCGGCGTGACGACGTCGTCCAGCGTGACCAGTCCGAGCGCCGCCGGCAGGGCGCGGATGTCGTCGTCGACCGCGAGGACTGCGCTGGTCGCACCCCACGCCTCCTTCAGCAGCGGTCACGCACCACCAGCGGGTCGGACACGAACAGGCGCTGGCCGTCCCTGACTGACAGCAGCGGGAGCGGGTCGTCCGGCGCGGGCACCTGCCGAGTGCGCAGAACCTCGTCGAGCTGGCGTGCCGCCCACTGCGCCGCCTTCACCAGCTCACCCTCAGGCTCACCGGCCTCACCTTCGGCGGCCAGCGCCCGAAGCAGGTCGAACAGCTCGTCGGCGTCCAGTCGAGCTGCGTCGATCACCCCGAGCTCGTTCACCAGGCGCGAACCTGGGCCGTGCACCATCGCATCCGGCAACGTCGGCACCCGCCGGCTGACATGCCTGGGGGTCTGGTTCGCTGCGCGCCACGCGCTGCCTGGCGCTACCTGGACTCGTTGCGCACCGAGGTGTGCCGGAACCCACTGCCCGGTCGTCAGCTGGTGCCACAGCAGCGAAGGGACCAGGCGGTTGCGCTCTCCGGAGTGCGACCCGTGTACGCACCGGAACACTGCGGTGGTCGCACGCTCGTACCGATGACCCCAGTCCTGGGCAAGTGCGTCCCACAGGTGCTGCAGCCGGTCAGGGTCGCCGGCCTCGACGAGCTCGTCGAAACGGTCCAGCGCGAACGACGCGCTCAGCCGCTGCGACTGCGGATGGTTCTGCGGGCACGGCAGCGCACCCTGCACCTCATCCAGCGCGAGCCATGCCGCCCACCCGGGTGCGTCGCGGTGCGGGTGCTCCCACAGGGCCGTCGTCGAATACGCGTACGGGCCTCCAGCCGTGGCCTCCATGACCCGGGGGTTGTGGTCCACGCTGAGGAACTCCCAGAACGTCTGCTCCTGCGTGAGCTCCTGCTCGTCGGCTGGGACGGGTGCGTCGAGGAACTCGGTGGCTCCGAACGCGCCGTAGATCTTCTCGGCGCGGCCGGAGCTGTCCCAGTCGGCCCCGAAGTACACCTGCCCAGCGGGCACCAGCGCACGCTGGGTGCCGGACGCATCCCGAGCCGGGACGAGGACCGCCGCGACGGCTTCCCGCAGCGACGCGTCACCGGCTCGCTGGACCCGCAGGACGTACGCACGCAGCGCGTTCAGTGCCCGCTCCCGCTCGTCCGGGTCCTGCTGCGGGTCGGTCAGCAGCGGCACCAAGTACCCCGGGATGATGGTTCGCCAGTCGAACTCGCTAACCCCAGCGTCCTTGAGCAGCGACCGGAGCACGGCGTCGTCCGGAATCACCGCGATCGGCAGCGGCAGGTCGTCCGGGATGTTGTCGTCGGTGCGGGGAAAGTACACCCGAGAGACCGGGGTCATGACCTGCGCGTACTGCGTCAAGACGCACGGGATGGCCTTCAAGGACCGAATGAACTCGGAACGCCCCGTGTGCTCGCTCCACGCGACCAGGTGCCCGTAAAACTCCGGCGCCGACTCGGGCGTCGGTGGGCGCAGCATCCTGAGGGTGTCGGTCAGGTCCAGCGCCCGGTCGCCCGGCCCCAGCGTGCCGAGCTCGCGAATGAACGCCCGGGTGAGTACATCAGCCTCAATGTCGGGCAGCACCAGAGCGGGGTGCGAGCGCACGTCCGCCAGAGCGTGAAACTCGTGCACGTCCGGGCACGCGGAGTTCAGCAGATCGACCTGGGCTGGCTGCAGCGCGTGCCCGCCGACCGTCGGGACGAACGGCACACGTGGGAGGGCTGCGAGCAGCGCCTTGTGCAAGCGGGCTCCGAACCCAGCCGAGGTACCACGTGGAGTCAGCACGGCCGCCGTCGCAGTCGGGTCATCCAGGCGGATGGCGAGGTCAGGGGCAACCACGTCGCAGATGAGCTCGACGACAGCCGCCGTCAGGAGGTCGTTGTACGGCACGGCCTCGGGAGCGTTCGACAGCTGGCGCCGGTCCAGGTGCAGCGCCCAGTCCGCGTGCGCGATGAAGGCGAACCCGCCCTCCTCCTCGGTCGGGAAGTACACGTGCAGCGGGTAGGTCCGCTCCGTGTGCACGGTCTCATCCGCACCGAGCGGAACGGCCACCGCGGTACCTACCGCATGGACCTGCTTCCAGCCCTCACCCATCGGGTCGACCAGGTCGCGTTCGACCGGAAGCTGCCGGGTGTACACCAGCCACTCGGTCGACGTGCCGTCCGCTTCGAGCAACACCTGCTCGACGCCGTCCTGTTTGGTCTCCCTGGTCACGAAAGCGACGAAGTCGTTCGCGGTCCCCGACAGATGGAGCTCCTCGAGCGAGCGCAGGAACAGCATCAGTTGCGGAGCAAGGTTGTCCTGCAGGTGCTGCTCCACCTCGGCGCGGTCTACCCCGGCCCGAAGTGGAAGCCGCATCACGGTGCTGTATCCGGACGCCAGGAGCTCGTCCACGATGCCGCGGTCCGGCCCGAGGGCGGCGTCCGACAGCGTGAACGGGAACGTGTATGTCGGCAGCCGCTGGCCTGTAGGCAGATCCCCGAGCATTCGGGTCACCTCCTGCAGGACACGCTCGTCGTCGAACTCGAACCCCACCTCGGACGTGATGACCTGAGGGCGGTCGGTGATCACCGACGGACTTGAATCCGAGCCCCTTGTACCCGATGGACTTCGCCGGGTTCTTCGACGAGCGCGCCAGCGAACAGATCGACTCGATCTGTTCTGGTCCGAACCCCGTGCCGTTGTCAGCGACCAGTAGCGCAGACCCCGACAGGTGAAACCGGACCCTGCCCGGTCGGCCGGCCTCAGCGGACGCGTCCGCCGCGTTCTGCATCAGCTCGAACGGGTACCGGCCCGAGTACTGCTGACGCACCAACTGCTGCCCTGCGCCGCGCTCGTCGAGCGACTTCAGCTCGCGACGACGTCCGGGCGCGGTCTCGGCCGCACGCTTGATCCCGTCGAGCTCGTCCTTCGTCACCTGAAGGACGAGATCCCGGACCGTCACAGGCGGCCCGCTCTCTGTGCGGACGGCCACGTCGCCTCCTCGCGCTGGGTACGCCATAGGTACCACAGGGCTGGCTCGACCCGGCCACCGCCCGCCGCGAGGTCCACCCGCCACAACCTCCGCCACTCCACCTGCGGCCGCCGAAGCCCCATCGACTGCGAGAACGCCCACCACGCGCCTACGCTGACGCTCGCCGCGTGAGACCACCCGCGTGTCCACCATCAGGGGTCAAGGCCCCAGAGGCGCGTCATGGGAGCTGTCGGACACTCCTGTTCTGGTGCCTGCACCAGCGAACGACGGTGCGTACGGGCCTCGAACAACGGGTTCCGGGACTGCATCGGGCTCAAGTACTGAACCACCCTGGGAGCGGACGACGGGAATCGAACCCGCGTAGCCAGTTTGGAAGACTGGGGCTCTACCATTGAGCTACGTCCGCGCTGGTCCGGGGCGCGCACGCCGGCCGGACCGCGCACCAGGGTACCGGGTGGGCGCGGCGCATCTGACACCGCACGTGACGGCCCGCGCTGACGGGCCTACCGTCGCAGGGTGGGCTTCGATGTGGGCGCGGACGCTTACGACCGGTTCATGGGCCGGTTCTCCCGGCCCTTGGCGCGCCGACTCGTCGAGATCGTGGGCGCGCGGCCCGGCCAGCAGGCGCTCGACGTCGGGTGTGGTTCGGGGGCCGTCACCGAGCGGCTCGTCGAGGTGCTCGGCATCCACGCCGTGCACGCGATCGACCCGACGGTGCCGTTCGTCGAAGCGGTCCGCGAGCGGCTGCCGGGCGTGGACGTGCGGCTCGGGGCGGCGGAGAGCCTGCCGTACGACGACGACGCGTTCGACCTCGTCGTCGCGAACCTCGTCGTGCCGTTCATGGCGGACCCGGCCGCGGGGATCGGTCAGATGCGGCGGGTTGCGCGACCGGGTGCCTCTGTCGTCGTGACCGTGTGGGACCACGTGCACGACAGGGGAGCGGCGTCCATGTTCTGGCGGGCGGTGCGGGACGTGGTGCCGCAGCCCGAGGCGGTGGGTGAGGGGATCCTGATGGCGGCGATCGAGAGCCGGCTCGAGGCGCTCTGCGAGGAGGGCGGTCTGCGCGGGCTGCGCACCTCGGACGTGACCGTCACGCTCGGGTTCGACTCGTTCGAGCAGTGGTGGGACCCGTTCGAGCTCTCGGTCGGTCCCGCGGGGGACTACTACGCCGGGCTCGACGACGAGCTGCGCGTGGCGGTGCGCGCGCGGGCGGCGGAGCTGTTCGGGCCGGGCCCGTTCGACGTCGCGGCGACCGCGCGCGTCGTCGTCGGGACCGCGCCGTAGGACCGGAGCGCCCGACCGGCCGGGTCAGCGGCTTTGGCGACGTATCCCCTCGGTGGCGTAGCATCGAGGGTCGCGCGTGCGCGCCTTCTGGCTGCGCGCGCCCTCACCTGTCCCAGGCACCGGAGTCGCCGGCGCCGGGCCCCTATCCGTTGGAGAGCATCGAAGTGAAGAGCGCCGTCGAGACCCTGGAGCCCACGAAGGTCAAGCTGACCATCGAGGTGACCTACGACGAGCTGCGGCCGAGCATCGAGCACGCCTACCAGCACATCGCCGAGCAGGTGACGGTGCCGGGCTTCCGCAAGGGCAAGGTGCCGCCGCGCATCATCGACCAGCGCGTCGGGCGGCCCGCGGTCATCGAGCACGCGGTCAACGAGGGCCTGGGCGGGTTCTACGCGCAGGCCGTGCGCGAGAACAAGCTGCGCCCCATGGGTCAGCCCGAGGTCGAGGTCACCAAGGTCCCCGGCCTCGTCGCGGGCGACGAGAGCGGCGAGCTGGTCTTCGAGGCGCAGGTCGAGGTCCGGCCCGAGCTGACGCTGCCCGAGCTCGACGCGATCGCGCTGACGGTCGACGGCATCGAGGTCTCCGACGAGGACGTCACGGAGCGCCTGGACGCGCTGCGCGAGCGGTTCGGCACGCTGGTCGGCGTCGACTCGCCGGCGGTCGAGGGCAACTTCGTCGTGGTCGACCTCGTGGCGTCGATCGGTGACGAGCAGGTCGACCAGGTCTCCGGCGTGAGCTACCAGATCGGTTCGGGCAACATGCTCGAGGGCCTCGACGAGGCGCTCACGGGCCTGTCGGCGGGCGAGACCACGACGTTCGAGACCGTGCTCGCCGGCGGCGAGCACGAGGGCGAGAAGGCGCAGGTCACCGTGACCGCGGTGAGCGTCAAGGAGCGTCAGCTCCCCGACGCGGACGACGACTTCGCGCAGCTCGCCTCCGAGTTCGACACGCTCGACGAGCTCACGGCGGACCTGCGCGAGCAGGCGGCACGCACCAACGCGTCGAACCAGGCCGTTCAGGCGCGCGACCTGCTCGTCGAGAAGCTCGTCGAGGCCACCGAGATCCCGATCCCGGCCGGCGTCGTGGAGGCCGAGGTGCACCGTCACCTCGAGTCGGAGAACCGCCTGGCCGACGACGAGCACCGCGCCGAGGTCACCGAGCAGGCCCAGACCGCGCTGCGCAACCAGATCCTGCTCGACACGCTCGCCGAGACGCTCGAGGTCAAGGTCAGCCAGGCCGAGCTCGTCGAGTACCTGGTCAGCGCGTCGCGGCAGTACGGCATGGACCCCAACACGTTCATCAAGACGATCGACGAGGGCGGTCAGATCCCCGCGATGGTCGCCGAGGTCGCGCGCTCCAAGTCGCTCGCGGTCGCGCTGCGTCACGTGACGATCACGGACGGTGACGGCGGAGCCGTGGACCTGTCGGACTTCATCGGTTCCGACGAGGACGACGCGGCCGACGAGCAGGACGACGTGGCCGCCCAGGCGGCGGCCGTCGCGGACGCCGCGGTCGCCGAGAACTGATCGAACCAGCTTCCCGACGAGGGCCTCGCACCGGCTGCCGGTGACGGGGCCTTCGTCGTACCCGGCCGTGCTGCGCCCACAGCGAAACGGGGCCGCGGAGGGCCCTGACGGGCCACGGCGTCGCGTTAGGGTCACAGCAAAGCAGGACCGTCAGACGAAGGAGCCTTCGTGAACCAGCAGGTGCCGGCAGTGGCTCGGGCAGAGACCCCGGGCCTCGGCCTCAACGACCACATCTACAACCGACTGCTGCGTGAGCGCATCATCTGGCTCGGTTCCGAGGTGCGCGACGAGAACGCGAACGCGATCTGCGCGCAGATGATGCTCCTCGCCGCGGAGGACCCGGAGAAGGACATCTGGCTGTACATCAACTCGCCGGGTGGCTCGATCACCGCGGGCATGGCGATCTACGACACCATGCAGTACATCCAGCCGGACGTCGCGACGATCGCGATGGGCATGGCGGCGTCGATGGGGCAGTTCCTGCTCTCGTCGGGCGCCAAGGGCAAGCGCTACGCGACGCCGCACGCCCGCGTGATGATGCACCAGCCCTCGGGCGGCATCGGCGGCACGGCGACCGACGTGCGGATCAACGCACAGCTCATCCTGCACATGAAGACGGTGCTGGCCGAGCTCATCGCGGAGCAGACCGGTAAGTCGGTCGAGCAGATCACCAACGACTCGGACCGTGACCGCTGGTTCACGGCGCCGGAGGCACTCGAGTACGGCTTCATCGACCACGTCGTTGAGTCCGCCGGCTCGGTCACCGGCAAGGGCGGCACGGCCTGAGCGCCGCGTGCCACCAGCCACCCCTTCTGCTTCACCGAGGAGACCTGAGATGAGCACCGAGTCCCAGTTCGTCGCCCGAGCCGCCGCGCTCGCCGGCGGCATGGCGCCGGCGTCGCCCGCCGGGCGCTACGTCCTGCCCCAGTTCGAGGAGCGCACCGCCTACGGCATCAAGCGCCAGGACCCGTACACCAAGCTGTTCGAGGACCGCATCATCTTCCTCGGTGTCCAGGTGGACGACGCGTCGGCGGACGACGTCATGGCGCAGCTGCTCGTGCTGGAGGGCATCGACCCCGACCGCGACATCATCCTGTACATCAACTCGCCCGGCGGCTCGTTCACGGCGCTCACGGCGATCTACGACACGATGCAGTACATCAAGCCGCACATCCAGACGGTGTGCCTGGGCCAGGCCGCGTCCGCGGCGGCCGTGCTGCTCGCGGCGGGCTCGCCCGGGAAGCGCCTGGCGCTGCCGAACGCGCGCGTGCTGATCCACCAGCCGGCCATGGAGGGCGGCGGCTACGCGCAGGCCTCGGACATCGAGATCCACGCCAACGAGCTCATCCGCATGCGCGAGTGGCTCGAGGAGACGCTGGCCCACCACACGGGCAACCCGGTGGACAAGATCCGCGCGGACATCGAGCGCGACAAGATCCTCACGGCGCACCAGGCGCTCGAGTACGGGATCGTCGACCAGGTGCTCGCGTCCCGCAAGGGTGTGAAGGCGACGGTCGTCGAGCCCTCCTGAGCTCGCGCACCCCACCAGTTGGGGGACACGCCGCGCCCGATGTCGGGGGTTCGCCTGACATCGGGCGCGGCGTAGTGTCCAATGGGTGGGTCACCGCGGTGCGCGGCTCCCGACGGGGGCCGGCTGCGCGGGACGACGGCAGCTCGACGGCGGTTCGACGGCAGGGATGCCCACGACGGAAGGGGACGCAGTGGCTCGGATCGGGGACGGTGCCGACCTCCTGAAGTGCTCCTTCTGCGGCAAGTCCCAGAAGCAGGTCAAGAAGCTCATCGCGGGCCCCGGCGTGTACATCTGCGACGAGTGCATCGAGCTGTGCAACGAGATCATCGAGGAGGAGCTCGCCGAGGCGAGCGAGGTCGGCCTGGTCGAACTGCCCAAGCCGAAGGAGATCTTCGAGTTCCTCGAGCAGTACATCATCGGACAGGAGTCCGCCAAGAAGGCGCTGTCCGTCTCGGTGTACAACCACTACAAGCGGATCCAGGCCGGCGACGGCCCGCGCTCGGCCGAGGACCACGTCGAGATCGCGAAGTCCAACATCCTGCTCGTCGGGCCCACGGGCACCGGCAAGACGTACCTCGCACAGACGCTCGCCCGGATGCTGAACGTGCCGTTCGCGATCGCGGACGCCACGGCGCTCACGGAGGCAGGCTACGTCGGCGAGGACGTCGAGAACATCCTGCTCAAGCTCATCCAGGCCGCCGACTACGACGTCAAGAAGGCCGAGCAGGGCATCATCTACATCGACGAGATCGACAAGATCGCCCGCAAGAGCGAGAACCCGTCGATCACGCGTGACGTCTCCGGCGAGGGTGTGCAGCAGGCGCTGCTCAAGATCATCGAGGGCACCACGGCCTCGGTCCCGCCGCAGGGCGGACGCAAGCACCCGCACCAGGAGTTCATCCAGATCGACACGACGAACGTGCTGTTCATCGTGGCCGGCGCGTTCTCGGGACTCGACGACATCATCGCCGCGCGTGCCCGCAAGCGCGTCGTCGGGTTCGGCTCGGCGCTCGTCGAGGCGCACGACGAGGGCGACCTGTTCTCCGAGGTGCGCCCTGAGGATCTGCAGAAGTACGGCCTGATCCCCGAGTTCATCGGCCGCCTGCCCGTCGTGGCCGCGGTCGCCCGGCTCGACCAGGGCGCGCTCGTGCGGATCCTGTCCGAACCGCGCAACGCGCTGGTCAAGCAGTACCAGCGGATGTTCCAGATCGACGGCGTCGAGCTCGAGTTCGACGAGGGTGCGGTCGCGGCGATCGCCGACCAGGCGCTCCTGCGCGGCACGGGCGCGCGCGGTCTGCGCGCGATCATGGAGGAGGTCCTCCAGCAGGTGATGTTCGAGGTGCCGAGCCGCGACGACGTGGCTCGCGTGCTGATCACCCGCGAGGTCGTCCTCGAGAACGTCAACCCGACGCTGATCCCGCGCGACACGCCGCGCGACAAGCGCCCGCCGCGCGAGAAGTCGGCCTGACCGCGACAGTGGCCGATCCGACGACCGTCGCGCAGGGCGACGCCATCCCGCCGGACCTGGCGCGCCTGCGGCACAGCATCGACAACATCGACGCCGCCCTCATCCACCTGCTCGCCGAGCGGTTCAAGGCCACCCAGCAGGTCGGCGTGCTCAAGGCCGCCCGCGGGCTGCCGGCGTCCGACCCTGGTCGCGAGTCCGAGCAGGTCGCGCGACTGCGCGAGCTGGCCCGGCAGGCCGACCTCGACCCCGTCTTCGCCGAGAAGTTCCTCGCGTTCATCGTGGCCGAGGTGATCCGGCACCACGAGGCCATCGCGCTGGACCACGCCGATCGGCCCTGAGCCGGACCACGCCGATCGGCCCTGAGCCGGACCACGCCGATCGGCCCTGAGCCGGACCATGCCGTTCGGCCCTGAGCCGGACCATGCCGATCGGGCCCTGAGCCGGACGCAGACGTCCGAGAGTCGCCGGTGGGGTGGCGGCGTCGGCCGGGGTGCGGTTGGTTAGGGAGGGTCAGCCGCGCACGGGAGGACCACCGCATGGACCTGCACTGGCTCAAGCCGCTCCTGGGCCGTCCGGCCCCGTTCACCACCGTCTACCTCGACGTCACGCGCGCCGAGTCGGCGGGCGAGACGGAGGCCGCCGAACGATGGCGTGCCGCGCGTCGTCGGCTCGAGCGCGAGGGCGCTCCGGCGGGCGTCCTCGACGAGATCGGCGAACTGCTCGCGGTCCCGACGAGGCGGCGCGAAGCCTGTGGCCGCGTCATCATCGCGGACGCGAACGGCGTGGTCGTGGACCGGGAGCTGTCGGTCGCGCCCGCGCAGGACACGGTCGCGCACGGGCCCGTGCCGATGCTCCTGCCGGCCGTGCGGGCCGCGGCGGAGGCCGTCCGCTCGCTCGTGGTCGAGATCGACCGCGCGGGGGCGGACCTGCACTGGTCGGACGGCGCCGCGGAGAGCGTCGAGGGCGGGCACGACGAGCTGCACAAGACCCGCGACGGACTGTCCCGGCGCGGCCAGACGCGCGCGGAGGACTCCTGGCACCGCAACGCGGAAGCCGTCGCGCTCGTGCTGGACCGGCGGGCCGCGGAGCTCGATCCGGAGCTCGTCGTGCTCACCGGTGACGTCCGGGCGGTCGCGCTGGTGCGCGACCAGCTCGGCCAGCGCTGCTCCGAGCTCGTCGTCGAGGTCGCGGGCGGCGTGCGCGGCGAGGGCGTGCACCGCGCGTTCGGTGCCCGCGTGGCCGAGGCGGTCGACGAGTTCCGCGAGCGGCGTCGCGCGGCCGTGCTCGACCGCTTCGCCGGTTCGCTCGGCCGCGGCGAGGGTGCAGTGACGTCGTTCGAGGACGTCGTCGAGGTGCTCCGCCGTGGTCAGGTCGACGAACTGGTGCTGGCCGACGGCGCGGCGGCCGAGCGGTTCGGCGACCGCGAGCTGTGGGTGGGCCCGGAGCCGCTGCAGATCGCGACGGCGGTCGCCGAGCTCGACACGCTCGGGGTCTCGCGCGACGACGCCCGGCGGCTGCCGGCCGGGGTCGCGCTCGTGCGCGCCGCGCTCGGTCAGGACGCCGGCGTCACGCTCGCGCCCGACGGCCGGGTCGAGCTCGCGGACGGCATCGGCGCGGTGCTGCGCTGGTCCGACGGCTCGACGCCCAGCGAGTCGTTGCTCTCGCAGTCGGCGGACGTGCGACGGGTCCGCTCGATCCCCTGACGGTCAGCGCGTGTCGACGTACAGCTCGTCGATCTCGGCTGCGAAGTCCTGGAGCACCGCGGCGCGCTTCACCTTGAGGCTCGGTGTCAGGTAGCCGTTCGCCTCGGTGAGGTCGCCGGGCAGCACGGTGATCTTGCGGATCGACTCGGCGCGGGACACGACCTCGTTGGCACGCGCGACCGCACGGTCCAGCGCGTCGAGGACGACCGGGTTGGTGCGGGCGTCGTCCACCGTGAGCTCGGGCAGGCCGTGGTTGGCGAGCCAGCCCGGGAGCATCTCCTCGTCGAGCGTCACGAGTGCGCCGATGAACGGTCGCCCGTCGCCCACGACGACGACCTGGCTCACGAGCGGGTGTCCGCGCAGGCGGTCCTCGAGCACCGCGGGTGCGACGTTCTTGCCGCCGGCGGTGACGACGAGCTCCTTGGAACGGCCGGTGATGAACAGGTAGCCGTCCTCGTCGAGGTGGCCGATGTCGCCGGTGCGGAACCAGCCGTCGACGAGCGCGGCCCGGGTCGCCTCCTCGTCGTGCCGGTACCCGCGGAACACGTGCGGGCCGGACACCCAGATCTCGCCGGCGTCGTCGACGCGCAGCTCGGTGCCGGGGAACGCGGGGCCCACCGAGCCGACCTTGGTGCGCTCGGGACGGTTGACCGCGGTGGGCGCCGTGGTCTCGGTGAGCCCGTAGCCCTCCAGGACGCGCACCCCGATGCCGCGGTAGAAGTGCCCGAGCCGTTCGCCGAGCGGCGCACCGCCCGAGATCGCGAACTCGGCCCGGTCGCCGAGCGCCTGACGCAGCCGCGCGTGCACGAGCCGACCAGCGAGCGCGTGCTGCGCGCGCACGGACGCCGACGGCCCGGCGGGCGTGTCCAGCGCGCGCGAGTAGGCGATCGCGACCCTGGCGGCCCAACGGAACACGCGCAGCCGGGTGCCGCCGCCCGCCTTCTGCTCCGCGGAGTTGTAGACCTTCTCGAACACGCGCGGCACCGCGAGCACGAACGTCGGCTGGAACGCCGCGAGGTCCGGCAGGAGGTTGCGCGTGTCGGGCGTGTGGCCCAGCACGGCGCCCGAGGGCACGCACAGCACCTGGATGAAGCGCGCGAACACGTGCGCGAGCGGCATGAACAGCAGCGTGCGGGAGTGCGGCTGCGCGCAGACCTCGCCGAGGCCCTGCACGCCCAGCAGCGTGAGCGAGACGAAGTTGCCGTGCGTGAGCTCGACGCCCTTGGGGCGGCCCGTCGTGCCCGAGGTGTAGATCACCGTGGCGAGGTCGTCGCGCCCGGCGAGCGCGCTGCGGCGCGCGATCTCCGCGTCGGGCACGCCGGCGCCGTCCGTGACGAGCGCCTCGACCGCGCCCTCGTCGATCACCAGCACGTCGACCAGGCCCGGCAGGTCGTCGCGCACGGTCGCGAGGACGGCTGCGTGCGCGGGGGTCTCGACGAGCGCGAGCCGCACGCCCGCGTCGGCGCAGATCCAGCGCGCCTGCTCGGCCGACGACGTCTCGTACACCGGCACGCCGACGGCGCCGGCCGCCCAGACCGCGAAGTCGAGCAGGGTCCACTCGTAGCGGGTGCGGGACATGATCGCGACCCGGTCGCCGGGCGTGATCCCGCGCGCGACCAGCCCCTTCGCGACGGCTGTCACCTGCCCGACGAACGCGTGCACGCTCACCGGCGTCCACGCGCCGTCGGCGCCGGCCCGCTCGATCAGCGTCCCGTCCGGGTCCCGGGCCAGTCGCCGGGCGAGCAGGCCGGGGATGTTCGCCGGTTCGTCGGCGGGCGACTCGGGCACGTCAGAGCTCCTCGTAGACGGCGGGGTCCTGACCCTGGATGCGGCCGTCCGGCCGGGTCAGCGCGTCGATCGCGGCGACCTCGTCGTCGAACAGCGCGAAGCCGAACACGTCGAGGTTCTCGCGCCGCCGGTCCGCGGACGACGAGTGCGGCAGCGGCACGACGCCGAGCTGCACCTGCCAGCGCAGCACGACCTGGCCGGGCGAGACGTCGTGCGCCGCCGCGATCTCGGTGACCACCGGGTCGGCGAGCACCGAGCTGCCGCGACCCAGCGGGCTCCAGGCCTGGGTGATCACGCCGCGCGCTGCGTCGGCCGTGCGCTGCGGGCCCTGCGACCAGCGCGGGTGCAGCTCCACCTGGTTCACGGTCGGCAGCTCGCCGGTCGCCCCGCGCAGCGCGTCGAGGTGCTCGGGCAGGAAGTTCGAGACGCCGACCGAGCGGATCAGGCCGGCGTCGCGCAGCTCCAGCAGGGTCGCGAACGCCTCGATGTAGTGCCCCTGGACCGGGTTCGGCCAGTGGATGAGGTAGAGGTCCCAGTACTCCAGGCCGGCGCGCAGCAGCGACTCGTGCACCGCGGTGACCGCGGCGTCGTGACGGTGGTAGCGCCCGGAGAGCTTGGACTGCAGCACGACGTCGTCGCGCAGCAGACCCGACGCGCGCACGCCCGCGCCCACGCCGCCCTCGTTCTCGTAGTTGTACGCGGTGTCGATCAGGCGGTAGCCGGCGTCGAGCGCGTCGGCAACCGCGTCGCGGGCGGCCTGGCCGCGTGCGGGGTACGTGCCGTACCCGATCGCGGGCAGGTCGAGGCCGTCGGCGAGGCGCAAGGTCGGTGCGAGGGTCATCTCGCCACCGTACGCCCGAGAGTGCAGGTCAGCCGCGCGTGACCGGGTCGCCGAGCACGGCGTCGCGTGCGGTCACGACGTCGCCGTCCACGTCCACCAGCGTGAGGGCGCCCGTCGCGCGGCCGGCGGCGCGCACGTCGTCGAGCGCGAGCTGCACGCCCGCCGCCTGGGCGGCCGGCACCTCGAGTGTCACCTCGAGGATCTCGGTGCGCATCGAGACCTTCGCCTCGGACTTGACCTTGCGCAGTGCGGCGAGCGCCCCGCCGGCCGCACCGACGACCGCGAACGGCACGTCGCCCGCGGCGGCGCGCAGCGGCTCGGACGTCGGCCACGACGCGCGGTGCACCGAGCCCTCGCGCCACCACGACCAGACCTCCTCGGTCGCGAACGGCAGCACGGGCGCGAGCAGCCGCAGCAGCGAGTCGAGCGCGAGCGTGAGGGCCGCGCGCGCCGACGTCGTCTCCGCCGAGACGTCGTGGGTCTCGGCGCCGGCACCGTAGGCGCGGTCCTTGACCAGCTCGAGGTAGTCGTCGCAGAACGTCCAGAAGAACGTCTCGGTCAGCTCGAGCGCGCGCGTGTGGTCGTACGCCTCGTACGCCTCGGTCGCACGTTCGACGACGACCGCGAGGCCCGCGAGCATGGCGCGGTCCAACGGCACCGTGACGAGCGCCGGGTCGAGCGGCCGCGGCTCGTCGGGCGAGCCGAACGAGAGCGCGAACTTGGACGCGTTGAGCACCTTGATCGCGAGCCGGCGGCCGATCTTCATCTGCCCGACCTCGAACGCCGCGTCCGTGCCGAGCCGCGCCGAGGCCGCCCAGTACCGCACCGCGTCCGAACCGTGCTCCTCGAGCAGCCCCATCGGCGTGACGACGTTGCCCTTGGACTTGCTCATCTTCTTGCGGTCCGGGTCGAGGATCCAGCCGCTGATCGCGGCGTCGGACCACGGCAGCGAGCCGTGCTCCAGGTGCGCGCGCACCACCGTCGAGAACAGCCACGTTCGGATGATGTCCTGACCCTGGGGCCGAAGATCCATGGGGAAGACCCGCGCGAACAGGTCGGGGTCGGTGCGCCAGCCGCCCGCGATCTGCGGCGTGAGCGACGAGGTCGCCCACGTGTCCATGATGTCCGGGTCCCCGACGAAGCCGCCCGGCACACCGCGCTGGTCGGCGGTGTAGCCCGCGGGCACGTCCGACGAGGGGTCGACGGGGAGCTGGTCCTCGGTGGGCACCAGCGGGCGGGCGTGGTCGGGCTCGCCGTCGGCGTCGAGCGCGTACCAGACGGGGAACGGCACGCCGAAGAACCGCTGCCGGCTGATCAGCCAGTCGCCGTTGAGGCCGCCGACCCAGTTCTCGTAGCGCACCGCCA
Organism: Cellulomonas composti; assembly: GCF_007990245.1. Taxonomy (GTDB): domain Bacteria; phylum Actinomycetota; class Actinomycetes; order Actinomycetales; family Cellulomonadaceae; genus Cellulomonas; species Cellulomonas composti. The sequence continues at coordinate 263,189 of NZ_BJWG01000003.1, read as the reverse complement.
TGAACTCGGGGTGGAAGTCGAGCTCGGCGCCGCGGGCGAGCAGGGCGGCGCGCAGGTCCTCGTCGCGACCGCCGTTGCGCAGGTACCACTGCCGGCTCGTGACGATCTCGAGCGGCTTGTCGCCCTTCTCGTAGAAGTTCGCCTTGCGCTGCGTCGCGGTGGGCTCGCCGTCGAGGTCACCCGTCTCGCGCAGCCCCGCGACGACGGCCTCGCGGGCCGAGAACGTCGTCTTGCCCGCGAGCTCGTCGTAGCGCGCGCGGCCGCCTTCCGTGGTGATCCAGTCCGGCGTCTCGCGCAGGAGGCGGCCGTCGCGCTGCATCACCGAACGCGTGGGCAGCTGCAGCTCGCGCCACCACTGCACGTCGGTGAGGTCGCCGAACGTGCAGCACATCGCGATGCCGGCGCCCTTGTCCGGCTCGGCCGCGGGGTGCGCGAGCACGGGGATCTCGACGTCGAACAGGGGAGTGGTCACGGTGGTGCCGAACAGGTGCTGGTAGCGCTCGTCGTCGGGGTGCGCGATGAGCGCGACGCACGCGGGCAGCAGCTCGGGACGGGTGGTCTCGATGAACACCGGGCCGTCGGCGCCGTGGAACGCGACGCGGTGGAACGCTCCCGGGTAGTCGCGGGCCTCGAGCTCGGCCTGCGCGACGGCGGTCTGGAACGTCACGTCCCACAGGCCCGGCGCCTCGGCCTGGTAGGCCTCGTCGCGCGCGAGGTTGCGCAGGAAGGCCTGCTGCGCGACGGCGCGGGCCTCGGCCGAGATCGTCTGGTACGTGCGTGACCAGTCGACCGACAGGCCCAGGTGGCGCCACAGCGCCTCGAACTGCCGCTCGTCCTCGACCGTGAGCCGCTCGCACAGCTCGACGAAGTTGCGCCGGCTGATCGGCACCTGGTCGGCGGCGCGGATCACCTTGCCGTCGGTGCCCTCGTGCGGCGGCGTGAAGTCCGGGTCGTACGGCAGCGACGGGTCGCAGCGCACGCCGTAGTAGTTCTGCACGCGGCGCTCGGTGGGCAGGCCGTTGTCGTCCCAGCCCATCGGGTAGAACACCTCGGCGCCCGTCATCCGGCGGTAGCGCGCGACGACGTCGGTGTGCGTGTAGGAGAACACGTGCCCGACGTGCAGCGAGCCCGACACCGTGGGCGGCGGGGTGTCGATCGAGTACACCTGCTCGCGCGTACGGGTGCGGTCGAACGCGTACAGGTCCTGCGCGGTCCATGCCGCGTCCCAGCGGACCTCCAGCCCTTCGAGCGAGACCTTGTCCGGTACCTGGCGGCCGGCGGAGGCGGTCGTCGGGGACGCGGGGCGGGAGGGGAGGTCGCTCATGGTCGCCCATCTTCCCAGATGCACGGACCCGCGCGGCACTCAGAGCGTGCGGGGCTCCGGCACGACGGCGTCGATCTGCGCGCGCATCCACGACGAGTAGATGCCGCCCAGGGCCACCCTGCCCTCGTGCGCGATCCGGCCGGCCGCGCCGAGGTCCACCACGACGGGCCAGGCGAACGCCGCGTAGCCGCGGACGATCTCGTGCCGGGCGTACTCCCGGGCGCCCTCGTCGGACCCCTCTCCGACGACGGCGGTGATCACCGCGACGCCCGACTGGAGGCCACGCAGCTCGCCCTTGGTGTCCTTGGCGTGCTGCAGCGCCTGGGCGGTGAAGGCCGCGAGCTCCGGCTCGGTCACCGTGGTCGTCGTCGCGACATGCACGAACAGGTGCAGGGTCGTCGCCATCCACGACATCCGGAAGTCCTTGCGGTACCCCAGCAGGCCGGTGGGCGTCGACGACCGGACCTCGTAGCCCGACGTGCGCATCCGACCCTCGACGAGCGAGCGGTACTCCTGGGTGTCCATCGGGCTCCTGTCCGGGGTGAGCGCGGCACCGGTGCCGGTGCCGCGCCGATCGTAGGACCCGCCGGCGGCTCGGTCGTGGTACCTCGGTCCCAGCGACTTCCCAGGCGTCTCACATCGTCGTCCCAGCGGTCCGCGCCACGGTGTCCGCGCAGGCCACCGCCGACGAAGGAGCGCACGACCGGCCATGAGCTACGCCAAGTCCGCCAGGAGCAAGACCGCCTACAAGCAGCGCCGGGCCTCCGACAAGGAGCTGGCCGCGATCGAGCGGGCGCGCCGGGTCCGCCGGGCCAGGCTGCGCCGGTTCGGGCTGCGCGCCGGAGCCGTCGTGGGGTGCGTCGCGGTGGTGGGAGCGATCGTCGTCGGCGTGCAGTCACGGGCGCGCGCGGCCGGGACGGGGCCGGCGAACATGGCGTCGGACGGCATCGTGCTGCTCGGCACCGAGTCCTCGACCTATGCGGTGCACAACGACGCGCTCGCGCCCGGCGACGAGCCCGTGCCCTCCGGCGCGAGCGCGGCCGACGGCGTGCTGCCGATCGTCATGTACGTGGACTACCGCGACCCGCAGGGCGCGGCGTTCTGGACCGCGTCGTCGGCCGACATCGCCGGCATGCTGGCCGACGGCAGCGCGACGCTCGAGGTCCACCCCCTCGCGCTGCTCGACGGCGCGGAGGTCGCGCAGCCTGCCCCCGTTGCCGACGCGGACCCGACGAGCGACCCGACGACGGACCCGACGGCCGACCCGACGACGGACCCGACCAGCGGTGCCACCACGTACACCGCGACCGGCGACTACTCGGCGCGCGCCGCCGGTGCGCTCGGGTGCGTGGCCAACTTCGACCCGGACCAGGCGCTGCTCGTGCACTCGGCGCTCGAGCAGGCGGTCGACACGCTGCCTGCCGACGGGCTCGACGACGACGCGCTCGCGGCCCTCGTCGCGGACGCGGGCGTGACCAGCGACGACGTCGCCGACTGCATCCAGGGGCACGACTACACCGACTGGGCCGCGCAGGTCACCGACCGCGCGGCCACCTCGGTGCCGTTCGACATCGGTTCGGTCACGACGTCGCCGGTCGTGCTCGTCGACGGGCAGCCGTACACCGGGGGGCTCGGCGACGCGGACGCGTTCCAGTCGTTCGTCACGCAGGTGTTCACGTCGCTCGACGGGACCGACCTCGGGACGACGGATCCCACCACGGATCCGACCACCGAGCCCAGCACCGAACCCACCACGGAGCCGACCATCGAGCCCAGCGCGGACGCGACCGAGTAGCGCCCGGACGAACATCGGGTGATCCGTCGGTGAACTCGTGGCGACGACGGATGCCGCAGCCGCCCGGCACTGCGAGGATCACCCGGGTCCGGCGGTCTGCGTCGGGCGGCGTGGACGACGACGAGGCAGGGCGTTGCGGGTGGACCCGAGCACGACAGGCATGTTCCGGCGGGCGCACCTCGCAGCCCCCGAGCGCACGCTGCTCGACGTCTTCTCCGCGAGCGTCGCCGCCCACCCGGACGCGCCGGCGATCGACGACGGTCGCGTGGTCCTGACCTACGCCCAGCTCGCGCGTGCGGTGAAGATGGCAGCGGCCGGGCTCACCGATCGTGGCATCGGCCCGGGCGACCGCATCGGCGTGCGCATCCCGTCGGGCACGGCCGAGCTCTACACCGCGATCCTCGCGGTGCTGGCCGCCGGTGCCGCGTACGTCCCGGTCGACGTCGACGACCCCGACGAGCGCGCTCGCCTGGTGTTCCGCGAGGCGCGCGTGGCGCGGGTCCTCACCGAGGGCGACCTGGCGACGCTGCGGGCCACGCGCCGCGGCGTCGATCGGCCGCTGCCGAGCGGCGACGACGACGCGTGGATCATCTTCACCTCCGGGTCGACGGGCACCCCGAAGGGGGTCGCGGTCACGCACCGGTCGGCCGCCGCATTCGTCGACGCCGAGGTGCGGATCTTCTGCGTCGACGCCCCGCTCGGTCCGGGGGACCGGGTGCTGGCCGGTCTGTCCGTCGCGTTCGACGCGAGCTGCGAGGAGATGTGGCTCGCCTGGGCGCACGGCGCGTGCCTGGTGCCGGCGCCGCGCGCACTGGTGCGCACGGGCATGGACCTGGGCCCGTGGCTCGTGGCGCAGGGGATCACGGTCGTCTCGACCGTGCCGACGCTGGCCGGGCTGTGGCGGCCCGACGAGCTCGCGGCCGTGCGGCTGCTCATCTTCGGCGGCGAGGCGTGTCCGCCCGAGCTCGTCGCGCGGCTCGCGACGCCCGGCCGGGAGGTGTGGAACACGTACGGACCGACCGAGACGACCGTCGTCGCGTCGGCCGCGCTGCTCGACGGGACCGGGCCCGTGCGCATCGGTCACGCGCTGGACGGGTGGGACCTGGCGGTGGTCGACGGCGCGGGGCGTCAGGTCGAGTGGGGCACGGTCGGCGAGCTCGTCATCGGCGGCGTCGGCATGGCGCGCTACCTCGACGAGGCCAAGGACGCCGAGAAGTACGCGCCCGCACCCGAGCTGGGCTGGCCGCGGGCGTACCGCTCGGGTGACCTGGTGCGCTACGAACCGCAGGGCCTGGTGTTCGTCGGCCGGGCCGACGACCAGGTGAAGGTCGGTGGCAGGCGCATCGAGCTCGGCGAGGTCGACGCGGCGCTCGCGGCCCTGCCCGGGGTCGCCGCGGCGGCGGCCGCCGTGCGCCGTACACCGGCGGGCACCGCCGTGCTCGTCGGGTACGTCGCCGCCGAACCGGGGCACGAGCTCGACCTCGACGCTGCACGCACCGCGTTGCGCACCGCGCTGCCGGCGGCGCTCGTGCCGATCCTGGCGCCCGTCGACGCGATCCCGACCCGCACGTCCGGCAAGGCCGACCGCGACGCGCTGCCGTGGCCGCTGCCCGACGACGCGTCGCTCGGCACCGGATCCGGCACTGGTTCCGGCACTGGTTCCGGCACAGAGGGCGGTCCGGCGCGGCTGACCGCGACCGAGCAGTGGGTCGCGACGCGCTGGACGGCCGCGCTCGGAGCCGCCGTGCGCGGCGTCGACGACGACTTCTTCGACGCGGGCGGCGGCAGCCTGGTGGCGGCGCAGCTCGTGTCCGCGCTCCGGGAGCGGTTCCCGACGGCGACCGTCGCCGACGTGTACGACTACCCGCGCATCGGGGCGCTCGCGCGCCGGCTCGACGAGCTCGACCCGCCGCCGACCGGCGCGGCGCGCGAGGTCGCCCCGACGCCCCGGCGCACGCAGGTGGTCCAGACGCTCGCGGGGATCCCGCTGGCGCTGCTCGTCGGGCTGCGGTGGGCGACGTGGGCGGTGGGCATCGATGCGCTGCTCGGCTCGTCGGGCTGGGGTCCGTGGGCGCCGAGCGTGCCCGGTGCGTGGTGGTGGTTCGTCGCGGGCTGGCTGCTGCTGGTGAGCCCCGCCGGCCGGATGGGCAGCACGGTGCTCGTGGCGCGCACCCTGCTGCGCGGGCTGACACCCGGCCGCTACCCGCGCGGCGGCAGCGTCCACCTGCGGCTGTGGTTCGTCGAGGCCTGGGCCCAGGCGGCGGGCGCGGGCAACCTGTCGTGCGCGCCGTGGACCGTCGGGTTCGCGCGCGCCCTCGGCGCGCAGGTGGGGGACGACGTCGACCTGCACACGCTGCCGCCCGTCACGGGCCTGCTGCGCCTCGGCGACGGCTGCTCGGTCGAGCCGGAGGTCGACCTGTCCGGCCACTGGCTCGACGGCGACGTGCTGCACGTCGGGCGGGTGCGCATCGACAAGCGCGCGACGATCGGCACGCGCAGCTTCGTCGGACCGGGTGTGCGCGTGGGGCAGGGCGCCGAGATCGCCCCCGGTTCAGCGGTGCTCCTGTCGGTGCCGCCCGGCGAGTCGTGGGCGGGTTCGCCCGCCCAGTTCGACGGTGCCGCACGCGAGCGTTGGCCGGCGCGTCGGGCCCCCCGGGGGCGCGGCTGGGTCGCGGTCTACGGCGTGAGCGCGGGGCTGCTCGCCGCGCTCGACCCGGTCGCGGTGGCGTGCGGCCTGCTCGTCGTCGCGCTGGGCGTGCGCGGCACGACGAGCCTGAGCGAGGCGCTGCCGAAGGCGCTCGTGCTCGCACCGGTCGGCGCTGTCGTCATGCTCGCGGTGCTGCTCCTCGCGACGCTCATCGGCGTGCGGGCGCTCTCGTCGGGCCTGCGCGCGGGCTACCACCCGGTGCGCGGCCGCAGCGGCTGGAAGGTGTGGGCGATCCTGCGGCTGATGGACGAGGCGCGCACCTCGCTGTTCCCGCTCTACGCGAGCTCGCTGACTCCCGCGTGGCTGCGCGCGCTGGGCGCGGACGTCGGCAAGGACGTCGAGGCGTCGACGGTGCTCCTGCTGCCGACCATGTCGAGCGTGGGTGACGGCGCGTTCCTCGCCGACGACACGCTCGTCGGCTCCTACGAGCTCGGTCGCGGCTGGATGCGGATCGAGCGGGCGCGGGTCGGCAAGCGCGCGTTCCTCGGCAACTCCGGGATGATCGCGCCCGGCCGGGCCGTGCCGAAACGCGGCCTGGTCGCCGTGCTGTCCGCCACGCCCGAGAAGGCCAAGCCGGGCACGTCGTGGCTCGGTTCGCCGCCCGTGCGGCTGCGCCGCGAGAGCGCGGACGTCGACGAGGGCGTCACGTTCGACCCGCCGACGAGGCTGCGGATCGCACGAGGGTGCGTCGAGGCCGCCCGGGTGCTCGCGGTGATGACGTCGTTCACGCTCGGGGTCGCGGTGCTCGTGGCGCTGTCGGCGGCGCTCGGCCGGGCCGGTGACCTCGGCGGCGCTCGCGGGTTCGGGCTCGTCGTCGGCGCGGCCGTGCTCGTGGTGCTCGCTGCCTCGGTGCTCGGGTGCGCGTCGGCGACGGTCACGAAGTGGCTGCTCGTCGCGCGGATCCGTCGCGGCGACCACCCGCTGTGGTCGTCGTTCGTGTGGCGCAACGAGCTCGCCGACACGTTCCTCGAGTCGGTGGCGATCCCGTGGCTGGCTCCCGGCGCAGCGGGTTCGCCTGCGTTCGTCGCGTGGCTGCGCACGCTCGGCGCGCACATCGGTCGCGGCGTGTGGTGCGAGTCCTACTGGCTGCCCGAGGCCGACCTGGTGCACCTGGGCGCGGGCTCGACCGTGAACCGCGGTTGTGTGCTGCAGACCCACCTGTTCCATGATCGGGTCATGAGCGTCGACGAGGTGCGGCTGGGAGCGGGCGCGAGCATCGGCCCGCACGGGGTGGTCCTGCCCGCCGCGCAGCTGGGCGACGGCGCGAGCGTCGGACCCGTCTCGCTCGTGCTGCGCGGCGAGCACATCCCCGCCGGGTCACGCTGGACGGGCAACCCGGTCGCGCCGGTGGGCGCGTGACCGCTGAGCTGCCCTCCGACCCGTACCTGGCGGGCCGGGTCGACGGCGGGCTGAGCGTGTCCCGGTACGAGCTCGAGCTCGACTACCGGGTGGCGACCAACCGCCTCGAGGGCCGGGCACGCATCCACGCGACGACCAGGCGTGGGCTCGACCGGTTCTCGCTCGACCTCGACCGGCTGCGGGTGTCCGAGGTGCTCGTCGACGGTCGACGGCCGGCCCGCTGGTCCCACCGCGCCGGCCGGCTGTCCGTGCGGCCGGCCCGTCCGCTGCCCGTCGGGACCAGCCTGGTCGTCGAGGTGGCCTACAGCGGCTCGCCCGCACCCTCGCGCGGCCCGTGGGGCGAGGTCGGGTGGGAGGAGCTCGCCGACGGCGTCATCGTCGCGGGCCAGCCCGACGGCGCCCCGTCGTGGTTCCCGTGCGTCGACACCCCCGCGGACAAGGCGAGCTTCCGGATCGTCGTCACGGCGGACGCCGGGTACGAGGTCGTGTGCAACGGCACGCTCTTCTCGCGCACCGTGCGGGCCAGCCGGGTGCGCTGGGTGTACGACCAGCCCGAGCCGACCGCGCCGTACCTCGCGACCGTGCAGATCGGGCGCTACCGGCGCACGCTGCTGTCGCTGGCCCCCGTGCGGCAGCAGGTCGTGGCCCCCGCGCGTCTGGCGGCTCGCGTCGCACACGACCTGGAACGCCAGCCGCGGATGCTCGAGCTCTTCGCGGGGTTGTTCGGGCCCTACCCGTTCCCGGAGTACACCGTCGTCGTGACCGACGACGCGCTCGAGATCCCGCTCGAGGCGCACGGCATCTCGGTGTTCGGCGAGAACCATGTCGACGGCGAGCGTGGCAGCGAGCGGCTCGTCGCGCACGAGCTCGCGCACCAGTGGTTCGGCAACAGCCTGACCGCGACGACGTGGCGGGACATCTGGCTGCACGAGGGCTTCGCGTGCTACGCCGAGTGGCTGTGGGCGCAGGAGTCGGGGGAGCGGTCCGCCGACGAGTGCGCGCGCGACGCGTGGCGTCGACTCGCCGCCCTCCCGCAGGACCTCGTCGTGGCCGAGCCGGGGCCCGATCTGATGTTCGACGACCGGCTCTACAAGCGAGGTGCGCTCACGTTGCACGCGCTGCGCCTGACGGTCGGCGACGACGCGTTCTTCGACCTGCTGCGGATCTGGACCGCGCGGCACCGGCACGGCGGGGTGAGCACCGCGCAGTTCGAGGAGCTCGCGTCCGTCGTCGCGCGCGTCCCGCTCGGGCCGCTGCTCGACGACTGGCTCGCACACCCGGCGCTGCCCGCGTTGCCCGCGCCGCGCTGACCGGGCCGTCAGCCGCCGCGCGGGTCGACCTGGGGTACCCGCACCGCGCGCGACGGGCCGGCGGTGCGCCGGGCGCGGTAGGCCGCGACGTTGGCCCGGTTGCCGCAGCTGTTCACGTCGCAGAACCGGCGGGACCGGTTGCGGGACAGGTCGACGAGCACCGCCGTGCAGTCCTCGCCCGCGCACCGTCGCATCCGCTCGTACTCGTCGGACCGCACGACGTCGACGACGCCCATCGCGGTCTCGACGAGCATGACGGTGGCCAGCGGCGCGCTCGGGACGGTCGCGTGCAGGTGCCAGTCCATCGCGTCGTGCCGGGTGAGGAACGGGACCGCCTCGGCCTCGCGCAGGATCGCGTTGACGAGCTCGGCGGCCTCGTCGCGGTCGACCTCCCACAGCCGGCCCAGGCGCTCGCGCGTCGCCCTGACCTGCGCGAGCTCGTCGTCGTCGCGGTCGTGGCGGCCCGAGTAGCCCCAGCGCGCGTAGAACGCGTCGAGGTCGGCGACGGTGCTCATCGCGTCGTGCCCGTCGCGCCGCCGGTCGGAGTTGACCAGCTCGACCGCGGCCCGGAGGTTCGCCTCCGTGTCACGAGCGAAGACCATGTTGACTCCTGTCGCCGGTGGGCCTTACTGTCACGAGTCTAGGAGCCGTTCACCCCTGACGGCCCACCCGCCCGACGCAGCCGGAGGCCGTGGTGCCGCGCACCCGCACCCACAGCCGTGGCGTCGGCATCGGGGCAGGCCTCGTCGCCGCGCTCGCGTTCTCGACGAGCGGGCCCGTGGTCAAGCCGCTGCTCGTGGCGGGCTGGAGCCCGGGCGCCGCGATCCTCGTGCGGCTGTGGATCGGCGCGGTCCTGCTCGCCGTGCCCGCCGCGCTCGCGCTGCGCGGGCAGTGGTGGGCGCTGCGCGTGCAGTGGCGCACGGTCGTGCTGCTGGGCATCTTCGGCGTGGCGGGGGCCGCCGGGCTGTACTTCCTCGCGGTGCAGCGGCTGCCGGTCGCGGTCGCGCTGCTCGTCGAGTACACCGGGCCGTTGCTGCTCGTCGCGTGGTCCTGGCTGCGCACGCGCCGACGGCCGGCCCGCGCGACGCTCGTCGGGTCCGCGCTCGCGATGGGCGGGCTCGTCCTGGTCCTCGACGTCACGGGCAACCTGGACCTCGACCCCGTCGGGGTGGCGTTCGCGCTCGCGGCCGCGGTCGGCAACGCCGCGTACTTCGCGCTCACCGCGCGGCCGATCGCGCTGCCGCCCGTCAGCCTCGCGGGTGCGGCGATGGTCGTCGGGGCGCTCACGATCAGCCTGCTCGCGCTCGTCGGACTGCTGCCCGTGGTCGCGCCGAACGTCCAGGTGACGATGCTGGGGCACGAGGTCTCGTGGGTCGTCCCGGTGCTCGTCGTCGGGGCCGTGCCCACCGCGTTCGCGTACGGCGTCAGCGCGGTGTCGGTGCGCCTGCTCGGCGAGCGGCTCGCGTCCTTCCTCGCGCTGACCGAGGTGCTGTTCGCGGTGCTGCTCGCGTGGCTGCTGCTGGGTGAGGCGCCGCTGGCGGTCCAGCTCGTCGGCGCGGTGCTCGTGGTGGCCGGCGTCGCGCTCGTGCGGGTCGGCGCGCAGGCCGACGGCGAGCTGCGGGGCGAGCAGGCCGCGACCGAGCGGGAGGCCGGGGTTAGGGTCGCGTTGTGACGAACGGACTGACGGTCGGCTACGCCGCGATGCTCGAGCAGTTCCACCCGACCGAGGCCGTCGAGCTCTCGGTGCACGCCGAGCAGCACGGCTTCTCGGGTGTGATGGCGGCGGACCACTTCCAGCCGTGGGTGCCCGCGCAGGGGCAGTCGGCGTTCGTCTGGAACGTGCTGACGGCCCTCGGCGAACGCACCCGCGGTGATCTCGGACCCGGTGTGACCGCGCCGACGTTCCGGTGGCACCCCGCGATGGTCGCCCAGGCGTCCGCGACGCTCGCCGCGATGTACCCCGGGCGGCACTGGCTCGGGCTCGGTTCGGGCGAGGCGCTCAACGAGCACATCGTGGCCCGGTACTGGCCCGAGGCGCCCGAGCGGATCAACCGGATGTTCGAGGCGATCGACATCATCAAGAAGCTGTTCCACGCCTCGCTCGCGGGCAAGGACGTCAAGCACTCGGGCGAGTTCTACCAGCTCGAGTCGACACGGCTGTGGACCATGCCGCAGGTCGCGCCGGAGATCCTCGTCGCGACCGCGGGCCCGATCACGGCCAAGCGCGCCGGGCGGCACGCGGACGGCCTGATCACCGTCGGCGCACCTCTGGAGAAGATCTCCGGCCTGTTCGCGCGGTTCGACGACGGCGCACGCGAGTCCGGGCGCGACCCGTCGACCATGCCCAAGGTGCTCCAGCTGCACCTGTCCTGGGCACCGACCGACGAGGAGGCGCTGACCAACGCGATGGTCGAGTGGCCCAACGGCGGCATGAAGTTCCCCAAGGCCGACATCCGCTCGCCGTTCGACTTCGAGCAGATGGCCAAGCTCGTGCGGCCCGAGGACTTCGAGGGGCGCATGGTCATCTCGTCGGACCCGGACGTGCACCGCGCCGAGATCCAGCGCTACGTCGACCTGGGCTTCGACCGCGTCTACCTGCACAACGTGGGCCGCAACCAGCGCGAGTGGATCGAGACGTTCGGGGCGCAGGTGCTCCCGAAGCTGGTGCGCTGAGTGGCCGAGCTGCGGGTCTGGGCGCCTGCGGGGCTGCGGGAGGTCGTCCCGGGCGACGACCTCGTGGGCCTGCTCGTCGGGCTGCTGAGGGCCGATGCGCGCGAGCGACCGGACCGCGCGCCCGCGGACGGTGACCTGCTGGTGCTCACCTCCAAGGTCGTCTCCAAGGCCGAGGGTCGCGTGGTGGCGGCCGACGACCGTGAGCAGGCGATCAGCGACGAGACCGTCCGCGTCGTGGCGACGCGCGAGCACCCCGGCGGCGTGACGCGGATCGTCGAGAACCGGCTCGGCCTGGTGATGGCGGCCGCGGGTGTGGACGCGAGCAACACCCCGGAGGGCACGGTGCTGCTGCTGCCGCTCGACCCGGACGCGAGCGCCCGGGCCCTGCGCGCGGGCGTCGCCGCGGCGTTCGGGGTCCGCGTCGGGGTGCTCGTCACCGACACCGCCGGCCGACCGTGGCGCGAGGGCGTCACGGACATCGCGATCGGCGCCGCCGGCGTGCACGTGCTCAACGACCTGCGAGGGCAGCCGGACTCGTTCGGCCGACCGCTGACCATGACGGTGGCGGCGGTGGCCGACGAGGTCGCCGCAGCCGCCGAGCTCGTCAAGGGCAAGTCCGACGGCCGCCCGCTCGCGGTCGTGCGCGGGCTGGCGCACCTCGTCGTCGACGGTGACGGCCCGGGCGCCCGCGCGCTGGTGCGCACCGGCGAGCAGGACATGTTCCGCCAGGGCAGCGCCGAGGCGTACGCGCAGGGCTGGAAGGACGCCGCGGATCAGGCGTCGACGACGCGCGCCGACTGGGGTGTGGAACCGGGCTGACCTGCCGGGATGGCCTCGATGACGACCGCGGTGCCGTACGCCGTGAACTGCGTGAGCGTGTCGATCGAGTCGCACTCCTGACGCATCCCGACGATCGCGTTGGCGCCCCTGCTCGTCGCCTCCGTCACGAGCCGGCTGATCGCCTCGCGGCGGCTGTGGTAAGCGCTGGTGCTCGCCTCGGGCACCTCGCCCCCGTTGCCCGCGCGCAGACCCGAGCTGAAGCCGGGACGGACCGTCGTGCACACCACCACGCCGAGCGCCTCGCCGAGCACGGCGTCGATGCGGTAGCCGGGTACCTCGGACGTGGTCACGACGATCATGCGGCGAAGCATGCCACGGGCGCGGGGTGTCGGGGATGCTGCGCGTGCACCGGCGGGCCACGATGAGCGGATGACACGTGCCGCATGGTGGGGGCTGGGCGCCTTGGTCGCCGTCGTGCTGGGCATCTTCGTCGCCGTGCTGTGGAACGAGTCGCTACGGCCCGACGAGACAGCGGCGTCACCGACCCCGGCGCCGAGCGAGGTCGCGACGACCACCGCGGAGCCGACGCCGTCGCCGACGCCGACGACCGACGGGTGGACGCTCGAGCAGAAGGTGGGTCAGCTGTTCGTCGTGGGCGTGGACCTCACCGAGCAGGCGAAGGTCAGCGAGGACTCGATCACGGCCCACCACGTCGGCAACATCTTCCTGCACGGCCGCTCGCAGGCGTCGGCGGCCGACGTGGCGACGCTCGTCGGGAGGTACACCTCGCTCGTCGGACCCGACACGACCGGCGGCCTGCCGATGTTCGTCTCGACCGACCAGGAGGGCGGGCAGGTCCAGGTGCTGCAGGGCCCGGACTTCCCGGCGATCCCGTCCGCGCTGGACCAGGCGACGTTCGAGCCCGCGGACCTGCAGCAGCAGGCGACGACCTGGGGCATGCAGCTCGCCGCCGCCGGCGTGAACCTCAACCTCGCCCCTGTGATGGACCTGGTGCCGGCGGGCACCGAGGCGTCGAACCCGCCCGTCGGGGCGCTCCAGCGCAACTACGGCACGGATCCGGCCGGCGTCGCCGCGCACGCGAACGCCTTCGCCGCGGGGATGCGCGACGCCGGCTTGTGGGTGGCGATCAAGCACTTCCCGGGCCTGGGCCGGGTCACGGCCGACACGGACTCGACCGCCGACGTGACCGACGACGTCACGACGGGCGACGACGACGCGATCGGCGTCTTCCGTGAGGGCATCGAGGCGGGCGCCGAGCTGGTCATGGTGTCGACGGCGGTCTACACGCACCTCGACCCGTCGGCACCCGCGGCGTTCTCGTCGGCGGTGGTCACCGACCTGCTGCGCGGTGACCTGGGCTTCGGCGGGCTCGTGATCACCGACGACGTGTCCGGCGCCGAGCAGGTGCAGTCCTGGTCGCCCGCCGACCGCGCGATCGCGGCGATCGACGCGGGCGTCGACCTCGTGCTCGTCTCGAAGGTTCCCGACGTGTGCCCGGAGATGGTGGATGCCGTCGTCCACCTGGCGCAGTCGGACCCCGACTTCGCGGCCAAGGTCGAAGCCGCCTTCCAACGCGTCCAGGCAGCCAAGCAGACCCTCCCCGCCCCCTGACCCCAGCCCGTCCACCACACCGCCGAGGGCGCCAGTTGGGCGCCCTCGAGGGGTTAGGAGGGGCGCGCGGCGGCCTTGGCCGCCTTCTTCGTCGCGCGGACCTCCGCCAGGCTGGTGGCGTCGGTGACGTCGGCGATCGAGCGGCGCGAGCCCTCCTCGCCGTAGGCGCCCGCGGCCGCGCGCCAGCCGGTCGGCTGCACGCCGCGCTGCTTGCCGAGCAGCGCGACGAAGATGCGCGCCTTCTGGTCGCCGAAGCCGGGCAGCGCCTTGAGCCGCTTCAGCACGGTCGCGCCGTCGGGGTCGCCGTCGGTCCAGATCCGCGTCACGTCGCCGTCGTAGTCGTCGACCACCGCGCGCGCGACGGCCTGGATGCGTGCCGCCATCGACCCGGGGTAGCGGTGCACCGCGGGCGGCGTCGAGCACAGCGCGACGAACTCCTCGGGGTCGGCGTGCGCGATCGCGGCCGGGTCGAGCCCGCCCATCCGGTCGACCAGCTTCGCCGGCCCGGAGAACGCGGCCTCCATCGGGTACTGCTGGTCGAGCAGCATCCCGACGAGCAGCGCGAAGGGGTCCTCGTCGAGCAGGCGGTCCGCGTCGGGGTCACCGGTCAGCCACAGCGTCATGGGGCCATCCTGCCCGAGTGCTCGGCGAGCGCCCCGGCGAGCCCGTCGCGGCCCGTGACGCCGAGCTTGCGGTAGGCGTGCGACAGGTGCGTCTCGACGGTCCTGCGGGCGACGAACAGGCGGCGCGCGATCTCGACGTCGGGCAGCCCCGACGCCGCCAGCTCGGCGACCCGCCGCTCGCTCACGGTGAGCGACCCCACGCCGGACAGGTCGACGGGCCGCACGCGCGAGCCGGCCGCCGCGAGCTCGGCCTCGGCCTCGGCCGCGAGGGGGAGCGCGCCGACCTCGAGCGCGAACGCGTGTGCCGTGAGCAGGTGCGGCCGGGCCTGCGACCGGCTGCCCGCCCGGCGCAGCGCGGCGCCGAGTGCGGCGCTCGAGGCGGCCTCCTGCAGCCGGCTCTCGGAGCGTGCGGCCACGTCGACGGACCGGGTGAGCAGCGCGATCGACCCGGCCGGCGTCGGGGCCACCCGGCCCGCGAGGCGCAGCGCCTCGGCCAGCAGCTGCGGCACCTCGCTGCGCTCGCAGAGCGCGACGTGCTCGGCGGCCAGCGCACGCGCCTCGTCGAGACGACCGAGCGAGCGCAGCGGCTCGACCGCGTACGCGCGCCATGCGGCCCAGGTGGGGGAGTCGACGTCGAGCGTCCGGACCAGCTCGCCCGCGGCCTGCGCAGCGTGCAGCGCACCGGCGTGGTCACCCAACGCCTGCCGCACCGTCGCCCGCGCGAAGCTCATCGCGGCGACGCCGGCCGGCCCGACGGGCCCGAGCTCCTCGGGGAACGGCGCGAGCAGCTCGAGCCCCTGCTCCGCGCGACCCTGCAACGCGAGCACCTGCGCGAGGTTGCTGCAGGCCAGCGTCTGCACCATGCCGCCAGGTTCGAGGCCCGCGCTGTGCTCGAGCATCGCGCGCAGGTGCCCCTCTGCCGCGACGAGCGAGCCGCCCCAGCTCTCGTCGAGCCCGCGCATGAAGCTCACGGTCACGTAGCCGACGACCGAACCGCGCCTCGCGACCTGCGCGAACCCCACGTCGGTGAGACGACGGACCTCGGCATGGTCGCCGATCGCCGAGAGGAACAGGCGTGCCCACACCCAGTCGGTCGTCTCCGGGGTGTCCTCGGGGTGCAGGGCACGGTGGGCGTACGCACGGATCACGTCCGCGGGCTGGTTCGTGCCGGCGGCGTCGGCCATCTGCTGGATGAGGAAGTGGCGTTCGGCGCGCGTCGCGCCGGCGAGGTCGGGGCGTGCGGCGAGCCGCCGGCGCGCGTCGGCGATCCGCGTGGGCACCAGCAGGCTCGACGCGACGAGGGCGGCCTCGACGTCGAGCTCCGACGCCGTGCCGCGCACCGCGTCGAACGTGCGCGCCAGCACCTCGGCGGCGTCCTCGTGCCGGCCCGCGAAGCCGTAGGCCTCGGCGAGCGCGATGGCCGCGCGGGCGCGGTCCTCGGGTGCCGTGACGAGCGCGTGCGCGCGCAGCAGCGTCGTCAGGCACGCGCGGTCGGCGGCGCGCAGCTCGGCGAGCCCGAGGCGGAGCAGGAGCCTCGGCAGCCGGTCGTCGTCGGCGGGTTCGGCGACGGCCCGGCGCAGCAGCGCGACCGCCGAGTGGGGCGCGCCGTCGTCGAGCGCCGTCTGCGCGGCCGTCGCGAGCAGGTCGACCGCCCAGGGGTCGCCCGTGCCGTCGGTCACGAGCAGGTGCGCGGCGGCGTGGTGGGGGTCGCCCGCGAGCAGCCGGGCGGCCTCGCGGTGCAGCCGGGCGCGCGTGTCATGGCCGGTCGCGGCGAGCGCCGCCGAGCGCAGCAGTGCGTGACGGAAGGTGAGCGTGGGCGCGTCGGCGGTCAGACCCACGTCGCGCAGCACGTCGGCCGCGGCCGCGGCGTCGTGCGGGTCCAGGCCGGCCAGCTGCGCCGCGACGTGCAGCGGCGCGGCGTCCAGGACGGCGATCGCCGTCGCGAGCGCGCGCTGTGCCGGGGTGAGGGCCGAGAGCCGCGCCGCGACCGCGTCCACGACGGTCCCGGGCACCGCCTCGCGCACGTGCGCCGCCGAGCGCTCGCCCGCGGGCAGCAGGCGCGCGAGCGCGAGCAGGAGGAACGGGTTGCCGTCGGTCGCGGCCGCCGCGGCCGCCGCGACGTCGGTCCCGACCGGCTCCCCCCAGGTGCGCTCCAGGAGCCGGCCCACGGCGTGGTTCGACAGCGGCGTGAGTCGCAGCACGTGAGCGTCGGGGTCCGCGACGAGCGCCGCGAGCACGTGCCCGCGGTCCTGCGTGCCGACGTCACGCACCGCGACCACCGCCAGCACGGGCAGATCGCGCAGGCGTTCGCGCAACGAGGCGAGGAACAGCAGCGACTCCTCGTCCGCCCACTGCGCATCGTCGACGACGACGATCGCGGGGCGCCCGGCGCTGAGCGCCTCGAGGAGCCGGTAGAGGCTCGCGAGCAGGTCGCCGGGATCGACCGGACCGTGCTCGGCCCCGAGCACGTGCTCGAGCGCGAGGCGGGCGGGCCCGTCGCCCACGGCCGCCCGCTGCTCGGGCGGCAGCGCCCTCGCCGCCAGGTCGAACAGGTGGTGCACCACGCCGTACGGCGTGCGCGAGTCCAGCACACCCGCGGATGCGGACAGCACCTCGACGCCCCGCTCGCGCGCGGTGGCGACGAGCGTGCGCAGCAGCGCCGTCTTCCCGGCGCCGGGCGGCCCGAGCACCCGCACCGCGCGGCCCTCACCGGCGACGGCCCGGGCGAGCAGTCCCCGCAGCTCGGCAAGCGCGTCGTCGCGTTCGAGCAGGTCGGGGCCCGCGAACGGCTCGGGGGGCGGCACGGGCAGGAGTCTAGGACGCCCGACCGCCCCGCGAGCCGGTCGGAGGACCGGGCCGCGGATGAAGTCCGAGAACAGCCCTTACCCGCGCGGACCCGGTCGTCGGTCAGGGGTCGCCCTGCCCCAGGCGATCAGGGGGCGGCCCGTGCGGGGGTGGGTCAGGACGTCGGCCTGCACACCCCAGACCTCGTGGATCAGGTCGGCGGTCAGCACGTCCGTCGGGGGCCCGGCCGCGACGAGTCGGCCCTGCGCGAGGACCAGCACGTGGTCGCAGAACGTCGCCGCGAGGTTGAGGTCGTGCAACGCGGCGATCGTCGTCGTGCCGTCGGCGCCGAGCCGGTGCACGAAGTCGAGCATCGAGAGCTGCGCGGCGATGTCGAGGTGGTTCGTCGGCTCGTCGAGCAGGAGCAGCGCGGGCTGCTGGGCGAGCGCGCGCGCGACATGCACGCGCTGGCGCTCGCCGCCCGAGAGCTGCGCCCACGGGCGGTCGGCGAGGTGCGTGGCGCTCGCCGACGCGAGCGCGACGTCGACCGCGCCCGGGTCGGGGTCCGCGCCCCACGCCGAGCGGTGCGGGATGCGCCCGAGCGCGACGACCTCGCGCACGGTCAGGGGCAGCGCGCTCGACGAGTCCTGCTCGAGCAGCGCGATCCGTCGCGCCCGCTCACGGCGCTCGACGTCGTGCACCGCACGCTCGTCGAGAAGGACGGCGCCGGCCTCGGGGGCCAGCAGGCCCGCGACGAGCCGCAGCAGCGTCGTCTTGCCCGCGCCGTTGGGCCCGAGCAGGCCGGTCAGCGCGCCCGACGGGGGAGTCGCGACGACGCCGTCGACGACCCAGCGACCGCCGAGCCGCACGCCCAGGCGCTCGATCCGCACGTCCACGTCAGGCCCCCCAGGTCCCGGCCCGGCGCCGCAGCAGCACGACGAACACGGGCACGCCGACCAGGGCCGTCACGACGCCCACGGGTAGCTCGCGCGGGTCGAACAGCGTGCGCGCGATGGTGTCCGCCCACACGAGGAAGACGGCGCCGGCGATCGCCACGGACGGCAGCAGGCGCCGGTGCAGCGGTCCGCTGAGCGCGCCGACGGCGTGCGGCAGCACGAGCCCGACGAACCCGATCGACCCGCTCACGGCGACCATCGCCCCGGTGAGCAGCGCGACCAGGACCAGGAGCGTCCAGCGCGTGCGCTCGACGTCGATCCCGAGCGACGCGGCCGCGGTGTCGCCGAACGCGAACGCGTCGAGCCGCACGCCCTGGGCGAGCACCACGCTCCCGACGACGACGACGGCCGAACCGGCGATCGCGACGGACTGCCAGGTCGCACCGGCGAGCGACCCCAGCAGCCACGTGAGGATCTCGCGGTAGGAGTCTCCGGTCGCGGTCCAGAAGATGACGAGCGACGTGCCCGCCGCGCACAGCTGGGCCACGGCGACGCCCGCGAGCACCGCGCGTCCGGGTGTGAGCGTCCCGCCGACCCGCGCCAGCGTGAGCGTCACGACGAGCGCGAGCAGCGCGCCCGCGAAGGCCGCGACGGGCAGCAGCAGCGACACGCCCAGGACGAGCACCGCGACGGCCCCGAGCGACGCACCCGACGACAGCCCGAGCAGGTACGGGTCGGCGAGCGGGTTGCGCGTGAGGCTCTGCATCACGGCGCCGGCCAGCGCGAGGCCGGCGCCCACGCACGCGGCGGTGAGCACGCGCGGCAGCCGCAGCTCCCACACGATCGCGTCGTGCAGCCGCGGCACGGGCGCGACGTCGAGGCCCAGGTGCCCCGCGATCGAGCGCGCGACCTCGCCGACCGACAGGTCCGCCGGCCCGATCGCCACCGTGACCAGCAGGGTCACGACGAGCACGCAGAGCCCGGCCGCGACGAGCGGTCCCGGCCGGACCCGCCGCGCGGTGTCGACGTCGGTCGTCATCCCAGGCCGAGCTCCGCGAGCTGCTCGTCGAGCGAGACCACGGCGTCGGCGTTGCGCACGCCCGCCTCGGACGCGGCGAACGGAACGACGAGGTAGCGCCCCTCGCGCACCGCGGTCAGGGCCGCGGTCGCCGGGTTCGACGCGAGGGACTCCTTCTTGTGCTCGGCGGTGTTCCACGACGAGTCGACGAGCACGATGACGTCCGGGTCGGCCGCGACGACCTGCTCCCAGCCGACCGAGGTCCACGTGTCGTGCACGTCCGCCACGACGTTGGTCAGGCCCGCGGCGTCCATGAGCATCTGCGGCGCGCCGATCCCGGCGCCCACGTAGGGGGTGTCGGTGCCCGACGACCACCACAGCGCGCTGACCTCGTCGGACGGCCGCTGTGCGGTCGCGAGCGTCGCCTGCATGTCCGCGACGACGTCGCGGGCGACCGCGGGAGCGCCGAAGACGTCACCGGCCTCGAGCACCTCGTCGTACACGTCGTCGAACGTGAGCGGGTCGGGCATGTAGCCCGGCTCCTTGCACGCGGACGGGGACACGTACGTGCCGATCCCGAGCGCGGCCAGCGACGCGCGCTCACCGACGCCGTCGGCCGAGAAGTTCGACTCCCAGCCGCCGTAGACGAAGTCCGGCTCGACCTCGAGCAGCGCCTCCTGGCCCGGCACCTTGTCGGACAGCACGGGCACGTCGGCGGCGGCTGCCGCGTACTCGTCGGGCACGGGTCCGTCCGAGAACGCGGTCCCGACGAGCCTGTCGGCGAGCCCGAGCGCCAGCATCATCTCGGTGGTCGACGACTTGATCGTCACCACGCGCTGCGGGGCCGACTCGACGGTGACCGAGGTGCCGCAGTTGTCCACCGTGACGGCGGACGGCGCGGCCTGCGACGACGTGGCCGTCGGCGACGACGACGCGGGTTCGGCCGTGCCGGCGCAACCGGCGAGCGCGACCAGCAGTGGTCCGACGAGCAGTGGTCCGACGATCAGTGGCGCGCCGAGCAGGGCGCGGCGCGGGTGGGACGACAGGGTCACGAGAGCTCCGGTGCAGGGTGACGGGCGCCGCGCACGCCGGTGGGCGCGGAAGTGGGCGGGGCCGGCGCACGTCGCACCGTGGAGGGCCGGCCCAGTCGGGGCCGACGCGACCCGGTCACGGTCGAGCCGGGTTCCAGGCGCCACCCTAACCCAGTGGTCTCACGCGTCGGCTGTGCGGCCCGCGCGGCCCGCGCGCCACGACGTCCGCGAACAGCCGCTCGTAGTCGTCGACCATGCGCCCGGACGAGAACCGCGCGACCGCGTCGGCGCGGCACGCCGCCCGGTCGGTCGCCCCGACGCCGCCGACCGCGGCGACGGCCTCCGCGGTGCTCGAGACCAGGTGGCCCGAGACGCCCGGTCGGATCAGCTCGGGCATCGACCCGCGCGCGTAGGCGATCACGGGCGTGCCCGTCATCAGCGACTCCACGACCGACAGCCCGAACGGCTCGTCGAAGTCGATGAGGTGCAGCAGCGCGCGTGCCCCGCCCAGCAGGCGGTCGCGGTCCCGTGGCCCGACCGGACCGACGCAGCGGACCCGGTCGCCGTCCACGTGCGGCTCGACCTCGCGCCGGTGGTACTCGGCGTCGTGGACCACCCCGGCGATCACGAGCGGCAGCCCCGCGCGGCGGGCGACCTCGATCGCGGTCGCGGTGCCCTTGTCCGGGTGGATCCGGCCGAGGAACAGCAGGTAGCCGCCGTCGCCCGCGCCCGGGGAGAACGCGTCGACGTCGATGCCGTGGTGGATCGTCGCGTCGTACGTGAGGTCCGGGTGGCGATCGGCGTCGCTGATCGACACGTAGTGCGCGACGTCGTCGTAGGCGCGGTACACCGGGACGATCCGCTCCGAGGAGAAGCCGTGCACGGTGGTCACGACGGGTGTCGTGGTGAGTCGGCTGAACACCAGCGGCAGGAAGTCGAACTGGTTGCTGATGACGTCGAACCGGTCCGCGCGCTCGAACACGGCGGCGATGTGCAGCGCCTCGGCGACCTTGGCGTCGACGGAGGCGTCCTCCTCGTAGCCCGCGGGGGCCTCGGCGTGCAGGCGCGCGGCGGTGATCGAGTCGGCGGTGGCGAACAGGGTCACCTCGTGGCCGCGGGCGACCAGGCCCTCGGTGAGCGTGGCCGCGACCTGTTCCCACGGCCCGTAGTCGCGCGGCGGGACGCGGTGCGCGATCGAAGCGAGAACGGCGACTCTGACGACGGCCTCCCGGGGTCGGGCCGAGCGTACGCCGCCCGTCGCGCTGGTAGGCTCGGGGCGATCTCGTCGGACGTTCGTCGTCCAGGCGACCCGGCGCCGGATGTCACGGCGCCCCCGGGGACGCGGCCTTCTCTCTCGCACCGTGGACGGCAGCACACACGCTGCGTGCAGGTACCAGGGAAGAAGTCCCGATGAGTGTCCGACTCGGAGTTCTGTCGACCTATCCGCCCACCCCGTGCGGGATCGCCACCTTCAGTGCGGCCTTCGTCGAGCACCTGCTCGGTGCGGGCGCCGACGTGGGTGTGGTCCGGCTCGTCGACGAGCCGCAGCCGCCGACGGCGCAGGTCGTCCACCAGTGGGTGACCGGCCAACCGGGTGGTGCGGGCGCGGCGGCCGCGGCGCTCGACGACCACGACGTCGCGCTCGTGCAGCACGAGTACGGGATCTTCGGCGGCCCCGACGGCCAGGACGTGCTCGACGTGGTCGCGCGGGTACGCGTCCCCGTCGTGACGGTGCTGCACACCGTGCTGACCCGGCCGACGGCGAACCAGTACCGGGTGCTCGCCGGGCTGGTCAGCCGGTCGGCGGCGCTGGTCACCATGACGGTGACCGCCAAGGACCGCCTCGTCGCGGGCTGGGGTGTGGACCCGTCGCTGGTCACGGTCGTCCCGCACGGCGCCGTGGACAACCGGGCCCCCGCCGCGACGACGACCGCGCACCGTCGCCCCACGGTGCTGACGTGGGGGCTGCTCTCGGAGGGCAAGGGGATCGAGTGGGCGCTGCTCGCGCTCGCCGAGCTGCGCGGGCGCGCACCGCTGCCGACCTACCTCGTCGTCGGGCAGACGCACCCGCGCGTGCTGGAGCGCGAGGGCGAGGCGTACCGGGACCGGTTGACGAAGCTGACCCGCGACCTGGGTCTGTCCGCGTCGGTCCGGTTCGACGGTCGGTACCTGTCCGGCCCCGAGCTGCGCGCCGTGGTCCGGAGCGCCGACGTGGTGCTGCTCCCGTACGACTCGAGCGAGCAGGTCACCTCGGGTGTGCTCACCGAGGCGGTCGCCGCGGGCCGGCCGGTCGTCTCGACCCGGTTCCCGCACGCCGTCGAGCTGCTCTCGAGCGGTGCCGGGCTGCTGGTCCCGCAGCAGGACCCGTTCGCGATCGCCGCGGCGCTCGAGCAGGTGCTCACCGTCGACGGCGCGGCGGAGTCGATGGCCGCCGAGTCGCACCGGCTGGCCGCCGCGCTGCTGTGGCCCGCGGTCGCCGAGCAGTACCTGGACGTCGCGGCGAGGGTGCAGCACGCGGCGCTCGCGGCCGCCGTCTGATGGCGTCGGCCACGGCGGCCCCACCGGCCGCCACACCGGGCGCCCAGGGGCGCACGGTGGTCCTGGGCCAGCTGGTCCGACTGTCGACCTCGACGGGGCTGTACGAGCACGCGCTCGGCACGGCGCCGCGCACCGAGCACGGCATGTGCGTCGACGACGTGGCGCGCGCCCTCGTCGTGACGGCCCGGATCGCCGAGCCGGACCACGAGGTCGCCGCCCTGACCCGCACGTACCTGTCCTTCGTGCGTGCGGCGCAACGTCCCGGCGGGTTGGTGCACAACCGTCGCAGCCCGGACGGGACCTGGCTGGACACGCCGTCGACCGGCGACCACTGGGGGCGGGCGTTGTGGGCCCTGGGCACCGCGGCCGTGCACCTGCCGCACGGCCCGCTCGCGGACGACGCGCGCGCGGGCGCGTCCGACGCGACGGACGCGCGGTCGTCGTACCCGCGCGCGACCGCCTACGCCGCGCTGGGCGCGGTCCAGCTGCTGCGTGCGGACCCGTCCGACGAGGGTGCGCGGCGGCTCCTGCAGGACGCCCGCGACACGCTCGGCCGCCCGCTGACCGACGCGCGCTGGCCGTGGCCCGAGCCCCGGCTCACGTACGCGAACGCCGTGCTGCCCGAGGCGATGCTCGCCGTCGCCCACCTGCTGGGCGACGACGACCTGCTCGCCGACGGACTCCTGCTGCTGCAGTGGCTGGTCAGCGAGCAGACGGTCGACGGTCGGCTCTCGGTGGTGCCCGCAGGTGGCCGGGGACCGGACGACCTCCGGCCCGGCTTCGACCAGCAGCCGATCGAGGTGTCGGCGCTCGCGGAGGCCGGCGCGACCGCGCTGCGCGTCACCGGCGAGGCCCGCTGGGCGGTGCTCGTCGAGCGGTGCGTGGCCTGGTTCGAGGGCGCCAACGACTCCGGCGTCCCGGTGCGCGACGCGGCGACCGGCGGCGGGTTCGACGGCCTCGAGCGTGACGGGGTCAACCAGAACCAGGGCGCCGAGTCGACGCTCGCCTGGCTGGCCTGCGCCCAGCTGTCCTCGACGGCCGTGGTCGCCCCGTGACGCACCCGGGCGACGGGGGGTCCGGCAAGCCGTGGGTGCGTCGCACGGCCCACGTGCTGCGCCCCGATCCCGACCGTGTCCTGGCCCGCCTGTTCCTGCCGGGCCAGGAGATGGTGACGTCGGGCGAGTCGCGGTCGGCGGCCGTCATCGCGCGCGTCCTGGCGCTTGCCGACGACGAGGTCGAGCGCGAGCTGCTGGACCTCACGACCGACTTCGGGCACCGCCATCACGACCTCGAGGCGACCTGGGACCAGCACTTCGGGCTCGTCCGGCACCGGCTGCCGCACGCCGAGCGGCTGCCCGCGCACCGGCGGCGCCTCGTCGGCGCGTACTTCACGCAGGAGTACGCCGTCGAGTCGACGGCGCTGTTCAACCCCTCGATGGTCGCCCACCCCGACCAGGACGGGCTGCCGTCGGGCTCGACGCGTTTCGTCATGACGGTGCGCGCGGTCGGCGAGGGGCACGTCTCCAGCCTCGAGCTACGCACCGGCACCGTCGATGCCGCCGGCGCGATCGAGCTCGACGCACCTCCCGCGCATGCCCGCGTGCCGGTCGTGACCGAGCCGCGGTTCGCGCGCGCGGCCTTCGAGCACCAGCTCGACGAGGACCCCGACGGCGATCGTGCCAATGCGGACTTCGTGCTCGACGCCCTCGGCCTCGAGTTCGGCCGGGCCGAGCTCGACCTGGCCTACGGCGAGCTGCGCTCGCAGCGGCTCACCCGCGGGTCGGCGCTGCGCACGATCGAGCGCTTCGAGCGGATCGCCCGCCGCAGCTACGAGGTCACCTTCCCGCCGGACTCGGCGCTGCGCGAGCGGATCCTGATGCCGCAGGGCGCGACCGAGAGCCACGGGGTCGAGGACGTGCGGATGGTGCGCTTCGAGGCATCCGACGGTCCGCCGACCTACCTCGGCACCTACACCGCGTACGACGGCCGGGACATCGCGATGCAGCTGCTGAGCACGCACGACTTCGCGCACCTGACGAGCCGTCCGCTCAGCGGACCCGGGGCCCGCAACAAGGGGCTCGCGCTGTTCCCCCGCCAGATCGGCGGCCGCTACGTGGCCCTGTCCCGAGCCGACCGCGAGACCAATGCGATCACCACGTCCGACGACCTGCTGTGGTGGGGACCGCCGGCGGTCGTGCAGCGTCCCGAGCGGGCGTGGGAGCTGGTCCAGCTCGGCAACTGCGGGCCCCCGGTCGAGACGGAGCGCGGCTGGCTCGTGCTCACCCACGGTGTGGGACCGATGCGCACCTACAGCATCGGAGCGCTGCTGCTCGACCTCGACGATCCGACGCAGGTGGTCGGACGACTCGAGCACCCGCTGCTCACCGGGACGGGCCAGGAGCGTTCCGGCTACGTGCCCAACGTCGTGTACTCGTGCGGCGCCATGCGGCACGGGCGCTCGCTCGTCGTCCCGTACGGCAGCAGCGACACCGCGACCCGCTTCGCGATCGTCGACCTCGACCCTCTGCTCGACACGCTGTGCCGCCGGGCGGCCGCAGTCACCAGGCAGGACCACGCACGCGTCGCCGGAGGAGCATCATGACGATCCACGTCGGAGCACACGCCCACTTCTCGCCCGGAACCATGCAGGACAAGCCGTGGGGTCACGAGCACATCTATGCCGAGGGCGAGCACGGCTACGTCGGCAAGCTGCTCGTCGTGCGCGTGGGCGAGCAGCTCAGCCTGCAGTACCACGTCGAGAAGGACGAGACGATGCTCGTCGTCTCCGGCGAGGCCGTGATCGAGCACGGCGAGTCCGTCGAGCGGCTCGTCTCGCACCGGCTGCGCACCGGCGACGTGGTGCATCTGCCCGCCGGTGTGCTGCACCGGCTCACCGCCGTGAGCGACGTGGTGCTCGCGGAGTCGTCCAGTGCGGCGCCGGGCTGGCGGGACGACGTCGTGCGGCTGCAGGACCGTTACGGTCGCGAGGCCACCTCCCGGCCCTGATCAGGGCGACGTCGGCACCAGGAGAGCTCTCGCGTACCGTGTCCACGACGATCCGGTCGAACGAAGGAGCCTCCTGTGACCGCCACCCGCCGCGCCGTCGTCACCGGCGCGTCGTCCGGGATCGGCGCCGCCACGGTGCGCCGGCTGCGCGCCGACGGCTGGGACGTGCTCGCGACCGCGCGCCGGGCCGACCGGCTCGAGGCGCTCGCGGCTCAGACCGGCGCGCAGGTGCTCGCCGCCGACGTGACCTCCGAGCAGGACGTCGCCGCGCTCGTCGCGCACGTGCGGGCGACCGGGGGCGTGGACGCCGTGGTCAACAACGCGGGCGGGGCGCTCGGCCAGGACACCGTGGCGGACGGCGACCTCGAGCAGTGGCGCGCGATGTACGAGCTCAACGTGCTCGGGACGTTGCGCGTGACGCAGGGGCTCCTGCCGCTGCTGCGCGAGCGCGGCGCGGGGGACGTGCTGGTCGTGACGTCGACCGCCGCGCACGACGCCTACCCCGGCGGCGCGGGCTACGTGGGCGTCAAGCACGCCGAGCGGATGCTGGCGACCACACTGCGCTGGGAGCTGGTGGGCGAGCCGATCCGGGTGATCGAGGTGGCCCCCGGTGCGGTCGCGACCGAGGAGTTCTCGCTCGTGCGCTTCGGCGGGGACGTGCAGCGTGCCGCGAAGGTCTACGAGGGGTACCAGCCGTTGGTCGCGGACGACATCGCGGACGCGATCGCGTGGACCCTGTCGCGGCCGGCGCACGTCAACGTGGACCTGATGGTGGTCCGTCCGCGCGCGCAGGCGAACAACACGACGATCGCGCGGACCGGGGTCTGACGCGACGTCTCCCGCCGCGGGGACGGTGAACAAAGGTCATTACCTCTGGTCACTAGTTGGACGCCTGACGCACGTGTCGGTATGCGTTCGTAGGGTGGTCCGGTGCCCACCTCCACGACCGCCGTGCTGCTGCGACTGGTCCGGTGGGCGCGACCCGCGCTGCCGCGCATCGTGCTCGGCGGCCTCACCGCTCTCGGGGCGAGCCTGCTGGCGCTCGCGGTCCCGCAGGTGCTCGCGCACGTCGTGGACGGCCCGCTGCTGACCGACGGTTCGCGCGGGGCGGTCGTCGTGGCGGCGGGGCTCGTGCTGGTGCTCGGGCTCCTCGAGGCCTTCCTCGTCTGGTGCCGCCGCGCGCTGATCGTCACGCCGGGCACGTTCGTCGAGCTCGACATGCGCTCGGACCTGTTCCGGCACCTGCTCGACCAGCCCGCCGAGTTCCACGACCGGTGGTCCGGCGGTCAGCTCCTCTCGCGCTCGATGTCGGACCTCGGCACCATCCGGCGCTGGACCGTGTTCGGGCTGGTCATCATGTGCGTGAGCGCGACGACGGTGGTCGTCGGCGTGGTGCTCATGCTGTGGACCGCCCCCGCGCTCGGGGCCGTGTACCTGGTGGGTGCGGTGCCGATGATCTGGCTCGGCTTCCGGTTCCGCGAGGACTACAAGGTCGTCGCGCGCCGCGCCCGCGAGCAGGCGGGCGACCTGGCGACCGCGGTCGAGGAGTCCGTGCACGGCATCCGTGTGCTCAAGGCGTTCGGTCGGGGTGACGACGCGCTCGACGAGTTCGTCCGCCAGGCCGACGAGCTTCGAGAGACGGAGCTCCACAAGGCGCGCACCCAGTCGCGCGTGACGCTCGCCCTCGGGGCGATCCCCGAGGCCGTGCTGGCCGTCTCGCTCGCGGTCGGCGTCTCGCTCGCCGCCGCCGGCCGGCTGTCCGTCGGAGCGCTCGTCGCCTACTTCGCGACCGCCGCCGTGGTCAACGCGCCCGTGGAGCGGCTCGGCCAGCTGCTCGCGATGACGCTCGACGCGCGCGCCGCGACCGAGCGCTATCTCGAGGTGATGGACACCGTGCCGTCGTTGACGGACCCGGCCGAGCCGGTGCACCTGCCGCCGCGACCGGAAGCCGGCTCGCGGGTCGAGCTGCGCGACGTGCGGTTCACGCACCCTCGTTCGGGTCGCGAGACGCTCGCCGGGATCGACCTCGAGCTGCGCGCGGGGGAGACGACCGCGCTCGTCGGGCTGACCGGCAGCGGCAAGACGACCCTGCTGCAGCTCGTGCCCCGGTTCGTCGACGTCACGGCGGGAGCCGTCCTGCTCGACGGGGTCGACGTCCGGGACCTCTCGCGTGGCGAGCTGCGCCGCGCGGTCGCGGTCGCGTTCGAGGACCCGGTGCTGTTCTCGGCGTCGGTGCGCGAGAACGTGCTGCTGGGCGTGGACGACCTGCCGCCGGTCGAGGCGGACGAGCTCCTGCGACGCTCGCTCGACGTGGCCCGGGCCGGGTTCGCCCGCACGCTGCCGGACGGCCTGGACACCGTCATCGGCGAGGAGGGGCTGAGTCTGTCCGGCGGGCAGCGCCAGCGCATCGCGCTCGCCCGCGCGATCGCGGTACGGCCGCGCGTGCTCCTGCTCGACGACCCGCTCTCGGCGCTCGACGTCGCGACCGAGGCCGACGTCACCGCTCGGCTGCGCGCCGAGCTCGTCGGCACCACGACGCTCGTCGTCGCCCACCGGCCCTCGACCGTCGCGCTGGCGGACCGCGTCGCGGTGCTCGAGGACGGGCGCATCACCGGCGTCGGCACGCACGCCGAGCTGATGGCGCACCACCCGCACTACCGCCACGTGCTCACGGCCTCGGCCGCCTCCCACCAGCTGGTGACGCCGTGACCGACGACTCCCGCGCCGTGCGGCGGCGCTCGCTCGCGCTGCTCGGCTCGCTCCTGGCGCCGGTCGCGGCGCCGGCGTGGGCGACCGTCGTGCTCGTCGTGCTCGCACAGCTCGCCGCGGTGGCCGGGCCGCTGCTGGTCGCCTACGGGATCGACTCGGCGCTGCCGCTTCTCGACGAGGGTGGCGACGCGCGCCCCGTCGTGCTCGCCTCCGCCGCGTACCTGGTGCTCGCGGTCGCCGGCGGGCTGCTGGCGGCGGCGGTCGTGCGCGCGTCGGCGCGCGTGAGCCAGTCGGTGCTGCTCGACCTGCGCGGGCGGCTGTTCCGGCACACCCAGCGGCTCAGCCTCGAGTTCCACGAGCGGTACACGTCGGGCCGGATCATCTCGCGTCAGACCTCGGACACCGACGCGCTGCGCGAGCTGCTCGACGGTGGCGTGACGACGCTGGCGTCCAGTGCGTTGGCGATGGTGTTCACGGCGGTCTCGCTCGCGGTGCTCGACTGGCGCAGCGGACTGGTGCTGCTCATCGCGGTCGTGCCCGGCGTGATCCTGACCCGGTGGTTCCAGCTGCGCTCGCAGCGCCAGTACCGGCTCAACCGCACCGCCGCGGCGCGCCTGATCGTGCGGTTCGTCGAGACCATGACCGGCATCCGCGCGGTCCAGGGCTTCCGACGTGAGGAGCGTTCGGCGCGCGAGTACGACGAGGCGGCGGAGGTCTACCGCGGCACCTCGGCGGCTGCGATCCGCGTCAACGGCGTGTTCGACACCGGCCTGACGCTGATCGGCAACACGACCGTCGCGGCGGTGCTGCTCGTCGGCGGCCTGCGCGCGTTCGAGGGCGACCTCGCGGTCGGCGTGCTCGTGGCCGCGGTGCTCTACGCGCGGCGGTTCTTCGCACCGCTGGCGCAGATCGGCATGTTCTACAACTCGTTCCAGTCCGCGGTCGCGGCGCTCGAGAAGCTCTCGGGGCTGCTCGCGGAGGAGCCGACCGTGCCGGAACCGGCGCACCCGGTCGCGCTGGAGCACCCGCGTGGTGACCTGCGGCTGACCGGCGTCGAGTTCGGGTACGGCTCCGGGCCCGTCGTCCTGCCGCGGCTCGACCTGCACGTCCCGGCCGGCCAGTCGGTCGCGCTCGTCGGGGAGACCGGGGCGGGCAAGTCGACGATCGCCAAGCTCCTCGCGCGGTTCTACGACGTGCGCGCGGGTGCGGTGCTGCTCGACGGCATCGACGTGCGCGAGCTCGACCCGCTCGACCTGCGCCGCGCCGTCGTCATGGTGACCCAGGAGTCGTACCTCTTCTCGGGTTCGGTCGCGGCGAACATCGCGCTGGGCCGGCCCGGCGCGTCCCGGGCCGAGATCGAGGCGGCGGCACGCGCGGTCGGCGTGCACGACGTCGTGACCGCGATGCCGCAGGGGTACGACACGCCGGTCGACAAGCGCGGCGTGCGGCTGTCGTCGGGTCAGCGACAGCTCGTCTCGTTCGCGCGTGCGTTCCTGGCCGACCCCGCCGTGCTCGTGCTCGACGAGGCGACGAGCTCGCTCGACGTGCCCGGCGAGGCGCTCGTGCAGCGCGGTCTGCGCACGCTGCTCGCCGGGCGCACGTCGATCGTCATCGCGCACCGGCTCTCCACCGTGATGGGGGCCGACCGCGTGCTCGTGGTCGACGCCGGCCGCGTGGTCGAGGACGGTGCGCCCGACGAGCTCGCGGTCGGCGATGGCCGGTTCGCGGACCTGCATGCCCAGTGGCGGGCCAGCCTGCTGCGCTGAGCACGGTGCTGGCGGCCGGCCCGCCACACGGTCAGCGGTTGCGCTCGACCCACGTCCGGATCGCGTCGCGCACGAACGGCGCCTGCTCCGCCCCGCCGTACCCCTGCGCGAACCTCGGGTCGGCCACGTACATGTCGGCCAGGCCCAGCAGGTACTCGCTCGTCGGGCCGCCTGCGCCGTACCCGGGTGTGCCGGGGATGCTGGCCAGCCAGGCCACGTGCCGGTCGGCGAGCGACTGCGCCTCGTCGGACGCCGGATCCGTGCCTGCCGCGGCGGCATCGGCCCATGCGGTCGCGAGCGCCGCGGCCTGCGACTTCCAGCCCGCCTGCTCGTCGGCGGACATGCCCGTCCACCAGCGGTCGGACGCGGCGTACGTGTCCACGCCCCAGCGCTGCTCGACCTCCTGCCGGTACTGCGTGTGGTCGAACCCGTCGAACATCTCCTCGGTCATGAGTCCGTCTCCTTCCTCTCGTGCGGTGATGGTCCGTTCGACGGAGCCGACGAGCCGGGCGAGCCGGTCCTGCTCGGAGCGCAGCCACGCGAGGTGCCGGCGCAGCGCCGCCGCCTCGTCCTGGTCGCGGTCGAGCACCCGGCCGATCTCGGCCAGGCCGAGCCCGAGCTCGCGCAGCAGCAGGATCCGCTGCAGGCGCACCAGGGCGTCCTCGTCGTACCAGCGGTAGCCGTTGTCGGCCACGTGCGTGGGCGCCAGCAGGCCGATCGCGTCGTAGTGGCGCAACGTCCTGCTGGTGGTGCCCGTCGCCCGGGCGACCTCGTGGATCGAAGCCCGCATCGTCGTCTCCTTCCGAACCTGCTCCACGGTAGAAGTTGACGCGACGTCAAGGTCAAGCCGTCGGGCGCTCCGGCTCGACCGGCCCGAGCAGCTCGAGCACGGTGGCGACCAGCGCGCCGGGCGACTCGACGATGCGGGTCGCACCCGCGGCCTCGAGCTCGCCCGGTCCCGCGAAGCCCCAGCGCACGCCGATGCTCGCGAGCCCGTTCTCGATCGCGCCCTCGACGTCGTGCTCGCGGTCGCCGACCATGAGCGCCGCACCCGGATGGTCCGCCGCCGCGCGGCGGATGATGTCGCCCTTCGTGGTGCCCTCCTCGAGAGGCGCCCCGACGATGCCCTCGAGCAGCGGCGTCAGCCCGAGGTGAGCGCAGATCGGCACCGCGAACACCTCCGGCTTCGCGGTCGCGACCGCGAGGCGCAACCCCGCCGACCGCAGACCCCCGAGCGCCTCGCGCACCCCGTCGTAGAGCGCCGCCTCGTACATCCCGCGTGCGGCGAACTCGGTGCGGTAACCGGTGACAACGGTTTCGACGAGCGGCTCGGGGACCCCCGCACGGCGCATCGAGTCGTGGATCGGCGGCCCGATGAACGTGCGCAGCACGTCCGGCGGCGGGACGCGCAGGCCCGCCGCGGTGAAGCCGGCGCGCAACGACCCGAGGATCCCCTCCGACGAGTCGATGAGCGTGCCGTCGAGATCGAGGAGGACCAGGGGAGTCATGCGTTCGATCCTGCCTCAGGTCCCGGACCCCACGTGCGGGACCACCGACCGGTGGATCACGTTCCCGTGGTCCGACCAGCCGGCGAGCCGGTCGGCGTCGCGCTGACGACAGGCCCCACGTGGTGGAGCAGGGTGGGGACATGAGGCATCCGTACTTCGGCGAGCCGGGCAGCGTGCTCGCGCTCGCGCACCGCGGGTTCTCGCCCACGGGGCTGGAGAACACGATGGCGGCGTTCCAGGCGGCGATCGACCTCGGGTTCCGGTACGTGGAGACCGATGCCCACGGCACCTGTGACGGGGTCGCCGTCGCGCTGCACGACCCGACCCTCGACCGCACGACCGATCGCACCGGCGCCGTCGCCGAGCTGCGCTGGACGCACGTCGGGCGCGCACTCGTCGGGGGAGTGGAGCCGGTCCCGCGCATCGAGGACGTGCTCGGCACGTGGCCGGACCTGCGGCTGAACATCGACATCAAGGCGCGGTCCGCGATCGGTCCGGTCGCCGCGGCGATCGAGCGCACCACCGCCCACGACCGTGTGTGCGTCACCTCGTTCTCCGCCGAGCGTCGGGATGCGACGCTCGCACGGCTCTCGCGGCCGGTCGCGACCGGCGCCGCCACGGCAGAGTGCGGGCTGTTCCTGGCGGCCGGTGCGACGGGACGGCTGCCGGCGCGGGCGGCGCGCCGGGTGGACGCGTTCCAGGTGCCGTGGCGGCTGCGGGCGGGCCGCGACCCGCGGCGGCCGCTCGTCACGGAGCATCATGTGAGCGCGGCGCACCGCTCGGGCCGGCTCGTGCACGTCTGGACCGTCGACGACGCCACGACCATGCGGGCGTTGCTCGACCGCGGCGTCGACGGGATCATCAGCAACCGCGCCGACCTGCTGCGCGACGTGCTCGTCGAACGCGGCCTCTGGGGTGTCTGAGTCGACCCGGGCCACATCCGGGCCGCATCCGGGCCGGGCCTCGAGGTGGCAGGGTGGACCCGCAGCGTGCCAGCCGACGGGGGAGGTCACCAGTGGGACCGGACGTGCCGCGCCTGCTCGTCAACCAGCACGGTTACCGGCTCGGCGGGCCTGTGCGTGCGACGCTCGTCAGCGAGCAGACCGCGCCCGTGCCGTGGTGGCTTCGTCGCGACGGTGCCACGCTCGCGGCGGGTCTGTCCCGCCCGCACGGGTTCGACGCGTCCAGCGGCCTGCACGTCCACGTCGTCGACGTCGCCCTCGACAGCACCGAGCGCCCCGTGGGCGGCCCGGCACAGGACGTCCGCCTCGAGACGGCCGACGGCGCTCGCAGCGACCCCGTGCGGATCGCCGCGGGGCTCTACGACGAGTTGGCCGCCGACTCGCTCGCGGTGTTCTACGGACAGCGCAGCGGCATCGAGATCGACGCCGCCCGGCTCGGGCCGGGGTACGGCCGCGCGGCCGGCCACGTCGCGGGCAGCGCGCACGGCGGCGACACGCGCGTGCCGTGCCTGCCCGCGGGCCATGCGGTGACCGCCGAGGGCGTCGACCTGTACGACGGCTGGACCGACACGCACGTGCTCGACGTGACCGGAGGTTGGTACGACGCGGGCGATCACGGCAAGTACGTGGTCAACGGCGCCGTCGCGGTCGCCCAGCTCCTCTCGTCGTACGAGCGTGCCCACCTGCGCGGCGTCGACGACCCGGACGAGGTCCCCGCCGTGCTCGACGAGGCGCGCTGGGAGCTGGAGTGGCTGCTGCGGATGCAGGTGCCCGCAGGGCGGCGTCACTCGGGCATGGCGCACCACAAGGTCGCCGACGAACGTTGGACCGGCATCCCCACGCTCCCCGCGGACGACCCGCAGCGGCGTTTCCTGCACCGGCCCTCGACGGCCGCGACACTCGACCTCGCGGCCGCCGCCGCGCAGGGCGCCCGCGTCTGGCGCGCGTTCGACCCGGCGTTCGCGGACCGGCTCCTGGCCGCCGCGCTCGTCGCCTACGAGGCGGCGGAGCGCACGCCTGACCTTTTCGCGCCCGACACGAACGTGCTCGCGAACCCGGGCAGCGGCCCGTACGACGACACCGACCTCGACGACGAGCGCGCGTGGGCCGCCGCCGAGCTCGCGTGCACCACGGGCGACGAACGGTTCGTCGCCGACCTGGCGGCGAACCCGTTCCTGACGGGTGCCCGCGAACCGTTCGTGCCGGGTGAGCTGGACTGGCGACGCACCGCGGGCTTCGCGCTGCTCACGCTCGCCGCGTCCCCGGGTGGCCGGCACCTGCCGACCCGGCACGCGGCCCGCGCACGTGTCGTCGCCGCCGCCGATGCTCTCGTCGCGCGCCAGGCGGCGAACCCGTTCGGGCACCCGTACGTGCCCGACGACGGCCGCTACGACTGGGGCTCCAACGGCCTGCTGCTCAACGACCTGGTCGTCGTCGCGACCGCGCACGACGTGACGGGTGAGCGCCGCTACCTCGACGCGGTGGCCGAGGGCATGGACTACCTGCTCGGCCGCAACGCGCTCGGTCTGAGCTACGTGACCGGCTACGGCGCCCGGTCGGTACAGAACCAGCACAGCCGCTGGTACGCGCACCAGGTGGACCCGACGACGCCCCACCCGCCGCGTGGCACGGTCTCGGGCGGGCCCAACAGCGGCACCCCGGACCCCGTCTCCGCGCACCTGGCGGGCAGCCCTGCGCAGCTCTGCTTCGTCGACGACATCGCGGCGTGGGGCGTCAACGAGATGGCGGTCAACTGGAGCTCGGCGCTGGCGTGGGTCGCCGCGTTCCTGGCGGACCTCGAAGGCTGACGTCGGCTACCCTGGGCGCACAGGCACCGATCCGGCCATCACCGGGGAGCCTCCGGAAGAACAGGGCGGAACCTCGTCCCCAGTAGAACCGGACGGGTAGGCCCGTCACAGCCGTTCGAGTGGTCGACGTGCCCGCACCCGTGGGTCGCCGGCAAGCGAGGTGGTACCGCGGTGGCCCGGTCCGGTCCGGGTGATCGTCCTCGTAGCCCGCGACGCCCGCGCTCACCCGCGTCGGGCCGACCACAGGAGACGCCGCCGGTGACCGACCGTCGCTACCCGCTGCACCGTCCCGGCACGCCCGTGCCCGCCTCACCCGACCTGCCGAACCTCGAGCACGAGGTGCTCGCGCACTGGGCCGCCGACGGCACGTTCCAGGCGTCGATCGACCAGCGGCCGGCCGGCGAGAACGGCTCGAACGAGTTCGTCTTCTACGACGGCCCGCCGTTCGCCAACGGCCTGCCGCACTACGGCCACCTGCTGACGGGGTACGTCAAGGACGTCGTGCCGCGCTACCAGACGATGAAGGGCCGCCGCGTCGAGCGCCGGTTCGGCTGGGACACCCACGGGCTGCCGGCCGAGCTCGAGGCGCAGCGTCTGCTGGGCATCACCGAGAAGTCGCAGATCGACGAGCTGGGGATCGACAAGTTCAACGAGGCGTGCCGCGAGTCGGTGCTGAAGTACACCGAGGAGTGGCGCGACTACGTCACGCGGCAGGCGCGCTGGGTGGACTTCGACCACGACTACAAGACGCTCGACGTCACGTTCATGGAGTCCGTGATCTGGGGCTTCAAGCAGCTCTACGACAAGGGCCTCGCGTACGAGGGCTACCGCGTCCTGCCGTACTGCTGGGTCGACGAGACCCCGTTGTCCAACCACGAGCTGCGGATGGACGACGACGTGTACGCGTCGCGGCAGGACCCCGCGCTCACGGTCGGCCTGCGCCTGGAGACAGGTGAGCTCGCGCTGATCTGGACGACGACGCCGTGGACGCTGCCCTCCAACCTGGCGATCGCGGTGGGACCGCAGATCGAGTACGTCGTCGTCGAGCCCGCACCGGACTCGCCGTTCGCCCAGGCGCACCCCGACGAGCGTGTGGTGCTGGCCGCCGCACGCGTCGGCGCCTACCAGCGAGAGCTGGGGGAGGCCGCCGTCGTCGAGGAGCTGCTCGGCGCGGACCTCGTCGGGCGCGGCTACACGCCGCCGTTCGACTACTTCCTCGGTCAGGAGAACGCGCACCAGGTGCTCGCGGCCGACTTCGTCACGACGACCGACGGTTCGGGCATCGTGCACCTCGCGCCCGCGTTCGGCGAGGACGACATGGCGGCCTGCGACGCGGCGGGGATCGCGCCGGTCGTGCCGGTCGACGAGCGGGGGCGGTTCACCGCGCTCGTGAGCGACTACGCGGACGTGCAGGTGTTCGACGCGAACAAGCAGGTGATCGCCGACCTCAAGGCGGGCACCGGTCCGCTCGCGCGGACGCCCGAGCCGCTGCGCTCGCTCGTCGTGCGGCACGAGACCTACGAGCACTCCTACCCGCACTGCTGGCGGTGCCGGAACCCGCTGATCTACAAGGCGGTCTCGTCGTGGTTCGTGCGGGTCACCGAGTTCCGGGACCGCATGGTCGAGCACAACCAGGAGATCACCTGGGTGCCCGAGCACATCAAGGACGGTCAGTTCGGCAAGTGGCTCGCGGGTGCGCGCGACTGGTCGATCAGCCGCAACCGGTACTGGGGCACGCCGATCCCGGTGTGGGTGTCCGACGACCCGACCTACCCGCGCGTCGACGCGTACGGCTCGCTCGCCGAGCTCGAGCGCGACTTCGGGCGTGTCCCGACGAACGACGCGGGCGAGCCGGACCTGCACCGGCCCTTCATCGACGAGCTGACCCGGCCGAACCCCGACGACCCGACGGGCCGCTCGACGATGCGCCGGATCTCCGACGTGCTCGACGTGTGGTTCGACTCCGGGTCGATGCCGTTCGCGCAGGTGCACTACCCGTTCGAGAACGCGGACTGGTTCGAGCACCACTACCCGGGCGACTTCATCGTCGAGTACATCGGCCAGACCCGCGGCTGGTTCTACACGCTGCACGTGCTGGCCACCGCGATCTTCGACCGGCCGGCGTTCCGCAACGTCATGTGCCACGGCATCGTGCTGGGCGACGACGGCCGCAAGGCGTCCAAGTCGCTGCGCAACTTCCCCGACCCCGTCGAGATGTGGGACGTGTACGGCTCGGACGCCGTGCGCTGGTCGCTCATGTCGAGCTCGATCCTGCGCGGCGGCAACCTCGTCGTGACCGAGGAGGGCATCCGCGACGGCGTGCGCCAGGTGCTGCTGCCGCTGTGGAGCACCTACTACTTCTTCACGCTGTACGCCGGCGCGGCCAACGGCGGGGCAGGTCTCGTCGCGCGTGCGGTAGACGCCGCCGGGGCTGCGGCCGTCAGCACCGCCGACCGTGACCTGCTGGCGCGCACGCGTGAGCTCGTCGCGCGCGTGACCGGGCTCATGGACGACTTCGACGTCGCCGGCGCGTGCGAGGCGGTCCGGCAGCACCTCGACGTGCTGACCAACTGGTACGTGCGCACGCAGCGGCAGCGGTTCTGGGACGAGGACCAGGCCGCGTTCGACACCCTGTTCACCGCGCTCGAGACGCTGACCCGCGTGATGGCGCCGCTCGCCCCCCTCGTGACCGAGGAGATCTGGCGGGGCCTGACCGGGGGCCGGTCCGTGCACCTCGTCGACTGGCCGACCGTCGAGGAGGTCGTGACCGCGCCCGGTTCGGGAGCGGCCGGCGTCGACGAGTCGGTCGAGCTCACCGGGGTCGAGTTCACCGACGCCGAGCTCGTCGTCGCGATGGACCGCGTGCGCGAGATCGTGTCCGCGACGCACGCGCTGCGCAAGGCCAACGGCCTGCGGGTTCGGCAGCCGCTGCGCGAGCTGCGGGTGGCGATCCCGTTCCCGCGGCTCGCGGCGCCGTTCGTCGGCCTCGTCGCGAGCGAGGTCAACGTGCGCAGCGTGGTGCTGCACTCGATCGACGACGCGGCGGCGACCGAGTTCGGCGTGTGGACGCGGCTCGACGTGAACGCGCGTGCGGCCGGTCCGCGCCTTGGTCGCGCGGTGCAGTCCGTCATCCGCGCCGCCAAGGCCGGGGAGTGGGACGAGACCGACGAGGGTGTCGTGGTGCACGTCGCGGACGGCGACGTGCTGCTGCTCGAGCACGAGTACGCGTTGGTCGCGGCCGTGCGCGACGAGGAGGGCGACGAGGTCGCTGCCGCCGTGCTGCCGAACCGCGGTTTCGTCGTGCTCGACATCGGGCTCGACGACGAGCTGCGGGCGGAGGGCTACGCGCGTGACGTCGTGCGGGCCGTGCAGGACGCGCGCAAGGCCGCGGGTCTCGACGTCACCGACCGGATCGCGCTCGCGCTGACCGTGCCGGCCGACGAGCTCGACGCCGTCGAGACGCACCGCGCGTTCGTCGCGACCGAGACGCTCGCGCTGGAGGTGGAGGTCACCGTCGGTGCGGCGCTCGCGGTCGAGGTGCGTCGCATCGAGGGGTGACGTGCCGCCCGGTGGGCGTCACTCGATCGTCGAGCCGGTCCTGACGAACGAGCGGGCGATCCAGAAGAGGTTCGTGGTGCTGCCGGTCCAGAACGCGGCGCCTGTGTTGTGCACCACCGTGGAGTTGGTGATGCGCAGGTCGCCCGAGCGGTCGTTGCTCACGTAGAACACGCCCGGGCCACCCTCGTGCGCGCTGTTGTCCTTGATCCGCGTCCGTTCGACGTACACGTCCTGGTCGCTGCCGTCGAAGTACACCGCCCCGCCGTTGCCGCCCGCACCCGACGACGCCCCGTGACCCGTGGCCCGGTTCTTCTCGAGCACCGAGTCGCGGATCTGCAGCGGCGCCCCCAGCGAGGAGACCGCGCCGCCGTTCGCGCACCGGTTGTTGATCAGCGTCGAGTCGAAGATGCGTGTGGTCTCGACCTGGCCGACGACGCGGATCGCGCCGCCGCCCGCGTCGGAGTGCTCCCACATGCACCGGTTGTTGATCAGCTTCGAGTCGCGGACCGTCAGGCGGCCCCCGCGCATCGCGATCGCGCCGCCCCCGCCGCCTCCGCCGACCTCGTCGAAGCCGGGCGGGGTCTTCGTGGCGTTGCCGTTGGCCAACGTGATGTTCTTGAACGTGATGTGCGGGGTGCGCTGGGTGTCGCAGTGCGCGTCGATCCAGCCGAACGACTCCTCGCACGTGTTCGCGTAGAAGATCCCGCGCGCGTCGCCGCCCGAGATCGTCACCTTGCCCCCGCCGTCGAGCGTCATCGCCGTGACCGGGGTGCCGCCCTGCCAGACGTGCTTGCAGTTCGACGTGTTGCACGTGTAGAGCGTCGTCCGGAGCGTGATGACGATCGGCTTCGAGCCGCACCGGAACGTGATGTTCCCGCCGGTGCGCACGGCGCGCGCCAGTGCCGCCGGCGTGCACGAGGCCGGCGTGCCGTTGCCCACGACCTTCGTGGCCACCGCGGCCGGGGTCGTTCCTCCCGACGAGGCCGCGGTGTCGTCCGCCACCGAGGGGATCGCGACGAGGGCGAGCATCGCGGCGAGCGCGACGACGAGGAGCGGTGAGGTGCGACGGTGCATCCCGGGACGGTACCCGCAACCATGCGGTTCCGGACAGCGGCCGATGGGGCGACCCCCGCCCGGCACAATGGCTCCATGACATCTCGCAGCGACCACGAGCGTGCCGCGCAGGCCGCGGCCGAGGCCGACCACGTCTACCGCGAGATCCTGCGCCGCAACCCTGAGCACGAGCCGAATCCGTCGGTCGACCGGGTGCGGGACGTGTGCGAGCTGCTGGGCGACCCGCAGCGGGCGTACCGGGTCGTGCACGTGACCGGCACCAACGGCAAGACGTCGACGAGCCGGATGATCGAGCGGCTCGTGCGCGAGCACGGGCTGCGCACGGGGCGGTTCACGAGCCCGCACCTGACGCGGGTCAACGAACGCATTGCGATCGACGGCGAACCGATCTCCGACGAGCGCTTCGTCGAGGTCTGGCGCGACGTCGAGCCGTACGTCCGGATGGTGGACGAGGCGCACGCCGCGCAGGGTCGCCCGGGCCTGTCGTTCTTCGAGGTGTTCGTCGTGATGGCGTTCGCGGCGTTCGCCGACGCCCCGGTCGACGTCGCGATCGTCGAGGTCGGCATGGGCGGTGCGTGGGATGCGACCAACGTCGCCGACGGCGAGGTCGCGGTGATCACTCCTGTCGGGATGGACCACCAGATGTGGCTCGGCGAGACCCTGCTCGAGATCGCCGAGGTGAAGGCCGGCATCGTCAAGGAGGGCGCGACTCTCGTGCTCGCGCACCAGGACGAGGATGTCGAGGGCGTCGTGCTCGCCATCTCCGCCGAGCGCGGCGCGCGCGTGGTGCGTGAGTACGTCGAGATCGCCGTCGTGGAGCGGCAGGTCGCCGTGGGTGGGCAGATGCTCACGCTGCGGGGGATCGGCGGCGTGTATGCCGACATCTTCCTGCCCCTGCACGGTGAGTTCCAGGCGCACAACGCGCTGCTCGCGCTGGCGGCGACCGAGGCGCTCATGACCGGCGGCGGCGCGCTCGAGGGTGACATCGTCGGCGCCGCGTTCGCCGACGTCGACTCGCCCGGCCGGCTCGAGGTCGTGCGCTCCAGCCCGACAGTCATCGTCGACGGCGCCCACAACACCGCCGGCGCCGAGGCGCTGGTCGCGTCGCTCGACGAGACCTTCGGGTTCGCCCGGCTCGTCGGCGTCGTCGGCGTGATGGCCGACAAGGACACCGAGGGCATCCTGTCCGTGCTCGAGCCGCACCTCGACGAGATCGTCGTGACCCAGTGCGGCAACGCCCGCGCCCTGCCCGCCGACGAGCTCGCCGAGGTCGCGATCGACGTCTTCGGCGAGGACCGCGTCCACATCGCCGAGCGACTCGACGACGCCCTCGCCCTCGCCGTGGAGCGCGGCGAGTCCGAGGTCGAACGCGGCGCCGGCGTCCTGGTCACCGGCTCGATCCTCCTGGTCGCCGAGGCCCGCACGCTCCTCGGCAGACCCTGACCGAACGCCTGCGGATCGAACACCGCGGCCCGAACACCGCGGCCCGAACACCGCGGGCCGAACGCCGCGGGCCGAACGCCGCGGACCGAACGCCTGCGGAACACACCCGCAGTTCCAGCCATCGCTTGCCGAGGGGCTGGAACGGTGGGTCAGAACGGGCGGGGATCAGAACGGCGGGGGACCGTCGTCGGGTGGCGCGTAGGCCGCGTACTCGACATCCCGGCGCGCGTACGCGCGGTCGATGCGTTCGACCCGGCCGCCGAGTCCCGGCTGCGTCCGAAGGATCTGCCCGGTCGGCGTGCGCAGCTCGAACACTCCCGGCGACGGCTGGCTCAGCACGTAGCGACCACTCGACTTCAGTCGATGGTGGTGACGGCACAGCGGTCCTAGGTTCGAGGCCGACGTCCGACCGCCGTGCTGTGCCTCGACCGTGTGGTCCAGGTCCGCCCGCTCGGCAGGCGTGACGCACCCCGGCCACACGCAGACCCGGTCACGCACGCGCACGTGCTCGCCGATGTGGGCCGGGGGTCGGTAGCGCGTGGTGCCGACGTCGAGCACCGTGTCGGTCAGCGGATCCGTCACGATCCGCCGCCAAGGTCCCTCGAGTGCGAGTGCCCGGACCTGAGCGGCGCTCATGGGCTGGCCGTCGACGTCACCGCACCGCTCGTCCAGACCGAGCAGCGTCGTCAGCGACACGGTCACGTTCACCTGGATGCGAGGACGCCTCACGCGCACCCTCCCGCGAGCGTCGGCGACGCGGTGGTCGTCGGTGCGGGGCTCGTCGGTGCGGGGCTCGGCGGGGTGAGCGTCGGCAGCGCGGTGGTCGTCGGTGTGGGGCTCGTCGGGGCGGGGGTCGGTGGCGCGGTGGTCGTCGGTGCGGTGAGCGGCCGGGCGGGGCTCGGCGGCGTGGTGGCTCGCGGTGCGGTCGGTGTCCGGCTCGACTGCGTGCGCGCCGGGCCAGCCGCCGTGCGGCGCGGCGGGCGCACCGTCGGGTCCGTGCTCGAGCGACGCCGCGATGTCGGTGGGGGCGAGGTCGCTCGTGCCGGCGATGATGCCCACGAGCACGTCGGCGCGGAGCTGGGCGAGCGTGCGCGGGTCACCGTCGGCGCGGGCCGCGCGGGCGGTGGCGTCGAGGGTGCCGTCGACCAGGCGCGCCGCGTGTGCGGGCAGCACGGCCCACATGCCCGACATCCCGTTCTGAAGTCGACGGGGCGCATCCACGCGCCGTCGCGTCACGGCTCGGTCGTGCCGGGCGGCGGCGGACTCGGGGTCGACCTCGAGGATTGCGCGTTCGAGGTCACGCCCGAGCTCGGTCGGCGTCCGCGTCGCGGCGCCGGGGAGCACGCGGTCGAGGACTGCGTCGACAAGGTCCTCGGGCTGGTCGTCGAGATGCTCGACGAACACGCGCACCTTGCTCCGATCGAGGTCACCGGCGCGCACGGCATCTGCGACCGGGCTGAGCGCACGGTCCAGCGCGCGACCCTCGCGCACGAGGTTCGCACCCGCGCGGCGCGACCAGCCGAGCCGGAGGGCCACCTCGTCACCGGCGGTGCTGCTGAAGCGCGCGTTGCGTGGGCGCTCGTCGGGCGGGTTCATCGACGAGCGCGACGCGAGGTGCGCCGCCGCTGCGGCCGAACCCAGGTACGCCCAGGCGGCCAGCCGCTCCCAGGCGGCGGTCACCTCGAGCACGCCACGATCGGTCATCGACGCCAGGTCCACGCACTCGAGCAGGCCCGCGAGCACCGATCCGGACGGTGTGGAACCCACCAGGTCGGCGCCAGGCCAGAGCTCGGCGCCTTCGGCGAGGAGCCCCGGCGGCAGCAGGTCGGGCCCATGGTGCCGGATCTCGGCGGACCCGAACGGCGACAGCCGCGGCCCCCGCCGCGCGCCGACCGCGTCCGAGCCGACCGCGTCCGAGCCGGTCGCCTCTGGTCCGGTCGCCTCTGGTCCGGTCGCCGCTGGTCCGGTTGCCGCTGGTCCGGTTGCCGCTGGTCCGGTCGCCTCCGGCCCGGTCGCCTCCGGCCCGGTCGCCTCCGGCCGGGTCACCTCTGTCCCGGCCGCGGTGTCGTTGGTCGCACCCGTGCCGGTCGTGCCGGCCCCGCCCGCACGACCGTTGTTCGTAGCGTCGATGCCGGCTGCCGCTCGTGTGCTCCCGATGCCGGTGACGGTTGCACCGATGCTCGTCGCGTCTGCCGCCGAGAGCTCGGCATCGTCGTACGCCCAGAGCGCGACGCGCGCGTCCCACTCGTCGTCGTCGCACGTGAAGGGGAGGACCGCGCGCCCGACGGAACCGATGACAGGGTCGAGCACGTCCGACTCGTCGACCCAGATGTCGCTGCCCGACGACGGCCGCCCGTAGGCGGCATCGAGCGCGCGGACCGGCCGGTCCGCTGCCGCGGCTCTGGAAACGCTAGTATCGAACACGTGTTCGAATCTACGCCTTTCCGACCAATCGGTCAACTCACCAGACGCCCGGCACCCCCGTCGTGTGCACAAACGTGCAGCACTGGTGCACGTCCTCCACTTGCCCGCTGCTGGTGCCCGACGCGAGGGTGAGGAGGTCGGTCGTGAAGCAGACGTACACCGGGCCCCACGCGGCGCCCGGGGATGGGACGGCGAGAGTGAAGAAGCTCATCAACGACCCGAGCACCGTGACGACGGAGTCCCTCGAGGGCTTCGCCGCGGCGCACGCGGACCTGGTCGAAGTGCATTTCGACCCGACGTACGTGAACCGCGCGGGAGGCGCGGTGAGCGGCAAGGTCGGCATCGTCAGCGGTGGCGGCAGCGGTCACGAGCCGCTGCACGGCGGGTTCGTCGGAGTCGGCATGCTCGACGGCGCGGTGCCGGGCGCGATGTTCACGAGCCCGACCCCGGACCAGATCGCACCCGCCCTTCAGGCCGCCGACGGCGGCGCGGGCGTCCTCGCGATCGTCAAGAACTACACGGGCGACGTCCTCAACTTCGAGACCGCGGCCGAGCTCGCCGACGCCGAGGGCGTCACGGTCCGCACCGTGATCGTCAACGACGACGTGGCCGTCCAGGACTCGCTGTACACGGCCGGCAGGCGCGGCGTCGCGGGAACGGTCGCGGTCGAGAAGATCGCGGGCGCGGCGGCCGAACGCGGCGACGACCTGGACGCCGTCACGGCACTCGCCGAGAAGGTCATCGCGAACGTGCGCTCGATGGGCGTCGCGCTCACCGCGTGCACGGTTCCGCACGCGGGCAAGCCGAG
This sequence comes from Cellulomonas composti, assembly GCF_007990245.1. GTDB lineage: Bacteria > Actinomycetota > Actinomycetes > Actinomycetales > Cellulomonadaceae > Cellulomonas > Cellulomonas composti. Next base: position 219,653 of record NZ_BJWG01000003.1, on the reverse strand, counting down.
CTTCGACCTGCCCGACGACGAGATCGAGATCGGCATCGGCATCCACGGCGAACCCGGCCGCCGTCGCATCCCGCTCGCGTCCGCCGACGAGATCACCGAGATGCTGCTCACGCCGGTCGCGGACGACCTCGGTCTCGCGGGCGGTGAGCGGGTGCTCCTGTTCGTCAACGGCATGGGCGGCACGCCCGCCTCCGAGCTGTACGTCGTCTATCGTCAGGCCCGCGCGCTGCTGGAGGCGCGGGGTGTGCAGGTCACGCGCTCGCTCGTCGGGAACTACGTCACGTCGCTGGAGATGCAGGGTGCCTCCGTGACCGTGCTCCGGCTCGACGACGAACTGACCGCGCTCTGGGACGCCCCGGTGCACACCACGGCGCTGCGGTGGTGACACCGCAGCGGTGCCCGGCGACGGACTGACGACGTACGACGAGAGCGAGGGGTCGCATGACGCTGGACGTGACATGGGCGGTCGACTGGGTCCGACGATGTGCGGCGGTGGTCGCGGCGCACCGGGAGGAGCTGATCGAGCTCGACCGGCAGATCGGCGACGGTGACCACGGCGAGAACATGAACCGCGGCTTCACGGCCGTGATCGCCAAGCTCGACGCGCTCGTGACGCCGCCGGGAACCGTCGGTGACGTGCTCAAGCTCGTCGCGACGACGCTCATGTCCACGGTCGGCGGCGCGGCCGGACCTCTGTACGGCACGGCGTTCCTGCGGGCCGCGAAGGTGACCGACGCGCCGGCGATCGACAGCGCCGGCGTCGTCGCGCTCATCGAGGCCGCTCTCGAGGGCATCGTCGCGCGCGGCAAGGCGACGACGGGGGAGAAGACGATGGTCGACGCGTGGACCCCGGCGGCCGAGGCCGCTGCCCATGCGGCGGCACAAGGGGTCGATCCGGTAGGTGTGCTCGAGGTGGCCGCGCAGGCGGCTGCCGAGGGCGCCGAGTCGACGATCCCGCTCGTCGCGACGAAGGGCCGCGCGAGCTACCTCGGCGAGCGGTCGGCGGGGCACCTCGACCCGGGCTCGCGGTCGACCGCGCTGCTCCTGGCCGCCGCGAGTGAGGCCGCGCGCGACACGGCGCGCGACACGAAGCATGAGACGGTGGACGAGACGGTGGACGGTTCGGGGGCGGTTCGCGGGGCTGCGGGGTGACGCCCGACGAGGCCGACGGGGCCGGCGAGGCCGGCGGGGCCAGCCGACCCGACGATCCGGCCGGCGTCGCCCTCGTGCTCGTCTCGCACTCGAGCGACCTGGCGCGCGGCACGGCCGAGCTCGCGGGACAGATGGCGCCCGGTGTGCTCATCGTCGCCGCCGGCGGGACCGACCACGGTCTCGGCACGGACTTCGAGCGTGTGCAGGCGGCGCTGGAGTCGGCCGTGGCCGACGACCGGCAGGCGGTGGTCCTCACGGACCTCGGCTCGGCGGTGCTCACGACCGAGGCCGTGCTCGAGCTGGTCGACCCGGAGGTCGCCGAGCGTGTCCGGCTGGCCGACGCGCCGTTCGTGGAGGGAGCGGTCGCGGCCGCGGTGACGGCGCACGGCGGCGCCGACGCGGCGGCCGTGGCGGCGGCCGCGGTGCACGCCGGTGCGCTGTTCGCGTCCGACGCGGCGTCGTCGCAGGAGGCCGACGACGGAGCGCTGCGCGTGACCAGGACGCTGCTCAACCCGATGGGGCTGCACGCGCGGCCCGCGGCGGTCGTCGCACGCATGCTCGCGGACTACGACGCGAAGGTCACGGTGAACGGCGTGAACGCGGCGAGCGTGCTCGAGCTGATGAAGCTGGGTGCGACCCAAGGTGCGACGTTGACGATCGCCGCCGACGGGCCACAGGCGCAGGCCGCGCTCGACGCGCTCACCGAGGCGATCGACGCGGGGTTCGGCGAGATCTGACCGGCCGCTGTGCATGACCCGCGCTGTCGCAGACCGCGCTGTCGCGGTCCGCACCGGGGCGGTTCGCACCGGAGCAGTCCGGAATCTCACGGTTCGCGTGGTCACGATCCGTGCGGTGTGACGGATGTCGCACTCCTTGCGTCCGATGCAATATTGCAGTGGGTGTAACTTTGCTCGGTGCCCACCGCCCCGACCCTCACCGTCGCGACCGACGACGGCCTGCGCGAGCGCAAGAAGCGTGCGCGTCGCGCCGCGCTGATCGACGCGACGCACACGCTCGTCGCTCGAGACGGACTCGACGCAGTGACGGTCGAGGCGATCTGCGAGGCGGCCGGGGTCTCGACGCGCACGTTCTTCAACTACTTCGAGTCGAAGGACGACGCGGTGCTCGGCCACGGCCCGTGGCCGCTGTCGCCTCAGGTCGTGGGCACGTTCGTCGCCGGCGGTCCCACGGGTGACCTCGTCGACGACCTCGAGACGGTGCTGGGCGAGGTGGTCGCGCACCCGCCGATGGGCCACGACCGCTTCCGCGCCGCACTCGAGCTCGCCGCGCGCGAGCCGAGGCTGCTCGCCAAGCAGATCGCGTGGGTCGAGGCGCACCGCGGCGCGGTCGTCCGACTCGTCGCCGACCGGCTCGAGAGCACCCCGCAGCCCGACGGTGGCCCGGTGGTCGAACCGGACGCGGTCGCCGCGCTCGCGCTCGTGCTCGTCCACACGGCCGCGATGCGGTGGGAGGCGGCGGGCGACGACACCGACCCGCGCGACCACCTGCACGCGGTCGTCACCCAGCTCCGGGCGATCTTCGTCTGACCCCGCACACCCCCGCACGCTCCCGAACCACCCGGCGCGCCAACGCGCGTCGGGCCGCACGCAGAACGAGGTTCCGATGGCCACGGCCACCACCACGACCGACACGACGACCGCGACGACCGACAAGCCGCTCGTCGTCCTGACCCCCCGCACCGTCTGGCTGATCTTCGCGGCCCTGATGGCGAGCATGTTCCTGTCCTCGCTCGACCAGTCGATCGTCGGTACCGCGATGCCGACGATCGTCGGCGAGCTCGACGGCGTGGCCCACCAGGGCTGGGTCGTCACCGCGTACATCCTCGCGATCGCGATCGTGATGCCGCTGTACGGCAAGTTCGGCGACCTGTGGGGGCGGCGCTGGCCGTTCCTCGTCGCGATCGGGCTGTTCACGCTCGCCTCGGCGGGCGCCGGCTTCGCGTCGAGCTTCGGCTGGCTCGTGGCGTGGCGCTTCGTCCAGGGCCTCGGCGGCGGCGGTCTGATGATCCTGTCGCAGGCGATCATCGCGGACATCGTCCCGGCGAAGGACCGCGGGAAGTACATGGGTCCGATGGGTGCGCTGTTCGGTATCGCTGCCGTGATCGGCCCGCTGCTCGGCGGTCTGTTCACGGACCACGCGAGCTGGCGGTGGTGCTTCTGGATCAACATCCCGGTCGGCATCGCCGCGTTCACCGCCGCCTGGTTCACGCTCAAGCTGCCGTCGCACCGCTCGGACCGCCCGCTCGACATCGCGGGCATCGTCCTCATGGTGCTCGGCACGTCGGGCCTCGTGCTCGCGGCGAGCTGGACGTCCTGGTCGGGCAACAGCGGCTACGACTGGTCGGACCCCGCCCTGCTCGCGCTGGTCCTCGCCACCCTGGGGGCGATCGGGGCCTTCGTCCTCGTGGAGCTGCGCGCGAACGACCCGCTCCTGCCCCTGCGGCTGTTCCGCAACCCGACCTTCACGATCGCCACCGCGATCGGCTTCATCCTCGGTGCCGGCATGTTCGCGGCGCTCGCGTTCCTGCCCACCTTCCTGCAGATGTCCACCGGTGTGGGCGTGACCGAGTCCGGCTTCCTCATGCTGCCGATGATGCTCGGCGTCATGATCACCGCGATCGGGTCCGGTATCGCGATCACGAAGACCGGCCGCTACAAGATCTACCCGGTCGTCGGCCTCGCGATCACCGCGGCGGGCCTCGCGTGGCTCACGCGCATCACCGGCGACATGTCGATGTGGGTGTTCGGCGCCATGATCTTCGTGCTCGGCGCGGGCATGGGCCTCGTCATGCAGACGATCGTGCTCGCCGTGCAGAACTCGGTGGACCCGCACGAGCTCGGCACCGCGACGAGCTCCAACAACTTCTTCCGTGAGATCGGTGCCGCGGTGGGCACGGCGGTGTTCTCGACGATCTTCACGGCGAACCTGTTCGCGAAGCTGACCGAGGTGTTCGCGGACGCTCCGGGCGGCGGTGGCGATGCGGCGGGCATCACGCCGGAGGCCGTGCAGCAGCTCCCCGAGCCCTACCGGTCGGGCGTGATCGACGCGTTCGCCAGCACGCTCGCACCGTCGTTCTGGTACTTCGTGCCGCTCGTGCTCGTCGGGCTGGTGCTCGCGCTGTTCCTCAAGGAGGTCAAGCTCTCCGACGTGGCCGGCATGGTCGCGCGCGGCGAGGCCGTGGCGGCCGACGGCTCGGGCTCGCACGAGGCGAGTGACGACGCGGTCGTCGTCGTGGACGCGCTCACGGACCACGTCGAACCCGACGAGGTGGCCGTGACGGGTGGCCGAAGCCACGCCGGTAGCCTGGAGCCGTGACGTCCGACGCGCCGGCCGTGCGCCGCAAGCGCCCCGCGAAGCCCCAGTTCGCCCAGACGATCCTCGTGCTCGAGGCGCTGTGCGTGCTGTTCGCGACGCTCGTGGCGTACGGCCTGCGCGCCGCAGCCCCCGGGCTGGTGTGGGCGGTCGGTGGCGGCCTGGCGCTGCTGCTCGTGGTCGTCGCGGGCATGGTCGGGCGTCCCGGCGGGTACGCGCTCGGCTGGGTCGCGCAGGTGTGGCTGGTGATAGCGGCGCTGCTGCTGCCCGCGGTCGCGCGGGACATCGCGGTGCTCGTCGCCCTCGTGTTCGTCGCACTGTGGGTCATGGCGATCCGCATCGGCGGGCGCATCGACCGCGAGCGCGCCGAGTACGACGCGGCGCACCCGGGTGCCGTCGGGCCCTGACCGCGTGCCGCACGCGGTCGGCGCGCCGCTAGGGTTTCGACCATGACCGACGCACCCGCGCGCCAGCGCACCCTCGTCCTCGTCAAGCCCGACGGCGTCGCCCGCGGACTCGTCGGCGAGGTGCTCCGTCGCATCGAGGCCAAGGGCTACACGCTCGTCGCGCTCGAGCTGCGCACGGCGGATGCGGACCTGCTCGCGGAGCACTACGCCGAGCACGCGGGCAAGCCGTTCCTCGGGCCCCTGATCGAGTTCATGAGCTCCGGTCCCGTCGCGGCGGTCGTCGTCGAGGGCCACCGTGCGATCGAGGGCTTCCGCTCTCTCGCGGGGGCCACGGACCCGACGACGGCGGCGCCCGGAACGATCCGCGGCGACCTCGCACGTGACTGGGGTCGCAAGGTGATCGAGAACATCGTGCACGGCTCGGACTCGCCCGAGTCGGCCGCGCGCGAGATCGCGCTCTGGTTCCCGTCGCTCTGAACGACGTCGCCGGGCACACCGTCGCCCTAGACTCACCGCCGTGCACCTCAAGACGCTGACCCTGCGCGGGTTCAAGTCGTTCGCCTCGGCGACGACGCTGAGCTTCGAGCCGGGGATCACGTGCGTCGTCGGCCCCAACGGCTCGGGCAAGTCGAACGTCGTCGACGCGCTCGCGTGGGTCATGGGGGAGCAGGGCGCCAAGTCGCTGCGCGGCGGCAAGATGGAGGACGTCATCTTCGCCGGCACGTCCGGCCGCCCGCCGCTGGGCCGCGCCGAGGTCGCGCTGACGATCGACAACACGGACGGCGCGCTGCCGATCGAGTACACCGAGGTGACGATCAGCCGCACGCTGTTCCGCAACGGCGGTTCGGAGTACGCGATCAACGGGCAGTCGTGCCGGCTGCTCGACATCCAGGACCTGCTCTCGGACTCGGGTCTGGGCCGCGAGATGCACGTGATCGTCGGGCAGGGGCAGCTCGACGCGGTGCTGCGCGCGACGCCCGAGGAGCGCCGCGGGTTCATCGAGGAGGCCGCAGGCGTCCTCAAGCACCGCAAGCGCAAGGAGAAGGCGCTCCGCAAGCTCGAGGCGATGCAGGCGAACCTCACGCGCCTGGGCGACCTGACCGCAGAGATCCGCCGCCAGCTCGGCCCGCTCGGCCGTCAGGCCGAGGTCGCGCGCAAGGCCGCGGTCGTGCAGGCGGACCTGCGCGACGCGCGTGCGCGCCTCCTGGCCGACGACCTCGCGCAGCTCTCGTCCACGCTCGAGCAGGAGATCGCCGACGAGACCGCGTTGCTGGCCGAGCGCGCCCGCGTCGAGGACGGGCTCGCGCAGACGCGGGGCCGGCTCGTCGCGCTCGAGCGTGAGGCGGCTCAGGCCGCACCCGCGCTGTCCGAGGTCAGCGAGGTCTGGTACCGGCTCTCCTCGCTGCGCGAACGCCTGCGGGGCACGGCGTCGCTCGCGGCCGACCGCGTGCGCCTGCTGGGTTCCGCGGCGCCCGAGCGCGGTGACGGACGCGACCCCGACGACCTGGCGGCGCAGGCCGAACGCGTGCGCCAGGCCGAGACGGAGCTCGCCGCGGAGGTCGACGTCGCGCGGGCCGCACTCGAGGGTGCCGTGACGGCGCGACAGGCCGCCGAGCAGGAGGCGGGCGACGCCGAGAAGGAGCTCGCGACCGCGCTGCGCGGTGCCGCCGACCGGCGCGAGGGCGTCGCGCGGCTCGCGGGCCAGGTCGCGGCCCGGCGCAGCCGTGTCGAGGCGACGCAGGCCGAGCTCGGGCGGCTGAGTGAGGCGCTCGCCGCCGCCGAGCGGCGCGGGCTGGCCGCCAACGCGCAGTTCGCGGCGCTCGAGTCGCAGGTCGCCGGCGCCGAGGAGGGCGAGGAGGGCCTGGACGCCGAGCACGAGGCCGCGGTCGAGGCGCTCGAGTCCGCCACGGCCCGCGTCGCGGAGCTCAGCGAAGGCCTCGCCGCCGCCGAGCACGAACGTGCCGCGCAGACCTCGCGTGCCGAGACGCTCGAGCTGAGCCTGACCCGCAAGGACGGCGCCGGTGCCCTGCTCGCGGCCGACGGGCTGACCGGCACGATCGGCTCGGTCGCCGCGCTGCTGTCGGTCGACCCGCGCGACGAGGACGCGATCGTCGCGGCCCTCGGCGCGCTCGCCGACGCGGTGGCCGTCGAGTCCGTGGACGCCGCCGTCGACGCGATCCGGTACCTGCGCCTGCAGGACGCGGGCCGCACGACGCTGCTCGTCGGCGGTCCGGACGGTCCCGGCCGTGCGACGGCCCCGGACCTGCCGCCGGGCGTCGACCGGGCGGTCGACCTGGTGCGGGCGCCCGAGCACGTGCGGCCCGCGGTGCTGGCACTGCTCGGCGACGTCGTCGTCGTCGACGACCTGGCGATCGCGCGCGCGACGCTCGCGGCGCACCCCGACGTCGTCGTCGCGACCCGCACGGGCGACGTGCTGTCCCGGCACCGCGCGTCGGGCGGGTCCGCGACCGCGCCCAGCGCGCTGCACCTGCAGGCCGCGCTCGACCAGGCGCGCCAGCGCGCGGCCGAGGCGACCGCGGACGGCGAGCGGCTGCGCTTCGAGCTCGCGACCGCGACGCAGGCCCGTGCCGACGCCCGGTCCGCGCACGACGCGACGCTCGAACGCCTCAACGAGTCCGACGCCGCGATGGCCGCCGTCGCCGAACAGCTCGGTCACCTCGGATCGACCGCGCGCGCCGCGCGCGCCGAGGCGGAGCGGCTGCAGGCCTCGCTCGACGCCGCGTCGCGCACGCTCGAGGACGACTCCGTGCAGCTCGCCGAGCTCACCGAACGGCTCGCGGCCGCGGAGGTCGAACCCGCGCAGAGCGAGGCGACGATCGCCGACGGCGCACGACGACGCGACCGGCTCGCCGAGGGCGCCACGGCCGCGCGCACGCGCGAGACCGAGGCCCGCCTGACGCTGCGCACGCTCGAGGAGCGGGCCCGCGCGCTGTCCGGCCGTGCCGAGTCGCTCGAACGCGCCGCACAGTCCGAGCGGGCGGCCCGTGAGCGGGCTGCGGCGCGCGAGCGCGAACGGGTGCGTCAGTGCGCGGTCGCCGCCGCGGTGCGCGAGGGTGCGACGCGCGCGCTCGTCGTGCTCGAGGCCTCGTTGCTGCAGGCGGCCGACGAGCGTGCGGCGGCCGAGGCCGCCCGGACCGAGCGCGAGCAGCAGCTCGTCACGGCTCGGGCGCAGGCCGAGACGGCGGCGGCCGAGCTCGCGCGGCTCACCGATGCCGCGCACCGTGACGAGGTGGCCCGTACGCAGCAGAAGCTGCGCATCGAGCAGCTCGAGTCGCGCGCGATCGAGGAGCTCGGCCTGGACCCCGCGGTCCTGCTCGACGAGTTCGGACCCGACCGGGACGTGCCCGTCGTCGTGCCACCGGGCACCGAGCCGGACCCGGAGGCGCCGACGCACGTGCCCTACGTGCGCGAGCAGCAGGAGAAGCGGCTGCGCGCGGCCGAGCGGGCGCTGTCCCTGCTGGGCCGGGTCAACCCGCTCGCGCTCGAGGAGTTCGCGGCGCTCGAGGAGCGGCACAAGTTCCTCGTCGACCAGCTCGCCGACCTCAAGAAGTCGCGCGCCGACCTCCTCGAGATCGTCAAGGAGATCGACGAGCGCGTCGAGCAGGTGTTCGCGGAGGCGTACCGCGACACGGCCGCGGCGTTCGACGTCGTCTTCCCGCGACTGTTCCCCGGCGGCGAGGGCCGGCTGGTGCTCACCGACCCCGACAACATGCTCACGACCGGCATCGAGGTCGAGGCGCGCCCGGCCGGCAAGAAGGTCAAGCGGCTCTCGCTGCTCTCGGGCGGCGAGCGCTCGCTGACGGCGGTCGCGCTGCTCGTCGCGATCTTCAAGGCGCGCCCGTCGCCGTTCTACGTGATGGACGAGGTCGAGGCCGCGCTCGACGACGCCAACCTCGGCCGCCTCCTGGAGATCTTCCGCGAGCTGCAGGACGATTCGCAGCTCATCGTCGTGACGCACCAGAAGCGCACGATGGAGATCGCCGACGCGCTGTACGGCGTGACGATGCGCGGCGACGGGGTCACGACGGTCGTCAGCCAGCGGATGCGCGAGGACGCGACGGCCTGACCGCACCCGGCCCGCCGTCGTGCCCGGCTCGAGCGCCGGTGCGTGAAGATTGTGTGGCGAAAGCCGCCCGAGTCTGCACGCCACGCGACATCGGGCGGACCGGAGGCGAGGATGAAGGCGTGCCAGTCGTCATCGGGATCTTCGTCGCCCTGCTCGTCGCAGCCGCAGTGCTGGTGCTCGCGAGCGTGTTCTCGGCGCGGTCCGGGGGCACCACGGCGGGAGACGTCGCGGGCGAGGACTCGCTGTGGACCACGTTCCGACGTGGCCTGACCGGACGTCGGAACCCCGCTCCCGACCAGGTGGCCGCCGCCGCAGCCGCCGAGGCGGAGCCGGTCGACCTCTCGCTCGCCGACTTCCTGCGCGCGACCGCCGACGACGGCGAGCCGTACCTGCAGGCCGACGACCTCTCGGAGGGGCTGCGCAGCGCGGGTCGCAAGGCGGCGCGGGCGCTGCCCGGCCACAAGTCCGCCTGAGTCGACTGACAGACTGGTCCCGTGAACCCGGACCTTCTTCCCGTCCTGCTCGCTGCGGGGATCCCGATCGCGGTCGCGGTCGCCCTCGTCTCGCTCGTCGTCCGTCGCCGTCGTGACGACGAGAGCGCACCCCCGACGAGCCCGCCGACGAGCACCGTCGACGAGGTGCCGCAGCAGGCCGGACCCGCCGCCGACGAGGGTGACGGGACCGCCGCGCCGGGCGTCGCGCCGGGCGCCGGACTGCCCACTCAGCCGGGCGCCCCGCCCGACGCCGCGGCGCCCGAGGCGGTCGCGGTGCCCGAGCAGGCCGGCGCGCCCGAGGTCGAGACCGCGCCCGAGGCGGCGGAGCTCGAGGTCCCCGCCCCCGCGACGGGCCGGCTCGCGCGTCTGCGCGACAGGCTGGCCCGGTCGGGTTCGCCGCTCGGCGCCCGGCTGCTCGCGGTGCTCTCGCGCGACCACCTGTCCGAGGACGACTGGGACGAGCTCGAGGAGACGCTCCTGCTGGCCGACGTCGGCCCCGGACCGACCGGTGAGCTCATCGACGCCCTGCGCGTACGCGTTCGTGTCGAGGGTCTCCAGGACCCTGCTCAGGTGCGCACGCTCCTGCGTGAGCAGCTCCTCGCGCTCGTCGACCCGGCGCTCGACCGCGAGCTCGCGACCGCGCCGACCACGGGGGAGGACGGCACCGTCACGCCCGCGGTCCTTCTGGTCGTGGGTGTCAACGGCACCGGAAAGACGACGACGATCGGCAAGCTCGCACGCCTGCTCGTCGCCGAGGGCCGTTCGGTCGTCCTGGGCGCCGCGGACACGTTCCGTGCCGCCGCGGCCGACCAGCTCGAGACCTGGGGCTCACGCGTCGGCGTGCCCACCGTGCGCGCCGACCGCGACGGCGCCGACCCGGCGTCGGTCGCGTTCGACGCGGTGCGCACCGGCAAGGCGGCCGGCGTCGACGTCGTCGTCGTGGACACCGCCGGACGGCTGCAGAACAAGGCCGGCCTGATGGACGAGCTGGGCAAGATCACGCGCGTGATCGGCAAGGAGGCCCCGCTGACCGAGGTGCTCCTCGTGCTGGATGCGACCACGGGCCAGAACGGACTGAACCAGGCACGGGTGTTCGGTGAGGTCGCCGGCGTCACCGGCATCGTCCTGACCAAGCTCGACGGCACGGCCAAGGGCGGCATCGTCGTGGCCGTGCAGCGCGAGCTGGGCGTGCCCGTCAAGCTCGTCGGGCTCGGCGAGGGGCCCGACGACCTGGCGCCGTTCGACCCCGAGGCGTTCGTCGACGGCCTGCTCCATTAGCCCGGCCGGCACCGCGTCGCGGTGCTGCGGTGGCGCGCCGTCCCACGAGTCGGACGAATGCCCACCTGGAAACCGAACGTTTACACGCGCGGGCACCTTGTCACACGGCAGAAACCCACGCTGCGACCCGGCGAAATGCCCTTCCCCGAACGTTGTCCGCGACCGGCCGCCCGGCTGGCGAGGGGAGAGGCGATCTCTATGGACTTCACGCTGGACAGCGGAAACACAGCGTGGCTGCTCGCGTCCGCATCCTTGGTGCTGCTGATGACGCCGGGTCTGGCGTTCTTCTACGGCGGCATGGTGCGCGGCAAGAGCGTGCTCAACATGATGATGATGAGCTTCGGCGCGATCGGCGTCGTCGGCATCGTGTACGTCCTCTGGGGCTACTCGATGTCGTTCGGCACCGACGTCGGCGGGATCATCGGCAAGCCGTTCGAGTTCTTCGGCCTCGATGGCCTCACGGACGAGGCGAGCATCCTCGGCTGGGCGGGTGTTCCGGCGCTCGTCGGTGTGGCGTTCCAGGCGACCTTCGCGATCATCACGGTCGCGCTGATCTCGGGCGCGATCGCCGACCGCACCAAGTTCTCGACCTGGATGGTCTTCGCGGGGATCTGGGTGACGCTCTCGTACTTCCCGCTCGCGCACATGGTCTGGGGCGGTGGCTTCCTGTCGGCGTCGCCCGACGGCCTGTCCGCCAAGATCTTCGGCACGACGGACGGCGTGGCCACGGTCGCACCGATCGACTTCGCGGGCGGCACGGTCGTCCACATCAACGCCGGTATCGCGGCGCTGGTGCTCGCGATCCTCATCGGCAAGCGCAAGGGCTTCGCCAAGGAGCCGATGCGTCCGCACAACCTGCCGTTCGTCATGCTCGGTGCCGCCCTGCTCTGGTTCGGCTGGTTCGGCTTCAACGCCGGCTCCGCCGGTGCGGCCGACGGCGTCGCGGGCCTCGCGTGGGTGAACACGACGGTTGCCACCTGTGCCGCGATGCTCGGCTGGCTCGTCGCTGAGAAGTTCCGCGACGGTCACGCCACGTCGCTCGGTGCCGCCTCGGGTGTCGTCGCGGGTCTCGTCGCGATCACCCCGGCGGCCGGTGCGCTGAACCCGGTCGGCTCGATCATCCTCGGCGTCATCGCCGGTGTGCTCTGCGCCCTCGCGGTGGGTCTGAAGTACAAGTTCGGCTACGACGACTCGCTCGACGTCGTCGGCGTCCACCTCGTGGGTGGCGTGGTCGGCACGGTGCTGATCGGCTTCCTCGCGACCGACGACCGTGGCCTGTTCTACGGCGGCGACGCCAAGCAGCTGGTGATCCAGGTCCTCATCGCGCTCTCCGCGATCGTGTTCTCGGGAGTCATCACGCTCGTCCTCGGCCTGGTGCTGAAGGCGACCATGGGCTGGCGGGTCTCGGAAGAGGCCGAGGTCGGCGGCATCGACCTCGCGGTGCACGGTGAGACCGCGTACGAGACGCTGGGTATCGGTTCCCGTGTCGTGACGGAGGTGAAGTGATGACGAAGCTTGTGACGGCGGTCATCCAGCCGCACCGGTTGGACGATGTGAAGTCGGCCCTCGAGGCCGCGGGAGTCCGCGGGCTCACGGTGAGCGAGGCGAGCGGCTACGGCCGGCAGCGCGGGCACACCGAGGTCTACCGGGGGGCCGAGTACACGGTCGACCTGGTGCCGAAGGTCAAGATCGACGTCCTGGTCGCCGACGAGGACGTGGCCGGCGTGGTGGAGGTCGTGATCCGCGCCGCGCAGACCGGCAAGATCGGCGACGGCAAGGTCTGGGTGGTCCCGGTCGAGGACGTGGCTCGCGTCCGCACCGGCGAGCACGGCGACGACGCGCTGTAGCACCGTGTCCGACCATCGGCCGCCCATGGGGGACGCGGCCGGGGACGAGCACTCGACGCAGGTCCCGCGCCCCCTCGGGGTGCGGGACCTGCGTGTCGAGAGGCTCAGCCTCGCGACCGCGATGACGGGCCCCGGCACCGACGGCGTCGCCCGCCGTGTCGCCGTGGTCGAGCTCGTGCTGCGCCGGCTCGGCGAGCTGTGGGAGCAGGCGACCGACGGCGCCGACATGACGGGCGTCGCGCTCGGAGCCGTGGGGTCCGTGGGTCGCGGCGACGCGAGCCCGGTCTCCGACCTCGACCTGCTGCTCGTGCACGAGGGCCGCAGTCGCTCCGCCGAGGAGCTGCAGGCGCTCGCGCAGAAGCTCTGGTACCCGATCTGGGACGCCGGGGTCGACCTGGACCACTCGGTGCGTTCGCTCGCGCAGTGCCGCCAGGTCGCGTCCAAGGACCTGCCCGCCGCCGTGGGGCTGCTCGAGCTGCAGCACGTCGCGGGCGACCCGGTGGTGGTCGCGCGCGCCACGTCCGCCCTGCTGGAGGACTGGCGTGCGGCTGCCCGGCGCCGCCTGCCCGAGCTGCTCGCCTCGACCCGGCAGCGCGCCGAGCGGCACGGTGAGCTCGCCTACCTCATCGAGCCCGAGCTCAAGGAGGCGCGCGGCGGCATCCGTGACGCCGTGGTGCTCTCGGCGCTCGCGGCCACGTGGCTCACCGACCGCCCGCACGGCGCGGTCGACTCCGCCTACACGCACCTGCTCGACGTGCGCGACGCCGTCCAGGTGGCGACGCGTCGGCACACCAACCGCCTGCTCCTCGCCGACCAGGACGAGGTCGCCGAGCTCGTCGGGTTCGACGACCGCGACGACCTGCTCGCGAGCATCGCGGAGTCGGCGCGCGTCATCTCGTACGCGCTCGACACCACCGCGCGCAACGCCCGCCAGGCGCTCGAGCGGCCCGCGCGCAGCCCGCGCATCGTGCGCGGACGTCGCCAGCCGCCGCGCCTGCGGCCCATCGCCGAGGGTCTCGTGCAGCACGACGACGAGATCGTGCTCGCCGCGGACGCCCAGCCCGAGCACGACCCGTTGCTCTCGCTGCGCGCGGCCGCGACCGCGGCCCGCACGGGTCTGCAGCTCTCGCCGATCTCCGTCGCGCACCTCACGGCGACGCCGCCGCTGCCCGTGCCGTGGCCGAAGGCGGCCCGCACGCACCTGCTCCAGCTGCTCGCCTCCGGCCACGCGCAGACGCCGATCTGGGAGGCGCTCGACCTCGCGGGCGTCGTCACGACGTGGATCCCCGAGTGGGCCGCGGTCCGCAACAGGCCGCAGCGCTCGCCCGTGCACCGGCACACCGTGGACCGCCACCTCGTCGAGACCGTCGCGAACGTGGCCGCCGACCGGCGTGCGGCGGCGCTCGGGGAGACGGTCCTGCTCGCGGCGATCCTGCACGACATCGGCAAGCGCGCCGGTGCGGGCGACCACTCGGTCGAGGGCGCGCGGCTCGTCGGGCCGATCGTCACGCGGATGGGGTTCGACGAGAACGTCGCGGCCGACGTCACGCGCCTGGTCCGCGAGCACCTCACGCTCGTCGAGCTCGTCACGAGCGCCGATCCCGACGACCCCGCGACCGTCGACCGGGTGCTGGACGCGGTGGACCACCGGGTCGACCTGCTCGACGCGCTGCGCGTGCTGAGCGAGGCGGACGCGGTCGCGGCCGGACCGGCCGCCTGGAGCCGGTGGCGCGCGACGATCGTCGACTCGCTCGTCGAACGGGCGCGTGAGCGGCTCGCCGGGGGCGTACCCGACGAGCGCCCGGGTACCCTGGGACGTCCCTGACCCCGAGCAGAGCAGGACCTGCCACGTGTTCGCCACCCTGTCCGACCGGCTGACGTCGACCTTCAAGAACCTGCGCACCAAGGGTCGGCTCTCCGAGGCGGACATCGACGCCACGGTGCGCGAGATCCGCCGGGCGCTGCTCGACGCCGACGTCGCCGTCCCGGTGGTGCGCGAGTTCACCGGCAAGGTCCGCGAGCGGGCGCTGTCCGCCGAGGTCTCGGGCGCGCTGAACCCGGCGCAGCAGGTCGTCAAGATCGTCAACGAGGAGCTCGTCGGGATCCTCGGCGGCGAGACGCGCACGCTGCGCCTCGCGAAGAACCCGCCGACCGTCGTGCTGCTCGCGGGTCTGCAGGGTGCGGGCAAGACGACGCTCGCGGGCAAGCTCGCGCTGCACCTCAAGAGCCAGGGCCACACGCCGCTGCTCGTCGCCGCGGACCTGCAGCGCCCGAACGCCGTGACGCAGCTGCAGGTCGTCGGCGAGCGTGCCGGCGTGCCGGTGTTCGCGCCGCACCCGGGCAACCAGGGTTCCGACGACGTCATGCCGGCCGGGGCCGATCCCGTCGCGGTCGCCCGCGCCGGCCTCGAGACCGCCCGTGCGCGCCAGCACGACGTCCTGATCGTCGACACCGCGGGCCGCCTCGGCGTGGACTCGGAGCTCATGGCGCAGGCCGCGGACATCCGCGACGCCGTCGAACCGGACGAGATCCTGTTCGTGATCGACGCGATGATCGGCCAGGACGCGGTCACCACCGCGCAGGCCTTCGCGGACGGCGTCGGGTTCACCGGCGTCGTGCTGTCCAAGCTCGACGGCGACGCGCGCGGCGGTGCGGCCCTGTCGGTCGCGTCGGTCACCGGGCGGCCGATCCTGTACGCGAGCACCGGTGAGAAGCTCACCGACTTCGAGGTGTTCCACCCGGACCGCATGGCCTCGCGCATCCTCGACATGGGCGACGTGCTCTCGCTCATCGAGCAGGCGGAGAAGGCGTTCGACGCCGAGCAGGCCGAGCAGATGGCCGGCAAGCTCGCGAGCGGCGAGGGCTTCACGCTCGCGGACTTCCTCTCGCAGATGCAGCAGCTGCGCAAGATGGGCTCGATCAAGAAGATGTTCGGGATGCTCCCGGGCATGGCGCAGATGCGTGAGGCGCTCGACAACTTCGACGAGCGCGAGGTCGACCGCATCGAGGCGATCATCCACTCGATGACTCCCGCCGAGCGCGACGACCCCAAGATGATCAACGGCTCCCGGCGCTCGCGCATCGCGAAGGGCTCGGGCACGACGACGACCGACGTCAACCAGCTGCTGGAGCGGTTCGACGCCGCGCAGAAGATGATGAAGCAGATGGCGAAGTCGGGCGGCATGCCCGGCGCCATGCCCGGCATGGGCAACATGCCCGGGATGGGTCGCAAGTCGCGTGGCCGCACGGCGGCACCCGCGCGCAAGGTCCGCGGCAAGTCCGGCAACCCGGCCAAGCGCGCCGAGCAGGAGCGCGCGGTCGTCGAGGGCCGGCCGGCCCCCAAGGCGCCGACGGGATCAGCATTCGGTCTCGGTCAGCAGCCGCCGGCCGAGATCGACCCGGCCGCGCTCGAGCTGCCCGCGGGCTTCGACAAGTTCCTGGGTCGCTGAGCTCCCGGATCGCTGAGCGGGAGCCCCGCATGACCGACGTGCTGCACCTGCGCGGGACGATCGTCGTCGACGACGATCGCGAGGCGGGCGAGGCGTGGGTGCTGGGCGGGCGCCTCACGTTCGAGCGTCCGGCGCGCGCGACGACGACGACGATCGAGGGCTGGGTGCTGCCCGGTCTGGTGGACGTGCACTGCCACGTCGGGCTCGCTGCCGACGGCCCGGTCGATCGCGCGACCGCGGAGCGGCAGGCGGTCGCGGACCGGGACGCCGGCGTGCTGCTGATCCGCGACGCGGGTTCGCCGGCGGACACGTCATGGGTGCACGCCCGCGACGACCTGCCTCGCCTGATCCGCGCCGGCCACCACCTCGCGCGCCCGAAGCGCTACCTGCGCCACTACGGACTCGAGCTGCCCGACGTGCGCGACCTGCCCGGCGCGGTGCACGCCGAGGCGGTGCGCGGCGACGGCTGGGTCAAGCTCGTCGCGGACTGGATCGACCGCGACCTCGGCCCCGCCGGCGACCTGACGCCGCTGTGGCCCGACGACGTGCTGACGCGGGCCGTGGCGGCCGCGCACGACGCCGGTGCGCGGGTCACGGCGCACACGTTCGCGACCGAGTCGCTCGACCCGCTGCTGGATGCCGGGATCGACTGCCTCGAGCACGCCACGGGCGCCACACCCGCCCAGATCGAGCGCATCGCCGACCTGGGCGTACCCGTCACCGCGACGCTGCTGCAGATCGCGCAGTTCGAGGCGATCGCGGCGCAGGGCCAGGCCCGCTACCCGCGGTTCGCCGCGCGGATGAGCGCGATGGGCGCCCGCCGGTACGGGCACGTGCGCGACCTGCACGACGCGGGCGTGCCGATCCTCGTCGGGACGGACGCCGGCGGGACGATCGGCCACGGCCGCATCGCCGACGAGGCGCTCGAGCTGGCCGCTGCCGGCATCCCGGCGCGTGAGGTCGTCGCGGCCGCGTCCTGGCGGACGCGCGAGTGGCTCGGGGTCGACGGTCTGACGGAGGGCGCGAGCGCGGACCTCGTCGTGTACGACAGCGACCCGCGGCTGGACGTCGGGGCGCTGCAGCACCCCCGAGCGGTCGTGCTGCGCGGCGTGCGGCACGCCTGAGCGCACGCGCGCCGGTCGCGACGAACCCGAGGCGGGTTGGGCGGGGCGCCGGCGTCTGGCATGATGGTCGGCTGTACTCGGCGTCGTCGGCCCCTCTACCCGACGTCGTCGCGTCCTTCGTCGGACCGGCGCGCCCTAACCCCACGGGATGCGCGGGACGACTCCCCAGCTGAATCCAGGAGAAGACCACCACGTGGCCACCAAGATCCGTCTGAAGCGTCTCGGCAAGATCCGCGCTCCGTACTACCGCATCGTCGTCGCCGACTCGCGCACCAAGCGCGACGGCCGCGTGATCGAGGAGATCGGCAAGTACCACCCGACCGAGGAGCCGTCGCTCATCGAGGTCAAGTCCGAGCGTGCGCAGTACTGGCTCGGCGTCGGCGCGCAGCCGACCGAGCAGGTCCTCGCGCTCCTCAAGGTCACCGGCGACTGGCAGAAGTTCAAGGGCCTGCCGGGCGCCGAGGGCACCCTGCGCGTCAAGGCCGGCAAGGCCGACGCGACCGCGGCCGTCGAGGCCGTCGCCGCCGACGCCGAGAAGGTCAAGGCGAAGGCGTCCGAGAAGAAGGCCGCCGCCGAGGCGCCGGTCGAGCCCGAGGTCGTCGCCGACGAGGCTGCGGCCGTCGAGGACGAGCAGGCCTGATGCTCGCCGACGCTCTCGAGCACCTGGTGCGCGGCATCGTCGACCACCCGGACGACGTGCACGTGAGCTCCTCCTCGCTGCGACGCGGCGAGCTGCTCGAGGTCCGGGTTCACCCCGAGGACCTCGGACGGGTCATCGGCCGCGGCGGGCGCACCGCCAAGGCGCTGCGCACGGTTGTCGGAGCCCTCTCGGCCGACGGCTCGGTCCGTGTCGACGTCGTCGACGTCGACCGTCGCTGAGCAGTCGCAGGACGCTTCCCGGAGGCCCGACCCCCTAACCTGGGGGTCGGGCCTCCGCCGTCTGTGCGGCAGTGCCACCCACCACTCCGGTCCCTCCCGCAAGGAGCGAGCATGCAGCTGACCGTCGCCCGCATCGGGCGTGCCCACGGCCTGCGCGGCGAGGTCGCGCTCGACCTGCGCACCGACGCGCCCGACGAACGGCTCGCCGACGGTGCCGTGCTGCGCACGGACTCGGCGCAGCTCCCGGTGCTCACCGTGCGCTCCACGCGCATCCAGCAGGGCCGGTGGTACGTCTCGTTCGTCGAGCTCACGGACCGCACGTCCGCCGAGCAGGCCGCCGGGACCACGCTCCTGGTCGAGGAGGACGCGTCCGACGAGGACGACGCCTGGTACCCGCACGAGCTCGCCGGCCTGCGCGCCGAGCTCGCGGACGGCACGGTCGTCGGCGAGCTCGTCGGGCTCGAGCACCTGCCCGCGCACGACGTCCTGGTACTCCGCGAGCCCGACGGGGCGCGCACGCTCGTCCCGTTCGTGAGCGCGATCGTGCCGGTCGTCGACGTGCCGGGCGGGCGGGTCGTGCTCGACCCGCCGGGCGGGCTGCTCGCGTCCGACGTCGCGCGCCTGGTCGTGTCCGACGAGACGAGGGGCTGACCGTGCGCATCGACGTCCTGACGATCTTCCCCGACTACCTCGCGCCGCTCGAGCTGTCGCTGGTCGGCAAGGCCCGCGAGTCGGGCCTGCTCGACCTGCGCGTGCACGACCTGCGCGACTGGACCACCGACCGCCACCGCACGGTCGACGACACGCCCTTCGGCGGCGGCGCGGGCATGGTCATGCGACCCGACGTGTGGGGCACGGCGCTCGACGAGGTGCTGACGCCCGACGCGCACCTCGTCCTCCCGACGCCCTCCGGCGCGTTGTTCACGCAGCGCACGGCCGAGCGGCTGGCCCCCGAGGAGCACCTCGTGCTCGCGTGCGGCCGCTACGAGGGGATCGACGCGCGCGTCGCCGAGCACTACCGGGCGCGCGGCG
The DNA here is from genome assembly GCF_007990245.1 of Cellulomonas composti. Classification (GTDB taxonomy): domain Bacteria; phylum Actinomycetota; class Actinomycetes; order Actinomycetales; family Cellulomonadaceae; genus Cellulomonas; species Cellulomonas composti. The sequence goes on along the minus strand of NZ_BJWG01000003.1, from coordinate 200,571 downwards.
TGCGGGTCAGCGAGCTGTCGCTCGGGGACTACGTCCTCAACGGCGGCGAGGTCGCCGCGCTCGTGGTCGTCGAGGCGGTCGCGCGGCTGCTGCCGGGCGTCATCGGGAACCCCGAGTCGCTCGTCGAGGAGTCCCACGGTGCGGCCGGGCTGCTCGAGTACCCCGTCTACACCAAGCCCGCGAGCTGGGCCGGGCTCGACGTGCCGCCGGTGCTGCTGTCGGGTCACCACGGCCAGATCGCACGGTGGCGGCGCGACGAGGCGCTGCGGCGGACCGCGACGCAGCGCCCGGACATGGTGGAGGCGCTCGATCCGGCGTCGCTCGACTCGCGGGACCGCGCCGTGCTCGCCGAGGTGGCGCTCCCGCCGCTGTGAGCGGGTCGTCCAGGTCCTCAGCCGGACCCAGGACGACCGATTACCTGCGGGCGCGCCCGTTGTGGCAGACTTGCCCGTTGGTGCGCGCGCGGTCGCGTCTCTGCCACGGGGGAGACGAACCACGACCCACCCGGTCGACCAGTCGGTCGCGCCGGACGCACCGGACCAGACCATCGGGACGTCGGCCGCTCACGGCGGCGTCCCCGGACGCGTCCCTGACCTGTGGCAGGGCCGGGAGACAACATGCACACGCTGGACCAGGTCGACGCCGCCTCGCTGCGGTCCGACATCCCCGAGTTCCGGGCGGGCGACACCGTCAAGGTCAACGTCAAGGTCGTCGAGGGCAACCGCTCGCGCGTCCAGGCGTTCCAGGGCGTCGTGATCGCGCGTCAGGGCGACGGCGTCCGCGAGACGTTCACCGTCCGCAAGATCAGCTTCCAGGTCGGCGTCGAGCGGACGTTCCCGCTGCACGCCCCGTCGCTGGAGTCCATCGAGGTCATCACGCGCGGTGACGTGCGTCGCGCGAAGCTGTACTACCTGCGTGGCCTGCGCGGCAAGAAGGCCAAGATCAAGGAGAAGCGGTGAGCACAGGCCCACGGGCCTGAGCTCCTGCGCTCCGTCCGAAGGGCGGTCACCTGCGAGGGTGGCCGCCCTTCGGCGTGCCGGGGGCTGGATCGGCGTGCCGGGATCGGCGCGCCGCAGCCTGGACCGGTGCGGCGACGGCAAGGTCGGCGTGCGAGAGTGTGCGGGTGGGTCGCAGCGTCGAGGACGGGCCGGAGCACCGGCACGCACAAGGCTGGTCGGCTCGCGCTGCGGGCAGCGGCGCAGAAGAGACCAGCGAGGACGGAACGATGACGCACGATTCGACCGGCGAGCAGCCGGCGGGCACCGCCGCGACGGCAGGGCCCGAGCCCTCGCCCCCGGACTCACCTCCGGCCGACGAGATCTTCCCCGCCGGCTCGTCGTCGCACCGCTCGCGCGGCACGAAGGAACCCGCCCGCGGCTCGCTGCTGCGCGAGGTCGCGATCATCCTCGTCTCGGCACTGGTGCTGTCCTGGCTCGTCAAGACGTTCCTGGTGCAGGCGTTCTTCATCCCCAGCTCGTCGATGCACGACACCCTGATCGAGGACGACCGGATCATGGTCAGCAAGCTGACCCCGGGTCCGTTCGACCTCGAGCGTGGCGACATCGTCGTGTTCAAGGACCCGGGCGACTGGCTCGAGGGCCAGGTCGCCGAGGAGCCCTCCGCGGTGCGGCGGACGCTCAACGACGTGCTGACCTTCATCGGGCTCTATCCGCAGGACGCGGGTGAGCACCTCGTCAAGCGCGTGATCGGGCTGCCGGGGGACCACGTCTCGTGCGACGGGCCGGGCACCCAGCTCACCGTCAACGGCGTCGCGCTCGACGAGCCGTACCTCGCCGAGGGCGTCGAGCCGTGCGAGAGCCCGTTCGAGACCACCGTCCCGGCGGACAGCCTGTGGGTGATGGGGGACAACCGCCCGCACTCGGCGGACTCGCGTCGGCACATGGGCGAGCCCGGCGGCGGCTCGATCCCCGAGGACAACGTCGTCGGCAAGGCGTTCGTCGTGGTGTGGCCGCTCGACCGAGCGAAGATCCTGCACAACCCCGGCGAGACGTTCGAGGACGTTCCCGACCCGTCATGAGCGTGCACCTGCGTCACGAGCGAGCGCTGCTGCGCGACGGCGCGCGTCTCCTCGCGGGTATGGACGAGGTGGGCCGCGGGTCGCTCGCGGGGCCGGTGTCCGTCGGCGTGGTCGTCGTCGGGGTCTCGACGAGGTCGGCGCCGCGTGGCGTCGCGGACTCCAAGCTCCTGACCCCCGGTGCGCGCGAGGCGCTGCTGCCCGCGCTGCAGCGCTGGGGCCTGGCGCGAGCGGTGGGGCACGCGAGCGCCGCGGAGATCGACGAGGTCGGCATCATCGCTGCGCTGCGGCTCGCCGGGACGCGCGCGCTCGCGCGGGTGGCCGACGAGGTGGGGCCCGTCGACGCCGTGCTGCTCGACGGCTCGCACGACTGGCTCACGCCCCCGGCCCAGGGCGGACTGTTCGACGACGACGAGGTCGCGACGGTCCCGCCGCGGGTGCACCTGCGGGTCAAGGCGGACCGGACGTGCGCGAGCGTGGCGGCCGCGAGCGTGCTGGCCAAGTGCGAGCGTGACGCGCTGATGGTGGCCCTCGCCGACGCGCACCCGGCCTACCGCTGGGACGAGAACAAGGGCTACGCGGCACCTGTGCACCTCGAGGCGCTGCGTGAGCTCGGGCCGAGCGTGCTGCACCGGCGCTCGTGGCGGCTCCCGGGCGTGCTCGCCGAGTCGTCGTCGGCGCCGATGCCTGTCGCGGACGTCGTCGTGCCCGGCGGTGGGGGATGATGGGCGCGTGAGCGCGGAGGACCTGGAGAACTACGAGACCGACATGGAGCTCGCGCTGTACCGCGAGTACCGCGACGTGGTCGGCCTCTTCTCGTACGTCGTCGAGACCGAACGACGGTTCTACCTGGCGAACCAGGTGGACCTGCAGGTGAGGTCGGCGGCGGGTGAGGTGTACTTCGAGCTGACGCTCGCCGACGCCTGGGTGTGGGACGTGTACCGCTCGGCCCGGTTCGTGAAGTCCGTGCGCGTCGTGACGTTCAAGGACGTCAACGTCGAGGAGCTCGCCAAGGCCGAGCTCGACCTCGGCGGCGGTCCCGGCTTCCCCCGCTAGCAGCACGGCCGGCTCGCGCCACCCGCCCCCAGCCCCGGATCGTCGGCGGCACCCCTCCGATCGGGTCGTGCGCGCGCACCGACCCGGTCCCGGACTGCCAGCGTGCTGCCCGGAGGTGGTGGCAGATGCGCGCGAAGGATGCTGTCGGGCGGTACGGGGAGGACGTCGCAGCCGCGCACGTGGTGCGGCTCGGGTGGCGGGTGATCGAGCGCAACTGGCGCTGTTCGGAGGGTGAGCTCGACCTCGTCGCACTCGAAGGCCGCGAGGTCGTCGTGATCGAGGTCAAGACACGCCGTTCGCTGCGCTTCGGTCACCCCGCCGAGGCCGTGACCCACGCCAAGCTGGCCCGCGTGCGCGGGCTCGCCGGGCGCTGGATGCGCGAGCACCCGCATCCCGGGTGCACGCTGCGTGTGGACGTGATCGCGGTGGTGCTGCCCGCGGCCGGCGCGCCCCAGGTCGAGCACCTGATGGGGCTCTGATGGCGCTCGGGCGCACGCTGGCGGTCGGGCTCGTCGGGCTGTCCGGGCACGTCGTCGAGGTCGAGGCGCACCTCGCGGCTTCGCTGCCGGCGTTCACGCTCGTCGGTCTGCCCGATGCTGCGCTCGCCGAGTCGCGTGACCGGGTCCGGGCTGCGGTGAGCTCGTCGGGACTCGCCTGGCCGAACCGGCGCGTGACCGTCAACCTGTCGCCCGCGTCGTTGCCGAAGTCAGGCACCGGCTTCGACCTGGGTGTCGCCGTCGCGATCCTCGCCGGCGCGGAGATCATCGACCCCGTCCGGACGGCGGGCGTCGTCCACCTGGGGGAGCTGGGTCTGGACGGTCGACTGCGCCCGGTGCGCGGGATCCTGCCGGCGGTGGCCGCTGCCGTCGCGGCGGGTCTGCCGCGCGTCGTCGTGCCCGCGGGGAACGCGGAGGAGGCCGCGCTCGTCCCGGGCGCCGAGGTGCGGGGTGCGGCCTGCCTCGCCGAGGTGGCGGGCTGGTACGGCGCGGACGTGGCGATCCCGGACGAGGTGCCCGTGGTGCTCGTCGAACCGGTCGCGGAACGACCGCAGGAGCAGTCGCTCGACCTGGCCGACGTGGTCGGTCAGGTCGAGGCGCGCGGCTGCCTCGAGGTGGCCGCGGCAGGTGGGCACCACCTGCTCATGGTCGGCCCGCCCGGGACCGGCAAGACGATGCTCGCGGCGCGTCTGCCCGGCCTGCTTCCCGACCTCTCGGAGCAGGAGGCCGTCGAGGTGACGGCCGTGCACTCGGTCGCGGGCGCGTTCGACCCGGGCGGCGGGCTGCTGCGGCGGCCGCCGTTCGAGGATCCGCACCACACCGCGACGCCCGCGAGCGTCGTCGGTGGGGGATCGGGGATGCCGCGCCCCGGTTCGGCCTCCCGTGCGCACCGCGGGGTGCTCTTCCTCGACGAGGCTCCCGAGTTCAGCACCGCGGTCCTGCAGACGTTGCGCCAGCCGCTCGAGCACGGCGAGCTCGTCCTGCACCGCGCCAACGGCACCGCGCGCTACCCGGCGCGGTTCCAGCTCGTGCTCGCCGCCAACCCGTGCCCGTGCGGCCGGGCCGTGGGCAAGGGGCTGGACTGCTCGTGCCGGGTCGAGCAGCGGCGCCGGTACTTCGGGAAGCTCTCCGGCCCGCTGCTCGACCGCGTCGACCTGCAGGTCGAGCTCGGTCCGGCCCGCGCGGACGCCGTCGCGGGGGAGTCGAGCGCGACCGTCGCTGCGCGCGTGCGGGCCGCCCGCGATGCGCAGGCGGCCCGGCTCGCCGGAACGCCGTGGCGCACCAACGCCGAGGTGCCGGGCGGCTGGCTGCGCGAGCGACTCGGGGCGGACCGCTCGCTGATGTCGGGTCTCGACCGTGCCGTCGATCGCGGGACGTTGAGCCTGCGCGGTGTCGACCGCGTGCTCCGGGTCGCCTGGACCCTGGCGGACCTTGCCGGGCGGGACGCGCCGAACCCGTCGGACGTCGGGCATGCGCTCGCGCTCCGGACGCGGGGGCAGGGCGCGTGAACGCGCGGACGCCGGCCGGTGCAGTGGACGAGGACGTGCAGGGGGAATCGAGAACCGAGGCAGTGGGAAACGGGTGGGACGAGAACGTGACGAACGGGGTGGGGGCGACGTGGAGCAGGTGGTAGCCGACGAGCGGACGGCGCGTGCGGCGTGGAGCGGGCTGGTCGAACCGGGTGACGACGTGGCCGGGACGCTGATCGCGACGCTCGGCGCGTCCGACGCGTGGAACCGGCTCACCGCGGCCGTGCGCGGGGGTCTCGACGACGACGGCGTGGTCGCGGGGGTCCGCGCGTTGCTGCCCGACGCGTCGGCGGGGGCGGCCGCCAGGCTCGAGCGGGCGGTGCGGCGCTGGGCGCCCCGGCTGGGGCGGCCGGCACCGACGGGAGCCACGGGCGTGCGCGTGGTCGTCCCGGGCGACGACGACTGGCCGGCGGGTCTCGACGACCTCGGTCCGTGCGCTCCGCCCTGTCTGTGGGTGCGCGGTGAGGTTCGGGCCGTGCGGGGGACGGTCGCGATCGTCGGCTCCCGGGCCGCCACGACCTACGGCGAGCGGGTCGCGTACGACCTCGCCGCGGGTGCGGCCGACGCGGGACTGCTCGTCGTGTCCGGCGGTGCGTACGGGATCGACGCCGCGGTGCACCGGGGTGCGCACGCACGGCCCGGCGGCACGCTCGTGGTGCTTGCCGGCGGTGTCGACCGGTCGTACCCGTCCGGCAACGCGTCGCTGTTCGAGGCGGTGCTGTCCGCGGGCGGCGCCCTGGTCAGCGAGGTGCCGCCGGGCGCGTTGCCGACGCGCAGCAGGTTCCTGCAGCGCAACAGGCTGATCGCCGCGATCGGCGCGGCGTGCGTGGTCGTGGAGGCGGCGTGGCGGTCGGGCGCCCTGAGCACGGCGCACCATGCCGAGCGCCTGCTGCGACCCGTCGGGGCGGTGCCGGGGCCCGTGACCTCGATGGCCTCGGCAGGCTGCCACCGGCTCCTGCGCGAAGGGGTCGCCGTGTGCGTCACCGACGGAGCCGAGGTGGTCGAGCTCGCGGGAGCGATCGGGCCGGACGCCGTGCCGGCCGTCGAGGACGTCCGGCGCCCCACCGACGGTCTCGACGAGGTCGGCCGCCGGGTGCTCGACGCGCTTGGGACGCGCGTCGCGCGCAGCTCGCAGGACGTCGCGCAGGCGGCCGGTCTGGGGGTCGCCGAGACGCTCGGAGCGTTCGGTTTGCTCGAGCTCGAGGGCCTCGCGGAAAGGGAGGGCAAAGGATGGCGAAGGTCCTCGAAAATGACTTGATCGGCCGACCGGGTGAAGTTCGTGAGCGATCTGTCCGATTTCCGTCCGGCAAATCGGACAAGGCTCCGTCAATCGCCCACCGGTTGCTCCAACTAGGTGAATCTCAGGCTTGTCTCGGCGCGTCGGACCCGCCACCTTTGGAGCATGGACGTGGCCGAGATCACCCAGGGAGCGCAACCCCGTGCGCGCCTGCTGGCTGACTTCTCGGCTCATCTGACGGCCCAGCGCGGACTGTCGGCGCACACCGTGCGCGCCTACCTCGGCGACGTCGACGGTTTGCTCGGGCACGCGTCGCGGCACGGCGCACGCACCCTGGCCGACGTGGACCTGCCGGCGCTGCGGGCGTGGCTCGGGTCCATGGCCGGTGCGCACGCGAGCCGGGCGACTCTCGCGCGTCGCTCCGCGAGCTGCCGGACCTTCTTCGCGTGGGCCGCGCACACCGGTCGTATCGGTACCGACCCGGCCCTTCGGCTTGCCGCTCCCCGCGTCCCGGCAACCCTTCCCGTCGTCCTCGACCAGGACGACGCGCGCGAGGTGCTGGAGGCGGCCCGCGAGCTCGCCGAGTCGGTGGCGACGCCGGATCCGATGGCCGTGCGGGACTGGTGCATCCTCGAGCTGCTCTACGCCACGGGCGTGCGCGTGGGCGAGCTGTGCGCGGCCGACGTGGCCGACGTCGACCTCGTCGAGCGCACGCTCCGGGTGGTCGGCAAGGGCACCAAGGATCGGGTGGTACCTTTCGGCGGCCCTGCGGCCCGGGCGCTCGGCGCCTGGCTCGCGGTGCGGTCCGTGGTCGTGGCGGACGGCGCGACGCGAGCGCTGTTCGTCGGCGTCCGCGGTGGCCGCGCGGGGCAGCGGCAGGTGCGCGACGTCGTGCACCGGGCGACCGCGGCCACGGGCAAGGAGATCGCCCCGCACGGGCTGCGGCACACCGCGGCCACACATCTTGTGGAGGGCGGTTCCGACCTCCGCACGGTCCAGGAGCTGCTCGGTCACGCGAGCCTCACGACCACGCAGCGTTACACGCACGTCTCTGCCGAGCGACTTCGCTCGGCGTATGCACTGGCCCACCCCCGAGCCTGACCGGACGGAGTTCGACGATGAGCATGGACCTGGACGCCCCCGTGGCGCTGCGTGCTGCGCGTGACAGCGCCGCGCGCGCGCTGACGGCCCCGGTCGGTGTGGTGCCGCAGCCGCGCGACATCGTTGCGCACGACCAGGAGGTCGAGCTCGCAGCCGATGTCGACGAGGTGCTCGGTGCCCCCGCGGCGACAGCCGTCGAGCTCCCGACCCAGCGCTCCGGCCTGGCCGACGTCGACGTCGCGATCATCGCGATGTGGGACCGGTTCAAGACGACGGCGTGCCCGCAGGCCCGCGAGGCGCTGATCCTGCACTACGCGCCGCTGGTCTCGGCGGTCGCCGGCCGCGTCGGGATGCGCCTGCCGTCCACCGTCGAGCAGGCCGACCTGGTCTCGTACGGCATGTTCGGGCTCATCGATGCGGTCGAGAAGTACCAGACGGACCGTGCCGTGAAGTTCGAGTCCTACGCGTCCTCGCGCATCCGCGGCGCGATCATCGACGAGCTCCGCGCGATGGACTGGGTCCCGCGCTCGGTGCGCACCAAGGCCCGCGCCGTGGACCGCGCGCACGCCGAGCTCGAGGCGTCGCTGCACCGCACGCCGAGCGAGGAGGAGATCGCGCGCCACCTGCACATGCCGCTCTCCGAGCTCCGGGCGATCTACACGCAGCTCTCGTCCGTGAACGTCGCCGCGCTCGACGAGCTGCTCGGCGGCGCGGAGCGCACCGGCAACGTCTCGCTGGGTGACACCCTCGGCGACGACGGCTCGGACGACCCGGCCAGCAGCATCGAGGCCGACGAGACCACCTACCTCCTGGCCCGTGCGATCGAGCAGCTCGGTGAGCGCGAGCGCATCGTCGTCGTCCTGTACTACTACGAGGGCATGACGCTCGCGGAGATCGGGCGGGTGCTCGGGGTGACCGAGTCGCGCATCTCGCAGATGCACACCGCCGCGATGACCCGGCTGCGCACGCGACTCGTCGACGCCGAGCGGTTCTGAACCCGACCGGACCGTCTGTCGACCTGACGGTCTGCCGACCTGACGGTCTGTCGACCGGGCCGATCGTCGTCCGCGCGTCTCGTCGGCAGCGTGTTTCAGCCCAGCAGCACGATCGGGCCGAGGCCCAGCAGGGTGAGCGGGTCGATGTAGGTCTGCGGTGACGTGCGCACGCCCCAGTGCAGGCATGTCGCGGGCGCGCAGTGGCCTGACGTCGCGCCGACGACGCCGACGGACTGCCCCGCCACGACCCTCTCGCCCGCCGCGACGCCCGCCACCACCGGCTCGAGCGACGTGATGACACCGTCGCCCAGCGCGATCGAGAGCACCCCTCGCCCCGCCACCGTGCCCGCGAACGTGACCGTGCCCGTGCCGGGTGCTCGCACCGCCTGGCCGACGTCCGCCCGCAGGTCCACGCCCCGGTGCCCGGGAGCCCACGGTCGAGGTGGCGGCACGAACGGATGCACGAGCTCCCACGGGTCGACCGGGGCGATGTAGCCGGACGAGCTTGCTGGCGCCGTCGTCACGGGCGCGGGCTTGCTCGGCGAGGCGAGCACCGTTGCCGGAGCAGCGAGCGCGAGCGTGGCGGCCAGCAGCACCACGACCGCGCTCGCGCGCATGCGAGAGCGGGTGCACGTCCCGGTCCGTGGCGGTGCGCAGCTCCTCATCCGGTCAGCGTGCCGTGGCAGCGTGCGGTGCCGGCGGGGCGACGGGCACGGCGGGGGATCGCAGCGGCGTGGCGCGGGGCTGGGGTCGGGTCAGGCATGATCCGGCGGGCATGGTCCGGCGGGCGTGGTCCGGCGGGCGCTGTCCGGCGGGCGTGGTCGAGGTGGATGTCGTCGTCGGGTAGACTCGCCCCGGCGACCGGTTCGTGCCGGTCGACTTCGCGCGCCACCACTCGGCTCGCCCGCCTCGGCGGACGGCAACCGGGGGCGCTCCTCGCAACGGTCCGGACCTCGGTTCTCCCAGGTCCGGCGCGGGGAGGCTGTGGCGCCAGGGGCACCGGCACCAGCCGGGGCCACAACCGCATCGCGGGCCTGCGTGTGAGCGCGAGGGCCCGCCTGACGCGTGCGCCGCACGGCGCGCGCCGGAAGGACGTGCCATGGCCGTCGTGACCATGCGCCAGCTGCTCGAGAGCGGTGTCCACTTCGGGCACCAGACCCGCCGCTGGAACCCCAAGATGAAGCGCTTCATCTTCACCGAGCGCAACGGCATCTACATCGTCGACCTGCAGCAGTCGCTGTCGTACATCGACCGCGCCTACGACTTCGTCTCCCAGACGGTCGCGCACGGCGGGTCGATCCTGTTCGTCGGGACCAAGAAGCAGGCGCAGGAGCCGGTCGCCGAGCAGGCCGCCCGCGTCGGCATGCCCTACGTCAACCAGCGCTGGCTGGGTGGCATGCTCACCAACTTCACCACGGTCCACAAGCGCCTGCAGCGCCTCAAGGAGCTCGAGCAGATCGACTACGAGGACGTCGCCGCCTCCGGTCTGACCAAGAAGGAGCTGCTCGTCCTGCGCCGCGAGAAGGACAAGCTCACCAAGACGCTCGGTGGCATCCGGGACATGGCGAAGGTGCCGTCGGCGGTCTGGATCGTCGACACCAACAAGGAGCACCTGGCCGTCGACGAGGCGCGCAAGCTGGGCATCCCGGTCGTCGCGATCCTCGACACCAACTGCGACCCCGACGTCGTCGACTACCCGATCCCGGGCAACGACGACGCGATCCGCGCCGTCCAGCTGCTCACCCGCGTGATCGCGGACGCCGTCGCCGACGGTCTGCTCAAGCGTCACTCGGGCCGCACCGCGGCCGCCGAGGGCGCCGAGGTCGACGCCGAGCCGCTCGCCGAGTGGGAGCGTGAGCTCCTCGCCGGCGCCGAGGCCGAGGTCGTCGTCGAGGCTGTCGCCGAGGAGATCGTCGCCGAGGCCGTCGTCGAGGAGATCGCCGCCGAGGCTGTCGCCGAGGAGATCGTCGTGGAGGCCGCCGTCGAGGCTGTCGCCGAGGAGCTCGTCGCGGAGGGTGTGGAGCCCGAGGTCGCCGTCGAGGTGGCAGAGGAGGCCGTCGCCGAGGCGATCGCCGAGGACACCGCCGCCGAGGGCGACACCGAGTCCAAGTGACGACCGCCGGCGCAGCCGGCGGCATCACGCACACACGTCACCAAGCAGAACGGACACCACAGATGGCGAACTACTCGCTCCAGGACATCAAGGACCTGCGCGAGAAGACCGGCGCCGGCATGCTCGACGTCAAGAAGGCTCTCGAGGAGGCGGAGGGCGACGCCGACAAGGCGCTCGAGATCATCCGCGTCAAGGGCCTCAAGGGCGTCGGCAAGCGTGAGGGTCGTGCGGCCTCGGACGGTCTCGTCGCGGCGCACGTGAGCCCGACGGCCGACGGCGAGGGCCAGAGCGGCGTGCTCGTCGAGGTCAACTCGGAGACGGACTTCGTCGCCAAGTCGCAGACGTTCATCTCGCTCGCGGAGCGCGTGCTCGCGGCCGCGGTCGAGACGGGTGCCCGCGACGCGGACGCGCTCGTCTCCGCCGAGTACGAGGGCGTGACCGTGCAGACGATCGTCGACGAGACGGCCGCCACGCTCGGCGAGCGCGTCGTCGTGCGCCGCCTGGCCCGCGTGGCCGGCGAGCACGTCGAGGTCTACCTGCACAAGGTCAGCAAGGACCTGCCCCCGCAGGTCGGCGTCCTCGTGGCGACCGACGTGGCCGGTGCGGCCGTGGCGCGCGACATCGCGACCCACATCGCCGCGTACTCGCCGCTGTACGTCAGCCGCGACGAGGTCCCCGCGGAGACGGTCGAGAACGAGCGCAAGATCGCCGAGGAGACCGCCCGTAACGAGGGCAAGCCCGAGGCCGCGCTCGCGAAGATCGTCGAGGGCCGCCTGACCGGTTTCTTCAAGGAGAACGTCCTGCTCGACCAGGCGTTCGCCAAGGACGCGAAGAAGACGGTGAGCCAGGTGCTCGCCGAGGTCGGCGGCACGTTGACCGGCTTCGTGCGCTTCCGCGTGGGAGCCTGATCCCACCACCTCGGTGGCCCCGGTCCGACGAGGGCCGGGGCCACCGGCGTAGCACGACGGCGTCGGTCCCGACCGGCGGCGGACCCCGCAAGCAGACCCCGCTGGAGGCGACGTGAGCCCGGACCCGACCACCGACCCGGTTCACGTGGTCCCCGCCCGTCGGGTGCTGCTCAAGCTCTCGGGCGAGTCGTTCGGGGGTGGCGCCGTCGGTGTGGCGGTCGACGTCGTGCGTCGCGTGGCCGAGGAGATCGCGGTCGCGGTGCGCTCCGGCGTCCAGGTCGCCATCGTCGTCGGAGGCGGGAACTTCTTCCGCGGCGCCGAACTGTCGGCGGGCGGCATGGACCGGTCGCGGGCCGACTACATGGGCATGCTCGGGACGGTGATGAACTGCCTCGCGCTGCAGGACTTCCTCGAGCAGGCGGGCGTGAGCACGCGCGTGCAGACGGCGATCACGATGGGTCAGGTCGCCGAGCCGTACATCCCGCTGCGGGCGATCCGCCACCTCGAGAAGGGCCGCGTCGTCATCTTCGGCGCGGGTGCGGGCCTGCCCTACTTCTCGACGGACACCGTGAGCGTGCAGCGTGCCCTCGAGACGCACTGCCAGGAGGTCCTCATGGGCAAGAACGGCGTGGACGGCGTCTACAGCGCCGACCCTCGTCTGGACCCCTCCGCGGTGAAGCTGGACCACCTGACGTACACCGAGGCGCTCGTCGAGGACCTCGGCGTGATGGACGCGACGGCCCTGTCGCTGTGCCGCGACAACGACGTCGTGATGCGCGTGTTCGGGCTCGAGGAGCTCGGCAACGTCACGCGCGCGCTGCAGGGTGAGAAGATCGGCACGTTGGTCACGGCGGCGTGAGGCGGGCGACCCGCCGCACGCGCCCCCGACGACGCAGCCACGAACCAGCCACGACGAGCCAGCCCGACGAAACTGCAAGGAGCCAGCGGTGATCGACGACACCCTCCTCGAGGCCGAGGAGAAGATGGACAAGGCGGTCGAGGTCGCCAAGGACGACTTCGCGACGATCCGGACGGGTCGGGCCAACGCGGCGATGTTCTCGAAGGTCTTCGTCGACTACTACGGCAGCCCGACGCCGCTGCAGCAGCTCGCGTCGTTCAACGTCGCCGAGGCGCGCACGATCCTCGTGAGCCCGTTCGACAAGTCGTCGACCACGGCCATCGAGAAGGCGCTGCGCGACTCCGACCTGGGCGTGAACCCGACGAACGACGGCAACGTGATCCGCGTGGTCCTGCCCGCCCTCACCGAGGAGCGACGGCGCGACTTCGTCAAGCTTGCCAAGCACAAGGCCGAGGAGGCCCGCGTGTCGGTGCGCAACGTGCGCCGGCGCGCCAAGGAGGAGCTCGACCGGATCGCGAAGGACGGCGAGGCGGGCGAGGACGAGGTCGCGCGAGCGGAGAAGGAGCTCGAGGTGCTCACCAGGAAGCACGTCGACCTCATCGACCACCTGCTCGCCGGCAAGGAGAGCGAGCTGCTCGAGGTCTGATGACGCAGCTCGCCGCCCCCCGTACCGCGCGACCCGGCCGCGACCTGCCGGTCGCGACCGCGGTCGGCGTCGGCCTGCTCGTCGTCGTCGTCGCGTCGCTGTTCATCCGCAAGGAAGCCTTCGTCGTCCTGGCGTGCCTGGCGGTCTGCGTGGGTCTGTGGGAGCTCGCGCAGGCCTTCACCCGCCGTGGGATCCACATCCCTCTGCTGCCGCTCCTGGTCGGTGCCGTCGGCACGGTCGTCTCGGCCTACACGGCCGGTCCCGAGGCGTTGTTCGTCGCGTTCATGCTGACCGTGGGCGGCGTCGTCGTCTGGCGCGTGCTGGACGGCGGCAGCGAGCACGCGCTGCGTGACGCGACCGGCGGAGCGTTCGCCGCGGCGTACCTGCCGTTCATGGCGGGCTTCGTGATGCTCATGCTCGCGGAGCCCGACGGCCCCTCGCGCGTCCTGCTGTTCATCCTGCTGTGCGTCGCGAGCGACACGGGCGGCTACGCCGTCGGCGTGCTGCTCGGCCGGCACCCGCTCGCGCCGTCGGTGAGCCCCAAGAAGTCGTGGGAGGGTCTGGCCGGCTCGGTCGTGCTCGCCTGCGTCGTCGGTGTCGTCGGGATGCAGGTCGCGTTCGACGGGGAGCCGCTCACGGGCGTGTTCCTCGGTCTGGCGACGGTCACGACCGCGACGCTCGGCGACCTGTCGGAGTCGATGATCAAGCGTGACCTCGAGCTCAAGGACATGGGCCGCATCATCCCGGGTCACGGTGGTCTGCTCGACCGGCTCGACTCCATGGTCCTGACGGCACCTGCCGTCTACATCGTCCTCACGGTGCTGCAGCCGTCCTGAGGCCCCCACCTCGCACCGGAAGGCCCCCCGCATGACCGGAACCCCCGTCCGTCTGGACCTGTCGTCGCCCTCGCGCGGCCCGCGTGGCAAGCCGCCGCGTCACTTCGTCGACCTCACGCCCGACGAGCGGGTCGCGGCCGTCACGGCGCTCGGCGAGAAGCCGTTCCGGGCCAAGCAGCTCGCGACGCACTACTTCACGCACCTGACGGCCGACGCCGCAGCGATGACCGACCTGCCGGCGGCGAGCCGGGACCGGCTCGTCGAGGACCTGTTCCCGCAGCTGCTGACCAACGTGCGTACACAGACCGCCGACGGCGGGACGACCGTCAAGACGCTGTGGCACCTGTTCGACCACGCCAAGGTCGAGTCGGTGCTCATGCGGTACGCCAACCGCACGACGCTGTGCATCTCGAGCCAGGCCGGCTGCGGGCTCGCGTGCGCGTTCTGTGCGACCGGGCAGATGGGCCTGACCCGCAACCTGTCGACGGCGGAGATCGTCGAGCAGGTGCGCGAGGCGGCGCGCGCGCTGCAGGCGGGCGAGGTCCCGGGCGGCCCGACGCGACTGTCGAACGTCGTCTTCATGGGGATGGGCGAGCCGCTCGCGAACTACAAGGCGATCATGGCCACGGTCCGCACGCTCGTCGCGCCCGCGCCGGACGGCCTGGGGATGTCGGCGCGCAACGTCACGGTCTCGACGGTCGGCATGGTGCCCGCGATGCGCAAGCTCGCGGACGAGGGCATCCCGGTCACCCTGGCACTGTCGCTGCACGCACCCGACGACGAGCTGCGCTCGGAGCTGGTGCCCGTCAACACCCGCTGGAACGTGGACGAGGCGATCGACGCCGCCCACCACTACTTCGAGGTCACGGGCCGACGCGTGTCGATCGAGTACGCGCTGATCCGCGACGTGAACGACCACGCGTGGCGCGCGGACCTGCTGGGCGAGAAGCTCAACGCGCGGGGCAAGGGCTGGGTGCACTGCAACCCCATCCCGCTCAATCCGGTGCCGAACTCGCGCTGGACGGCGAGCGATCCGCGGGTCGAGGCCGAGTTCGTGGCACGCTTGCGGGCGCACGGGATCCCGACGACCGTTCGGGACACCCGCGGCAGTGACATCGACGGTGCGTGCGGCCAGCTCGCCGCGGAGGAGGACGAGTGAGCGACGGGATGTTCCGGACGGTGTCCGGGTTCCGCTCGGGCTACGACCCCGACGAGGTGGACGAGTTCTTCGAGCACGCCCGCACGATGTACGAGCAGGGGCCGGCCGGTGCGCTGTCCGCCAAGGACGTGCGGGGCGCCGGGTTCGAGATGGTGCGGGGCGGGTACGTGACCAGCGCGGTCGACGCGGCGCTGGACCGGCTCGAGGGCGCGTTCGTGGCACGTGCGCGGGCCGACCACGTCGCGCAGCACGGCCAGCAGTCGTGGATGGCCCAGCTCGGTGAGCAGGCGCGCACGCTGTACGGCCGGCTCGGGCGCCCCGACGGCGACCGGTTCGCCCCGCCGCAGGGCCGCCACGCGGGCTACGAGCCCGCCGACGTGGATGCGCTGTGCCACCGTCTGATCGCGTACTTCGACCGCGGTGAGCCACTGACGTCGGGCGAGGTTCGAGCCGTGACGTTCCGGCGTCGCAAGGGTCACGACGCCTACGCGGAGGGGCCGGTCGACGCGTTCCTCGCGCGTGCGGTCGAGGTGCTGCTGGGCGTCGAGTGAGCGCGCGCAGCGTCGTCCTGCTGGGCTCGACGGGCTCGATCGGCACGCAGGCGATCGACGTCGTCGAACGCCATGCCGACCGGCTCGACGTCGTCGGGATCGCGGCGGGCGGCGGTGACCCGGGGCTGCTGGCCGCGCAGGCCGTCCGGCTGGGTGTCGCGACGGTCGCGGTGCACGACGAGGCCGCTGCGCAACCGGTGCGCGACGCGCTGGCCGTGGCCGGTGCGCGCGGGGTCGACGTGCTCGCGGGGCCCGACGCCGCGACGCGGCTCGCGGGCTGCGGCGCCGACGTCGTGCTCAACGGCATCACGGGATCGGTGGGTCTGCGCCCGACGCTCGCGGCGCTGCGCGCCGGCAGCACGCTCGCGCTGGCCAACAAGGAGTCGCTCGTCGTCGGCGGCGCGCTCGTGCAGGACGCACGCGTGCGACCGGACCAGATCGTGCCGGTCGACTCGGAGCACTCGGCGATCGCGCAGGCGCTGCGTTCGGGCACGCCGCGCGAGGTCCGTCGGCTGGTGCTGACCGCGTCCGGCGGCCCGTTCCGCGGCTGGACGTCCGACGAGGTCAAGGGCGTGACCCCGCAGCAGGCGCTCGCGCACCCGACGTGGGCGATGGGCCCGGTCGTGACGGTGAACTCGGCGACGCTGATGAACAAGGGGCTCGAGCTCATCGAGGCGCACCTGCTGTTCGACGTGCCCGTCGAGCGGATCGCGGTCGTCGTGCACCCGCAGTCCGTGGTGCACTCGATGGTCGAGTTCGTCGACGGCTCGACGATCGCGCAGGCCTCGCCCCCGGACATGCGGCTGCCGATCGCGCTGGGCCTGTCCTGGCCGGACCGGCTCGCCGACGTCGCATCGGCGTGCGACTGGACGGCCGCCACGGCGTGGACGTTCGAACCGCTCGACGAGCAGGTGTTCGGGGCGGTGCGGCTCGCGCGCGCGGCGGTCGCCGCCTCGCCGACGCACCCCGCCGTCTACAACGCGGCGAACGAGGAGTGCGTCGCGGCGTTCCTGGCCGGGACGATCGGCTTCTCGGACATCGTCGCCACGGTCGAGCGCGTGCTCGACGAGCACGACGACCGACCGGGCGCACGCGGTGAGCTCACGCTCGAGGCGGTGCTCGCCGCCGAGGCGTGGGCCCGCACGCGCGCCCACGAGGTGCTCGCACAGCGCTAGGTGGCGCTAGGTGCGGGTCACCCAGGGTAGGCGCGTGAGTGCGCTGCTCGCCCCGGTGACGAGCTCGGCGACGGTCCGACCCGCCACGTTCGCGGCGGCCGGCCCGTTGCCGCCCGGACGTGCCCACGCCCGGCCTCGGTCGACCCCGACGCGGGGGAGCGAGCCCGGTTCCGCGAGCGGCCGCCACCAGCGATGCGTGACGGGTGCGCCGGCCAGCGCGGGCAGCGCACCCACGCGTGCGACGTCCAGCACGGCGTCCTGCGCGGGGCCCGGTCCGCGCAGCAGCGCCCCGCGCGAGGCCCGGGACCGTAGGCCGCCCGGTGGTCCGGCCCACGCCGCGACGAGCCGGTCGTCCGGCGTGCGCACCAGGTGCAGGTCGTCGACGAGCACGGCCTGCCCGCGGGCCATCCCGGCGCGCTCCCACACCGCGGGTCCGGCCGGCGCGGTGGCCAGCGCGCGCACCCTCGTCGGGCTCGGGTCGTCGCGTGCGTCCACGACCGTCGGCGCGCGCACGGTGCCACGTTCGGTGACGACGGCACCGGCGGAGACGCGCAGCGCACGGGTGTGGCCGTGCACGCGGCCGCCCCGCGAGACGACGACGTCGACGAGCCCGGCCGCGAGCCGTCCGGGGTCGAGCCGCGCGCAGTCGGGCCACCACGCGCCCCCGATCGCACCGGGGACGCGTACGTGCTCGGCGAGACCGTCGGCGTCGAGGACGTGCGCCTCCTCGCCCCACTGCTCACCGGCCGCCGCACGGTCGACGATCGTCGCGAGCACCGCCGGGACGCGCGCGACCGCGACGCGGCCGCCGAACGCGAAGCCGCACGCGATCTGCTCGACCGCGACGACCCCGCCGACCTCGACGACGGCGTCGCGCATCGCCGCGCGGACGTCCCAGGCGGCGGTCTCGCCGAACCGCGTGGCGAGCGTCTCGGGCGCCACCGCGAGCGCGGCGGAGCAGGCGCCGACGCCTCGACCCCCGGTGGGCAGCGCGGCGGCGTCGACCACGACGACGTCGAGCGCGGGATCGGCGTCGAGGAGGTAGTACGCGGTCCACAGGCCGGTCGGTCCCGCGCCGACGACGACGACGTCCGCCGACGTGTCGCCGTCGAGCGGGGCGTGCGCGTCACCGCTCGCCCAGACCGGGTCGTCGGTGCTCGTCGCGGCCGCCCAGCGCTGCCAGACGCCCGGCCCGCCCCACGGTGGAGGTGTCACGTGCCGATGGTCGCTTCCCGAGCGGGCACCGGCAAGGCGCCACGCGCGCGGGTCGGTCCGGTCGGGGAGAACCTGCACAGGTTCGTCACGCGTCGCGGCGCGAGCACACAGTGCCGTCGGTCATGATGGGAGCCGGTTTCGGGACCTTGCGGAGGAGTTCGTGGCGTATCTGGTGGGCGTGCTCATCGCCCTGGTCGTGCTGCTCGCGTCGATCGCGTTGCACGAGGTCGGGCACATGGTGCCCGCGAAGCGGTTCGGCGTCCGCGTCAGCCACTACTTCGTCGGGTTCGGCCCCACGTTGTGGTCGCGCACCACGGGCGAGACCGAGTACGGCGCCAAGGCGATCCCGCTCGGCGGCTACGTCCGGCTCGTCGGCATGTACCCGCCTGCGGAGGCCGTCGGGAACCCGCCCGCGCGCACGTGGCTGGGCCGGCTCGCGCAGGACGCGCGGGAGGCGAGCGGTGCCGAGATCCACGAGGGTGAGGACGGCCGCGCGTTCTACCGCCTGTCCACGCCGAAGAAGCTCGTCGTGATGTTCGGCGGACCGGTGATGAACCTCGTCATCGCGCTCGTGCTGACCGCGATCGTGCTGCTCGGCTTCGGCATCCCGACCACCACCACCACGCTCGACTCGGTCTCGCAGTGCGTGCTGCCGGTCGACGCCGACCCCGACGCGACGTGCGGGGCCGACGACCCGGCGGCGCCGGGTGCGGCCGCGGGTCTGCTGCCGGGCGACACGATCGTCAGCTACGGCGGCACGCAGGTGGAGACCTGGGACGAGCTGACCGACCTGATCCGTGCGTCGGGCGGTGAGGCCACGCCGGTCGTCGTCGAGCGCGACGGGGTCCAGGTCGAGGCGACGGTCACCCCGGTGGTCGCGCAGCGACCGGTCTACGACGACGACGGCCTGCCTGTGACCGACGAGAACGGCGACATCGTCACCGAGCCCGTCGGGTTCCTCGGCGTGACCTCGCAGACGCAACGCGAGCACGCGTCGCTCGTCGAGGTTCCCGAGCAGGTCGCCGACCGGACGTGGCAGACGATGACGGTCGTCGCGACCCTGCCCGCCAGGGTCGTCGACCTCGCGCAGACGACGTTCGGCGACGGGGAGCGCGGGCAGGACAGCATCGTCGGCGTCGTCGGGATCGGGCGGTTCGCGGGCGAGATCGCCTCGATGGACGGCGAGGGCGTCGACTGGGGCCTCAAGCTCGCCGGCCTGCTCGACATGCTCGCGACGCTGAACATCGCGCTCTTCGTGTTCAACCTCATCCCGTTGCCGCCTCTGGACGGCGGGCACATCGCGGCGGCGCTGTGGGAGGGCGGACGGCGGCAGGTCGCACGCCTGCGCGGACGGCCGCGGCCGGGCCCGTTCGACACCGCGAAGCTCGTGCCGCTCGCCTACGGCGTGTTCGTGCTGCTCGGCGCGGTCGGCCTGCTGCTCATCTACGCCGACATCGTCAACCCGGTGACCATCTGAGCGACGTGATCGTCACAGGTGCGACCAGGCCTCGGCCAGGACGCCGCGCAGGATCCCCGTGATCTCGTCGAACTCGGCCTGCCCGCAGGTCAGCGGCGGGGCGAGCTGGATCACCGGGTCGCCGCGGTCGTCCGCCCGGCAGTACAGGCCGGCGTCGAACAGCGCACCCGACAGGAACCCGCGCAGCAGGCGCTCGCTCTCGTCGTGGTCGAACGTCTCACGCGTGACCTTGTCCTTGACGAGCTCGATCCCGTAGAAGAACCCCTCGCCGCGGACGTCGCCGACGATCGGTAGGTCGAGCAGGCCCTCGAGGGTGCGGCGGAACGCCGGTGCGCTCTCGAGCACGTGCTGGTTGAGGCCCTCGCGCTCGAACAGGTCGAGGTTCGCGTTGGCGACGGCGGCCGACACGGGGTGGCCACCGAACGTGTAGCCGTGCGCGAAGGACGCGTTGCCCTGGGAGAAGGGCTCGTAGAGCCTGTCGGAGGCGATGAGCGCGCCGATGGGGGAGTACCCCGAGGTCAGGCCCTTGGCGCAGGTGATCATGTCCGGCACGTAGCCGAAGTCGTCGCACGCGAACATCGACCCGATCCGGCCGAACGCGCAGATGACCTCGTCGGAGACCAGCAGCACGTCGTACTGGTCGCAGATCTCCCGGACCCGCTCGAAGTACCCCGGAGGCGGGGGGAAGCAGCCGCCGGCGTTCTGCACCGGCTCGAGGAACACGGCCGCGACCGAGTCCGGACCCTCCATCTCGATCGCCTCGCCGATCCGGTCGGCGGCCCACCGGCCGAAGGCCTTGGGGTCGTCGCGCAGGTGCTCGGGCGCGCGGTACTGGTTGGTGTTCGGCACCTTGTGCGTACCGGGGACGAGCGGCTCGAACTGCTCCTTCAACGCCGGCAGGCCCGTGATCGAGAGTGCTCCGTGCGGGGTGCCGTGGTAGGCGATCGACCGGGAGATCACCTTGTACTTGTTCGGCCGGCCCGTGAGCTTGAAGTAGTTCTTGGCCAGCTTCCAGGCGGTCTCGACGGCCTCGCCGCCGCCGGTCGTGAAGAACACGTGGTTGAGGTCGCCGGGCGCGTAGGCCGCGAGGCGCTCGGCGAGGTCGATGGCCTGCGGGTGCGCGTACGACCACAGCGGGAAGAACGCGAGCTGCTCGGCCTGCACCCGCGCGGCCTCGGCAAGCTCCGCGCGGCCGTGGCCCGCCTGCACGACGAACAGGCCCGAGAGCCCGTCGATGTACTTGCGGCCCTTGTCGTCCCAGATGTGGTGGCCCTCGCCGCGCACGATCGTCGGGACGCCGCGGTCCCACGCGCTCTGCCGCGTGAAGTGGCCCCAGAGGTGGGCCTTGGCCGCCTCGGCGCGGTCGGTGCCCCTCGGGGTCAGGGAAGTGGTGGCGCTCATCTGGTCCCCCAGTTGTAGAGCTGCTTGCGCAGCCGTAGGTAGACGAAGGTCTCGGTTGTCCGGACCCCTGGCAGTGCGCGGATCTTCTGGTCGAGGACCTCGAGCAGGTGCTCGTCGTCCTCGCAGACGACTTCGCAGAGCAGGTCGAAGCCGCCGGCGGTGATGACGACGTAGTCGACCTCGGGCAGCGCGGCGAGCGCGTCGGCGACGACCGACAGGTCACCCTCGCACTTCAGGCCGATCATCGCCTGGCGGGTGAAGCCGACCTGCAACGGGTCCGTCACCGCGACGATCTGCATGACCCCGGAGTCGATGAGCCGCTGGACCCGCTGCCGCACGGCGGCCTCGGACAGGCCGATCGCCTTGCCGATCGCGGCGTACGGGCGCCGACCGTCCTCCTGGAGCTGCTCGACGATGGCCTTGGAGATGTCGTCGAGCACGGGCTGCCCCGGTGCTGGTCTGCGTGTGCTCACCCGCCCGATGGTGGTCGGCAACGGGCCGCAATGCAAGGAATCCGTTGCGACAGGCCGTGTGGACTTCTGATTTCGGCGTTGGGAACCCTCCGATCGGCCGATTGCCGCCTCTGGGCACTCCCGGAACCGGCGCGACCGGCGTAGCGTGCGGCCCACCGAACGTGAGGAGATCGCCGTGAGCCAGGCCCCCGACCAGACCCTCGAGCTGCTGAACGTGATCGGGGGCGCGCAGCGCGCCGCCGCGGACGGTCGTACGACGGCGGTGATCGACCCGTCGACCGGGGTGGAGTACGCCCGTGCGCCGCTGAGCGGGGCGCAGGACGTCGACGCCGCCTACGGCGCCGCCTCGGAGGCGTTCACGACCTGGGGCCGTACGACGCCCGCGGAGCGCCAGCTCGCGCTGCTCCGGCTGGCCGATGCGGTCGAGGCGCGGGCCGACGAGTTCGTCGCGGTCGAGTCGCGGAACACCGGCAAGCCCCTGCACCTGACCGCCTCGGACGAGGTGCCGCCCTGCGTCGACCAGCTGAGGTTCTTCGCCGGGGCCGCGCGCGTGCTCGAGGGACTGTCCGCGGGGGAGTACCTGGCCGGCCACACCTCGTGGCTGCGCCGCGAGCCGGTAGGCGTCGTCGGGCAGGTCACGCCGTGGAACTACCCGCTGATGATGGCCGTCTGGAAGATCGCCCCCGCGCTCGCGGCCGGGAACACGATCGTGCTCAAGCCGTCGGACACGACGCCCGCCTCGACCCTGCTGCTCGGTCGGGTGGCGGCCGAGGTGCTGCCTCCCGGGGTGCTCAACGTCATCTGCGGCGACCGGGACACGGGGCGTGCGCTCGTCTCGCACCAGCGTCCGGACATGGTCGCCATCACCGGGTCGGTCCGGGCGGGTTCGCAGGTCGCCGAGGCCGCCGCCGCGAACGTGAAGCGCGTCCACCTCGAGCTGGGCGGCAAGGCCCCGGTCGTCGTGTTCGCCGACGCGGACCTCGCCGCGGCGGCCGAGGGTATCGCCGGCGCGGGCTACTACAACGCCGGCCAGGACTGCACCGCCGCCACCCGCGTGCTGGTGCACGCGTCGGTCCGCGACGACTTCGTCGCCGCGCTGGCCGAGGCGGCGAGGGGTCAGCGCACCGGCCTGCCGGACGACCCGGACGTGGCGTTCGGCCCGGTCAACAACGCGCTCCAGCTCGAACGCGTGACCGGGTTCCTCGACCGGCTGCCCGACCATGCGTCGATCGTGACGGGCGGCCACCGGGTCGGGGACACGGGCTACTTCGTCGAGGCCACGATCGTCGACGGCCTGCGGCAGGACGACGAGGCGGTGCAGGACGAGATCTTCGGACCGGTCATCACGGTGCAGACGTTCACCGACGAGGACGAGGCGATCGCGCTGGCCAACGGCGTGCGGTACGGCCTGTCCAGCTCGGTGTGGACCCAGAACCACGGCCGGGCGCTGCGGATGTCGCGCGCGCTCGACTTCGGGGTCGTGTGGATCAACACCCACATCCCGTTCGTCGCCGAGATGCCGCACGGGGGGTTCAAGCACTCCGGGTACGGCAAGGACCTCTCGATGTACGGGTTCGAGGACTACACCCGGATCAAGCACGTGATGTCCGCGTTCGACGCTTGAGTCGACGGATCCATACGTCCCATGTTCCGTCCATGCAACGTTTCCGTTGCGAGCACAGTCTTCCGCGACGAAATCCTTGCTGGACGGCCGTCTGTTTGCGAAGATCCAGCGACACGCCGTGCCCGGCTGGACCCTCCGGAGCCCTAGGAGCCTCATGAGCCCTCATCGCCGCCCCGCCCCCGAGGACCCGCTCGTGCGAGCGCTCGTCGCCCAGGCGCAGCGGGCCAACCTGTCGCGGCGCACGTTCCTGCTCGGTGCGGTCGGCACGGTGGGAACCGCCGCCGTGCTGGCTGCGTGCGGCACGGGCTCGCCGTCGTCGACCGCGCAGACCGCCAAGGACGTGTCCGCGACCGACAAGATCGTGCGCTGGGCCAACTGGACGCAGTACCTCGACCAGGACGACGACGGGACCAGCTACCCCACGCTCGTGGAGTTCGAGAAGCAGTCCGGCCTCAAGGTCACCTACGCCGAGGACATCGACGACAACGACGCGTTCTACGGCAAGGTCTCGGGCCAGCTGGCGAACGGCCAGGACATCGGGTACGACATCGTCACGCTCACCGACTGGATGACGGCGCGGATGATCCGCCTGGGCTACACCCAGGAGCTGGACAGATCCCGGATCCCGAATGCCGACAACATCCTGACCAGCCTTGCCGACGTGGACTTCGACCCGGGTCGCAAGCACTCACTGACGTGGCAGTCGGGCTTCGCGGGCTTCGCGTGGGACAAGTCGAAGGTGCCCGGCGGGGTGCACACGCTGAGCGACCTGTGGGCGCCCGAGCTGGCAGGCCGGGTCGAGGTCCTCTCGGAGATGCGCGACACCGTGGGCATCATCATGCTCGACCAGGGCGTCGACCCGTCGAGCGACTGGACCGACGACGACTTCGAGGCGGCGCTCGAGGTCCTCAAGCAGAAGATCGACTCGGGGCACATCCGGCAGGTCCGCGGCAACGCCTACACGCAGGACCTGGCCTCGGGCGACGCGATCGCGGTCATCGGCTGGTCGGGCGACGTCACCTCGCTCAACTACGAGGCCGACGGCAGGTTCGAGTTCGCCATCCCGGAGTCCGGCGGCACGCTCTGGAGCGACAACCTGATGGTGCCGG
Organism: Cellulomonas composti; assembly: GCF_007990245.1. GTDB lineage: Bacteria > Actinomycetota > Actinomycetes > Actinomycetales > Cellulomonadaceae > Cellulomonas > Cellulomonas composti. The sequence continues at coordinate 176,575 of NZ_BJWG01000003.1, read as the reverse complement.
TCGGCTCGGGCCACCTGAGCAACGCCGAGGACCTCATGAACTACTACTACGACCCGGTGGTCGCGGCTCAGGTCGCGGCGTGGGTCAACTACATCACCCCGGTCCAGGGCGCCCGCGAGGAGATGGAGAAGGTCGACCCGGAGCTCGCGGAGAACCCGTACATCTTCCCGACCGAGGAGGTCCTCTCCAAGGTCAGCGTGTTCCGCACGCTCACCCCCGACGAGGAGGAGCGCTACAACAACGAGTTCCTCACCGTGATCGGCGCATGACGAGCACGGGCGCCGCCCCCGAGGCGCAGGCCACGGGTGCGGGTGGGGCGGCGCTCGTGATCGAGCGGGTCACCAAGGCGTTCGGCTCGTTCGTCGCGGTGGACGACCTCACGCTCACCATCCAGCCGGGCTCGTTCTTCGCCCTGCTCGGCCCGTCGGGCTGCGGCAAGACGACGACGCTGCGGATGATCGCCGGGCTCGAGCAGCCGACGTCGGGCACCTTGTCGATCGGCGGCAAGGACGTCACCGGCACGCGTGCCCACCAGCGGCCGGTCAACACCGTGTTCCAGAGCTATGCGCTGTTCCCGCACCTGACGGTCGGCGAGAACGTGGCCTTCGGCCTCAGGCGAACGCGCGCCAACGACATCGCCAAGCGGGTCGCCGACGGCCTCGACCTGGTCGAGCTGCGTCACCTGGCGGACCGCAGGCCCGGCCAGCTCTCCGGTGGCCAGCAGCAGCGGGTCGCCCTCGCTCGAGCGCTCGTGAACCGACCGGCCCTCCTGCTCCTCGACGAGCCGCTGGGCGCGCTCGACCTCAAGCTCCGGCGCCAGATGCAGCTGGAGCTCAAGCGCATCCAGACCGAGGTCGGGCTCACCTTCGTGCACGTCACGCACGACCAGGAGGAGGCCATGACCATGGCCGACACGGTCGCCGTGATGAACCGTGGGCGGATCGAGCAGATGGGTTCGCCGGCACAGCTCTACGAGCTGCCGCGCACCACGTTCGTCGCCAACTTCCTCGGTCAGTCCAACCTGGTCGCGGGGACCGTCGTCGAGCGCGACGAGAAGCCGGGCCTGCTGGGCGTCGACGTGGGCGGCACGCGGATCCTCGTCCCGCAGCAGCGGGCGGTCCGGACCGACGGCGCCGTGCTGGTGGGCGCCCGACCGGAGAAGATGCGTCTCCTGGTCGGTGACCAGGCTCCCGGCGAGGCGGAGAACGTCCTGGGCCCGGGTGTGGTCACCGACGTCTCGTTCATGGGTGTGAGCACGCAGTACCAGGTCGAGATCGCCGGCCTCGGCACGTTCGGCGTCTTCGCGCAGAACCTGCTGGGCGGGGCGACCGTGACGGTCGGCTCGCCGGTCCGGCTCGCCTGGGCCGTGGACTTCACGTTCGGTCTCGACGGGGCCGAGGCCGCGGACGAGGGCACGTTCGACCTGGACGACGAGCTGTGAGCATCACCGCCGCGCTGGGCGACACCGTCGCCGGCGACCCGAGCGCAGCACCGCCGCCGCGACGCACCGCTCAGCGCGCGCACCTGGTGCTGCTCGGCCCGGGGATCATCTACCTGCTCCTGTTCTTCGTCGTGCCCGTCGGTGCCCTGCTGGCGACGTCGCTGTACGTGCCGGTGCCGGGCGGCGACGTGGGTCAGTACCAGCCCGCGTTCCACTGGCAGAACTACGTCGACGCGATCTCGCAGTTCTGGCCGACGATCGTGCGCTCCTTCTGGTTCGCGCTGCTCGCGACCGGGGCGGCGCTGGTGATCGGGTACCCGATGGCGTACGTGATCGCGGTGCGGGCGCGCGGGCACAAGCTGTTGCAGGGTCTGCTGCTCGTGCTCGTCGTGGCGCCGTTCTTCACCAGCTTCATCCTGCGGACCATCGCGTGGAAGCAGATCCTCGCCGACGACTCCTTCACCGTCTCGGCCCTGCACTGGCTGCACCTGCTGCCGGCCGACGCGCGTCTGACCGCGACGCCGTTCGCGGTGGTCTGCGGCCTGACCTACAACTTCCTGCCGTTCATGGTGCTGCCCATCTTCGCGGCGCTCGGGCGTCTGGACTCCCGCCTCCTCGAGGCGGGCTCGGACCTGTACGCGTCGCCCACGACGACGTTCCGCACGGTCACGTGGCCGCTGTCGATGCCGGGAGTCGTCGCGGGCACGCTGCTCGTGTTCATCCCGGCCGCCGGCGACTACGTCAACGCGTCGCTGCTGGGCAACAACACCAACACGACGATGGTCGGTCAGGTCATCGACTCCCGGTTCTTCAAGGTCCTGGACTACCCGACCGCGGCATGCCTGTCCGTCGTGCTCATGGCGGCGATCATGCTGCTGGTCGGCGCGTACATCCGCAGGGCCGGGACGGAGGAGCTGGTATGACGGCCGTCCTCGACCGGGTCGCGTCACCGACGCCCCAGGGCACGGCTGCCCCCCGCAGGCCTCGTCGGCGGATCGGCGACATGCTCGTCCCGACCTTCGCCGCGCTGGCGTTCGCCTACCTGCTCGTGCCGGTGGCGTACACCGTCGCGTTCTCGTTCAACGACGCCGGCAAGACCAACCTCGTGTGGCGTGGCTTCACGCTCGACAACTGGCGCAACCCGTGCGCCGCTCCGCAGGTGTGCGAGGCCTTCGCCAACTCGCTGCAGGTCGGGTTCGTGTCGACGATCGTCGCGACCGTCCTCGGCACGCTCATCGCCATCGCGCTGGTCCGGTTCCGGTTCCGCGGACGGTCGGCGACCAACCTGCTGATCTTCCTGCCGATGTCGACACCCGAGGTCGTGCTCGGCGCCGCGCTGCTCGCGCAGTTCCTGGCGTTGCGCGTCCCGCTGGGCTTCGGCACGGTCGTCGCCGCGCACGTGATGTTCTGTATCAGCTTCGTCGTCGTGACGGTCAAGGCTCGGGTCTCGAGCCTCGACCCGGCGCTCGAGGAGGCGGCAGCCGACCTGTACGCGTCGCCGTTGCAGGCGTTCTGGCGGGTGACCTTCCCGCTGCTGCTCCCCGGCATCGCCGCCGCCGCGCTGCTCGCGTTCAGCCTGAGCTTCGACGACTTCATCGTCACGAACTTCACCTCGGGCGCCTACACGACGTTCCCGAAGTTCGTCTACGTCAGCGCGACCCGCGGCATCCCGCCGCAGGCCAACGTCATCAGCTCTTTCATGTTCGTCCTGGCCCTCGCGATCGTCGTGCTGGTCCAGGTGCTCGGCTACGCCCGGAGCAAGCGGCTGCGGGCTCGGTGAACGCGGAGGCGGGTCTCGTGCGGGTCCTGGTGGTCGGTTCTGGTGGCGTGGGCGACGCGGTCGCCCGGATCGCGGCGCGGCGGCGGTTCTTCGAGCGGCTCGTGGTGGCCGACGTCGACCTCGGGCGCGCGCAGCGCACGGTCGAGGCGGCGAGCGCGCACGACGTCGTCGGCGGCAGGTTCCTGGCGGCGGTGGTCGACGCCTCGAGCGCCGAGGCGGTCGAGGCCCTGGTGCGCGAGCACGGCGCCACCCACGTGCTCAACGCGGTCGACCCGCGGTTCGTGCTGCCGATCTTCGAGGGTGTCCGGGCGGCGGGCGCGCACTACCTCGACATGGCGATGTCCCTGTCGCACGCGCACCCGGAGCGTCCGTACGAGCTGCCCGGCGTCAAGCTGGGCGACGAGCAGTTCGCGCAGGCCGCGCAGTGGGAGGCCGACGGCCGGCTCGCGCTGGTCGGCATCGGTGTCGAGCCGGGCCTGTCCGACGTCTTCGCCCGGTATGCCGCGGACCACCTGTTCGGAGCGATCGACGAGCTCGGCGTGCGCGACGGCGCCAACCTCGAGGTGCTCGGGGAGGCCGGTGAGCCCATCTTCGCGCCGTCGTTCTCCATCTGGACCACGATCGAGGAGTGCCTGAACCCGCCGGTCATCTGGTCGGCGGACCGGGCCGAGGCCGGCGCCGGGCTCCAGGACGGCTGGTTCACCGTGGCGCCGTTCCACGAGCCCGAGGTGTTCCGGTTCCCGGATCCGATCGGCGACGTCGAGTGCGTGCACGTCGAGCACGAGGAGGTGCTCCTCATGCCGCGCTGGGTGGACGCCCGCAAGGTGACGTTCAAGTACGGGCTCGGCGAGGAGTTCATCGGCGTGCTGCAGACCCTGCACCGACTCGGCCTCGACAGGACCGAGCCGGTGACCGTCCGCGGCGTGCCGGTGAGCCCCCGCGACGTCGTCGCCGCGGCGCTGCCCGACCCCGCCACGATCGGCCCTCGGATGACGGGCTCGACCTGTGCCGGCCTGCTGGTCACCGGCACCGGCAAGGACGGTGCGCCGCGAGAGGTCTACCTGTACCACCTCGTCGACAACGCGTGGTCGATGGCCGAGTACGGCGCGCAGTGCGTCGTGTGGCAGACCGCGGTCAACCCCGTCGTCGCGCTCGAGCTCCTCGCGGCCGGTACCTGGTCGGGCACCGGGGTGCTCGGCCCGGAGGCGTTCGACGCGGTCCCGTTCCTCGAGCTGCTCGCGGCGCCGACGCCCCAGGGCTACGGCTCGCCGTGGGGCCTCGAGGAACGCGATCCGTCCTAGAGGGCCAGCAGGGCTTCCTCCAGCACGGTGAGCGCCTCGTCGAGCAGGTCGAGCCCGATGACCAGCGGGGGCAGGAGACGCAGGACGTTGCCCCACGTGCCGCACGTGAGCACGAGCACGCCCTGCGCGGCGCACGCCGCCGCGACCTTCTGCGCCGCGGCCTTGTCGGGTTCGAGCGAGCCCGGCACGACGAGCTCGACGGCGAGCATCGCGCCGCGGCCGCGGACGTCGGCCACCGCCGGCACGCGGGCCTGCAGAGCCCGAAGTCGCGGGACGACCGCCGCCTCGATCGCCCGGGCGGCGCCGGCCAGGTCGTCGCGCTCGTAGATCTGCAGCGAGGCCAGCGCGGCCGCGCACGCGATCGGGTTGCCGCCGAACGTTCCGCCCAGGCCGCCGGGGTGGACCGCGTCGAGCAGGTCGGCGCGCCCGGTGACGGCACCGAGCGGCAGGCCGCCGGCGATGCCCTTGGCCAGCGCGATCAGGTCGGGGACGACGCCCTCGTGGTCGCTGGCGAACATCGAGCCCGTACGCGCGAAGCCGGTCTGCACCTCGTCGGCGACGAACACGATGCCCTTGTCGGCCGCCCATGCCGCGAGCGTCCGCAGGAAGCCGGGTGCCGGCACGACGAAGCCACCCTCGCCCAGGATCGGCTCGACGACGAGCGCGGCCACCTGGTCGGCGCCGACCTGCCGCTCGGCGACGTCGATCGCGCGTCGGGCCGCCTGCTCGCCGGTCATCCCCGACGGGTCGCGCAGCGGGTAGGACGCCGGCACGCGGTAGACCTCGCCAACGAACGGACCGAAGCCGGTCTTGTACGGCATCGCCCGCGCGGTCATCGCCATCGTGAGGTTGGTGCGCCCGTGGTACGCGTGGTCGAGCACGAGCACGGCGGACCGGCCGGTCGCGCGCCGGGCGATCTTCACGGCGTTCTCGACGGCCTCGGCGCCCGAGTTCACCAGCAGCGAGCGCTTCTCGTGCGTGCCGGGCGTGAGGCGTGCGAGGCCCTCGCACACGGCGACGTACTCCTCGTAGGGGCTGATCATGAAGCAGGTGTGCGTGAAGTCCGCCGCCTGCGCCGCGACGGCGGCGGCCACCTCGGGGGAGCTCGCGCCGACGGACGTCACCGCGATGCCGGAACCCAGGTCCACCAGCACGTTGCCGTCGACGTCCTCGATGACCGCACCGGCCGCCCGCGACACGTAGACGGGCAGCGTCGAGGACACGCCCGCCGCGACGGCCGCGCGACGGCGCTCACCGAGCGCGACCGAGCGCGGACCCGGGATCGCCGTGCGCAGGACTCGACGCTGCTCGAGGGGGGTGGCGGGGACGGAAACAGTGGTCATGGAGGGACGGTAGTGCGGATCTCATCGCTCCGGAAGCGTCCGGGCGACGGAATCCGCCGAGACGGACGTCATCCCGGCGACGGGCTGAGCGGCGCGACGGGGGGAGCGGGTCTAGCCTGCCCGGGTGAGCGAGCTTTCCGACTACCTCGAGGGACTGCCGGACGGGACCCGCGAGGTCGTCGGGCACGTCTACGCGCGGGCGCGCTCGCTGGTGCCCGAGGCCGAGGACGGCGTGGGCTACGGCATGCCCGCGCTGCGCTATCGCGGCAAGCCGCTGCTGTCGGTCATGGTGGCCAAGGGGCACATCGGGCTCTACCCGTTCAGCCCGCCGGCGCTGGACACCGTCCGCGACGAGCTGGGCGACTTCTCGACCGCGAAGGGCACGGTCCGGTTCACGCCCGAGCACCCGCTGCCCGACGACGTGCTCGACCGGCTCGTGCTCGCCCGTCGCGCCGAGATCGACGGCTGACGCGCCTGCACGAGACCCTCACGGCGCGTGCGCAGGGCTCGGCAGGTCCGCCCGCGGCGCGGTGCGATGATGGGGCGGTGAGCGTTCCGATCTCCCTGGGCATGCCCGAGGCGCCCGCGCCCGTGCTGGCGCCGCGCCGTCCGACCCGCAAGATCCGCGTGGGCAAGGTCGAGGTCGGCGGTGACGCGCCGGTCTCGGTGCAGTCCATGGCGACCACGCCGACCACCGACATCAACCGCACGCTGCAGCAGATCGCCGAGCTCACGGCCGCCGGCTGCGACATCGTGCGCGTCGCGGTGCCCAGCCAGGACGACGCGGACGCGCTGCCCGCGATCGCGCGCAAGTCGCAGATCCCGGTGATCGCCGACATCCACTTCCAGCCCAAGTACGTGTTCGCCGCGATCGACGCAGGCTGCGCCGCGGTGCGGGTGAACCCGGGCAACATCCGCAAGTTCGACGACCAGGTCGGCGAGATCGCGAAGGCGGCGGCCGCCGCCGGTGTCAGCCTGCGGATCGGCGTCAACGCCGGCTCGCTCGACCCCCGCCTGCTCGCCAAGTACGGCAAGGCGACCCCCGAGGCGCTCGTCGAGTCCGCCGTCTGGGAGGCGTCGCTGTTCGAGGAGCACGACTTCCACGACTTCAAGATCTCGGTCAAGCACAACGACCCGGTCGTCATGGTCCGCGCCTACGAGCTGCTCTCCGAGCGGGGCGACTGGCCGCTGCACCTCGGCGTGACCGAGGCCGGCCCGGCGTTCCAGGGCACGATCAAGTCCGCGACCGCGTTCGGCGCGCTGCTGAGCAAGGGCATCGGGGACACGATCCGGGTCTCGCTGTCCGCGCCGCCCGTCGAAGAGGTCAAGGTCGGCATCCAGATCCTGCAGTCGCTCAACCTGCGGCCGCGCAAGCTCGAGATCGTCTCGTGCCCGTCGTGCGGACGCGCCCAGGTGGACGTCTACACGCTCGCGGAGCGCGTCACGGCCGGGCTCGAGGGCCTCGAGGTGCCGTTGCGCGTGGCCGTGATGGGTTGCGTCGTCAACGGCCCCGGGGAGGCGCGTGAGGCGGACCTCGGCGTCGCGTCCGGCAACGGCAAGGGCCAGATCTTCGTCAAGGGTGTGGTCGTCAAGACCGTCCCCGAGTCGCAGATCGTCGAGACCCTGATCGAGGAGGCCATGCGGATCGCCGAGTCGATGGACCCGGTCGAGTCGGGCTCGGGCGTGCCGGTGGTCAGCGTCCGCTGATCGTCGCGGACCCGTACGGGTTTCCGACCCGCGGCGCACAGGCGGGTGAGGCACAATCCCCTCATGGGGCCACGGCGCGCGACGACGCTCGACCGTCGTTCCGGTGGTCGGGTCCTGACGGACGTCGACCTCGGTGCGGCGCTGCGGGTGTGCGCGCTCGACCCGGTCGGCTCCGTGCTCGCCACCGCTCGGCTCGAGCACGCACGGCTCGTCGGGCTGGCGGCCGCCGGCGGGGTGCTGTGGGGCTACGTCCACGAGGGCGTGCTCGTCGCGATCTGCTGGGCCGGGCCGAACATGGTGCCCGTGGTACCCGTCGCCGACGAGCGGGTCGCGCAGGCCGCGATCGAGTCGTTCGCGGGCCTGGCCGCCCAGGGCGGCCGCCGCTGCTCCTCGATCGTCGGACCTGCGCCGGCCGTGCTCGCCGTCTGGCGGCTGCTGCGCCCCGCGTGGCCCGGCGTGCGCGAGGTGCGCGACGACCAGCCGTCGATGGTGATCGACCACTCGCCGACCGTCGCCCCGGACCGGTGGGTGCGCTGCTCCCGGTCCGACGAGCTCGGCGCCGTCCTGCCCGCATGCGTGCGGATGTTCACCGAGGAGGTCGGCTACTCACCCGCGTCCGGCCCCCACGGCCCGTACGAGACGCGGGTGCGCCACCTCGTCGAGCAGGGCCGCTCGCTGGTGCGCATGGAACCCGGGCTCGACGGCACCCCCCGCGTCGTCTTCAAGGGCGAGCTCGGCGCGGTCGCCGGCGGCGTCGCCCAGGTCCAGGGCGTGTGGGTCGCCCCCGACCGCCGTGGCGAGCGCCTGTCCGAGGGCGGCATGGCCGCGATCGTCGAGCACACCCGCAGGCACGTCGCCCCCGTCGTCTCGCTGTACGTCAACGCGTACAACGCACGCGCCATCGCCGCCTACCGCGCCGTCGGCTTCCGCCAGGTCGGCTCCTACGCCACGGTCCTGTTCTAGGCCGAGCACCCGCGCTGCGGGTGGTCCTCCCGCCGGCACGCGACGGGACGTCCACCCACCGCACGCCCGCGCGGCCCGAACGGCCGGGGCGCCGGGCGGGTCAGCGCAGGAGGCGGGAGAGGCGGCGGTCGGCCAGGGGTTTGCCGCCGGTCTGGCAGGTGGGGCAGTACTGGAGCGACGAGTCGGCGAAGGACACCTCGTGGACGGTGTCGCCGCACGGCGTGCCGTCCCAGCCGGGGCAGGGCTCGCCGGTGCGGGCGTGCACGCGCATGCCGCGGCGCTTGGCGTCCTTGAGCTCGGCGGCGGGCTTGCCGGAGGCGGCGTCCACCGCCGCGGTGAGCACGTCGCGGATCGCGGCGTAGATGGTGTCCGCCTGCTCGTCGGACAGCTTGCCGGTGAGCGCGAACGGCGAGGTGCGGGCGGCGTGCAGGATCTCGTCGGAGTACGCGTTGCCGATGCCCGCGATGGTGCCCTGGTCCCGCAGGAGGCCCTTGACCTGCTGGTTCCGGGAGGCGAGCAGCTCCCCGAAGCGCTCGCGCGTGAAGTCCGACGAGAGAGGCTCGACGCCGAGCGACGCGACCTGCGGGACGTCGAACGGGTCCTCGACCACGTAGACCGCGAGGCGCTTGCGTGTGCCCTGCTCGGTGAGGTCGAAGCCGGAGCCGTCGTCGAGCCCCACGCGCAGCGCGAGCGGTGACTTCCCGGGCCGGACCGGCGTCGCGGGCAGTGCGTCCGACCAGCGCACCCAGCCCGCACGGGACAGGTGCCAGACGAGGTGCAACGGCTCTCCGGTGCCCGTCGCGACCATGAGGTCGAGCCACTTGCCGTGCCGCGAGACGTCGACCACCTCGCACCCGACGAGCGCGCCCGGCGGCGGCCGGAACGTCTTGAGAGCGCTGATCTGGCCGATCGACACCGCGGCGACGGACCGGCCGGTGGCGCGCCCGCCCAGGAACTGCGCGAGCGCCTCGACCTCGGGGAGCTCGGGCACCCGCCCATCGTGGCGCATGACGCCCACGCCGTCAGCCCGTCCGGCACGGGCGCCGGGGACAACTAGGCTTCCGACCATGCTCCTGCGTATGTCCACGTTGTTCGTCCGCACGCTGCGCGAGGACCCCGCCGACGCCGAGGTGGCGAGCCACCGCCTGCTCGTGCGCGCGGGCTACATCCGCCGCGCCGCCCCCGGGATCTACACCTGGCTGCCGCTCGGCCTGCGCGTGCTCGCCAAGGTCGAGGCCGTCGTCCGCGAGGAGATGACCGCCGCGGGCGCGCAGGAGGTGCACTTCCCGGCGCTGCTGCCCAAGGAGCCGTACGAGGCGACGGGCCGCTGGACCGAGTACGGGCCCAACATCTTCCGGCTCAAGGACCGCAAGGGCGGCGACTACCTGCTCGCGCCGACGCACGAGGAGATGTTCACGCTGCTGGTCAAGGACCTGTACTCCTCGTACAAGGACCTGCCGCTGACGCTGTTCCAGATCCAGACGAAGTACCGCGACGAGGCCCGCCCGCGCGCAGGCCTGATCCGCGGGCGCGAGTTCGTCATGAAGGACGCGTACTCCTTCGACGTCGACGACGCCGGCCTGGACGCCTCGTACCAGGCGCAGCGCGACGCCTACGAGCGCATCTTCGACCGGCTCGGGCTCGAGTACGTCATCGTCGCCGCGACGTCCGGCGCGATGGGCGGGTCGCGCTCCGAGGAGTTCCTCACGCCGACGCCGATCGGAGAGGACACGTTCGTCCGCAGCGCCGGTGGGTACGCGGCGAACGTCGAGGCCGTCACGACGGTCGTGCCGGACGCGCTGCCGTACGACGACGCGCCCGCGGCGCACGTCGAGGACACCCCGGACACCCCGACGATCGAGTCGCTCGTGGCGGTCGCCAACGAACGGTTCGCGCGGCCGGACCGCGCCTGGACCGCCGCGGACACGCTGAAGAACGTCGTCCTCGTGCTCGTGCAGCCGACCGGCAGTCGTGAGCTGCTCGTGGTCGGCCTGCCGGGCGACCGTGAGGTCGACCTCAAGCGGCTCGAGGCCGCCGTGGCACCCGCCGAGGTCGAGGCCGCGGGCGAGGCCGACTTCGCCGCGCACCCCGAGCTCGTGAAGGGGTACATCGGCCCCGGGGCGCTCGGTCCGAACGTCGACGGGCTCGCCCTCGACGACGAGGGACGCACCGCGATCCGTTTCCTGCTCGACCCGCGTGTCGTGCCCGGCACGCGGTGGATCACCGGCGCGAACCTGCCCGGCAAGCACGTGTTCGACCTCGTCGCGGGCCGGGACTTCACCGCCGACGGCACGGTCGAGGCCGCCGAGGTGCGCGCGGGCGACCCCGCCCCCGACGGCTCGGGTCCGCTCGAGCTCGCGCGGGGCATCGAGATCGGCCACATCTTCGCGCTCGGCCGCAAGTACGCCCAGGCGCTCGGGTTGACGGTGCTCGACCAGAACGGCAAGGCACAGGTCGTGACGATGGGCTCGTACGGCGTGGGCGTGACCCGGGTCCTCGCGGCGCTCGCCGAGGCCAACCACGACGACAAGGGCCTCGCCTGGCCCGCGCACGTCGCACCCGCGCACGTGCACGTCGTGGCCACCGGCAGGGACGAGGCGGTGTTCCAGGCCGCCGACGAGCTCGCGCGGGGCCTGTCCGCGCGCGGCGTCGAGGTGCTCTACGACGATCGCCCGAAGGTCTCGCCCGGCGTCAAGTTCGCCGATGCCGAGCTGCTGGGCGTGCCGCTCGTCGTGGTCGTGGGCCGGGGTCTGGCGGACGGCGTGGTCGAGGTCCGTCCGCGTGCGGGCGGCGACGCCCAGCAGGTCCCGGTCGTGGACGCGGCCGAGGTCGTCGCCGCGAGGGTCGCCGCACTGCTGTAGAGCTGCTGCCGGTCGGTCAGTTCCAGGTCGGTCAGTTCCAGGTCGGTCAGATCCAGGTCGGTCAGATGCCGGTCGGTCAGCCGTCCGTGGCGGCGCTCGCCTGCTCCGGGAGCCCGGGGAACGCGACGGGTGCCGCGCCCCACGCGCCCGCCGCCGCGATCGCGTCCCGCAGTCCGTCGAGGTACGGCGTGCGCGTCCCCGCCGGGGCCGCGCCGACGGCGTTCGCGTACGCCGCGGCGATCGCCTGCTCCGACGAGCGTGCCAACGCCTGGCCGACGTCGGGGTCGTCGATCCCCGCCGGCAGCGCGTACGCCGCGAGCCGCGGGTCCTGCTCGGTGCCGTCGATCCCCGCGGCGACCGCCCACGACTGCGCCGCGGCCCGGTGTCGCTGCGCCTGCGCGAACGCGAGATCCTGTGCGGCGTCGGCGCGGTGCGCCGCGATGACCTCGAACGCGTAGCCCGCCTGGTCGTGCGTGAGCACGAGGTCGCCGATCGCGTCGACGGGCAGCTCGCTGTCGGAGGTCGGCTCCGCACCCGGGTCGGCTCCCGGGTCCGTCGCCGGGTCCGTCGTCGGGTCGGTCGTCGGGTCCGACGAGACCCCGGTCGGGGTCGCCGTGGGCGTCGCCGAGGGTGCGGCCGGATCGGCGGGCTGCTCGGGGACCGGGAGGTCCGCCGCGGCGGCGAGCCGCGTCATGAGCTGGGCACGCGCGGTGGCGACCGAGCCGAGCAGCCGCGCGAGCGGACCGTCGGTGACGGCGTCCGTGTCGGTCCGAGCCGTGGCCGAGGTGTCGGCCAGCAGGTCGAGCACGTCCTGCGCCGTCGCTGGCGCGGGTGTGGCGGGCTCGCCGGGGGAGGCCGCCGGCGTCGCGAGCCCCGACACGTACTCGCCGCCGAGCTGGTCGGCGTGCGCGGTCGAGAACGTCACGACGTCGGTCAGCACCGCGCTGACCGGGTCGACGGCGTCGGGCGTTGCCTCGCTCGTCGTCGGGCTCGTCGTCGGGCTCGGCGCGTCGGAGCCCATCGCGGACGTGCCGAGCGCGCGGTTCGCGACGTCGACGAGCGTGAGCGCGTCGTCGACACCGCGGGCCCTGACCTGCTCGAGCGCGTCGGGCGACGGCTCGGGCGGTGGCGGCGTCTCGAGGCGCAGCCCGCACCCCGTCAAGGTCGCGACGAGCGCGGCGAGCACGACGACGAGGACGCCGCGGGCCGGCGCGCGGTGCGCGCGCGTGCTCGTCGGACCGTTCGTCGTGCGTCCTGCCGTGCTCGTTGCCACGCGCTCACCTCCTGGTCGTCGCGGTGATCCTGCCACGACAGCCTCGGTGCGCCGGGCAGCGCCGGGCGGGCGGCGCGGGACTCGTTAGGCTGGGGGACCACAACATCACAGGGTCGAGCCGTGCGCGCGGACCCAGGAGCGGGAAGGAGGCGGTCATGGCCGACGCGCCCCCGCAGCGACTGCGCTCCGTGCTCGCACCGGTCGTCGAGTCCGTCGGTCTCGTGCTCGACGACGTCGTCGTGCGGCGCACCGGCGGGACCACGCTCGTCGAGATCGCGCTCGACGTGCCGCAGGACGAGGACCTGGACCTGGACCTCGACCGGATCGCGGACGCGACGCGCGCGATCTCCGCGGCGCTCGACGAGCACGACGACCTGGTGCCGGGCCACTACACGCTCGAGGTGGGCAGTCGGGGCGCGGAGAGTCCGCTCACGCAGCGCCGGCACTTCCTGCGCGCCGTCGGTCGCACGGTCCGCGTGCGCACGACGAGCGGCGACAACATCTCCGGGCGGCTGGTGGCCGTCGAGCAGACGGACGACGACGGCGCGGCACGCGACATCGTCGTCGTCGTGCCGGTGACGCCCGGCGTGAAGGGCAGACGTCCGCGCGAGGGCGCGCCGGTGAGCCTCGAGCTCACGGCGATCGCCGATGCGCGTGTGCAGGTGGACCTGTCGGGGCTCGGCTCCGACGACGAGAACGGCGGGGAGCGCTCCGGTGCGCCCGCCGCGGGACAGGAGATCTGATGGACATCGACATGCAGGCGCTGCGGAGCCTCGAGCACGAGCGCGAGATCGGGCTCGACGTGCTCGTCGAGGCGATCGAGCAGGCGCTGCTGTCCGCGTACCACCGCACGCCGGGCGCACAGCCGCGCGCGCGGGTCGAGGTCGATCGCAAGACCGGTCACGTGACCGTCTGGGCGCGTGAGCCCGTCGTGCTCGACGACGAGGGGGAGCCGCTGCCGGAGGCCCCCGAGTTCGACGACACGCCCGACGGGTTCGGGCGCATCGCGACCTCCACCGCGCGGCAGGTCATCGTGCAGCGCCTGCGCGACGCCGAGGACGACCAGGTGCTCGGCGCGTTCCGGGGCAAGGAGGGCGAGGTCATCGGCGGCGTCATCCAGCAGGGCTCCGACCCGCGCACGGTGCACGTGGAGGTCGGTGGCATCGAGGCGGTGCTGCCCGCGCACGAGCAGGTGCCCGGCGAGCAGTACGTCCACGGTGAGCGCATCCGTGGCTACGTGCTGGAGGTCGCGCGCGGTCCCCGCGGCCCGCAGGTCACGCTCTCGCGCACGCATCCCGGGCTGGTGCGCAAGCTGTTCGCGCTCGAGGTGCCGGAGGTCGCCGACGGGACCGTCGAGATCACGGCGCTGGCCCGCGAGGCCGGTCATCGCACCAAGATGGCGGTCTACGCGACCGTCCCCGGCGTGAACGCCAAGGGTGCGTGCATCGGCCCGATGGGCGGCCGGGTGCGGGCCGTCATGGCCGAGCTGCACGGGGAGAAGATCGACATCGTCGACCACTCCGACGACCCGGCCGAGATGATCGCGCACGCGCTGTCGCCCTCGCGCGTCGTCTCGGTCACGATCGTGGACCCGGTCGCGCGTGCGGCGCGGGTCGTCGTGCCGGACTACCAGCTCTCGCTGGCCATCGGCAAGGAGGGCCAGAACGCGCGCCTCGCGGCCAAGCTGACCGGCTGGCGGATCGACATCCGGTCCGACGCGGAGGTCCTGTCCGACGCGGCGCCCGGCAACCCGTCCGGCACCCCGTCCAGCACCGTGACGCCCCCGGCGACGGGCGGCGACGGTCACGAACGGTGAGCCGCGGGGGTAGACTCGACGACGCTGGGCTGGAAGCCCGGCGCCCCCTGCATGCACAGGTGCCCCCCGACCAGGTTGTGGTGGGCCCCGTTCGCACGTGCGTCGGGTGCCGAGCCACTGGTCCGAGGTCGACCCTGCTGAGGGTGGTCGCCGCTGCGACGGAGACGGGAGCTCCCGTGCTTGTCGTGGACGTGCGGCGCCGGATGCCGGGTCGGGGTGCGTGGCTGCACCCAGATCCTGGCTGCCTCGAGCTCGCGACCCGCCGTCGCGCGTTCGGACGGGCCCTGCGGTTGCAGGGCGCGCCCGACGTCACGGCGGTGGCCGAGCACCTCGAGCACCAGCACACGACGTCGGCCCGTCTCCGGACGGGCTCCCCGACGCCGACCGTCGAAGAGGGAAGCGGGTTGGAAGCCGATGGCTACCCGATGAGTACGCACCGATGAGTGCCCAGCGATGAGTACCTCGCACTAACGACGGTCCGACCCTGTCTCGGGCGGACCGAGACAGGAGAGAAGTGGCGAAGCTTCGCGTCTACGAGCTCGCGAAAGAGCTCGGCGTCGACAGCAAGAAGATCATGACGACGCTCACCGAGATGGGTGAGTTCGTCCGTTCGGCGTCCTCGACGATCGAGCCCCCCGTCGTGCGCAAGCTGCGCGACACGTTCCCGGCGTCCGGCGGCGGTGCTCCCGAGCCCGCGGCCAAGCCCGCGTCGGCTCGACCGGCAACCCCGGCTCCGGCGGCCCCGGCCCCCGCGCCCGCCGCGGCACCAGTCGCAGCGGCTCCGGCCGCAGCGGTGCCTGCACCGGCCGCACCCGCGCCGGCCGCACCCGCACCCGCCGCACCCGCGCCGAGCCGTCCCGCGGCTCCGGCTGCTCCCGCGCCCGTAGCGCCGGCCGCACGTGCGGCCGGGTCGAGCACGGGTGGCGGTGCCCCGCGTCCGGGTGCCCCGCGTCCGGCGGCGGCCCGTCCCGGCAACAACCCGTTCGCGCCGTCGCAGGGCATGCCCCGCCAGGGCGAGCGTTCCGGCGGTCCGCGCCCCGGTGGTCCGCGTCCGGGCAACAACCCGTTCGCGCCGTCGCAGGGCATGCCCCGTCCGGGCGAGCGTCGTACCGAGAGCGCCCCGGGCGCCCCGGCCGGCGAGCGTCCCGGCGGTCCGCGTCCCGGCGGCCCCCGCCCCGGCGGCCCGCGTCCCAACCCGGGCATGATGCCCGGCCGCACCCAGAGCGGCGTCGGCCGCCCCGGTGAGCGTCCGGCGCCCGGTGGTGCGCGTGGCGGTGCCGGTGGCGGCGCCCGTGGCGGTGCCGGCGGTCGTCCGGGTCCCGGCGGCGGCGGTGCACCTGCCGGTGGCGGCGGCTTCGCCGGTCGTCCTGGCGGCGGTGGCGGTCGTCCCGGCGGCGCCGGTCGTGGCTCCACGCAGGGCGCCTTCGGGCGTGCCGGCGGGCGTCCCGTCCGTGGCCGCAAGTCCAAGCGGGCGAAGCGCCAGGAGTTCGAGCAGATGCAGGCGCCGTCGCTGGGCGGCGTGTCCGTCCCGCGCGGCAACGGCTCGACGGTCGTCCGCCTGCGGCACGGCTCGTCGCTCAACGACTTCGCCGACAAGATCGACGCCAACCCGGCCTCGCTCGTCACGGTGCTGTTCCACCTCGGTGAGATGGCCACGGCGACGCAGTCGCTCGACGAGGACACGTTCGGCACGCTCGCGGCCGAGCTCGGCTACGTCATCGAGATGGTCTCGGCCGAGGAGGAGGACCGCGAGCTGCTCGGGGCCTTCGACATCGACCTGGACGCCGAGCTCGAGGCCGAGGGCGACGACGACCTGCAGGCGCGCCCGCCGGTCGTCACCGTCATGGGTCACGTCGACCACGGCAAGACCAAGCTCCTCGACGCCATCCGGTCCACGGACGTCGTCGCGGGCGAGGCCGGCGGCATCACGCAGCACATCGGTGCCTACCAGGTCACCAAGGAGCACGAGGGCATCGAGCGGCCCATCACGTTCATCGACACCCCGGGTCACGAGGCGTTCACCGCCATGCGTGCGCGTGGTGCGCAGGTGACGGACATCGCGATCCTCGTGGTCGCGGCGGACGACGGCGTGATGCCCCAGACGATCGAGGCGCTCAACCACGCCCAGGCGGCCGGCGTCCCGATCGTGGTCGCGGTCAACAAGGTGGACAAGGAGGGGGCCAACCCCGCCAAGATCCGCCAGCAGCTCACCGAGTACAACCTGGTGGCCGAGGAGTACGGCGGCGACACGATGTTCGTCGACGTCTCCGCGAAGCAGAACCAGGGCATCGACCAGCTGCTCGAGGCCGTGCTGCTCACGGCGGACGCCGCGCTCGACCTGCGGGCGAACCCCGACAAGGACGCACGCGGTGTCGCGATCGAGGCGAACCTCGACAAGGGCCGCGGCGCGGTGGCGACCGTGCTGGTGCAGTCCGGCACGCTGCGCGTCGGCGACGCGATCGTCGCGGGAACGGCCTACGGCCGCGTCCGGGCGATGTTCGACGAGCACGGCGAGACCGTCGCGGTCGCGGGTCCGTCCCGCCCCGTCCAGGTGCTCGGTCTGGCGTCGGTCCCGTCCGCGGGCGACACGCTGATCGTGGCTCCCGAGGAGCGCACGGCCCGTCAGATCGCCGAGAAGCGGGAGGCCGCCGAGCGCGCCGCCCTCCTGGCCAAGCGCCGCAAGCGCATCAGCCTCGAGGACTTCACGCAGGCGCTCGCGCAGGGCAAGGTCGAGACCCTCAACCTCGTCATCAAGGGTGACGTGTCCGGTGCCGTCGAGGCACTCGAGGACGCGCTGCTCAAGATCGACGTGGGCGAGGAGGTCGAGCTGCGTGTCATCCACCGCGGTGTCGGTGCGATCACGCAGAACGACGTCAACCTCGCGACCGTCGACTCGGCGATCATCATCGGCTTCAACGTGAAGTTCGCCGAGCGTGTCGAGGACCTGGCCGACCGTGAGGGCGTCGACGTGCGCTTCTACTCGGTCATCTACCAGGCGATCGACGACGTCGAGGCCGCGCTCAAGGGCATGCTCAAGCCGGAGTACGAGGAGGCCCAGCTCGGCAGCGCCGAGATCCGGGAGATCTTCCGCTCCTCGAAGTTCGGCAACATCGCCGGCGCCATCGTGCGTTCCGGCGAGATCCGCCGGAACACGAAGGCTCGCGTGCTGCGCGGCGGCAAGGTCATCGCCGAGAACCTCACGATCGAGTCGCTCAAGCGGTTCAAGGACGACGCGACCGAGGTCCGCGAGGGCTACGAGTGCGGTATCGGGCTCGGGTCCTACAACGACCTGCAGGTCGAGGACGTCATCGAGACGTTCGAGATGCGGGAGAAGCCGCGGGCCTGATCCGCCAGCTCTGGGCCGGGTGTGGTGTGCACGCACGGCCTACCAGGCGGCCGCCCCTGACGGGGCGGCCGCCCGCCAGGCCCACCACGGCCGTGCGTGCACACCACACCCGTCCTGGCCCCCTCCAGTCCCACTGCGAGGGTCGGGACGACGAGCGGAGGAGAGGGACTGATGGGTGATACGGGACGGGCTCGGAAGCTGGCCGAGCGGGTGCAGCAGGTGGTTGCGCAGATGCTCGACACGCGGGTCAAGGATCCGCGGCTCGGGTTCGTGACGGTGACCGATGTGCGGGTCACCGGCGACCTGCAGCACGCCGACATCTTCTACACCGTGCTCGGGGACGACGAGGAGCGCACGGCGAGTGCCGCGGCGCTCGAGTCGGCCAAGGGCATCATCCGCTCCGAGGTCGGAAAGCAGACCGGGATCCGGCTCACGCCGACCCTCGCCTTCCATCTCGACGCGGTGCCGGAGACGGCGGCGCACCTCGAGGCTGCGCTCGCCGACGCCGCTCGTCGGGACGCCGAGGTCGCCGCGCTGGCGGCCCGCGCGTCCTACGCGGGGGAGTCGGACCCCTACCGCCACCCGGACGAGTCGGACCCCGCCGAGGGCGAGACGGACGTGGTGGCCGGTCCGGCCTGAGCGCCGTACGGACGTGCCGCGACCCCGCGGCCGGATGCGTCTGACGACGCCGTCCGGCCGCGGGGTCGCGTGCTGTCCGGGCCCGGGGAGCCCGCCCGCGGTCAGTCGATCAGGCCGGTGCGGCGCGGCATGAGCAGCGCGAGCACGGCGCCCGCCCCGACGACGGCGGCGCCGACGAACGCGGCCGGCCGCAGCCCGGTGGCGAAGGCCTCCGGCGTGAGCGCGCCACCCGCGGCGGTGAAGACGGCCACGACGACCGCGACGCCGACCGCACCGCCGATCTCGCGGATCGTGGCGTTCACCGAGCTCGCGGTGCCGTGGTCGTCGGACCCCATGTCGGCCAGCACGGCCGTGGCCGAGGGGGCGAACGTCAGGCCCATGCCGACCCCCGCGAGGACCAGGCCGGGGACGAGGTCCGCGTAGACGGTCGCGTCGCCCACGACGAACGCCTGCCAGGCGAGGCCGACGGACTGCAGCGCGAGCCCGGTCGCCAGGAGCGGCCGCACGCCGACGCGCGGAGCGAGCATGCCCGCGATCGGCGCGACGAGCATGGGCGCCGCGGTCCACGGCAGCGTACGGATGCCCGCCTGCAGCGGCGAGTACCCCATCGCGACCTGGAAGTACTGCGAGAGCACGAAGACGGTGCCGAAGACGCCGACCGAGAACAGGAACGCAGTGGTGTTCGCGACCGAGAACGAGCGCACGCGGAACAGCGGCAGCGGCACGAGCGGGTACGCGGTGCGGGACTCGCGCAGCAGGAAGGCGCCGAGCAGCGCGATGCCCACGACGAACGAGCCGACGACGCGAGCCGACGTCCAGCCGTCGTCGTTGCCGTGGATGACGCCCCAGACCACCGCGAGGACGCCGAGGCCGGCGAGCAGGACGCCCGCGACGTCGATGCGCTGGAGGCGCCCGAACGACTCGGGCAGGACGCGCAGCACGAGCGGGACGGCGACGAGCGCGACGGGCACGTTGACCCAGAAGATCGCCTGCCACGAGATGCCCTCGACGACGGCGCCGCCGATCAGCGGGCCCAGGGCCACGCCGAGGCCGGACACCGCACCCCAGACGCCGATCGCCATGGCCCGACGGTTGGCGGGCACCGCCGCGGCGAGCAGGGTCAGCGACAGGGGCATGATCGCCGCGGCGCCGGCGCCCTGGACCGCCCGGGCGGCGATGAGGGCTCCGGCGGACGTCGCCAGGGCGGATGCGATCGAGGCGGCAGCGAACAGCGCGATACCCGCGACGAACACGCGCCGACGACCGAGGCGGTCGCCGAGGGTCGCGGCGGCGATCATGAGCGAGGCGAACGAGAGCGTGTAGGCGTTCACCATCCACTGCAGCTGTTCGAGCGAGGCGGACAGCTCGGTGCGCAGGACCGGCAGTGCGGTCGTCATGACGAGGTTGTCGAGCGTCGCCATGAACATCGGGAGCGACGCCGCGATCAGCGCGATCGCCGTGCCACCGCGACGCAGCGCGGGACCCGCGCCGCTCGTCGGCAGGGGAGAGGTGCGCTGTGGTTCGACGAGTCCCGGCGGGGTGGTGGTGGTCATGAGGGTTCCCCTGAGGCTTGTTGGCATTGAGTGATTACTAACAAGCGCCACGGTAGGCATCGGCTGATAACATGTCAACCATGCCCGGGACCTTGCCCTCTCCGCCGCCCACCGTCGGCGCCCGCATCGCCGCGGTCGCCGACCAGCCGTCCGCGCGGATGACCGGCGCCGAGCGCCGCGAGCAGATCCTCGCCGCGGCCCGCCGCGTGTTCGCCGAGAGCGGCTACGCCGCGAGCACCGACGAGGTCGCCCGCGCGGCCGGTGTCTCGCAGCCGTACGTCGTGCGCCTGTTCGGCTCCAAGCGTGAGCTGTTCCTCGCCGCGTACCAGCAGGCCGTCGACGAGGTGCTTGCCGCGCTCTCGTCGGCGCCGGCGGGGCCGGGCGCGCGCGAGGCGATGAGTGATGCGTACGTGCGGCTCCTGGCGGACCGCGACCTGTTGCGCCTGATCATGCACGGGTTCATCGCGGGCACCGACGAGGCCGTCGGGCGTGCGGCGCGGCACTGTCTCGGCGAGTCCTACCGGCTCTTCATCGAGCGCACGGGGGAGTCGTCGGACGAGGCCCGACAGTTCGTCGCGTTCGGCATGCTCATCAACGTGCTGATGGCGGTGGATGCGACCGCGCACGCGGGGGAGGACGCCGGTCTGGACGCGCTGGTGACGTGCGTCGGCGAAGCGGTGCAGGGTCGGGCGAGCGCGTGACCGACGCGCCGCGCCGGCCGACCGCACCCGACGGCGTCGTCGTCGTCGACAAGCCCGCGGGACTCACGAGCCACGACGTCGTGGCGCGGATGCGCCGGCTCGCGGGCACGCGCAAGGTGGGCCACGCCGGCACGCTGGACCCGATGGCCACGGGCGTGCTCGTCGTCGGCATCGGCCGCGCGACCCGACTGCTCACGTACGTCGTCGGTGCGGACAAGGACTACGACGCGACGATCCGCCTCGGGGTCGCGACGAGCACCGAGGATGCCGAGGGTGACGTCGTCGCCACGCACGACGCCGGGCATGTCGGGCGTGGCGAGGTCGAGCGGGCCGTCGCGGCGCTGACCGGCGACATCCTGCAGGTTCCGAGCGCGGTCTCGGCGATCAAGGTCGACGGTCGCCGCGCGTACGAGCGGGTGCGTGCGGGCGAGGACGTCGAGCTCGCGGCGCGACCCGCCAGGGTCAGCCGGTTCGACGTCGTCGCGCTGCGCGCGGAACGGATCGAGGTCGACGGCACGCCGCTCGCGGTGCTCGACGTGGACGTGCAGGTCACGGTCTCGTCGGGCACCTACGTGCGTGCGCTCGCACGCGACGTCGGCGTGGCCCTGGGCGTCGGCGCGCACCTGACGTCGCTGCGGCGCACGCGCGTGGGCGGGTACGGCCTCGACGTGGCGCGCACGCTCGACGAGCTCGGCGCCGTGCCGCCGGACCGCACGATCGACGTGCTCGCGCTCGCCGAGGCGGCCCGCAGCATCTTCCGGGTCCGCGCGCTGACGTGGGACGAGGCGCGTGCGCTGTCGTACGGGCAGCGGCTCGCCGCCGTTCGTGACGGCGCTGCCCTTGACGGTGCTGTCCCCGACGGTGCTGTCCCCGACGGTGCTGTCCCCGACGGCGCTGTCCCCGACGGCGTGGCCGATGACGACGAGGAGCGGCGGCCCGTCGCGGCGATCGCGCCCGACGGCACGCTCGTCGCGCTGCTCGAGCGGCGGGGGGCGCAGGACGTGCCGCTGCTGGTGTTCGCGCCGGCGTGAGCGCGCCCGACGCCGCCGCACCCGGCGGACCCATCTCGCAGGTGCGCGGCGAGCGGTGGCATGATCGGCGCGTGCTGCGCTGGTCGGACCTTGCCGAGATCCCTGCCGACTTCGGGCCCACCGTCGTCACGCTCGGCAACTTCGACGGCGTGCACCGTGGGCACGCGAGCGTGCTCCGGCGGATGTGCGCCGACGCGCGCGCGGCGGGCTGCGCGGCGGTCGCCGTGACGTTCACGCCGCACCCGTTGCAGGTGCACCGGCCGCAGGACGCGCCGCCGCTGCTGACGGGCGACGAGGACCGCCTCGAGCTGCTCGCGGCGACGGGTCTGGACGCCGTGCTGCTCGTGCCGTACACGCTCGAGTTCGCCCGACAGTCGCCGCGCGAGTTCGTCGAGCGCTACCTGGTCGACGGCCTGCGCGCCCGCACGGTCGTCGTCGGGCGCGACGTGCGGTTCGGGTGGCAGAACGCGGGCGACCTGTCGACGATGGTCGCGCTCGGTCGCGACCACGGGTTCGACGTCGAGGTGATCGACGACCTCCGGCCGTCGGTGACCGCCGACGAGGGTTCGGCGGAGGACCGTGCGGCCGACGAGCTGCGTCGGCGTTGGTCGTCGACCTGGGTGCGTGAGCTGCTCGAGGAGGGCGACGTCGTACGCGCCGCGCGGGTGCTCGGACGCCCGCACCGGCTGCGCGGCGTCGTCGTGCACGGGGACGCGCGCGGTCGCGAGCTCGGCTTCCCGACCGCCAACCTCGCGCCGGTCTCGAGCGGCCGGACGGCCGGCATGGTGCCCGCGGACGGTGTCTACGCGGGGTGGCTGCGGCGGACGCGGCGCCCGGACGGCTCGCCGGTTCCCCAGGAGGACGCCGAAGCGCTTCCCGCTGCGGTCTCGATCGGCACCAACCCGACGTTCGACGGTGTGGAACGGCGCGTGGAGGCGTACGTCCTCGACCGTACGGACCTCGACCTGTACGACGAGGAGGTCGTCCTCGAGCTCGTCGAGCGGCTCCGCCCGACGCTGCGCTTCGACTCGATCGACGCCCTCACGGAGCAGATGCACCGCGACGTGCAGGACGTCCGCGTGGTCCTCGATCGCGAGGCGTCCTCGCCGGATTGGCGGTGAGTGCTCATGCGGCGCACGTCGTCGTCCGATGAAGGGGGTGTGAAGCAGCGGGTGACCGGTTCCCGACGCGCTCTTGTGCGCGCCACGAGCGTCGTGTCGTCGGTCGTGCTCCTGTGCGTCGCGGGCGTGCTCGACCCCGCGGTGGCATCGGACGTGGGTGCGCAGTCCACCGCGCGCACGCGCGCCGACGTCGAGATGCGGTACCAGCGCTTCGCCAAGACGCTGACCGTGCCCGTCGGCTGGACCGGATCGGTGTCGGACTGCCGGACCGGTGCCGAGTCGCGCGAGTCGCGGACGGCGACCGTGCGCGCGATCAACATCGCGCGCTACCTCGTCGGCGTCGAGCCCGTCACGCTGCAGACGAGCACCGCTGCCAGCAAGGCGACGTCCGCTGCGCTGCTCATGCAGGCCAACGGGGCACTCGACCACTCGCCCACGCAGTCCGAGTTCCCCAAGTGCTGGTCGGCGGCCGGGGCGAGCGCAGCATCCCGGTCCAACCTCGCGCTGGGCGCGAGCGGGGCGCGCGCGATCGCCGCCTACCTCGCCGAGCCGGGCTCGGGCAACTCGGCCGCCGGGCACCGGCGCTGGATCCTCAACCCCGCCGCGACGCAGCTCGCCACGGGTTCGACGAGCGAGGCGAACGCGCTGACCGTCTTCGGGCTCGACGCGCCGGCCGCGACCGGGAGCAAGCCCGCCTGGATCCCGTGGCCCGCCGCGGGGTGGTTCCCGCAGCAGCTCGAGCCGAAGGGCCGCTGGTCGCTGTCCGCGACGGACTCCCGTATGCACTTCTGGTCGGCGGCCGTGCGGGTCGAGCGGCTGAATGCGGCCGGCGCCGTCGTCCAGGTCATGTCGGTGAAGACGCAGGAGGTGCGGGAGGGGTACGGGCCGAACACCGTCGTGTTCGACGTCGCCGGCGTCGCTCACCCGACGGGGAGCCACGTGGTGCGCTACCGCGTGAGCGTCTCCGGCATCACGAACGACGCCACCCCCGGGACGCGGCTGACCAAGACGTACGTCGTCTCGATGTTCGACGCCGACTGAATGGTGACGGTGCGCTGACTGAGCGCTGGTCGAGCGCTGATCGAGCGCCGACGGCGTGCGCGGGGCCGGCTGCGCGATTCGGGTCGACGGCGTCGGGCTGGTAGTCTGTGGGCGCCGTGTGATCGGCCGCGGAACCAGAGAGCCCGGGTGGACAAGCCCCGGAGCACCGCGCAACGAGTCAACCAGGAGAGCCGTGTCCCTCGACAACGCCACCAAGCAGGCCATCATGACCGAGTACGCCACGCACGAGGGCGACACCGGTTCCCCCGAGGTCCAGATCGCGGTCCTGACGCAGCGCATCAAGGACCTGACGGAGCACCTCAAGGAGCACAAGCACGACCACCACAGCCGCCGTGGCCTGCTGCTGCTCGTCGGTCGTCGTCGCCGTCTGCTCGGCTACCTGCAGAAGGTCGACATCAACCGCTACCGCTCGATCATCGAGCGCCTCGGCCTGCGCCGCTGAACCACCGGACCAGCCCGGACCCTCGTCGGGTCCGGGCTGGCCTGCTATGGCGCAGCCCGGCTGCGCCGCGAGCACGTCCAGCACCACCAGCACCACCAGCATCACCCACCCGCGTCGGCCCGCTCGTCCGGTCCTCGGTAGTGGCCCCCGGAGCTCGCCCTCGTGGCGGCTCCGAGGACCACGGTCGAAGACCGTCGCGGCCGGCCGGCGCCTTCGAGAACAAGGAGGGCACCCGTGGAGGGTCCCGAGATCCAGTTCGCCGAGGCCGTCATCGACAACGGCCGCTTCGGCACCCGCACCGTCCGCTTCGAGACGGGCCGCCTGGCCAAGCAGGCCGCCGGTGCCGCCGCCGCCTACCTGGACGGCGACACCATGCTGCTGTCGGCCACGACGGCCGGCAAGCACCCCAAGGACCAGTTCGACTTCTTCCCGCTGACGATCGACGTCGAGGAGCGGCAGTACGCCGCCGGCAAGATCCCCGGCTCGTTCTTCCGCCGCGAGGGCCGTCCCTCGACCGAGGCGATCCTGGCGTGCCGTCTGGTCGACCGCCCGCTGCGCCCGCTGTTCGTCAAGGGACTGCGCAACGAGGTCCAGGTCGTCATCACGGTCCTGGCGATCCACCCCGACGACGCGTACGACGTGCTCGCGATCAACGCGGCGTCGATCTCCACCCAGCTGTCCGGCCTGCCCTTCTCGGGTCCGGTCGGCGGCGTGCGCATCGCGCTCGTCGAGGGCCAGTGGGTCGCGTTCCCGCGCTACTCCGAGCGTGCGCGTGCGACGTTCGACATGGTCGTCGCCGGCCGCGTCGTCACGAACGCCGCGGGCGAGGCCGACGTCGCGATCGCGATGATCGAGGCCGAGGCGCCTGAGAAGTCGTGGAACCTCATCAAGGACGAGGGCCACCAGGCCCCGACCGAGGAGATCGTCGCGCAGGGCCTCGAGGCCGCCAAGCCGTTCATCAAGGCGCTGTGCGAGGCGCAGGCCGACCTCGCGTCGAAGGCCGCCAAGGAGACCCAGGTCTTCCCGACGTTCCCGGACTACCAGGACGACGCCTTCGCCGCGGTCGAGGCCGCCGCGTCGGCCCGTCTGGGCGAGGCGCTGAGCATCGCCGACAAGCAGACCCGCGAGAACCGCCTCGACGAGATCAAGGCGGAGATCCAGGGCGAGCTGGCCGAGGCGTTCGCGGGCCGCGAGAAGGAGATCTCGGCCGCGTACCGCTCGGTGCAGAAGAAGCTCATCCGCCAGCGCATCCTCACGGACGGCTTCCGGATCGACGGCCGCGGCCTGCGGGACATCCGCACGCTCGGCGCCGAGGTCGAGGTGCTGCCCCGCGTGCACGGCTCGGCGCTGTTCGAGCGCGGCGAGACCCAGATCCTGGGTGTCACCACGCTGAACATGCTCCGCATGGAGCAGCAGCTCGACACGCTGTCCCCTGAGACGCGCAAGCGCTACATGCACAACTACAACTTCCCGCCGTACTCGACCGGTGAGACGGGGCGCGTCGGCTCCCCGAAGCGCCGCGAGATCGGCCACGGCGCGCTCGCCGAGCGGGCGCTCATGCCCGTGCTGCCGACGCGCGAGGAGTTCCCCTACGCGATCCGTCAGGTCTCCGAGGCGCTGGGCTCGAACGGCTCGACGTCGATGGGTTCGGTCTGCGCGTCCACGCTCTCGCTGCTCAACGCCGGTGTGCCGCTGCGCGCGCCGGTCGC
The DNA here is from genome assembly GCF_007990245.1 of Cellulomonas composti. Lineage (GTDB taxonomy): Bacteria > Actinomycetota > Actinomycetes > Actinomycetales > Cellulomonadaceae > Cellulomonas > Cellulomonas composti. The sequence continues at coordinate 150,486 of NZ_BJWG01000003.1, read as the reverse complement.
GGGCATCGCGATGGGCCTGGTCTCGGACACGGTGAACGGTGAGACCCGGTACGCCGCGCTCACGGACATCCTGGGCGCCGAGGACGCGTTCGGCGACATGGACTTCAAGGTCGCCGGCACGCGCGAGTTCGTCACCGCGATCCAGCTCGACACCAAGCTCGACGGCATCCCCGCCTCGGTCCTGGCCGGCGCGCTGACGCAGGCGAAGGAGGCTCGCCTCGCGATCCTCGACGTCATCGCCGAGGCGATCGACGTGCCCGACGAGATGAGCCCGTTCGCACCGCGCGTCATCACGGTGAAGGTCCCGGTCGACAAGATCGGCGAGGTCATCGGCCCGAAGGGCAAGATGATCAACCAGATCCAGGAGGAGACCGGCGCCGACATCTCGATCGAGGACGACGGCACGGTCTACATCGGCGCCACCGACGGTCCGTCGGCGGAGGCCGCGCGGGCGGCGGTCAACGCGATCGCGAACCCGCACATGCCGGAGATCGGCGAGCGCTTCGTCGGCACGGTCGTCAAGACCACGACGTTCGGTGCCTTCGTCTCGCTCTCGCCGGGCAAGGACGGTCTGCTGCACATCAGCCAGATCCGTCGGCTCGTCGGCGGCAAGCGCGTCGAGAACGTCGAGGACGTCCTGGCGATCGGCCAGAAGGTCCAGGTCGAGATCGGCGAGATCGACCCGCGCGGCAAGCTCTCGCTGCACGCGGTCGTCGAGGAGTCCGACGCGGCGGAGCAGCCCGCGCCTGCCGACGCCTGATGCCGCTGGACCTCCCGCTCGTGCGCTCGGGTCGACCGGGCGCCGAGCAGTCCGTCGGGCAGGACGGTGAGACGCACGTGCGTCGATCCGTCCTGCCTGGCGGGGTCCGGGTGCTGACCGAGCACATGCCCGGCCTTCGCTCGGCCACCATCGGCGCGTGGGTCGGCGTCGGGTCGCGCGACGAGGAGTCGGGGCACCACGGCTCGACGCACTTCCTCGAGCACCTGCTGTTCAAGGGCACCGCGCGCCGGACCGCGATGGACATCGCCGAGGCGTTCGACGCCGTCGGAGGAGAGGCCAACGCGGCCACCGGCAAGGAGCACACGTGCTACTACGCACGCGTGCTCGACACCGACGTCCCGATGGCGGTCGACGTCATCGCGGACATGGTGACCTCGGCCCGCCTCGACGCGGACGAGCTCGAGACCGAGCGTGGGGTCATCCTCGAAGAGCTCGCGATGAACGACGACGACCCGAGCGACGTCGTGCACGAGCAGTTCGCGGCCGCGGTGCTGGGCGCACACGCGCTCGGCCGGCCCATCGGCGGAACGCCGGAGACCATCCGGTCGGTCCCGCGTGAGGCCGTCTGGGAGCACTACCGCTGGCACTACCGGCCCGAGACGCTCGTCGTGTCCGCGGCCGGCGGCATCGACCACGACGCGGTGTGCGCGATGGTCGCCGACGCGCTCGAGCGTGGCGGCTGGGACCTCACGACGGACGCCGTGCCGGCGGGTCGTCGCGTGGCGACCGCGGGCGTGCGCCCGGGTGAGCAGGGCATCCCGGGCGAGGGTGTCACCACGTTCGTGCGGCGGCCCACCGAGCAGGCGAACGTCCTGGTCGGCGGCACGTCGCTGACGGCCACCGACGAGCGCCGCTTCGCGCTGTCCGTGCTCAACGCCGTGCTGGGTGGCGGCATGTCGTCGCGGCTGTTCCAGGAGATCCGCGAGAAGCGGGGGCTTGCGTACTCGACGTACTCCTTCGCGTCCTCGCACACCGACAGCGGGCTGTTCGGCCTGTACGCCGGGTGCGCCCCGGGCAAGGTCGACGAGGTCGTCGCGCTGATGGTCGCCGAGTGGGAGCGGATGGCGAGCGAGCCGATCACGCAGGCCGAGCTCGATCGCTCGATCGGTCAGATCTGCGGCGGCCTCGTGCTCGGTATGGAGGACAGCGGCTCGCGCATGACGCGCCTCGGCAAGGCCGAGCTGGTGCACGGCGAGCTGCTGAGCCTCGACGAGTCGCTCGACCGTGTGCGGGCCGTCACCGCCGAGCAGGTGCAGGCGCTCGCCGCCGACCTGGCCTCGCGTCCGCGGTCCGTGGTGCGCGTCGGGCCCGGCCCGCGCACGACCTAGCAACGCCCGACGGGGGGACGGGCGGCAGGCCCGTCCCCCCGTCAGGAGCGGTCCGTCAGGGGATGCCCAGGATCGTCTCGCACTGGAACCCGGTGTCGATGCCGGTCCCGCCCGCGCACCGGTCGACCGCGTCGCCGCCGTCGAGTCGGTCGTTGCCGGCATCGCCGAACAGCCGGTCCGGGCCCCCGTTGCCGTCGAGCCGGTCGTTGCCGTCGCCGCCGAACACGTCGTCGGCACCGGTGCCGCCCCGGACGGTGTCGTTCCCGACCCCGCCCTCGAGCCGGTCGTTGCCGCCGAGCCCGAACACGTTGTCGGCGCCGGCGCCCGCGACGATCCGGTTGATCCCGTCGTTGCCGCGCAGCACGTCGGCCAGCGGTGAACCGACGAGGTTCTCGACCTGGATGAAGGTGTCCGAACCCTGTCCGGTGGCCACACCGGTCACCAGGTTGACGTTGACCGCGGTCGCCGAGACGGCGTAGGTGACCGTGTCGATGCCGTCGGCACCCTGCAGGGTGTCGTCACCGGGTCCGCCGGAGAGCAGGTCGTCACCGGTCCAGCCGTCCAGGAAGTCGTTGCCCGGACCGCCCTCGATGGTGTCCCCGACGTCGTCGGTCGAGCCGCCGCCCGGGTTGCCGACCAGGGTGTCGTTGCCCCCCTCGCCGCGGATCTTGTCCGCACCAGAACCGCCCAGCACGGAGTCGTTGCCGAGACCCGCGAGCACGGTGTCGTCGCCGGCGTCACCGCAGATCCGGTCGTTGCCGGACAGACCGCGGATCAAGTCGTTGCCCGCGCCCGCGACGATCACGTCGACACCCGAGGTGCCGGTGATGACGTCATTACCCGAGGTGCCGACACGCGTGGCCGCCGCGCCGAAGCACATCGGTGCGGGTCCGTTCTCGATGTGCAGGTTGAGCAGGCCGTTCTGGCCCCCGAACCCCTCCACCTTGATGCGGTACGGCGTGCCGGCGTTGACCGGGAACTGCACGAGGCTGCGCAGGCCCGTCCCGGCGTCGTCGTCGAACGCGATGAGCGTGAGCCCGCTGATCGAGGAGCCGGTGAAGACGCTCAGCTGCGTGTCGAAGGTGGTGACGAAGCCGCCGCCGTCCTCGGTCGAGATCGTCGCGGTGCCGGTCGTCGCGGGCGTCCACTGCCACCAGACGCCGTTGTCGATGCCGAACGGCCCCGGTTCGCCGGTCTCCGAGTCCGAGCAGACCGTGAAGTCGAAGTCGTTGATCGGCCCGTTGCCGCTGAAGACCTCGGGGCTCGCGAAGTCGTTGTTGTTCACGGTGCGGGTCGCCGCGTCGAGCACGTTGATCCGCTTGCGTGTGACACCGGATCGTGTCACGTCCACACCCGTGGCGTCGAGGTTCGCGGCCGCGGCGTCCTTGGTGATGGGGTTGCCGTTGCCGTCGACGCACTCGCGCAGGAGCGCGAACGCGCCGGTCACGTGCGGGGCCGCCATCGAGGTGCCCTGCTTCGAGGCGTGGTTGTCACCGGTGGGCACGGGTGCGTCGATGTCGACGCCGGGAGCCCACCAGCGCATCCCTGAGCTCGAGTTGGTGAACGAGGCGGGGACGTCGGAGTCGCTGGTGGCGCCGATCGCGAAGGCGTTCGTCGCGCAGCCGGGGAAGCTCATGGCTCCCGCGACCCCGTTGTTGCCGGCCGCGACCACGACGGCCACGCCGGCGTTCTGGAGCGTCGCGAACAGCGCGTTCGTCGTCGGGTTGACCGCGTTGCACGCGGCGTCGCCGGGCGCGAACGTCGCGTTCGTCCCGATGCTGAGGTTCACCGACACGATCCGTGGCAACGACGAGCCGCGCAGCGCGATCACGCGCGACAGGGCCAGGTCGATCGCCGAGAACTGCGCGGTCCAGCGCGTGCTCGTCGGGTTGTCCTGCGCGACCTTGATCGCGACGATCCCCGCGCCGCGTGCGACGCCCTCGTGACCGCCCGTGAAGAAGCTGCCCGCCGCGATGCCGGCGACGTGCGTGCCGTGGTCGCAGTCGGTGGAGTGCGTGCACTCGTCCGCGCTGCCCACGGCGGTCGACGAGTTGGTGCCGCCGAGGCACGAGCTGTCGGTGACGTAGCACGCCTGCGACACGATGCGGCCGGTGAACGCGTTGTGCTGGTTGTCCACGCCCGAGTCGATGACCGCGACCTGGTACTGGCCGGCACCGCCCTCGAAGTTGTTGCCGAGCACGCCGGCCGCGTTGAGCAGGTCGGAGTCGATGACGCCCGTGCTGGACGCGAGCTCGGCCGACGCCGTGCCGTCGAGCACGACCGAGCCCGTACGGGAGTCGGCCAGGAGCGCGTCGAGACCGGCGGACGTCAGGGTCCACACGGCCGAGGGGAGCAGTGCGTTCTGCTGGACGAGTCGCGAGCCGGTTCCGGCGAGCGTGCTGGTCAGGTGCGTCTGCGCGTCCCGCGTCAGCTTCGCCTGCGCCGCGGTCGCGGCCGGCGAGGTCCCGAGGTCGGAGCGCAGCGCGCCGTCGAGCGTCACGATCACCCGGGCGCTCCCCGTGGCCGCGAGCTGCGCGGCCACGGCGTCGACGGACGCCGTGTCGGGTTCGCTCGGTAGCGTCACGGGGACGGTCCGGTCCGGAGCCGGGGCGGCCTGGCCGGCGACGTCCTGCTGCGTGCGGGTCGCCGTGCCGATCGGCCCGAGCGGTTCCGTCTTGTGGAGCTTGTCGCCCCCGAGGACACCTGGGGGTGCGAGCTCGTCGTCGCCCACGTACCCGGTGTAGCCGTCGAACTCCGGCTCCGCGGAGCCCTGCGCGTTCGGCTCGCCGGTCGTGGTCGCGGCCTGCGCCCCGACCACCCCTGTGAGCGCGAGCGCAAGTGCGGCCAGGGCGCCGAACGCGGTACGTGTCAGGCGGTGCCGCGTCCGATGGACGTGCGGCCCGCGCGGTGTGGTCGTTCCTGCAGCGTGCATGGTCGTCCCCCTCGAGTGTGATGTACGTCACGACGTTAGCCACGTCCGGGTGTCGATTCATCACCCATTGCCGGGTGATTTGTCCGAATATGCGAGTGCCGCAGGCATCTGTATTCCGCTGAGCCCGATGTCCCGCCGGGGGAGCGATGATGGGTCCATGACGGCGACGGCATCATCGACGAGCTCAGCGGCACCCGCGTACCGGCGGTTCGACACGGTCGAGCCGTTGCTCGTCGAGCACGCATGGGTGGCGCGGACCACGGCTCCCGCGCTCGAGGTGCTGCTGCCGGACGGGCGCGGGCTCCTGCAGCTCGAGGTCGCGACGCCGGCGATGCTCGTCGACATCGCGCCGGACGGCGTGCACCGACCCGACGAGGACGGGATCCGCGGCCCCGCGGCCCGCACGAACGTCCGAGAGGAGCGCGGCCCCAGCGTCCGGGCCGGCGTGCAGCTGCACCCGCTCGCGCTGGCCCGTCTTCAGGTGGGTGGCGTGGTCGACTCGACCCTGCCGCTGTCCAGCGTCGTCGGGCCCGAGGACGCGGCCCGCGCCCGTGCAGCGCTGCTCGCGGGCGACGACGAGAGCGCGGTCCACCTGCTCGTCGCGGCCCTCGTGGCGCGAGCGCACCCGATCGACGAGGACCTCGAGGCCTTCGGCGAGGTGATCGCGACGCTCGACGCCCAGCGCGGGCTGCTGCCGCCGCCGGAGATCGCGCGGGCCGCCGAGGTGACCGTCAGCACGCTGCACCGTTGGTCGGTGCGCCACCTGGGTGTGGATCTCGCGCAGTACCTGGCCGCCGTGAGGTTCTCGGCGTTCGTCCGCGAGGCCGTCGGACCCGGTCCGGTGCGCCCGTCGGATGTCGTCGCCGCCCTGCGCTGGTACGCCCAGGCCGGCTACCCGCCGCGCGAGGTCGAGCGGTTCACCGGCTGCACGCCGGTCGAGCTGCGCCGCCTCGAGGAGCGGCTCGCCGCCTTCGTCGGAGCCCCGCCCGCCTGACGGACGGCGCCGGAAGCGCGACTAGGCTGGCCGCGTGGACGAACGCATCAGGGTGGCCGTGCTGGGTGCGGGCGGACGCATGGGGGCGACCGTGGCCGCCGCGGTCGAGGCCGCACCGGATCTCGAGCTGGTCGCCCGGCTCGACGCGGGCGACGACCTGGCCCGCGTGGCGCAGGCCGGCGTGCAGGTCGCCGTGGACTTCACGGTGCCGGCCGTCACCGAGGTGAACGTGCACGCGATGGTCGACGCCGGCGTGCACGTGGTCGTCGGGACGACCGGCTGGGACGACGCCGCGCTCGCACGCGTGCGCGACCACCTGGCCGACCGGCCCGGCGTCGGCGTGCTCGTCGCCCCCAACTTCGCGATCGGCGCCGTGCTGACCATGGCGTTCGCGGCCCGGGCCGCGCGCTGGTTCGAGTCGGTCGAGATCGTCGAGCTGCACCACCCGGACAAGGTCGATGCACCCTCGGGGACGGCCGCCCACACCGCGCACGGCATCGCGCAGGCCCGGGCCGCCGCCGGGCTCGGTCCGAGCCCCGATGCGACGACCCAGTCGCTCGAGGGTGCGCGCGGCGCGCTCGTCGACGGCGTGCGCGTGCACGCGGTACGGCTGCGCGGCCTGACCGCGCACGAGGAGGTCCTGCTCGGCAACCCCGGCGAGCAGCTCACACTGCGGCACGACTCGTTCGACCGGACCAGCTTCATGCCCGGTGTGCTGCTCGCGGTCCGGCGCGTGGGCGCTCTGCCCGGCCTGACCGTCGGGCTCGAGCACCTGCTCGACCTGTGACCGTGGCCACCCGGACCCGTTCGCGCACCGTCGCGATCGCCGCGGCGGTCGCCCTGACCGGCCTGCTCGGGCTCTACCTGTGGCTCGCGGCGAGCCGCGCGCTCGCGATGATCGGCACGGGGGAGCCCGTCGGCATCGCGTTCGGGCTCGCTTTCCTCGTGCTGCCCCTGCTCGTGGTCTGGCTCGTCTGGCGCGAGTGGGCGCTCGCGATCACCGTCCAGCGCATGGCTGACGAGCTCGCGGAAGCGGGTGAACTGCCGGTCGACGACCTGCCTCGATCACCGGGCGGACGCATCGACCGCGTCGCCGCCCGCGCGGCGTTCGACCCGGCGCGCGAGGACGCACAGGCCGCACCCGACGACTGGCGCTCCTGGTACCACCTGGCGTTCGCCTACGACGCCGCGGGGGACCGCCGCCGTGCCCGCGAGTCCCTGCGCCACGCCAAGCGCCTCTACGACGAGCCCGCCAGGACCTCCTGAGCGCAGGGCCTCAGATCGACGCCCACCAGCGGTGCTCGCGGACCGTGCGGGTGGAGCCGTCGGGCAGCGTGCCCGTGGCGAGCTCGCGCACGGTGTCGTCCGGGCCCAGCCCCGCCCCGGCGAGGAACTGCGCGCGGGCGGCGTCGCCGTCGAGCACCCAGGTCAGCACCTGGTCCGCGCCGTCCTCGCGCAGCAGGTCCACCGCGGCGGCGAGCAGGCGTGAGCCGTGACCGCCACGCTGGTGGCCCGGATCGACCTCGAGCGCGAGGATCACGCCGCCCGGGGCGGCCGCGGGACCCGGCGCGGCCACGGGCGCGGTGGACGCGAAGCCGACGACGGTCGCCCCGGCGCACGCGACGAGCACGCGGTGACCGGCCGGCGGCGCCGTGATCGCGGTCGCCCACTGCGTGACGATCGCCTCCGCGTCGAGCAGGTCGAGCGAGTCACCGAGGACCTGCGCGTGCGCGATCCGCCACGCGGCGAGCTGGATCGCGCCGATCGTGCGCTCGTCGCCCGGCACGGCCGGGCGGACCGAGACGTCGGAGGTCTCGGTGAACAGCGTCACCGGGTCACCGTGACTTCGTCGTCGCTCGCCGGGTGGGCGGGTGCGTGGCTCGGCAGCGCGCGGGCCGGGTGCTTCACCGACATCCGGTCGATCCAGGCCAGCGCGACCGCGGAGACGATGAACGCGAGGTGGATGAGCGTCTGCCACAGCAGCGGCTCGGAGCCGTGCTCCTGGATGGTCGACTCCGCCTCGATGAAGCTCGCGAGCAGGTGGATCGACGAGATGCCGATGATCGACATCGCGAGCTTGGTCTTGAGCACGTTCGCGTTGACGTGCGAGAGCCACTCCGGCTGGTCGGGGTGGTCGTCGAGCCGGATCCGCGACACGAACGTCTCGTAACCGCCGATGATGACCATGATCAGCAGGTTCGCGATCATGACGACGTCGACGAGGCCCAGCACGGCGATGATCATCGTGCCCTCGTCGAACGTGACCTGCTCGCCGTGGCTCGTCGTGTGCCCCGTGAACAGACCGACGCCCAGGTGCCACAGGGACGTCATGAACTGCCACACGTAGAACGACTGCGCGACGATCAGCCCGAGGTACAGCGGCAGCTGCAACCATCGGGACGCGAAGATGAGCGTGCCGACCGGGGATCGGCGCAGGGTGGTCGGGGTGGCCTCGGCCATCGGTCCTCCGGGTGGCGGGGGCCGCTCGTCGCGGCCTCGTCGTCGGGCGAGGGTACAACGCGCGACCGTCGTGCGACGTGCCCGCCGTTCGGACGGGGCTCAGGGCATGCCGAGCGCGCGCAGCAGGGCCGCGGTCAGCGCGGCGAGCACGACCACGACGATGAACGGCGCGCGCAGCACGAGCGCGACGGCGGCGACCGCGAGCGCGGGCAGCCGGGCGTCGGCGACCAGCTCGCTGCCGCTCGTCGCGGCCTGCACCGCGACGAGCGCGGACAGCAGCGCCACCGTCACGAGCGCGGCCGTGCGGGCGACGCGCGGTTGCGCGAGCCAGTGCTCCGGCACGAGGTGCCCGACGAGCTTGAGCACGAACACCACCGCCGAGCCGGCGAGCACCGCGACCCACAGCGTCGTGTCGCTCATGCGTCCTCGCGTTCGTCGGACGTCGGAGCCGGCCGGGCGTTGGTCGGGGACGTGGTCGGGGCCGTGGTCGGTGCGACGGCCGGCGGGGCGAGCGCGCCCGCGACGATCGCGACGACCGCCGCGAGCAGGACGGGGACGCCCGCCGGCAGCAGCGGCGTGGTCGCGAGCGCGACGACGACGGCGGCGGCCGCGACCGTGCGCGCGAGCGAGTCGCCGAGGCGCGGCCAGACGAGCGCGAGGAACGCGGCGGCCGCGGCGGCGTCGAGCCCGTACCGGCGCGGGTCGCCGAGCGTGTTGCCGAGCAGTGCGCCGAGCAGCGTGAACGAGTTCCAGAGCACGAAGACGCCGACGCCGGTCCACCAGAAGCCCGCCCGGGCGGCGGGGCCGGGTGGGTGCACGGTGGCGACCGCGGTGGACTCGTCGATCGTGAGCTGGGCCGCCAGCAGGCGACGCACGCCGTGGACGCCGAGCAGCGGCGAGACCTGCGGCCCGTACAGCCCGTTGCGCGCGCCGAGCAGGCCCGCGGTCGCGATCGCGGCGCCTGCCGCGCCACCCGCGCCCAGCACGCCGATCGCCGCGAACTGCGAGCCGCCGGAGAACATCAGGAGCGAGAGCGCCATCGTCTGGGCGGTGTCGAGACCGGCGGCGACGCTCAGCGCGCCGAACGAGACGCCGTACAGCCCGGTCGCGAACGCGACCGAGACGGCCTGGCGGCGGGCGGCGCGCACGTCGGCGACGACGGCGTCGTCGAGCGGCTCCGGACCCACGCGGGCCACTGTCGCACACGGCGCGCGTCGGGTGCCCTGCGGTGTGGTCGTGCTACGTACGATGTCCGGCATGACCGTGCCCGCCGCCGTGCCAGTCGCCGCGCCCGCCGCCGTGCCCGTCGCCACGCCCTACGAGGACCTGCTGCGCCTCGTGCTGGAGACCGGCACGCGCAAGTCCGACCGCACGGGCACGGGCACACGGTCGCTGTTCGGCCACCAGCTCCGGTTCGACCTGTCGGCGGGGTTCCCGCTCGTCACGACGAAGCGCGTGCACCTGCGTTCGGTCGTCTACGAGCTGCTGTGGTTCCTGCGCGGCGACTCGAACGTGCGCTGGCTGCAGGAGCACGGCGTGCGGATCTGGAACGACTGGGCCGACGAGGACGGCGAGCTCGGCCCCGTCTACGGCGTGCAGTGGCGCTCGTGGCCCACGCCCGACGGCGGTCACGTCGACCAGATCGCGCAGCTCGTCGAGAACCTCCGGGCGAACCCCGACTCGCGGCGGCACATCGTCTCGGCGTGGAACGTCGCCGACCTGCCGGACATGGCGCTCATGCCGTGTCACGCGCTGTTCCAGTTCTACGTCGCCGACGGCCGCCTGTCGTGCCAGCTCTACCAGCGCTCGGCGGACCTGTTCCTCGGCGTGCCGTTCAACATCGCGTCGTACGCGCTGCTCACGCACATGGTCGCGCAGCAGGTGGGGCTCGAGGTCGGCGACTTCGTCTGGACCGGCGGCGACTGCCACGTCTACGACAACCACGTCGACCAGGTCCGTGAGCAGCTCTCGCGGGAGCCGTATCCCGCGCCGACGCTCCGGCTGCGCCGGGCGCCCTCGATCTTCGAGTACACGTTCGAGGACGTCGAGGTCGAGGGGTACCGCCACCATCCTGCGATCGCCGCGCCGATCGCGGTCTGAACACCGATGACGAGGGGGTGCGCGTGCACGTCGGACTGATCTGGGCGCAGTCGCCCACCGGGGTGATCGGGGTCGACGGCGCACTGCCGTGGCACGTGCCCGAGGACCTCGCGCACTTCCGTGCCGTGACGACGGGCCGGCCGGTCGTGATGGGGCGCGCGACGTGGGAGTCCCTGCCGGAGGCGTACCGCCCGCTGCCGGGGCGCCGCAACGTCGTGCTGTCCCGTTCGGGCTTCGAGGCACCGGGGGCGCTCGTCGTCGACGAGCTGCCGGCCGCGCTCGCGGCGGCCCGCGCGTCGGGGACGTCCCAGGGCTCCGACGAGGTCTGGGTGGTCGGCGGCGGCGCCGTGTACGCCGCGGCGCTGCCGCTCGCGGACCGCGTCGAGGTGACGGTGGTCGACGTCGGGACCGCCGGGGACACGCACGCGCCGCACCTGCGGCCCGACGAGTGGCGGCTCGTGGGCGCCGACCCGGCGGGCGGATGGCACACCTCCCGCACCGGGCTGCGCTACCGGTTCCAGTCCTACCGCCGCGCATGAGCGATCGGTGTGAGACCGCGGGCGGGCCGATCGGCCGGGGGCGGTAGCGTGTGCCCATGCCGCAGGTGACGTCGTCCGTCCGCCCGTTCGGGGCGGTGCTGTCCGCGATGGTGACGCCGTTCGACGAGGCCGGTGAGCTCGATGTCGCCGCGGCGGTCGCGCTGGCCCGCCACCTCGTCGACACCGGCCACGACGGTCTGGTGCTCAACGGCACGACCGGTGAGGCACCCACGACGCACGCCCCCGAGAAGGCCGAGCTCATCGCTGCGGTCGTCGAGGCGGTCGGGGACCGCGCGTACGTCGTCGCGGGCGCCGGTTCGAACGACACCCTGCACGCGGTGCGGATGGCCGAGCAGGCCGCCGAGGCCGGCGCGCACGGCCTGCTCGTCGTGAGCCCGTACTACTCGCGGCCCTCGCAGGCCGGGATCGTCGCGCACGTGCGCGCCGTGGCGGACTCGACCGACCTGCCGGTCATGCTCTACGACATCCCCGGCCGTGCCGGGGTGCGCCTGTCCGCGGCGACGGTCGACGAGCTCGGTGAGCACGAGCGCGTCGTCGCCATGAAGGACGCCACGGGCGACGTGGCGGCCGCCGCCCGCGGGATCGCGCGCACCGGTCTCGCCTGGTACTGCGGCGACGACGGCCTGCTGCTGCCGTTCCTGTCGGTCGGCGCCGTGGGCGTCGTCGGAGTCGCGACGCACGTCGTCGGCGCCGCGTTCGCACGGGCCGTGGCGGCGTGGGACGCGGGAGACACCGCGGGGGCTCTGCGCGCGACCACGTCGGTCCAGCCCGCGGTCGACGCCATCAACGGCGCGGGGTTCCAGGCGGTCTACGCCAAGGCCGCGCTGGAGGTCGTCGGGGTGCTGCCGCGACGCACCGTGCGCCTGCCGTACCTCCCGGCGACTGACGACGAGGTGCGCGACGTCGCCGCCGGTCTGAGCGCCGCCGGCCTGCTCGACGGACGTCCCGACGGGCGTCACGACGAACTTCTCGCAGGCGGGTCGCGGCACGACGCGCCCGCCTGACCACCAGGCGCCGTCGCGGCGCCGCACGATCGACCTGGAGAGCATGTGAGCCACCCCCACCCGGAGCTCGCCTCACCGCCCCCGCTGGCCGACGGCGCGCTGCGCATCGTCGCGCTCGGGGGGCTCGGTGAAGTGGGCCGCAACATGGCCGTCCTCGAGTACGCCGGCCGACTGCTCGTCGTCGACTGCGGCGTCCTGTTCCCCGAGGACCACCAGCCCGGCGTCGACCTGATCCTCCCGGACTTCGACTACATCCGGGACCGGCTCGGCGACATCGAGGCGATCGTCCTCACGCACGGGCACGAGGACCACATCGGCGCCGTGCCCTACCTGCTGCGGCTGCGCTCGGACATCCCGCTCGTCGGTTCCCGGCTGACGCTCGCGTTCGTCGAGGCCAAGCTCAAGGAGCACCGCATCCAGCCTGTCACGCGCGTCGTGCGCGAGGGGCAGGTCGAGCGGTTCGGCGCGTTCGAGTGCGAGTTCGTCGCGGTGAACCACTCGATCCCGGACGCGCTCGCGGTCGCGGTGACCACGCCGGCCGGCACGGTGCTGCACACGGGCGACTTCAAGATGGACCAGCTGCCGCTCGACGGTCGCATCACGGACCTGCGCGCGTTCGCGCGACTCGGTGAGCGCGGCGTCGACCTGTTCATGGTCGACTCGACCAACGCCGAGGTCCCCGGTTTCGTGCCGCACGAGCGCGACATCGGCCCGGTGCTCGACACCGTGTTCGCCGCGTCGCACCGGCGGATCGTCGTCGCGTCGTTCGCATCCCACGTGCACCGCGTGCAGCAGGTGCTCGACGCGGCCGCGTCGCACGAGCGGCACGTCGCGCTCGTCGGACGCTCGATGGTGCGCAACATGGCGATCGCGTCCGAGCTCGGCTACCTCAAGGTGCCTGACGGCGTGCTCGTCGACCTCAAGGCGGTCGACGACCTGCCCGACGACCGCGTCGTGCTGATGTGCACGGGCTCGCAGGGCGAGCCGATGGCGGCGTTGTCGCGGATCGCGAACAACGACCACAAGATCAGCGTCGGTCCCGGGGACACCGTGATCCTGGCGTCCTCGCTCATCCCCGGCAACGAGAACGCGGTGTTCCGGGTGATCAACGGGCTGACCCGGCTCGGTGCGCGCGTCGTCCACTCCGGCAACGCGAAGGTGCACGTCTCGGGGCACGCGTCGGCGGCCGAGCTCCTCTACTGCTACAACATCCTGCGGCCGCGCAACGTCATGCCCGTGCACGGCGAGGTTCGTCACCTCGTCGCGAACGGCGCGCTCGCGGTCTCGAGCGGTGTCCCCGCCGAGCGCGTGCTGCTCGCCGAGGACGGGGTCGTGGTCGACCTCGCGGACGGTGTCGCGCGGATCGTCGGGTCCGTGCCCTGCGGCTACGTGTACGTCGACGGCTCGTCGGTGGGGGAGATCACCGAGGCCGAGCTCAAGGATCGCCGCATCCTGGGCGACGAGGGCTTCATCTCGATCTTCGCGGTGATCTCGTCGGCTGACGGCAAGGTGCTCGCCGGACCGCAGATCCACGCGCGGGGGTTCGCGGAGCAGGACGGCGTGTTCGAGGGCATCCTGCCCGAGCTCACGCGCGCGTTGGAGGAGGCCGCCGCCCAGGGCGCGACCGACGTGCACCAACTCCAGCAGATCATGCGGCGCGTCGTCGGGCGCTGGGTCAGCAACCGCCTGCGCCGCCGTCCGATGATCATCCCGGTGGTCGTCGAGGCGTGACGTCGCTCCCCGCCGGACCGCTGTGCGGGAAGGCAGGGAGCTGGTCGGCCTCGACGGGCCCCGGCGGGCGAACGCCGTCCGGTGCCTCCGGGGGCTGGTGCGCAGGTGCTCCGCGAAGTGCGCGCGGGAGCAGCTCGGCCTCCGGCTCGTCGGCCGGCCGCGACCGGCGCGAGGCGGCGGCCGAGCCCAGCAGGATGAGCGCCATCCCCGCCAGGACGCCCCACGTGATCGGCTCGTCGAGCACGACGGCTCCCAGGCTCACCGCGACGACCGGGTTGAGGTAGGCGACGAGCGTCGCGCGGGCGCCGCCGACCTCGCCGATGAGACCGAAGAACAGGACGAACGCGAGCGCGGTGCACACCACGCCGAGGGTGACGAGCGAGAGCACCGCGGGCGTCCCAGGCACCGGGTGCGGGCCCGTGACCAGCACGATCGGAAGGTAGACGAGCGCGCTCATCGCGAGGCAGGCGGTGGTCAGCGGGATGGCAGGCACGGTGCCGAGCCGCCGCTCGGCGATGATCGGGGCGACCGCGTAGCCGACCGCCGCGAGGATCACCTGCACCACGGCCCATGCGTCGTCAGCCGCGGCGCCAGGCCCGAGCAGCACCGCGACGCCGCCGAGCCCGACGGTCAGACCGACCCAGCGCACGGCCGCGACGTGCTGCCGGTCGACCAGGCGCCCGACGACCACCGCGATGATCGGCACGGTGGCCACGAGCAGGCCCGTCGTCGAGCTCGACAGCGTGCGCTCGGCGTTGGACAGCAGGAACCACGGGCCCACGATCTCGAGCAGCGCGAACGCCACGGCCGCGGGCCAGTGCCCGCGCAGCGCGCGCAGGCCGCCCTGCCGCCACGCGAACGGCACCAGGAGGAGCGCACCGATCGCGGTGCGCGCCAGCACGACGCCTGCCGGCGTCACGTCCTCGACGGCCACCTTGATGAGCAGGTACGGGACGCCCCAGATGACGCCCATCGCACCGAGCAGGATCCAGCCACGTCTGGTCACGCCGAGAACCTACGCTCCACCACTGACACGGCGTCCCGCCGGTCCGTCGACGGGACGAGCCCCGGTGGCTCAGCAGATGGCGACGGAGTCGTCCGCTGTCCCGGTCATCGCCCATGCGCCGAGCACGTCACCGGCGCACCAGCCGTGCACCGCGCGGCCGGCCACCGCACGCGCCGGTCCGGCGCCGTCGCCGAGCACGCACAGGTCCGCGGCCGCGCCGAGGTCGCCGACCCCGGCCTTGATCAGCGCCTCCTTGCGGACCCAGAGGTCGGTCGCGGCGTGCTCGGGTGACGCCGACGCCTCGACCCAGTGGCGCTCGGCGGACGAGAACGCCGACGCGGGAACGGCCTGGGCACGCTCGACGTCCACACCGACCCGCGGCGTGCCGGCGTCCGGCCCGGGACCGACCACGACCGCGAGCGCTGCCACGTAGCCGCGGGTGTGCGACAGGCTCACCGCGAGACCGTCGTGCCCGGCGATCGTCGGGACGCCGTGGTCGTCGCCGCCGCAACCGGGGCAACGCTGCCGCAGCACGAGCCCGCGAGCGGTGACGCCGAGCGCGTCCGCCGCGCACCGGCGCACCAGCAGGTGCGCCGCGGTGTACGCCGCCCGGTCCGCGACGTCCGTGAGCCGGTCGCGGCGCGCACGCTCGGCCGGGGTCAGCGCCGCGTCGTCGAGCGCCCCTGTGGTGACGGGGCGAAAGCGCACGACGACGCGTGGCCGGTCCGTCACCGCGGTCCTGCTGCGCTGCCGGTCATCCGCCGTCACCTCGCTCGTCACGTCGGTCCTCTCGTGGCAGCCCGGCCCGCGCGACCTCGGCGGCGATCACCGCGCCCACCTCGTCGGCCACGGGGCGCCGGACGAGCGCGCCGTGCGTGGCCTCGACGTGGACCACTCGCAGGTCGCCACGGACCCACGGCGTCCAGCCCGCGGCGTCCACCCACGTCTCGGGCCGCGGTGCGGCCGCCACGACGAGTGTCGCATCGCCCGGCAGCGGGGTCTGGCGGGACGTCCGCACGAGCCGGGCGGCCTCGACGACCGACGCGACGCACCCGCGCAGAACGGTCTCCGGCAAGGAGCCCACCGCGCTGCCGGAGCGCCGCAGCAGCCCGAGCACCTCGTCACGCTCGAGCCGCCCGGCCGGCGCGTCGAGCCCGCCGAGGCGCAGGACGCCGACCATCACCTCCTGGTCGTCGGGCTCTGCGAGGTGTGCCCACTGCTCGGCGGGGTACCCGGCCCAGCGGGATCCCGACCCGGAAGGTGGCCGGATCGCCCTCGACGGCCCGCCGGGCGCCCTCGGCCGCGTCGGGCCACAGGTCGCGCTGCATCGGGGTGTCGGTGCTCCCGGGCTCGACGACGTTGCACCGGATCCCGCGCGCGGCGAGCTCGAGGCCCGCGCATCGGGTGAGTGCCGAGACGGCCGCCTTGGACGCGGCGTAGGCGAGCATGCCCGTGCGGGGCACGCGGGCGGCGTTCGAGCTCACGACGACGACCGCGCCACCGTCGCGCAGCCGCGGCGACGCCGCTTGCAGGCAGTGCAGGACGCCCGTGGCGTTCACCGCGAGGTGCCGGTCCCAGCTCGCGCGGGTGACGTCGAGACCCGCGGGCTCGAGCACCCCGGCGGCGCAGACCAGCCCCGTGAGCGGACCGAGGGTCTCGTGCGCCGTGGCGATCGCGTCGTGCACCGCGCTCTCGTCGGCCACGTCGACCGGGACGGCGAGCGCGCGCACGCCGTGCCGCTCGCCCGCACGGGCGGCGACGGTGGCGAGAGGGTCGGCGTCGCGGTCCAGCAGCGCGAGCGCGACACCCGCGTCGGCGAGGCGGTGCGCGACCGCCCGCCCGATGCCGGAGGCGGCACCGGTGACGACGACGACCGAGTCGGAGGGGAACATACGATGATGGTAAGGACAGGCTTACCTGACATGTCGAGACTTGTCCGCGTATCGGACGGTGTGACGTGCGCGACACCCACCCCGTCCGGGGTCACCGCCGCGACACGGCCCACGAGCGCCCGGGATCGGACCGACCCCCCGCTACCGTGAGGACCATGGCGACCCGTACCTCGACGTCCGCGCGATCCGGCGCGCCGTCGGGCGGCGCAGGCGCCCCCGGTCGTGCACCGCGGGGTGGCACGACGCGCACGCCCGCGGCCCGCGGCAGCGGTTCGAGCCGCCCGCCTGCGGCTCCGAAGCAGTCCGCTCTCCCGGTCCGCATCGTGCGCGGCACGTGGATGGGCGCCGCGCACCTGGTCGGCGGCGCCGCGCGCCGCGTCGGTCACGGCGCACGGGACCTCGACCCGGCGCACCGCCGCGACGGTCTCGCCTTCCTGCTGCTCGGACTCGCGGTCGTCGTCGCCGCGCGCGAGTGGTGGTCGCTGTCGGGCACTGCCGGGTCCGTCGTCCACAACATCGTGGCGGGCACGTTCGGCGTCGTCGGCGTCGCCGTCCCGTTCCTGCTGGTGGCGACCGCCGTGCGGCTCATGCGTCATCCCGAACGTACGCAGGCCAACGGCCGGATCGCGATCGGGCTGGGCGCGATCGCCGTGGCCGTGTGCGGGATCCTGGAGATCGCCGCGGGCAGCCCTGGCACCGGTGACATGGAGGCGCTGCGGGGGGCCGGCGGGATCGTCGGCTTCATCGTCGGTGCGCCGCTCGCGGCTCTGGTGACGGCGCCGGTCGCGATCATCCTGCTGGTGCTGCTCGGGTTCTTCGGCATCCTCGTCGTGACCGCGACCCCCGTGCACCAGGTGGTGCCGCGGCTGCGTGGTCTCTACCACCGGCTCACGCGCCAGGCGCCGACCGACGAGGATGCGCCGGACGACGACGCGCCGCTGGTCATCAACGCCGGGCACACCGCGGTCGAGGAGGAGCCGGCACGCCCGCGCCGCCGCTCGCTGCTGCGCCGCCGCCGCGCCGACGGCCCCGACACCCCCGACGACGAGCGGCTCGACCAGTACGAGGCCGACGAGGCGTTCGAGCGCGCCGCGATCGTCGTGCCCGGGCACGACGAGGACGAGACGCGCGTCCACGACCGGCACGCGGAGCCCGAACCCGTCACGGAGGCCATCGCGACCGAGGGAGCGGGCCGGTCCGCGACCGACGCGACCGCCGTCGTCGCGCCCCCGCTCGCGGTGCCCACGCCGCGCGGTGTGCCCAAGGGCGAGCAGCCGACGCTCGAGGGCGACGTGCTCTACACGCTGCCCGCCGAGGACGTGCTCGCCAAGGGCGCGCCGCACAAGGTGCGGTCCGCGGCGAACGACCGCGTCGTCGAGTCGCTGACCAGCGTGCTCGAGCAGTTCGAGATCGACGCCAAGGTCACGGGCTTCACGCGCGGCCCGACGGTCACGCGCTACGAGGTCGAGCTGGGCCAGGCGGTCAAGGTCGAGCGCGTCACGGCGCTGTCCAAGAACATCGCGTACGCGGTCGCGTCCGCGGACGTGCGCATCCTGTCGCCCATCCCCGGCAAGTCGGCGATCGGCATCGAGATCCCCAACACCGACCGCGAGACGGTCTCGCTGGGTGACGTGCTGCGCTCGTCGGCCGCGCGACGCTCCGAGCACCCGATGGTGATCGGCGTCGGCAAGGACGTCGAGGGCGGCTACGTCGTCGCCAACCTCGCGAAGATGCCCCACCTGCTCGTCGCGGGGGCTACCGGCGCGGGCAAGTCGAGCTTCGTGAACTCGATGATCGTCTCGATCCTCATGCGCTCCACGCCCGACGAGGTGCGCATGGTGCTCGTCGACCCCAAGCGCGTCGAGCTGACGATCTACGAGGGCATCCCGCACCTGATCACGCCGATCATCACCAACCCCAAGAAGGCCGCCGAGGCGCTCGACTGGGTCGTGCGGGAGATGGAGGCGCGCTACGACGACCTCGCGATGTTCGGGTTCAAGCACGTCGACGACTTCAACGCCGCGGTGCGGGCCGGCAAGGTCAAGCCGCTGCCGGGGTCCGAGCGCAAGATCGCGACGTACCCGTACCTGCTGGTCATCGTCGACGAGCTCGCCGACCTCATGATGGTCGCGCCGCGCGACGTCGAGGCCTCGATCCAGCGGATCACGCAGCTCGCGCGCGCGGCCGGGATCCACCTCGTGCTCGCGACGCAGCGCCCCTCGGTCGACGTGGTCACGGGCCTCATCAAGGCCAACGTGCCCTCGCGCCTCGCGTTCGCGACGTCGTCGCTGACCGACTCGCGCGTGGTTCTCGACCAGCCGGGCGCCGAGAAGCTGATCGGCCAGGGCGACGCCCTGTTCCTGCCGATGGGCGCGGCCAAGCCGATGCGCACGCAGGGGGCGTGGGTCGCCGAGTCGGAGATCCACGCGGTCGTCGAGCACGTCAAGAAGCAGCTCAAGCCCGTCTACCGCCAGGACGTCGCGGCGCCGACGACCAAGAAGCAGGTGGACGAGGACATCGGCGACGACCTCGACCTGCTGCTGCAGGCCGCCGAGCTCGTCGTGACCTCGCAGTTCGGCTCGACGTCGATGCTGCAGCGCAAGCTGCGGGTCGGTTTCGCCAAGGCCGGCCGGCTCATGGACCTGCTCGAGTCGCGCGAGATCGTCGGCCCGTCCGAGGGTTCCAAGGCGCGCGAGGTGCTCGTGACACCCGACGACCTGCCCGCGACGCTCGCGCTCCTGCGCGGTGTCCCGCACGACGACGGTGACGGCCCGCCCGAGGCGACCGACTACTTCGACGACGACCCCGAGGACTGGTCCGGCGGGGCGAGGTGAGCTCGGCCGCGACGAGCGCGTTCGGCTACCTCGGCGTCGACGAGCGGCTCGGGGCAGTCTCCGTCGTCATCTCGTTCATCGCGATCTCGTCGCTCGTCTGGGTGCTCGTGCTGATGGGCCGGCAGCGCCGCGAGGTGGACCGGGCCAACGAGCTGCTCGCGCTCTCGCGCGAGCTGCGGCACCGGTACGACGCGCTGCAGTCGGTGACCAAGGAGGGCGTGCTCGTCGTCTCGCTCGACGGCACGCTGCTCGACATCTCGGAGCGTGCGGCGACGATCCTCGGCGTCGACGGCGATGCGAGCATCGGCCGCCGACTCACCGACCTGCCCGTGGTGCTCGTCAACGAGCAGGGCCTGGCGATGAACCCCTCCGCGGTGCTCGGTTACCGCACGGGTGCGGGCCGCGCGGGGTACACGGTCGACTCCGAGCTGGTCGGCGTCGCGCTGCCGGGTGGCACGTCGCCGCAGGCGCGGATGGTGCAGGTCGCGAGCCAGCTCGTCCCGGCGGGTGACGGCGAAGCGCCCGCGGTGCTCACGACGCTCGTCGACGTGACCGGCAGCCGTCAGGTCGAGGCGGCGCTGTCGCGATCCGAGACCCAGTTCCGCGTCGCGATGGAGAACGCGCCGATCGGCATGGCACTCGTCGACCTCGACTGGAACATCGTCGAGGCGAACACGGCGCTCGCGGAGCTGCTCGGGACCTCGGCGGAAGCGTTGCGCGGCTACCCGATGGAGGCGCTCGGCCCCCCTGAGTCGCGCGCGGGCGAACGACTCGAGGTCGACCGACTGCTCGGCGGCGGGCAGCACCGGTTCTCGCTCGAGAAGCGCTACCAACGGGCCGACGACCACCTCGTGTGGGTCGTGCTCGATGCGGCGCTCGTGCGCACGCCGTCGGGTGAGCCGGACCACTTCGTCGTGCAGGTGCGCGACTCGACCGAGTCCCGCCTGCAGGCCGAGATGCTCACGCACCGCGCGATGCACGACCCGCTGACCGGCCTCGCGAACCGGACGCTGCTGCAGGAGGTGCTGCAGTCCGTGCTCGAGCAGCCGGGCGTCGTCGACCGGGTCGCGGTGCTCGCGTGCGACCTCGACGGGTTCAAGGAGATCAACGACCGCTACGGACACCCGGCAGGTGACGAGGTGCTGGTGCACGTCGCGGGCGTGCTGCGCGCCGCGACCGCCCGGCGGGGCACGGTCGCGCGGCTCGGTGGCGACGAGTTCGTCGTCGTGGTGCAGGACGTCGACGGGCCCAAGGCGGTGTTCGAGGTGGCGGCCGCGATCCACGCGGGGCTGGCCGAACCGGTGCGCGTCGCGCGTCGTCGGCTCCCCGTGGCCGCGAGCATCGGTATCGCGCTCGCCGACCCGGACACCGTGGCGGGTGGTGCGCCGGTGCTGCTCGCGGCGGCCGACGCCGCCCTGTACAAGGCCAAGGGAGCCGGCCGCGGGCGGACCGAGGTCTACGACCAGACGATGAGCCGCTCGTCGGGTCACGACCTGCTGCGCGAGCTCTCGGCCGCGCTCGAGGCGGGCGAGCTCGTCGTGCACTACCAGCCGATCGTCGACCTCGCCGACGGCCGAGTCGTCGGCTACGAGGCGCTCGTGCGCTGGCAGCACCCGTACCGTGGGCTGCTGCTGCCTGCGGCGTTCCTGCCGCTCGCGCAGGAGGCGGGTATGGCCGTGCCGCTGGGTCAGTACGTCGCGTCGCGCGTCGCGGAGTTCGTCGCGACCTCGCCCGACCGCTCGACCTGGGTCTCGGTGAACGTGTCGGCCGACCAGCTCGGGGACGGCGAGTTCGCGACGACGCTGCTCGCGGAGATCTCCCGGCACCGGCTGATGGCCGGCCGGATCGTCGTGGAGCTCACCGAGTCCTCGCTCGTCGCATCGGGCACCCGCATCCGGCACGAGCTCACGCAGCTGTCCGCCGCGGGCGTGCCGATCCTGCTCGACGACTTCGGCACCGGCGTCTCGCCGTTGTCCTACCTGCGCGAGCTGCCCGTCGCGGGCGTCAAGCTCGACATGTCGTTCACGTCCGGTATCCCCGACGACCCCACCGCGGGGAAGGTGGTGCGCGCACTCGGAGCGCTGGCGCGCGAGCTCGCGATGGTGACGATCGCCGAAGGCATCGAGCACAGCGAACAGGCCGACTACCTGTACCGCAACGGCTGGCGGTACGGGCAGGGCTGGCTGTACGGCGGCGCGCAGCCGGCGGAGTCGATCGTGCCCACCGAGACCGGCGCGGCTCAGTAGCCGGCCCGAGGCGGTCGCGCGGACCGCGCCGGGCGTTCGAGGTCAGTCCGTGCGGCGGACCACCGTCGGCGGCGGACCCGTCGAGACGACCGGTTCGGTGCGCTCGGGGGCCGCGGTGCCTGCCGCCTCGGCGACGCGAGCGGTACGGGCCGCGACCTCCTGCGCCGAGAGCGTGGCGGTGCCGCCCGGGATGTCCGGCAGCGCATGCACCTGGTGACCGCTGAGCCGGTCCACCGTGATCGGGGTCCACTCGACGCCGACGACGGCCGCCGGCCCGGCGGCTCTGCCCTCGGCGTCGAAGCCGCCCGGACTTCGTACGTGCGCGGTGAGCAGGATCCCGGAGTCGGTCTTGTTCGTGCAGCAGTTGCCGTCCTGGTTGGACAGGAAGTTGCCGAGCCCGTAGGCGACCCACATGCCGTTGCCGCCGGGTCCGCCCGACAGCTGGACGACCGGCTGCGGTACGTGCGCGTGGTGACCGATGTAGAGGTCGAACTGACCCGAGTCGGCGATCTCCTGGGCGATCTGCTCCTGCTCGGCGGTCGGCGCGGTCTGGTACTCGACGCAGCAGTGCACGCTCGCGATGACGAGGTTCGCCCCCGCGGCCCGCGCAGCGCGGGCCTCCTCGACCATCGCGGGTACGTCGATGCGCGTCACCGACCACGGCTTGTCGGAGTCGACCGGCATGCCGTTGGTGCCGTACGTCGCGGCGATGTGGGCGACCGTGAGCGTCTGACCCGCCCGTTCGAGCGTGTAGAGCTGCGGTTGGGCGGCCTCCTGCGCGGTCCGCGCCGTCCCCACGTGCCCGAGGCCCACGGCGTCCAGCGCGTCGAGCGTCGCCGTGACGCCCGCGAAGCCTCGGTCGACGGAGTGGTTCGACGCGGTCGAGCAGCCGTCCCAGCCCTGGTCCTTGAGCCCCTGCGCGATCTGAGCCGGAGCGCCGAACACGGGGTAGCCCGAGGGCTTGGTCCCGGGTGGGGCGACCGGCACCTCGAGGTGGCAGATCGCGAGGTCCGCGGTCGAGACCCACGGGTCGAGCGGCGCCAGGAGCGGTCCGAAGTCATACGAGCCGTCGTCCGTGCGCGCCGACTCGAGCACGGGCAGGTGAGGGAGGACGTCACCCGCCGCGGTGATCGTGAACTCGGCGTCCGGGTCGGGGGTCGGCGAGGGCGTCGGTGACGGCGTGGGGGAGGCGGTCGGCTCCTGCGACGCCGCCGGTGGGGCGCTGCCCTGCTCGACGGACGAGTCGGCCCACGGGCGCAGCGCGAGCACCACGGCTCCGACGCTCAGCACGGTCACCAGGACCGTCGCGAGGGTGACCAGCAGCGGCGAACGGCGATGGGCGCGAGCGTGCTGGGTCACAGGCGTGACCCTAACTGCTGGCCGGAGCCACCTGCACCGCCGTCTAGGCTGAGCGGGTGAGCACCGCGCCGGCCCCCGTCTGGAACCTGGCCAACGCCCTCACCTTCGCGCGGATCGCGCTCGTCCCGTTCTTCGCCTGGGCCCTGCTCGCCGAGGGCGGCCACGACCCGCAGTGGCGTCTCGTGGCGACGGCGCTGTTCGTCGTCGCGGCTGTCACCGACCGGCTCGACGGCTGGTACGCCCGGACCAGGGGTCAGGTCACCGACCTGGGCAAGCTGCTCGACCCGATCGCGGACAAGCTCCTGATCGGCACGGCGCTCGTCCTGCTGTCCGCGCTCGGCGACCTGCCCTGGTGGGTGACGGTGGTCATCCTCGTGCGCGAGCTCGGCATCACGGTGATGCGGTTCTTCCTGCTGCGGTACGTCGTGCTGCCCGCCTCGCGCGGTGGCAAGCTCAAGACCGTCCTGCAGTCGGTCGCGATCGGGCTCTACCTGCTGCCGCTGGACTCGCTTCCCGGCCTCGTCGAGGTCGCCGCGGCAGTGGTCATGGGTGCGGCGGTCGTCGTGACCGTGGTGACGGGCGTCGACTACGTGCGCGTCGCCGCGCGCATCCGTCGGACCGCGGTCGTCCCGCCCGGGGTCTGACCGGTGCCCGACGACGAGCCTGCGGCCCGCCGCGTGCTCGGCGCGCTCGCCGAGCGGCGCTGGACGGCGGCGACCGCGGAGTCGCTGACCGGCGGTCTGCTGTGTGCGCGGCTCGTCGACGTCCCCGGGGCTTCCGCCGTGGTGCTCGGCGGGATCGTCGCGTACGCGACGCCCCTCAAGCACGTGCTGCTGGACGTGCCCGAGTCGCTGCTCGCGGAGCGCGGTCCGGTCGACCCGGACGTCGCGCTCGCGATGGCGCACGGCGCCCGCGGCCGGCTCGGCGCCGACGTCGGGATCGCGACGACCGGCGTCGCCGGACCCGACCCGCAGGACGGGCACCCGCCCGGCACGGTGCACGTCGCCGTCGTCACGCCGATGGGCGGGCGCGTGCTCTCGGTGCACCTCGCAGGCGACCGTGTGCGCGTCCGCGCCGGCGCGGTCGACGCCGCGCTCGCGCTCGTGCTCGCTGCGCTGCGCGGGTGACCCGCGGCTGCGGCGGGAACACCGCGGGGGGTGTCGTCGTTGCACCGGGCGTGATGACCAGTCCCACCACCGGAGCAGCCAGGACACGTCCGCCCGTGCGCCGGACTCCGTCGCGTGTCGGCGGCGCAAGGTACGGTGAACGTGTGCGGACCAACGACGCACTCCGCCCGGGTGAGCACCCCGGTCGGAACGACGAGGCGAGAGGGGGAGCCCGGATGATCGTCCTGCGACGTGAGATCGGCGACGTGCTGCGTGACGCGCGTCAGCGCCAGGGCCGCACCCTGCGTGAGGTCTCGTCGGCTGCACGGGTCTCGCTGGGGTACCTCAGCGAGGTCGAGCGCGGCCAGAAGGAGGCGTCCTCGGAGCTGCTGAGCAGCATCTGCGACGCCCTGGACGTACCCATGTCCGTCGTCCTGCGTGAGGTGAGCGACCGCGTCGCCGTCGCCGAGGGCCTGCTGGTCCCCGACACGGTGCCCGCCGAGCTCGCCGCCTCCGTCAGCTACCCGCCCAGCGGGTGGTCGCGCACGCAGGCCGACCTCGCGCCGGTGGGCTGAGGCCAGCCCCGCAGCCGTCGGCGACGACCAAGGTCGCGTGAACGCCCGATACGTCGGGGCGTCACGCGGCCTTTCTCGTGCGCGCTCAGGCAGGGCGCTGGCAGGTCGGGCAGTAGAACACCGGTCGCTCCATCGGCGGCCGACGAGCCGGAGCGACGGCCACCGGCGTCCCGCAGCGCGGGCAGGGCCGGCGCAGCCGGCCGTGCACCCGACCCGGCGGCAGCCCGGACTCGACCGCCCGCTGCATGAGCGCCCGCGCGGCGCGGTACAGCCCCGCCGGGTCGCTCACCTCGTCCGCCGGCGTCCACGGCCACAGGCGTAGCGCGAAGCACGACTCGGCCGTGTAGATGGTCCCGATGCCGGCGGCGACCCGCTGGTCGAGCAGGACCTCTGCCGCGGGTGTCGACCCGGCGGCCTCCCACCGGCGCCCGATCTCCGTCAGGTCGAGCTCGTCGGCCAGGACGTCCGGGCCCAGGTGGGCGATGAGCCCGTGCTCCTCACGCGTCGCCACCACGTCGAGCATCCCGAGCAGGTCGCCCACGGCGGTCCAGCGCTCGTCCGCGAGCACGGCGCGCACCTGCGGCGACCGGGCCGCCGCGGCGGGCGACCCGGTCCGCGCGAGCCGCCACTGTCCGTCCATCCGCAGGTGCGTGTGCAGCGTGCGACCGTCGTCGAACCGGGTCAGCAGGTGCTTGCCGTACGCGCGCGTGCCGAGCACCGTGCGACCCACGAGCGCGACGCCGCCGGCCGAGGGCCAGCGCAGCTCGGCGCGCACCAGCCGCCGACCCGCGAGCGCCTGGTCGAGACGGCTCGCCGTCCGCCGCAGGACGTCGCCCTCAGGCACCGTGACCCACTCTCGGATCGACCGTCGACTCCACCGTCGACTCCACCGGGGGGTGCGCCGTCGACTCCACCGTGGGACCCGCCGTGCGACGTGCCGTGCGACGTTCGGTGGGACGTGCCGTGGTCATGAGCCGGGCAACCGCAGGCCGCGCGGCGTGGTCGCGAAGCCCGCCTCGACCAGCGCGCGCCCGGCCGGGCCGTGCGCGGCGCCGTCGGCCAGCACGTGCGCGCCGTCGATGCGGGTGATCGTGAGTCGTCCGCCGCCGCGGGTGCGGCTGGCCTGGGCGAGCCCGCCCGCGGCCGCGGCGAGCGCATCGGGTGCGGCGACGAACGTGAGGACCGTCCGGCCGCCGCGTTCGAGGTAGAGCGCGAGCGCCCCGTCGACGAGCACGACGAGTGCGCCGGCCTTGCGCCCGGGGCGGTGCCCGGTCGGGTCGCCGGCGCCGGCCCCTGCGCCGGCCCCTGCGCCGGTCCCCGTGCCGGGCCACGGCACCGCCGCGCCGTACGGCTGGGCGGGGTCGGTGGCGGCGAGCACCGTCACGATCGGCTCGGCCGGTGCAGCTCGGCGAGCGCCCCCGCCGAGAAGGTCACGGTCGGCGTCACGGGTCGAGGCGGCCTGCACGATCTGGGCGTCCGCGCGCAGTCGGTCGACGGCTCCCGGCAGCGCGAACTGCGACCCGCCGAGGCCCTCCACGAAGTAGCCGCGCCGGACCTGACCGCCGTGCTCGAGCGCCGACAGGACGCGGTACACGTCGGCGAACCGTGCGCCGACGCCCTCCGCGGGGGCGACGGCGCGGGTGAGCACGCCGTGCCGGTCGAGGAGTTGCGCGGCGAGTGCATGGGCACGCAGTGTCGGATCGGGCTCGCGTGTCGGCAGCAGCGACCATCGGCCGGAGGTCGCGCCTCGGGACGTCGGCTGCTGCGCATCGGGCCGCATGGGCACGCCCACCCGCAGCCCGAGCCGCGGCCGGATCGGGCGTCCGCGCGGTGCCGGGGTGCGTGTGCGGTGCGCCGTCGTGCCGGTGCCCAACCAGGCACGCAGCGGGGCCAGCCCGTCGTTGGTGACCTGCCCCGCCCAGACGAGGTCCCACACCGCCTCGGCGACCGCCGCGGCCGAGACGGGCTCGGAATGCTCGTCGGCACACAGCTCACGTACGCGGTCCGTGAGCGGACCGACGAACCAGGCTCCGCCCTCGAGCGCGGCCAGGACGGCCAGGTGCACCGGGGTGCCCGCGGGATCGCCGGGGGCGGGTGGGGGCAGCAGCGGCAGCGTGAGGTCTGCGACGGTCGCCGGGTGCAGCGACACCATGCCGTCGTGGCCCGCGAGCGCGGCGTGCCCGGCCCAGACCACCTCACCGGCCGCCGTGAGCTCGTCGAGCATCGACGGGTGGTAGTCGACGACGCGGGCCGGGAGGACGTGCGTCTCGATCGCCGAGGCGGGCAGCGCCACGCCGGCAAGCTGCTCGACGACCCGGGCGACGCCGTCGACCCCGCGCAGCCCGCCGGCGCCGCGGACGGCGCCCCGCGTCGGGACGACCGACTGCCACGCCGGCAGGAACACCCCGAGCGCGGCCGGCTCGACGGGTTCGACCTGCGCCGCGAGGACCGCGAGCGACCGACGACGCAGCAGGCGCAGCACGTCGGCGTCGCACAGCTCGTCGCCCGTCCCGCCCAGCTCGGCGGGCCGCAACCGGCCGCTGACCAGCGTGCCCGCCGCCTGCAGACGAGCGAGCGCATGCGTCGCGACGGCGACCCCCCAGCCGTAACGCGCGGCCAGGGCCGCCGCCGTGAACGGCCCGTGCGTGCGGGCGTACCGCCGCACGAGGTCGCCCACCGGATCGGGCAGCACCTCGGTGAACACCTCGGGTACGCCGACGGGCAGCGCCACGCCGAGCGCGTCGCGCAGGCGGCCGGCATCCTCGATCGCGGCCCACTGCCACGCCTCGTCGGCCGGGACCCCGGCGACGCGGATGCGGATCGCGCGCCGCGAGCGCTCGAGCTCGTCGAGCCAGGCGGGCACGTCGTCGCGCACCTCGAGCCGCGTGCGCGCCGTCAGCTCGGGTGCGGGCAGCGGCCCGTGCCGGCGCAGCACGTCGGCGAGCTGTTCGAGGGTCGCCGCCTGACGCTCGGGCGCGAGGCCGGCAAGCTCCGCCTCGGTCGTCAGGACGGACTGCGGGTCGAGCAAGTCGGCGAGCTGGGACTCGCCGCCCGAGCCGAGCAGCTCGGCCAGCAGCGTCGGGTCGAGCGTGAGGGCAGCGGCACGCCGCTCGGCGAGCGGGGCGTCCCCTTCGTACAGGAACTGCGCGGTGTAGCCGAGCAGCAGCGACTGCGCGAACGGCGACGGCTGCGGTGTGGTCACCTCGACGATGCGCACGCGGCCCGACGCGATGTCGCGCATGAGAGTCTCGAGCGCGGCGGTGTCGAAGTCGTCCTGCAGGCACTCGCGGACCGCCTCGAGCAGGATCGGGAACTCCGGGAAGCCCGCGGCCACCTCGAGCAGCTGTGCCGCGCGCTGGCGCTGCTGCCACAGGGGCTGGCGGCGGTCGGGTCGGCGCCGCGGGAGCAGCAGCGCGCGGCTGGCGGCCTCGCGGAACCGCGCGGCGAACAGAGCCGACGAGCCGAGCTCGTCGCGCACGTGCGCGAGCACGGACTCGGGTTCGACGACGAGGTCGGCCAGGTCGAGGCGCGCGGCGTCGCCCGACCACCCGTCCGACGAGTCCGCCCACGGGTCCACGCTGCGGTCCGTCCCGGCGTCGGCCCACCCGACGGGTTCGCCGCTCGCGCCGTCGGGCAGCCGGAGCACGATCCCGTCGTCCGAGTGCATCGCGTGCGCGTCGACGCCGTACCGCTCGCGCAGCCGGGCCGACAGGATCACGGCCCACGGCGCGTGCACCCGCGCGCCGTACGGCGAGTGCACGACGACGCGCCAGTCGCCGAGCTCGTCGCGGAACCGCTCGACGAGGATCGTCGTGTCGGTCGCGAGCTCGCCCGTCGCGGCACGCTGATCGGCCAGGTACGCCAACAGGTTGTCCGTCGCGAACTCGTCGAGCCCCTCCGCGCGGACGCGGGCGCGCGCCTCGTCGTCGGGCAGCTCACCGAGCTCGCGCACCCACGCACCCATCGCGCGGCCCAGCTCGGCGGGCCGGCCCGGTGCGTCGCCCTTCCAGAACGGCAGGCGACCGGGGACCCCGGGTGCGGGCGAGACGAGCACGCGGTCCGGCGTGATCTCCTCGATCCGCCACGTGCTCGAGCCCAGCGTGAACGTGTCACCCGCACGCGACTCGTAGACCATCTCCTCGTCGAGCTCGCCGACGCGCTTGCCGCCGCGCACCCGGCCGCCTGAGACCTCCGGGTCGACGGGGACGCCGCCGGTGCCCGCGCCCGACGCGAGGAACACGCCGTACAGCCCGCGATCGGGGATCGTGCCGCCGCTGGTGACCGCGAGCCGCAGCGCGCCCGGGCGGGCGTGCAGCACGTCGGTGAGCCGGTCCCACACGAGCCGCGGGCGCAGCTCGGCGAAGTCCTCGCTCGGGTAGCGGCCCGCGAGCATGTCGAGCACCGCGCGCAGCGTTCCGTCGCCGAGACGCATGAACGGCGCCGCACGACGCACGACGACCGCGAGGTCCTCGAGCGCCCAGTCCTCGACCGCGACCATCGCGACGATCTGCTGGGCCAGCACGTCGAGCGGGTTCGCCGGGACGGCGAGCGACTCGAGCTCGCCCTCGCGCATCCGCCGAGCGGTGACCGCCGCGGGCACGAGCTGCCCGCGGAACGTCGGGAACACCACGCCGCGCGAGACCGCGCCGACCTGGTGGCCGGCCCGGCCGATCCGCTGCAGACCGCTCGCGACCGACGGCGGCGCGCCGACCTGCACGACGAGGTCGACCGCGCCCATGTCGATGCCGAGCTCGAGCGAGCTCGTCGCGACGACTGCCGGCAGCCGGCCGGCCTTGAGCTCCGACTCGGTGCGGGTGCGCTCGGCGCGGCTCATCGAGCCGTGGTGCGCGCGCGCCAGGACGGTCGCGGCGTCCCGGGTGTCGATCCCGGCGCCGGTGCCGGACTGCCCGGGCACGGCCGCGGGCTGCAGCGCGCCGACGTCGGGCACCGCGAGGCCCTGGCGGCCCGCCCAGACCTCGTTGATGCGCGACGTGAGGCGTTCGGCACCGCGCCGCGAGTTGGTGAACACCAGCGTCGAGCGGTGGGCGGCGACGAGGTCGACGACGCGCTCCTCGACGTGGGGCCACACCGACGCGCGCTCGAGCGGTGCGCTCGCCGGCCCGCTCAGGTCGACGTCGTCCGCGACCTCGTCGCGCGCGTGCTCGTGCGGTGCCCGCTCGTGCGGTGCCCGCTCGTCGGACGCAGGTACGTCGGGGCCGGAGACAGCAGGCGGAGGCGCGCTGCGCAGGTCGCTCAGGTCGGGCACCGGGACGACGACCTCGATCTCGATGCGCTTGTCCGCGGGCGGCTGCACGACGACGACCTCGCGGCCGCCGTCGGCGGGCGTGCGGGCGCCGCCGAGGTACGACGCGACGACGTCGACGGGTCGCACCGTCGCGGACAGGCCGACCCGCTGCGCGGGACCCGGGCCACCCGGGACGTCCAGCAGCGCGTCGAGCCGCTCCAGCGAGAGGGCCAGGTGCGCGCCGCGCTTGCTGCCGGCCACCGCGTGGATCTCGTCGAGGATCACGGTGTGCACACCCGCCAGGCCCGCCCGCGCGCCCGAGGTCAGGACGAGGTACAGCGACTCGGGCGTCGTGACGAGGATGTCGGGCGGCCGCGTCGCGAACGAGCGGCGCTCCGAGGGCGGTGTGTCCCCGGTGCGCAGCCCGACCGTCACGTCGTGCACCGGCTGCCCGAGCCGCGTGGCCGCCTGCCGGATCCCGACCAGCGGTGAGCGCAGGTTGCGCTCGACGTCGGTCGCGAGCGCCTTGAGCGGCGAGACGTACACGACTCGGCAGCGGCGGGCCGGTTCGTCGGGCGCAGGCTGCGTCAGGAGGCCGTCGAGCGCCCACAGGAACGCCGCGAGCGTCTTGCCCGAGCCGGTCGGCGCGACGACGAGCGCGTGCCGGCCGTCCGCGACCGCCTCCCATGCGCCCGACTGCGCCGCGGTGGGCCCGACGAACGCGCCCGCGAACCACGACTGCGTGGGGGCGGAGAAACGGGACAGGGGCACCCGCCCATTGTGGCGGTCGGCACCGACACGCCCGCGCGTCGTGTCAGGCTGTGCCCCGTGAGGTACAGCGAGCTCTGGGAGCTGGTCGACGAGGTGCTGGGTAGCGCCGCGGGACGCGAGATCGTCGCGACGCTCGTCGTGGGCGGGCTCGACAACCGGACCGCGCAGGCCGCGCTGGACGACGGTGTGGAGCCGCGTGCGGTCTGGCACGCGCTGTGCGACGAGCTCGAGGTGCCCGCCGAGCGGCGCTGGGGAGCCGACGAACGTCGGCCCGCCGAGCCGCGGGCGGCCCGCCGATGAGCGACCGGCTCACCTGGCTACCGGCCGGGGGAGACGTCGCGGACGCCGCGATCAGCCTGGTCACCACCGCGGTCGGCGTCGGCGTCGCGATCGCGATCCTGCCCGGCGTCAGCACCACGGACGTCGGCGGCGTGCTCGTCGTCGCGCTGCTCGTGTTCGTCGGCGACCTGCTGCTGCGTGCGCCGATGCGCGCGCTCGCACGCGTCGCGGGCGCGGTCGGGGCGCTCACCTTCGGCCTCGCCGTGCAGGTCGCGATCACGTGGGTCGCGCTCGAGGTGGTCCCGGGGATCACGGTCGCCTCGGGCTGGGCCGCGTTCGGGGTGCTCGTCATCGCGGGGATCGTGATGGCGGCCGGGCGCTGGGTGTGGGGCGCCAACGACTCCGACTACGTCGTCGCGGACCTGCTGCGCCGGGCCCGTCGCAAGGCCCGACGCCGGGCGCGTGCCGGTGGCGAGGCGGCGGGCGGCGCGGGCGACGGGTCGCCGGGCATGCTCGTCGTGCAGCTCGACGGGGTCGCCGAACCCGTCCTGCGCGAGGCGATCGAGGCGGGGCTCGCCCCGACCATGCAGCGCTGGCTCGAGGACGGCTCGCACCGCCTGGAGACGTGGTGGGCGCGCGTGCCGTCGACCACACCGGCGAGCCAGGCCGGCCTGCTGCACGGCGACTCCGGCCAGATCCCCGCGTTCCGCTGGTGGGACCGCGACCTGCGCCGGCTCGTCGTGACGAACCATCCCGCGGACGCGGCGCTGGTCGAGGACCGGCTCAGCAACGGCAAGGGCCTGCTCGCCGGCGGCGGCACCGCCGTCTCGACGATGTTCACGGGTGACGCGGCCGGCGCATTCCTGGTGATGAGCCGCACGCGCACGCGCGGCCCGGACGGGCAGGGCGGTGGGCTCGGCCCCGGGCCCGCGTTCGTCCGGTTCTTCGCGAGCCCGTTCGTGCTGACGCGCGCGGTGGCGCTCACGTTCGGCGAGATGCTCAAGGAGCTGTACCAGGCCCGGCGCCAGCGCGTGCGCAACGTGCTGCCGCGGGTCTCGCGCGGCGGCTGGTACGTCGTGCTGCGCGGCGTGACGAACGTGCTGCAGCGTGACCTGGCGACCTCGCTCGTCGCCGAGGCGCTGCTGCGCGGAGACCCGACGATCTACGTCGACCTCGTCGACTACGACGAGATCGCGCACCACGCCGGACCCACGCGGCCCGAGTCGCTGCGGGCGCTCGAGGGTCTCGACCGGGTGCTGCGCACGCTCACGGAGGTGGTCGCGGCGGCCCCGCGCGAGTACCGGATCGTCGTGCTGTCGGACCACGGGCAGGCGCTCGGGTCCACGTACGAGCAGCTCACGGGCGTCAGCCTGCTCGACACGGTCCGCGCGCTGATCGCGGACCAGGAGCCGCAGGCCAGTGGTGTCTCGAGCAGCGACGGTGAGGACTGGGGGCCGCTCAACACGCTCCTGACCAGCGTCGTCGGCTCTCAGCGCGGACCCGTGCTCGGTCCTGACGGGAACCGCGGGGGACGGCAGGGATCCGACGAGAGCGCGGCGGGCGAGCTGCCCGACGTCGTGACCGTGGGCTCGGGCAACCTCGGGCTGGTCTGGTTCCCGCGCTCGCCGCAGCGCCTCGTGCTCGAGGACCTGCAGGAGCGCTGGCCGCGCCTCGTGACCGGTCTGCTCGCGCAGCCGGGTGTCGGCGTGCTCGTCGTCGACACGCGCGAGCGAGGTCTGGTCGCCGTCGGGCGTTCGGGTGTCGTGCTGCTCGAGCCGCCGGAGGGTGTCTCGCCCGAGGACACGGTCGACGGCGAGGACCCGCTCGTGCCGTACGGCCCGCGCGGGCGCATGGACCTCGCACGCGCCGGCCGGCTGCCGCACACGGGTGACCTGCTGCTGATCTCGACGGTTTCCGAGCTCGGCCGTATCCACGCGTTCGAGGGCCAGGTCGGGTCGCACGGTGGCATCGGTGGCGCGCAGAACCTCGCGCTGCTGCTGCATCCGCAGGAGTGGGCGGTCGACGAGGACCTGCGCACGCCCGTCGGGGATCGTGACCTGCTCGTCGGCGCCGAGGCCGTGCACCACCAGCTCGTCAGGTGGGCGGCCGCGGCCGGGCTGCGGCCGTGACCGGGGTCACGCTCACGGTCCGTTGGCTCGGGCACGCGAGCGTGGTGCTCGACCTGCAGGAGGCCGGCGGTCGCCGGGTCCGGATCCTCACGGACCCGCTGCTGCGCCGTCATGCCGGCCTGCTGCGCAGGCGCGGCGGAGCGCCGGCCGGCACCGCGTGGGACGCCGCCGACGCCGTGCTGGTCTCGCACCTGCACCACGACCACGCCGAGGTGGGCTCGCTGGACCTCCTGCCGGGCGTGCCCATCCTCACGGCCCCGGCCAACGCGACCTGGTTGCGTCGCCACGACCTGCTGGGCATCGGGCTTGCCGCCGAGCACTGGTGGACCGTGCCGGGCACGCAGGTGCGGGTGCGCACGGTGGCGGCCGTGCACGGCGACCGGCCGATGCCGCACCGGCCGAACGCGGCCGTCGGGTTCCTCGTCGTCGCGCCGGGGTGGCGCGTGTGGTTCGCGGGGGACACCGAGCCCTATCCGGCGATGGCGGACCTGCCCGCGCTCGCCGACGGTCCGATCGACCTCGCACTGGTCCCCGTGGGCGGTTGGGGGCCGCGGCTGTCCGGCGGGCACATGGACCCGGTCCAGGCTGCGCGCGTGGTCGCGACGGTCGGCGCCGCGCACGCCGTACCGGTGCACTGGGGCACGCTGCACGCACCCGTGAGCCGGGGCCTGCCCCCGGGGTGGATGGACCGGGCGGGGCCGGCGTTCGCGGTCGCAGCGTCCCGGCACACCCCGCAGTGCCGGGTCCACGTGCTGGAGCCCGGGGACGCGGTGGCGCTCGACGGGCCCGCGGCGCACTGACCGCCGGCGTCTGTTGTATGCGGCGCGACGCGCCGACGGCGTGTTGCGCGTGATCGAACGTCTGTTCGGTATGGTGGTCCGCGGGTGGCACCAGCCGCCCCCAGCCCTTTCGGGGGGTGGCCCGATCCACATCGGGCCGCGGGGGAGGAGGGCGTGTCGGTGGTCGGGCATAGCGTCACCCGCGACGACAAAGGACCAGTTCCCGACGGCGCAGCGACACAGCTGCTCGAGCACGAAGGTGGCGCACCATGGCAGCACCCCAGGACCGTGAGAAGGCCCTCGAGGCCGCCCTGTCCCAGATCGACCGTCAGTTCGGCAAGGGCTCGATCATGCGCCTCGGCGACGAGGGGCGTGCCCCCGTCGAGGTCATCCCGACCGGCTCGATCGCGCTGGACGTCGCGCTCGGCATCGGCGGGCTCCCGCGCGGCCGTGTGGTCGAGATCTACGGCCCGGAGTCCTCGGGCAAGACGACGGTCGCGCTGCACGCCGTGGCCAACGCGCAGAAGGCCGGCGGTATCGCGGCGTTCATCGACGCCGAGCACGCGCTGGACCCGGAGTACGCCAAGAAGCTGGGCGTCGACACCGACGCCCTGCTGGTCTCGCAGCCGGACACGGGCGAGCAGGCGCTGGAGATCATGGACATGCTGATCCGCTCCGGCGCGATCGACATCGTCGTGATCGACTCGGTCGCGGCGCTCGTGCCGAAGGCCGAGATCGAGGGCGAGATGGGCGACAGCCACGTCGGGCTCCAGGCCCGTCTGATGTCGCAGGCGTTGCGCAAGATCACCGGCGCGCTCAACTCGTCGGGCACCACCGCGATCTTCATCAACCAGCTGCGCGAGAAGATCGGCGTGTTCTTCGGCAGCCCGGAGACCACCACGGGCGGCAAGGCGCTCAAGTTCTACGCGTCGGTGCGCCTGGACATCCGGCGCATCGAGACCCTCAAGGAGGGCACCGACGCGGTCGGCAACCGCACGCGCGTCAAGGTCGTCAAGAACAAGCTCGCGCCGCCCTTCAAGCAGGCCGAGTTCGACATCCTGTACGGCGTCGGCATCTCGCGCGAGGGATCGCTGATCGACATGGGCGTCGAGCACGGGTTCATCCGCAAGTCCGGGGCCTGGTTCACCTACGAGGGCGACCAGCTCGGGCAGGGCAAGGAGAACGCGCGCAAGTTCCTGCGTGACAACCCGGACCTGGCCGACGAGATCGACAAGAAGGTCAAGGAGAAGCTCGGCATCGGGGCGCGGCTCGACGCACCTGCCGACGCCCCGCCCGCGGTCGACTTCTGATCCGTGGCTCGTCGTGACGCCGCCGAGCCGCCCACGAGCGGCTCGGCGGCGCAGGATCCCGAACCGGACCACGAGTCCGTCGCGCGGACGATCGCGCTGCGGTTGCTCACGGGTGCGCCGCGCAGCAGAGCCCAGCTCGCCGAGGCGATGGCGAAGCGCGACGTGCCGAACGAGATCGCCCAGCGGGTGCTCGACCGGTACTGCGAGGTCGGGTTGGTCGACGACGCCGAGTACGCGCGCATGCTCGTGCGGACGCGGCACGCCGAACGTGGGCTCTCGCGCCGGGCGATCGCGGTCGAGCTGCGGCGCCGCGGCGTGGGTGACGAGGACGCCGAGGAGGCGCTCGGCCAGCTCGACGCCGACGACGAGGAGGCGGCAGCCCGGGAGCTCGTCCGGCGCCGGCTGGCGGCGACCGCAGGCCTCGATCCCATGGTGCGTCAGCGGCGTACGCTCGCGGCGCTGGGGCGCAAGGGGTACCCGCCCGGACTTGTCGGCCGGCTCGTGCGCGAGGCGCTCGCGACCGAGGGCGTCGACGATGACGACGGTCACCTGGAGTCGGGTCAGGAGTAGGCCGAGTCGACGGGCGAGTCGCCGGGCGAGGGACGTGACGATGCTGGTCGTGGCGCGTGTCCGGCCACCGGGTGTCGGACTCCCGTCCGGTTCGACCGGAACGCCGCGTGCACGATCGACCGGACGGTGGATCGCTTCCGTGTCGTGAGCGGAACACGCGGTCCCGTGGGCGAGAATGAGCCGACGACGAGGATCGGAGGGTCGCATGGGCGATGGTGGGTGGGGGACCGTCATCGGCCTGCTCGGTCTCTGCCTGGTCGCCCTGATCCTGGTGCTGCTGGCGCGTCGCGAGGCCGCGGCCCAGCGCTCGCAGGCCGCACAGGACGTGGCCTCGATCAAGGACGAGGCGCGCGCGCTGCTCAGCGACGCCGAGCGTCGCGAACGGCGGGCCGTCGAGCGGGCCGAGGCTCTCGAGGCGCAGTCGGTGCGCACGACCGAGCTCGAGCACCGGGCCCGCGAGCGTGAGCGCGCCGCGGCACAGGCCGAGCGCGATGCCGACAGGCGCCTCGCCGAGGCGGAGCGCTCCGCCGAGAAGCGGCTCGTCGAGACCGAGCGGCTCGCGAACGACCGGATGACCGAGGCGACGCGTGCCGCGCGCGAGGAGGTCGAGCGTGCGCAGGAGAAGGCTCTCGCCGAGCTCGAGTCCGTCACCGGGCTGACGGCGCAGGACGCACGTGCCGAGCTCACCCGTCGGATCACCGAGCAGGCAGAGAACGACGCCGCGGCACGGGTGCGTCGGACCGAGGCGCAGGCGCGCCGGACCGCGGATGCGCGGGCTCGCCGCATCGTCGCGACCGCCGTGCAGCGCACCGCGGTCGCGACGAGCTCGCAGGCGGCGATCACCGTGCTCCCGCTGCCCTCGGACGAGATGAAGGGCCGGATCATCGGCAAGGAGGGCCGCAACATCCGGTCCTTCGAGGCGCTGACCGGCGTCAACGTGCTGATCGACGAGCAGCCCGACGCGGTGGTCCTCTCGTGCTTCGACCCCGAGCGGCGCGAGGTCGCCCAGGTCACGCTCGACGCGCTCATGACCGACGGCCGGATCCACCCGCAGCGCATCGAGGAGACGTACGCCGAGGCGCTCGCGAGCGCCCCCGAGCGCACGCTGGCAGCCGGTCACGAAGCGGCCGAGCGTGCGGGGGTGGCGGACCTGCACCCCACGCTCGTGCGCACACTGGGGCAGCTCCGGCTGCGCACGTCCTACGGCCAGAACGTTCTCGAGCACCTCGTCGAGACGGCGCTGCTCGCGGCCGCGCTCGCCGCCGAGGTCGGTGCGGACGTCGCGGTCGCACGCCGCGGGGCGTTCCTGCACGACATCGGCAAGGCACTGACCGCCGAGCTCCCGGGCACGCACGCGAGCATCGGGGCCGACCTGGCCCGGCGGCACGGGGAGTCCGACGTCGTGGTCAACGCGATCGCCGCGCACCACGACGAGGTCCCGCTCGAGACGGTCGAGGCGGTGCTGGTGCAGGTCGCCGACGCGATCTCCGCCGCGCGCCCAGGGGCCCGGCGCCAGGAGCTCGACCAGTACATCGAGCGGATGGACAAGCTCGAGGCGCTCGTCGCGGCGCACGCCGGCGTGCGCCGGGCGCTGGCGATGTCCGCCGGCCGCGAGGTGCGCGTGCTCGTCGAACCCGAGCAGGTGGACGACCGTGCGCTGCCGCAGCTCGCGGTCGCCATCGCACGGCATATCGAGGCGGACCTCGCCTACCCGGGCGAGATCAAGGTGACGGTCGTCCGCGAGCTGCGCGCGAGCGCGACCGCCGGCTGACGCAGCGGCTTCGACGCAGCGGCCCCGACCCAGCGGAGCGGTCGTCGGATCGAGCTCAGCCCGGTCGTCCGGCGTCGACGGCCAGGCCGGGGGGCTCGGTGCGCGCCCGGCCGGCGGTGCGGCGGCCCACCCGCCCGGCGAGCACGTCGGCCACGCGCGTGAGCAGGTAGTTGATGACGATGAACACCACGGCGGCGACGACGAGCGACTGCAGGATGTTCCCGTGGCCGGCACCGAACCGGCGCGCCGCCTGCAGCAGCTCGGGGTAGGTGATGATCGCACCGAGCGCAGTGTCCTTGAGGATGACGACGAGCTGGCTCGCGATCGCCGGCAGCATCGCGATGATCGCCTGCGGCACCTCGACCAGCCGCAACGACTGACCGCGCCGCAGCCCGAGCGCGAGCGCTGCCTCGCGCTGCCCGCGCGGCAGGCCGTGCACGCCCGAGCGGACCAGCTCGGCGAAGATCGAGCCGTTGTAGAGCGTCAGGCCGAGCACGACGGCGACCAGCGGCAGCTGGGCGGGGTCCACCACGTGCGCGCGCCCCAGCCCGAGGTAGAAGAACACCATCATGAGCAGCACGGGCACGGCACGGAAGAACTCGACGACACCGCCGCACACGGTGCGGATGGTCCGGGAGGCGGAGAGCCGGCCGAGGCCGAGCGCGAGGCCCAGGACGCCGGCGGTGATGATCGAGATGCCTGCGGCAAGGATCGTCTGACGCAGGCCAGGGAGGAAGAAGTTGCGCCAGGCGTTCGCGGTGAACAGCGGCGCCCACAGGTCGGCGTCGAGCTGACCCTTGGCGTTCAGGCGAACCAGTGCCCATAGCCCGATCCCGACCACGACGACGGTGCTGGCGACGTTGATCCACACGAGCCGGCGCCGGGTGCGCGGTCCGGGAGCGTCGAAGAGCACCGACACGGCGCGCGCGCCGCTCATCGGGCCACCGTCCAGCGTCGGGACAGGCTCGTCGTCGCCAGGCCGATCGGCACGACGAGCAGCACGAACCCGAACGCGAAGGTGAAGAAGATCGCCAGGATGACGTCGGGCCGGAACTCGATCATCTCGGCCATCAGACCGGATGCCTCGGCGACCGACCCGGCGGCCGCGACGGTCGAGTTCTTGACGAGCGCGATGAGCACGTTGCCGAGGGGTGCGACGGCGCCGCGGAACGCCTGCGGGAGGATCACGAGCCGCGCCGAGGCCACGAACCCGAGCCCGATCGCGCGTGCCGCCTCCGCCTGACCCACCGGCACGGTGTTCACCCCGGAGCGCAGCGCCTCGCACACGAAGGCGGCGTGGTAGACCGCCAGACCGAGCACGGCGAGCCAGAAGAAGTTGCGGTTGAAGTCGTCGGAGAACGTGATGCCGAGCTGCCCCCAGAGCCCGAGCACGCAGAACACGATGATCACCGTGAGCGGGGTGTTGCGCACGAGGGTGACGTAGGTCGAGCCCGCCCACCGCAGGCTCGGGGCGGGGGAGATCCGCATCACCGCAAGCGCGGTGCCGAGCACTAGTGCGATCAGACCGGCGGCGAGCGTCAGCTGGATGTTGACCCAGAACGCCGCGACGACGTCGAACTGGTCGAACAACGAGCGGTATCGCTCGAGGTAGTCGCCGTCCACCTGACCTCCCGTCCGCAGTCGCGTGCAGCTGTTCGTCGTACCCGGGTGCGACGCTCCGTGGCGACCGGTGCGAGCCCGGTCGCCACGGAGCGCGTCACATCAGCCGCAGGCGGCGGGCGTCGGGGGGTTGAGCTCGGCGTTCGGCACGTAGCCCGAGGCGCTGACGTTGTCGTCGAGGGCCTTCTGCCAGCTGCCGTCCGCGATCATCTCGTTGATCGCGTCGGTGACCGCCTGGCACTGGTCCGAGCCCTTCGGCAGACCTACGCCGTAGTTCTCCTGCGAGAACACGTTGCCGACGACCTTCACCTTGCCCTTGTTGGCGGGCAGCGCCGCCAGCCCGGCCAGGATGATGTCGTCGGTGGTCACGGCGTCGACGGTCCCGGCCGTCGACGACGTCAGGGCCGTGACGCACTCGGAGTAGCCGGGCTGCTCGAGCAGGTTCGTGCCGGTCGAGTACTCCTCCTTGATCCGGCTCGCGGAGGTGGACCCGGTCACGGAGCACAGGTTCTTGCCGTCGAGCGTGTCGGGTCCTGTGATCGAGTCGTCGTCCGCCGCGACCAGCAGGTCCTGCCCGGCGACGAAGTACGGACCGGCGAAGGAGACGAGCTCCTTGCGCTCGTCGGTGATCGAGTAGGTGGCGAAGATCATGTCCACCTGGTCGTTCTGCAGCATCGTCTCGCGCTGCTTGGAGGGCGACTCGACGAACTCGATCTGGTCCGGGCTGTAGCCGAGCTTGCCCGCGACGTAGGTGGCGACGTCGACGTCGAACCCGGTGTAGGTGTCGCCGTCCTTGTAGCCCAGACCGGGCTGGTCGAACTTGATGCCGATGCGGACGGTGTCGCCGGAGTTGCCGGGATCGTCGTCGGACGAGCAGGCGGCCAGGGCGAGGAGCATCGCCACGGCGACACCCCCGGTGATGCTGCGGCTCAGGAGTCGGTTGCGCATGTGAGTCGTCCCTTTCGTGTGAGGTGTTCTCTCGTTCCGTGCGGGAATCGGATGCGGGGTGCGGGATCGGGTCTCGTCTCGGTCAGTGGGGGAGGATCTTGGACAGGAAGTCCTTCGCGCGGTCGCTGCGCGGTGCGGTGAAGAAGGTCTCGGGATCGGACTCCTCGACGATCTCGCCTGCGTCCATGAACACGACGCGGTCCGCGGCGCGGCGGGCGAAACCCATCTCGTGCGTCACGACGAGCATCGTCATGCCGTCGCGCGCGAGACCGACCATGACGTCGAGGACCTCGTTGATCATCTCGGGGTCCAGTGCCGAGGTCGGCTCGTCGAAGAGGATCAGCTCGGGGTCCATGGCCAGTGCGCGCGCGATCGCGACGCGCTGCTGCTGACCGCCGGAGAGCTGCGCGGGGAGCTTGTGCGCCTGGTTCGCGACCCCGACGCGGTCGAGCAGTTCCATGGCCCGCTCCTTCGCGGCGGCGCGCTTGACGCCCTTCGCCTTGATCGGGCCGAGCGTCACGTTCTCGAGCACCGTCTTGTGCGCGAACAGGTTGAACGACTGGAACACCATGCCGACCTGCGCTCGCAGCCGGGCGAGGTCGCGGCCCTCCTCGGGCAGCTCGCGCCCCGCGATCGTGATCGTTCCGGAGTCGATCGTCTCGAGCCGGTTGATCGTGCGGCACAACGTCGACTTGCCGCTGCCGGAGGGGCCGATGACGACCACGACCTCGCCGCGGGCGATCGTCAGGTCGACGTGCCGGAGCACGTGCAGGTCGCCGAAGTGCTTCTCGACGGCGCGCAACGACAGGAGTGCGCCACCCTCGTCGGAAGGTGCCGTGGAGGGTGCGACCGAGACGTCCGCCATCTGACGAACCTAGGGTGAAATGTCCGATCCTGCAGCCCCGCCGGCTGCCGCGACCGGCGCCTGCAGGCAGGGCGTCCTCACGTCGTCGCAGGTCACAGCGCTGCACCGCAACCGTGCGCGCATCTGCGGGAGCACGTTCGCCGGGGCTCTACCCTGGACGGTGATGTCCACGACCTCCCTCGAGAGCGCTCCGGCCGCCGACACGGCGACGCCGGCGGCTCGCACGTACCTCGTCAAGACGCTCGGTTGCCAGATGAACGTCCACGACTCCGAGCACATGGCAGGCATGCTCGAGCAGGCGGGCTACGTGGCGGCCGACGCGGCGCACGCCGCCGCCGAGGACGCCGACGTCATCGTCATCAACACGTGCGCGGTGCGCGAGAACGCGGCGGACAAGCTGTACGGCAACCTCGGCCGGCTCGCCGGCACGAAGCGGGCGCGCCCCGGCATGCAGATCGCCGTCGGGGGCTGCCTTGCGCAGAAGGACCGGGCGGGGATCGTCGAGCGGGCGCCGTGGGTCGACGTGGTGTTCGGCACGCACAACCTCGACGTGCTTCCCGCCCTCCTCGAACGCGCGCGGCACAACGCCGCGGCCCAGGTCGAGATCGAGGAGTCGCTGCAGGTCTTCCCGTCGACGCTGCCGACCCGGCGCGAGTCGGTCTACGCGGGGTGGGTGTCGATCAGCGTCGGCTGCAACAACACGTGCACGTTCTGCATCGTGCCGCACCTGCGGGGCAAGGAGCGCGACCGGCGTCCGGGCGAGATCCTCGCCGAGGTCGAGGCGCTCGTCGCGACCGGGGCGATCGAGGTCACGCTGCTCGGCCAGAACGTCAACTCGTACGGCGTCGGCTTCGGCGACCGCGGGGCGTTCGCGAAGCTGCTGCGCGCGGTGGGCGCGGTCGAGGGGCTCGAGCGCGTCCGGTTCACCTCGCCGCACCCCGCCGCGTTCACGGACGACGTGATCGAGGCGATGGCCGCGACCCCGACCGTGATGCCGCAGCTCCACATGCCCCTGCAGTCGGGTTCGGACCGCATCCTGCGCGCGATGCGCCGGTCCTACCGCGCCGACCGCTTCCTCGGGATCCTCGAGCGGGTCCGTGCGGCGATGCCGCAGGCCGCGATCACGACCGACATCATCGTCGGCTTCCCGGGCGAGACCGACGAGGACTTCGAGGAGACGCTGCGTGTCGTCGAGGCCGCGCGGTTCTCGTCGGCCTTCACGTTCCAGTACTCGCAGCGCCCGGGGACCCCGGCCGCCGACCTGCCCGACCAGCTGCCGAAGGCCGTCGTCCAGGAGCGGTACGAGCGGCTGGTCGCCCTGCAGGAGCGCATCTCGCTCGAGGAGAACCAGGCCCAGGTCGGCCGCACCGTGCAGGTGCTCGTCGCCGAGGGGGAGGGCCGCAAGGACGGCGAGACCCACCGGGTCACGGGTCGTGCCGCCGACAACCGGCTGGTCCACCTCGCGCTGCCCCCGGCCGCCGCGGCCGACGTCCTGCCGCGTCCGGGCGACCTCGTGACGGTCGTCGTCACCCACGGCGCACCGCACCACCTGGTCGCCGACTCGGCGACGCTCCCCGGCGGCGTCTTCCACGTGCGACGCACCACCGCGGGCGACGCCTGGGCGGCGCGCCAGGCTGGCTCCGACGAGCACGGTCACGGCGGCGGGGCCGGGGCCGACGGGTGCGGGACCGCCCCGGGACCGGTCAGCCTCGGCATCCCCGTGATCCCGGCCCGCTGATCACCCCGCGAAACACCCACCGGCGCCCCGTGGTCCCGCTACTGTCGACGGCGTGACGCCCGTCGCGGTGCGTCGCCCGCCCGTAGCGGCGGTTCGGGCAGGGCTCGGCACCAGGGGGAGAGCATGCGTCGGCAGCGGTGGGGTGCGGCGTTCGTCGTCGCACTGGTCCTGGGCGGTCTCGCGCCCGCAGCAGCGCGTGCGGCGGACGGTGAACCGTCCGTGGGTCTCGCCACGCTGTCTCCCGGTGACGTGCGGGTCTCGTCCGACGAGGGCGGCAGCACGGTGTCCTGGCAGCCCGACGAGCCCCTGCCGTACGGGGACGCGCGCGTCGAGTTCGCCCTCGACGGCACGCTGCTCGGGGTGCCGACCGCGTTCGGCGGCGCGTACATCCTGCGTGTGCCCGGTCGTACCGACGTGGTGGCGGCACGGGTGCAGGTGGTCCTGGGCGGCCGCGTGCTCGCCGGACCCGACGAGGGCGCGGCGACGCCCCGGGCGCAAGCGAAGGTACCCGCCGTCACCGAGGTGCTGACGAAGGACCCGGGCGTGCGGGGCTCGTACGGCATCACGTCGTTCGGCTACACGCTGCCCTCGGTGAAGCTGCCCGAGATGCCCGCCAAGGTCGAGATGGTCGGCCAGGTCGTCGCGCCGGTCGGCGCGCCGGGCAAGCGGCCCGTCGTGCTGTTCCTGCACGGGCGCCACACGACGTGCTACAAGGTCGGGTCCGACGACATGTCGATCGACTGGCCGTGCCGCGGATCCTGGAAGCCCGTGCCGAGCTACCTCGGCTACACCCAGGCGCAGCGTCTGCTCGCGAGCCAGGGCTACGTGACCGTCTCGATCTCGGCGAACGGGATCAACGGCCAGGACGGCGACCTGCTCGACGCCGGAGCCGACGCACGCGCGATCCTCGTGCGTGCGCACCTGAACCTGCTCGCGGACTGGAACGCCGGCAAGGGCACGGGTCCCTCGCAGCGCACGACCTTGCGCGGCCACCTGGCGATGGACAAGGTCATGACGGTCGGCCACTCGCGCGGCGGCGAGGGCGTGCAGCGGGCCGCGCTGCAGGCGGCCGCGGGCGACAGGTTCTCGATCGCGGGACAGGTCCTGGTTGCGCCGACCGACTTCGGCCAGCAGGTCGCGGTCGGCGTCCCGACGACCGTGCTGCTGCCGTACTGCGACGGCGACGTGTCCGACCTGCAGGGC
Source organism: Cellulomonas composti (assembly GCF_007990245.1). Classification (GTDB taxonomy): domain Bacteria; phylum Actinomycetota; class Actinomycetes; order Actinomycetales; family Cellulomonadaceae; genus Cellulomonas; species Cellulomonas composti. Next base: position 106,350 of record NZ_BJWG01000003.1, on the reverse strand, counting down.
CAGATGTACGTCGACCAGGGCGCCCGGGACGCCGACGGCGACCGCGCCCTGAAGTCCGCGGTGCTCGTGATCGGCGCGAACCACAACTACTTCAACTCGCAGTGGACGCCCGGCACGGCGTCCGCTCCCGCATGGGACGACTGGTGGGACCCGGCGGACGCGGTGTGCGGCGACTCCGCGCCGCAGCGGCTGACCGCGACCGAGCAGCGTGCCGTGGGTGCGACCTACATCGCGGCCGCCGCCCGGACGTACCTGACGAGCGACGCCTCGGCGGTGCCGCTGCTCGACGGGACCCCGGTGCGCGCGGCGTCGGCCGGCGACGCGGTCGTGCTGTCCCACGTCGTCGGTGGGAAGCGCAGCACGCTCGTCGTGCCCGGTACGCGCGGCACGGTGACGCCGTCCGCGGGCATGACGTCGACCCTGTGCACGGGGGCCGACACGGGCCTCGGTGGGACGATCTGCGGGCGCGACCACGGCTCGCCGCACTGGTCGCCCCAGGCATGGTCGTGGGCGGACCCCGCACCTTCCCTCCTGCGCCTGCGCTGGAGCGCGAAGGGCGCGCTCGCGACGATCCCGGTCGACCTCGACCTGCGCTACCGGCGGTATCTCGACCTGCGTCTGGTCGCGCCGCCGCAGTCGACGACGCCGAGCGTCGAGGTCGTGTTCCGTGACCGGTCCGGCAAGACCCGTGCGAGCGTGCCGCTGCGGCAGGCGACGCCCCTGCCCACGACGATGACCGGCCACGAGTGGGCACAGAACGTGCGCGTCGCGTTCCCGGCCGGGATCGACCGGGCGTCGATCACCTCGATCGCGCTGCGTTCGACCTCGAGCGCAGGGACGCTCTACGTGCTCGACGTGTCCGCGGCCGCGCGCGGGACGGCCTCGTCGATCGGGGTGCGTGATGTCGTCCGCCTGGACCTGCCCGCCGCGACGACGTTCGATGCCGGCTCCGACGGTGACCAGACCGGATACGTGCGCGTGCCGGTCGTCGGGTCGAGCAGCGTGGCCGCCCGGGTGGTGGCGTACGCGATCGGGTCGACCGACGGCTCGGTGAAGCGTCGGGTGATGACCGTCCGGCCCGGGCAGAAGTACCTGGACGTCCCGTTCCACTACTCCGGCGACGACGCGTACGTCGACGAGGGCAGCCCGTTCCCGAGCGCGTACCTGGCGTTGCGCGCGACCCGGAACGCGGTCGTCGACTCCTATGTCGGCACCGTGAGCACGCGGTCGAACACGCCGCGGCCGACCGTCGAGGTCGTCGATCCCGACGCGACCGCGGTCCCGGGTGAGAGCCTCGAGTGGCACATCCGGTTGACCGAGCCGATGACGCAGGAGCTCTACCTCACGGTCAGCTTCGCCGCACCCACCGGGTCGGAGCTGACGGTCGGTGACCTGCTGCCTGGGTGGGTCTCAGGCCGCACCGGTGCGTCGGCGTCGACACCGCTGAGCGAGGCCGGCCTCGAGGTCCTGGTCGTCGTGCCGGCCTACTCGACCGGCGGGCTGATCGAGGTGCCGGTGCGTCGCGGCGTCACGTTCACCGGCACGCGCTCGACGACGCTCGTCGTCGACACGTCGCAGTTCGGCCCGGCGAGCCTGACGCTGCACGGCGACGTCACGGCCTGACGGCCCGGATCGCGCCCGCCGTCGCCCCGGACCGGACTCAGTTGTCGGGGATGTCCGGGGCGGGCGGCGCGGTCGGGAGCGTCGACTCGAGCGCGGCGAACAGCTGGACACCGGTGCCCAGCCCGCACGCCAGGACCTGCGCGAGCTGGTCCTCGGTCGCGCCCGGCTCGAAGTCCGCGGACACCTCGGAGTAGAGCGCGAGCAGACCCTCCTCCTCGCGCACGTACGCCTTGGGCCAGATGCGCTCGCGGTTCCAGTCGTTGAGCGCGAGCCCCACCGCCGCGCGCTGGTCGAGCGGGAGCTGGCGGTGCCACCGGCCGCGCACCTGCAGGATCTCCTGGTTGTCGCCGAGCAGCAGGAACCAGAACCGGCTCCCGTCCCACGTCCCGGTCAGGTCGCCGTCGTCGTCGACGACGAAGCGGTAGTCCTTGGACAGCAGGTAGTCACCGATCCGGTCGCGCGTGAGCGTGGTCGGCGGCTCGTCGTCGGGTGCGGGGCGCTTGGTCGGCTTGGGGAGCCCGCCGAGCACGCGCAGCAGCCAGCCCGGCCCGCTCACGGCGCGGTCCCCGCCGGGTCGGGGTACTTCTCGTCGAGCGCGTCGAACAGCATCGAGCCGGTCGACAACCCGCAGAACAGGAACTGGCTGAGCTGGCTGTCCGTGGCGCCGTGCTCGAGATCCGTCGCGACCTCGGAGACCACGTGGACGCGGCCGTTGTCCCGCACCCGGATGTACGCCTTGGGCCAGATCCGGTCGGCGTTCCAGTCGTTGCACACGTCGAGGACCTCCTCCAGGCGTTCGATCGCGATCTCGCGGTGCCACTGACCGCGGATCTGCAGGATCTCCGAACGCTCGCCGAACAGGAAGAAGTAGAACAGCCGGCCGCGCCACAGACCGCCCAGGTCACCGTCGTTGTCGACGAAGTAGCTGAACTCGTTCTCGGCCATCCACGCCGCGATCCGGGCGGGGGAGACCGGGCTCGGGTGCTCGCGGGCCGGCTCGGCCACACCGAGCTCACGCGCCAGCAGCCGTGCGACGCTGTCGTGCAGCTCGTCGTCGGTCGGCTCGTGCACCGACGACGAACCAGCCGTGGGGGCGGACCGTCGCCGCCACCACCGGTGGTCGCGATCCCGGTGCGCTGCCATGGGCCGACACTACTAGGGTCATCCCGCACAGGCCCCGACGACGAACGGCAACCGATGGACGGCAGCGAGTTCTCCCCTTCGAGCATCCCCTTCATCCCGGATGCTCCTCCCGCGGCCCCGCCCGCGCTCACGCAGGAACGGCTCGCCGCGACCCTGCACCGGCGTGGCGCGCGCGTCGTCCTCGACGGTGACGGCGACTTCGGCGGGCGCTGGAACGACCACCTGATCTACATCCTGCGGCCCGGCAAGGACCGCGAGTTCCTGCAGGTCCGCGGGCGCTGGCAGCGGCCGGCCCCCGCGTCGCTGCTGCCGCGCATGCTCGTCACGCTCAACGAGTGGCACGTCGAGAAGCTCTTCCCCAAGGGGTATGCGCGCATCGAGGGTGACTCGCTCGGCGTGTACGCCGAGCACACGATGTCCTACGAGTTCGGCGTCACGGACGCGCAGATCGACCTGCACCTGAACTGGGCGATCTCGACGACGCTGCGGATGTTCGACCACCTGGACACGGTGTTCCCGGACGTGGCTGCGGAGGGTCGGGCGCTGCTCACGAAGGCCGACGAGTGACGTGCTGAGCGCCGCACTGGTCCCCGACACCGCGCTGCTGGTGCCGGGGGTCTCGGGCGCGGCGAGCGCCGCGGCGGACCTGCGGGCGGCCGCGCTCGCCGCGGTCCGCACCGCGATTCGCGGGTCCGACGAGCGTGCGTCCGACGAGCCGATCGCGGCGGAGGTGGATCGCACGGTCGTCGTGGTCGCGCCCGGCGACCCGCGGGCGAGCGCGTGCGTGCGGGAACGGAGCGGGGTGCTGCGGGCCTCGCTCGCGCCTGTCGGGGTCCCGGACGGCCTGCTCGGCCGGCCGGTGCCGGTCGTCGTGGCCGGTGGCGCACTCGACGACGACCAGGCCCGGACCGGCCCGACCGAGGCGGTGCCCGCCGTGGCGACGAGCGTCGCGCTGCACCTGCTCGACGAGGCCGGCTGGACGGGGGGGCTGCGCGTGATCGAGATCGACGGGCCGCCGACGGGCGACGGGTCCGACCTGCGCCGGCTCGGGGCCGCGCTGGTGCACGACGCGCGGCAGGGCGCGGCCCCGCACGGAGCGTTCTCGGGTGATGCGGCTGCCGGGCAGCCCGTGCTCGTCGTCGTCGGGTCCGCGAGCGGGCGGCACGGACCGGACGCGCCGCTGGCGGACGACCCGCGGGCGACGGGCGTCGACGCGGCCGTCCTCGCGGACCTCGCCTCGGGTGACGACGCCGCGCGAGCCCGGCTGGCCGGCTGGGATGCGGCGCAGGCGCACGCGCTCGCGTGCACCGGCTGGGGCCCGTGGCAGGTGCTGCTCGGCGCGGTCGACGCGATGCGGGACGGCGCACCGGGCCTCGTCGTGCACGCGGACGTGCGCGGTGAGGTGGTGCTCGGTGCCGCGCACGTCGTGGGGACGTGGTCGACCACCGCGCCGGTGACCGAGGACGGGACATGAGCCCGCTGGTCGTCGCGGTCGTCGGGCCCACCGCGACCGGCAAGTCGGATCTGGCGCTCGAGCTCGCGCTCGCGCTGGGTGGCGACGTCGTCAACGCGGACGCACTGCAGCTGTACCGGGGGATGGACGTCGGCACCGCCAAGCTCACGCCCGACGAGCGCCGCGGCGTCCCGCACCACGTCCTGGACGTGCTCGATCCGCGCGACGAGGCGTCGGTCGCGGACTACCAGTCGCTCGCGCGGTCAGCGGTGAGCGCGTGCCACGACGCGGGGCGACGCGCGGTCGCGGTCGGCGGCTCGGGTCTGTACGTGCGCGCGCTGCTGGACCACATGGACTTCCCGGGCACGGACCCGCAGGTGCGGGCCCGGCTCGAGGAGCGCGTGGAGGCCGAGGGGTCGCGCGCGCTGCACGACGAGCTGGCGGCGAGCGACCCGGCGGCGGCCGCGGCGATCGGTCCGCGCAACGCGCGCAGGATCGTGCGCGCGCTCGAGGTGATCGAGCTGACGGGCCGGCGGTACTCCGCGTCGCTGCCGCAGCACGTGTACGAGGTGCCCGCCGTCCAGCTCGGTCTCGACTGCGACCGCGCGGTGCTGGACGAGCGGATCGAGCGACGCGTCGACACGATGCTTGCGCGCGGCCTGGTCGCGGAGGTCGAAGGGCTGCTCAGGCACGGGCTCGGTCGCACCGCGGCACGCGCCGTCGGGTACGCCGAGACCGCGGCACAGCTGCGCGGCGAGCTCACGCCCGACGAGGCTCGCGAGGCGATCGCCGCGGGCACCCGCCGGCTCGCGCGCAAGCAGATGGGCTGGTTCGGCCGCGACCCGCGCGTGCACTGGCTGGACGCACGTGACCCGGATCTCGTCGCGCGCGCGCTCGGGCTGGTCGCCGCTGCCGACGCGGGACGGCTCGGGCTCGCGACCGACGACCCGACGCCGCGCCGTACCCTGGGCTCATGACCGCCCCCGCGCCCGCCGCGCACCCCGCGCGGACGTTGCGCGTGACCAAGGGCCACGGCACGCAGAACGACTTCGTCCTGCTCGACGACCGCGCCGGTCTCCTGGACCTCGACGCACCGCTCGTCCGGGCCCTCGCGGACCGTCGTGCGGGAGTGGGCGGCGACGGCGTGATCCGGCTGATCGCCTCCACCGAGCTCGCCGAGGGCACCGCCGTGCTGGCGACCGAGCCCCGGGCGCGCTGGTTCATGGACTACCGCAACGCCGACGGTTCGGTCGCGCAGATGTGCGGCAACGGCGTGCGCGTCTTCGCGCGCTACCTGGAGCACCTCGGGCTGTGGGCCGCGTCCGACGAGGAGCTGGTCGTTGGGACGCGCTCCGGGGCGATGACCGTTCGTCGTGCCGCCGGACCGGACGGCGACCTGTCGTGGCTCGCGTTCGACATCGGCCGCTGGCACCTGCCAGGGGGCGCGGCGGCGCTCGCGGCGGGTCACGACGCGGAGGTCGAGGTGCCCGGGCTCGCGGTCGCCCGTCCCGCGCTCTCGGTCGACGTCGGCAACCCGCACACCGTGCTGGCGCTGCCCGACGTGGCCGAGCTCGAGGCCGCGCGGCTGGCCGACGCCCCGTCGGTCAGTCCGGTCCCACCGCACGGCACCAACGTCGAGCTCGTCGTCCCGCTCGGCGAGGCGACGGTCGACGGCGTGCTCGTCGGGCGGGTGCGCATGCGGGTGCACGAGCGCGGCGTGGGCGAGACCCGCTCGTGCGGAACGGGCGCCGTCGCGGCGGCGATGGCCGTGCGGGCCTGGGCCGGCGCCGGCGCGCCCGACGTCTGGTACGTCGACGTGCCCGGGGGGACCGTGCGCGTCACGGCGCTCGGCGCGGACCATGCGGAGCTCGCGGGACCCGCGGTGCTCGTCGCGGAGGCCGACGTCGACCTGGCCGCGCTGGTCGGTCGGTGAGCGGGGCGGAGAACCCGACGGTCCTGACGCCCGCCGACCTCGGCAGCGCCCTGGGTGAGGTCGCGACCGTCGTGCAGTTCTCGAGCACCTTCTGCCAGCCGTGCCGGGCGACCCGGCTGGTCGTGGAGCGCGCGGTCGCGACGTGGCCCGGCGTGCGCCACGTCGAGCTGGACGTCGCGCGGGACACCGCTCTCGGACAGAGGCTGGAGATCGCGGTGACGCCGACCGTGCTGGTGCTGGACGCCGCGGGGCGCGTGCGCCGTCGGGCGACGGGCATCCCGACCCTGGCCCAGGTGCGTGCCGCCCTCGCCGAGGTCACCGCGGTGACGCCCCGAACCTGAGCCGGTGGCGTCCCGCGCTCGGCGCCGGGGTCAGCGCGCCGCGACCGCGACGCGGGGTGCGACGAGGGCCGCCGCGGCCGCGAGCACCGCGGTGAGCACGAACGCGGTCGTGTAGGCCGACTGCGTCGTCGCCCCGCCCGCCGCGGCGAACGCGATCCCGGTCGCCGAGAGCGCGAGCGAGGCCCCGACGGAGTCGGTGATCGACAGCGACGAGCTGTTGGCGCCCTCGGTGCCCGACGGCGAGTACTCGAGGACCAGCACGGTCTGGCGTGCGTACACCAGACCCATCCCGGCGCCCGCGCAGGCCCACGCGGCCACCGCCCAGCCGACGGCGGCGTGCGTCGCGGCCACCGCGGCGGTGGCGGCGATGGCGACCGCGACCGTCGTCGTGCCGATCCGGATCGCGGTGCGGCTCGGGAGCCTCCGCCCCAGGCGACCCTGCAGCCAGGACGCCCCGGCCCACGCGATCGCCGCAGCGGTCAGCGTGACGCCCGCGATCGTCGGGGCGAGGCCGTAGCGGCGCGCGAGCATGTACGGCAGGTAGACCTCGGCGCCGAAGAACGCGCCCGCGAGCAGCCCGCGGCTCGCCACGACGGCCGGCAGCCCTCGCCTGGCGACGAGCGTCCCCGGCGGGGTCAACGGCCGCAGCGCGACGAGCGCGACGACGACGGCCGCCGGCGCGAGCCAGACACGCATCGCGCCCGGCACCTCCGCGGCGAGCCCGAGCGCGAGGACCGCACCTGCCGCGAGCACCGCCCACGGCAGGCGGCGGGGCCCCGCGCCACGCACCGGTGTCCTCGCCGGGGGGCCGAGCCCGCGCACGCGCAGCACCACCGGGACGGCGACGGGCACGACGATGACCGCGACGGAGCCGAACACCCAGCGCCAGCCGACGCTCTCGGCGAGCGCACCGGCCACGGGCGGTCCGACGAGCGAGGGGATCACCCAGGCGGCCGAGAACCACGCGAACACGCGCGCGTGCAGGTCCGCCGGGTACAGCCTTGCCACGACGACGTAGCTGACGACGACGAACGCGCCGCCGCCCAGCCCCTGCACGAGCCGCCCGGCGCTGAGCAGCAGCATCGAGGGTGCCGCGGCCGCGACCGTGAGCCCCGCGGCGAAGACGGCCACGGCCACGACGAGCGGCTGGTGCGGACCGACGCGGTCCGCCCACGTTCCCGCGGCGACCATGCCGACGACGCCGGCCGCGAGCGGTGCGGCGAACGCCAGCCCGTACAGCGCTGCTCCGTCGAGCTCGCGCGAGACCACGGGCATCACCGTCGTCACCGCTAGCGACTCGAACGCCGCGAGCAGCACAAGGCCGCACAGCGCGATCGTCGTCGGCAGCAGCCCGCGCCAGGCCGAGCGCAGCGCCGCAGCGCCGAGCACCGACCCGACCGCGGCCTCGTCGGACACCCGGTCGTTCGTCCGGTCGTTCGTCGGGCTGCCCGTCGGGTCGGCCGTCATGTCGCGGGGCCGTCCGGCGGCGCCAGGACGCGCAGCACCCGGAAGCCCCGCGCGCTCGTGACGCGATCGACCGCCGCGCCTGGGAGGACCATCGGCACGAGCTCGTCGACGAGCCAGCGCTGCAGCGAGTCCGCGCCCAGGTTCCTGCCCACGACGAGGTAGGCGGCGCCGCCCGGAGCGAGCCGCGGCAGCCACCGCAGCAGCAGCTCGTGCAGCGCGGCCTTGCCGACCCGGATCGGCGGGTTGGACCAGATCGCGGCGAACCGCACGTGCGCGGGCACGTCGTCGGGCAGGACAGCCTGCACCTCGACCGCGGCGGCGGCCGCGTTGCGACGGGTGAGGTCGAGGGCACGCTCGTTGACGTCGACCGCCCACACGCTCGCGTCGGGGGAGAGCAGCGCCAGGCTCAGCGCGATCGGGCCCCAGCCGCAGCCCAGGTCGAGCAGGTCGCCGCTCGCCGGGGGTGCGGGCACCTCGTCGAGCAGGATCGCGGTCGCGTGGTCGACGTGGTCGGGTGAGAACACGCCGCCCGCGGTCTCGAGCCGCAGCTCGCGCCCGGCGAGGTGCACGGCGATCGTGCGCCGCTCGTCGGAGGTCGCCGGCTGCGCAGTGAAGTAGTGCTCGACGTCGCCCACGCGCGGCACCCTACCCGTGGGCACCGACGCGGGCCGCAGGGGGCGCACGGGCCGTGTGGATCGGTGGGTGCGAGGTCGCGCGGTGCTTCGCCCTGAGGGGAAGGGCCGCAAAGCGGTCGCCGCGTGTCGGTGCCGCGTGCGACCCTGGAGGCATCGCCGACCACACTCCCGAGAGGTACCGCGTGAACGACCTGTCGCCCACCCCTGAAGGCACCCGCGCGGCCCGAGACGTCGCCGACGACGTGGTGGCCCGGGTGCTCGCGAGGGCCGGTACCGCGGTGCACGCCGGCGGCACCATCCACTCGTCGTACGACGGTGCTCAGCTCGACCTCGAGGAGCGCACGTCGCTGCGCCGCGTCGCGGGTCTGTCGACCGAGCTCGAGGACGTCACCGAGGTCGAGTACCGCGCGCTGCGGCTCGAGAAGGTCGTGCTCGTCGGGCTGTGGGGTGCGGGCACGGTGCACGACGCCGAGGTGTCGATGCGCGAGCTTGCGGCCCTCGCCGAGACCGCGGGGTCCGAGGTGCTCGACGGCATGCTCCAGCGGCGTCGTTCGCCCGACCCGGGGACGTACCTGGGCTCCGGCAAGGCGGCCGAGCTGGCTTCGGTGGTCGCCGCGGTCGGGGCGGACACCGTGGTCGTGGACGGCGAGCTCTCGCCGTCGCAGCGGCGCGCGCTCGAGGACATCGTGCGGGTCAAGGTCGTCGACCGTACGGCCCTGATCCTCGACATCTTCGCGCAGCACGCGAAGTCGAGGGAGGGCAAGGCGCAGGTCGAGCTCGCGCAGCTCGAGTACCTGCTGCCCCGCCTGCGCGGCTGGGGCGAGTCGATGTCGCGGCAGGCCGGTGGCCAGGTCGGCGGCGCGGGGGCCGGCATGGGTTCGCGTGGTCCGGGCGAGACCAAGATCGAGCTCGACCGTCGCCGGATCCGCAACCGGATGGCCAAGCTGCGCCGTGAGATCGCGGCGATGGAGCCCGCGCGCATCGCGAAGCGCTCGTCGCGGCGCAAGAACGCCGTGCCCTCGGTCGCGATCGCGGGCTACACCAACGCCGGCAAGTCGTCGCTGCTGAACCGGCTCACGGGCGCGGGCGTGCTCGTCGAGAACGCGCTGTTCGCGACGCTGGACCCGACCGTACGCCGTGCGCACACCCCGGACGGCAGGCTCTACACGCTCGCCGACACCGTCGGCTTCGTGCGCGCGCTGCCGCACCAGCTCGTCGAGGCGTTCCGTTCGACGCTCGAGGAGGTCGCCGACGCCGACCTGATCCTGCACATCGTGGACGCCTCGCACCCCGATCCGGAGGGACAGATCGCCGCGGTGCGGCATGTGTTCGCCGACATCCCCGGGGCGATGGACGTGCCCGAGGTGATCGTGCTGAACAAGGCCGATCTCGCGACCGAGGAGGCGATCGCGCGCCTGCGTTCGCGCGAGGTGCACTCGATCGTGGTCTCCGCGCACTCGGGCGAGGGCATCGAGGAGCTGCAGGCGCTGGTCGCCGACCTGCTGCCGCGCCCGGGCGTCCTGGTCGACCTCGTCGTGCCGTACCACCGGGGTGACCTGGTGAGCCGTGCGCACGAGGCCGGCGACATCGAGCGCGAGGAGCACACGGCCGACGGGACGGCGCTGCGCGCGCGCGTCGACAGCGCGCTCGCGGCCGAGCTCGACGCGGTCGCCGTGCGTCACGCCTGACGCGCGTGGCGGAAGCACCCGCGCCCGCGGCTACCGGGGCGACCACCCCGACGCGGGGGGACGACCCGACGGTCGACGAACTGCTCGACCTGGCCGTCGGCGCGCTCGGCGGCGCCCGCCGCGACGGGCAGCACGAGATGGCGCGCGCCGTCGCGCACAGCATCGAGGCCGGCGAGCACCTGCTGGTGCAGGCGGGGACCGGTACGGGCAAGTCGCTCGGCTACCTCGTGCCCGCCGTGCGGCACGCGGTGCTGACCGACGAGCGGGTCGTCGTGTCCACGGCGACGCTCGCGCTGCAGCGCCAGGTCCTGACACGCGACCTGCCGATCGTCGCCGACGCGCTCGCCCCGCGGTTGCCGCGTCGCCCCGAGGTGGCGCTCCTCAAGGGCTGGCACAACTACCTCTGCAAGCACAAGGTCGAGGGTGGTTACCCCGCGGACGAGCAGGGCACGTTGTTCGAGGTCGGCGAGCCGGCGGGCGCGGCGGAGCACCCGCCGACGGCCGGTGCGGCGGGCGACCGCCGCGAGTCGCTCGGCGAGCAGGTGCTGCGGGTGCGCGCGTGGGCGATCGAGACCGAGACGGGCGACCGCGACGACCTGGTGCCCGGCGTGACCGACCGCGCGTGGCGGCAGGTCTCGGTGATGTCGATGGAGTGCCTCGGTCAGAAGTGCCCGCTCGTCACCGAGTGCTTCCCGGAGCATGCGCGGGCGCGCTCGCGCAGCGCCGACGTCGTCGTGACGAACCACGCGATGCTCGGGATCGCCGCATCGGGGTCGCCCGGCGTGCTCCCGGAGCACGAGGTCCTCGTCGTCGACGAGGCGCACGAGCTCGCCGACAGAGTGACCGCGCAGGCGACCGCGGAGCTGTCGTTCGGCACCGTCCAGCACGCCGCGCGGCTCGCCCGGCGCCACGGTGGCGTGCCGTCGAGCGACCTCGAGGCCGCGGGCGACGCGCTGGCGGTGGCCCTCGTGGCACTGCCCGAGGGCCGGTTCGCGGCGGGACTGCCGCCCGCTGTGCACGACGCGGCCGCGGCGGTGCGCGACGCCGCACGAACCCTCATGTCGCTCCTGCGTCCGACGGCGGGCGGTGCGGACAAGCCGGCGCCGGACGGCGGCCGTCAGATGGCGGTCTCGGCCGTGCTCACGCTGTTCGAGACGGCCGAGCGGATGACCGCCGACCCTGAGGACCTTGCGCGGTCGGTGCTGTGGTGCGAGCGGGGCGAGGACCGTTCCGGCGCGATCCAGACGCGCCTGCACGCCGCGCCGCTGGCAGTCAACGGGCTGATCCGCACTCACCTGCTCGCCGGTCGTTCGGGCGTCCTGACCTCGGCCACGCTCGCCCTCGGCGGGTCGTTCGAGCCGCTGGCGCGCACGCTCGGTCTGACACGCCGGCCCGACGCGGAGCCCGAGGGTCCGACGAGCCTGCCCGGACCCGACCACGCGGCGCCGCCCGAGGCGGCCGGGACGGCACTTCCGCCGCCGCAGCCCGATCGGCCCGAACCGGCGACCGCGCCGTGGCACGGACTGGACGTGGGGAGCCCGTTCGACTACCCCCGGCAGGGGATCTGCTACGTCGCGCGCCGGCTGCCGCCACCGGGCCGCGAACCCGCGACCGACGCCCAGCTCGACGAGATCGAGGCGCTCGTGCGCGCATCGGGCGGTGCCACGCTCGGGCTGTTCTCCTCGCGGCGTGCCGCGACGGCCGCGGCCGAGGCGATGCGGGAACGGCTCGATGTGCCGGTGCTGCTGCAGGGCGACGACCAGCTCCCGACGCTCGTCGGGCAGTTCGCCGCAGACGAGCCGACGTGCCTGTTCGGGACGCTGTCGCTGTGGCAGGGCGTCGACGTCCCGGGCCGGGCGTGCCGGCTGGTGCTGATCGACCGCATCCCGTTCCCTCGGCCGGACGACCCGGTGCGCTCGGCCCGGTCCGAGGCGGTCGCCGCCGCCGGCGGGAACGGTTTCATGGCGGTCTCCGCCGCACACGCCGCGCTGCTGCTCGCGCAGGGCGCGGGTCGCCTCGTGCGTGGTCTGGACGACCGCGGCGTCGTCGCGGTGCTCGACCCGCGCCTCGCCACCGCGCGCTACGGCGACTTCCTCGCGCGCTCCATGCCGCCCTTCTGGCGGACGGACGACCGCGACGTCGTCCTGGCCGCCCTCGCGCGGCTGCGGGACTCCTGAGCGGCTAGCCTGACCACCGCACGAGCACGGCACGCACGAGCACGGCACGCACGAGCACGGCACGCACGAGCACGGCCGACGACGGGGAGACACAGATGAGTGACAGCGGCGACCAGGCCGACGGCGACCGGCAGGAGCAGACGACCAACGAACGGCCGGTGCGGCGTCCGTCGAAGCTCGCGATCGTCGGCGCGGGTGCCGTCGGCTCGACGATGGCCTACGCGGCGCTCATGCGCGGCGCGGCGCGCTCGGTCGCGCTGTACGACGTCAACAAGGCGAAGGTCGAGGCAGAGGCGCTCGACCTCGGCCACGGCATCCAGTTCATGCAGATGGCGGAGGTCGTCGGGTCCGACGAGATCGAGGTGTGCGCCGACGCGGACATCATCATGTTCACGGCGGGTGCCAAGCAGAAGCCCGGCCAGTCCCGGCTGGACCTCGCGGAGGGGACGATCGGGCTCGTCCGCAAGGTGCTGCCGCAGCTCGTCGAGGTCGCGCCGCACGCCGTCTACGTGATGGTGACCAACCCGGTCGACGTCGTCACCTACGCCGCGCTGAAGATCTCCGGGCTGCCCTCCAACCAGCTCTTCGGCTCGGGCACCGTGCTCGACTCGTCGCGGCTGCGCTACCTCATCGGGCAGTACACCGGCGTCGCGGTCCAGAGCGTGCACGGGTACATCGCGGGCGAGCACGGCGACTCCGAGCTGCCGCTGTGGAGCTCGGCGTCGATCGGCGCCGTGCCGTTGCTCGAGTGGGAGGGCCAGGCAGGCACCGGTCCGCTCACGCAGGAGGTCCGCGACCGCATCGCGCACGAGGTCGTCGAGTCGGCCTACAAGATCATCGAGGGCAAGGGCGCGACGAACTACGCGATCGCGCTCGCCGGTTCGCGCATCATCGAGGCGGTGCTCAAGGACGAGCAGAACATCCTGCCCGTCTCGACGCTGCTCGAGAACTACTACGGCATCGACGACGTGTGCCTCTCGGTCCCGACGATCGTCGGAGCGCACGGTGCGGGCGCGCGGATGCGGACGCCGATGTCGGTCGACGAGCTCGCGGGTCTGCGCGCCTCGGCCGTGCGGTTGAAGGCCGTGGCGCGCCAGTTCGGCTTCTAGCCGGCTCGTACCCCGCGCTGCCCGACGAACGACGCGCGGCCCTCACCCTGACGGGTGCGGGCGGCGCGTCGTCGTGTCGATCAGCAGTGGTGTCGATCAGCTGTCGTGCGATCAGCATTCGTGCGATCAGCAGTCGCGTGCCGGTCAGAGGCTGCGCAGCACGCTGACCACGCGTCCGAGGATCGTGGCGTCGTCGCCGGGGATGGGCGCGTACGCGGCGTTGTGCGGCAGGAGCCACACGTGCCCGTCCTTGCGCCGCAGCGTCTTGACGGTGGCCTCGCCGTCGATCATCGCGGCGACGATCTCGCCGTTCTCGGCCACGGGCTGGCGCCGGACCACGACCCAGTCGCCGTCACAGATCGCGGCGTCGATCATCGAGTCGCCCGCGACCTTGAGCAGGAACAGCTCGCCGTCCCCGACGAGCTGGCGCGGCAGCGGGAACACGTCCTCGACGACCTGCTCCGCGAGGATCGGACCACCCGCGGCGATCCGTCCGACCACCGGGACGTAGGACGGCGCCGGCATCGAGTCGCGGTCGATGTCGTCGGCGTGGTCGTCCGTCGCGGACCACGGGGCGACGCTGCGCGAGTCGTCCGGGTGAACGACCTCGATCGCGCGCGGCCGCTTCGGGTCGCGCCGCAGGTAGCCCTTGCGCTCGAGCGCCATCAGCTGGTGCTTGACGCTCGACGGGCTGGTCAGGCCGACCGCCTCACCGATCTCCCGCATGCTCGGCGGGTAGCCGCGGCTCTCGACCGACGTGCGGATGGTCTGGAGCACGAGCCGCTGCCGGGGCGTGAGGCCGTCGGATCCGGCGGGGGAGTCCGGGAGCTCGTGGACGGTCGCGCCGCCCTGATCGTGCCCGCCGCCGCCTGTCTGCGCCATCACGCCACCTCCCGCTCCGGGCGGCTGAGCCGCCTCTGCCTGCCGCTCCACGACCTCCGCGGGCCGCCGGCGGCGGCCGTGTCAGTGGTCGGTGGTGCGCTTGTGCCTCGACGGTGAGCCTACGCAGCCGTCGGCACGAACTCAAACATCTGTTCGAGGTGTGTCTGGACGCGTGTCGGACCCGTCTGGTAGACATCGTACAGACGTATGACGAACAGGTGTATGACATACGCGCGTTCGACTGGTGGTCTGCGACGAACAGCGAAGTGGCGAGCGGCAGTACGACGTACAGCAGTGCGACGAACGGCGGACGGTTGGTTCCGAGCTCGGCTCGGGACCGGAGACAGGAGACGACGATGAGCGCGATGACGATGGCTCCCACGGGGCAGGTCCTGCGTGGTGCGCGGGTGGAGGCGCGGCGCGCGTCGACGCGGCCGCGGGTCGACGTCGTGCCCGGTGAGCCGCGCGTGGGCTCCGGCGGCCCGATGCACCTGACGTGGCGCGGGCGCGTCGTCGTGGCGCTGCTCGCGCTCGCGCTGCTGGCCGGCGCGTTCGTGCTCGGGACCCGCGCCGCCGCGGACGAGGCCGTCGGCTCCGGGTACGTCGAGCACGTCGTCGCGCCCGGCGAGACTCTGTGGCAGATCGCCGCGGGCGTGCGCGCCGACGGGGAGAGCACGCAGGACGCCGTGGACGCGCTCGTGCGGCTCAACGGGCTCTCGGGCCCGCAGGTCATGGCGGGCGAGACGCTGAAGGTCCCGGGCGCCTGAGCCGAGGAAGGCGCCTGAGCTGAGGAAGGCGCCTGAGCCGAGGAAGCACGCCAGACGGTGGTGGGGGCGGCCGCTCGATGCGACCGCCCCCACCCGGGACGCCCCGTCCCTGCGCGTGCCCGACTCGCCTCGGTCACGCGGGTGCTGCGGGTGTGCGGGATCATGACAACCCCGGCGACGTGACTGACACGTCAGCCCCCCGCGCCTCACTGCTGAGCCCCCCAGCCCGCTCTGTGAGGTAAGGCTAACCTAGTGAACGGCCCGCGGTTGTGCAACCCCCTCGTGAGGGGTCCTTGCGAAGCGGTCGTCCGGGCCCCTACGGTCGCGGGGAGCCGCGCGGAGTTCCCGGGCGGTCGAGGTGCCCCTGTGGCCGACCGGAGGACCCGTGCACTGCCCGTTCTGTCGTCACCCCGACTCGAGGGTGGTCGACTCTCGCACCTCGGACGACGGTGCCTCGATCCGCCGGCGTCGTCAGTGCCCGTCCTGCCACCGGCGGTTCACCACGGTCGAGACGACGAGCCTGTCGGTGGTGAAGCGCTCCGGTGCGACCGAACCGTTCAGCCGGGAGAAGATCGCCGGCGGCGTGCGCAAGGCCTGCCAGGGGCGGCCGGTCAGCGAGGACGATCTGGCACTGCTCGCCCAGAAGGTCGAGGAGACGCTGCGCGCATCGGGTTCGGCCGAGATCGACGCGTACGAGATCGGCCTGGCGATCCTCGGCCCGTTGCGCGAGCTCGACGAGGTCGCGTACCTGCGGTTCGCGAGCGTCTATCAGGCCTTCGAGTCGCTCGAGGACTTCGAGGCGGCGATCACGGTGCTGCGCGCGGAGCGCGAAGGGCGCGACTCCGGCGACGTCGTGCCCGAGGGTTCGGCCGCGGGCGGACCTGACGAGAGCGAGGGCTCGACGCCGGTCTCGGTTGCCTGACGCCACCGACTCGGGTGAGATCGTCGGGTGCACCCCGACGACGTCTTCCTGCTCCAGACCCCCGGCCGTCCCGCGGTCCTGCCCGACGGCTCCGCCGCGATCGTGTCGGTGCTGCGACCCGACCGCGACTGCGACGAGTACGTCGGCCGACTCTGGCGGGTACCGCTCGACGACGGCCCGGTCCGTCCGCTGACGCGCGGGCACCGGGACACCGCACCGGCCGTCTCGCCCGACGGGCGATGGGTCGTGTTCTGTCGCGCCGAGCGGGGCGGGCGGGCGCAGGTGCACGCGGTCGAGCCGTGCGGCGGCGAGCCCCTGGTCCTGAGCGACGCGCCGCTGGGAGCTTCGGCGCCGGCGGTCTCGCCCGACGGTCGCCGGGTCGCGTTCCTCGCGCGGGAGGCCGAGGCGGGCCGCTACCTGCCCGGCGGCGACCCCGCCGCGGAACCGCCGCGGCTGATCACCGAGCTGCAGTACCGCGGCGACGGGGTCGGCTTCACGCGCGACCGGCCCCGGCGCGTCCATGTCGTCGACCTGCCCGATGCCGACGCGCAGGACCCGGCCCCGATCCTCGCCACCGTCCCGGACACGGCGCCGACGCGAACGGCGGTCGCGGTGAGTCCGGCCGGCCTGGACGTGTCCGCGTTCGCCTGGCTCCCGACCGGCGACGCACTCGTCGCGATCGCGGCGCGACACACCGATCGCGAGCGGGACCTGCGCAACGACGTCGTGGTCGTCCCGGTCGGCGAAGGAGCGAGCGCGCAAGGAGGAGTCACAGGCGTCGACGGGGGCTCGGCCCAGGCGGGCGGGGTCGAAGCAGGCGGGCTGCTGCCTGTCACGGACGCCGACGCGGGGTCCACGCTCAGCATCGAGGCGGTCCGCGTCGCCGAGGACGGTACGCGCGTCTGGTTGCTGGCAAGCGACGTGGGGCCCTCGGGGCGGGACTTCGTGGCGGCGACGACAGGCCTGTGGGAGGTGCGCGTCGACGCGGCGGGTCGGCCGCTCGGCCCGGCGACCCGGCTCACGGACGCGGAGTCGGTGGACCTGGACCCGGGCGTGCTGCTCGAGGTCGACGGGGCCCCGGTCGTGGCGCCGCAGCGCTCCGGAGCCGTGCACCTGTCCAGGCTCGGGCCGGACGGTCTCGTCGACCTCGTCGACGGCGACAGCGTGGTCCTCGGTGCGGACGCGGGGGGAGGCCGGGTGGTCGCGGCGGTCGCCCGGGCGGACTCGTCGGGCGACCTCGTGGTGCTCGACCCCACCTCCGGGAGCGTCGGGGCGAGGGCGCCACGGCGTGTGACCGACCTGTCCGCCCCGCTGCGGGCGACCGGCCGTCTCCGGCTGCCTGCGCCGCTTGTCGCGCACGCACCCGACGGGTACCGGGTCGAGGGCTGGCTGACGCTGCCGGACGCGGGTGTGCACGGCGACGGCCCGTACCCGACGATCCTCATGATCCACGGCGGGCCGTTCGGGCAGTACACGCACGCGCTGTTCGACGAGGTGCAGGTGCTCGCCGCGGCGGGCTACGCGGTGGTGCACGGCAACCCGCGCGGCAGCTCGGGCCGCGGGCATGCGCACGGCGCGGCGATCCGTGGGGCGTTCGGGACGGTCGACGCCGACGACGTGCTCGCGCTGCTCGACGAGGCGCTCGGCGACCCTTCGCTCGACCCCGCCCGCGTCGGGGTGATGGGCGGGTCGTACGGCGGCTACCTCACGGCCTGGTTGACCACCCGGACGGACCGGTTCGCGGCCGCGGTGGTCGAACGGGGCTTCCTCGACCCGGTCAGCTTCGTCGGGTCCAGCGATATCGGGTGGTTCTTCGGGCTGGAGTACCTCGGGGACGGTGCCGACGAGGCGGGCGCGGCGCGGGTCGCCGCGCAGTCGCCGATGGCGCACGTGGGCAGCGTGCGCACGCCGACGCTCGTCATCCACTCCGAGCAGGACTGGCGCTGCCCGGTCGAGCAGGGGCAGCGGTGGTTCGTCGAGCTGCGTCGTCGCGGGGTGCCCGCCGAGCTGCTGCTCTTCCCGGGCGAGGGGCACGAGCTCACGCGTTCGGGCCGTCCCCTGCACCGGCTGCAGCGCTTCGAGCACGTGCTGCGGTGGTGGGGCACCCACCTGCCGACGGGAACCTGACCGGTATCGGGTTGGCGCCGGGCGCGCTCGTCGGACAGGGTGGGGGTACGCAACGACGAGGAGGACCTGGCGATGGCGCAGGACGAGAGCAAGCCCACGGTCGACGAGGACGCGAAGGCGAAGTTCCGCGAGGCGCTCGAGCGCAAGAAGTCCGCGGGGCATCGCACGGCCGACTCGAAGTCCAACACCGGCCAGGTGCACGGTTCGGAGACCGCCGGACCGTCGCAGCGCCGGTTCCAGCGCAAGTCCGGCTCCTCCTGACCCGACCGTCTCTGACCTCCTGACCGCGCCGGAGCGGACGGGTCACGTTCGCGAGCCCCGCGCCCTGCAGGAACGTGATGGTCACGGTGTGCGGGACGGGCGTGGGCGCGGGTTCCGCCGGGATCGTCAGGTCGAGCGTGACCGGGTATCGGTCGAACGGTAGCCGCCTACCAGATCGGGCCGGGTCGGTCAGGACAGCAGGCGCAGCCGGATCGCCTCGGGCTGGGCGCGCAGAGCGGTGACCAGCTCGTCGTTGACGGGGGAGCCGGCGTCCGTGACCACGTAGCCGATCTCGCCACGCGTCGCGAGGAGCTGACCCTCGATGTTGACGCCGTGCTCGGCGAGCATCGCGTTCACGGCCGCGAGGACCCCGGGGACGTTGTGGTGCAGGTAGGCGAGCCGGTGCACGCCGGGCGGCTGGTCGAGGGCGACGTTCGGCAGGTTCACCGACAGCGTCGTCGAGCCGGTCGCGAGGTAGTCGCGGAGCTTGTTGGCGACGAACTGCCCGATGGCCTCCTGCGCCTCCTCGGTCGACCCGCCGGTGTGCGGCGTGAGGATGACGTTGGGCAGGCCCTGCAGCTCGGAGACGAACGGGTCGCCCTTGCGCTTGGGCTCGGTCGGGAAGACGTCGATCGCGGCACCGGACAGGTGGCCGGAGACGATCGCGTCCCGCACCGCCGCGGGGTCGACGACGAACCCGCGGGACAGGTTGAGCAGCAGGGCGCCGGGCCGCATGCGGGCGATCTGCGCCGCGCCGAAGAAGCCGGCGTTGCCGGGGCGGCCGTCGACGTGCAGCGTGACGATGTCGGAGCCGGCCAGCAGCTCGTCGAGCGAGGCGGCGCGCCGCGCGTTTCCGAGCGCGAGCTTCTCCGCGGCGTCGTAGAAGATCACGGACATGCCGAGGTTCTCGGCGAGCACCGAGAGCTGGGTGCCGATGTTGCCGTAGCCGATGATGCCGAGCGTGCGACCGCGCACCTCGTGCGCGCCGGTCGCGGACTTGTTCCACGTGCCCTGGTGCATCTCCTTGTCGAAGACGGTGAGGCGACGCGTGAGCGCGATGATGTCGGCGATCGCGATCTCGACCACCGAGCGGGTGTTCGAGAACGGCGCGTTGAACGTCGCGATGCCGTGCGAGGCCGCGGCGCGCAGGTCGATCTGGTTGGTGCCGATGCAGAACGCGCCGACGGTCACCAGGTCGGGCGCGGCGGCGAGCACCTGGGCCGTGACGTGGGTCTTGGACCGGATACCGAGCAGGTGGACGCCCTCGAGCGCCTCGACGAGCTCGGGCTCGTCGAGTGCACCGGTACGGGTCGTCACGTCGAACCCGGCGGTCTCGAGGATCGCGCGGGCCTGGGGATGGAGGTTCTCGAGCAGCAGGGCCTTGGGCACGGGCACATGGTGCGCCTGTCCGAGTCCCGGGACCACGGACGTCCGTCCTGCGGACAGCTCCCGCGGCCGGGTACCGAGGACGGATCAGGCCTCGAACCCCGGGGGCAGGTCGCGGGCATGCACGACGTGCAGGGCGCGCGTGGGCCGCGTCGCCGCGACGTACAGGTCGCCCGCCGCCCTGGCCAGCACCTGCGCGGGTTCGACGAGCACGACGACGTCGAACTCGAGCCCCTTCGTGGCCCGCGCGCCGAGCAGGACGAGCGGGTCGTCGAGCCCGCGCCCGAACGTGACGTCCGCGTCGGCAGCCGCCTGGCGCAGGGCTTCGAGCGCGTCGTCGTCGGCCACGACCGCGACGCGGCCCGCGCCCTCCTCGTCGCGCACCCGGACGACCGCCTCGCGCGCGACCTCGATCGCGCGCGCCGCGACACGCTGCGCCTCGACCCGTTCGACGACGAGCGCGTCGGGCACCTCACGCGCCGAGACGAGCGGCGAGGTCGGCAGCCCGGCCGCGGCCGCGACCCGGCCCGCGACGTCCGCGACCGCGCGCGGCGTGCGGTAGTTCACCGTGAGCTCGGCGAGCCGCCACGACCCTCGCAGCACCGGGTCGAGCATCCCGGCCCACGAGCGCGCCCCGGCCCGCGTCGAGGTCTGCGCGACGTCACCGACGATCGTGAGCGACCTCGTCGGGACGCGGCGCAGCAGCGCACGCCAGGCCATCGCGGACAGCTCCTGGGCCTCGTCGACGACGACGTGCCCGTAGGTCCAGGTCCGGTCGGCGGCGGCCCGTTCGGCCGCGGTGAGCGAGGATCCACCCGCGGCGAACCGGTCTGCGAGCAGCTCGGCCGAGACCAGCGCGTCGCCGCCGGTCGACGCGAGCACCTGGCGTGCGTAGGCGACCTCGCGCTCGCGCGCCTTGGCGGCGACGCGCTCCTGCGCGCGGGCGGCCTGGTCGTCCTCGCCGAGCAGCTCGGCGGCCTCGTCGAGCAGCGGCACGTCTGCGGGCGTGAACGGCGCGTCCGGCGCGCGCACCAGCAGCGCGCGGTCCCGCTCGGAGAGCTGCGGTGCGGCCGACGCGAGGCGGTACGGCTTGGCGTACAGGTCGCGCAGCAGGCCCTGCGGCGTGAGCGGCATCCACGCGAGGTTGAGCGCGATCCGGACCTCGCGCGTGGTGCGCAGCTCCTCGACGATCTCGCTGCGCTCGTCGGACGGCACGTCGAACCCGAGCTGCGCGACGTACTGCCCGGCGAGCCTCGAGAGCATGTCGCGCACGAACGTCACGCGCGCCTGGTTGTGCGGACGGTGCAGGCGGCGGGCGCGCGCGATCGCCTGGGCGACGTCGTCGGGCCGGATCACGATCCGACGACCGTCGACGCGCAGCTCGACCGGCTCGGCCGGGATGCGCTGCCTGTCGCGCACGGCGCGTCCGATGACGGCGGCCATCACCCCGCGCCCCTTGATCTCGGCGACGGCGTCGGGCTCGGTCCCGTCGGCCACCACACCCGGCACGAGGTCGGCGACCGTCGTCGTCACGACCCCCGTCTCGCCGAGCGACGGCAGGACCTGGTCGATGTAGCGCAGGAACGTGGAGCTGGGTCCGACGAGCAGGACGCCCGAACGCTCCAGGAGGCGGCGGTGCGCGTACAGCAGGTAGGCCGCGCGGTGCAGCGCGACCGCGGTCTTGCCCGTGCCGGGACCACCCTGCACGACGAGCGCGCCCTCGAGCCCGGAGCGGATGATCGCATCCTGCTCCGCCTGGATCGTCGCGACGATGTCACCCATCCGCCCGGTGCGGCCCGCGCGCAGACCGGCGAGCAGCGCGCCCTCGCCGGACAGGCCGCTCAGCTCGTCGGGGTCGCCCTCGAGGAGGTCCAGGTCGAGCACCTCGTCCTCGAGTCCGGTCACGGCACGGCCGCGCAGCACGATGTGCCGGCGCCGGCGCACGCCGTCCGGGTGGGCCGCCGTCGCGCGGTAGAACGCCTGCGCGGCGGGCGCCCGCCAGTCGGTCAGCAGGGGAGTCTGGCCGTCGTCCGTGAGCCCGATCCGGCCGATGTAGCGCCGACCGTCGTCGTCGAGGTCGAGGCGGCCGAACACGAGACGCTCCTCGACCTGCTCGAGCCGGGCCGCACGGTCCTCGTACAGCGTCGCGAACGCGTCGCGCTCGCTGCGGTTCTGCGGCGTGCCGCCGGAGCGTGAGCGACGGACCTCCGCGAGGCGGGCGCGCGTGCTCGCGCGCAGCTCGTCGAGGCGGCCGTAGGCGACGTCGACGGCCGCCTGCTCGGCCGCGAGCTCGGAGTCGATGCCTGCCACGCCGCGCCTCTCCCGTCCGTCGGTGAACCTGCCGGGACGGCCCGGCACGGCGGCCGTCCACTCTACCCGTCGGCTGCGGTCGTCGTCGCCGCCGTCCGGCGCGTGCGCAGGCCGCTGACGTCGTAGTCTGCGCGTAGTCCGGCAGGGGCGGAGCAGACAGGAGTCCCGGTGACCGACCCGTTGACCGTGGAGGCCGCCGGAACGCAGCAGCGGCGGACGACGGCGCGCGACGCGAGCGGTGCCGACATCGACGGTCCGATCCGCCTGCTCGTCGTCGAGGACGACCCGGGCGACGCCCTGCTGGTCTCCGAGCACCTCGACGACGCCGACATCGACGTCACGCTCACGTTCGCGCGCACGCTCGACGAGGCGGTCGAACAGCTCGACGTCGACTGCGTGCTGCTCGACCTCGGCCTGCCCGATGCGCAGGGCCTGCCGGCCCTCGAGCTGCTGCTCGCGGCGGGCGCGCCCGCGGTCGTCGTGCTGACGGGGCTCGCGAGCGGGGACGGGCTCGCGGCGGTCGCGGCCGGCGCACAGGACTACCTCGTCAAGGACGACGTCGACGGCGCGCGGCTCGCGCGTGCGGTGCGCTACGCCGTGCAGCGTCGTCGGCTCGAGGAGACCGACCGCGCGCTGTTCCGCTCGGTCGTGCAGGCGCAGGAGGCCAACAGGTTCGAGCGCGCCCTGCTGCCGCGGCCCGCGGTGCGCGACGACGCGCTCGAGGTCCAGGTGGGGTACCGCGCGGGTCGGGCCGGCGTGCTCGGCGGCGACTTCTACGACGTGGTGGAACGTCCCGACGGCACCGTCCTCGCGCTGGTGGGCGACGTGTGCGGACACGGTCCCGACGAGGCGGCGCTGGGGGCGACGCTGCGCACGGCGTGGCGCACGCTCCTGCTGGCCGGCGTCGCGACCGCGGACCTGTTCGAGCTCGTCGAGCGGGTCCTGGTCAGCGAACGGCCACGGTCGGAGATCTTCACCACCGCCGCGATGCTCGAGATCGCACCGGACCGGCGCAGCGTCGACCTGTATCTCGCGGGGCATCCCGTGCCGTTCGTCGTCGGACCGCCCGCGGTGACCGCGCCGACCCACCTGCGCGGCCGTGCGCTCGGTATCCCCGTCACGGGAGGGTGGCACCCCCTGCGCCTCGAGCTGGCCGAGCGGTGGCACCTGCTGATGTACACGGACGGCCTGCTCGAGGCGACGGTCGAGGCGGGCGGCCGCCTCGAGAAGGCGGGGCTGCGCGCGGTGGTCGACGCCGCGTGGGACGCGGGCGGCGCCGACGGGCTCGTCGAGCGGGTGATCGAGGACGTGCGGCGCCTGCACGGCGGCGACCTCGTCGACGACGCGGCGCTCGTGCTCGTCGGGAGCCGTCGGTGAGGCGGACGTGAGCGGGCGGCTCGGCTGGGGCCCGGCCGGATCGCTGCGGCGACGTCTGTTCCTGCTGCTGGGCGCGGTGGGCGTGACGCTCGGCGTCGTCCTGCTCGTCGCCGGCATCGTGTTCTCGCGGCTCGTCGAGCGTCAGGAGCTCGTCACGCAGGACCTGTTCGACGCCACACGGGCGGCCAACGTCGGCTACCTCTCGCTCGTCGACGCCGAGACCGCGGTCCGCGGCTACGCCCTCACCGGCGACCCGCAGACCCTCGCCCCGTACGAGGCGGCGCTCGCGGCGGGTGTGCCGTTCGACGACATCGCGGCCGACCTGGCGGACGTCGTCGACGAGCCCGACCTGACGACGACCGCGGCGACCGCGACGGCCTCCGCGCAGGCGTGGTTCGACGACTACGCGACGCCGCTCGTCGCGCAGGTCCAGGAGCAGGGCACGGGGTCGTTGACACCGGATCAGATCGCGCAGGGCCAGGCGCTCTTCGACGGCGTGCGGGCAGACGTGGAGGCCTTCATCGCGGAGCTGGGGCAGGTGCGTGACGCGACGGCGGACGAGCTCGCCGTGCTCACCCGGGAGGCGACCGCGCTGGTCGCACTGCTCGGTCTCGTCGTGATCGTCTTGGCCGGGTCGGTGGCTGTCGCGCTGCGGCGCTGGGTCGTCGACCCGATCGGTCGGCTAGGCGCCGACTCGCGCGCGGTCGCGTCCGGGGACCTCACCCACCCGGTCGAGGCCGTCGGACCGAGCGAGATCGCCGACCTGGGGCGCGACATCGAGCTGATGCGCACGACGCTCGTCGAGCAGGTGCAGGCGGTCGAGGCCGCGCGCGCCGAGGTCGAGGGCGCGCACTCGGCGCTGCTCGAGCAGGCCGAGGAGCTGCGTCGCTCGAACCGCGATCTCGAGCAGTTCGCGTACGTCGCGTCGCACGACCTGCAGGAGCCGCTGCGCAAGGTGGCGAGCTTCACGCAGCTCCTGCGCAAGCGGTACGGCGGTCAGCTCGACGAGCGCGCGGACCAGTACATCGACTTCGCGGTCGACGGCGCCAGACGGATGCAGCAGCTCATCGCGGACTTGCTGGGATTCTCCCGGGTCGGCCGCGTCGGCGGCGAGGTCACGACGGTCGACCTCGACCGTGCGTTCGCCGCCGCGGTCGACCAGCTCTCGGAGCGCGTCGCGGAGTCGGGTGCCGTGGTGTCCGCCGACGTGCTGCCCCGCGTGCGCGCCGAGGAGCCCCTCGTCGTGCAGCTGCTCGCCAACCTGATCGGGAACGCGCTGAAGTTCCGCTCCGACGATCGCGCCCCGGTCGTGCACGTCTCCGCGAGGCGGACCGGCGACGAGTGGACCTTCACGTGCCGGGACAACGGGATCGGGATCGACGCGCGCTACGCCGAGCGCGTGTTCGTCATCTTCCAGCGGCTGCACGCGAAGGACGTCTACGAGGGCACCGGCATCGGGCTCGCACTGTGCAAGAAGATCGTCGAGTTCCACGGGGGCCGCATCTGGATCGAGCAGCCCGACGACGGCATCGGCACGTGCCTCTGCTGGACGCTGCCCGCCGACCTACCATCCTGACGAACGGTGGCGTGAGCCTCGGGAAGGAGCACCGACGGTGCCGAACGACCGCAAGACCATCGACGTCCTGCTCGTGGAGGACGACCCCGGCGACGTCCTCATGACGCAGGAGGCGTTCGAGTACAACAAGGTGCACAACCGCCTCACGGTCGTCTCCGACGGCGTCAGCGCACTGGCCTACCTGCGCAAGGAGGGCGAGCACGCGGACGCGACGACGCCCGACCTGATCCTGCTCGACCTCAACCTGCCGCGCATGGACGGTCGCGAGGTGCTGCAGGAGCTCAAGGCCGACGAGCTGCTGCGCACCATCCCCGTCGTCGTGCTGACGACCTCCGAGGCGGAGGAGGACGTCGTGCGCAGCTATTCGCTGCACGCCAACGCCTACGTCACCAAGCCGGTCGACTTCGACGCGTTCATCCGGGTGGTGCGCCAGATCGACGAGTTCTTCGTCGAGGTCGTCCGGCTGCCGTCCCACTAGGGCTGCCCGGTCGGCGACGGGGACCGGGACCGAGGCGGGGGCGGGGACTGAGGCGGGGGACCGCGGCGGGGACCGGGGCGGGGAAGAGCGTCGGGCCGCTCGGTGTTGCACGGTGCGAGACGGCTGCCGAACGACGAAGGAGCTCATCGCGCATGCTCGACCCCCAGGACCTCTACGACGTCGACCCGACGGTCGCGGCGCAGGTGACCGCGCGGACCGAGGAGGCCGGGGCCGGCCCGGTCCTGCTGCACGCCGTCCGCGGATTCATGGACGCGGGCTCGGCGGGTCAGCTCGCGGTCGATCACCTCATCGAGTCGATGCCGGTGCGTCGCCTGGTCACGTTCGACGCGGACCAGCTCGTCGACTACCGCTCGCGTCGTCCGACCATGACGTTCGACGCGTCCACCTGGGTCGACTACGCCGAACCGCACCTCGCGGTGGACCTCGTGCACGACGACGGCGGCGAGCCGTTCCTGCTGCTGCACGGCAGTGAGCCCGACGTGCAGTGGGAGCGATACGTCGCGGCGGTCCGCGGTCTCGTGGAGCGGTTCGACGTGCGGCTGACCGTCGGTCTGCACGGCATCCCGATGGGCCTGCCGCACACGCGGCCCGTGTCGGTCACC
Organism: Cellulomonas composti; assembly: GCF_007990245.1. GTDB lineage: Bacteria > Actinomycetota > Actinomycetes > Actinomycetales > Cellulomonadaceae > Cellulomonas > Cellulomonas composti. The sequence goes on along the minus strand of NZ_BJWG01000003.1, from coordinate 80,072 downwards.
GCGCACGGCACACGCCCCGAGCTGGTCGCCGACCAGCCCGCCTGGTTCGGCCGCGTGCAGGTCCCGGCGAGTGCGAGCGCGCTGCTCGAGCTTCGTCTGGGGGAGCAGGGGCGTGATGCGATGGGCTTCGCGGTGCACGTGCCGCACTACCTCGCGCAGTCGCAGTACCCGCAGGCGACGATCGCGGGGCTGCGAGCCGTCGAGCGTGCGACGGGCCTCGACCTGCGCGTCGGCGCGCTGGACGCGGCCGCGACCGACGCGACGCTCGAGATCGAGCGGCAGGTCGCGGAGTCCGACGACGTGCGCACGCTCGTCGGGGCGCTCGAGGAGCAGTACGACGCGTTCGCGCGCGCCACGGGGCGCACGACGTTGCTCGCGCAGTCCGCCGACCTGCCGACCGCCGACGAGCTCGGCGCGCAGTTCGAGCGGTTCCTTGCGCAGCACGCCGACGACGACGAGTGAGGACGTCGCCCTCGTCGGGCGCGTTACCCAATCGTTGTGAAGGCGTGGCCGGAGCCTGATCGAAAACGTGCCGTACGCCACACTCCCGGTGCGACGATTCCGGGACCGCGGTGGAGCAGGTCCGCCGCCGGTCACCGGACGGTGGGCGCTGCCCGCCGGAGAACGAGGGATGTCAGGCATGGCACAGGGTGCTGTCAAGTGGTTCAACTCGGAGAAGGGCTACGGGTTCATCGCCCAGGACGGCGGCGGCGCCGACGTCTTCGTCCACTACTCCGCGATCGATTCCCAGGGCTACCGCACGCTCGACGAGGGTCAGCGCGTGGAGTTCGAGATCACGCAGGGCGACAAGGGCCCGCAGGCCGAGCAGGTGCGTCCGCTCTGAGCCGCGGGCCGGGTTCGCCCGGCCGTAGGTCGACCGATCACCGACAGGGCCGTCCCGTTCACGGGGTGGCCCTGTCGGCGTGCTCGGGGTGCTCGCGTTCCGGGTCGCGCAGGACGGGCGCGGTCCCGACGAGGGTGCGCAGCTCGTCCGCGTGCAGCAGCCGCGCCGGTGCCGGCAGGCTGCGCATGTCGCGCGCGAGCGCATCGCCGGCGAGCAGGTCCGGGTCGTCGCTCGCGGCGAGCACGACGTTGCCGTGCCCCCGGCCGCGCAGCAGCGCGGGTTCGGCGACGATCGCGACGTCGTCGAACACCGCCGACAGCGTCGCGGCCTCGCTGCGCGCGAGCGTCAGCGGGGGCCGGTCGGCGCAGTTCACCAGGTAGAGCCCGCCAGGTCGCAGCACGCGGGCGACCTCCTCGGCCATCTCGCGCGTCGTGACGTGCGCGGGTGTGCGGTCGCCCGCGAACACGTCACGCACGACGACGTCGGCGCTGCCCGCCTGGAGCGCGGCGAGCTGTTCGCGCGCGTCGCCCGCCCGGATCCGCAGCGCGGGTGAACGCGGTAGCCCGAACCAGTCGCGTACGAGCGTCGCGAGCGTCGGGTCGAGCTCGATCGCGAGCTGGCGCGACCCGGGCCGGTGCGCGTCGAGCGCGCGTGCGAACGCGCAGCCCGCGGCCCCGAGGTGCACGACGTCGAGCGGGCTCCCGGGGCGCAGCCGCTCGACGAACGCCGCCATCTGCTGCATGTACTCGAACGCGAGGACGCGCGCGTCGGCCAGGTCCAGGTAGGAGCTCGGCACGCCGTTGACCAGCACGGTCACGCCGTCGGGATCGTCCGGGTCGGGGACCAGCTCGACGGTTCCGGTGGGGATCTGCACGGCGCCCTCGGGCCAGGCCGACCGGTCGCGAGGACCGGCCGCCGCACGCCCGCCGCCGCGCGTGCGCGACCCGGGCGTCGGCCGTGTGGGTGGTCGCTGAGAGCCTGTGCGTCGGGAGGGCACGCGCACACGGTAGGCCACGGTGCGCGCGGCTCGCCCGGCGGACGGGTTGACGAGATCGAACGCCTGTTCGATACTGAGGGTGGAGGTGGTGACGGTGCGAGCAGTGACGACGACGAGCGCGAGGCGACCGGCCGCAGCGCCCGGACGTCCGCGTCGCGGAGGCGGTTCCCCCCGTGCGGAGCAGCTGCTGACGCGTGCCGACGCCGAGCTGGTCGCGGCGCAGTTCTCCGCCGAACCGTGGGAGCAGTTCGGGCACGCGCACCTCGCGGGTCTGCGCGCGGCCGCCGCCGTGGTCGCCGCGCGCGGGACACCGGCCGGTCGCGGGGCGCCGAGGACGGCCTGGGGGATGCTCGAGGTCGTCGCGCCCGAGCTCGCGGACGCCGCGCGCTACTTCGCCGACGGGGCCGCGCTGCGCTCGGCGGTCGACGCCGGCCGGTTCGACCAGGTCGACGCCGTCCGTGCCGAACGCACGCTCGAGGCCGCCGAGGACCTCGTGGACGCCGCGCGTGCCGTCGTGGCCGGCGCGGAGGCCATGGAGCGTGCCTCGTGAGCCGCGGTCCCATCGGCGCCGCCGGCCGAGCAGCCGCGGCGCGGGACTGGGGCGGTGACGACGCCGACTGCTCGGTGCTCCACGTCGACATGGACGCGTTCTTCGCGTCGGTCGAGCTCGCGCGGCGACCGCAGCTGCGTGGGCGTCCGGTGATCGTCGGCTTCGACGGCGGTCGCGGCGTCGTCCTCGCGGCGACGTACGAGGCGCGGGCGTTCGGCGTGCACTCCGCGATGCCGATGGCGAGCGCGCTGCGCTCGTGTCCGCAGGCGATCGTCGTGCCGCCGGACCACCGTGCGTACCACGAGGTCTCGGTCGGCGTGATGGAGGTCCTCGGGGACGTCACGGCTCTGGTCGAGCAGGTGAGCGTCGACGAGGCCTTCCTCGACGTGGCGGGCGCGCGGCGGCGGATCGGGCCGCCGACGTTCATCGCCGAGCAGATCCGCCGGAGGGTGCACGACCGCTTCGGCATCACGTGCTCGGTCGGGATCGCGTCGACGAAGTTCGTCGCCAAGCTCGCCTCCGGTCTCGCCAAGCCGGACGGTGTGCTGCTGGTTCCGCGGGCCGCGACGCTCGAGCTGCTGCACTCGCTGCCGGTCGGCGCGTTGTGGGGGGTCGGGGAGCGCACGCAGGCGGCGCTCGGGCGCTGGGGCATCACGACGGTCGCGGAGCTGGCGGCCTCCGACGTGGGAACGGTCCAGCGGGCCGTCGGCAAGGTTGCCGGCGCGCACCTGTTCGACCTCGCCTGGGGTCGGGACCCTCGTCCGGTGCAGCCCGGCCGGGAGGAGCGCTCGATCGGTGCCGAGGAGACCTTCGCGGTGGACCAGGCCGATCTCTCGGTGGTCCAGGCGAAGGCCCTGGAGCTCGCGGACCGGTGCGCCACCCGGCTGCGGGCGCGTGGCCTGGTCGGCCGCACCGTGAGCGTGAAGGTCCGGACGTCCGACTTCCGGACGCTCACGCGCTCGCGCACGCTGACGACGTCGACGGATGTCGGGCGCGAGATCTACCTGACCGCCCGGGACCTGCTGGCGGGAGCGGACCTCGGTGGACTCCCGGTGCGGCTCGTCGGCGTCCGCGTCGAAGGGCTCAGCCCGATCGCGCGCGCGATCCGGCAGCCGACACTCGAGGAGGCGGCGCTGGGTGACGCCGAGCGGTCCGGTGGTGCCGTGTCCCGGCGGGATGCCGAGCTGGCGATGGATCTGGTGCGCGAACGGTTCGGGAGCCTCGCCATCCGGACGGGAGCGGTGGGCTGACCCACCCCCGAAGAGTGACGGGAGGGTGGCTCGACTTCCACCATTCAGGTGGCGGATCTATCCTTGGGGGCAGACAGGTGCACCACACATGACCATGGGGGTCGGGATGCCACTCTCCGAGTACGAGCAGCGCGTCCTCGAGCAGATGGAGCGACAGCTCTCCTCTGACGACCCTCGGCTCGCGAACACGCTCAAGCACCGCGGACGGCGGTCTGTCGGTCGCTACGTCGCCGCCGGTCTCGGTGCGGTGGTCGGCCTGCTGATGCTCGTGTTCGGGACCGCCGAGAGCATGCCCGTCCTCGGTGTGATCGGCTTCGTCGTGATGTTCGCGGCAGTCGCTTTCGCGTTCGCCAACCCGCACAGCCACGAGGGACCCCAGGGTGTCGTCGAAGAGGACGGCACGGTGCGTCCCGCCGGCCCGGGAGCGAGCGCGAAGGGTGCCCGGGCGCCGCGCTCCGGCAAGCAGCCCAAGGCGCACAAGCCGGGCTTCATGGACCGGCTCGAGGAGCGGTGGGACCACCGCCGCGAAGACGGCCGCTGAGCGAACCGCTCCTCTTCGGCGGTAGTGACCCGGCCGGTCTGCAGCAACGCTCGGCCGGTCGATAGGCGCGCTCAGTCGGTCGAACGGCGCGCTCGGCCGGTCTGCAGCAACGCTCGGCCGGTCGAACGGCGCGCTCGGCCGGCCGACCGGCGCGGTCAGCGGCGGCGGAACCTCGACCGGCGCATCGCCGACTCGACACCCTCGGCGACGACGTCGACGGCCCGGTCGAGCGCTCCCGGCACCGGCTCGGGCGGCGTAGGCGCGTAACGCTCGCGCTCGACGTCGCGCGCCAGACCGGCGAGGGCGTCGACCGCCGCCGGCGCGAGCGCCGCCCGCCCGTCGCGCTGGACCTTCTCCTGCACGGCGCCGACGACCGCGCGAGGCGTCGTCGCATCGGACCAGCCGACCCCCGAACGCGCGAGCCGCCGACGGAGTCGGACCCATGCCTGCTCCGGCGTGCGCTCGGCGACCGCACGGGTGCGGCGGCGGGCCAGGAGCCAGACCGCCAGCGCGCCGATCCCGAGCACCAGGAGCACGGTGAGCGCGATGGGTAGCCAGGCCGCCCCCGAGGTGGTGGCCGTGCTGCCGCCCGGAGACTGCGGCGCACTCGTCGAACCGGACCCGGCGTTCGCGGTGGGCAGCGCGGGCTCCGTGGGCCCGGAGTTGCCGGCACCCGCGAGCGGGTTGCTCCACTCGGGCGGCAGGCCGGACTGCACGGCGGGAGTCGGCTCGAACCGCACCCAGCCGTAGCCCTCGAAGTTCAGCTCGGGCCACGCGTGCGACTGGCGACCCGTGACGACGTAGGTGCCGTCCTCGTTCTTGCCGGGCAGGAAGCCGACCCCGACCCGCGCGGGGATACCGAGCGTGCGCGCCATCATCGTCATCGCGGTCGCGAACTGCACGCAGTAGCCGGTGCGGGACTCGAGGAAGTCCCACACCGCGTCGTCCGTGCGGGCCGGCTCGAGTCGGGTGTCGTACGTGAAGTTCGCCGTCGAGCGCAGGTAGGTCTGCAGCGCCATGGCCTGCTCGTACGGCGACGAGGCGCCCGCGGTGACCTCGAGAGCACGGGCGCGGATGTCGTCGGCGTGCGAGGTCGCCGGCACCTCGAGCGCGGCGGGGTCGTCGGGCGTGCCGGTCGATGCGGCGCGCAGCTCGTCGGCGGTGAGCTCGGGGATCTCGGCGACGTACGTGACGCGCATCCCGTGCGAGGTCGGGGCGGAGCCCTGCACCTGATCGCGGAGCGCGTCGAACCACCAGTTGCCGTCGACGTCGACCGACCGCGCGAAGATCGGGATCGGCAGGTGGTCGTCCTGCAGCACGCCGATCTCGACGTCGACCTGCGCGAGCGAGCCGTACGCCGCACTGGGCACGCCGCCGAAGCGTGTGGGGTCGGGCGAGAGGAGCTCCTGCGGCGTGAACCCGTGCGGCTCGCCGCTCGCACCCTCGTCGGCGTTCCACTCGCGGCCGTCGAAGCTCGTGAGCGTGAAGGCACGCAGGGGCCCGAGCGTGCCTGCGGTCACGCGCGCGGTCGCGGCGGTGGGGGAGGCCGACGGCGTGGGCTCGACGACGACGGCGCCGGTCGCGCCGTCGCTCGGACCCGGCGTCTCGAGGCCGACCTCGATGCGGCCTGTGGTGGCGTCCGCGGGCACCCCGACGGCGCTGAGCGTCGTGACGACGTACGTCAGGACCACCTGACCCGAGCGGGACCCCAGGTTGTCGCGCAGGTCGAGGTCGGTGCTGAGCGTGACCGGCCCGGCGGCACCGGAACCGAACCGCGGCAGCCCCCACGACGACCAGCCGGGTAGCGACGCGAGGACCGGTCCGAGGACGAGCGCGGCGGTGACGACGCCGACCGCTGCGCCGGCCGCGATCCGGGCCCGGTAGCTGTTCTCGTCCCGCGTGCCGCGTGGTGCGACGCTCAGCGCGAGGAGCAGCAGGTAGCACAACGCGGTCCCGAACAGCGCTGACCAGCGGGCGGGGTAGCCGAGCGTGATCGTCGGGAGCCACATGGCCGCCAACGGCAGGCCGGCCCACGCGGTCATCCCGAGCGCGACGGCCAGCGCGTCCGCCGCCAGGAACACCAGCAGTGCGCCCACGGCGAGCACGAGCTCGAGCGGCCGCGAGACGTCGACCGGGACACGTTCGGTGTCGATCAGGTGCAGGCCGTCGCCCCACAGCGCCACCAGGCGGCGCCACGCGTCGAGGTCGGGCACGAGCTGTGCGCGACCGGGCGGTGCGCCGTAACGCAGGATCACGACGAAGTACGCGACGACGACGCCGACGACGGACGGCACCCAGGCGGACGCGGTGAGTGCGCGTGCACCGGCGACGACCGCGGCGACGAACAGGACCTGCAGCACGATCGGCGCACGCCACGGCTCAGGTGAGAACAGGTTGGTGACGGCGTGCAGGCTCGTGATCGTGGCCAGCGCGCACAGTGCGGTCGCGAGCGTCGCGCGCAGGCCCCTGGGCGGTGTCGAGGTCGGCGTCATCGTGCCGTCCCCAGCAGACGCAGCCAGCAGTCGACGAGCGGTTCGCCCGGGGTCACGGTGCACGCGCGCCACCCGGCCCGGCGCAGTGCGCGCACGGTGTGCTCGGCGTCGCGCTCCTCGCTCGGGTGGGCCGGGTCGCTGCGCACCATGGCCCAACCCTGGGCCGCCTCGGCGACGTGCGTCAACGCGGCGCGCGCGCCGGGACCGAGCGGGCCGAGGACGCCGATGACGATCTCGCCGCCGGCCTCGGCGTGCTCGAGAAGGTGGGTCGCGGCGACGACCCGCGCGAGCGCCTCGGTGCTGCCGCGCGGCGACTCGAGGTCGACGGTCGCGTCGAGCAGTGCCGCGCGAGCACCGTCGTGGCGCGTGTGCAGGTACGGGACGCCGACGGGCCGCAGGTGGGCGCCGACACCGTCGAGCAGCCGGACGGGGTGACCCGCGTCCAGCATGGCGAGCGCGACCGACGCGACGAGCGAGATCGACCACTCGAGGTGCGTGGGCCGCGGCGGCAGGTCGACGAGCACGGAGACGGGACGCATGCCGGCCCGCTCGTCGGAGCGCACGAGCAGCTCGCCGCGGCGCGCGCTGCTGCGCCAGTGCACGCGCCGCAGGTCGTCGCCCTCGCGGTAGTCGCGCAACGAGGAGTCGTCGGTCGACGGCGAGCGTGCGCCGAGGGCGACGCGGTCGGGCTCGCCGACGAGCACGTCGTTCGGCGCGGGGAGCGCCACGACCGTGGGCCACACGGTGACCTCGGCCTGCTCGCCCAAGGTCGTCGTCGCCGCCACCGTGGCGAACACGTCGGACCGGGTCACGACGAGCGGGCCGAGCGGCCAGCGCCCGCGGCGTGCCGCATCGACGCCGTAGGTCACGGTCACGACGCCGGGCGCACGCTGCACGCGCGCCCGCAGGGGGCGCCCGGCGGACAGCTCGGTCGCGGCCTGCTCGGCGAACCGCAGCCCGGCGAGGCGCGCGCGCGACGACGGGTCCGTCGACCGGATCTCGACCTCGACCTGGAGCCGTTCACCGGCGTGCACGGGGTTGGGCGTGAGCACCCTGCGCACCGCCAGGGCTCGCCGACCGGTGCCGGGGTCGCGCCACGCGACGAACGCGGCGGCGGCGGCGACGAGGATCACCGGGACCGCGCCGATCCGCGCGAGCTCGACCGAGCCCATGGCGATGCCCGCGAGCATGATGAACGCGCCGATGGCGGCGAGAGTCCAGCCGCGGGGTGTGGGCCGCAGACGCATCAGCCGAACGCGCGCCGCTCGCGCGCGACGCCGGACTGCGCAGGGACGGCGACGCGCGCCACGATGTCGGCGACGATCGCGTCGGTCGACCTCCCGGACAGTCGGGACTCGGTGCTCGGCAGCAGGCGGTGCGCCAGCACGCTGACCGCGAGGCTCTGCACGTCGTCGGGCAGGACGTGGTCCCGCCCGGTCATCGCGGCGAGGCCCTTGGCGGCCCGCAGGAGCTGGATCGCGGCGCGGGGCGAGGCGCCGAGCCGCAGGCCCTGGTCCTCGCGCGTCGCGGTGACCAGGTCGACCACGTACCGCTTCACGGCGGCCGAGGCGTACAGGCGACGCGTCATGTCGATCAGCCGGGCCACGCCGGCGGCGTCGGTGACGGGGTGCAGCACCGCGAGCGGGTCGGCCGACTCCTGCAGGTCGAGCATGTCGAGCTCGGACTCGATGCTGGGGTAGCCGACCGTCAGCCGCGCCATGAAGCGGTCGCGCTGCGCCTCGGGGAGCGGGTAGGTGCCCTCCATCTCGACCGGGTTCTGGGTGGCGACGACGAGGAACGGCCGCGGGAGCGCATAGGTGCGGCCGTCGACGGTGGCCTGAGCCTCCTGCATGCACTCGAGCAGCGCGGACTGCGTCTTCGGCGACGCGCGGTTGATCTCGTCGCCGATGACGATGTGCGCGAACACCGGTCCGGGACGGAACTCGAACTCGTGGGTCTGCGGACGGAAGATGTTGACGCCCGTGAGGTCGGACGGCAGCAGGTCCGGCGTGAACTGGATCCGGCCCACCGAACAGTCGATCGTGCGGGCGAGCGACTTGGCGAGCGTCGTCTTGCCGACGCCGGGCACGTCCTCGAGCAGCAGGTGGCCCTCGGCGAGCAGCACGGCCAGCGTGGTGCGCACGAGCGAGGTCCGACCGGTCACGACGCGTTCGATCGCCGCCTGCATGCGATCGGTCGTGGCGACGAGGTCGTCGAGCTCGGGCGGCGTGGGTACGGCCTGCATTGCGCCTCCTTTGGCGGTCTGGGACGAGCGTACGTGCCCTGGGCGCTCGCGGGTGCCCTTCGGTCCTCCACTTCACTCCACCGGACGGTCGTCGCCTGCTTCGAACGACGGTGCAACCGTCGTTGACCTGCGGATTTGCTGATCTGCGCCGTCGGCGCGGTGGTGCGACCGGACACGCCACGGCGCGATGGCCGAGATACCCCTCCACTTCACTCCACCGTGTTTGACCTGCGGATATGTGTGTCAGATGGGTGATTTCTTGGCGTCTGACCGGCGAGGGTGGAGGAAAGTGGAGTAGCGTGGGGACACGTGGTGCGGCGGGGAGTCGCCGCGCCGTGGACGGGGACGGGGAGGTGGGTCTGGTGTCGCTCGAGACCAGCGCCGTCTTCGGCTCCGGCCTGCCCTTCCTGGGCACCTACACGCCCCGGCTCGACGAGAAGGGGCGGCTGATCCTCCCGGCCAAGTTCCGCCCCCAGCTGGCCTCGGGTCTCGTCATGACCCGCGGCCAGGAGCGCTGCCTGTTCCTGCTGCCGATGGACGAGTTCCGCCGGATGCACGAGCACCTGCGGCTCTCGCCCGTGACGAGCAAGCAGACGCGCGACTACCTGCGTGTCTTCCTGTCCGGCGCGAGTGACGAGCTGCCGGACAAGCAGGGCCGCGTCTCGATCCCGCCGGTGCTGCGTCAGTACGCGGGACTCGACCGGGACGTCGCGGTGATCGGCACGGGCAGCCGCGTCGAGATCTGGGACCTGCCGACGTGGGAGACGTACCTCGCCGAGCAGGAGGCGGGTTACGCCGACGTCACCGAGGGGGTGTTCCCCACCGGCTGAGCGAGGTCCGGGTCCGCCCGGCGAGACCTCCTTCCGACCTTCGCGCCGCACTTCCCCGGCGGCGCAGGGACGGCGGGGGATCTGGTCGGACGGCGGAGGGGCTGTTCGACCAGCAACCACAGCAGGACGGCAAGGACCGCAGGACGCACGAGCACGAGGCCGACGAGACGGCACGACCGACGGAAGGAGGACCGATGGACGACGCGACCGCCGACCGGACGGTCCCCGTCGGCGACGCGGCGTCCCGGCACGTGCCGGTGCTCCTCGAGCGGTGCCTCGAGCTGTTGGCGCCCGCGCTCGAGCCGGCCGACGCCGTGATGGTCGACTCGACGCTCGGCATGGGCGGCCACACCGAGGGCGTGCTGCGCCGGTTCCCGCACGTGCGGGTCATCGGCCTCGACCGCGACACCCAGGCGCTGGACCTCGCGGGTGAGCGGCTCGCACCGTTCGGCGATCGCTTCACGGGCGTGCACGCCGTGTACGACGAGATCCGCGACGTGCTGCGCCGGCTCGGCATCCCCGCCGTGCACGCGGTGCTCATGGACCTGGGCGTCTCGTCGCTCCAGCTCGACGAGACCGAGCGCGGCTTCTCGTACGCGCAGGACGCGCCGCTCGACATGCGGATGGACGCGACCTCGGGCCAGACCGCGGCCGACGTGCTCAACACGTACGACGAGCGAGACCTCGCACGCGTGCTGCGCGTGTACGGCGAGGAGCGGTTCGCGCCGCGGATCGCGCGCGCCATCGTGCGGGCGCGCACCGTGGCGCCGCTGACGCGGACCTCCGAGCTGGTCGACCTCGTGCGGGCGAGCATCCCTGCGGCGGCCCGCGCGACCGGGGGACACCCGGCCAAGCGGACGTTCCAGGCGCTGCGGATCGAGGTCAACGGCGAGCTGGAGACGCTCGAGCGCGCGCTGCCCGAGTCGATCGAGGCGCTCGTCGTCGGCGGCCGCATCGTCGTCGAGGCCTACCAGTCGCTCGAGGACCGGCTGGTCAAGCACGCGCTGGCCGCCGGCGCGACGTCGAGCGCACCGCCGGACCTGCCGGTGCTGCCGCCGACGCACGAGCCGTACCTGCGGCTGGTCACGCGCGGCGCGGAGGAGGCCGACGAGGCCGAGCTCGCCCGCAACCCCCGTTCCCAGTCCGTCCGCCTGCGCGCCGCCGAGCGCGTCCGTCCGACTCCCGACCACCTGCGCAGGAGGGCCGCATGAGCACCGCTACCGCCCGGGCCTACCCGGCCCCCGCGCGTCCGGTCCGGTCGTCGGGTGCCCCTGCCCGCACCACGGGCGAGCGCGCCCCCGCACCCCGGCTGCGCCTCGTGCGTGCCCCGGCGAACGCGCGCCTGCGGGTGCCGTTCGTCCTGGTCTGCATGGGGGTGCTGGCCCTCGCGCTGCTCACCGCACTGCTCTTGAACACGCAGATGGCCTCGAACGCGTACGCCAAGTACGACCTGTCCAACGAGCTGGGCCGGCTCGACCAGGACGCCAAGGACCTCTCGGCGCAGCTGGACCAGAAGTCGTCTCCGAGCGCGCTCGCCGCGGCCGCGGCCAAGCTCGGGATGGTGCCGGCCGCCGGCACCGGCTGGGTGCGGCTCGCGGACGGCACCGTGCAGGGTGCGCCCGAGGCGCCCTGATGACGCAGGTCGCCGACCCGCCGCGTGCGCGCCCCGCCGCCGGGCAGGGTGTCGGGCACAGTGGCTCTGTGACGACCACGACCGTGCGGCCCGTTCGCGCCGCAGCCCTGAGAGGGGCAGCGCGCCCGGGCGGCGCCGGCGGTGGTCAAGGTGGCGGTCACGGCGGTGGTCACGGCGGTGGTCGTCGGGACCGGTCGGGCCCCTCGACGCGTGTCCCGGTGGCCGGCAGCCACGGGCGGATGGTGTTCCTCACGGTCGTGCTGCTGCTCGTCGTGACGCTGTTCGCGGGACGTCTCGTCTACGTGCAGGCGCTGCGCGGCCCCAGCCTGGCGGAGGCGGCGCGCGAGAGCCGACTGTCGACGGTCGCGCTGATCGGCACGCGGGGGCAGATCACGGACCGCGACGGCGTCGTGCTCGCGACCTCGGTCGAGCGCTACGACATCTCGGTGAACCAGACCCAGGTCGACGAGTACCGCGGCGACGGGACCGACGCGGACCCGTCGGGTGCGCTCGGCGTGGCCCGCCGGCTCGCGCCGCTGCTGGGGATGGACGTCGCGGTGCTGGGCGGTCAGATCGTCGGCGACTCGGGGTTCAAGTACCTGCGCAAGGGCGTGCTCCCGGAGGTCGCGCGTGAGATCCGCGCGCTCGGGCTGCCGTGCATCAACGTGGACAAGGTCGCCGAGCGCGCCTACCCCAACGGCGTGAACGCGGGCAACGTCATCGGCTTCGTCAACTCGAACGGCCAGGGGCTCGAAGGTCTCGAGATGTCGCTCGACGACGAGCTCAAGGGCCTGCCGGGCAAGGACGTCTACGAGCGCGGCGCCAAGGGACAGCCGGTGCCGGGCGGGTACTCCGACGACGAGCCCGCGACCACCGGCCGGTCCGTGCGCCTGACCCTCGACAACGACATCCAGTGGAAGGCGCAGAGCCTGCTCGACGCACAGGTCGACGCGTCGGGCGCCTCGTCCGGCTCTGCGGTCGTGATCAACGTCAAGACCGGCGAGATCCTCGCGCTCGCCGACTCCGACTCGCGCGACCCGAACAACCCGGGCGACTCCGCGGGCGGCTCGCTCGCGAGCTCGATCTCCGACGTGTTCGAGCCGGGTTCGACCGGCAAGGTGATCACGATGTCGGCCGTGATCGAGGCCGGCCTGGTCACGCCCACCGACCAGTGGACCGTGCCGTACGCCTACACGACCGACAACGGACAGGTCATCCACGACTCGCACGAGCACGGCACCGAGAAGCTGACGACCGCGGGCGTGCTCGCGGAGTCGTCGAACACCGGCACCGTCCAGATCGGCTCCAAGCTCACGGTGGACCAGCGGCACGCCGCGCTCACGGCGTTCGGCTTCGGTTCCAAGACCGGGGTCGAGCTGCCCGGCGAGTCGTCGGGCCTGCTGGCCGACGCGGACGACTGGGACGGACGCACCAAGTGGAACGTGCTGTTCGGCCAGGGTGTCGCGGTGACGGCGCTGCAGGCGACGCAGGTCTTCGCGACGATCGCGAACGGCGGCGTGCGGGTGCAGCCGCACATCATCGAAGGCTGGACCGACCCGGACGGCACGTACACGCCCGCCGAGGAGGCCGCTCGCACGCGTGTCGTCTCGGAGGCGACCGCCGACACGGTGCTGTCGATGATGGAGAGCGTGGTCGACGACGGCACGGGCTCCAACGCGGCGATCCCGGGCTACCGCGTCGCGGGCAAGACGGGTACCGCGCAGAACTGGATGCACGGCGTGCAGGGCATCACGGCGTCGTTCATCGGCGTCGTCCCGGCCGACGACCCGCAGATCGCGGTGAGCGTGATCCTGCACGAGCCGAAGTCGTCGATCTACGGCGGCACGGTCGCGGCTCCGGTGTTCCGCGACATCGCCGCGTACACGCTCAGCGAGCTCGGTATCGCACCCTCGGGCACGAAGGCCACGCTCTACCCGACGACGTGGTGAGCCGGGTCACCACGCCCATGGACGCGCCGGCCGTCGTCCCCGTGCGCGGTAGATTCCTCCCCATGACCCCGGCACGGATGCGTCCGACGCATCCCGTCGACCGTCGGCTCCCCGACCTCGTCACGGCGTTCTCGCTGGTCAGCGACGCATCCGGCGAGACGCTCGAGGGCGTCACGGTCCGCGGGGTGACGGTCGCGAGCGACGACGTCGAACCGGGCGACCTGTTCGTCGGGATCCCTGGACTGCGCCGTCACGGCGCGACCTTCGCGCCCGGCGCCGTCGAGGCGGGTGCGGTGGCGGTCCTCACGGATGCTGCGGGCGCCGCGCTGCTCGACCTGCCGCCCGACGTGCCCGTGCTGGTCGCCGAGGATCCGCGCGCGCTCGCGGGGCCTGTGGCGGCGTGGGTGCACGGCCACCCGGCCGAGCGCCTGACGACGGTCGCCGTCACCGGGACCAACGGCAAGACGACGACGACCTACTTCGTCGACGCGGCCCTGCGCGCGGCGCACCCGCTGACCGCGGTGCTCGGCACGGTCGAGCTGCGCATCGGGGACGAGGCGATCGAGAGCCCGCGCACCACGGTCGAGGCCCCCGTGCTGCAGGCGCTGCTCGCGCTCGCGCTCGAGCGGGGCGCGACCGCGATGACCACCGAGGCGTCGTCGCACGCGCTCGCGCTGCACCGCACGGCGGGCACGCTGTTCGACGTCGCGGCCTTCACCAACCTGCAGCGCGACCACCTCGACTTCCACGGCGACATGGAGGGCTACTTCGCGGACAAGGCGCGCCTGTTCGACCCGGCGCAGTCGCGTCGCGGGGTCGTCGTGGTGGACGACGAGTGGGGCCGGCGGCTCGCCGCGCAGGCCCGGATCCCGGTCGAGACGGTCGCGACGCACGTCGGCGACCCGGCCGCGGCCGACGCCGACTGGGCCGTGGTGGGGGCCGACATCGGGCTCGACGGTGTGGGGTCCACGTTCGTGCTGCGCGGTCCGGACGGCACGGATCATGAGGCCGTCAGCCCGCTGCCCGGGCTCGTGAACGTGTCCAACGCTGCGCTCGCGATCGTCGTCGCGCACGCCGCGGGGGTCGACCTGGACGCCGCGATCGACGCCGTCTCCCACGCGCACGCGATCCCGGGTCGCATGGAGCGCGTGATCGAGCGCGCGCCGGGACGTCCGCTCGGCCTGGTCGACTACGCGCACACGCCGGACGCGCTCGTGCTGGCGCTCGAGGCCGTGCGGCCCATCACCCCCGGCAGGCTCGTCATCGTCTTCGGCTCCGACGGCGACCGGGACCGCGGCAAGCGCCCGATCATGGGGCAGATCGCGGCCCGGCTGGCAGACGTGCTCGTCGTGACCGACGAGAACCCGCGTTCCGAGGAGCCCGCGAGCATCCGGTCCGCCATCCTGACGGGGGTACGCAAGCAGCGCCCGGACCTGCACGACGTGCGCGAGGTCGAACCGCGCGCACAGGCGATCCGCGAGGCGCTGGCGCTCGCACGGGAAGGGGACACCGTCATCGTCACAGGCAAGGGCCACGAGCCCACGCAGGAGATCGCCGGGGTGTTCCACCGGTACAACGACCGGGACGTGCTGCGTGCGGCGCTCGCCGAGGGCGTCGTCGGCTCGGCGTGGACCGACCGGACGGGGGAGCCGGCGTGATCGCGCTGACGGCGGCCGAGATCGCGACCGCGACCGCGGGCACGCTGAACGGCGTCGACGGCGGGTTCCTCGTGGCGGGCGCCGTCGTCACGGACTCGCGCGACGTCGAGCCCGGCGGGATGTTCGTCGCGCTGCCCGGCGAGCACGTGGACGGCCACGACTTCGCGGCGCGCGCGGTGGCAGCGGGCGCCGCGCTCGTGCTCGCCGCCCGGCCGCTGTCCGCGGACGACGGCTCGGCGCTGCCCGTCGTCGTCGTGCCGGACGTCGAGGTCGCCCTCGGCGAGCTGGCCCGCGAGGTGCTCGTGCGGCTGCGCGACGCGTCGCGCGAGCCGGGCGGCAGCGGCCTGCGGGTCGTGGGCGTCACCGGTTCGGTCGGGAAGACGACCACCAAGGACCTGCTGGCGCAGCTGTGCGGCAGCGTCGGCCCGACGATCGCGCCCGTGCGCTCGTTCAACAACGAGATCGGCCTGCCGCTGACGGTGCTGCGCGCCGACGACTCGACCCGCTTCCTCGTCCTCGAGATGGGCGCGAGCGGCCCGGGCCACCTCGACTACCTCACGCGCATCGCGCCGCCCGACGTGGCCGTGGTGCTCGTCGTCGGGCAGGCGCACCTCGGCGGGTTCGGCGGGATCGACGCGGTCGCCCGCGCGAAGGCCGAGATCGTGCAGGGCCTGGTCCCGGACGGTGTCGCAGTCCTGAACGCGGACGACCCGCGCGTGGCGGCGATGGCCGCGCTCGCGCCCGGCGAGGTCGTGACCTTCGGCGCCGCGCCCGGCGTGCAGGTGCGTGCGCGCGGCGTCGTCGTGGACCGCACCGGCCGGGCCCGCTTCACGCTCGCCGTCGGCGAGGGCCGTCCCGACGAGCGTGCGGTCGACGTCGCGCTGCGGCTCGTCGGCGAGCACCACGTGCACAACGCGCTCGCCGCCGCGGCCGCCGCGCTCGCCGTGGGGCTCACGCTCGACGAGGTCGCGGACGGGCTGACGGCGGCCGACGCGCTGAGCCCGCACCGCATGCACGTCGTCGACCGCGCCGACGGCGTGACGCTCGTCGACGACTCCTACAACGCGAACCCCGACTCGATGCGTGCCGCGCTCAAGGCCCTCGCGGTGCTCGCCGGACGCGAGCGCCGCTCGGTCGCCGTGCTCGGCGAGATGCTCGAGCTCGGCCCCGGTGCACGCGAGGCGCACGACGCGATCGGGCGGCTCGTCGTACGTCTCAACGTCCAGCTCACGGTCGTCGTGGGCGACGGTGCCCGGGCGATCGCGGACGGTGCGGCGCACGAGGGCAGCTGGGGCGACGAGGTCGTGCTCGTCGACGACGTCGCGGCCGCCCAGGCGTACCTCGCGGGTGAGCTGCGCGCGGGCGACGTCGTGCTCGTGAAGTCGTCGTACGGCGCGGGGCTCTGGGAGCTCGGCGACGCGCTCGCCGCCGCTTCGACCGATGAGGCGGAGGTGGCCTCGTGAAGGCGGTACTCATCTCGGGCGGGCTCGCGATGCTCGTCGCGCTGCTCGGCACGCCGCTGTTCATCCGCTTCCTGGTGCGTCACCAGTACGGCCAGTTCATCCGGCAGGACGGCCCGACCGCGCACTTCACCAAGCGCGGCACGCCGACCATGGGCGGTGTCGTCATCATCGCCGCGACGCTCGTCGGGTGGATCGGCGCGCTGATCGTCACGGGTACCACGCCGTCGGTGTCCGCGGTGCTCGTGCTGTTCCTCATGACCGGGCTGGGCCTGGTCGGGTTCCTCGACGACTACATCAAGATCAGCCGGCAACGCAGTCTCGGCCTCAAGGCCCGCTGGAAGATCGTCGGGCAGGGCCTGGTGGGCGTGATCTTCGCGGTCGCTGCGCTGCAGTTCCCCAACGCGCGCTACCGGACGCCGGCCTCGACGCAGATCTCGTTCATCCGGGACACCAACATCGACCTCGCGTTCGCGGGTGCGACGATCGGGCTGCTGCTGTTCATCGTCTGGTCGAACTTCCTCATCACGGCGTGGTCGAACGCCGTCAACCTCACCGACGGCCTCGACGGCCTCGCGACGGGCGCCTCGCTCATCGTGTTCGGTGCGTACGTCGTCGTGGCGGTGTGGCAGTTCAACCAGTCCTGCCAGATCTTCGCGTCGGCGGGACCGCGCTGCTACGAGACGCGCGACCCGATGGCGCTCGCGGTCGTGGCCGCGGCGATCACGGGTGCGTGCTTCGGCTTCCTGTGGTGGAACGCGAGCCCGGCGAAGATCTTCATGGGGGACACCGGCTCGCTCGCGCTCGGTGGTGCGCTGGCCGGCCTGTCGATCCTCACCCGGACCGAGATCCTCGCCGCGATCATCGGCGGCCTGTTCGTCCTCGAGGTGCTCTCGGACGTCATCCAGATCGGGTTCTTCCGGCTGACCGGCAGACGCGTGTTCAAGATGGCGCCGCTGCACCACCACTTCGAGCTGCAGGGCTGGGGTGAGGTCACGATCGTCATCAGGTTCTGGATCATCGCGGGCCTGTTCGTCGCGCTCGGCGTGGGGATCTTCTACGGCCAGTGGGTGACCGGCTAGGTGTCCGACGAGAGGCCCAGCGAGGGGCCCGACGAGAGGCCCGACGGGACCGCGGGTGCCTTCGCGGATGCCTCCGCGGCGGGGTTCACCGGCGCTCGCGTCGTCGTCGCCGGCCTCGGCGTCTCGGGGCGCGCTGCGGCGCAGGTGCTCGCGGAGCGCGGCGCGCTCGTCGTGCCCGTGGACGACGCGTCGGACGAGGCGATCGGCTCGCAGGAGTACCTCGCGGGTGGCGCGCTCGCACGTGCGGACCTCGTGGTCGCGTCGCCCGGCCTCCCGCCGCACCACCCGCTGCTGGCCGCGGCGCTCGCGTCGGGCGTACCGGTCTGGAGCGAGGTCGAGCTCGCCTGGCGCGTACGCGTGAACGGACCAGCCGGCGTGCCCGCGCCGTGGCTCGCGCTGACCGGCACGAACGGCAAGACGACGACCGTGGGCATGCTCGAGTCGATCCTGCAGGCCGCCGGGCGAGCGGTGGTCGCGGCCGGCAACGTGGGCACCCCGCTCGTTCAGGCGGTCACCGACCCGACGCTCGACGTCGTCGCGGTCGAGCTGTCGTCGTTCCAGCTCCACTTCACGCACAGCATGTCGGCGCAGGCGGCGGCGGTGCTCAACGTCGCACCCGACCACCTCGACTGGCACGGTTCGCTCGACGCGTACGCCGCCGACAAGGCGCGGGTGTACGAGCGGGCCCAGGTCGCGTGCGTCTACAACGTCGCCGATCCGCGCACCGAGGCGATGGTCCGGGACGCGGACGTCGTCGACGGGGCCGTCGCGGTCGGGTTCACGACGGGCACGCCGGGCGTCGGGCAGGTCGGGGTCGTCGAGGACGTCCTGGTCGACCGCGGTTTCGCGCGGTTGCGCCACACCCATGCCGCGGAGCTCGGCACGTTCGACGACCTGCGCCACCTCGCAGGCCCGGACGGGAATGTGCCGCGCCACGTCGTCGCGAACGCGCTCGCCGCGGCGTCGCTCGCGCTCGCGCACGGCGTCGAGCCGGTCCAGGTGCGCGACGGGCTGCGTGCCTATGCGCCGGGTGCGCACCGGATCGAGACGGTCGCGCAGGCCGACGGGATCGCGTGGGTCGACGACTCCAAGGCGACCAACGCGCACGCGGCCGCCGCCGCGCTCGGCGCGTTCGCGCCCGGCAGCGTCGTGTGGATCGCGGGCGGTCTGGCGAAGGGCGCGCGTTTCGACGAGCTCGTCGCGACGCGCCGCGACCGGCTGCGCGCGGTCGTCGTGATCGGCGTCGACGACGAGCCGATGGGCGACGCTCTCGCCCGACACGCCCCGGATGTCCCCGTCGTTCGGATCGACCCCGGTGAGACTGGCACCGTGATGATCCGGGCGGTCGATGCGGCGCGCCGTCTCGCGGAGCAGGCCGTCGTCGACGGCGTGCACGCGACGGTGCTCCTCGCGCCCGCGTGCGCCTCCATGGACCAGTTCGCGTCGTACGCCGCCCGCGGCGACGCGTTCTCCACCGCGGCGCGCGCCCTGACGGGCGAGCGGCGCGCATGACGGCGGTCCCCACCCAGGAGTCCCGCACCGCCGAGCAGCGCCAGGGCTCCCTGCTGGGTCAGTGGAACAGCGTCGTCACGAGCTACTACGTGCTCATCGGCGCGACCACGCTGCTGCTGGTCATCGGCCTGGTCATGGTGCTGTCCAGCTCGAGCGTCGAGTCGCTCGACGAGAACGGCAACGCCTACGCCGTCTTCCTCGACCAGGCGAAGTTCGCGCTCATCGGACTACCGGTGGCGATCGTCCTGTCCCGGCTGCCCGTGCAGTTCTTCCGGGCGATCGCGTGGCCTGCGCTCGGCGCCGCCGTGCTGTTCCAGTCGCTGATCTTCGTCGGCTTCGGTTGTGAGGCCGACGGCGGCAACACGAACTGGGTGTGCCTGCCCGGCGGCGTGCGTGCACAGCCTTCGGAGACCATCAAGCTCGCGCTCGCGCTGTGGCTCGCGGCGGTCCTGGCACGCAAGCAGGGTCTGCTGCAGCAGTGGAAGCACGCGCTCGTCCCGGCGGTGCCGGTGGCCGGCTTCGCGATCCTCGTCGTGCTGCTCGGGCACGACCTGGGCACCGCGATGGTGCTCATCCTGCTCGTCGCCGGTGCGCTGTTCATCGCGGGGGTGCCGTTGCGGATGTTCGGCGTCGCGGCCGTGCTCGGCATCGGCGCGACCGCTCTGCTCACGATCGGCAACACCAACCGCGTCGGACGCATCACGAGCTGGCTCGACGCCGAGTGCAGCACGAAGGGCGCGTGCTACCAGACGCTGCACGGCGGCTGGGGTCTGGCCTCGGGAGGCATCGGCGGCCTCGGTCTCGGCCAGAGCCGGGAGAAGTGGTCCTACCTGCCCGCCGCCCACAACGACTTCATCTTCGCGATCCTCGGTGAGGAGCTCGGACTGGTCGGCACGCTCATCGTCCTCGGCCTGTTCGGCATGCTCGCGTTCGCGATGATCCGCGTGATCCGCCGGCACCCCGACCCGTTCGTGAAGATCGCGACCGGGGCGATCCTCGCGTGGGTGATCGGGCAGGCGATGATCAACATCGCCGTCGTCATCGGCCTGGCACCGGTGATCGGCGTCCCGCTCCCGCTGGTGTCCGCGGGCGGTTCGGCGCTCATCATGACGCTCGCCGCGCTGGGGGTCGTGATCGCGTTCGCGCGCGACGAGCCGGGCGCCGCCGAGGCGCTCTCGGCCCGCCCGTCCGTGGTGCGGCGCTCGCTCGCGGTGATCGGCAGGGTCCGTGGCTGACGCCGTGCCTGCGCCTGTCGTCGATCTGCCCGTGTCCGTGCTCCTCGCGGGCGGCGGCACCGCCGGGCACGTCAACCCGCTCCTGGCCGTGGCCGACGAGATCGCCCGACGCCACCCGGGCGCCGTGGTCACCGCGCTCGGCACCGCCGAGGGTCTCGAGGCGGATCTCGTCCCCGCGCACGGGTTGCCGCTCGCGTTCGTGCCCCGCGTCCCGCTCCCGCGACGCCCGTCGGGTGACCTCGTGCGCCTGCCGGGCCGGCTGCGTGACGCGGTCGCGGCCGCCGGTCGCGCGATCGACGAGTCGGGCGCGCGCGTCGTCGTCGGGTTCGGCGGGTACGTCGCGACGCCCGCCTACCTGGCCGCACGTCGGCGCGGCATCCCGGTCGTGGTGCACGAGCAGAACGCCCGCCCCGGCCTGGCCAACCGGCTGGGTGCACGGTGGGCCGCCGCCGTCGCGGTGACGTTCCCCGGCACGCCGCTGCCGCGCGCCGTCGTGACCGGTCTGCCGCTGCGCCCCACGATCGCGGCCCTCGCGCAGGCGCGTGCGAGCGACCCGGGCGCCGCCCGGCGCGCCGCGGCCCGCGAGCTCGGCCTCGTCGGGATCGCGCTCGACCCCGACCTGCCGACGCTCCTCGTCACGGGCGGTTCGCTGGGCGCCGCGAGCATCAACGCCGCCGTCGCGCAGGCCGCCCCCGCGCTGCTGGCCGCCGGGGTCCAGGTGCTGCACCTGACAGGACGCGGCAAGGACGAAGCCGTGCTCGCCGCGCTCGCCGACGTGCCCGGCGCGGACCGCTACCACGTGCTCGACTACCTCGGGAGCATGGAGCTCGCGCTCGCGTCCGCCGACGTCGTGCTGGCGCGCGCGGGTGCGGGCACGGTGTGCGAGGTCGCCGCGCTCGGCCTGCCGGCCGTGTACGTGCCGCTCCCGATCGGCAACGGCGAGCAGGAGCGCAACGCGCGGCCCGTGGTGGCCGCGGGCGGTGCGCGCGTCGTCGCCGACGGCGACCTGGACGCGGCCTGGATCCGCGAGCACCTGCTCGGCGAGCTGTTCACGGGCGACGACGCGGCCGGGCTGCGCGACCGGATGTCGCACGCCGCACGGACGTTCGGCGATGCCGGTGCCGCGGCGCGCGTGGTCGACCTGGTCGACGCCCAGCTCGCGGCCGGTCGGACCCCGACCGCGGCGACGCCCGCCGACCCCACCACTACCGACCCGACCACTACCGACCCGACCACTACCGACGTGGCCGGTGCCGAGGTGCCGGGCTCGGCGGTCTCCGGCCTCGGCCGCGTGCACCTGGTCGGCGTGGGCGGTGCGGGCATGTCGGCGGTCGCGACTCTGCTCGCCGCGCGCGGGCTGACCGTCTCGGGTTCGGACGCCGCCGACGGACCCGCGCTGCCGGGCCTGCGGGCCGCCGGGGTCCGGGTCGACGTCGGTCACGACGCGGCGCACGTCGCGCACCTGGTCCCCGGTCGCGACTCGCTCGTCGTCTCGTCGGCCGTACGCGAGTCGAACCCCGAGCTCGCCGCGGCGCGTGCCGCGGGGGTGCGCGTGCTGCACCGTTCAGAGGCGCTCGCGGCGCTCATGGCGGACCGCGACGCGGTGGCGGTGGCCGGTGCGCACGGCAAGACGACGACGTCCGCGATGATCGCGACCGCGCTCGTCGCCGCCGGACGTGAGCCGTCGTTCGCGATCGGCGGCACGGTGCTGTCGGCCGACGGGCCGCTGGGCGGCGCGCGCGACGGCGCCGGTCCGGCGTTCGTCGCGGAGGCCGACGAGTCGGACGGCTCCTTCCTCGCGTACGAACCGCTCGTCGCCGTCGTGATGAACGTCGAGCCCGACCACCTGGACCACTACGGGACGCGCGAGGCGTTCGAGGACGCGTTCGCGCAGTTCGCCGCGCGCGTGCGACCGGGCGGACTGCTCGTGACGTGCGCGGACGACGAGGGTGCCGCGCGGCTCGCGGCCCGGGCCGCCGACGACCTCGCGGCCCGCGGCGTGCGGTCGACGACGTACGGCCGCAACCCGGGCGCCGACGTGCACGTGGGCCCGACGCGCGCCGAGGGCGACCGGTGGCTCGTCGACCTCACGGCGAACGGCACGTCGGTGACGGTCGGGCTCGCCGTACCGGGCGACCACAACGGCCTGAACGCCGCGGCGGCGTGGATCGCGTGCACGGAGCTCGGGCTGCGGCCGGACGAGGCTGCGCGCGCTCTGGGTGCGTTCCGGGGGACTGGTCGCCGGTTCGAGGACCGCGGCACCGTCGCGGGGGTCCGCCTCGTCGACGACTACGCGCACCACCCGACCGAGGTCGCCGCGCTGCTGCGCCAGGCGCGCTCGGTCGCCGGCGGGGGGCGCGTGCTCGTCCTGTTCCAGCCCCACCTGTACTCGCGGACCCGGACCTTCGCCCGTGAGTTCGGGCTCGCACTCGACCTGGCCGACGCGGTCGTCGTGACCGACGTCTACGCGGCGCGCGAGGACCCCGAACCCGGTGTCAGCGGTGCGCTGCTCGTCGAGCAGGTGCCGACACCGGGTCGGGCGACGTTCGTCGCCGATCGTGAGGACGCCGCGGTGGCGATCGCCGCACAGGCGAGACCGGGTGACCTGGTGCTCACGGTCGGCGCGGGGGACGTGACGACGCTCGGCCCCGTGATCCTCGCGGCGCTCGGGGAACGCGCGTGAGCCCGGCCCGCCCGCCGCGCCCGGCGGCCACCCGCACGCCGCCCGCCGCCCCCAACGCGCGCGCGGCCCGCCCGACGCCGCCACCGACGCCGCCACCCCCGCCGGCACCCTCGTCGACACCGTCCACCGCGCATGCGACGCCGACGAGCACGAGAACGGCGAGCACGAAGGCGACGAGCACGAAGGCGACGAGCACGAAGACCGCAGCCGCACCGACGCCGAGCACGCGGACGGCGCGCACGACGTCCGGTGCACCGCGGACGATCGCGCCGAGCGGCCCCGTGCCGACGCCGTCGTCGACGCCGACGCGCGCGACGCCCCGGGGGCCGGCGGCGACCTCGACGCCGGTGGTGTCACCGACGTCGGCGGCCCGGTTCGAGGAGCGCGCGCGCCGCCGGCGCAGGCTCGCGCAGCGTCAGGTCGCGATGATCGTCGCCGGTACCGTGGCGGTCCTGGCCCTCGCGTGGGTGCTGCTGCTGTCCCCGGTGCTCGAGCTACGGGTCTCGGACGTCAAGGTCGAGGGCACCGGTACCGTCGTCGCCGTCGACGACGTCGTCGCGCTCGTCCAGGCTCGGGAGGGCACGCCGCTGCCGCGGCTCGACACGGGTGGCCTGCAGGACGCGATCCTCGACGTGCCGGGGGTGCGCGAGGTCGCGGTCGCTCGCGACTGGCCGCACGGGCTCACGGTGACGGTCGTCGCACGCGAGCCCGTCGCGGCGGTGCCTGCGAGCGGTCGCTCCGGCTACGACCTGCTCGACGAGGAGGGTGTGCAGGTCGGCCACCTCGACGCCGCGCCGCCGGTGCTGCCCGTCGTGCAGGTGCCGGTCGGCGACAAGCGCACGCTGCGCGCCGTCCTCACGGTGCTCGAACAGCTACCCGAGGAGCTGCTCCTGCGGGTCGAGGGCGTCTCGGCGCGCACGCAGGACACGGTCTCGATGCAGCTGCGCGACGGGCCGAAGGTCGACTGGGGGAGCGGCGCGCAGACGCCGCTGAAGGTCGCCGTGCTCACGACGATGCTCGCGTCGGACGCCACCGCGGGTGCCGCGGTCATCGACGTCTCCGCACCGCGCATGCCGATCGTGAAGTGAGTGCGCCCGGTCGCGAGGCGACCTACGTCAAGCCATGCGCGACACGCGCACGGATGTCGTTGATCGGGCAGGCGCCGCCACCTACCGTCACGCGGTGACAGCACACCTGACATAACTATAACCCTCAAGTAGAGGGTGAAGGTTGATCCCCGTCGGCGGTGTGTCGCGGACGGGAACCCGACGAGCGACAGCCGCACCCGACGGACCGGCACGACAACGAGAGGCACCCACCGTGGCAGCTCCGCAGAACTACCTGGCGGTCATCAAGGTCGTCGGCATCGGCGGCGGCGGCGTCAACGCCGTGAACCGCATGATCGAGGTCGGCCTGAAGGGTGTCGAGTTCATCGCGGTCAACACCGACGCGCAGGCCCTGCTGATGTCGGACGCCGACGTCAAGCTCGACGTGGGCCGCGAGCTCACGCGCGGCCTCGGTGCCGGCGCGGACCCCGAGGTCGGCAAGAAGGCCGCCGAGGACCACCAGGACGAGATCGAGGACGTGCTGCGCGGCGCGGACATGGTCTTCGTCACCGCGGGTGAGGGCGGCGGCACGGGCACGGGCGGTGCGCCGGTCGTCGCGCGCATCGCGCGCTCGCTCGGTGCGCTGACCATCGGCGTGGTCACGCGGCCGTTCACGTTCGAGGGTCGCCGGCGCTCGGTGCAGGCGGACGCGGGCATCGACGCGCTGCGCGCCGAGGTCGACACGCTCATCGTCATCCCCAACGACCGCCTGCTGCAGATCTCCGACCGCAGCGTCTCGGTGCTCGACGCGTTCCACTCCGCGGACCAGGTCCTGCTCTCCGGCGTGCAGGGCATCACGGACCTCATCACGACCCCGGGCCTGATCAACCTCGACTTCGCCGACGTGAAGTCGGTCATGCAGGGTGCGGGCTCGGCGCTCATGGGCATCGGCTACGCGCGCGGCGACGACCGCGCGGTGCAGGCCGCGGAGATGGCGATCAGCTCGCCGCTGCTCGAGGCGAGCATCGACGGCGCGCACGGAGTGCTGCTCTCGATCCAGGGCGGCTCCGACCTCGGTCTGTTCGAGATCAACGAGGCCGCGCGTCTGGTCCAGGAGGCCGCGCACCCCGAGGCGAACATCATCTTCGGCGCGGTGATCGACGACGCGCTCGGCGACGAGGTGCGCGTGACGGTCATCGCCGCGGGCTTCGACAGCGGAAGCCCGACGATCCGGCGCGACTCGCGGGCGCTCGGCCAGGTGAGCACGGCGCCGGCCCGCCAGGTCCCCCACGTGCCGTCGCAGTCGCGTCCCGAGCCCGAGCAGGTCCCCGCGTTCGCGACCGCGGGTGCCTCGTCCGCGAACGCCAACCCCGAGGTGCCGGCGTTCCTCTCGACGGAGGCCGAGCCCACGCCCATCACGGGTGCGCTCGAGGTGCCGCGCATCTTCACCGAGGACGAGCCGCGCCGCGAGGTCGAGCTCGACGTCCCCGACTTCCTCAAGTAGGTCGGCGCTCACGCAGGTCGGCGGCTCGCCCGTATGACCGGCAGCACCGGGCCCGAGGTCCCCGTCGAACGGGTCGACCTCGGGCCCGGTGTGCTCGCGGGGTTCACGACGAGGGTGGGCGGCATCGGCCGACCGCCGTACGACACGCTCAACCTGGGTGCGCACGTGGGCGACGACCCGGCGGCCGTCGCCGCGAACCGGGCGCGCCTGCAGCGGTGGGCGGGCGCCCCGATCGCCTTCGCCGACCAGGTCCACGGCGCGCGCGTGCTCTGGATCGGGCCGTCCGACCTGCCGACGGACCCGCTCGAGCCGGTGGGGACGGCAGATGCGATGGTCACGACGAGCCCGGACGTCGCGCTCGCGGTGCTCGTGGCCGACTGCGTGCCCGTCCTGCTCGCCGACGCGCGGGCAGGCGTCGTCGCCGTCGCGCACGTCGGCCGGCGCGGGCTGGGGCTCGGCGTGCTCCCGGCGGTGCTGGCCGAGCTCGTCGCGGCGGGCGCTGTGCCGGCGCGGGTGCGCGCCGCGATCGGTCCGGCGATCGCCGGCTCGTCGTACGAGGTGCCGGCCGCGCTGCGCGACGAGATCGCGGCGGTGGTCCCCGAGGCGGCCGCGACGACGGCCTGGGGCACGCCGGCGCTCGACCTGCCGCGCGGTGCGGCGGCCGTGCTGGCCCGCGCCGGTGTCGGCGCCGTGCAGCGCTCGCCCCGGGACACGTGGGCCGACGACCTGCTGTTCTCCTACCGCCGCGAGGGCACGACGGGCCGGTTCGTCGGGATCGTGCGGGCTCGGGACTGCGGCGTGTCGCGGCCGTGAGCGAGTGTGCCGGGTTGCTAGCGTGACGAGCGGACAGGACTGACGGCCGTTGCCGTCGTGGAAGACCGGAGAGATCCGGGGGAGGAGCGGGGGCCATGGCCGGAGCACTGCGCAAGACGATGCTGTACCTCGGGCTGGCCGACGAGAACGCCGCCCAGGAGGAGTACCTCGACGAGTACGAGGGGACGGTCGCACCCATGGAGCAGCAGCCCGACGAGCGCGACGCCCAGGTGACGCCGCTGCGTCGCGTGAGCGCGGTCCAGCAGCAGCCGCAGGCGTCCGAGCGGCGCCGCATCACCACGATCAACCCCCGCTCGTACAACGACGCGCGCAAGATCGGCGAGGCGTTCCGCGACGGCACGCCCGTGATCATGAACCTCACCGACATGGACGACGCGGACGCGAAGCGCCTCGTCGACTTCTCCGCCGGCCTGATCTTCGGTCTGCACGGCGCGATCGAGCGGGTCACGAACAAGGTCTTCCTGCTCTCACCCGCGTACATCGACGTCGCCAGCGAGGCCGGTGCCGAGCGTTCGGGGCCCGCAGGCTTCTACAACCAGAGCTGAGCAGTGGGCGTCGTCCTGCAGCTTGCCGCTCTCGCGGTCACGATCTTCTTCGTGATCCTGCTCGTCCGCATGGTGCTCGACTGGGTGCAGGTCTTCGCGCGCGACTGGCGACCTCGCGGGGTCGCGCTCGTCGTCGCCGAGGTCACCTACACCGTGACCGACCCTCCGCTGAAGGCGCTGCGGCGCCTCATCCCACCCGTGACGATCGGGCAGATCCGGCTCGACCTCGCGTTCATGGTGCTGTTCCTCGCGTGCCTGTTCCTGATGTCGATGTTGCCGGCGCTCGCCGCCACCCTGTAGACGCGGACCGGGAGACAGTCCAGCGAGCAATCCAGGAACAATCCGCAGAATGGCGTCCGTGCAGCGTGTGCGCCTCCCGTCCCGCGGTACCACCCGATTCTCCGCTACGGTGATCCGAGGTGGTCGAGGGACTGCCCCGCCCGACCAGCTCGACCGACCGGCTCGACCGAAGAGGTGACGACGATGGCACTGCTGACCGCAGACGACGTCCTGAACAAGAAGTTCCAGGCGACGAAGTTCCGCGAGGGCTATGACCAGGACGAGGTCGACGACTTCCTCGACGAGGTGGTCAACACCCTGCGCGACCTGCAGGGCGAGAACGAGGACCTCAAGACCAAGCTCGCCGCGGCCGAGCGTCGCATCGCCGAGCTGAGCCGCGCGGGAGCGCAGCAGGCGGCGCCGGTCGCCAAGCCCGAGCCGGAGCCGGCACCTGAGCCCGAGCCGGAGCCCGTGCCCGCACCGGCGCCCGTGATCGCGGCGCCCGCACCGGCGCCCGTCGTCGCGGCGGCCCCCGTGGGTCGTGCCAGCGAGCCCGAGTCCGCCACCGGCATGCTGGCGCTCGCGCAGAAGCTGCACGACGACTACGTGCGCAGCGGCCAGGAGGAGTCGGAGCGTCTCGTCACCGAGGCCAAGGGCCAGGCCGGTCGCATCGTGCGCGAGGCCGAGGAGACGTCGCAGCGCACGCTCGGTCAGCTCGAGCAGGAGCGTTCGCTCCTCGAGCGGAAGATCGACGAGCTGCGGGTCTTCGAGCGCGACTACCGCACGCGCCTCAAGAGCTACCTCGAGACCCTCCTGGGAGACCTGGACAACCGCGGCAGCGCGGTCCCGCCGCGACAGGGCCAGACCGTCGGGGACGGCTCGAACCTCTAGTCGACGGGGTCGGGCCACCGACCTGCAGTTCGGACGTCACCACACGCCACGCCGGGATTTCACCCTGGCGTGGCGTGTTGTGTCCCTATCCATACGCGTCTACAGTCACGTGACCTCACAGACAGGGGGCCATCCTGTGGCCATGAACGACTCGATCAGCTCGCCCGTCGCGGTGACGGCGGACAGCAAGGAGCTGAGCCGACTCGCCAAGCAGTTCCCGGTGCGGGACGGCGAGAAGCCGTGGACGGCACGTGAAGTGCGCGCCGTCGCGGACGAGCTCGTGGCGGACATCGACCGCCTGACGAGCGAGCTCGCCAACGCGGACGCCGAGCTCTCCGACCTGCTGCGCAACTCCGGTGACGGCGCCGGCGACGACCAGGCGGACTCGGGTTCCTCGGCGCTCGAGCGCGAGCAGGAGTTCACGCTCGTCAACAACACGCGCGACATGCTCGCGCAGACGCAGCGCGCGCTCGACCGGATCAGCACGGGAACGTTCGCGACGTGCGAGTCGTGCGGCCAGGCGATCGGCAAGGCCCGACTGCAGGCCTTCCCGCGCGCGACGCTGTGCGTCGAGTGCAAGCAGCGCGAGGAACGGCGCTGAGCCCGGCCGTAGACTCCTGCGGTGCCTGACACCCCTGACGAGTCCGTCGTGCCCGCGCGCCGGCGAACCCCGCTCGCGCTGCTCGTCGTCGTGACGTTCGCCGTCGTCGTCGCCGACCAGCTCTCGAAGGTGTGGGCGCTGAACGCGCTCGACGAGAACGGCCCGCGGCGTGACCTGATCGGCGGCCTGCTCGGCCTTCAGCTCGTCAAGAACCCCGGCGCCGCGCTGTCGATCGCGACCGGGATGACGTGGGTGCTCACCCTGGTCGCGCTCGTGGTCGTCGTCGTCGTCGTCCGCGCGGCGCGCAATCTCGGCTCGACGCTGTGGGCGCTCGCGCTCGGGCTCCTGCTGGGCGGGGCGATCGGCAACCTCGTCGACCGGCTGCTGCGCGCCCCGGGCTTCGCGCGCGGCCACGTCGTGGACTTCATCGCCTACCTCGACTGGTTCGTCGGCAACGTCGCCGACATCGCGATCGTCGTCGCGGCCGGCCTCGTCGTGATCGCCGTGCTGCGCGGCGAGCGGCTCGACGGCACCCGCGACCACGGTCCGGACGCCGCCCGGCGCGACGCGGCGGACACCGAGACCGACGACGCGGGCCACGACCCTGCCGACGGGACGGCGGACGACCCGCTCGCCGACGCGGCCGGCGCTCCCGTGGTGCCGGGCAGCGACGTCGATGGCTGACACCCGCGCGCTGCCCGTGCCCGACGGGCTGGCCGGCGAGCGAGTCGACGCGGGCCTGGCCCGGCTGCTCGGCCTGTCGCGCACGCGCGCCGCGGAGCTCGCGGAGGCCGGTGGCGTGCGCGTCGACGGGCGCGAGGTCGGCAAGTCCGACCGGCTCGTCGCGGGCGCCTGGCTCGAGGTGGAGCTGCCGTCGGCCGGTCCGCCGCCGCCCGAGGTCGTGCCCGAGCCGGTACCGGGCATGGGCATCGTCTACGACGACGACGACGTGGTCGTCGTCGACAAGCCGGTCGGCGTCGCCGCGCACCCGTCGCCGGGCTGGACGGGGCCGACGGTCGTGGGGGCTCTCGCGGCCGCGGGGTACCGCGTCGCGACGTCGGGCGCCGCGGAGCGTCAGGGCATCGTGCACCGGCTCGACGTCGGCACGAGCGGCCTCATGGTCGTTGCCAAGAGCGAGCACGCGTACACGGTGCTCAAGCGCGCGTTCAAGGAGCGCACGGTCGAGAAGGTCTACCACGCGCTCGTGCAGGGCCACCCGGAGCCGACCACGGGGACGATCGACGCCCCGATCGGCCGGCACCCCTCGTCGGACTGGAAGTTCGCGGTCGTGGCAGACGGCAAGCCGTCCGTCACGCACTACGAGCTGCTCGAGGCGTTCCCGGCGGCGTCGCTCGTCGAGGTCCACCTCGAGACGGGCCGCACGCACCAGATCCGGGTGCACTTCTCGGCGCTGCGTCACCCGTGCGTCGGCGACCTGACCTACGGCGCGGACCCGAGCCTCGCGGCCCGCGTCGGCCTCGAACGGCAGTGGCTGCACGCGGTGCGGCTCGGCTTCGAGCACCCGGCGACCGGCGGCTGGCTCGAGGTCGAGAGCACCTACCCGGCCGACCTCCAGGGCGCGCTCGACGTCGTCTCCGCCGGCCACCGCTGATCGCTCGAAGCTGCCCCGCGCGGTCTCCTCGACGTCAGCGGATCCCGCCGGACTCAGCCGAATCACCTCGCGCGGTTCGCTGTCGAGGCGTACAGCGCGTGGCGCGGACCATTGTGTCGATCGTGGACGAACGCCACAGTAGGAGCACACACACTGTCGCGCGGTCGCATCGGCGACCGACGGTGACGACCAGAACTGTTGCAGGGGGCCACGGATGAGGGTCGGCATTCTCGCAAGCGCTCTTGCGCTTCCGGTCGTACTTGACAACAAGGGAGCACGGGGCGACTCGGGCGGCCCGTGGTTCTATGGCACGAAGGCGTTGGGCCTGTACTCCGGGTTCGCGCCAGGCGACTCTGACTGGTTCAGCGGTATTGGCTCGCTGAATCTCCTGGGCGTCGTCGTGATCACGACTTGAGTCGCTTCGTGCGCCGCGCAGCTGTTGTCGTGCTTCTCGTTGCCGTGGCCGTCGGTGCAGTGATGCTCGCCGTCCGGCCGCACGGTGAGCAGGAGGCCTTGACGCTGACGACGAGCAACGGCGTGACGCACCTGCGGTGGCACACGGGCATGAACGATGCGGTCATGCACTCCGGGACGATCGTGGTCGGGGACGACGACTGCCTCTACGTCACGTTGAGCGACACCGGCGAGTCGTACCTCGCGGCCGTCGGGCCGGACGACCGGGTCGCCCGCGACGGCGTGACGCACGGCGGCGTGCTGGTCGCGGTGGGCGAGGTGAGCACCTTCGGCCGCGTGACGCCCCCCGGCGAGGCGCCGGCGGTGGCGCTCGAGCGCTGCACGGGCGCGACCGAGTGGTACGGCATCGGATGGTGAGGCGGCCCGCACGTCGTGGGGGTCGTGTCGGCGGGGCCACCTAGACTCGACGGGTGGCATCCGGCTCCGACTTCGTCCACCTGCACGTGCATACCGAGTACTCGATGCTCGACGGTGCGGCGCGGGTGCCGGACCTCGTCGCGGAGGTCGCGCGGCTCGAGCAGCCGGCGATCGCGATCACGGACCACGGCTACCTGTTCGGGGCGTTCGACTTCTGGTCGAAGGCGACAGCGGCCGGCATCAAGCCGATCATCGGGCTCGAGGCGTACGTCACGCCGGGCACCAGCCGGTTCGACCGGACGAAGGTGCGCTGGGGCACGCCGGAGCAGAAGGACGACGACGTCTCGGCGGGCGGTTCGTACACGCACCTGACGCTGCTGGCCAAGAACAACACGGGCCTGCACAACCTGTTCCGGGCGACGTCGCTCGCGTCGCTCGACGGCCAGATGGGCAAGTGGCCGCGCATGGACCGCGAGCTGCTGGAGACGTATGCGAGCGGGCTCGTCGCCACCACGGGCTGCCCGTCGGGCGAGGTGCAGACGAGGCTGCGGCTGGGCCAGTGGGACGAGGCGCTGCGGGCGGCGGGCGAGCTGCAGGACGTGTTCGGCCGGGAGAACTTCTACGTCGAGCTGATGGACCACGGGCTCGACATCGAGCAGCGCACGATCAAGGACCTGCTGCGGCTCGCCGAGGCGATCGGTGCGCCGCTGCTCGCGACGAACGACCTGCACTACGTCAAGGAGGAGGACGCGGGCGCGCAGGAGGCGTTGCTCGCGGTGAACTCGGGCTCGGCGCTGACCGAGCCGACGTACGAGCAGGGCGGCACGCGCTTCGCGTTCCAGGGGTCCGGGTACTACGTGAAGTCGGCGCAGGAGATGCGCCGCACCTGGGCCGAGCTGCCCGAGGCGTGCGACAACACGCTGCTCATCGCCGAGCAGTGCGAGGTCTCGTTCAACACGAGCGCCAACTACATGCCGAACTACCCGTGCCCGCCCGGTGAGGACGAGACGAGCTGGTTCGTCAAGGAGGTCGAGAACGGCCTGCGTGAGCGCTACCCGGCGGGGATCCCCGACGACGTGCGCCGCCAGGCGGACTACGAGACCGACGTCATCACCCAGATGGGCTTCCCGGGGTACTTCCTCGTCGTCGCGGACTTCATCAACTGGGCCAAGGACAACGGGATCCGGGTGGGTCCGGGCCGTGGGTCGGGCGCCGGGTCGATGGCCGCGTACGCGATGCGGATCACCGACCTCGACCCGCTGCGGCACGGTCTGATCTTCGAGCGGTTCCTCAACCCGGACCGGGTCTCGATGCCCGACTTCGACGTCGACTTCGACGAGCGTCGGCGGGGCGAGGTCATCCGGTACGTCACCGAGAAGTACGGCGAGGACCGGGTCGCGCAGATCGTCACCTACGGCACGATCAAGGCCAAGCAGGCGCTCAAGGACTCGTCGCGGCTGCTGGGCTTCCCGTTCGCGATGGGGGAGAAGCTCACCAAGGCGATGCCGCCCGCGATCATGGGCAAGGACATCAGCCTCACGGGCATCTTCGACCCGGCGGACCCGCGCCACCACGAGGCCGAGGAGTTCCGCCAGCTGCACGCGGCCGACCCGGACGCGCAGCGGGTCGTCGAGCTGGCCAAGGGCATCGAGGGCCTGAAGCGGCAGTGGGGCGTGCACGCGGCCGGCGTGATCATGTCGAGCGACCCGCTGATCGACATCATCCCGATCATGCGCCGCCCGCAGGACGGCGCGGTGATCACGCAGTTCGACTACCCGACGTCCGAGGCCCTCGGCCTGATCAAGATGGACTTCCTCGGGCTGCGCAACCTCACGATCCTCGACGACGCGCTCGAGAACATCGTGATGAACGGCAAGGCCCCGCTCGTCCTGGAGGATCTCGAGCTCGACGACGTCGAGAGCTACCAGCTCCTGGCCCGCGGCGACACGCTGGGCGTGTTCCAGCTCGACGGCGGGCCGATGCGCTCGCTGCTGCGCCTGATGAAGCCCGACAACTTCGAGGACATCTCGGCGGTCCTGGCCCTGTACCGCCCAGGTCCGATGGGCGTGAACTCGCACACCAACTACGCGCTGCGCAAGAACGGCCAGCAGGAGAGCACGCCGATCCACCCCGAGCTGGCGGAGCCGCTCGCGGAGATCCTGGACACGACCTACGGCCTGATCGTCTACCAGGAGCAGGTCATGGCCACGGCGCAGAAGGTCGCCGGGTTCTCGCTCGGCCAGGCCGACGTGCTGCGACGCGCGATGGGCAAGAAGAAGAAGTCGGA
Source organism: Cellulomonas composti (assembly GCF_007990245.1). Lineage (GTDB taxonomy): Bacteria > Actinomycetota > Actinomycetes > Actinomycetales > Cellulomonadaceae > Cellulomonas > Cellulomonas composti. The sequence goes on along the minus strand of NZ_BJWG01000003.1, from coordinate 46,681 downwards.
GCTGGACAAGCAGCAGGCCGACTTCTTCGGCGGGATGACCGAGCGCGGGTTCTCGTCGGGTGCGCAGCAGGCGCTGTGGAACGTGCTCGAGTCGTTCGCCGACTACGCGTTCAACAAGGCGCACACCGCCGCGTACGGGCTGATCTCGTACTGGACGGCGTACCTCAAGGCGCACTACCAGGGCGAGTACATGGCCGCGCTGCTCACCAGCGTGCGCGACGACAAGGACAAGTCGGCGCTCTACCTGGGCGAGTGCCGTCACATGGGCATCACGGTCCTGCCGCCCGACGTGAACGCGTCGTCCGCGAACTTCACGGCGGTCGGTACCGACATCCGGTTCGGCCTGACCGCGGTGCGCAACGTCGGTGCGAACGTCGTGGACGCGATCGTCGCGACGCGCGAGGCCAAGGGTGCGTTCGCCTCGTTCACCGACTTCCTCGACAAGGTGCCGGCGGTCGTGTGCAACAAGCGCACCATCGAGTCGCTCATCAAGGCGGGCGCGTTCGACTCGCTCGGCCACGCCCGTCGCGCGTTGCTCCTGGTGCACGAGCAGGCCGTCGACGCCGTGATCGGGGTCAAGCGCAAGGAGGCCGAGGGCCAGTTCGACCTGTTCGCGGACGTGCTGGGAGCCGACGCCGGTCCGGGCTTCTCGGTGACCATCCCCGACCTGCCGGACTGGGACAAGAAGCAACGGCTCGCGTTCGAGCGCGAGATGCTCGGCCTGTACGTCTCGGACCACCCGCTGTCCGGGCTCGAGCACGTGCTCGCTGCCGCCGCCGACGTGTCGCTCGCGACGCTGAATGCCGACCTGGAGCGCCCGGACGGCTCGACGGTCGTGATCGCCGGGCTCGTGACGAGCCTGCAGCGCAAGATGTCGAAGCAGGGCAACGCCTGGGCGCAGGTCACGATCGAGGACATGGAGGGTGCGGTCGACGTGCTCTTCTTCGGCGAGACGTACGTCGCCTACTCGACCGTGCTGGCCGAGGACACGGTCGTCGTGGTCAAGGGCCGCGTGCGGCGGCGTGACGAGAGCATGCAGCTGCAGGCGATCGAGGTCACGCTCCCGGACGTGTCGGTCACCGCCGACTCGCCGATCCTCGTGACCCTCCCGGTCGCGCGCTGCACCACGCCGCTCGTCGAGCGCCTGCGCGAGGTGCTCTCGACGCACCCGGGGGTCACCGAGGTCCACCTGCGACTGACGTCGCCGGGCCGTGCGACGGTGATGCGGCTGGGCGACGGACTGCGCGTCGAGCGTTCACCGTCGCTGTTCGGCGACCTCAAGGCCCTGCTCGGGCCGAGCTGCCTGACGTCCTGAGCGGCTGTTGCCCTGAGCGCCTGTTGCCCTGAGCGGCTGAGGTCCTGACCTGCCGGTCGCGCCGAGCGGGCGCGGCGGCTACGCGACGACGGCGCGTTCGACGCCGCCGGGCAGCGAGACCTCGATCTCGTCACCGCGGACGAGCTGCCGGCCACGGCGCTGCTCGGGCTCGCCGTTGACGCGCACACCGCCGTCCTCGAGCAGCGCCCGGGCGTCGGCGCCGGACTCCGCGAGGCCGGCCAGCTTCAGGAACTGGCCGAGGCGGATCATGTCGTCGCGGATCGGCACCTCGGGTGCGGCTGGACCGGGCATCCGCCCAGTCTGCCGGGTCCGCGGGGCCTCGCGCGACGCGGTCGGTAGGGTCGCACGATGAGCATGCGCGAGCGCCTGCGGGCGTTGCCCACCTTCCCGGCCGGGTTCGCGGACGGCCGCGTCCAGCTCGACCCGGCGACCGCACCCGCGACACCGGTCGACCTGTTCTCGCGGTGGCTCGACGAGGCGGTCGAGGTCGGCGCCCCGGGCGCGCAGGCGGCGGTGCTGTCGACCGCCGACGGCGACGGCGTCGTCACGGCGCGCACGCTGACCGTCAAGGACGTCGTCGGCGACGACTGGTGGTTCGCCTCGTCGTCGGCGGGTCCCAAGGGTCGTGCGCTCGAGCAGAACCCGCACGCCGCTCTCACGTTCTTCTGGCCGGCGCTCGGCCGCCAGGTCAGGGTCACGGGATGCGTCCGTCGGGCGCCGGCGCAGGCCGGTGCGCGTGACTTCGCCGCGCGGCCGCCGCAGTCGCGTGCGGGCTCGCTCGCGGGTCCCCAGAGCGAACCGCTGGACTCGACGGAGACGCTCCAGCGGGCGTACGACGACGCGCTCGCCCGTGCCGAGGCCGACCCGAGCGTGCTCGACGAGTCCTGGTCGGCCTACGCGCTCACGGCCGACGAGGTCGAGTTCTGGGAGTCCGTCCCGGGGCGGGGCGCGACCCGGTGGGTCTACCGCCGACGCGCCGACGGCTGGGTCACCGGACTGCTCTGGCCGTGAGACCGGTCAGAACGCGCTGATCGACTCCGGCGCGCGCTGCGGCCGGGACAGAGTGCGCACCACGGCGGTCTGGCCGTGCCGGCGCAGTGCCAGGTCGGTGAGCAGCGTGACGACGGGTCCGATCACCGCCGCGGGGAACGTCGGCGTCTGCAGGCCCACGCTCGCCGCGAGGTCGTCGCTGTGCACGACCATCTCCATGAGCCGCGTGACCAGGAAGTCGTCGGTGCTCAGGGTGAGGCTCTGCCACGGTGCGGTCACGCTCGCCGGCGCGGCGGCGAGCACGGGTCCGAGCCGCGCGCTCGCCTCGCGCACGGCCGCGACGGCCGCGGCTGGTCCGGCCAGCGCCTGGGTCTCGCCGCGCTCGCGGACGCCGACGTTCGCGGGACCGTCGAGGTCCTGCTGGATCCAGGCCGCATGCGCGTAGTGCTGGTCGACCGACACGACGGGTCCGGTGCCGGGGTGCCCCTCGATGACTTCGACCGCCCGCTGCGGCTGGTTGACCAGGTGCCACGTGAGGGCCCCGACGCTCATGCCCTCGCATGCCGACGGCTCGTCCCAGGCGGCCGCGACCTCGGGGCGCGCGACGAGATCGACCACGACCCGGGTGGCGGCGTCGATCGCGGCCCGGTCGAGCGTGCCGGTGAAGGTCAGGGCAGGGAGGTTCTCGGTCATGGTCCCAACCTGCCGGACCGTGCGACGCCGGGCAATCGTCGAGGCTGGACGGGCACCTTCGCCTCGGCGCTGCCTCGCTAGGGTGGTCGGATGATCTCCCGGATCGACCTGCGTGGTCGCGTGCTGTCCCGACGTGAGCTCCTCGAGGTGCTGCCTCGTGCGGAGGTCGACGTCGAGCACGCCGCCGAGACGGTCGCCCCGATCCTCGCGCTCGTGCGCGCCCAGGGCGCCGCGGCGCTGCGTGACCTGGCCGAGCGGTTCGACGGTGTGCGGCCGCAGCACGTGCGCGTCCCCGTCGCGGTGCTGCAGCAGGCGGTCGAGTCGCTCGACCCCGACGTGCGGGTCGCGCTCGACGAGACGATCCGACGGGTCCGGCAGGTGCACGCCGCACAGCGGCCCGCGGACTTCGCGGTGCAGGTCGCGCCCGGTGCCACCGTCCGCCAGCGCTGGATCCCCGTGCGGCGCGTCGGTCTCTACGTTCCGGGCGGGCTGGCGGTGTACCCGTCGTCGGTCGTGATGAACGTCGTCGCGGCGCAGGCGGCGGGCGTCGGTTCGCTCGCGGTCGCGAGCCCGCCGCAGAAGGACCACGACGGGCTGCCGGACGAGGTCGTCATGGCGACGTGTGCGCTGCTGGGCGTCGACGAGGTCTACGCGGTCGGCGGCGCGCAGGCCGTGGCGATGTTCGCGTACGGGGCCGCGGGCAGCGACGAGGTGGACGACGAGACGCTGTGCGAGCCGGTCGACGTCATCACAGGCCCCGGCAACGTCTACGTCGCGGCCGCCAAGCGCCTGGTGCGCGGGCTCGTCGGCATCGACGCGGAAGCCGGGCCCACCGAGATCGCGGTGCTCGCCGACGGCACGGCAGACGCGGTGCACGTCGCCGCCGACCTGGTCAGCCAGGCCGAGCACGACCCGCTGGCCGCAGCGGTGCTCGTGACGCCGAGCGTCGAGCTCGCCGGGGCGGTCGAGGCCAAGCTCGTCGACCTCGTCGAGGCGACGTTCCACCGGGGCCGCGTCGCGACCGCGCTCGACGGCTCGCAGTCCGCGATCGTGCTCGTCGACGACCTCGAGGCGGGCCTGGACGTCGTCAACGCGTACGGCGCCGAGCACCTCGAGATCCAGACCGTCGACGCCGCGGCGTGGGCCGACCGCGTGACGAGCGCGGGCGCGATCTTCGTCGGGCCGTTCTCACCCGTGTCGCTGGGCGACTACATGGCGGGCTCGAACCACGTCCTGCCGACCGGTGGCTGCTCGCACTACGCGAGCGGGCTCGGTGTGCACTCGTTCGTCCGGGCCGTGCAGGTGATCGAGTACGACGCCGACGCGCTGGCGCAGGTCGCCGACCGGATCGTCACGCTCGCGGACGCCGAGGGCCTGCCCGCGCACGGCGACGCCGTCCGCGCACGCTTCTGACGGCGCGGACGGCCTCGTCGGACCCGTTCGTCGGGACCAGTTCGTCAGGACATGTCCATCACGACGCGGCCGTCGATCCGACCTGCCTGCATCTCCGCGAAGATCGCGTTGATGTCGTCCAGCGGACGCACGGTGTAGGTCGGGTCGATCTTGCCGCGCACGAAGAAGTCGATCGCCTCGGCCATGTCCTTGCGCGTCCCGACGATCGACCCGCGCACGGTGAGGCCGAACAGCACGGTCGTGAAGATGTCCAGCGGGAACGACTCCGGCGGCAGCCCCACGAGCGAGACGGTCCCGCCGCGACGCAGCGCACCGACGGCCTGCGGGAACGCGTGCCCGTTGACGGCGGTGACGAGCGCGCCGTGCACGCCGCCACCCGTCAGCCCCTGCAGCTCGGCCGCGGGGTCGTCGGACATCGAGGCGTTCACGGTGACCTCGGCGCCGTGCTTGCGCGCGAGCGCGAGCTTGGACTCGTCGACGTCGACCGCCGCGACCCGACGGCCCATCGCGATCGCGTACTGCACCGCGATGTGCCCCAGGCCGCCGACGCCGGACACCAGCACCCAGTCGCCGGGCTTCGTGTCGGTCCGCTTGAGCCCCTTGTACACGGTGACTCCCGCGCACAGGATCGGCGCGACCGCCGCCATCGAGACGCCGTCGGGGATGATCGGGCAGTACCGGGAGTCGACGAGCATGTACTGGCCGAACGACCCGTCGACGGCGTACCCGCCGTTGCGCTGGTTCGGGCAGAGCGTCTCCCAGCCCGTCTCGCAGTACTCGCACTCTCCGCAGGCCGACCACAGCCACGCGTTGCCGACGCGGTCGCCCTCCGCGACGCGCGTCACACGGTCACCGATCGCGACGACCGTGCCCGCGCCTTCGTGACCCGGCACGAACGGCGGCGTCGGCTTGACCGGCCAGTCGCCGTGCGCCGCGTGCAGGTCGGTGTGGCACACGCCCGAGTACTCCACCCGGACGAGGGCCTCGTAGGGCCCGGGCGTGGGGACCTCGATCTCCGTCACGTCCAGGTCGTCGGTGAACGAGCGCACGACAGCAGCCTTCATGGTGCTCATGAGCGTCCTCCTCGACGTTCGGCACGGCCGTCGGCGAGCGTAGGACCCGTCGTAGCGGTCCGTACCTCGACGCTAGGCCGCAATCCCATCGGACGCGCGGGGACGATCGTCCCTGTCTGTGTTCCCTAGACTCACCGCGTGACCGCCGACCTGGACCGTCCCGCCCCGGACCGCCCCGCTCTTCCGCTGCGCCCCGAGATCGTCGGGCTGGAACCGTACGGCGCACCGCAGCTCGACGTGCCGTACCGGCTCAACGTGAACGAGAACCCGTATCCGCCGTCGGAGGCGGTCGTGGCGGACGTCGCCGCCGCGGTGACCGAGGCGACGCGCGGGCTCAACCGGTATCCCGACCGGGACTTCCTCGCGCTGCGCGAGGACCTCGCGGCCTACCTGCTCGTCGAGTCCGGCGTGAGACTCGCGCCCGAGCAGCTGTGGGCCGCCAACGGGTCCAACGAGGTCATGCTGCACCTGCTGCAGGCGTTCGGCGGCCCCGGTCGCACCGCGCTGTCGTTCGCGCCGACGTACTCGATGTACCCCGAGTACGCGCGCGACACGAGCACGGGCTGGGTGCTCGGGCGGCGCGAGGAGGACTTCAGCCTCGACCCCGACGAGGCGCGTGCGACGATCCGGCGGCACGCGCCCTCGGTCGTGCTGCTGGCCAGCCCGAACAACCCCACGGGCACCGCGCTGCCCGCGTCGACCGTGCTCGCGGTGCTCGACGAGGCCGCGCGCATCCCCGGCGGCTGCGTCGTCGTCGTCGACGAGGCGTACGGCGAGTTCCGCCGGCGCGGGACGCCGAGCGCGCTCGAGCTGCTCGCGGACCACCCGCACCTCGCGGTCAGCCGCACGATGTCCAAGGCGTTCGGGCTCGCGGGTGCGCGCGTCGGCTACCTCGCGGCCGCGCCGGCGCTGGTCGACGCGCTGCGCGTCGTGCGGTTGCCGTACCACCTGTCGGGGGTCACGCAGGCGGTCGCACGCGCCGCGCTCGCGCACTCGGGCGAGCTGATGGCTCAGGTCGGCGCGCTGCGCGAGGAGCGGGACGCGCTCGTCGGCTGGCTGCGGGAACGAGGTCTGCAGGTCGCGGACTCGGATGCGAACTTCGTGCTGTTCGGGACGTTCGACGACAGGTCGGCGCTCTGGCAGGGTCTGCTGGAGCGAGGCGTGCTCATCCGCGAGGTCGGGCCGCCGGGATGGCTGCGGGTGTCGGTCGGCACACCGCACGAGACGCAGGCGTTCAAGGACGCCCTGGTGGAGGTGGCGGGACTGTGAGTCCTTCGACGAAGGCAGCGCGCACGGCGCGCATCGAGCGCACGACGAGCGAGTCGAGCGTCGTCGTCGAGGTCGACCTCGACGGGACCGGTCGCACCGAGATCTCGACCAGCGTGCCGTTCTACGACCACATGCTCACGGCCCTCGGCAAGCACTCGCTCATCGACCTCACCGTGCGCGCGACCGGGGACACGCACATCGACGCGCACCACACGGTCGAGGACGTCGCGATCTGCCTCGGCGAGGCGCTGCGCGAGGCGCTCGGCGACAAGCGCGGCATCTCGCGCTTCGGCGACGCCACGGTGCCGCTCGACGAGGCGCTCGCGCAGGCCGTCGTCGACGTGTCCGGTCGGCCGTACCTGGTGCACACCGGCGAGCCGCCCGGGCAGGAGTACCACCTCATCGGCGGGCACTTCACGGGGTCGCTGACGCGGCACGTGCTCGAGTCGATCGCGCACCACGCGGCGTTCTCGATCCACGTGCGGGTGCTCGCGGGTCGCGACCCGCACCACATCGTCGAGGCGCAGTTCAAGGCGCTCGCACGCGCGCTGCGCTTCGCGGTCGCGCTCGACCCGCGCGTCGACGGCGTGCCGTCCACCAAGGGCGCGCTGTGAGCGAGCCGGTCCCGCCGGCTCCTGACGACGTCCCCGACGAGCCCGCCGCGCCCGACGAGGCCGCCGAGGTCGACGGGTCCGCCGCGTCCGACGAGTCCGACGTGCCGGACGAGGTCGGCGAGATCGTCGTGCCCGACGACCTGTCGGGGCTCATGGCGCAGGAGACCCCGTCGGTCGCTCTCGTCGTGACGCAGGTCGCGGTCGCGGACCCGCTGGCCGCGGCGTGCGCGCTCGCGGGCGTGGACGTGGACGCGGTGCCGTCGCAGGTCGGCGCGATCGCGGTGCTGCGCGACCCGGCGGCCGCGCTGGCGGGCGCCGCCGCGATCTCGAAGCTGCTCCGCACGCTGCCCGTGGTCCTGCTCGAGCGACGTGAGGGCCAGATCTCCGCGAGCCGCTGGATCGGCGGGACGCGCGACGACGACCTGCCGCCCGGCCTGGTCCTGGCGGACAGCCCGGCCCTGCTCGAGGACCTGCTCCTCGGCGAGACCGCGGCGGCCTCGGCGCCCGGCAGCGTGACCAGCGTGGGGATGTCGCGTTGGAAGGCGATGCGCACCCTCGCGCAGGGCCGCAGGCGCTGACCCGCGCCGGGGCTGTCACATCGGGGCCCGGTCCGGACATCTTCCAGTCGAGCACGCCACCGACAGGAGGACATCATGACGACCGACCGGGACGTTGACGACGAACTGCGCGCACTGCTGATGCGGGCCGACCCGTGGCCGGACCCCGACCTGGACGACGTGCTCGCACCGCTCGTCGCGCGGGAGGCATCGCCGGGCGCTCCACAGCGCGCACCACAGCGCGTCGTCCCGCTCGCCGGGCGCGCGCGCGAGCGCTGGGTCGGTGCGGGTGCGGTCGTGGCGGCGCTGGCACTGAGCGCCGGCGCGCTGGCGTCCGGGGGGTGGACGGGCGAGTACGCCACGGGCACCGTCGACGGTCTCGTCAGGGACGCCGACGGGAACGTCCTGCGCACCGACGAGGGTCTGCCGTACGTGAACGCGTGGGGCACGGACACGTCGCCCCTGGTCGACCTGGGCGATCCGGGTGCCGCTGCGATCATCGCGGGCCTCGCACCGCGCGACCGGACCCTGCCCGACTGGGTCACGTGGGACGAGATCGTCGCGGCCGTGACACCGGACCCCGGAACCGATCCGGGCGTCACCTCGGCCGACGGGTTGCGGATGTGGCTCCTGTTCACTGCCGCCGACGCGTGGCAGGTGTCCTGGCTCGAGGCGTGGACCGCGGGCGACGAGGCCGCGGTGGCCGTCGCGTTCGACGGCTGGAGCGGCGCGCTCGAGGCGACGGCTCGGAGTTGGGACCCCGAGTCGTGGCAGGGCAGGGAGCGGCTGATCGAGCAGGTCCGCGGCGGGGACGGCGCCGCGATGCGGTACGACGCGGAGGCCAACAACCACTGGCTCCGGCGCACCGGCGGCGTCGGCGACCCGCGGACCGTCGACGAGTCCGGTGCGGCTGCCGGCGCCGAGCGCTCATGAGCGTCCAGGCGCGTGAGGCGGACCGCGTCACCGTGCTGGTGCGCAGGTTCGGGCCGCGCGTCCTCGGTTACCTCGCTCGGCGCACGGGCCATCGGGAGGAGGCTGCGGACCTGTTCTCGCAGACCCTGGCCACGGTGTGGCGTCGCCGCGCGGACCTGCCGGACGACGACGACGAGGCGCTCGCCTGGATGATCGGCGTCGCCCGGATGACGCTCGCCAACGGTGTGCGGGCGTCGCGTCGCAGGGACGCGCTGGTGCGTCGGCTGCGCGACGAGATCGTCGTGCGGACCGCGCACCACGGGACGAGCGACGTGAGCGAGCGCGTCCGGGCGGCGCTGGCGCGGTTGCCGGAGCACGACCAGGAGGTGCTCCGGCTCGATGCGTGGGACGGGCTGACGGGGGACCAGGTCGCCCAGGTGCTCGGCATCTCCGCACCGGCGGCCCGCCAGCGGCTCGCGCGCGCCCGGGCGCGGCTGCGCAAGGAGCTCGAGGTCCGGGATGCGCCGCGCCGCTAGCTCTCACCGCGGTCGGGCGAACGGCCGAGACCGCTCGTGGTCTCGCGTGCTGGGCCACCGGCCCGGACTGCGCCGCGTGCGCGGGTAACCTGTGCGCGTGCCCCGTCCTCGCGTCGTCGTGCTCGACTACGGGTTCGGCAACGTCCGGTCCGCCGTCCGCGCGCTCGAGCGCGTGGGTGCGCAGGTCGAGCTCACGGCGGACAGGTCGGCTGCGGCCGAGGCCGACGGCCTCGTGGTTCCCGGCGTCGGGGCGTTCGCGGCCGTGATGGCGGGCTTGCGCGCGGTGGGGGGCGACCGGATCGTCGACCGTCGGCTCACGGGCGGACGTCCCGTGCTCGGCATCTGCGTCGGGATGCAGGTGATGTTCGCCGAGGGGGTCGAGCACGGGCAGCGCACCGAGGGGCTCGGGCAGTGGCCGGGCGTCGTCGACCGCCTCGAGGCACCGGTCGTCCCGCACATGGGGTGGGCCACCGTCGCGCCGCCGGCGGGGAGCGTCCTGTTCGAGGGGCTCGCCGACGAGCGGTTCTACTTCGTCCACTCCTACGCCGCACGCAGCTTCCCGCTGCTCGACGAGCCGGTCGCGGGGGAGCACCCCGTCGCGCCGCCGCTCGTGACGTGGGCGGACCACGGCGGGCGGTTCGCCGCCGCGGTCGAGAACGGGCCGCTGGCAGCCACGCAGTTCCACCCCGAGAAGTCCGGCGACGCCGGCGCGCAGCTGCTGTCCCAGTGGCTCGGCACGCTGCGCTGACCGCCGCCCCGTCGATCACCCCGAGCACCGTCGTCCCCCACGAGGAGTCATTCGCATGAGCCGCCTGGAGCTGCTGCCCGCCGTCGACGTCGCGGACGGGCAGGCCGTCCGACTGGTCCAGGGCGAGGCCGGGACGGAGACCGGCTACGGCGACCCGCTGGCCGCCGCGCTGGACTGGCAGGCCGGGGGAGCGGAGTGGATCCACCTCGTGGACCTGGACGCGGCGTTCGGGCGGGGCAGCAACGCGCCCCTGCTCGCCGAGGTCACCACCGAGCTGGCCGGCCGAGGCGTCAAGGTCGAGCTGTCGGGCGGCATCCGCGACGACGCGTCGCTCGAGCGTGCCCTCGCGACGGGCGCGACGCGTGTCAACCTCGGCACCGCGGCGCTCGAGGACCCGCAGTGGACCGCGCGCGTGATCGCGGCGCACCGCGCGCAGGTCGCGGTCGGCCTCGACGTGCGCGGCACGACCCTCGCCGCACGCGGCTGGACCCAGGAGGGCGGCGACCTGTGGGAGGTGCTCGCGCGGTTGGAGGACGCGGGCTGCTCGCGCTACGTCGTGACCGACGTGACGAAGGACGGCACGCTGCGCGGTCCGAACATCGAGCTGCTGCGCGAGGTGTGCACGCGGACCGACGCACCGGTCGTCGCGTCGGGCGGCATCTCGTCGCTCGACGACCTGCGGGTCCTGCGCAGCCTCGTCGACGTCGGCGTCGAGGGCGCGATCGTCGGCAAGGCGCTGTACGCGGGTGCGTTCACGCTGCCGGAGGCGCTCGACGTCGCCGGCCGGCCCTGACCGTGCACACCCTGTGCGTGGAGTCGGCTCGATGACCGGTCGCGAGCTACCCCCGTCCTCGCCGTTCGCGGGGGACGACGGGACGGCCGACGAGACGGTCGCGGCCGCGCTCGCCGGCTACGGCGCGGGCTCGGCGACGCTGCGCACGGTGGTCGCAGCGCTCGAGGGCACGCGCGTGCTCGTGCCCGTCCTGGCCGAGCTCGAGGTCGGCGAGCTCGTCGTGCACGACGGCCACGCGCATCAGGTCGACAAGGAGGCGTCGGCCGGGATCGTCGCGCTGCGTGCCCCGGACGGGCGGACCGCGCTGCCCGTGTTCTCTTCGGTCGGCGCCATGACGGCGTGGCGCCGCGACGCCCGTCCGGTGCCGACCGACGTGGCCCGCGCCGCGCTCTCGGCCGTGCAGGAGGGCTGGGAGGTGCTCGTGCTGGACCCCGGCGGCCCGGTCACCGCGCTGCTGCCGCGTCCGGCGGTCTGGGCGCTCGCGAAGCGCGAGCCGTGGCTGCCGGCGGTGGTCGACGGCGCGGTGGCGGCCGACGTCCGCGCGGCGGTCGGCAGCGCGATGAGCACGGTCCGCGAGGTCGTCGTGGCGGACGCGCAGCCCGGCACGAACGCCGAGGTCGCGGTCGTCGTGACGCTGGTGCCGGGGCTCGACCGCGAACGTCTCGACCACGTCGTGGCCAGGATCAACAGCGCGCTCGCGGCGGACGAGCTCGTCACCGAGCGGGTCGACAGCCTCGAGCTGCGTCTACGTCGCGGCGCGTGAACCCCGGCCGGCGCGTCAGCCGCGCGCGGCCCGGGACGCGATCGCCTGCGCGAGCGACGAGGCGACGGACTTCACCGCGAACGCCGCGGCGAACGCGCTGAGCACCGACGCGAGCACGATCTGGCCGCCCAGGATCACGCGGTTCACGTCGACCGCAGGTCGCCAGTGCACGCCGTGCTCGTCGACGACATAGACCCCGACGGCCTTGACGTGCGCCGCGTAGCCGCCGCCACCGCCGTGGCCCGCGCCGCCCGGCCCGCTCGGGCCGGCCGCGTCTTCTTCGTCGTCGCCGCCCTCGTCGGGCAGCGGGGTCACGACACCCTCGTCGTCCTCGACGACCGCGGCGACCCCGTGGTGCCAGCCGCGGTGGCCGAAGCGTCCCGCCATGCCGTGCGCCATCCCCGACGGCAGCCCGCCCTCGCCGTCGCCGAGCCCGAGGCCCGTCGCGGCCGAGACGCGCGCGACCGGGATCACCAGCTTCCCGTCGTGCTCGTACGCCTCGCCGAACACGCGCCGGACGGTGACCGTCTCGTTGGCCGCGGACGTCAGCTTCTCAGGGTCGAATCGCGGCACGGGCACCATGGCGGCTCTCCTTCGGCGGGCGGTGGGCCGGGCGGTCCCGCGCGGCTCCGCGTCCAGCATGGACCGCGCGAGCGCCCTGCACCACGTCTCCGTGGACCCGGGTCCCGACGCGCGCGAGCGCGGGTGTCCGACGTGACCCGCGTCGCGCGAAATTCGGTCGAGGCACCAGATGACCCGGGCGACAATGGAGCACATGCCCACCTCGCCCTACGGGGCCGTCCTTCGCCTGCCCGGCGTCGCGCGGCTGTTCGCGGTCGCGTTCGTCGCGCGCATCCCGACCGCGGCCGCGGGCGTCGTGCTGACGCTCCACGTGGTGCAGTCGCTGGGCAAGGGCTACGGGCAGGCGGGCGTCGTCGCGGGTGCGATGACGATCGGCATGGCGATCGGCGCCCCGTGGCGTGGGCGTCTCGTCGACCGGCTCGGGCTACGTCGCGCGATCGCGCCGTCGGTGCTCGTCGAGTCCGCGGTGTGGCTCATGGCTCCGCACCTGGGCTACCACGCCCTCGTCGGCGCGGCCTTCGTCGGCGGGCTGTTCCTCGTGCCGGTCTTCTCGGTCACGCGTCAGTCGCTCTCGGTGCTCGTGCCCCCGGCGCTGCAGCGATCGGGCTTCGCACTCGACTCGGTGCTCGTCGAGATCACCTTCATGCTCGCGCCCGTCGCGGGCGTGCTGCTGGCGACGCAGGGTTCGACGGGCCTCGCCCTGACGGTCGTGGGGTGCACCACGGTCGCGGCCGGCCTCCTGCTGATGTGGGCGAACCCGCCGACGCGCTCGCGGACGCCCGCGATCGAGCTGCCCGCGGACCTGCGGGAGCCCGAGCACGCGGCGCCGCGTCGCGTCGTGACACCCGAGCTCGCGGTGGTGCTGCTGGCGGGGCTCGCCGCCTCCTTCATCCTCGTCGGGACGGACGTGTCCCTCGTCGCCGCCCTGAACGACGCCGGCCGCGCCGCGGACGTCGGCTGGATGATCGCGCTGTGGGCGGGCGGCTCGGTCGTCGGCGGCCTGCTGCACGGCATGGGCACGCGCAACCGTTCGCCGCTGCTGCTCGTGGCGGTGCTCGCGCTCGCGACCGTACCCGCCGCGTTCGCGCCCGTGCCCGTGTGGCTCGCCTTCGCGATGGTGCTCGCCGGCCTGCCGTGCGCGCCCGCGCTCGCGTCGATCAACGCGCGCCTGGTCCAGCTCGTGCCGGAGGCCCGCCGCGGCGAGGTGATGGGCTGGGGCGGCACCATGTCGACCGTCGGCAACGCGCTCGGTGCACCGCTGTGCGGCTGGGTGATCGACCAGACGGGGCCGAGCGGCGGCTTCCTGACCGCAGCCGCGGTCGGCGGCACGATCGCCGTCGGCGGTCTCGTCGTCTCCCGCCTCGTGCGGTCGCGCGCCGACGCGGTGCCGGGTCGCGAGCTGGTGTCGGTCTAGGCGAGGACGACTGGCGCTGCGGGCGCGCTCAGTGTGCGGCGCGGGGCAGGACGGGGCCGGTGAGCTTCTCGCCGGGGCCGTCGCCCGGCGCGTCCGGGAAGGTCGAGGCCTCCCGGAACGCGAGCTGCAGCGTGCGCAGGCCGTCGCGCAGGGCGCGCGCGTGCTGGCTGCCGATCTCCGGAGCGGCCGAGGTCACGAGACCCGCGAGCGCGGTGATGAGCTTGCGCGCCTCGTCGAGGTCCAGGTAGTCGGCCCCGGCGCCGTCGGGGCCGTCCTCGGCGAGGCCGCACTTCACGGCCGCGGCGCTCATGAGGTGCACTGCAGCGGTGGTGATGATCTCGACAGCGGCGACGTCGGCGATGTCACGCGTCGCGGTGGTGGAGTCGCGGTCGTCGGTGGTGGGCTCGGGCTGCTCGTCGGACATGGCGGGGATTCTCGCACCCTCGTACGTCTGGAGTGGGCCGGAAGGACCGGCCGGCTTCGTCTGGTAGCCTTGCCGGGCGACTGACCCGTGCTCGTCGCGGCCGTTCACTTCCGAGCGGCTCGGCGGACCGGGTGCACAAGTGGAGTCCTCCTCCCACCCGAGTCTCGACCGTCCGGTTCGCCGGCGACAGGGGCCGGGTCACACAGTCCGCGCGTCGGCTCCGGCCGTCGTCGTGCCCCGTGGGGTGGCGTCAGCCGCGCCCCGGGTCCGCGGAATGCGTCGAGGCCTCCTCCTGTGCCCAGGACGGAGGCCTTCTCCGTTCCCGGCGGTCCGTCACGACGAACCTGAGGAGCACCACATCAGCGAGCCCCGCATCAACGATCGGATCCGCGTCGCCGAGGTCCGCCTGGTCGGCCCGAACGGCGAGCAGGTCGGCATCGTCCGCGTGGAAGACGCACTGCGCCTGGCGCAGGACGCTGACCTCGACCTGGTCGAGGTGGCGCCCGACGCCCGTCCGCCGGTCTGCAAGATCATGGACTACGGCAAGTACAAGTACGAAGCCGACATGAAGGCCCGCGAGGCACGTCGCAACCAGACCAACACGGTCCTCAAGGAGATTCGTTTCCGGCTGAAGATCGACCCGCACGACTACGGCACCAAGAAGGGCCACGTCGAGCGGTTCCTCAAGGCCGGCGACAAGGTCAAGGTCATGATCATGTTCCGTGGCCGCGAGCAGTCGCGCCCGGAGATGGGCATCCGCCTGCTGCAGCGCCTCGCCGACGACGTCGCCGAGCTCGGCTTCGTCGAGAGCTCGCCCAAGCAGGACGGGCGCAACATGATCATGGTGCTGGGGCCGATGAAGAAGAAGGCCGACCAGCGCCAGGAGCAGCGTCGCGCGCAGCAGGCCGCCGCGAAGGACGCCGACCCCGGTGCCGTGCGCACGGCGCCGCCGACGATCCCGTTCTCGGCGACGCTCCCGAGCGAGCGCGAGGTGGCCGAGGAGTCGGTCGTCGAGCCCGTCGTCGAGACGGTCGCTGCGGGCGCGGACACGGTCGAGACGGACACGGTCGAGACGGCTGCGGTCGAGACGGCTGCTGCCGCGCCCGCCGCTGCCCCGGTCGTTGCGGAGAAGCCGGCCGCCGCGGCCCCGACGCGAGCGGCGGCGCCCCGGCCCGCTGCCAAGCCGACGACCGCTGCCAAGCCGACGACCGCTGCCAAGCCGACGACCGCTGCCAAGCCGACGACCGCTGCCAAGCCGACGACCGCGCCTTCGGCCACGCCGAGGCCGACGACGGCGAAGCCCGCCGCCGCACGGCCCGCGGCGACGCCGAGCCCCAGCGCGGCCAAGCCCACGCCGAAGCCGGCGGTCCCGCGTCCCGCGGCGCCCCGGCCCGGACCGGCCAAGCGACCGACCACCGACTGAACCCATGACCGCGGTCGCCCGTGAGGGGGATCGCACCAGACGAGTCGCACGAGAGCGTGCGATGAGAACGAAGGAGACACGGCAGCCATGCCGAAGAACAAGACGCACTCCGGTGCCAAGAAGCGGTTCCGCGTGACGGGGACGGGCAAGGTCATGCGCGAGCAGGCCAACGGTCGCCACCTGCTGGAGCACAAGTCGAGCCGCCGCACGCGCCGCATCGCGGGCGACGTGGTCGTCTCCGCCGCCGACACCCCCAAGATCAAGAAGCTGCTCGGTAAGTGATCCGGCGGGCGCACCAGCGCCTCCGGGGCACCTGAGCCCTAGACCAGCAAGGAGCATCACGTGGCACGCGTGAAGCGGGCGGTCAACGCCCAGAAGAAGCGCCGGGCAACTCTCGAGCGCGCCAGCGGCTACCGGGGTCAGCGTTCGCGCCTGTACCGCAAGGCCAAGGAGCAGGTCACCCACTCCCTCGTCTACTCCTACCGCGACCGCAAGGCGCGCAAGGGTGACTTCCGCAAGCTGTGGATCCAGCGCATCAACGCTGCGGTCCGCGCCGAAGGCATGACGTACAACCGCTTCATCCAGGGCCTCAAGGCCTCGGGTGTCGAGGTGGACCGTCGCGTCCTGGCGGACCTCGCGGTCAACGACCCGAAGGCCTTCTCGGCCCTCGTCGTGATCGCCAAGGAGAACCTGCCGGCCGACGTCAACGCGCCCAAGGCCGCGTGACGAGCGCCCACTGCTGAGCAGTACGAAGCCCCCGCCCTGTGGCGGGGGCTTCGTCGTCGTCGGGTGCAGTGCGCAGGGACGGGCGTCGGGTCCGCGATGATGGGGGCGTGGACGAGCGCGACCTGCTGAGCAACCCCCGCAGCGAGCGGGTCAAGGCCGTGCGGGCGCTCGCGAACCGCCCGATGCGGGAGCGGCACGGCCAGTTCCTCGTGGAGGGCCCGCAGTCGGTGCGCGAGGCCGTCTCCGGCGGACGGGCTCACGTACGCGAGCTGTTCCTCACGCCCGCGGCGGCGTCGAGGTACGACGAGATCGCGACGGCGGCCGCGGCGCGCGGCGTGCGGGTCACGGCCGCGACCGACGAGGTGCTCGCGGCGATGAGCCCGGACGGCCAGGGCGTCGTCGCGGTCGTCGACCTGCTCGACGGGCGGCTGGATCAGGTCACGGACCTGCGGCCGCGGCTCGTCGCGATGCTGGCGCGCGTGCGCGACCCGGGGAACGCGGGCGCCGTCGTGCGTGCAGCGGACGCGGCGGGCGCCGACGGCGTCGTGCTGACTACCGAGAGCGTGGACGTGCACAACCCCAAGGTCGTCCGGTCGACCGCGGGTTCGCTGTTCCACCTGCCGGTGGCGTTCGGCGTCGACCCGGCGGACGGTGTGGCCGAGCTGCGGGCGGCCGGGATGCTCGTGCTCGCGGCCGACGGGTCGGGGGAGCACGACATCGACCACCTGCTCGACGTCGCGGGCCGCGCGCCCGCGGGGGTGCCGGACCTGGCCCGGCCGACGGCGTGGGTGTTCGGCAACGAGGCGTGGGGCCTGCCCGACGACGACCTCGCGCTGGCCGACGCGGTCGTGCGCGTCCCGTTGCACGGCCGGGCGGAGTCGCTCAACCTCGCGACCGCGGCGACGGTCTGCCTCTACGCGAGCGCCCGCGCGCACCGCTGAGTCGTCCACCGCTCAGTCGTCCACCGCTGCGTCGTCCACCGCCGAGTGGCCCGCTGCGCGCACGCATGTCGGTCCGCTCTGGGAGGCTGGTCGAATGCGCGTGTTCGCGGCCGTGTGGCCCCCCGACGACGTCCTGGACCACCTCGACCTTGCACTCGCCTCGGTGCGCGGAGGTCCCGCGGGCACGTCGTCGGCCGTGCGCTGGTCCGCACGCGAGACGTGGCACCTGACGACGGCGTTCTACGGCGAGGTCCCGGACGGCGCGGTCCCGACGATCGCGACGACGCTGGCCGAGGCGATCGTCGACCTCGAGCCGTACCGGCTCACGCTGCGAGGCTCCGGGGTGTTCGCCCACCGGACGCTGTGGGTCGGCGCGGGCGGTGACCTCGAGCCGCACCGCCGTGTCGTCGAGGCGTGCGCCGAGGCCGGGGCTGCGGTCGGCGCGCCCGACGACCGTCGCGAGCGTGAGCGCGCGCACCTGACCGTCGGACGCTCACGGCCGGGCTCGGCGCCGCCGCGGCGTCGGTCGTCACGGCCCGGGCCCGACGAGGATCCGGTGGCCGGTCTCGTACGGGCGCTCGCGGTGTACGAGGGGCCGTCGTGGCTCGTCGAGGAGGTGGTGCTCGTCGAGTCCCGTCCGGGCGCGGGCCGCGGGGGCGGCCCCCTGTACCTGCCGATCGAACGCGTGGTGCTGGGTCGCTGAGCGGCCGCGTCGGAACTCGGTCGACGCGCCGCGCGGACGCATGCCATCCTGGGCGCGTGATCCTTCGACGCGCGGCGGCTGGTCGCCGATTTCGTCGGCCCGTCCTGGGCCGGCGCTGACGCGCACACGTGAGCACAGACCGCGGGTCTGAGCCGACCGCCAGGTCGGCACGACCCGCAGGTGGACCTCCCGGACGGTCCCGGAGCGGGCGCCCTAGACTTGCCCGCTGGTCGGCGCGCGCCCGCGCCGCCGGCCACGGTCCCGCGGCGCATGCGCGTCGCGGGCCGACGACCAGTCCCGGAAGGTTCGGATGTCGCAGACCCCAGCCCCCGACGGCGCGACGCCGTCGCACCCGTCCCCGCTCGACGAGCCCGGCATCACCGCTGTGGTCGAGGCGGCCCTCGTCCAGATCGCCGGCGCCGGTGACCTGGACGAGCTGAAGTCCGCGCGGATCGCGCACACCGGCGAGCGCAGCGCGCTCGCGCTGGCCAACCGTGCGATCGGCGGCCTCGCCCCGGCGGACAAGGGTGCCGCCGGCCGCCTCGTCGGACAGGCACGCGCCGCCATCACCGGGGCGATCGCCGAGCGGCAGGTCGTGCTCGAGGCCGAACGGGACGCGCGCGTGCTCGTCGAGGAGACGCTCGACGTGACGCTCCCGGTCGACCGGCACCCGCGCGGCGCCCGCCACCCGTTGCAGACGCTGCAGGAGCGCGTCGCGGACGTGTTCGTCGCGATGGGCTGGGAGATCGCGGAGGGCCCCGAGCTCGAGGCGGAGTGGTTCAACTTCGACGCGCTCAACTTCGGTGTGGACCACCCGGCGCGGCAGATGCAGGACACGTTCTACGTCGCGTCGCCGGACGGTTCCGACGAGCCGTCCAACCTGGTGCTGCGCACGCACACCAGCCCCGTGCAGGCCCGCTCGCTCCTCGAGCGCGGGGTCCCGGTCTACATCGCGTGCCCCGGCAAGGTGTTCCGCACCGACGAGCTCGACGCGACGCACACGCCGGTCTTCCACCAGGTCGAGGGTCTCGCGATCGACCGCGGTCTGACGATGGCGCACCTCAAGGGCACGCTCGACCACTTCGCGAAGGCGATGTTCGGGCCTGACGCCCGGACCCGGCTGCGGCCGTCGTACTTCCCGTTCACCGAGCCGTCCGCCGAGATGGACCTGTGGTTCCCGCAGAAGAAGGGCGGCCCCGGCTGGATCGAGTGGGGCGGCTGCGGGATGGTCAACCCGAACGTGCTGCGCGCGTGCGGCGTGGACCCCGAGGAGTACTCCGGCTTCGCGTTCGGCATGGGCATCGAACGCACGCTGATGCTGCGGCACGGCATCGGTCTCATGCACGACATGGTCGAGGGCGACGTGCGCTTCTCCACCCAGTTCCAGGCGGTGATCTGATGCCTCGCGTCCCCTTGTCCTGGCTCGGCGAGCACGTCGAGCTGCCCGCGGGCCTCACGGCCGAGCAGCTCGCCGCGGACCTCGTGCGCGTCGGCCTCGAGGAGGAGGCGATCCACGGCGCGGCCGTGACGGGCCCCCTCGTCGTCGGCCGCGTCGTCGAGCGCACCCCCGAGCCGCAGAAGAACGGCAAGACGATCAACTGGTGCCGTGTCGACGTGGGCGAGGAGCACAACGAGACCCGCGAGGACGGCTCGCGCGGGCCGCGCGGGATCGTGTGCGGCGCGCACAACTTCGACGTGGGCGACCACGTCGTCGTCGCGCTGCCCGGTGCCGTGCTGCCCGGGCCGTTCCCGATCGCGTCCCGCAAGACGTACGGGCACGTCTCGGACGGCATGATCTGCTCGCAGCGCGAGCTCGGGCTCGGCGACGACCACGCGGGCATCATCGTGCTCGCGGACCTGGGCCTGGACGCGCCGGTGGGCACCGACGCGCTCGAGCTGCTCGGGCTCGGCGACGAGGTGCTCGAGATCAACGTCACGCCCGACCGCGGCTACTGCTTCTCGATGCGCGGCGTCGCACGCGAGTTCGCGCACTCCACGGGTGCCGCGTTCACCGACCCCGCACTGCCGGAGCCGACCGACGAACGCCCCGCGGGCTTCGGCGTGGAGCTCGACGACGAGGCGCCGATCCACGGCGTGCCCGGCGTCGACCGGTTCGTCGCGCAGGTCGTGCGCGGGGTGCGGGCGGACGTGCCGTCGCCGGCGTGGCTGCAGCGGCGTCTGCAGCAGGCGGGCATGCGCGCGATCTCGCTCGCGGTGGACGCGACGAACTACGTGATGCTCGACCTCGGGCAGCCGCTGCACGCGTACGACCTCGACAGGGTCGCCGAGCCGATCGTCGTGCGCCGCGCGGTGCCCGGCGAGAGCATCCGCACGCTCGACGACCAGGTCCGCACGCTCGACCCGCAGGACCTCCTGGTCACCGACAGCCCGGCCGGCGCGCGCGCGTCGCGCATCATCGGGCTCGCGGGCGTGATGGGTGGCGGCGACTCGGAGGTCGGCCCGCAGACCACGGACGTGCTGGTCGAGGCGGCGCACTGGGACCCCGTGACCGTGGCGCGCACGGCCCGCCGGCACAAGCTGCCGAGCGAGGCCGCCAAGCGCTACGAGCGCGGTGTCGACCCGCGGCTGCCGCGCGTCGCCGTGCAGGCGGTGGTCGACCTGCTCGTCGAGTACGGCGGGGGAGTGCCCGACGATGCGCTCACCGACGTCGACCGCACGGTCGCGCCCGCGTCCTTCGTGCTGGACCTCGACCTGCCCGCGCGGCTCGTCGGCGTGCCGTACGCGCACGACGAGGTCCGCGAGGTCCTCACGGCGATCGGCTGCACGCTCGAGGACGGCGCGGCGGGCACTGTCGTCGTGACGCCGCCGTCGTGGCGGCCGGACCTCGCGGTGCCGGTCGACCTGGTGGAGGAGATCGCGCGGCTGCGCGGCTACGACGCGATCCCGTCGATCGTGCCGCCCGCCCCGGCGGGGCTGGGCCTCACGTGGGAGCAGCGCGCGCGGCGGGCGGCCGCCGAGGCGCTCGTCGGCGCGGGGCTCGTCGAGGTGCTCAGCTATCCGTTCGTGGGAGCCGACCAGCTCGACGCGCTCGGGCTGCCCGACGATGACGAGCGGCGCCGGGCGGTGCGCCTGGCGAACCCGTTGTCGGACGCCCAGCCGCTCATGCGCACCGACCTGCTCGTGACGCTGCTCGACACGGCGCGACGCAACGTCGGCCGCGGCGCGTCGGACGTGTGCGTGTTCGAGGTCGGGCTCGTGACGTTGCCGAACGTGGACGCGCCGCCGGCGCCCTCGCTGCCGGGGGCGGTGCGGCCGTCGCCGGACGAGCTTGCGGCGATCGAGGCCGCGGTCCCGCCGCAGCCGCGGCACGTCGCCGGGCTCCTGGCGGGTCGGCTCGAGCCGGCCGGCGTGTGGGGTCCCGGTCGACGGGCCGACCACCGCGACGCGATCGCGGCGGCGCTGCTCGTCGCGCGGGTCGTCGGCGTCGACGCAGAGGTGTCCGCGGAGCGTGAGCGCGCGCCGTTCCACCCGGGTCGGACCGCGCGGCTGACGGTCGCCGGGCACGTCGTCGGGTACGCCGGTGAGCTGCACCCGAACGTCGTCGCGGCGCACGACCTGCCGCCGCGTTCGGCCGCGTTCGACCTCGACCTGGACGCGCTGCTCGCCGCGGCGCCGCGCGACGCCCACCAGGCGCGGGCGATCTCGACGTTCCCCGTGGCGAAGGAGGACGTCGCGCTCGTCGTGCCGTCCGACGTGCCGGCGGCGGACGTGCTGGCGGCGGTCCGCGTGGGCGCCGCGGCGAGCACGGCGGGTGACGTGGTCGAGGACGTGCGGCTGTTCGACGTGTACGAGGGGGAGCAGGTCGGCCCGGGCCACCGTTCGCTCGCGTTCGCGCTGCGGCTGCGGGCTGCGGACCGGACGCTGACGGCCGACGAGACCGCGGCGGTCCGCGAGGCCGTCGTGGCCGAGGCCGCGCGCCGGTTCGGGGCGACGCTGCGCGCCTGACACTTTGGGACGAAGGCCCGGTACTCATCCAAACGGGTGAATACCGGGCCTTCGCTGTCTGGTTCGGAGCCCGATGACCTGCGGCGTTCACCACGACATAGGACGAGTTCACCGCATCGTTACTGCCCAGTAGTTGCGACGAAACGGACAGTTCGCCAAGGTGAGCGGTGGCTGCCGATCGCGGCCGTGTGGTGCCCCCGCGGACGCTCACGCGTGTCCGTGCGTTCCCCGACGAAGGAGAGCCTCGTGCCTGCTGGTGCCCGATCGATCACCGGGGGCATCGCAGCCCTCGCCGTCGTCTTCGCAGGAACGGTGGTGACAGCGGCACCGTCGGTAGCCGTGGTCTCGACCACCGCGCCGGTGATCATCAATGAGGTCTATGGCGCGGGGGGCAACGCGGGTGCGTCGCACAACCGCGACTTCGTCGAGCTCTACAACCCGGGGGGTTCCCCCGTCTCGCTCGCGGGTTGGAGCGTTCAGTACGCATCCGCGGCGGGGAGCTCCTGGACCAACAAGACCGACCTGAGCGGTCAGATCGCCGCGGGCGGGTCGGTCGTGGTCGGCGGCGCGGGGTCGACGAACGGCGTCTCGTTCGTCGTCGACTTCGACGGCTCGGTCAACATGAGCGGTTCGGCGGGCAAGGTCGCGCTGGTGAGCTCGACGACAGCGCTGACCTGCGGTACCGACTGCGCCACGCAGCCGAGCGTCATCGACCTGGTCGGCTTCGGCTCGACCGCCTCGTCGTACGCCGGCTCCGGGCCCGCGACCGGGATGGCCGTGACCAAGTCCGTCTCGCGCACGAACCACGCGAACACCGCGGACAACGCTGTGGACTTCACGCCTCAGGAGCCGACGCCGGTGGCCGGCGGGCTCGTCGCCCCGGAGCCGCCCGGCGACCCGGTTCCCGCGACGATCGCGGAGATCCAGGGCACGGGGACCAACTCGCCACTCGTCGATGAGACGGTCGTGACGACGGGTGTCGTCACGGCGACGTACCCCGCGGGCACGGGGCAGCGTGCCGGGTACGTGATCCAGACCGCCGGCACGGGCGGGACGCTCGGCGAACGCACCTCGTCGGACGCGGTGTTCGTCTACTCGCCGAGCACGACGGCGTCGGTCGAGATCGGTGACAACGTCACGGTGACCGGAGAGGTGAGCGAGTTCAACGGGCTCACGGAGCTCACGGTCACGGGTGCCGGCGACCTCGAGGTGCTGGACACGACGGAGACGGTGACGCCGCTCACCGGGGCCTGGCCCGCGACGGCGAGTGCCCGCGAGGCGATCGAGTCGATGCTCCTGCTGCCCACGGGCGACATGACGGTGTCGAACACCTACTCGACCAACCAGTACGGCGAGGTCGGCCTCGCAGTCGGTGACGAGCCGCTGCTGCAGTGGACCGAGGTCGCCGACCCGCAGGACACCGAAGCGGTCCAGCTGGTCAAGGACGACAACTTCGCCCGCGGCGTCGTGCTCGACGACGCCCTGAGCATCAACTTCCTCAGCGCCGCGAACCAGTCGCTCGTGCCGTCGTACGTCTCGCTGACGAACCCGGTCCGCGTCGGCGCGGCGGTCACGTTCGACCACCCGGTGATCGTGACCTTCCTGAACAACGTGTGGAAGCTCGACCCGACCGGCCCGGTCACCGGCACCACCGGGAGCCCCGTGACCTTCGAGAACGACCGGACCCCCGCGCCGCGGGCGGTCGGCGGCTACGTCACGGTCGCGTCGTTCAACGTCCTGAACTACTTCACGACCCTCGGCACGGACGACCCGAGCTGCACGTCCTACAAGGACCGCGCGGGCGACGGCGTCACCGTCAACACGGGCTGCGACCAGCGCGGTGCGTGGGACTCGGCCGACCTGACGCGGCAGCAGGACAAGATCGTCGCGGCAATCAACTCGCTCGACGCTGACGTGGTCGGCCTGCTCGAGATCGAGAACTCGCTCGTCGTGGACGACGACGCGGACGAGGCGCTGGGCACGCTCGTCGGCGCCCTCAACGCGGCCGCGGGTACGACGAAGTGGGCGTTCGTCCCGTCGTCGAGCGAGCTCCCGCCGGCGAGCGAGATGGACGTCATCACCAACGGGATCATCTACCAGCCGGCCGCAGTGGTGCGGCAGGGCGAGTCGCACGCGCTGGGCACCCTCTCGAGCGGCAACGAGGCGTTCTCCAACGCGCGTGAGCCGATCGCGCAGGCGTTCGCGCCAGTGGGCGACGGCGACCCGCTGCTCGTCGTCGTGAACCACTTCAAGTCGAAGGGCTCGGCGGGTCCGCTGCCGGGTGACGCGGACACGGGCGACGGGCAGGGTGCGTCGAACGCGTCGCGCGTCGCGCAGGCGACCGCGCTGCGCGACTGGGTGCCGACGATCCAGGGCGACGTCGAGTCCGTCGCGCTCGTGGGCGACTTCAACTCGTACACGAAGGAGGACCCGCTCGAGGTCCTGTACGACGCGGGTTACGCCGACGCGACCGAGAGCCTCGCGCCGGGCGAGTACTCGTACTCGTTCGACGGGCTCGCGGGTTCGCTCGACCACGTGCTGCTCAACGAGGCCGCCCTCGGCCGCGCGACGGGCGCGGACGTGTGGGAGATCAACGCCGAGGAGTCCATCGCGCTCGAGTACAGCCGGTACAACTACCACGGCGCGCTCTACTACGCCGCCGACCCGTACCGTTCGTCCGACCACGACCCGGTGATCGTGGGGCTCAGCGCGACCGCGGCTGCGGAGCCGGTCGACCTGACGTTCCTGAACATCAACGACTTCCATGGTCGGATCGACGGGAACACGGTGAAGTTCGCGGGGACGGTGGAGCAGCAGCGTGCGGCGGCTCCTGGTCCGGTGGCGTTCTTGTCGGCTGGTGACAACATCGGTGCGTCGTTGTTCGCGTCGGCGACGCAGCAGGACCAGCCGACGATCGACGTGCTGAACGCGTTGGACCTGCAGGCCGCGGCCGTGGGCAACCACGAGTTCGACAAGGGCTATGCCGACCTGGTGGACCGCGTCGTCGGCGACGAGAGCGACCCGAACGCCGACTGGGCCTACCTCGGCGCGAACGTGACCTTCACCGACACGGGCGAGCCGGCCCTCCCCGCGTACACGACGTTCGACATGGACGGAGTGACCGTCGCGGTGATCGGTGCCGTGACCGAGGAGACCCCCTCGCTGGTCACCCCGGCCGGGATCGCGGACCTCACGTTCGGTGACCCGGTCGAGGCCGTGAACGCGGTCGCCGCGGACCTGACGGACGGGGTCGAGGCGAACGGTGAGGCTGATGTGATCGTGGCGGAGTACCACGAGGGTGCCGGTGCCGGCACGCCTGATGGTGCGACGTTGGAGGACGAGCTGGCGGCGGGGGGTGCGTTCGCGGAGATCGTCGAGGACACCTCGGCGGCGGTGGACGTGATCTTCACGGGGCACACGCACAAGCAGTACGCGTGGGCGGCGGCGGTGCCGGGTGTGGACGGCAAGACGCGTCCGGTGCTGCAGACCGGCTCGTACGGTGAGTTCATCGGCAAGGTCGTGCTGACCTACGACCCGTCGTCCGACGAGGTGCTCGCGCACACGGAGTCGAACGTGGCGCGCACGAGCGTCGCGGACTCGACCCTGGTCTCGACCTACCCGCGGGTGGCGACGGTCAAGGGCATCGTGGATGACGCGATCGCGTACGCGGACCTGGTCGGCAACGAGCCGGTCGGGTCGATCACGGGGGACATCACCACGGCGTTCACCGGTGGCTCCTACGTCGGCGGGAAGTACCAGGGCTCGGGCCCGCTCCCGACGACCGGGCGCGACGACCGGGCGAACGAGTCGACGCTGGGTGACCTCGTGGCGAACTCGCTGCGGGACACGTTGGCGCCGTCGAACCTGGGTGGTGCGCAGATCGGTGTGGTGAACCCGGGTGGTCTGCGGGCCGAGCTGCTGTTCGCGAAGTCGGGTGCCGAGACCGAGGACGGGATCGTCACCTATGCGGAGGCGAACGGTGTGCTGCCGTTCGTGAACAACCTGTGGACGACGACGCTGACGGGTGCTCAGCTCACGACGATGCTCGAGCAGCAGTGGCAGCTCGACGCGAACGGGAACGTTCCTTCGCGGCCCTACCTGCAGCTCGGTCTCTCGGACAACGTGACCTACACCTACGACACGGCCGCTGCGCAGGGTCACCACATCACCTCGGTGACGGTCGACGGTGAGCCGTTGGATCCGGCTGCGGACTACCGGATCGGGACGTTCTCGTTCCTGGCGACCGGTGGCGACAACTTCCGGGTGTTCACCGAGGGCACCGACACGCGCGACTCTGGTCTGATCGACCGTGACGCGTGGATCGCCTACCTGCAGGCCCACGAGGACATCGCCCCCGACTTCGCCCGCCAGGGTGTCGTCGTCACGGGCGCTGCGACGTCGGTCTCGCCCGGTGACGCGCTCGCGCTCACGGTCGGCAAGCTCGACCTGACGAGCCTCGGCTCGCCGCTGAACACGGCGCTCGACGTGCGCCTCGACGGCGAGTCGATCGGTTCGGCGGCGGTCACGGCCGGCGCCGCGACCGTCACCTCGACGATCCCGTCGGACACGGAGGTCGGCGACCACGTGCTGACCCTCGTCGCGAGCCCGAGCGGCACCACGGTGACGCTCCCGCTCGCGGTGGACGACGGGACCGTCGACCTGACGTTCCTGAACATCAACGACTTCCATGGTCGGATCGATGGGAACACGGTGAAGTTCGCGGGGACGGTGGAGCAGCAGCGTGCGGCGGCTCCTGGTCCGGTGGCGTTCTTGTCGGCTGGTGACAACATCGGTGCGTCGTTGTTCGCGTCGGCGACGCAGCAGGACCAGCCGACGATCGACGTGCTGAACGCGTTGGACCTGTCCGCGTCGGCGGTGGGTAACCACGAGTTCGACAAGGGGTTCAGTGATCTGACGGACCGGGTGATCGGTGCGGCGGGCGACGAGAACGCCGCGTGGGACTACCTCGGCGCCAACGTGTACGAGAAGGGCACCACCACGCCCGTGCTGCCGGAGTTCGTGACGTTCGACATGGACGGCGTGACGGTCGCGGTGATCGGCGCGGTCACCGAGGAGACGCCGTCGCTCGTCACGCCCGCGGGTATCGCGGACCTCGACTTCGGTGACCCCGTCGAGGCGGTGAACCGGGTCGCGGCCCAGCTCACGGACGGCGAGGAGGCCAACGGTGAGGCCGACGTGATCGTGGCGGAGTACCACGAGGGCGCCGGTGCGGGGACGCCGGACGGTTCGACCCTGGAGGACGAGCTGGCCGCGGGTGGGGCGTTCGCGGAGATCGTCGAGGACACCTCGGCGGAGGTGGACGTGATCTTCACGGGCCACACGCACAAGCAGTACGCGTGGTCGGCGCCGGTTCCGGGGGTGGACGGCAAGACGCGTCCGGTCCTGCAGACCGGTTCGTACGGTGAGTTCATCGGTCGTGTGGTCCTGGACTACGACCCCGCCACCGACGAGGTGCTCGCCCACACCGAGACGAACGTCGCGCGCACCGCCGTTCCCGACGACCTGCTCACCGTGGCCTACCCGCGGGTGGCCGAGGTCAAGGAGATCGTCGATGACGCGATCGAGTACGCGACCGTCGTCGGGAACGAGCCCGTCGGTTCGATCACGGCGGACATCACGACGGCGTTCGCCGGCGGGTCGTACGTCAACGGTGTCTACGTCGGTTCGGGTCCGCTGCCGACGACGGGGCGCGACGACCGTGCCAACGAGTCGACGCTCGGTGATCTCGTGGCGAACTCGCTGCGGGACTCGCTGGCCCCGGAGAACCTGGGCGGCGCCGAGATCGGCGTGGTCAACCCGGGCGGTCTGCGCGCCGAGCTGCTGTTCGCGAAGTCGGGTCTGGAGAGTGAGGACGGCGTGGTCACCTACGCGGAGGCCAACAGCGTGCTGCCGTTCGTGAACAACCTCTGGACGACGACGCTCACGGGCGAGCAGTTCACGACGATGCTCGAGCAGCAGTGGCAGCGCGACGCCAACGGCAACGTGCCGTCGCGCCCCTACCTGCAGCTGGGGCTTTCGGACAACGTCACCTACACCTACGACCCCACGCTCCCCGAGGGAAGCCGGATCACGTCGGTCACGGTGAACGGTGAGCCGCTCGACCCGGCGGCCGACTACCGCGTCGGGACGTTCTCGTTCCTGGCGACCGGTGGCGACAACTTCCGGGTGTTCACCGAGGGCACCGACACGCGCGACTCGGGTCTGATCGACCGTGACGCGTGGATCGCCTACCTGACGGCGCACGACGACCTCGCACCCGACTTCGCCCGGCAGTCGGCGCAGGTCACCAACGTGTCGTCGGAGCTGTTCGCCGGCCGCACGTTCGCGGCGGACGTCGCGCGGCTCGACCTGACGAGCCTCGGCTCGCCGCTGAACACGTCGCTGGACGTGCTGCTCGACGGCGAGTCGGTCGATACGGCCGTCGTCACCGGCGGTGCGGCGCACGTCGAGTTCACGCTGCCCGAGTCGACGACGCCGGGCGACCATGTGGTGACGTTCGTCGCGGCGCCGTCAGGCACCGTGGTCACGCTGCCGATCGTGGTCGCCAGCCCGGTCGCCACCACGACGACACTCGGCGTGACCGGCGACCGGGTCTCGGGCGAGACGCAACGGCTCAGCGCGATCGTCGGGCCGCTCGGTGTCGTCGGGACCGTCACGTTCACCGACGGGGACCGGTGGCTCGGCACCAAGCGGGTCGTGCTCGGTGTGGCGAGCCTCGACGTGGCGCTTGCTGCGGGTTCGCACGAGATCACGGCGACGTTCGTCGCAGCCGAGGCCGGTTGGGCGGACTCGCACGACTCGACGACGGTACGCATCGGCAAGTCGACGACGATCACGGCGCTCAAGCTCACGCCGACGAGCGCCGTCTACGGGAGCGCCGTCAAGGCGGCCGTGACCGTGACGGGCCTGACGGCGCCCGCGACGGGTTCGGTGCAGATCCTGGACGGCACGAAGGTCATCGGGACCGGCACGCTGACGACCGTCGGGAACGTCGGGAAGGTGACGATCTCGCTGCCCCGGACCCTGACGGTCGGGACGCACAGCCTGCGGGCCAAGTACCTGGGCTCGGCCGAGGCCGCACCCTCGTCGGTCACGGGCACGCTCCAGGTGACCAAGGCGACGTCGAAGGTGGTGCTGACGACCTCGAGCTGGACGGTCCCGTCCGGGTCGAGGCCGAAGGTGACCGTGACGGTCAAGGGGACGCCTGGCGGTCCCGCGCCGACGGGTTCGGTCACGCTCAAGGTGGGTGGCACGTCGCTCACGGGCACGCTGAAGAACGGAGCGGTGACCTTCACGCTGCCTCGACTGACGGCCTCGGTCACGGTCGTGGCGACGTACGGCGGCAGTGCCGGCTACCAGGCATCGACGCAGTCGCACCGGATCACCGTGCGCCGGTAGCGGCAGCGCGCTGACAGGCGCAGGTACGACGAGGGCGGCGCCCCGGGGTGAGATTCCCGGGGCGCCGCCCTCGTCGTGCGCCCGCCCTGTGCTCGTCGGACCTGCGCAGGTGCTGCAGGAAGCCGGTGCTGCAGGAAGCCGGTGCTGCAGGAAGCCGGTGCTGCGGGAGGTCGGTGCTAGAGGTAGTCGTGGTAAGCGGGCAGGTCCAGCACTCCGTTGCCCGACAGACCGATGACGATCGTCTCGTCGGTCGTCGCCGCGCGGGCGTGCGCGATCGCGCCCGCGACCGCGTGCGTCGACTCGGGTGCCGGGATGATGCCCTCGGCCCGGGCGAACTCGAGCCCGGCGGCGAACGCCGTGTCCTGCTCGACGGCGATCGCCGAGAGCAGCCCGAGCTCGAGCGCGTGCGAGACCATCGGCGCCATGCCGTGGTAGCGCAGCCCGCCCGCGTGGATGGGCGGCGGGACGAAGTCCTTGCCGAGCGTGTGCATCTTGAGCAGCGGGGTCAGCCCTGCGACGTCGCCGAAGTCGTACCGGTACTCACCCTGGGTCAGCGAGGGACACGCTGCGGGCTCGCACGCGACGACCTTCGTCGTCGTGCCCTCGCGCAGGTTGCGGCCGATGAACGGGAAGCTCAGGCCGCCGAGGTTCGAGCCTCCGCCCGCGCAGCCGAACACGATGTCGGCCTGCTCGCCGATCTCGTCGAGCTGGGCGAGGGCCTCCTGACCGATGACCGTCTGGTGCAGCAGCACGTGGTTGAGGACCGACCCGAGCGCGTAGTGCGCGTCCGGGTTCGTGGCCGCCGCCTCGACGGCCTCCGAGATCGCCATGCCGAGCGAGCCGGTGGTGTCCGGGTCCGCGGCGAGCATCGCGCGGCCCGACTCCGTCAGGTCCGACGGCGAGGGGTGGCAGATGCCGCCGTACGTCTCCATCTGCATGCGCCGGTAGGGCTTGGAGTCGTAGGACGCGCGGACCTGCCAGACCTCGCACTCGAGCCCGAGCAGCGCGCACGCGAAGGACAACGACGCGCCCCACTGCCCGGCGCCCGTCTCGGTGGTCAGCTTCGTGGTGCCCTCGACGGCGTTGTAGTACGCCTGGGCGACCGCGGTGTTCGGCTTGTGCGAGCCGGCGGGGGAGACGCCCTCGTACTTGTAGTAGATCTTCGCCGGGGTGCCGAGTGCGCGCTCGAGGCGCAAGGCGCGGATCAGCGGCGAGGGGCGCCACAGTGCGTAGATCTCGCGCACGGTCTGCGGGATCTCCACCCAGCGCTCGGTGCTGACCTCCTGCATGATCAGCGCCATCGGGAACAGCGGCGCGAGGTCCTCGGGTCCCAGCGGCTGCCGGGTGCCCGGGTGCAGTGCCGGGGGCGTCGGCTCGGGCAGGTCGGCCGCGAGGTTGTACCAGTGGGTCGGGACGGTGGACGGGACCACCGTGCCGACCGGATCGGTCAACGGCTGGCGGACGTCGGGAGAAGTCGTCATCACGGGCCTCTCGTGCGGCGCGCATCGTTGCGCGCGGGGAACGTCCCCGCAGCCTATCGACGGCTGGAGCGGCGTCCGGGTCGACGGGGCAGGGTCCGGGCGCGTCGGGTCCCCTGCGCGTCCGTCGCCTCGGCCTATCCTCCGAGAAGGATGCTGCGCCGCTTGCGTACCCGACAGACGTACCGGCAGGGCCGTGGAGCGGAGGGATCGGCGTGAGCGAGGTACCGGAGTCGGTGGGTCGGCGTCCACGAGGACGGATCGGGAACTGGTACCGACGACTCCCGCGCGGGCCCCGGGGCCTGATCGGGGGCGTTGCTGTCGCCGTCGGCATCGTCATCGCCAGCAGGCCGACCACATCGCTCGGCCTGTTGGCGCTGCTCGTCGGCGCCGGCCTGGTGCTGTCCGGGATCCTGGAGCTCACGGCGCACTCGGACCGCATGCCCGGCGGGTCAGCCCGCCCGTCCGTCTGGCGCGTCGTCGGCGCAGCCTTGTGGATGGTCGCCGGTCTGCTCGTCCTGCTCCTTCCCGGCCTGACGGTCAGGCTTCTCGCCGCGGTGGTCGGCATCACGCTGATCGTGAACGGGTTGCTCGCCGGTGTCGCTGCACTCCGGCGCGGCGGGACGCTCGACGGTCGTCTCGCTGCGGTCGCCATCGCCGTGGCGCAGGTCGTCTTCGGCGCGCTCGCGCTGCTCTGGCCCGACATCACGCTCATCGTCGTCGCGGTCGTCTTCGGTGCTCGTCTCGTCATCGTCGGCTCCCTCGAGCTCTGGTACGCGACCCGAGGTGTCGATCGTCGTCCCCGCGCCGCGACCGGCAGGCCCACGGTGCTCCGGCGCTGGACGCACACCGTCGTCGCAGTCGTCGTGCTCGTCCTCGCCACCGGTGGCGCGCTCGTCAGCGCCGCGATCCACGGGGGGTCACCCGTGGTGGACGACTTCTACGCCGCACCGCGCGAGGTTCCGTCCGCGCCCGGTCGGCTCATCCGCTCGGAGCCTTTCACGCGCGACGTGCCGGCTGACGCGATGGGCTGGCGGATCCTCTACACGACCACGGGCGGCGACGGCAGCCCTGCTGTCGCCAGCGGACTCGTCGTCGTCCCGCGCAGCGGGGACGGCGCCTGGCCCGTCATCGACTGGACCCACGGCACCACGGGGTACGCCCGGAACTGTGCGCCGTCGCTCGCGACGCAGCCCTTCGAGTCAGGGGCGTTGTTCGTGCTGGACCAGATCATCGACGAGGGTTGGGCGCTCGTCGCCACCGACTACATCGGGCTCGGCACCGAGGGGCCGCATCCGTACCTCATCGGCCCGGACTCGGCGCACGCCGCGCTCGACGCCGCGCGCGCCGCCAGGCAGCTTCCCGAGGCGCGGCTCGGACTGCAGGACGTCGTCTGGGGACACTCCCAGGGCGGCGGTGCGGCGCTGTGGACCGGGGCGCTCGCGAGGCGGTACGCGCCTGACCTGGACATCGTGGGTGTCGCCTCGCTGGCGCCCGCGAGCAACCTTCCGGCACTGGTCAGCGACCTGCCGAACATCACCGGCGGCAGCGTCTTCGCGGCGTACACGTTCGCCGCCTACGAGGCCTACTACGACGAGGTCAGCTATGCCGACTACATCCGGCCGGGTGCCGAGGTCACGGTGCGCGAGATGGCCGAGCGTTGCCTCGCGGAACCAGGCGTCTTCGTCTCGATCCTTGCGGCGCTGGCGCTGACGAACGACCCCGTGATCTTCTCGAACGATCCGACCACCGGGGTGCTCGGCGAACGCCTGGAGCAGAACGTCCCACCCGCGACCATCGACGCGCCGCTGCTCCTCGCGCAGGGCGCCGCAGACCAGCTGGTCATCCCGTCGGCCCAGGACGACTACGTCACGACACTATGCACCGCAGGGCAGCAGGTGGACTATCGGCTCTACGCCGATCTCGGTCATGTCGCGCTCGTCGAGCCGGGCTCGCCGCTCGTCCCGGACCTGATCGAGTGGACCCACGACCGCCTCGACAGCAAGCCTGTGCCCGGCGGCTGCACGCGGCAGCAGACCTGACCGGCGGACGGTTCGCGCTACCGACGAACGGGCGACCCCCGCGCTCACAGTGCGCAGGAGTCGTCCGCGCACGCGGCGGCGGACGGGTCGCCGGCGAGTGTCACGATCGGGTTGGCCTCGCGCCACGCGACCTCGAGGAGCTGCGTGAACACCTCGGCGGGCTGCGCCCCGGACACCGCGACCCGACGGTCGACGACGAAGAACGGCACCCCGGTGACGCCGATCGAGCGCGCCTCGGCGATGTCGGCGTCGACCGCGGCGGACTCGTCGTCGCCGACGAGGAACTCCGCGACCGCGTCGTCGTCGTACCCGTGCGCGCCGAACCCGACCTCGCGGGCCAGCACCACCAGCGACGCGTCCACGCCCAGGTCGACACCCTGCTCGAAGTGTGCGGAGAACAGCGCCTCGTGCGTGCGGTCCGCGAGCTCGCGGCCACCGATCCGCGACGCGAGGTGCGCGAGCCGGTGCGCGTCGTAGGAGTTGAACGCGAGGGTCCGGTCGAAGTCGTACGCCAGCCCGACGGTCGCCGCGACGGCCGTGACGTGCGCGAACATCTGCTGCACCTGGTCGACGGGCAGGCCCTTCATCTGCGCGAGCGCCTCGACCTCGGGACGCCCGGGACCGCTCGGCGTCTCGGGGGAGAGCTGGTAGGAGCGCCAGGTCACCTCGACGTGCTCGCGATGGGGGAACGTCTCGAGCGCGCGGGCGAACCGGCGCTTGCCGATGAAGCACCAGGGGCAGGCGACGTCGGACCAGACCTCGACGGACAGGGTGCGGACGCTGTTCACGGCGGAGGCGTTCAGGGTGGGGATGCTCACGGCAGCAGGAGGACCTTTCCGGTGGTCGCGCGCGACTCGAGCGCGCGGTGGGCGTCAGCCGCGTCGGCCAACGGGAAGCGGGCGCCGACGCGCACGGACAGCGCGCCGGAGGAGACGGCGGTGAAGATCTCACGGGCGCGCCAGGCGAGCTCGTCGGGGTCGCGGACGTGATCGTCGAGCTTGGGTCGGGTGAGGAAGACGGACCCGGCGGCGTTCAGACGCTGCGGGTCGAACGGCGGCACGGGTCCGGACGAGCCGCCGAACAGCACGAGCGTGCCCCGCGCCCGCAGCGACGCGAGCGACGCGTCGAACGTGTCCCGGCCCACCGAGTCGTACACGGCATCCACCCCGCGGCCGTCGGTGAGGTCACGTACGAGCGCGGGCAGCTCGGTGGTGAGGTCGGACAGCTCGCGGTAGCGGATCACCTCGGCGGCGCCGGCCTCGCGTGCGAGCGTCTCCTTCTCCGCCGTGCCGACGGTCGCGATCACTCGCGCGCCGCGTGCGGTCGCGAGCTGGGTCAGCAGCAGCCCGACCCCGCCCGCGGCCGCGTGGACCAGCACGACGGAGCCGGGACCGACCTCGTAGGACGAGGTCACCAGGTAGTGCGCGGTCATGCCCTGCAACGGGATCGCCGCCGCGGTCTCGTCGGAGATCTCGGGCGGCACGACGAGCGCGGCGTGCTCGGGCACCGCGACGAGCTCGGCGTACGACCCGGGCGCGGCCGACCATGCGACCCGGTCACCGACCGCCACGCGCGTGACCTCGGCCCCGACGGCGACGACGGTGCCGGCGCCCTCGGACCCGACGACGTGCGGGAACGGCATCGGGTACAGCCCGGCGCGGCGGTACGTGTCGATGAAGTTCACACCGGCGGCGGCCAGGCGGACCACGGCATCGGACGGGCCCGGGACGGGTTCGGGACGGTCGACCACGGACAGGACCTCGGGTCCACCGGGCTCGGTGGCGACGACGGCGCGCATGCCCGGGCAACGCGCGGGCTCGTCCTCGGCATTCCCTAGGGCCCCACGACAACGCTGTGCATGACTTCGCGTCAGCGTGTATGTTCATGCGCATGTCGTTCACCGTGGCCGTCGCCGGCGCCAGCGGCTATGCCGGCGGGGAGATGCTCCGCGTCCTGCTCGGGCACCCCGAGGCCCGGATCGAGACACTCACCGCGCACTCGAGCGCGGGCAACGCCCTCGGCGAGCACCAGCCGCATCTGCGCTCGCTCGCCGACCGCATCCTGGCACCGACGAGCCCCGACACGCTCGCGGGGCACGACGTCGTCGTGCTCGCCCTGCCGCACGGCGCGAGCGGTGCGGTCGCGGCGGAGCTCGCGCAGCGCGACCCCACGACGATCGTCGTGGACCTCGGTGCGGACCACCGCCTGTCGAACGCCGCCGACTGGGAGGCCTACTACGGCAACGCGCACGCGGGCACGTGGCCGTACGGGCTCCCGGAGCTGCTGCACGCGGGCGAGTCGGTCCCGACGAAGCAGCGGGCGGTGCTCGCCGAGGCGACCCGCATCGCCGTGCCGGGATGCAACGTCACCGCGGTGACGCTCGGCCTGCAGCCCGGGATCGCGGCGGGGCTGATCGAGCCGCTCGACGTCGTCGCGGTCCTCGCCAACGGCTACTCGGGCGCGGGCAAGAGCCTCAAGCCGCACCTGCTCGCCGCCGAGGGCCTCGGCATGGCGCAGCCGTACGCCGTCGGCGGTACGCACCGGCACATCCCGGAGATCGCGCAGAACCTGCGCGTCGCGGGAGCGCCGGACGTGACCATCTCGTTCACGCCGACGCTCGTGCCGATGTCGCGCGGCATCCTCGCGACCGCGACCGCGCGCCTCGTGCCGGGCACGGACCCGGCGCTCGTGCGCGCGGCGTGGGAGACGGCCTACGCCGACGAGCCGTTCGTCCACCTGCTGCCCGCCGGGCAGTGGCCGACGACGGCGGCGACCCTCGGCGCCAACACCGCGCTCGTGCAGGTCGCGGTCGACGAGCGTGCGGGCCGGGTCGTGACCGTCACCGCGATCGACAACCTCGTGAAGGGCACGGCCGGCGGCGCCGTGCAGTCCCTCAACGTCGCTCTCGGGCTGCCCGAGACGCTCGGCCTGCCTCTGGACGGAGTCGCACCATGACCATCACCGCGCAGGACACCGCGCAGCTCTCGCCGGGCGTCACGGCACCGCTGGGCTTTCGCGCGAGCGGCGTCACGGCCGGGCTCAAGGCGTCGGGGCGCCCCGACCTGGCGCTCGTCGTCAACGACGGTCCGCTGTCCGTGGGTGCCGCGGTGTTCACGACGAACCGCGTGGTGGGCCACCCCGTCACATGGTCCCGCCAGGTCGTCGCGGACGGCGTGGTGAACGCCGTGGTCCTGAACTCGGGCGGCGCGAACGTGTGCACCGGCCCCGAGGGCTTCCTCGACACCCACCGCACCGCCGAGAAGGTCGGCGAGGCGCTCGGCGTCTCGCCCGGCGACGTCGTCGTGGGCTCGACCGGCCTCATCGGCGAGCGGCTGCCGATCGAGACCCTGCTCTCGGGCGTCGACCTCGCCACGAACGCGTTGAGCACCACCGGCGGCCCGGCCGCCGCGGTCGCGATCATGACCACCGACACGGTCCCGAAGACGGCCGACGTCACGGTCGACGGCGACTTCGGCACCTGGCGCGTCGGCGGCATGGCCAAGGGCGCGGGCATGCTCGCGCCGGGCCTGGCGACGATGCTCTGCGTGATCACCACCGACGCCGTCGTGGACGCCGCGACCGCGGACGCGGCGCTGCGGGCCGCGACGCGCCAGACCTTCGACCGGATCGACTCCGACGGCTGCATGTCCACCTCGGACACGGTGGTGCTGCTGGCGTCGGGCGCCTCCGGAGCGACGCCCGACCCGGAGGGCTTCGCCGCGATGGTGACCGCGGTCGCCGCCCAGCTCGCCCGCCAGCTCGTCGCGGACGCCGAGGGCGCGATGCACGACATCGCGATCACGGTGACCGGTGCGCAGACCCAGGACGGCGCGCTCGCCGTCGCGCGTGCGATCTCCCGCTCGAACCTGTTCAAGGCCGCGATCTACGGCAACGACCCGAACTGGGGCCGCATCCTGGCGTCGGTCGGCACGGTCCCCGAGCACGTCGCGGCATTCGAGCCCGAGCTCCTCGACGTGAGCGTCAACGGCGTGATGGTGTGCCGCGCCGGCGGCGCGCACGAGCCGCGCTCGCTCGTCGACCTGGCGTCGCAGCGCGAGGTGCACGTGCTCCTCGACCTGCACGCGGGCACGGAGGTCGTCACGCTTTGGACCAACGACCTCACGCACGCGTACGTCACCGAGAACAGCGAGTACTCCACGTGAGCAGGGGCGACGAGTTCGTCTTCGACACCCGCACCGACCTGCGCCCCGACCAGAAGGCCGAGGTGCTGATCGAGGCGCTGCCCTGGCTCCAGAAGTTCGCGGGCGCGCTCGTCGTGGTCAAGTACGGCGGCAACGCCATGATCGACGAGGACCTCAAGCGCGCGTTCGCGCAGGACATGGTGTTCCTGCGGCAGGTCGGGCTTCGGCCCGTCGTCGTGCACGGCGGCGGCCCGCAGATCAACGCGATGCTCGACCGGCTCGGGATCGACTCGGAGTTCCGCGGCGGCCTGCGCGTGACCACGCCCGAGGCGATGGACGTCGTGCGCATGGTGCTGACGGGGCAGGTCTCGCGCGAGCTCGTCGGGCTGCTGAACGCGCACGCGCCGCACGCCGTGGGCCTCTCGGGGGAGGACGCCGGGTTGTTCCAGGCCCGCCGGCGCACCGCGTTCGTCGACGGCGAGCAGGTCGACATCGGCCTCGTCGGCGACGTCGTCAAGGTGAACCCGGGCGCCGTCCAGGACCTGCTCGACGCCGGCCGCATCCCGGTCGTGAGCACCGTCGCACCCGACATCGACGACCCGACCCAGGTGCTCAACGTGAACGCCGACACGGCCGCCGCCGCGCTCGCGGTCGCGCTCGGTGCGCGCAAGCTCATCGTCCTGACCGACGTCGAGGGCCTGTACCTGAACTGGCCCGACCGCTCGTCGCTCGTGCGGCGGCTGCAGGCGTCCCAGCTCGCCGAGCTGCTCCCGTCGCTCGACTCCGGCATGCGGCCCAAGATGGAGGCCTGCTGGCGGGCCGTCGAGGGTGGCGTGGGCCGTGCGCACGTCATCGACGGCCGCGCGCCGCACTCGATCCTCGTGGAGGTCTTCACCTCCGACGGGATCGGCACGATGGTCCTGCCCGACG
Organism: Cellulomonas composti; assembly: GCF_007990245.1. Lineage (GTDB taxonomy): Bacteria > Actinomycetota > Actinomycetes > Actinomycetales > Cellulomonadaceae > Cellulomonas > Cellulomonas composti. The sequence goes on along the minus strand of NZ_BJWG01000003.1, from coordinate 8,794 downwards.
AAGAGCCCGCCGACGCGCCCTTCACCGCCCCGATCCCCGTGGTCCACCCGGAGGTGGCGCAGTGAACGACACGACCGAGACGACGACGAACGACCGGCCACCGGTCGAGGCGCCGACGCGCCGCGCGCTGCGCCGGGTCGCGGCCACGGTCGACGGGCTGCCGACCGCAGGTGCGGACGGCTCGGTCGCGCAGTGGACGGACCGCTACCAGCACGCGCTGATGGACACGTTCGGCGCTCCCCGCAAGATCCTGGTGCGCGGCGAGGGTGCCTACGTCTGGGACGCGGACGGCGTGCGCTACCTCGACCTGCTCGGGGGCATCGCGGTCAACAGCCTCGGCCACGGCCACCCGACCCTGACGGCCGCGATCAGCGCCCAGCTCGGCACGCTCGGGCACGTCTCGAACTTCTTCGGCAGCCCGACGCAGATCGCGTTCGCCGAGCGGCTGCTGGAGCTCGCGCAGGCGCCGGCGGGCTCGCGCGTGTTCCTGACGAACTCCGGCACCGAGGCGAACGAGGCGGCGTTCAAGCTCGCCCGGCGCACGGGGCGCACGCGCGTGCTCGCGCTCACCGAGTCGTTCCACGGCCGCACGATGGGCGCGCTCGCGCTCACCCACAAAGCGGCCTACCGCGAGCCGTTCGAACCGCTGCCGGCGGGCGTCGAGTTCGTGCCCTTCGGCGACCTCGACGCGCTCGCCGCGGCGCTCGCGCCCGGCGACGTCTCGGCGCTGTTCGTCGAGCCGATCCAGGGCGAGGCCGGGGTGCGGCCGCTGCCGGCCGGCTACCTCGCGGAGGCCCGTCGGCTCACGTCCCAGCACGGCACGCTGCTGGTCCTCGACGAGGTCCAGACGGGGATGGGCCGCACGGGCGCGTGGTTCGCGCACCAGCACCCGCACCTCGGCGGCGGAGTCGTCCCGGACGCGGTCACCGTGGCCAAGGGCCTCGGCGGCGGCTTCCCCGTGGGCGCGCTGATCGCGTTCGGCGAGCAGACCGCCACGCTGCTCGGCCGCGGGCAGCACGGCACGACGTTCGGCGGCAACCCGGTCGCCGCAGCGGCGGGTCTCGCGACGATCGGCGTGATCGAGCGCGACGACCTGCTCTCGCACGTCCGCGACCTGGGCGCCCGGCTGCGTGCGCGGATCGCCGCGTCGGGCGGGTCGCTCGTCGCCGAGGTCCGGGGCGAGGGCCTGCTCGTCGGGATCGGGCTGAGCGCACCCGTCGCGCCGGCCCTCGCGGAGCGCGCGCTCGACGCGGGCTTCATCGTCAACCCGGCCACGCCGACGACCGTGCGCATCGCGCCGCCGTTCATCCTGACCGACGACCAGGCCGGCACGTTCGTCGACTTCCTGGCCTCGGTCGACCCCTCCTCGCTCGGCGACGGTGCGTCGTGACGCGCCACTTCCTGCGGGACGACGACCTGAGCCCGGCCGAGCAGCGCACGGTGCTCGAGCTCGCGCTCGCGTTCCGCGACGACCGGTACATCCGCACGCCGCTCACGGGCCCACGCGCGGTCGCGGTCATCTTCGACAAGCCGACGCTGCGCACCCAGGTGTCGTTCTGCACGGGGATCGCCGAGCTCGGCGGCTTCCCGCTCGTCGTCGACGGCAACCTCGCGCAGATCGGGACGCGCGAGTCGATCCCGGACACCGCGCGCGTGCTGGGCCGGCAGGTCGCGGCGGTCGTCTGGCGCACGCACGAGCAGTCGCGCATCGAGGAGATGGCGCGGCACGCGGGCGTCCCGGTGGTCAACGCGCTCACCGACGACTTCCACCCGTGCCAGGTGCTCGCGGACCTCGCGACCGTCGCGCTGCACCGCGGCGGGGTCGCCGGCCTCGCCGGGCGCACGTTCGCGTACCTGGGCGACGGCGCCAACAACATGGGCCACTCGTACGCGCTCGGAGGGGCGACCGCCGGGCTGCACGTCCGGATCGGCTGCCCCGCCGACTACGCCCCGGACCCGACGATCCTCGCCGACGCGCGCCGCGTCGCCGCGACGACCGGAGGCTCGGTCACGGTCGTGCACGACCGCGACGAGGCGGTCGCGGGTGCCGACGTCGTGGCCACCGACACGTGGGTGTCGATGGGCCAGGAGGACGAGGCCGGGCTGCGGGAGACGCCGTTCGTCCCGTTCCGGCTCGACGAGGACGCGCTCGCGCTCGCCGCTCCTGACGCGCTCGTGCTGCACTGCCTGCCCGCCTACCGCGGCAAGGAGATCACCGCCGCCGTGATCGACGGAGCGCAGTCGGTGGTCTGGGACGAGGCGGAGTTCCGGCTGCACGCGCAGAAGGCGCTCCTGTCGTTCCTGCTCGAGGGCCGGCGATGAGCCTCGCGAGCGTGCCCGCACCGAACCTGCCGACGAGCATCCCGACGACGAAGGCGGCCCGGCAGGCCCTCGTCGTCGGCCTGCTCGCGCGCGAGACGGTCTACTCGCAGCACCGTCTCGCGGAGCTGCTGGCCGACGAGGGCGTCTCCGTCACGCAGGCCACGCTCTCGCGCGACCTCGTCGAGCTCGGTGCGGTCAAGGTGCGCACGTCGTCGGGCGCGCTCGCGTACGCGGTCCCGGCCGAGGGTGTCCCGCGCACCGCGGCCCCCTCCCAGCCCGACGAGGAGCACCTCGCGGCCCGGCTCGCGCGGCTGTGCGAGGAGCTCCTGCTGACCGCGGAGTCGTCGGGCAACCTCGTCGTGTTGCGTACCCCGCCGGGCGCCGCGCAGTTCCTCGCATCCGCGATCGACCACTCGGTGCTCCCGGCCGTGCTCGGCACGATCGCCGGCGACGACACCGTGCTCGTGATCTCCCGCGACAGCGACGGCGCCGCACTCGCGGCGCGGTTCCTGGCGCTCGCCAGCCCCGTGCGCAGCACGCACACCCCGTAGCCCGAGAACCACCCACCCCAGCACGAGACCCACACAAGGAAGCGGAACTCCCATGACTGAGCGCGTCGTCCTCGCATATTCCGGTGGCCTGGACACCTCCGTCGGCATCGGCTGGATCGCCGAGGCCACCGGCGCCGAGGTGATCGCGGTCGCCGTCGACGTCGGCCAGGGCGGCGAGGACCTCGAGGTCATCCGCCGCCGCGCGCTCGACTGCGGTGCGGTCGAGGCCTACGTCGCCGACGCGCGCGACGAGTTCGCGGCCGAGTACTGCATGCCGGCGCTGCAGGCGAACGGCCTGTACCTCGACCGCTACCCGCTCGTCTCGGCGCTCTCGCGCCCGGTGATCGTCAAGCACCTCGTGCGTGCGGCCCGTCAGTTCGGCGCGACGACGGTCGCGCACGGCTGCACGGGCAAGGGCAACGACCAGGTGCGGTTCGAGGTCGGCATCACGTCGCTGGCGCCCGACCTGACGTGCCTCGCGCCGGTCCGCGACCTGGCTCTCACGCGGGACAAGGCGATCGAGTTCGCCGAGCGCAACAAGCTGCCGATCGCGACGACCAAGCACAACCCGTTCTCGATCGACCAGAACGTGTGGGGCCGCGCGGTCGAGACGGGCTTCCTCGAGGACATCTGGAACGGTCCGACGAAGGACGTCTACACCTACACCGACGACCCGACCTTCCCGCCGGTCGCCGACGAGGTCGTCGTGACGTTCGAGCAGGGCGTGCCGGTCGCGTTCGACGGCGTGCCGGTCACGCCGCTGCAGGCGATCCAGGAGATGAACCGCCGCGCCGGCGCGCAGGGCGTCGGCCGGATCGACATCGTCGAGGACCGCCTGGTCGGCATCAAGAGCCGCGAGGTCTACGAGGCGCCGGGCGCGATCGCTCTCATCGCGGCCCACCAGGAGCTCGAGAACGTGACGGTCGAGCGCGAGCAGGCCCGCTTCAAGCGGACCGTCGAGCAGCGCTGGACCGAGCTGGTCTACGACGGCCAGTGGTTCAGCCCGCTCAAGCGCTCGCTGGACACGTTCATCGCGGACACGCAGCGCTACGTGTCGGGCGACGTGCGGCTCGTCCTGCACGGCGGCCGCGCGACGGTCACCGGCCGGCGCTCCGACTCGTCGCTGTACGACTTCAACCTGGCCACCTACGACACGGGCGACTCGTTCGACCAGTCCGCCGCGCGCGGCTTCATCGAGATCTACGGCCTGTCGAGCAAGCTCGCCGCGGCTCGGGACGTGCGCTTCGGCAACGGCGTCGACCTCGGCCACCAGGGCGGCATCGATGTCTGACGCGACGCCGGACGCGCCGCTCGCCCTGTGGGGCGGGCGGTTCGCGTCCGGCCCGGCGGCCGCGCTGACCGAGCTGTCCCGCTCGACGCAGTTCGACTGGCGACTGGCCGACGTCGACATCTCGGGTTCGATCGCGCACGCGCACGTCCTGCACACCGCGGGACTGCTGTCCGACGACGAGGTGCGCGGCATGGTCGATGCGCTCGAGCTCCTGCGCGCGGACGTCGCCTCGGGTGCGTTCGGTCCGACGCCCGACGACGAGGACGTGCACACCTCGCTCGAGCGCGGCCTGATCGAGCGGGCGGGCGCCGACCTGGGCGGCAAGCTGCGCGCGGGCCGCTCGCGCAACGACCAGATCGCGACCCTGGTGCGGATGTACCTGCGCCGCGAGGCGCGCGTGCTGGCGGGGCTGGTGCTGGACGTCGCCGACGCGCTCCTGGGGCAGGCACAGGCCGCCGGCGACGCACCCATGCCGGGCCGTACGCACCTGCAGCACGCGCAGCCAGTGCTGCTGGCCCATCACCTGCTCGCGCACGTGTGGCCGCTCATGCGGGACGTCGACCGCTGGATCAGCTGGGACTCGCGCGCGGCCCGCTCGCCCTACGGCTCGGGCGCGCTCGCGGGCTCGTCGCTCGGGCTCGACCCGGCCGCGGTCGCCGCCGAGCTCGGCTTCGACGGTCCGGTCGAGAACTCGATCGACGGGACCTCGTCGCGCGACGTGGTCGCGGAGTTCGCGTTCGTCGCGGCGATGCTCGCGGTCGACGTGTCGCGCCTCGCCGAGGAGGTCGTGCTGTGGTCGACGAAGGAGTTCGGCTTCGTCCGCCTGCACGACGCGTTCTCGACCGGGTCGAGCATCATGCCGCAGAAGAAGAACCCCGACGTCGCGGAGCTCGCGCGCGGCAAGGCGGGCCGGATCATCGGCGACCTGACGGGCCTGCTGGCCACGCTCAAGGGCCTCCCGCTCGCGTACAACCGCGACCTGCAGGAGGACAAGGAGCCGGTCTTCGACCAGATCGACCAGCTCCGCGTGCTCCTGCCGGCGTTCGGGGGCATGGTCGCGACGCTGACCTTCGACCTCGACCGGATGGCGCAGCTCGCGCCCCAGGGCTTCAGCCTCGCGACCGACATCGCCGAGTGGCTGGTGCGTCAGGGCGTGCCGTTCCGCGTCGCGCACGAGGTCGCGGGTGCGTGCGTGCGGGCGTGCGAGGAGCACGAGCCCTCGATCGAGCTGTGGGACCTGACCGACGACGAGCTCGCCGCGATCTCGCCGCACCTCACGCCGGGAGTGCGCGAGGTGCTCAGCGTCGAGGGCTCGCTGGCGTCGAGGTCCGCGACCGGCGGCACCGCGCCGTCCGCGGTCGCCGCGCAGCTGGTCGACGCCCGCAACGTCGCGACGAGCCTGCGGGCGTGGACGACCGCCTGACCCGGGCCGCCCCGGCCGCGGCCTCCGGGCCCGAGCCCGCCGAGCCCGGGGCCGCCGAGCCCGCCGAGCCCGCGGCCGCCGAGCCCGCCGAGCCTGCCGTCGACTCGGTGCCGGCGCACGTGCTGGCCGTGGCGCTCGCCCGCCGCCCGGCGCTGGGCCGCGTGCGGCTCGTGTGCATCGACGGCCCGGCCGGCTCGGGCAAGACCACCTTGGCCGCCGCCGTGGCCGCCGTGGCCGCGGCGCGCGGCGTCCCGTGCGTGGTGCTGCACCTCGACGACCTGTACGAGGGCTGGTCGGGTCTCGAGGGGAGCCTGTGGCCGCGGCTCGCGGCGCAGGTGCTCGAGCCGCTGCGCCGTGGCCGTCCCGGCCGCTACCAGCGCTACGACTGGGTGCGCGGTGCGTTCGACGACTGGGTCGACGTGCCGGTCCCGGAGCTGCTCGTGCTCGAGGGCTGCGGCTCGGCCCGTCGATCCGCCGCCGCCGTCGCGAGCCTGCTGGTGTGGGTCGAGGCGCCGTCCGCTCTGCGGCTCGAACGGGGCCTCGACCGTGACGGCGACGAGGCCCGACCTCAGTGGCTGCAGTGGATCCGCGACGAGGCCGAGCACTTCGTCCGCGAACGCACGAGGGAACGCGCCGACATCGCACTGGACGGGTTTGGCAGGATGACCCCGTGAGCCCCCTCGCCGACGATGGACCGGACGCCCCGGTCCCGTCCCCGCTGCCGGACCCCTCGACCGGGTCCGGACGGGCGGGCGCGTCGTCGGCCCCGCGGACGCCCGACGCGTCCGACCCGATCCGGTTCGTCACGGTCCCGGCACGCGTCTGGTACTCCCGCGACGTGCACGCCGTGGCCCGCGACCTGCTCGGCGCGTACCTCACGACGAGCTCGGCCGAGGGCGACGTGACGGTGCGGCTCACCGAGGTCGAGGCCTACGGCGGTGCGGACGATCCTGGTTCGCACGCGTTCCGCGGCCGCACCGCCCGCAACGCGGTGATGTTCTCCGAGCCCGGCCGGCTCTACGTGTACCGGCACCTGGGCCTGCACCACTGCCTCAACGTCGTCGTTCAGCCCACCGGGTCGCCCGCGGCGGTCCTGCTGCGCGCGGGGGAGGTGGTCGACGGCGCGGAGCTCGCCTGGGTCCGGCGCGAGCGTGTCGGCGTCGTCGACTCGCACCGCCAGCTCGCACGTGGTCCGGCCCGCCTGGCTGTGGCGCTCGGCCTCGACCTGGACGCGAACGGCACCGACCTCACCGAGGCGGGTGGACCCGTCGTGCTGCACCGCCACGAGGGGCACGCGATCTCGACGCACGCGAGCGGACCGCGGGTCGGTGTCTCGGGCGGCGGTGGTGACGGCGCGCGCTACCCGTGGCGCTACTGGCTCACGGACGAGCGCACGGTGTCCGCCTATCGGCCGGCGTATCGACCGCCGACGTCGGCAGCCGTCCCGTGACGGGACGACGACGTCGGCCCGACCCGCCGGCACCCGTCCGGCGCCCTCTGCCCGCCGTCGCGCCCGGAGCGCGACGCCCCTGACCGGAGACTGACGTGACCCACATCCTCGACGAGCTCGCCTGGCGCGGACTCATCGCCCAGACCACCGACGCCGACGCACTGCGCGCCGTGCTGTCCGCGGGCCCGCTGACGTTCTACGGCGGGTTCGACCCGACCGCACCGTCGCTGCACATCGGCAACCTCGTGCTCATCCTGACGATGCGGCGCTTCCAGCTCGCGGGACACCGCCCGCTCGCGCTCGTCGGCGGCGCGACCGGTCTCATCGGCGACCCCCGGCAGTCGGGGGAGCGCACGCTCAACTCGCCCGAGGTCGTCCAAGGCTGGGTCGAGCGCATCCGCGCCCAGATCGAGCCGTACCTCGACTTCGAGGGCACGCACGCCGCGCGGATGGTGAACAACCTCGACTGGACTGCGAGCCTGAGCGCCATCGACCTGCTGCGCGACGTCGGCAAGCACTACCGTCTCGGGACGATGCTCGCGAAGGACATCGTCGCGCGTCGCCTGCACAGCGACGAGGGCATCAGCTTCACGGAGTTCAGCTACCAGGTGCTGCAGGGCATGGACTTCTCGCACCTGGCGCGCGAGCTCGACTGCCGGCTGCAGCTCGGCGGCAACGACCAGTGGGGCAACCTGCTGGCCGGGGTCGAGCTGACCCGCAAGCGCGACGGCCTGGCCGTGCATGCGCTGACGACGCCGCTCATCACGAAGTCCGACGGGACGAAGTTCGGCAAGACCGAGGGCGGCTCCGTGTGGCTCGACCCCGAGATGACCACCCCGTACGCGATGTACCAGTTCTGGCTCAACGCTGGCGATGACGACGTCGTGCACTACCTGAAGGTGTTCACCTTCCGCTCGCGGGAGGAGATCGACGCGCTGGCGGCGGCCGTACAGGACCGACCCGCAGCGCGCGAGGCGCAGCGCGCACTGGCCTACGACGTCACCGCGCTCGTGCACGGTGCGGCCGCGGCCGACGCCGTGGTCGCGGCGTCGCATGCGCTGTTCGGGCGCGGGTCGCTCGGCGACCTCGACGAGCGCACGCTCGCGGCGGCGGTCGCGGAGCTGCCGACGGCAGCGGGCCGGCCCGGCGACCTCGTCGTCGACCTGCTCGCGGCCACGGGCGTGGTGCGCAGCAAGTCGGAGGCGAGGCGTGCGGTCGCGGAGGGCGGGGCGTCGGTGAACAACGTCCGCGTGCCCGACGAGGACGCGACGCTGGCCGCCGGCGACCTCCTGCACGGGCGCTGGGCCGTCCTGCGGCGCGGCAAGCGCACGCTCGCCGTCGTCGACGCAACGCTCTGACCTGCAAGTTCGCGGCCCCGCGGTCCCGACCGCGGGGCCGCGCCGCTGCGTCGCGGCTCGGGACCTCCGTCCTGGTGAGGCTCGTCACGCACCGCCGACTTGCCTCTCGTCGCAACCTCCCCGTAATGTTCTCCAGGCCGCCCGGCAGGGAGGAACGGACACCAGGCAGGTCCCGGTGGACGGTCCCGCAGGTGGCCACCCCCTCATCGCGTGAGCGGCACTTCGTGTGCCTCGCACGCGTCGAGGGTCGGACACCGAGTCCGGCCAGACCACGGGAAACCGATGGTCGCCGGAGCTCCGAAAGTCCGGTACAGTAGTGAAGCCCCGAGCGGGCCGGCCCAGCCGGCAGCCAGGGGATCGAACAACAAGCCTCCAGCTGGAGCCTCACGGCTTCGGGGG
>NZ_BJWG01000002.1 GCF_007990245.1 Cellulomonas composti | reverse complement strand
GGTTTGGCCGCACCGGGTGGCGGCTCGCGAAGGGGGCGGGGCTGGTCGGGGTGGCGTGGTCATGGGTGCAGGGATGGATGCAGGTCGGCGGTGGTCGGCCCGCCGGGATCTGCATTGATACCTGCATCCACGACCCCGGCGCCGGATCTCCTCGTCGCAGGGGGTGGGCGGCCCGCACGGGTCGGCGGCCCGCACGGCTTGGTTGGGCCGCGGGGGGTGGTTTGGCCGCGGGGGGTGGTTTGGCCGGGCTGGGGGCGGTTCGCGGCGAGTGCGGAGCTGGTCCGGGGGCGTGGTGGTGGGTGCGGTGTTGGATGCAGGTGGGGGCCGGTGGGGCTGGCGGGAGTTGCTTCGATGGGTGCGGTGATCGGGGGCTGAGGGTGGCGGTGGGAGGTGTGGTGGGGTCGTTCGATGCGGTCGTGCTGGCCGGCGGGGCCGGGCGGCGGCTCGGCGGGGTCGTGAAGCCGGAGGTCGAGGTCGCGGGGCGGGCGCTGGTCGACCATGCGCTCGGCGCCGTGGCCGGGGCCGAGCGGCGCGTGCTCGTCGGACCCGCGACGCTCGCGCGGCCCGGCGTGCCGACGACGCTCGAGGACCCGCCCGGCGGTGGGCCCGTCGCGGGGATCGACGCGGGGCTCGCGTTCCTGACGGCCGACGCCGGCACGGACGGCTCGCCGGACGCATCCCGCGACGACGTGGGGGTCGTCGTGGTCCTGGCGTGCGACGTGCCGCGTGCGGGAGCCGTGGTCGAGGCGCTGGTCGAGGCCGCCGGGCGGCCGGGCGTGGACGGTGCGCGGCTCGTGGACGCCGCGGGCCACCCGCAGCACCTCGTCGCCGCCTACCGTCGGGGCGCGCTCGCGGCGGCGCTCGGCCGGCTCGCCTCGGTGCGCGACGTGCCGGTGCGCGCGCTCGTCGTCGGACTGCGCCTGGTCGACGTCGCGGATCCCGGCGACGTGGCCGCCGACGCGGACACCTGGCCGGACGTGCACCGCCTCGACACCGAACTGCGCGCGGACGCGGGCGCGGGGCCCGGCGTGGCACGATCGGACCAGCCGGCCCCGGAGGCCGGACGTGACGACCGTGGGAGCACGCCATGACCGACGACCCGCGCCGGGCCCCCGGCGCCGACCTGCCGCAGTGGGTCGACCACATCACCGCGCTGCTGGGCGTCAAGCGCTCGCGGGTGGACCTGGACAGGTTGCTCGACCTGTCGAGCGAGGTCGCGCACGGTGTGGCCCGCCCCGCCGTACCCGTGACGATGTTCGTGGCCGGCCTCGCGGCCGCGGACCTGCCCGCCGACGAGGTCGTCGCGCTGCTCGACCGCGTGGAGCGCGCCGCCGTGACCTGGACCGCCGCGGGCGACGACGCCCCGGCCGACGGCCCCGCATGATCACCGTCCGCTACTTCGCCGCCGCGGCCGAGGCCGCGGGTCTCGACACCGAACAGGTGCCTTCCGGCGAGATCGACGACATCCGGGCACTGCTCGGCGCACGTCACGGCGACGGGCTGGAGCGCGTCCTGGCCCGCTGCGCGCTCCTCGCCGACGGCAGCCGTCTCGAACCCGGCGACGTCGTCCCGTCGGGCGCGACCCTGGACGTCCTGCCGCCGTTCGCCGGCGGCTGACCCAGCCGTCACCGGCGCAGCCGGGCTCACGGCGCAGCGTGGGTCAGCCGCCGATGGCGCTCATCGGGCGGTTCGGCTGGAGGAAGGTCGGGTCGTCGATGTCGTGGCCGGCCTTCTTGCCGGCCAGGCACCGCCGGTACGCGGCGGCGATGCCCTCGTCGACCACGTCCGCGGGCTCGTCGGACCGCAGGACCTCGCGCGTGTCCACCTCGGCCTGCGAGAACAGGCACGCACGGAGCTGACCGTCGGCGGTGAGCCGCAGCCGGTCGCACGCGCCGCAGAACGGCGCGGTGACCGAGGCGATGACGCCGACGGTGTGCGGGCCGCCGTCGACGTACCAGAGCTCGGCGGGGGCGGCGCCGCGTCCGGGCACCTCGGTGAGCGTGAACGCCGAGGTCAGCTGCTCGAGCATCTCCGCCTGCGTGACCATGACCTTGCGGTCCCAGGTGTGCCCGCCATCGAGCGGCATCTGCTCGATGAACCGCATCTGGTAGCCGCGGTCGACGGCGAACCGGGTCAGGGCGACGATCTCGTCGTCGTTCACACCGCGCATCGCGACCGCGTTGATCTTGACCGGGTGCAGGCCGGCGGCGTCGGCGGCGGCGATGCCCGCGAGCGTCTCGACGAGCTTGTCGCGGCGGGTCAGCTGGAGGAACTTGGCCCGGTCGAGGGTGTCGAGGCTGATGTTGACCCGTGTCAGGCCGGCGTCGCGCAGCGGTGCGGCGAGCGCGGGCATCCGCAGCGCGTTGGTCGTGAGCGACACCTCGACGGGTTCGCCCTCGGGCGTCGTGAGCGCGGTGAGCCGCCGCACCACGTCGACCACGTCGACGCGCAGGAGCGGTTCGCCGCCCGTGAGTCGGATCTCGCGGATGCCCAGGTCGACTCCGACGCGGGCGACACGCACGATCTCCTCGGTGCTCAGCATGGTCGAGCGCGCGAGCCACGGGACGCCCTCGGCCGGCATGCAGTAGGTGCAGCGCAGCGAGCAGCGGTCGGTCAGCGAGATGCGCAGGTCGTGGTGCGCGCGCCCGAAGCGGTCGACCAGACCGCCGCGCGGGGTCACAGCCCGACCCAGTGATGCGTGCCGTCCGCGAGCAGCTCGCGCTTCCAGACCGGCAGCTCCGCCTTGACCTGCTCGACGAGCAGGCGGCACGACTCGAACGCCGCCGCGCGGTGGGCGGCCGCGACGGCCGCGACGATCGCCGCCTCGCCGACAGCGAGCCGGCCGATGCGGTGACTCACGGCCAGGCCCAGCACGGCCGGGTCCGCGGCCACCTCGGCTGCGATGCGCTCGATCGTCGCGGCCGCGTCCGGATGGGCGGAGTACTCGAGCCCGACGACCTCGCCGGCGACCGCCGGGTCGTGGTCGCGCACCAGCCCGACGAACGTCGCGACGGCACCCGCTTGCGCGCTTCCGACCTGTTCCACGTGAAACAGGAGGTCCAGCGGCTGGTCCGTCACGGTGGCGATCATGTGTGGTCACCGCCGGCGACCTGGCTCAGCAGATGCGGCAGCAGGGGCAGGAGGACGGCGAGCCCGTCTCGCACGCCACCGGGAGAGCCGGGCAGGTTCACGACGAGGACGCCCTGCGTCGTGACGCCGGCGAGCCCGCGGCTCAGCACCGCGGTGGGGACGTCCGACGAACGCCGCAGCAGCTCGCCGATGCCGGGCAGCTCCTTGGCGAGCAGTCCGCGCGTGCCCTCCGGCGTCTCGTCGCGCGGCCCGACCCCGGTGCCGCCGGACGTCACGACCAGCGCCGCACCGTCGGCCACCGCGGCGCGCAGCGCGCTCTCGACCGAGTCCGCACCGTCCGGCACGACCACGGGTGCTGCGACCGCCAGCCCGGCCGCGCGGAGCAGCTCGACCGCCGCGGGCCCGGACCGGTCCTCACGCGCGCCCGACGCGCTGCGGTCGGAGACGACCACCACCACCGCGCGCGCCTGGCTCACCCGGCCAGGCTAACCGCGGCCCGACGCATCCGTCGTGCCGTCTCGCCGGCCCAGAGGCAGGGGCGGGCCCGCGGCGGCGCGGTCTGCCTCAGCGCCATGACGGTCGTGGAGGACACCGCACTCCCACGGACCACGACGTCAACCCGGTGGTGAAGCGCTGAGCCCTAGGTCCCTTGCGGGGCGGCGCCGGACGACAGACGTTGGGCCGTAGGGGTAGGTGGGCCGTTCGCAAGATCGAGAGGTCGCGAGGTCGGGATGCGTCGCTGGATCGAGCTCGTCACCGCCGTCGTCGCCGGCGGTGCGCTGGCGCTCGCCGCACCCGCGGTCCTGGGCGCGCAGGGCGACCCGGTCACACCGCCGAGCCCGCCGAGCGGCGTCGCCGTGCCCATGAAGACGCTGGTCCCGCACCTCGACTACGTGACGATCAAGCCTTGCCGCATCCTCGACACCACCCAGGGCAGCGGGAGGTGGGCCGGACCGCTCGTCGACGGCACCACGCAGTCGTACTACGTGAGCGGGGCGCGCGGATTCGGCAGGCAGGGTGGGACGGACGGCGGCTGCGGCATCCCGACGGGAGTGCACGCGATCGAGGCGAGCGTCAATGCGTCGCGCACCTCGGGCAAGGGGTACCTCCGGGCGTGGGCCTCCGACTCGTCCGAGCCGGCGGCGATGGTGCTCTCCTACGCCGCGGGCCTGCGCAGTGTCGAGAACGCGACGCTTACCGTGGCCCCGGGAACCGCGTTCTCGCTCACGATCGCCAACCACGGCGGGACGACCCAGCTCGCCGTCGACGTCGTCGGCTACTACGTGCCGTCCATCGCGGTGACCCTCGCTGCCAACGGGACGATCTACGCCGGTGGGGCCGGGGTGGTGGCGACGACACGCGTCCAGACCGGCAGGTACACGGTCACGGCCGACCGGGACCTGACCGGGTGCGTCCCGACTGCCACGACGTTCTCCGACTCGAACACCGCGACGGCGTGCACGTTCCTCAACGACGTCTACGTCGCTGTCACCGACAGCTCCAGTGAGCCCACGATCAGCTATGTGCAGGTCGTGGTGACCTGCTGAGCGGGCGCCGAAGGCGGCCCGCAGGCTGTCCACGGCGGTTGGAGACCACGACCACCACCGCACGCACCGGACTCGTCACGCGGCCAGATTGACCACGGCGGTCCCGCACCGGCGCGCGGTCTCGTCGTGAGAAGACCACCCGGGCGCCCGGGCGATAGACGTCGCGCCGCGCACCACGGCAGGGCCACACTCGCCTTGTCCGATTCATCAGGTCCCGGAGGTCCGTGATGCGTCAGTGGGTCCAGCTCGTCACCGCCGCGGCCGCCGGAGCCGCGCTCGCCATCGCACTGCCCGCCGCCGTGCCCGGCGCGTCGACGCCACCACCACCGCCGGGGGTGCCGTCCGCGGTCGTCGCCCAGGAGTCGGCCCCGACCGCACCGAACCTCGACTTCGTCGCGATCGCGCCGTGCCGCATCGTCGACACCGAGACGGGTACCGGGACCAACGGCACGCCGCTCAAGTCCGGCGAGACCCGCACCTACTACGTGGGCGGGACGTTCGGTTTCTCGCCGCAGGGTGGCAAGAGCGGCGGCTGCGGCATCCCCGTCGGTGCACGCGCGATCGAGGCGAGCTTCTCGGCCTCCCACGGCACCGCGAAGGGCAACCTCCAGGCGTGGGCGAACGGGACGACCGCGCCCTCGAGCATGATCACGTCCTACGTGCCCGGGCAACGCGTGGTCGCGAGCGCGACCGTCTCCGTCAACCCCTCCAGCGCCTATGCGCTCAAGGTGCGCAACCGCAACGCGCGTACCGATCTGTCGATCGACGTCGTCGGGTACTACGTCGCCGCGATCGCCGGGACGTTCAGCGACACCGGCGCGCTCTACAGCGGCACGGGCCGGCTCAAGGCGTACGGCCACTCCTCGACCGGGTACTACACCCTCGTCGCGGACCGCGACCTGACCGGCTGCGTGCCGGTGGTGTCGTCGTACTACTACGCGTACACCGTGAGCGGGTACGTGAGCGGCCAGTACGTGTACGTCCAGATGACCGACCAGAGCGGCACGCTCTCGGACTACTACTTCAGCGTGGACGTCACCTGCTGACGCCCGGGCCGGGCGGGTACCCTGGACGCAGAACTTCACACGCTGCTCGAACCGCGACGGGAGAGTCCCGCACCCGCGGGCGCCGAAGGAGCAACCCTCCCCGGGAATCTCTCAGGCCCCTGTACCGCCGCGGCGAGGCAACTCTGGAAAGCGGCGCCCGACGAGGGCGCCCACCGACGGTGCAAGCCGGCGCGCCCCGACAGGCGGACCGGCCAAACTCTCAGGTCGTCGCGCGAGCGACTGAAGACAGAGCGGGGAGCCCCCTGACCGTTCCGGCCCCCGCCGGACGACCCGCCCGGAGCAGCCTGTGTCGACCTCGTCCCGCCAGACCCCCCTGCCGATCGGCTCGGCGCCTGCCGCGTACGACTTCGCGGACCGGCACATCGGCCCGCGCGGCGACGAGACGGCACGCATGCTCGCGGCGGTGGGCTACGACCGGCTCGACGACCTGATCGACGCGGCGGTCCCGGCGAGCATCCGCTCGCAGCGTCCGCTGGACCTGCCGGCCGAGCGCAGCGAGCACGAGGTGCAGGCGGCGCTGCGGCTCATCGCGGGCAAGAACCAGGTGCTGCGCCCGATGATCGGCCAGGGGTACTACGGCACGATCACGCCGCCGGTGATCCGGCGCAACGTGCTCGAGTCGCCCGCCTGGTACACCGCGTACACGCCGTACCAGCCGGAGATCAGCCAGGGCCGGCTCGAGGCGCTGCTCAACTTCCAGACGATGGTCGAGGACCTGACGGGCCTCGCGATCGCGAACGCGAGCCTGCTCGACGAGGCCACCGCGGTGGCCGAGGCCGTCGCGTTGATGTGGCGCGCACATCGGGGCAAGGACGGCGTCGTCGTGCTGGACGACCAGCTGTTCCGGCAGTCGCTCGCCGTCACGGTGGGCCGCGCGCAGGCGATCGGGCTGCACGTCGTGGTGGCCGACCTGTCCGACGGCCTGCCGGACGTCGAGGGAGACCTGATCGGCGTCGTCGTGCAGCAGGTGGCCGCGAGCGGCGAGGTGCGTGACCTGGGCCCGGTCGTGGCGGCGGCGAAGGCGCGCGGCGGGCTCGTGACGTTCGCGGCCGACCTGCTGGCCCTCACGCTGCTGACCTCGCCCGGCACGCTCGGCGCGGACGTCGCCGTGGGCTCGGCGCAGCGGTTCGGGGTGCCGCTGTTCGGCGGCGGGCCGCACGCCGCGTTCATGGCGGTGCGCTCGGGGCTCGAGCGGATGCTGCCGGGCCGGCTCGTCGGGGTATCCGTCGACGCGGACGGGGCGCCCGCCTACCGGCTCGCGCTGCAGACCCGCGAGCAGCACATCCGTCGCGAGAAGGCCACGAGCAACATCTGCACCGCGCAGGCGCTGCTCGCGATCGTCGCGTCGATGTACGCGGTCTACCACGGTCCCGACGGCCTGCGCGCGATCGCGGACCGCGTGCACCGGCACGCGAACGAGCTCGCGGAGCTGCTCACCGAGCTCGGCGTGCCGGTCGAGCACGAGGTCGTCTTCGACACGGTGCGCGCGGTCGTGCCCGGGCGCGCGCACGACGTCGTCGAACGCGCGGTGGGCTACGGACTGAACCTGCTCGCGGTCGACGACGACCACGTCCAGGTCAGCCTCGACGAGACCACGTCCCCCGAGGACGTCGCGAACGTGATGTTCGCGTTCATCTCCGCGGGGGTCACGGCGCTGCCGGTCGACGACGAGACCGCGGAGTACGTCTCGCCCCGGGGCCGGATCCAGGCGAAGGGCGGTCACTTCACGTACTCGCAGGGCGCCGGCGACGCGCCGCTGCCGGAGTGGGCGCTGCGCACCGACCCGTACCTGACGCACCCGGTGTTCCAGGTGCACCGCTCGGAGACGGCGATGCTGCGCTACCTGCGCCGGCTCTCCGACCTGGACCTCGCGCTGGACCGCACGATGATCCCGCTGGGCTCGTGCACGATGAAGCTCAACGCGACGGCCGAGATGGAGCCGATCTCCTGGCCGCAGTTCGCCGACATCCACCCTTACGCGCCGGCGGACCAGACGGCCGGCTACGACGAGCTCGTCACGCAGCTGCAGGACTGGCTCGCCGAGATCACGGGCTACGCGGCGGTGTCGGTGCAGCCCAACGGCGGCAGCCAGGGCGAGTTCGCCGGCCTGCTCGCGATCAAGGCGTACCACCACGGCCGTGGCGAGGCGCAGCGCGACGTCTGCCTGATCCCCGCCTCGGCGCACGGCACCAACGCGGCATCGGCGGCGCTCGCGGGGCTGCGCGTCGTGGTCGTCGCGACCGCCCCGGACGGCGAGATCGAGCTCGACGACCTGCGCGCCAAGCTGGCCCAGCACGGCCCGCAGGTCGCGGCGATCATGATCACCTACCCCTCGACGCACGGCGTCTACGAGGCGCATGTGCGCGAGGTCTGCGACCTCGTACATGAGGCAGGCGGGCAGGTGTACATCGACGGCGCCAACCTCAATGCGCTCGTCGGGCTGGCCCGGCCGGGCGAGCTGGGCGGCGACGTCAGCCACCTCAACCTGCACAAGACGTTCTGCATCCCGCACGGCGGCGGCGGCCCGGGCGTCGGTCCGGTCGCGGTGGCCGCGCACCTCGCGCCGTACCTGCCGGGCGACCCGACGACGAGCCCGACGAGGCCGACGACCGAGGGCGACCCGGCCACGCACGTGCCGCCCGTCTCCGCGGCGCGGTGGGGCTCGGCGGGCATCCTGCCGATCAGCTGGGCCTATGTCGCGCTGATGGGGCCCGACGGCCTGCGCCGGGCGACCGAGACCGCCGTGCTTGCCGCGAACTACCTGGCCACGCGCCTGCGCGAGCACTTCCCCGTCCTCTACACCGGCCCGGGCGGGCTCGTCGCGCACGAGTGCATCCTCGACCTGCGCGAGCTCACCAAGGCGACCGGGGTGACTGCCGAGGACGTCGCCAAGCGGCTCCAGGACTACGGGTTCCACGCGCCGACGCTCGCGTTCCCGGTGCCCGGCACGCTCATGGTCGAGCCGACCGAGAGCGAGGACCTGGCCGAGCTCGACCGGTTCGTCGACGCGATGGTCGCGATCCGGGCAGAGATCGACGAGGTCGCAGCCGGCACGTGGCCGCTCGAGGACTCGCCGCTGCGCCAGGCACCCCACACGGCGGCGGCGGTGAGCGCCGACGAGTGGTCCCACCCGTACGGCCGGGAGCGCGCGGCCTTCCCCGTCGCCGGCCTGCGCCGTGCCAAGTACTGGCCGCCCGTGCGGCGCATCGACGGCGCACACGGCGACCGCAACCTGGTCTGCTCGTGCCCGCCCGTCGAGGCGTTCGCCGAGTGACCGATCACCCCGCCACCGATTCGACGACTGGAGCTGCGATGAACGAGAGCCGGCACTCGCCCCTGCACGACGAGCACGTCGCGCTCGGCGCGGTCCTGACCGACTTCGCGGGCTGGCAGATGCCGCTGCGCTACGGCTCGGACGTCGCGGAGCACACCGCCGTGCGCACCGCCGCCGGGCTGTTCGACCTGTCCCACATGGGCGAGCTCGAGGTGAGCGGTCCCGGCGCCGCGCGCGGCCTCGACCGCGCCCTCGTCGGGAACCTCACGGCGCTCGAGCCGGGCCGCGCGCGCTACACGATGATCTGCGCACCCGACGGCGGCGTGCTCGACGACCTCGTCGTGTACCGGTTGGAGCCGGAGCGGTTCGTCGTGGTCGCGAACGCGTCGAACGTCGAGGTCGTGCGCGCGGCGCTGACCGAGCGGCTCGAGCCGGCCGACGGCGCGACGCTCACGGACCGGTCCGAGCAGACCGCGCTGATCGCGGTGCAGGGCCCGACGGCGGAGTCGATCCTGCTCGGCCTCGTCGAACCGGACCGCGTCGAGGCGGTGCGCGCGCTGCGGTACTACGCAGCCGTGCCGGCCCAGGTGGACGGGGTCGAGGCGCTGGTCGCGCGCACGGGCTACACGGGCGAGGACGGGTTCGAGCTGTTCGTCGACTCCGCTGCGGCGCCCGGGCTGTGGCGCACGCTGCTGGCGGCGGGCGCGCCGCACGGGCTCGTCCCGGCGGGACTGTCCGCGCGCGACTCGCTGCGACTCGAGGCCGGGATGCCGCTGTACGGCAACGAGCTCGACCGCACGACGACGCCGCACGACGCCGGCCTGGGCCGTGTGGTGCGCCTCGACAAGGTGGACGACGAGGGTTCCCCGCTGCCGTTCGTCGGACGTGCGCCGCTCGAGGCGCGGGCGCATGCGGTGCCCGCGCGCACGCTCGTCGGGCTCGAAGGCCTGTCCCGGCGTGCCGCCCGGCACGGGTACGACGTAGTGACGCCGACCGGCGCCGTCGTCGGGACCGTGACCTCCGGTGCGCCCTCCCCGACGCTCGGCCACCCGATCGCGATGGCCTACGTGACGCCCGAGGTCAGTGCCGTCGGCACCGATCTGGCCGTCGACGTGCGGGGCCGCCAGGAACCCGTCAGGGTCATCGCTCTTCCCTTCTACCGCCGTACGCGGTAAACCCGTTATCGCCGACGTCGTCATCCCAGCCCGACAGCCGACACCTGGAGCAACGCATGAGCCTGCCCGCCGACCTGCACTACACACTCGAGCACGAGTGGCTCTCGGACGGCTCCCCCGCCACCGTCGGCATCACGGCAGTTGCCGCTGATGCGCTCGGCGACATCGTGTACCTCGAGCTGCCCGCTGTCGGCGACGACGTCGCCGCCGGCTCGGTCATCGGGGAGATCGAGTCCACCAAGTCGGTCTCGGAGCTGTTCTCACCTGTGAGCGGCACCGTGACCGAGGTGAACTCCGCCGCGGTCGACGACCCGTCGATCGTCAACTCCGACCCCTTCGGGGCCGGATGGCTGATCAAGGTCGACGTCACCTCCACGGGGCCGCTGCTCACGGCCGAGGAGTACGAGGCGCACGCAGCCGGGTGACCCTCGCCACCAACGGGTGGCGGGCATTGACCTGATCGGGTGATTCCCTACGGCGCACATGGACTCAGGTGTATCTAGGTCCCTTGCGTTCGCTCATCGTAGGCATCAAGGCAACGCCCCCAGCCGTGGGGCGCGGCGAGGGAGAAATCGGGCACGAAAACGGCGTCATAGTCCAGACTCCGCCCGCTCTCACCCTGCGACCGCTTCTCGCGGAACCCCCGCTCGTCGGGGGGTGAGCACAACCCGGAGGACACCATGAGCATGCTGGAGACCAGCGGCACCGGCATCACCGAGGCCCTGACCCGGCGCGAACGTGTCGTTCTCGCCGAGCTGGGCGAGGACGTCACGCTCGAGGAGATCGCAACCCGACTCTTCGTCACCCGCAACACCGTCAAGTCCCAGGTGCGGAGCGTCTACCGCAAGATCGGCGTCTCGACGCGCGCGGAGGCCGTCGCCTGGGCGCAGGCACACGGCATCAGCTGATCTACCGGCCGGCGACGGGGTCCAGACGCCGCCGGCCGCATCGTGGCCCGCGCGCAGCGAGGTGCGCGCACGGACCTGCACGAGAACGGCCCGCTCCCCGTGGCGGGCCGTTGTCGTGCCCGGCGCTCCCGCGCGGACGGCGTCGATCGCGTCACACTCGCCCCCCGCGGACGCGACGTTTGGCAGACTCGCGGCCATGGAGCCCGTGCTGGTGGTGGCCGCCGCGATCGTCGACGATCTCGACGACCCCTTCGAGCTGCTGGCGGCGCGCCGCGCGGTCCCGGCATCGCTCGCGGGTCGTTGGGAGTTCCCGGGCGGCAAGGTCGACGGTGACGAGTCGCCCGTCGAGGCGCTGCACCGTGAGCTGCGCGAGGAGCTCGGCGTGCGGGTCCTCCTCGGCGACGAGGTCGTCGGGCCCGACGACGGCGCGTGGCGACTCTCGGAGCAGTACGTGATGCGGCTGTGGTGGGCGGAGATCGACTCCGGCACCCCCGAACCGCTCGTCGAGCACGACGAGCTGCGCTGGCTGCCCCGCGCCCGCTGGCGCGACGTGCCGTGGCTCGACGCCGACGTGCGGATCGTCGACGCTCTGGTCGGGCAGGTCCGCGACCCCGGCTGACCCACCCCGGCTGACCCGCCCCTCCGGCTGGCCCGCCCCGACTCGCCCGACCGACCTCGACCCTGAGACGGCCGGCCGTGCCGTTCGACCCGCGGGTCAG
Organism: Cellulomonas composti; assembly: GCF_007990245.1. Taxonomy (GTDB): domain Bacteria; phylum Actinomycetota; class Actinomycetes; order Actinomycetales; family Cellulomonadaceae; genus Cellulomonas; species Cellulomonas composti. The sequence continues at coordinate 353,145 of NZ_BJWG01000002.1, read as the reverse complement.
CTCGCCGGGACGCTCGCCGCGATCCGGTCGACCGCGTCGGCCAGCACCTCCTGGGACGCCGCGAGGTTGAGCCGCACGTGCCCGCGGCCCGGTGCGCCGAACGTCGGACCCGGGTTCACCGCGACCCGCCCGGTGCGCAGCAGCGCCCGCGCGGGATCGTCGTCGGACGGGAAGGCTCCGCGCAGGTCGAGCCACGCGAAGTACGTCGCCGCGCCGGGTACCCAGCGTGCGGCGGGCACCCACTCACGCAGCAGTTCGCCGAGCAGCGCGCGGTTGGCTCGCAGGTCCTCCAGGAGCTCGTCGAGCCACGCGTCACCCTCGCGCAGTGCGGCGGCGTGCGCGAGCACCGGTACGTGCCCGACCTCGCTCGCGACGAGGGCGGGCAGCCGCTCGAGGTCGCCGACGGCCGCCGGACCCGGCACGGCGACGGCGGCCTTGAGCCCGGCGAGGTGGAACGCCTTCGACGCGGAGTGCAGGGCGATGGCGTCGGGGATGACGGTCGTCGCGGAGACGAACGTGCCGTCGAGCGTGAGTGGCGCGTGCACCTCGTCGGACACGACGCGCACGCCGTGACGGTCGGCGACGTCGCGCAGCGCGCGCAGCTCGTCGGGCGTGTGCAGCGTGCCGGTCGGGTTGTGCGGGTGGCACAGCAGGTAGACGGCCCGGCCGCCGCCGGCCCGGGCCCGTGCGAACGCGTCGTCGAGCGCGGCGGGGTCCAGACGACCGGCCTCGTCGAGCGGCGCCTCCAGCACCCGACGGGCCGCGTGCGTGACGTACGCCCAGAACGGCGGGTACACCGGCGGGCTCACGACGACGACGTCGCCCGGGTCCGTGAGCAGTGCGACGGCCTCGACGACGCCCTGCATGATGTCCGGCACGAGGCGCATGCCGGCCGGATCGGCCGCCCAGCCCCAGCGGCGCTCCGCGAAGGCGGCGAACGCCTCCTGGTAGCGCGGCCCGTACGGGTAGCCGGTGTCGCCGCGGCGGACGGCCTCGGCGACGGCCCGCACGACCGGCTCGCAGACCTCGACATCCATCTCGGCGACCCACAACGGCAGCACGTCGTCGGGGTACTGGCGCCACTTGGCGCTCGTCCGGGTGCGCAGCTCGTCCAACGGGACGTCAAAGTGGCTCACCACCCCGACGCTACCGGCAACCCCCCGCCCCACCCCGCCCCGCGCCCCGCGCCCACCCGCACGCCACCTCGCCCCCGCCCCGCGCCCGCCCCCGCCCCGCCCCCTAAGCGAACGCGTGGATGCAGACATGGGTGCAGTTCTGGCGGGGTGCACCCGCCCGATGCTGCATCGATGTCTGCATCCACGGGTTGGTGCTATGGGAGCGGGGGCCAGTGTCGGGGCTTTCCGCCCCGGCGCCCCGCGCGGGCGCCCCGCCCCGGCGCCGAGTTCTCGCGTCCTCCACCAACGTGTGGATGCAGAGGTGGGTGCAGTTCTGGCGGGGTGCACCCGCCCGATCCTGCATCGATGTCTGCATCCACGCGTTGGTGCTGCGGGAGCGGGGTCGGGGTGGGGGCTAGAGGGTGGCGCGGACCGCCTGGGTGGCCGTGAGCATGTGCTCCAGGCTGGCGGTGGTCTCCTCGTAGCGGCGGGTCTTGAGGCCGCAGTCCGGGTTGACCCAGAGCTGGTCGACCGCGATGGCCTTGACCGCACCCGTGAGCAGCTCGGTCATCTCGTCGACCGACGGGACGCGCGGCGAGTGGATGTCGTACACGCCGGGGCCGACGGCGCGCGGGTAGCCCGCCGCGGCGATGTCCTCGACGATCTCCATCTTCGAACGCGCCGCCTCGATGGACGTCACGTCGGCGTCGAGGCCGTCGATCGCACCCATGATCTGGCCGAACTCCGAGTAGCACAGGTGCGTGTGGATCTGCGTGTCGGGACGCACGCCCGAGGTCGCGAGCCGGAACGAGCGCACCGACCAGTCGAGGTACGCGGCGTGGTCCTGCGCCCGCAGCGGGAGCAGCTCGCGCAGCGCGGGCTCGTCGACCTGGATGATCGCGATGCCCGCGGCCTCGAGGTCGACGATCTCGTCGCGCAGCGCGAGGGCCACCTGGTTGGCGGTGTCGCCGAGCGGCTGGTCGTCGCGCACGAAGCTCCACGCGAGGATCGTCACGGGACCGGTGAGCATGCCCTTGACGGGCTTGTTCGACAGCGACTGCGTGTACGTGGTCCAGCCGACCGTGATCGGGGCGGGCCGGGATACGTCGCCCCACAGGATCGACGGGCGCGTGCAGCGCGAGCCGTACGACTGCACCCAGCCGTTCTCCGTGACCGCGAACCCGTCGAGGTTCTCCGCGAAGTACTGCACCATGTCGTTGCGCTCGGGCTCGCCGTGCACCAGCACGTCCAGGCCGATGCGCTCCTGCAGCTCGACGACGCGGCGGATCTCCGCCTTCATCTCGTCCTCGTACTGCGCGTCGGTCAGCTCGCCCTTGGCGTGCGCTGCGCGAGCCTTGCGGATCTCGGGCGTCTGCGGGAACGAGCCGATCGTCGTCGTCGGCAGCGGAGGAAGGTTCAGGCGCGTGGTCTGCGCGGCCTTGCGCTGCTCGAAGTCGCCGCGGCCGAACGCGTCCTCGGTGAGCCCGGCCGCGCGCTCGCGGACCTCCGGGCGCACGACACCGGCGGCGCCACGCCGCGACGCGACCGCGTCGGACGCCTCGAGCAGCGCCTCGTGGATCGCCTCGCGACCCTCGACGATGCCCTCCGCGAGCGTGACGACCTCGCCCACCTTCTGGTCCGCGAACGCGAGCCACGAGCGCAGCGTCGGGTCGAGGTTCGGCTCGTCGGCCGTGTCGTGCGGGACGTGGAACAGCGACGTGGACGTGCCGACCGCGACCGCGGCCGCGCCGAGGTTCTCGAGCTGCTCGAGGATCGCGAGCTTCGCGTCGAGGTCCGCGCGCCAGATGTTGTGGCCGTCGATCACGCCCGCCACGAGGGTCTTGGTCTCCAGACCGGGGACGGCCTCGGTGGGGGCGGCGCCCTTGACCAGGTCGATGCCGATGGCCTCGACGGCGGTCGCGGCGAGCACGGGCAGGCCGGCGCCGAGGTCGCCGTAGGGCGCGGCGACGAGGATCGCCGGGCGCTGCGGGCGCTCGAGCTCGCCGGCCAGCGCGCGGTACGCCTCGACGACCGCGGCGAGCAGGCGCTCGGTCGGGACCTCGATCGAGTCGGAGACCAGCGCCGGCTCGTCGAGCTGGACCCACGGCGCCCCCGCGGCCGCGAGGTCACGCAGCAGGTCCGCGTACACGGGCAGCAGGTCGGGCAGGCGGTCGATCGGGCTGAAGTCCGCCGGGGCGTCCGCGGTGGGCTTCGCGAGCGCCAGGTACGTCACGGGTCCGACGAGCACGGGCCGCGTGGTCACGCCGTCGGCGAGGCCCTCGACGAACTCGCGCACCGGGCGGTCGCTCGCGTACCGGAACTCGGTCTCCGGGCCGATCTCGGGCACGAGGTAGTGGTAGTTCGTGTCGAACCACTTGGTCATCTCGAGCGGCAGGTCGTCACCGCGGCCGCGGGCCACGGTCGAGTAGCCGGCCAGGTCGAGCTCGCCGCGCTCGTCGACGAGGTCCGCGAACCGTGCGGGGACGGCGCCGACGACAGCCGTCGCGTCGAGCACGTGGTCGTAGAACGAGAACGCGCTCGGGATCGCGGCGACGTCGGTGCGCAGACCGAGCTCGGCCAGGCGAGTGCGAGTGCGGCGGCGCAGCTCGGCCGCGGTCGCCTCGACCTCGTCGGCGCTCGAGCGGCCGGCCCAGAACGCCTCGACGGCCTTCTTGAGCTCGCGGCGGGGCCCGATGCGCGGGTAGCCCAGCACGGAGCCGGTCGGGAACTGCGGGGTGGTGTCGGTCATGGCCAGCCTTCGGACTCGATGGGTCGTGCGGATCGTACGTGGCGGGCGCGGCGGCCCGGGTTCTGCGCGGGCGGGTCAGCCCGGTGCGGTCGTGAGCCTCACGCCAGGACGGCCGCCGGGGCCGACGAGCGTGCGCCGCTACCCCGAAGCCCCGCACCGTCCAGCAGGTCGAGCGCGGCGTGGTGCTGGTTGTAGGTGTACACGTGCACGCCGGGCGCGCCGCCGTCGAGCACGCCCTTGATGAGGTCGATGCCCGCGCGGACGCCGCGGCGGTGGCGGTCCAGGTCGTCCGACGCGCTGCCGAGCTCCTCGAGCAGGGTCGTCGGCACCAGGACGCCGGTGAGCTCCTGGACGCGCAGCAGCCGACCGGGGTCGGTGCTGGGGATGATGCCCGGGATGATCGGGATGACCACACCCGCGTCGCGCGCCTCCGCGACCAGCTCGAGGTAGGACTCGGCGTCGAACACGACCTGCGTGATCGCGAAGTCGGCACCGGCCTCCTGCTTGGCGAGCAGGGACGCCACGTCCTGTGCCCGCGTGCCGCCCGTGCCGGCGTTGCCGCGCGGGAACGCGGCGACGGCGATGGACAGCGGGCGCACCCGGGCCCGCACGGCCTGGCTCGCACTGCCGGCGCAGCGACGCGTCTCGATCTCGCGGAGCAACCCGACGAGGTCTCCCGCGGTGTGGAGGCCCTCGGGGTGCGGACGCCAGTCGGGCTGGTCGAGCGGCGGGTCGCCGCGCAGCGCCAGGAACGAGCGCACGCCTTCGTCGAGGAACTCCTCGACGATCTCGATCGTGTCCGCCCGCGAGGTGCCGACGCACGTCAGGTGCGCGATCGGGTCGAGGTTGGTCTCCTGCAGGAGGCGCGAGACGAAGACGCGCGAGGTCTCGCGGGTCTTGCCCGCCGCGCCGTAGGTGACGGAGACGAAGTCCGGGTGCACCTGCTCGATGGCGCGCACGGTCTCCCAGGTACGCGGGGCGGCGTCCGGGTTGCGGGGCGGGAACAGCTCGAACGACACGGTCGGACGATCGACCGATGCCGGTGCGGCGTGCGCCCCCGGGGGACGGGACATCGTTTACTCCATCGAGCCTGGCGGAAGCACCCACACCCTGCACGTTCGAGGGGGGTTGCTGCGGCGTCGTCGAGCCAGGTCTCTCGGCCGCTCTGGATGGTTGCCGCGATGCTAGACCGCGGCCCACATGCTGAGCAAGGCTGCCCACGTTGCGAGACGAACGACGTCGCGCCTCAGCCGTCCGCGGCTCGGACGGGGTCAGGCGCGCTGACGAGGGCGCTGGTGCGGCACGTCGATCCAGCTGGCCGCAGCACCGGCGGGCACCGAGAGCAGACCAGCCTCGACCGCCTGCAGGACGAAGGTGTCCGGTGGCGTCGAACCGCCCAGTGCCGCCTGCGCGCCGCGGACGGCATCGAGCTCTCCGTCGAGCGCGCCGTCGTGGGGCAGTTCGGTCATGGGCGGAACTGTAATCCGCGACCGGGCCTCACGCCGAGAGCCCGCGCGCGAGATCACCCCATGGGAGCATCCGCCCGGTTCGCCGGTCCCCGTCCGGCGCGTCGTGCGCGACCCGCCGGTGCGACCGCCGGCCCCCGCCCGCGTGGGCGGGAGCGCCTACGGCCGTCCGGCGACCGCCGGGCACGTGGCGAGGTGGTCGTCGACGAGCCCGCACGCCTGCATCGCCGCGTACGCGGTGGTCGGCCCGACGAAGCGGAAGCCGAGCGACTTCAGCTCCTTGGCCAGCGCGCGGGACTCGGCCGTGGTCGCCGGCACGTCGGCCCAGGTCGCCGGGCGCTCGCGGCCCGCGTCGCCGGGGGCGTGCGACCAGACCACCTCGTCGAGCGTGCGACCCGCCGCGTGCAGCGCGACGAGCGCGCGGGCGTTCGCGATCGTGGCCTCGATCTTCATCCGGTTCCGCACGATGCCCGCGTCGCCCAGCAGCCGCTCGACGTCGTGCTCGTCGAACCCGGCGACCGTGACGGCGTCGAACCCCGCGAACGCGGCCCGGAACGCCTCGCGCTTGCGCAGCACCGTGATCCAGGACAGTCCCGACTGGAAGCCCTCCAGCGCGATCCGCTCGAACAGCTCGGCCTCCCCGTGCACGGGCGCGCCCCACTCGTCGTCGTGGTACCGCTCGTACAGCGGGTCGCCGTCGCCGAAGCACCGCCCGGCCGCCCGCGGCGCCGGCACCACCTCCGCCGCCTCGCCCGCCGCTTCCGTCGCCGCCGCCGTCGCCGCTTCGGTCGCCGTCTCGGTCGCCGTCTCGGTCGCCGTCGTCGCCGCAAGGTCCGTCGTCATGCGCCGAGTCTGCCGCAGCCCACTGACGGCCCGGCCCGCCTGGGCGGCCACCTGTGGACACGCGGGGTCACGCCGCACCGGCGGTCCGGCAGTCTCCGAGGCGACGATCGCCTCCGCCAGGGCGAGTCCATGCGGACCGATCGCGAACAGCCGGTCGCCGATGCGACCCCCTCCGCAGGTGGGGGGGGGCAGTCGCTGCGCGGTTCGCGGTGCTGCGAGGAGCTGGCGGCAGGGCGGCATCGTGCGGCGCTCTGCTCGTTGACGGACGGTTGCGGCGTCTACGGACGTCCGGGATGTCGGCGGACAGTGCCGTTGCGCGGTCCGTAGACGCTGCAGGGGTCCGCAGATGCTGCGGCGGTCCGTAGATGCTGCGGGGGTCTGGCGGCGTTGGGGTGCGGTTGTCTGGCGGTCTGGTCGTTGATGGACGGTTGCGGCGTCTGCGGACGTCGGGGATGTCGGCGGACAGTGTCGTTGCGCGGTCCGCAGACGCTGCGGCGGTCCGTAGACGCTGCGGGTTCGTGGGTGCTGCGGGGGCCCGGCGGCGTAGGGGCGCGGTTGTCTGGCGCTCTGGTCGTTGATGGACGGTTGCGGCGTCTGCGGACGTCGGGGATGTCGGCGGACAGTGCCGTTGCGCGGTCCGTAGACGCTGCGGGGGTCCGTGGATGCTGCGGGTCCGTAGATGCTGCGGGGGTCCGTGGGTGCGGTGGCGGGACGGGGGTGCTGGTGAGTGCGGTGGGTTCTCGTCGTCGAGTGCCGGGCGCGGTCAGCGGGCTGCGGCGACGGCCTTGCGGATGCGCTGCGCGGAGACCGGGACCGGCGTGCCGAGCTGCTGGGCGAACAGCGAGACGCGGAGCTCCTCGACCAGCCAGCGCACGTCCGCGAGAGCCGCGGGGACGCCGGCCGGGCGCGCGGCCGCGGCCCGCCGGGCCTCGTCGTACTCCTGCTCGACGTCGTGCACCTGCCAGGCGAGGTCCGCATCGCGCGCGGGGTTCTCGGCGGCCTTGGTCAGCCGGTAGGCGGCGGCGCGCAGGTAGCGCGTGAGCTGCGGCAGGCGCGCGGCGCCGACCTCCGCGACGAAGCCGGCGTGCACCAGCGCCGCCGACTGCGCGCGCACGTCCTGCGCCGTGGCCAGCAGCGCGAGGCTCGTGGTGCCCTTGACCTGCACCTCCAGCTCGCGCCACGCGGTCAGCACGACGAGGAGGTCGCCGACGAGCCGGTGCACCGCATCCTCGAGCCGGTCCCGGACGAACGCCCGCAGCTCGGCGTAGGCCGCCTCGTCGCGCACGTCGTGCGGGGCGCGGCCCGACGCCGCGAGATGCTGGTCGGCCAGCGCCTCGGCGGCGGCGAGCTGCACGTCCGCGACCAGTGCGGCCGTGCCGGGGTACGGGCTCGCCGCGAGCGCGAGCGCCTGCTGCCCCGTCCAGCGGCTCGTGACGCGAGCGGTCGCGAGCCCGACGTCGAGCACCAGGAGCCGGCGCAGCCCACGCCGGGCCGCGAGCGGCCGGGCGGACTCGTCGGCCAGCGTGCGGACCGCGACCGAGCCGTCGGGCTCCGCGACGAGCGACGGGAACGCCCGCACCACGGCGCTGCCGCCACCGGCCTCGACCACCTCCGGCAGCACCATCCCCGCCGGCCACCCGACGAGCCCCTCCCGCACGACCCCGGGCGCCGGACCGTCCGGGCCCTGACCCGCGGCCCGGCCCGTGCGCTCCCGCGCATGGCCCGCCGAGGGACTCACGGCCGCGGGCGGCACGGTGGTGGACGGCACGGTGGTGGGCGGGGCGGGGGTGGCCGAGGCCATCGCCTCACGGACCGCGCGGCGGACCGCGGTGTCGACCGCGGCCTGCGCCTGGGGCGCGAGGCGACGCTGCAGCACCGCGAGGTCGGTGCCCTCGTCGATCACGCCACCGCGGTCGCCGACGACGCGGAACGTCAGCCGCAGGTGCGGGGGCAGCCGCTCGTCGTCGAACGCGTCGTCGGGCACGTCGACGTCGCGCAGCGCGCGCACGGCTCGTCGGAACGCGTCGTGGAACGAGGGCGCGGCGTCGCCGGCGCGCACCGTGTCGGCCCACGACGCCATGTGCTCGCGCAGCCACGCGCCCACCGCGCGCGCGACGTCCGGCGCGGGCACGAGCTGCACGCGGACCGGCTTGGGGAGCGCGCGGATCGTCGCGGTGACGAGCTCGTCGAGCAGGCCGGGCACCATCCAGCCGAACCCGTCCGGCGTGACGCGCGCAAGCTGGCCGATCGGGATGTGCACCGTCACGCCGTCGGCCTCGGTGCCGGGCTCGAACTGGTAGGTCAGCGGGAACGTCAGGTCGCCCTGCGGCCAACGGCTCGGGAACGAGGACTCGTCGATCGCGTGCGCGTCGTCGGCCACCAGCAGCTCGCGAGAGAACGAGAGCAGGTCCGGGTCGCGACGGCGGGCGCCCTTCCACCACTGGTCGAAGTGCCGGGACGAGACGACGTCGTCGGGGATCCGTTCGTCGTAGAAGTCGAACAGCGTGTCCTCGTCGGCGAGCAGGTCGCGCCGGCGCGCGCGTGCGGCGAGCTCCTCGGCCTCGGCGAGCAGGCGGCGGTTCTCGTGGAAGAACTGGTGGTGCGTGGTCCACTCGCCCTGCACGAGCGCGTGCCGGACGAACAGCTCGCGCGCGTGCGCGGGGTCGACCTTCGCGTACAGCACGCGACGCCCCGCGACGATCGGGACGCCGTACAGCAGCACGCGCTCGGTGCACGTCGCGGCGCCCTGCCGGGTCGACCACGCGGGTTCGGAGTAGGTGCGCTTGACCAGGTGGCCCGCGAGCTCTTCGGCCCACTCCGGCTGGATCCGCGCGGCGTCGCGCCCCCACAGCCGGCTCGTCTCGACGAGCTCGGCCGCCATCACCCACGCCGGCGGCTTCCGGGCCAGGCCCGAGCCCGGGAAGATCGCGAACCGGGCCCCGCGCGCGCCCAGGTACTCGTTGCGCGCGCGGCGGTCCGGCCGCGCGTCGGGCTTGCGGCCCTGCGTCCGACGAGACGGCGCGGCGACCTCCGTCGCCTCCTGCATCCCGATGTGCGAGAGCAGCCCGGCGAGCACGGACTGGTGGATGCGGTCGGCGTCCCACTCGCGCCGCAGCTCGCCGCGCCGATCGACCGTCGCTGTTCCGCCGGAGGCGTGCTCGTCGGTGCGCGGGTCCTCGTCGGCGGTGGGCAGCGGCCGGGGTGCGGCCATGGTGATGTGCAGCGGCTTGGCCAGGTCGCGCAGCTGGGTGACCACGTCCTGCCACTCGCGGATGCGCAGGTAGTTGAGGTGCTCGGAGCGGCACATCCGCCGGAACGCGCTGCCGGACAGGTCGCGGCGCTGCTCGCGCAGGTACTCCCACAGGTTGAGGTAGGCGAGCAGGTCGGAGGTGGGGTCGGCGAACCGTGCGTGCAACGCATCGGCCTTCTCGCGCTCGTCGGCCGGCCGTTCGCGCGGGTCCTGGATCGAGAGCGCGGCGACGACGACGGAGACGTCCCGCGCGACGCCGCGGCGGCCCGCCTCGACGACCATCCGCGCCAGCCGCGGGTCGATCGGGAGCTGTGCGAGCGCCCGCCCGATGTCGGTCAGCCGCGTCGCACCCTCGTCGGACGAGAGCGCGCCCAGCTCGGTGAGCAGCTGCACGCCGTCGCGCACGGCCCGCACGTCCGGGGCGTCGACGAACGGGAACGAGACGACGTCCTGCGGCGAGGCGGCGACGCCGACCGCGATCATCTGCAGGATCACCGAGGCCAGCGACGTGCGCAGGATCTCCGGTTCGGTGAACCGGGGCCGCGACTCGAAGTCGTCGGGCGAGTACAGCCGGATCGCGACGCCGTCGGCCACGCGCCCGCACCGGCCCGACCGCTGCTGCGCGGACGCCTGGCTGATCGGCTCGATCGGCAGCCGCTGCACCTTGGTCGCCTTCGACCAGCGCGAGATGCGTGCTGTGCCGGGGTCCACGACGTACCGGATGCCGGGCACGGTCAGCGACGTCTCGGCGACGTTCGTCGACAGCACCACCCGGCGGCCGGGGTGCGACGCGAACACGCGGTGCTGCTCGGCCGCGGACAGGCGGCTGAACAGCGGCAGGAGCTCGACGTGCTGGGGGTGCTGCGGGTCGGTCGCGCGCGCGCCGAGCGACGTGCGCAGCGCGTCCTGCGCGTCGCGGATCTCCCGCTCACCGGACAGGAACACGAGGATGTCGCCGGGCCCGACCCCGCACAGCTCGTCGACGGCCTCCGTGATGCCGGTCATGAGGTCGCGCTCGCGGGTCGCGGGCGGCGGGGTGGTGCGTCCGCGTCCCGACGAGGCACGCGGGGCCGGCGCCGGCGCGGCGTCCTCGTCGGACGTGCCGAGCGCGTCGGGCGACAGCGGGCGGTAGCGGACCTCGACCGGGTACGTGCGGCCGGTGACCTCGACGACCGGCGCGGGCACACCGTCGGGGTGCTCGGGGGTCGGCGGGCCCGCGAAGTGTCGGGCGAACCGCGCCGAGTCGATCGTCGCGGACGTGATGACGACCTTGAGGTCCGGCCGGCGGGGCAGCAGCCGCGTCAGGTAGCCGAGGATGAAGTCGATGTTGAGCGAGCGCTCGTGCGCCTCGTCGACGATGAGCGTGTCGTAGGCCAGCAGCATAGGGTCACGCTGGATCTGGGCGAGCAGGATGCCGTCGGTCATCACCTTGACCAACGTGTCCTCGCTCGACGTGTCGGTGAACCGGACCTGGTAGCCGACGACGCCGCCCAGTGGGGCGTCCCCGACGATCTCCTCGTTGATGCGTTCGGCGACGGCGCGTGCCGCGATCCGGCGCGGCTGGGTGTGACCGATCTGACCGGCCCGGCCGCGACCCAGCTCGAGCGCGATCTTGGGCAGCTGTGTGGTCTTGCCGGAGCCCGTCTCGCCCGCGACGATCACGACCTGGTGGTCGCGGATCGCGGCGGCGATCTCCGCACGCCGCGCGCTGACCGGGAGCTGTTCCGGATAGGTGATCGTCGGGAGGTCGACCGCCGCGCGCGCGGCGGCGGCGCGCTCTCGTCGGGCCGGGCGGCGCTCGTCGGTGCGGCGCGCGCGGCCGGGCGGCTGCTGGCGGGGGCTCACGGGCGTCGATCGTCGCACGCCGGGTGCCGGCCGGGCACGTGCGAATACGCGCCGACGGGGCCGTGGCGTGGGCCACGACCCCGTCGGGGCATGCGATGGTGCGGAGCGGTCAGTACCGCGGAGTCGCGCCGGGCAGCGGCGGGATCACCGGCACGACACCCTCACGCGGACCGGTCGGCAGCGTCTTCGTCCCCGAGACCGACGACGTCGACAGGCTCTCCGTGCCGCTCGTGAACGGCTGGTCCGCGTGGCAGACCGTGCCCTCGGCGGGCAGCTTCTTGGCCAGCAGGTACTGGTCGACCGCCCACGTCGCGCACACGGACGTCCCGTACGCGGTGTGACCCCAGTTGTCGCTCGAGAGCAGACGGGAGTTCGGCAGCAGGTCGGCCGCCGTCACGGCGCCCTGGTAGTTGGTCGCCGGGTCCCAGTAGCTGCCGACGACGAGCACCGGGTTGGCGGTCCGGTGGTCGAACGTGCCGCGGTACGCGTCCTCGTCGGACCGCGTCCACGTCTTCGACGCGCACGGGGCCGAGGCCCACGACCACAGCGCGCCGAAGCCGGGGGCCTTGGTGCCGTTCTTGATCGCCTTGGTCCAGCGACCGCCGAAGGCCGGGTTGGTGCCGTCCGAGCACAGCACGCTCTGGTACGCCTCGAGCTGGTTGATGTACGGGAAGCCGAATCCGGCGCGCACACGGGCGTCGTGCGCGGTCTGCCGCTCGTTCGCGGCGGTCTGCCGTGCCTTGTAACGCGCCGCGAGCGCGGCGTTCGCGGCCTTGCCCTTCGCCGAGCTCGGAAGCTCGAGCTGCATCGTGCGCAGGAAGTACAGGTCGCTGTCGACCCAGGCCCAGGCGTACATGTCGTACATGTCGCCGAGCAGGACGTTGATCGCGTCGGCGAACGTGATCCGCCAGAGCACCTCGTCGCCGTCGGTGATCTCGATCGGCTTGGCCTTCAGGCCGGCCATCGTCTTCTCGTAGACGCTCTGCGCGTTGCCGAGCTGGGCGGTCATGCACAACCCCTTGCCGGCTGTCGCGCAGCTGGCGAGGATCTGACGGAGGGACTTCCAGGCGCCGTCGCCCGACGCCATCCGCTGGGTCATGGGCCACGCCGCGGTCTCGGCGCTGCCCTGCCACGCGACGGGGTCGATGACGCCGTCGATCGCGAGCGCCCGGACACGGTCCGGGAACATGTTGGCGTAGACGTTGCCCAGGTAGGAGCCGTAGGAGAAGCCGAGATAGGTCAGCTTGGTGTCACCGACCGCGCGGCGCAGCACGTCCATGTCGCGCGCGACCTGGGCGGTCGACATCGCGCCCACGAGCGGCGAGGACGTCGTCGAGCACGCGGTGCCGAAGCGCGTGGTGTCCGTCAGGTACGCGGCCGTCTCGTCGGTGCCGCGCGGGAAGGCCGTCGACAGGAACGTCGTCCCCACGTCCCGCTTGAGCTCGCCGAGGTTCTTCCAGCACTGCACGTTGGCCCCGTAGTTGGTGCCGCGCGGGTCGAGGCCGATGATGTCGAACTTCGCGCGCACGCGCGCCGACAGGTAGTACTGCGACAGGGCTGCGAACTCCACGCCCGAACCGCCCGGCCCCCCGGGGTTGACGAACAGCGAGCCGATGCGGTGGCTCGGGTCGGTGGCGGGCTGCTTGAGCACCGCCACCTCGGTCGTCGGACCCGTGGGGTCGTCGTAGTCGAGCGGGAGCTCGACCGTGGCGCACAACGAGCCCTCCATGAAGTAGAGCGAACAGTCGCTCCAGTCGAGGTCGGGCGTCGGCACCGCGTCGACGCGGGCGACCTCCTGCGGGCTGGTGACGTCGGACGTCGGTGCGACGGCCGGGCTCACATCGGGCGCTGCGCCGGCTGCGGTGGCCGTCAGCCCGATGGCGAGCAGCCCGACGAGCGAGGTGAGGAGTACGGGCGGTGGTCGACGAAACATCTGTCCCCCTGCGAGTGGTGAAGCACGAGCACACGCGCGTGCCGTCATACCTTGGCGAATCGGGCATGGCCACGCAAGGGACCTTGGGCGCTGTTCGCCCGAACGGGTCGGTGCATCTAGCGTGGTTCGGGTGACGGGGACGACGAGCGGTGAGCGGCGCGCCGTGGCGGCGCTCGAGGCGAGCGGGCTGACGTTCGACCTGACGAGGCACGGACCGGTCGGGTCGCTCGCGGAGGCCGCGGCGGTGCGTGGCGTCGAGCCGGCCGCGATCGTCAAGACGCTGGTGGTGCGCCGGGGCGACGACGACTTCCTGCTCGTCCTGGTGCCGGGTGACCGCGCGATCGCGTGGCCCAAGCTGCGTGCGCTGCTCGGCGTCACGCGGCTCTCGTTGCCCGATGCGGGCACCGCGCGCGAGGTGACCGGCTACGAACGCGGCACGATCACGCCGTTCGGGTCGCTGCGTGAGCTGCCCGTGATCGCCGACGATCGGGTGCGCGGCAGGACCGTGTCGATCGGCGCGGGCGCGCACGGGGTCGCCGCGACCCTGGACGGCGACGCGCTCGTGCGCGCGCTCGGCGCGACCGTCGCCGACGTCACGCAGGCCTCCGACGACGACTGACGCGGCTCGTCAGGCGGTCGGCAGCAGGACGATCCCGGCGGCCGCGGCCCGTCGCGGCGGGCGTGTGGGTGGGCCGGGCTAACGTCCGGGGCATGCGGATGCTGCACACGTCGGACTGGCACCTGGGCCGGTCGCTGCACGGGGTCGACCTGCTCGACCACCAGGCGGCGTTCCTGGACCACCTGGTCGACGTCGCGCGCACCGAGCAGGTGGACGCGGTCGTCGTCGCGGGAGACGTGTACGACCGGGCGATCCCGCCGGTCGAGGCCGTGACGCTGCTCTCGGAGACGCTCGCGCGCCTGGCCGAGCACACGACGGTCGTCGTGACGTCGGGCAACCACGACTCGGCGACCCGGCTGGGTTTCGGCGCGGCGCTCATGCGCGAGCGGATCCGGTTGCGCACGCGCGTCGCGTCGCTCGCGGAGCCGGTCGAGGTCGGCGGGGCGCTCGTCTACGGACTGCCCTACCTGGACCCGGACTCGGTGCGCGACGAGCTGGGCGACGGCGAGCCGCTCGCGCGTTCCCACGAGGCGGTGCTCGGTGCGGCGATGCGACGGGTCCGTGCCGATCTCGCGCGGCGGGGTCGCCCGTCCGGGGACGCGGTCGTGGCGGCGCACGCGTTCGTCGTGGGCGGGCTGCCGAGCGAGTCGGAGCGGGACATCCGCGTGGGCGGCGTGGACGTCGTCGCGGCCGAGGCGTTCGCGGGCGTCGGCTACGTCGCGCTCGGGCACCTGCACGGCGCGCAGCAGGTCACGGGCCCGCAGGGCACGGTCCTGCGCTACTCGGGCTCGCCGCTCGCGTACTCCTTCTCCGAGGCGCGGCAGGTGAAGTCGTCGGTGCTCGTCGAGGCCGTGGCCGGCCAGGTGCGCACCGAGCTGGTGCCGTGCCCCGTGCCGCGCCGGCTGGCGGACGTCACCGGCACGCTCGCGGACCTGCTCGGTGCCGCGGGTGAGGCGCACGTCGCGGACTGGGTCCGGGTGACCGTGACGGACGACGTCCGGCCGGGCGATCTGTACGCCCGGGTGCGTGGGCGCTTCCCGCACGCGCTCGTCGTCCAGCACGAACCGCCGCAGCGGGAGCGGGCCAGCACGTCGCACGTCGTGCCGGGTGCCGCGGACCCGGTCCAGGTCGCGGCCGACTTCGTCGCGCACGTCACGGGCCGGCCCGCGGACGACGGCGAGCGCGCGGTGCTGCGCGCGGCGTACGAGGACGTCGTCGCGCTGGAGCGGAGCGCCTGATGCGCCTGCACACGCTGACGCTGCAGGCGATCGGCCCGTTCGCCGCGGAGCACACGGTCGACCTGACCGCGCTGGGCGCCTCGGGCCTGTTCCTGCTCGAAGGGCCGACGGGTGCGGGCAAGTCGACGCTCATCGACGCCGTGGTGTTCGCGCTGTACGGGAAGGTCGCGGCGGAGAACGCGAGCGACGACCGCCTGCGCTCGGCCTTCGCCGACGAGGACACCGAAAGCTTCGTGGACCTGATCTTCGAGGTCGGGGCGGGCGTCTTCCGCGTCCGGCGTACGCCGGCCTACGACCGCGCGAAGCGGCGCGGCACGGGCACCACGCGGCAGCAGGCCTCCGTGCGGCTGTGGCGGCTCGGGCCGGACGGTGGACCGGGCACGGTCATCTCGACGCGCCTGGACGAGGCCGGCGACGAGATCACGCGGCTCGTCGGGCTCGACCGCACGCAGTTCGTCCAGACGATCGTGCTGCCGCAGGGTGAGTTCGCGCGGTTCCTGCAGTCGAAGCCGGAGGAACGCGTCGGCCTGCTGCAGAAGATCTTCGGCACGCAGGTCTACGAGCGGCTGCAGCAGCGGCTCGCCGAGCGACGACGCGAGTCGGAGCGTGAGCTGGCCGCCGCCCGCGCCGCGCTCGCCGGCCGTCTCGCGCACCTCGCGGGTGCGGCGAGGCTCGACGAGGGGGCAGCCGCGCACGTGGCTGAGCGGGTCGACGCGGCGCTGTCGGCGGACCTGCCCGTCCCGGTGCCCGCTCCGTCTTCGACCGGTGCGCTCGCGCTCGGGCCCGCCGTCGGGTCCGCGGTCGAGCAGCGTGGCCCCGCGGACCGTGTGCGCGATGCGCTGGACGAGTGCGTGGACGAACTGGCCGTGCAGGTCCGTGAGCTCGCGGCGACCGCCACGACGACGGCACGCTCCGCCCGGACGGCGCGCACGGCGCTCGACGAGGCTCAGGCCGGCGCTGCGCTGCTGGCCCGCCGCGACCGGCTGCGCGAGGAGCAGGCGGTGCTGGTCGAGGGCGCCGAGGCGCACCTCGACGCACGGGCCCGTCTGGTGCGGGCGCGCGCGGCACAGGCCGTGCGGCCGCTGCTCGACGGCGCCGCGGTCGCAGCCTCCGAGCAGGAGGCCGCCCACAAGACACTTCTCGCCGAGCGTGACCTCGCTCCGACCGAGCTCGAGTGGCTGCTCCCCGCTTCCGACACCGACTCTGACACCGACACCGACTCCGACAACAGCGTCGACGGCGGGGGCCGTGCGGGCGGGATCGCCGAGGGTGCTGCCACCCGGAGTGCGCGCGGGTCGAGGCCGGCGCACTGGTCCGCGGCGCGGTCGCTGCTCGCGGACGCGCATCGGGACGCGGTCGGCGCGGTCGCCGCGCTCGTGCGTGCCGTGGACCTCGAGGCCGACCTCGAGCGGCGGCGGCGTGAGGTGCGCGACGAACGCGACCGGGTCGACGACCTGGCGACCGAGATCGCGGCGCACGACGCGTGGCTGGCCGACCGGCCCGCGCAGCGCGTCGTGCTCGCAGAGCGCCTGGACCAGGTGCGCGCGCAGGCGGCCGACGAGTCCGCGGCGATCGCGCTGGTCGAGCTGTGCGCGCAGCGGGTCGCGGCGTTCGGCACGCTCGCGGAGCTCGCGGACCAGGTGCTCGACGCCGGTGCCCGGGTCTCGTCGCGGCGGGCCGCGGCCCTGAGCGCGGTGGCGCGCGAGAGCGCGACGCGGACGGCTCGGATCGCCGGGCTGGCGGGCGAGCTCGGGCAGGCGCTCACCGCCGGTGAACCGTGCCCGGTCTGCGGATCCGCCGAGCACCCGCACCCCGCGCGTCGCACGCCCGACCACGCGACCGCGGAGCAGGTCGCGCTCGCGGAGCAGGAGCGGGTCGAGGCCGAGCGTGCGCTCGCCGCGGCGGTCGAGGCGCTCGCCTCGCTCGAGGCCCGGCGTGCGGCGATCGCCGAGCCGCTGCAGGGCCTCACCGAGCCGGAGTGTGCGGCGGAGCTCACGGCGGCGAACGAGCGGCTTGCGGGTGCACGCTCGGCGGCGGCCGGCCTGCCCATGGCGCTCGCCGCTCTCGACGAGCACGACGGCGAGACCGACCGCCGCAGGCAGGAGCGGGTCGCGGCCGACGCCGAGCGCGGCCGGGCCGACACCCGCGCCCAGGCGTTCACCCAGGCGCTGGCCGAGACCGAGGCCGAGGTCGCGGTCGCGCTCGCCGGCTTCCCGACCGTCGCCGCACGCTCGTCGGCGCTGCGAGCGCAGGTCGTGGCGGCGGCCGCGCTCATGGAGGCCATCGACCGCAGCGGTGAAGCCGACCGAGCGGCCGTGCGCGCCGAGCGTGAGCTCGCCGAGGCGCTCGCCGAGACCGGGCTCGACGCGGCGCAGGCCCGCGCCGCGCTGCTCGACCCCGCCGCGGTGCGCGAGCTGGACGACCGGGTGACGCAGCACGAGGCGGAGCTCGCCCGCGTGCAGACCGGTCTCGACGAGCCGGAGATCGCCGCGCTGGCACCTGATGCCACGGTGGACGTCGCGGCCGCGCGGGACGCCGAGGCGCAGGCCCGTGCTCTCGCCGACGCCGCGGCGTCGCAGCACCAGGTGGCGCTCGAGCGTGAGGTGGCCGGCCGGGCCGCTGCCCAGCAGGTGGTCGACGCTGCGCACACCCTGCTGCGGCACACGGCGCAGGCCGCGCCCGTGATGCGACTGGCGGGGCTCGCGAGCGGCACCGGTGCGGACAACGGCACGGGGATCTCGCTCGCGACGTACGTGCTGATGCGACGGTTCGAGGACGTCGTCGCGGCCGCCAACTCGCGGCTCGTGGTGATGTCCGACGCCCGCTACGAGCTGGTGCGCACGGACGGCAAGGAGGACGGCGGTGGGCGCCGCACGGGTCTGGCGATGCGCGTGATCGACCACCGCACGGGCTCGCCGCGCGATCCGCGCACGCTCTCGGGCGGCGAGACGTTCTACGTGTCGCTGTGCCTGGCCCTGGGGATGGCCGACGTGGTCACCGCGGAGGCCGGCGGCATCGAGCTCGGGACGCTGTTCGTCGACGAGGGCTTCGGCTCGCTCGACCCGCACACGCTCGACCAGGTGCTCGCGGAGCTGGGCCGACTGCGCGCCGGCGGCCGTGTCGTGGGTGTGGTGTCGCACGTCGACACGCTCAAGCAGTCGATCGCCGAGCGCATCGAGGTGCGGCCGACCGCGGCCGGGCCGAGCACCCTCGTCGTGCGAGCCGGTTGACCGAGGTGGTGAGCCCGCGTCACCAGGACCAGCCGCGAGAGGTCAGCTCGACCTCCTCGCGGAACCGCTCGCCGGGGTCACCGAGCGCGTGGGCCTCGACCTCGACGCCGGCCATGCCGCACGCTTTCGCGAGGAGCTGGTCGTACGCGAGCTGCGTGGCGATGATCCGCTCGGCGCGGGCGTACAGGTGCGGGTCGAGCTCGAGCTCGCGGACGTGGTCGGCGACCTTGGTGAGCCGGTCCTGCACCCACAGTGCGTCGAACGGGTCCGGGGGCTTCGGGTGCCGGTTCCGCAGGATCTCCGCCCATGCCTCGAGGTGCTCGGCTGCGACCGTGCGCCAGCGCGGCGTGGCGTTCTCCGACGGGAACCATGACCACACAGCCCCGAAGATGAGTGCCGGCACGCACAGGCTGGCCAACAGCAGGAACGTCATCGTGTGCCCCTCGTCGCGCACTACGCACCAGGCTAGGACCGAGACGTGACCCGCGCCACACCCTTTGCACCACCGGACGCACGGACGTCGGCATTGCGGCGCACGGGCCGCCGACGCGTCGGGGTGCTGATCCCCCTGGTCGTCGCGCTGACGTTCGGCACCGCGGGTTGTTCCCCGGGCGCCGAGACCGGGGCAGAGCCGCGGGCCACCGCGTCCCCGAGCGCGACCGACGGGCCGGGACGGACCGGCGAGAGCAGTGCGACGCCCGTGCCGACCCGGCCCGCGGCGACACCCAGCCCCCTCGATGCGGCCGCGGGCACCGCGCTGGAAGCCCTGGGCGACCTGTCGGTCAAGGGCCGTGCGCCGCGTACCGGGTACGACCGGGCGCTGTTCGGCGACGCGTGGGCCGACGTCGACGGCAACGGCTGCGACACCCGCAACGACGTCCTGGCGCGCGACCTGGTGGACCTGACCTACGAGTCGGGCTCGGACTGCGTCGTGACGAGCGGTCTGCTGCACGACCCGTACACCGGCCACGACGTCCCGTTCGTGCGGGGCATCGCGACGTCGGCCGACGTGCAGATCGACCACGTCGTCGCACTGTCGGACTCCTGGCAGAAGGGTGCCCAGTCATGGGACGCGGCGACCCGCGAGGCGTTCGCCAACGACCCCGGCAACCTGCTGGCGGTCGACGGCCCGACGAACATGTCGAAGGGTGACGGCGACGCCGCGACCTGGCTCCCGCCGAACAAGGCGGTGCGCTGCGCCTACGTCGCGCGTCAGGTCGCGGTGAAGACCGCCTACGGCCTGTGGGTCACGGCCGCCGAGCGCGACGCGATCGCACGCGTGCTGGCGACCTGCCCGGACGAGCCGCTGCCGGCGGTCGTCGGACCACCGGCCGGATCGTCGCCCGGGTCGTCGGGCACCACCGCACCGGCCGACCCCTCGACGTCCCCCTCGACCGACGCCCCCGCCGGCGTGGTGGAGTTCGCCAACTGCGCTGCGGCCTGGGCCGCCGGGGCGGCGCCGCTGCACCGCGGCGACCCCGGCTACGCGGCGCGGCTGGACCGCGACGGCGACAGCGTCGCGTGTGAGACGCCGCCGTGACCCCTACGGTGGGCGGGTGAGCGCCAAGGGCTGGATCATCGCCGTGTCCGTCGTCGCGGTCGTGGGGGCGGGCGCGGTCGCCGCCGACCGCGTGATCGCACGCACGACGGAGGAACGCGTCTCGCAGGCCGTGGTCGACAACCTCGAGGACGTCACCGGCACGCCGACGGTCGAGATGGGGGGCTTCCCGTTCCTGACGCAGGTCCTGCGCGGCAGCATCGACACGATGACGGTGACGGTCGACGGCGCGACCCTCGGCGGCCTGCGGGCGACGGATGTGGTGTTCGAGGGGACGTCGGTCTCGACGACCCAGCCGTACACGGTCGGTGAGGCGCAGGTCGTGGCCGTCCTGCCGACCTCGTCGCTGCAGACCGTGGTCGCGGAGCGGACCGGACTCGACCTGACGCTCACGGTCGACGGCTCGACGATGCGGGTAGCGGGGTCGCTGCTCGGCATCGACCTGTCCGCGGCGATCGAGCCGGGCGTCGAGGACGGTGCGCTGGTCGTCGACGTGGTCGACATCGAGCTCGGCGGCGTGACCATCACGATCGACGACCTTCCGGACGCGATCGGTTCGGTGCTCTCGGGCCTGCGCGTGCCGATCGACGAGCTGCCGGAGGGCATGACGCTCGCGTCGGTCTCGGTCATGCCCGACGGGCTCGCTGTCACCGCCACCGGCACGGACGTGGTGCTCGAGCAGCCGTGAGCCCGAGCAGCTGCGATCAGCGTGTGACGGTGCAGGACCCGATCGCCGCGGCGAGCGCGGCACGTTCGTCGGACGCGACCGACAGCCCGTACGCGGCCTTCACCCGGACCTGCCGGACCGCGTAGACGCAGCCGTAGCCAGGGTCGGGCGGGAGCCACTGCGCGGCGTCGGAGGCGCCCTTGTCCTCGTTGGCGGGTCCGTCGACCGCCAGCAGGTTGGCGGGGTCGTTGGCGAACCGCTCCCGGCGATCCGGCGACCACTGCGCGGCCCCGGACGCCCACGCGTCGGCCAGCGCGACGACGTGGTCGATCTGCACGTCCGCGGAGCGCTCACCCCGGAGGAAGGGGATCGTGCGGCCGGTGTACGGGTCGGCGAGCGAACCGGAGAGGACGACGCATGCGTCGGCGGGGTCGAGCGTCACGGCGACGAGGTCGCGACGCAGCACGTCCTGGCGGGTGTCGCACCCGTTGCGGTCGACGTCCGCCCATGCGGTGCCGAACTCCGAGCGCTCGTAGGCGTCCGCATGCTCGTCGGGACCCCGGACCCGCAACGTGGCGAGCGCGACGAGCGCCGCGTCGCGGTCCGCGACGGTGACCGGGTGCCGTGCGGACGCCTGCACGCGCCCGAGCGCGGGCGCCCCGAGCCCGAGCGCGAGGCAGACCGCCGCGACGAGCACCCACACCAGCCGACCGCCCACCCGACCGCCCATCCGCCCGCCGTGCACCGCACCAGGGTGTCGACATCGCGGGCGCCGGCCGCGACCGGACCGCCGCGACGGGTAGCCGCTCGCACGGATCCGGGGCTGGGGGCGGGTCGGGCGTGACCGCGACGCCCGCGGCCTGCCAAGGTGTGCGCATGGATCCGACGTACAGCCTCGCGACCCGGTTGGCCTGCGAGTTCATCGGCACCGCGATCCTCATCATCCTGGGCAACGGCACGGTCGCGAACGTGCACCTCAAGGGCTCCAAGGGGTACGGCGGCGGCTGGTCGCTCATCGCGATGGGCTACGGCTTCGGCGTGATGATCCCGGCGCTCATGTTCGGCGGCATCAGCGGCAACCACATCAACCCGGCGTTCACGATCGGACTCGCGTCCTGGGGGATGTTCCCGTGGTCCGAGGTCGCGCCGTACGTCACCGCGCAGCTCCTCGGCGCGATGGCCGGCCAGCTGGCGATCGTCGCGACCCACAAGCCGTACTACGACCGCACCGAGAACCCCGACGACGTGCTCGCGACGTTCTCGACGATCAACGCGGCACACTCGCGGCTCAACGGCTTCGCCAACGAGCTGCTCGGGTCCGTCGTGCTGTTCTCGTGCGCGCTCGCGATCGTGAACTCACCGCTCACGACGAACGAGCCCGCGGTGGCCCACATGGCCATCGGGTTCCTGGTCTGGGGCCTGGTCGCGGGCCTCGGCGGACCGACCGGCCCGGCGCTGAACCCGGCGCGCGACCTGGGCCCGCGCATCGTGCACGCGCTGCTGCCGCTCAAGCACAAGGGCGGCTCGGACTGGCACTACGGCTGGGTGCCGGTCGTGGCACCGCTGGTCGCGGGCGTGATCGGCGTCGGCTGCTGGAAGCTCCTGCTCGGCGAACCGCCCGGCTGACTGCTCGGCTGACTGCCTGGCTGAGTCGGGGCACCGAACGGCCGGACGTCGATCAGTCGCGCGGGACCAGGACGAACACGGGGATCTGGCGCTCGGTCCGCGCCTGGTAGGCGTCGTAGTCGGGCCACGTGGCCACGGACCGCGCCCACCACTCGTCCCGCTCGGCACCGGTGGCCACGTGCGCGTCGTAGTCCTTCCGGACCGCACCGTCCTGCAGCTCCACGTGGGGGTTCGCGACGAGGTTGTGGTACCAGCGGGGGTGGTCGGGGGCGCCGCCCTTGGACGCGACGACCGCGTACCGGCCCTCGTGCTCCACGCGCATCAGCGCGGTCTTGCGCAGGTGCCCCGAACGGGCTCCGACGCTGGTGAGGATGATGACCGGGCGGCCGCGCATCTCGTTGCCCTCACGACCGTCGGTGGCCTCGTACAGCTCGGCCTGGCGGCGGGCGTGCTCGGAGGTGCTCGGTGCGTACTCCCCGGAAAGCGGCATGCCGGTGGCAACGCCCGCGCGCGCCGGCCGCATTCCCGGCGCCTGACGGGTGGTGAGGGCTCGGTGGTGACGGCTCGGAGGTGACGGCTCGGAGGTCGGGGGAGAATGGTCCGCGCCGCGTGGGGCGCGGCCGGCACCCGTCCGATGACACCGTCCGACGACCGAGGACCCATGGAACCCCTGACCGAGAAGCAGCTCCGCGCGTCGTTCGTGAACGCGTCGCGGCGCGAGGCCACGAACGCGGTCCTGCCCGACCTGGACGCCATGGACTGGGAGCGGCTCGACTACCTCGGGTGGCGCGACCGCAAGGCGCCGCTCGTGGCCTACGCGATCGTGCCGCTCGACGGCGAGCCGACCGGCGTGCTGCTGCGCTCCACCGACGCCAAGGAGCGCGTCCGTCGGCGCGCGGTGTGCGCGTGGTGCGAGGACGTCGTCGTGACCGACGACGTGAGCCTGTACGTGGCACGTCGGGCGGGCGCGTCCGGTCGGCGCGGCAACACCGTCGGCACGCTGATCTGCACGCACTTCACCTGCTCGGCCAACGTCCGGCGACCGCCGACGCGCACGGAGGCCGGCAACGACGACGAGACCCGGCAGATCCTGGTGGCCAGGAGGATCGAGGGCCTGCGCGAGCGCTCCGCGCGCTTCGTGACCGAGGCCCTGCGCGACGTCTGAGCCGGTCCCACCCTGAGCCGGTCCCACCCCGAGCCGCGGTCACTCGAAGCGGCTGGGGTCCCCCGCACCCTCGCGCACGACCTCCGGTGCGCCCGAGGTCCAGTCGACGACGGTCGTCGGAGTCGTGCCGCAGTCGCCGGCGTCGACCACGGCGTCGAGGTCGTGGTCGAGCTCCTCCTTGATCTGCCAGCCCTCGGTCATCGGCCACTCGTGGCCGGGCATGAGCAGGGACGACGACAACAGCGGCTCGCCCAGCTCGCGGACGATCGCCACCGCGACCGGGTGGTCCGGGATGCGCACGCCGACGGACCGCTTCTTCGGGTGCGAGAGCCGGCGTGGGACCTCGGGCGTCGCGGGCAGGACGAACGTGTAGGGGCCAGGCGTCGCGGCCTTGATCGCGCGGAACGCGGAGTTGTCCAGATGGACGAGATGGCCGAGCTGCGCGAAGTCGGCGCACACGAGCGTGAAGTGGTGCCGGTCGTCGAGGTGCCGCAGTCGTCGGATCCGTTCGGGTCCGTCGTGCGAGCCCATCGTCGTGCCGAGCGCGTAGCAGGAGTCCGTGGGGTAGGCGATCACGCCACCTGCGCGCAGGATGTCGACCACCTGCGCGACGGCCCGCGGCTGCGGGTCGTGCGGATGGACCTCCAGGTAGCGGGCCATGCCGCCAGCGTAGAGGCCGCACGCGTCACCCGCGGTCCGGCTGGGCGGGGTGCGCGAGAGGACGAACGTCCCACGGGTGGTCCCCGGATCGACCCCGACCCGGATCCGACGAGGTTCAGGGTCGATCTGGGGGGAGTACCCGATCGTGCTGACGCCCCGGGGTCGGGATCATCGAAGGGTGACCCAGCAGACAACGCCGGATGCCGGCGTGACCCTTCCCATCGCCTCGGCCCGCGGGCTCGTCAAGACGTACGGCGGCGGCGAGACCGCCGTGCATGCGCTCGCGGGCATCGACGTCGACTTCGAGCGCGGCCGACTCACCGCGACCATGGGGCCGTCGGGCTCCGGCAAGTCGACGCTCATGCACTGCATGGCGGGCCTGGACCGGCCGACCTCGGGCTCGGTCGTCGTGGACGGCGAGACCGTCTCCGAGATGTCCGAACGGCATCTGACGAAGCTGCGCCGCAACCGGCTCGGGTTCGTGTTCCAGGCGTTCAACCTCGTGCCGACGCTCACCGCGCTGGAGAACATCACGCTGCCGCTGGACATCGCGCGGCGGCCCGTGGACCGCGACCACCTGGACGCGGTCGTGCGCGCGGTCGGCCTGCAGGACCGGCTCAGCCACAAGCCCGGCGAGCTGTCCGGCGGCCAGCAGCAGCGCGTCGCGTGCGCCCGCGCGCTCGTCACGCGGCCCGCGGTGGTGTTCGCCGACGAGCCGACGGGCAACCTCGACTCGTCGTCGGCGCGTGACGTGCTCGGCTTCCTGCGCCGCAGCGTCGACGACCTCGGGCAGTCCGTCGTGATGGTCACGCACGACCCGACGGCTGCCTCCTACGCCGACCGGGTGCTGTTCCTCGCCGACGGACGGATCGTCGACGAGCTGCGCGACCCGACCGCCGAGAGCGTGCTCGAGCGGCTCGCGGCCCTCTCGCGCGACGAGTCCGCGGCCTCCGCCGCGCGGGTGCACTGATGCTGCGCGTCACGTTGCGTGGCGTGCGTGCGCACGCCGTCCGCTTCCTGCTCTCCGTGCTGGCGGTCGCGCTCGGCATCGCGTTCGTCGCGGGCACGTTCAGCCTGCGCACGATGCTCGGCTCGACGTTCGACGGGATCGTGGAGGCCTCCGCGCCGGCCGACGCGTACGTACGCGGCGCGAACGAGGTCGCCGCCAGCGCCACCGGCGTCGGTGAGACGCGCAACCCGTTCCCGGTCGAGCTCGTGGACCAGGTGTCCGGGGTCGACGGTGTGCGCCTCGCGCTGCCCGAGGTCAGCGGCACGGTCGTGCTCGTCGGGGCCGACGGGACGGCGGTCCAGTCGACGCAGGCGCCCAGCTTCGGCATGGCGTTCGACGAACGCGACCCGAGCCTGACGATCGTCGAGGGCCGCGCACCCGCTGCGGCCGACGAGGTCGCGCTCGAGTCCGCGACGCTCGACTCGTCGGGTCTGACGATCGGCGACCGCACGCGGCTCGTGGTCGCGGGTGAGGTGCGCGAGGTCGAGGTCGTCGGCGACGCGGCGGCCGGTGGGCCGATGGCGGGGGCGACGATCGTGCTGATGGACTCCGCGACGGCGATGGCCGACTTCGCGCCCGACGGGACGATCGCCTCGATCGCGGTGTACGCCGCCGCCGACGTCAGTCAGCAGACCCTCGTCGCGAACCTGTCGGAAGCGCTGCCCGGCCTGCCGGACGGCGCCGGCACGACGGCGGTCACGGGCGACGACCTGCGGGCGGACCTGCAGGAGGACATCGGCGAGATGCTCGGGTTCGTCACGACGTTCCTGCTGATCTTCGCGGTGATCGCGCTGTTCGTCGGCGGGTTCCTCATCGCGAACACGTTCGCGATGTCGGTGCGGCAGCGGGTGCGCGAGTTCGCGCTGCTGCGGGCGGTCGGGGCGTCGCCGGCGCAGGTGTTCGGGGTCGTCGTCGGGCAGGCCGCGGTCGTCGGGCTCGCGGGGTCGGCCTTCGGCGTCCTCGGCGGGCTCGGGCTGGTCGCGCTGCTGCGCAAGGTGCTCGCCGGCGTGGGGATGGACCTGACGTCCGACATCCCGCTGAGCACGTCGACCGTGGTCGGCTGCCTCGTGCTCGGGACGGTCGTCTCGGCGGTGGCCTCCGCATTCCCCGCGCGCACGGCGGCGCTCGTCGCGCCCGTCGAGGCGATGCGCGGTGAGATCTCGGTGCGGGAGCGGTCGCTGCGCGCGCGCTTCGTCGTGGGCGCCGCGATGGTCGTCGCCGGCGCGGCCGGCGTGGTCGCCGCGGCCCTGCAGCCGGACTCGAAGGTGGCGGAGAGCGCCCTCGGCCTCGGTGCCGTGCTCGTGCTCGTCGGCGTGCTGGTGGCCTCGCCGACGCTCGCGCGTGCCGTCCTGCGGGTCATGGCCGCGCCGTTCGTCGCGCTCCTCAAGCCGATCGGCAAGCTCGCGCACGGCAACGTCACGCGCAACCCCCGCCGCACCGCGAACACCGCGGGCGCGCTCATGATCGGCATGGCGCTCGTCGGCGCGGTCTCCGTGATCGCCGCGACCGCGCAGGCGTCGGTCGCGAGCGTCGTCGAGAGCTCCACGGACGCCGACCTGGTGCTGCGCTCGGCGACGTTCACCATCCCGGGCGGGGCGGCCGAGGACGTCGCGGCGCTGCCCGAGGTCGGCGACACCGTGCCTGTGGCGTTCACGTACGCGGGGGTCTCCCCCGCGCCCGGCGTCACGCCGACGCCCGAGGACACCGGGGGTGTCGCGGGGGTGGCCCCGGGAGCGCTCGGCAGCACGCTCATGGTCGACGTGACGAGCGGCGACCTCGGCACGCTCGACGACGACACCGCGCTGGTCAACTCGAACAACGCGGGCGACGGCTGGGCGGTCGGCGACACCGTCGTCGTGCAGACGGCGACCTCGACGCGTGAGCTGACCGTCGGGGCGGTGTTCGAGAGCCGCGTCCTCGGCTCGTCGGTCGTCGTCTCCGACGAGGTGCTCGACGAGATCGCTCCCGGCGAGGCGCAGCTGCTCGACACCGTGTTCGTCGACGCCGCGCCCGGCGTGAGCCAGGCGGACCTGCGCGCCGCGGTGACGGCGGCCGTCGCGCCCTACGTCGTCGTGTCCGTGCAGGACCAGGACGAGTTCGTCGCGCAGATCGCCGGGCAGGTCGACCAGCTCCTGGTGATCCTGTACGCGCTGCTCGGACTGTCGCTGGTCATCGCGGTGCTGGGCATCGTCAACACGCTCGCCCTGTCGGTGATCGAGCGCACGCGCGAGATCGGCCTGCTGCGTGCGGTCGGCCTCGGACGCCTGCAGCTCGCGGGGACGATCACGGTGGAGTCGGTGCTGACGGCGCTGTTCGGCACGGTCGTCGGGCTCGTGGTGGGCGTCGGGCTCGCCTCGGTGCTGCCGCAGGTCTACGCCGACGAGGGCCTGGACACGCTCGTCGTGCCGTGGGGCGGGCTGGTGACGATGGTCGTGCTCGCGCTCGTCGTCGGGGTGCTCGCGGCGCTGTGGCCCGCGATCCGGGCGGCCCGGATGCGCCCGCTGGACGCGATCGCGACGGAGTAGCCGAAGAAGGAGCGGACGAAGGAGCCGACGCAGGAGCGCAGCGGGGACCCGATCGCGCCGGGTCCCCGCTGGCGTCGCGTCGTCAGGCCGTGACCAGGTTGTCCGGGCAGATCTCGTAGCGCGCGGGCGTGATCTCCAGCTCGGCGCGGCCCCCGGTGAGGGAGCGCAGGTCGAGCACGTAGCGCAGCAGCTCGGACTGCGGCACGTCGGCCTCGATCACCACACGGCCGTCGTCGAGAGCGGTGGTCGTGGTGATCCGGCCGCGGCGGCCGGACAGGTCACCCATGACGTCGCCCTGCACGGCCGTGGGAACCGTGACCGAGACGTGGTCGATCGGCTCGAGCACCACGGTCCCGGCGGCGGCGAGCGCGTCGCGCAGCCCGTTGCCGGCCGCGGTGCGGAACGCCATGTCCGACGAGTCCACGGAGTGCGACTTGCCGTCGTACACCTCGACCCGCAGGTCGACGACGGGGTAGCCGTGCGGTCCGCCGTGCGACATCGCCTCGACGACGCCCTTCTCGACCGCGGGCAGGTAGTTGCGCGGGATCGACCCGCCGACGACGGCGTCGACGAACTCGAAACCGCCGCCGGGCATCGGCCCGACCCGTAGCTGCGCGACCGCGAACTGCCCGTGGCCGCCGGACTGCTTCTTGATCTTGCCCTCGGCCTCGACGGTCCGCCGGATCGTCTCCCGGTACGCGACGGGCACGGGTGCGGTGGACACGTGCACGCCGAACACGCGCGCGAGCCGCTCGAGCGCGACGGCCAGGTGCGTGTCGCCCAGTCCGCGCAGCACGGTCCGGTCCGACGAGCGGTCGACGACGAGTGTCGGGTCCTCGGCGACGAGCCGCTGCAGCGCGCCCGAGAGGCGATCGTCGTCGGACTGCGTGACCGGCTCGAGCGCCAGCCCGTACACCGCCGGCCGCGGACGCGCCGCGGGCGCCGACATCGCGGCGCCCGGACCCGTGCGATCCACCAGCAGGGAGTTGGTGGGCGTGGACGTCAGCTTCGCGACGGCCACCACCTGACCCGCGACCGCGACGTCGACGGGCAGGTGCTCCTTGCCCCGGAGCCGGAACAGGCCGGGGATGCGTTCGTCGGACCGGGACGTGGTGTTGAGGAGCTTGTCACCGGGCTTGACCGTCCCGGACAGCACGCGCAGCAGCGTGACCTGCCCGACGAACGGGTCGGCGACGGTGCGGAACGCGTGCACCAGCACCGGCCCGGCGGGGTCGGGTGCGACCTCGACGACGGTGTCGCCCGCGAGCACCCGCGCGGGGCGGTCGCCGGGGGCGGGGCTCAGCTCGCACACCAGGTCGGCCAGGCGGTCGATGCCGACGGCCGTGATCCCGGAGGCGACGAGCACGGGGAACGCGTCGCGCGCCCGGACCTCCTGCGCGAGCGTGCGCTCGAGCTCCGCGGCGTCGGGCTCGTCGCCCGAGAGGTACCGCTCGAGCGCGTCGTCGTCGTGCGACACGATCTCCTCGGTGACCTCGTCGTGCAGGCGGTGCTCCTCGGCGGCGACCTCGTCGGACAACGGGGCCTCGTGGTGGGTGCCGTCGGCCGCGTACTCGTAGCCGTGCTCGGTGAGCACGTCGGCGACGCCGTGGAACTCGGCCTCCTCGCCGATCGGGAGCTCGAGCGGCACGAAGCCGTCGCCGAACGAGGTCCGCAGGTCGTCCAGCACGTGCCGGAAGTCGGCACGTGCCTTGTCCTCCTTGGTGACCGCGACGATCACGGGAATGCCCGCCTCGGCGGCCAGCCGCCAGGCCGTGTGCGTCCCGGCCTGCACCCCGTCGACCGCGCTCACGACGAGCACCGCGAGGTCCGCCGCGACGAGCGCGGCGTCGACGGCCCCGGCGAAGTCGGGTGCGCCTGGTGCGTCGAGCAGCGTCACGTCGTACGTCTTGCCGTCCGAGGCCGCCCAGGGGAACGGTGCAACGCCGATCGCGATCGAGATGCCGCGCGCGATCTCCTCGGGCTCGTGGTCGCTGACCGTGGTGCCCTCCTCGACCCCACCGGGCCGCGGGATCACGCCGGCGCGGTGCAGCAGCGCCTCGGCGAGAGTGGTCTTGCCCGCGCCCGCGGCGCCCATCAGGGCCACCGTGCGGATCCGCGGCGTCGTTGCCTGGTCCATGTGCGTCTCCCGACCCGTACCCCCTGCGCTGGGGGACCTGAGCCCACACTAACGACGCACCCCCGGGGCCGTCAGGACATGAGTCCCTTGGCCCCGGGGGTGCGAGGTCGTTGCGCGTGCGCGCGGGTGCGCGCCGGGCGTCAGGAGGTCTTGAGGATGTCCACGACGAACACGAGCGTCGAGTTCGCCGGGATGGAGCCCTGGTCCACGTCCTTGTAGCCGAGCTCCGGCGGGATGACGAGCAGCACGCGGCTGCCGACCTGCTGACCCTCGAGACCCTGCTCCCAGCCCGCCACCACGCTGCCGGAGCCCAGGTCGCCGACGGTCAGCGGCTGCCCGTTGGCCCAGCTCGAGTCGAAGACGGTGCCGTCCCAGAGTGCGCCGACGTACTGCACGACGACGTCGTCACCCTTCTCGACGGTGTCGCCGTCACCCTGGATCAGCGGCTGCACGACGAGCTCGGTCGGGGGCTCGCCCACGCCAGCGGCGATCACCGGGACGCCGTCGTCGCCGACCGTGACGACGGGCAGGCTCTCGTCGGGCGCGACGGCAGTGCCGTCTGCGGTCGGCGGGATGACCGCCGGCAGGTCGACGACGTAGACCTGCGTGGCGTCGCCGCTCGCCAGGCCGAGCAGGATGCGAGCACCCTCGTGCGCGCCGATCATGATCTCGTCGAGCTGGTCGAGGCCCGAGGACGCCGGCCAGACCTCGGCCGTCGCACCCTCGTCGAACGTGCTGCCGAGCGCGGTGCCGTCGGCGCCGTCGACCGCGGTGATGTGCACCTGGACGAGCGACTCGTCCGTGATCTCGGCACCGTCACCGTCGGCGAGCAGGACCGCGCCCGTGCCGGTCATCGCGAACGGGGTGGACGGGAGCGTGATCGTCGGCTTCACGCCGGCGTCGCCGGTGACCTCGACGGTCGAGAGCAGCTCCATGTCGGCGTCGGTCGCGACCGGCAGCGCGGTCGAGTCCGCGGTCGGCTCGGCCGTCGCCGTGGCGGTCGGGGTGGGTGCCGGGTCGTCGTCGCCGCTGCAGGCGGCGGCACCGAGGATGAGGGCGAGCGCGATGCTCGTCGCGGTCAGGGCGCGGCTGCGCACGGAACGGGGCACGAGGAAGTCCTCCGACGTCGGGGAGCCACCCCGGACGGCGAGGCGGCGACCGTCGAACGGTACGCGACTTTTCTGGGAGTCACCTGAGTCGTCAGGTCGAGCGCCCGCCCGCCCGTGTCGGTGGTGCTGGTCGGGCGCCAGACGTGCTTCGAGCGGTCGGGGTGGTCCGCGACCGCGGGGTAGCCGGGCTCCCCTTGGTGCAGGTACCAGTCCTTCTGCTGCGCGTACGAGCGCGTCGAGCTGTTGATGGGCCCGGCTGGGCAGCCGGCGGCGCGCATCCGCTCCCAGGACGCGGCGGCGTCCTCGCGCAGCGTGTGGCCTCCGCCGATGGGTACGAGCTGCACGGTCACTCCCTGCTGTCGGGGTACGCCAGGGCCAGCACCTCGGCGTACGTCATCTCTCGGGCGGGCTCGGTCAGCAGCCGCTCGCTGACCACGTTCCAGGCTACGGGCACCGGCGCCCCGTCGAGCGCGATGTCACGCACGACCTCGGTGATGTACCGGCCCAGCTCGAGAGCGACGGGCTCGGCCGGCGTGGCGGTGGGGCACCAGGCGAACGCGGTGTCGCCCTGGCGGACGATCCACCCCACCTCCACGTCCGCCGGCAGGTACGCGCGCGCGGCGGTGCAGCTCGCGTCGAGCTCGGGCTGTGGGTAGCTCGGCGGCGCGTAGGCGAGGTCGAGCGGCTGGACGTACTGGAGGCGAGGGCTTTCCGGGGACTCAGTCATGCCATCACGCTAGGCGCGTCAGGTGGCGGAGTACGGGTTACTGCTGGGACTGACAGCTTCCCCGACGAGGTCGGCCGGGTCCACATCCGCCGGCAGGATCTCGATCTCCACGACCCACTGGCCCGTGTTCGGGTCCTGGTACACCGCGTGGACGTAGAACTGCTGGCCGCGGGCGAGCAGCACCTCCCGCTCCCCGTGGCAGCTCGTGTAGGGCTCGACCCACGACGCCATCGTGCCGCGCGGGGCGCGGATCTTGAGCTGCACCGGCTTGCTCGAGAACGCCGCGTTCGCGCCGGTGCTCGTGCTGGTGT
Source organism: Cellulomonas composti (assembly GCF_007990245.1). Lineage (GTDB taxonomy): Bacteria > Actinomycetota > Actinomycetes > Actinomycetales > Cellulomonadaceae > Cellulomonas > Cellulomonas composti. The sequence continues at coordinate 321,363 of NZ_BJWG01000002.1, read as the reverse complement.
ACCCCCACTGAGTGTAGACCCGGCCCGGCAGGGAGTGGGGTGGCGGCACCTGGATCGAGGGCGGGTCGCCCAGCAGCTCCTCCCACCGCCGTCGCACCGGGGATCCGGCGCGCCCCCGCGGCTGTCCGCATGGTGAGCAGTGCCGGTCTAAAAGTTGACTGGTTCAGTCCGGATTGCCGTAGGGTCCCCGGCATGACGACGACGAACGCGGTGGCTGGTCCGCCGCTCGCAACCCGGCCGCTGCCGGGCTCGTCGTCGTGCTGTCGTCTCGTCCGCTGACCCTGGCCCAGCCCGGACCCTGGCGTGCGCCGTGTGCGCGACCCGCCGACGACGAGACGAGACGATCCCCGTGACCGCAGCCCCGAGCGCGCACACGCCCCGAGACCTGCCCGGACCCGCCCCGCGGCGAGCCGGCGACGTGCGCGCCGAGAAGCCGCGCGCCGAGACCCTGCGTGCCGATGCCGACGGCATCGTGCTGCGCGCGGACGTGCTCGTGGTGGGTGGCGGCCCGGCGGCGACGTGGTCGGCGATCTCCGCCGCCGAGCACGGCGCACGTGTGGTGCTCGTCGACAAGGGCTACTGCGGCACGAGCGGCGTGGCCGCGACCGCGGGTGTCGCGCACTGGCTCGTGCCCCCGGACGTGAGCCGTCGCGACGAGGAGATCGGCGTGCGCGAGGCGCAGGGCGCCTACCTCACCGACCGGGTGTGGGCCGACGCCGTGCTCGACGAGACGTGGGAGCGCACCGCGCTCGTCGCGGACTGGGGCTACCGGACGCCCGCGTCCGGGACCGTCCCGCGCGTGCTGGGCTTCCGGCCCGGCGAGCGGACGTTCGCGGGCAGCTCGCCGGACTACCTGCGCTTCCTGCGGGGGCGGGTCAAGAAGTCCGGCGTCACGGTGCTGGACCACAGCCCGGCGCTCGAGCTGCTGCGCGACCCCGCCGGCCGCATCTGCGGCGCGGACGGCTACCAGCGCCAGCTCGGCCGCCGGTGGCGGGTGCTCGCGGGTGCGGTCGTGCTCGCGACGGGCGGCACGACCTGGCGCAGCCACTCGCTCGGCGGCGACGTCGACACGGGCGAGGGGCACCTCATGGCCGCCGAGGTCGGCGCGCACCTGTCGAGCATGGAGTTCTCGAACTTCTACGGCATGGTGCCGCTGGGCACGAGCATGGACAAGAACGGGTACTTCGTGCGCGCCTCGTACTGGGACCACGAGGGCCGCCCGATCGCGTACCGGAACCTGCACTCGAGCCGTGCGGAGCTGCTCGCCGCGTCGCTGCGCGGCACGGTCACGGCCCAGTTCACGCAGATCGTCGGCGAGCAGCGCGCCCTGGCCCGCGCCGCGATGCCGAACTTCTTCATGGTCGCGGACAAGCTCGGGATCGACCCGTTCACGCAGCGCTTCCCGATGGACTGGGTGCAGGAGGGCACGGTGCGTGGGACGGGCGGCGTGCGGATCGTCGACCGCGACGCGTGGACCGGCGTCCCCGGGCTGTACGCGGCCGGTGACGTCGCTGCGCGCGACCGGCTCGTCGGGGCGGCGACCGGGGCGGGCGGGCCGAACCTCGCGTGGGCGGTCGCGACGGGGACGTGGGCCGGGCGGGCGTCCGCCGCGTTCGCGGGTTCGCGCCGCGAGCCCGTCGAGGCGGACGTCGAGCCGACCGGCGGGCTCGGGCTGCGGCCGCGGGCTGCCTCCGGCGCGCTCGTCGGATCCGACGAGGCGTGGCGCGACGTCCAGGCGACGGTGCAGGCGCACCTGCTGCCCATCGAGCGTTCGGCGTTCCGCACCGCCGACGGCCTCGCAGACTCGGCCCGGGTCCTCGACGGGCTCTGGGCCGACGACACGGCGCTCACGCCCGTCGCACCAGCCGGCGCGCACGCGATCCGCACGCGGGAGGTGGCGGGGCTGCTCGCGACCGCGCGCTGGGCGGTGCGTGCCGCCGCGGCCCGGACCGAGACGCGCGGCATGCACACGCGCGTCGACCACCCGCACACCGACCCGGCACAGGCGCGCCGCCTGCTCGTCGGGGGCCTCGACGAGCTGTGGGTGCGCCCGGACCCGGAGCGGCCCGTCGTCGGGCCCGCCGGCACCGACCTCGACTCGCTCGTCGGGACCGGACGGAAGGTGGCGTCGTGATCGAGGTGCTCTCCACCGACCTGTGCACGCGCTGCGACATCTGCGTGCGGATCTGTCCGACGAACGTGTTCGACCCGGTGCCCGACGGGGTGCCGGTCATCGCGCGGCACTCCGACTGCCAGACCTGCTTCCAGTGCGAGGCGTACTGCCCGGCCGACGCGATCTTCGTCGCACCGTCCCGCACGCCCGAGCCGGAGGGCTCCCCGATGCGGGACGAGAGCCGGCTCGTCGAGCTCGACCTGATGGGCCTGTACCGCGACCGCGTCGGCTGGCGCCGGCGCAGCGCGGCCCGGACCTGAGCGGCCCGTCCGCACCACCCGACTGACTCACCCGACTGATCCACCACCCCTGTGCCGACACCCGTCGGCGTGCCCCGTCCGAGAGGAGACCCTCATGTCCCGTCCTCGCCGCCGCCTCGCGGCCGCCCAGGTGCTGATCGGCGCCGTCGTCCTGGCCGCGCTCGCGGCCTGCAGCTCCGCCGACGCCACCGCCGGCAGCACCACCGCACCTTCGTCGGACGCGTCCAGCGCCGAGGCGACGCCCGCCGCACTCGTGCCGATCACGGTCGGCGGCCCGTGGAACGGCACCGCGGGCAAGGAGCCCGCGGACACCGGCCCGTTCGGCTACGCCGTGCACCTGGGCCTGGCCGACGAGCTCCTCGCGCAGCACGGCTTCTCCTACGAGGGCTTCGCCGCGTTCAACAACGGACCGCCCGTCGTGCAGGCGCTGCAGTCCGGTGACATCCAGGTCGGCTTCATCGGCGACACGCCCGCCGTGCTCGCGCGCAGCAACGACCTCGACGTCCCGGCGCTGCTCATCGCCAAGCCCACGCAGGACATCTGGTTCCTGGGCCGCGAGGGCGGCGTGCACTCGGTCGAGGAGCTCGCGGGCAAGAAGGTCGCGCTGCAGTTCGGCTCGAACTTCGACAAGTACGGCCGCGCGGTGCTCGAGCGTGCGGGCGTGCTCGACAAGGTCGAGCTCGTCAACCTGCTGTTCGCGGACGCGCTCCCGGCGCTGCAGCGCGGCGAGGTCGACGCCGTGCCGCTGCCTGCGACCACGGCCGGCATCTGGCGCCTGAAGAACGACTTCCCGGTCCTGACGAAGGCGAGCGAGGACGACCCCGACCTGCTGGCGACGTCGGTCGGGCTGACCTCGGGCGACGAGTACAAGGAGAACCCGGAGCTCGCGGCGGCCGTGTGGGCGGTCTACGACGCGGGCGCCCAGGCGATCCTGGCTGACCACGACGCGTACGCCCAGTTCGTCTCGGACACGACGGGCGCCCCGAAGGACGTCGTCCTGGCGGCGAACCTGTGGCAGTACGGGACGCAGCCGGCCGACCCGGACGGCGTCGCGACCGTCACGTCCACGCTCGAGTTCCTGCACGACACCGGCACGACGACGGGCACGTTCGACCCGAACGCATGGGTCGTCCCGTGAGCACCGCGCTGACCCGCTCGGGTCGTGAACCGGTCCGGTCCGACGAGCCTGACGTCGAGCCCGCCGGCACCACCGACCCCGCCCGCACCGGCTCGGCCGACTCCTCGGAGTCGGCCGGCCGGCCGGCAGGGTCGACCGTGGGCGCGACGCGTCGCCGGTCCGCGTCGTCGGCCCGCACGCGGGACGTCGCGGTGCGCGCGAGCGTGCCGCTGCTGCTCGTCGCCGCGTGGGCGGTGGGCTCCGCATCGGGTGCGATCGACCCACTGGTGTTCCCCGCGCCGTGGCAGGTGTGGGACGCGTTCGTCGAGCTCGTGCGCACGGGCGTGCTGTGGGACAACCTGTCCGTCTCGCTCGTGCGCGTCACCGTCGGGTTCGCGATCGGCGGCACGCTCGGGATCGTCCTGGGTGTGACCGCGGGCCTGTTCCGGCTGGGCGACCAGCTGCTCGACCCGACGCTGCAGATGCTGCGCACGATCCCGTTCCTGGCGGTCGCGCCGCTGCTCATCATCTGGTTCGGCATCGGCGAGCTGCCCAAGGTCGTCATCATCGCGACCGCCGCGCTGTTCCCGCTCTACCTCAACACGCACTCCGGCGTGCGCGGCGTCGATCGTCGGGTGCTCGAGGCCGGGCGCGTGTTCGGGCTGCGCGGCCTGCGGCTCGTGCGGCACGTGATCCTGCCCGAGTCGATCCCGTCGATCCTCGTCGGGCTGCGCGTCTCGCTGTCCGTCTCGCTGCTCGCGCTCATCGTCGCCGAGCTCACCAACGCGCCGCGCGGCCTCGGGGCGCTCATGACGTCCGCCCAGCAGTACTTCCAGACGGACGTGCTCGTCGTGATCATCGCGGTCTACGCGTTGTGGGGGCTGTCCGTCGACCTGGTGGTGCGTGGCCTCGAGCGCGTGCTGCTGCCCTTCACCCGGAACAGGAGACGCGCATGAGCGCGCAGGAGATCCACCTCGTCGACGCCGACGCGCAGTCCGAAGGCGCGCACGTCGACGGCGTCACCAAGTCCTTCGACGGCCGGCGCGTGCTCGACGGTGTCCGGCTCGACGTCGCACCCGGCGAGTTCGTCGCCCTGCTGGGCGCGAGCGGCAGCGGCAAGACGACGCTGCTGCGCATCCTCGCGGGCCTCGAGGACCACGACGAAGGGACGGTCAGCACCCCGCGTGAGCGCACCGTCGTCTTCCAGGAGCCGCGCCTGGTCGCCGCCAAGCGGGTGCTCGACAACGTGCGCCTCGGCCTGCGGGGGCGGGAGTCGGCAGCGGCCGCCTCGGCCGCACTCGCAGAGGTCGGGCTTGCGGGCCGCGAGCGCGCCTGGCCGACGACCCTGTCGGGCGGCGAGGCCCAGCGCGTCGCACTCGCCCGGGCGCTCGTGCGTCGGCCCGGACTGCTGCTCCTCGACGAGCCGTTCGCCGCGCTGGACGCCCTGACCCGCATGCGGATGCAGGCACTGGTCGCCCAGCTCGTGCGTGCCCACCGCCCCGCCGCGCTGCTGGTCACGCACGACGTCGACGAGGCGATCCTGCTGGCGGACCGCGTCGCGGTGCTCCAGGAGGGCCGCATCGGTGCGCTGGTGCCGGTCCCGTTCCCCCGCCCGCGTCGCCGCGGCGTGCCCGGGTTCGGCGACCTGCGCCGCACCCTGCTCGCCGAGCTGGGCGTCCAGGAGGCCATCGGCGAGGAGTGAGCTCGGCGGCGCGCGCGGACCACTACCGCTGTGAGCCGACCGAGCAGACACGGGCTGGCTGACACCCTGAACGCCGTCACCGAGGTCGACCGGGCCGTTGGTCCCCTGCCTGCCGGGGGGTGGGTGGTGCCAGGATCTTGATGAGACGTGCGCGACGGCGCGCACGGGGAGGGTGGCACCGACATGTCCGAGACGACGGAGACCATCTGCCACTGGGAGCTGGTCCAGCGCCAGTGGAAGTGGGAGTGGGCGAGCTACCACCCTCACGTCCGGGTGTTCTGGGCCGCGGACCGCGCGGACGGCACCGCCGAGCTGCCGGAGGACGCCACGCTCGCGGCCGAGCCGCCCGAGGTCGTCGTGGACCAGTGCTACGGGAGCAGGTGGGAGAAGGTCTCCGGGACGGGGACGAACGTCGTCGTCGCCACGGCCGACCTGCCCGAGGGCGAGTCCCCCGCCGGCGAGGCCTGGCGCCTCGTCGCCACCGCCGTCCACTGACGCCCGAGGCAGCGGCAGGGTTACGGAGCTGAACCGATCCCGACGGCTGCCCAGTAGCTCAGGTGGGCTCGATGGAGCCAGTCGTCGACCCACTCAGTGTCGGGGTGGGCGGGGACGTGAACGCTGTCGTGGAGAGCAAGCAGCCGCTGCTCGGCGTCGTCCACGGCCGTCACGGCTTCGCTCAATGAGACCTCGCCGCAGCGGACAGCCACCGGCAGCTCTCGCGACCCGGTGATGACGGACACCTGATCGTTCACAAAGGCACGGTCGTGGGCCGTCGCCCGCTGCCCGTCGTGTGCAAGGGTTGCGGCGTGGCGGCGATGACCAAGCGGTTGCGGGAGCGCCTCGAGCGCGACTTCCCCGAGCCTGGGAGCGCGACAGAAGCCGTGCGGATCGTCGATGAGAGCAGTGACCTCGAGCGCGTTCAGGCGGCGATCGTGCTCTGGGCGAAAGGCGACCTCGGCAAGTTGCGCGACGCCTCCCGGCTGGCTCACGAGGACTGGCGCGACGCCCTTGTGCGCGGTGAGCTTGCGGATGACGACTGGCAAGAGAGGCTCGACGCCGAGCTCGGGCTGTCCGACGCAACGGATGTCGAGATCGGCGGGCAGCCGCGCGACGTCGTCACGCTCTGGCGCCCGACGGGCCCCGAAGAGCTCGCTCTCGTCGAGGCGAGCGGCTGGCGGCGCTGGCCGCCGCGGCTACCGGATCAGCCGATCTTCTACCCCGTACTCAACGAGGACTACGCGATCCGCATCGCGCGCGACTGGAACGTCAAGGCGTCCGGGGTCGGGCACGTGACGCGGTTCGACGTCCGGCGAGAGCACCTGGAGCAGTACGAGGTCCAGCAGGTCGGCGGCGAGACGATCCTTGAGTACTGGATCCCGGCGGAGCGGCTCGACGAGCTCAACGACAACATCGTCGGCACCATCGAGGTCGTTCGGACGTTCCGCTGACGGTCCCGGCAAGGTGACCGCCCGCATGGGCGATGGAGCGGGTGACGGGAATCGAACCCGCGCCATCAGCTTGGGAATCCGACTCCGCCGCGCTTCCAGACCTGGTGAGACCCGCGAAAGTGCTGGTCAGACGCTTGCGAGCGTACGCCGGGGTGAACCGAGAGGCACTGATCTACACCCCGGGTCTCCGCCGTTGATCGCGTTGTTGATCACTGCGGTCCAGTGTCCGACAGGCGCGGCGGAGTGGGCGCGCTCCCGGTGCCATTGTCGGAGCGGGTGTGTGCTTCAGGCGCAGGCCGAAGCGGTGTGGAACTCGGCCTCGCAGTGGGGGCAGGTGACTCGACCGAACAGCCGAAGGAGCCAGCCCGCCACGTCCGCGTGGCCGTGGGAGACGCACAAGTCGAACAGCCTTGCCTCGGGGGCGGGCAGATTGCCAGGGCGCTCAGCCTGAACCGGTCGGCCGTGAGTTGTGTCGTCGGGGTCGATGGTCGCAACGAGTTCGCCGCCTACCAGCTCCAGGTAGACGTGGTCTCCGCACGAGGGGCACTCGAGCTCGACCTCCTCGTTGGGCGGGCCCTCAAGCCACCTCTGCCATGGCGAGAGGTTCTCCAGGGCCGCGACGGTCTGGAGCGCGTAGACCACGTCGGCTCGGTCGCTCACAAGATCAAGCTTGTGATCCGCGACCGGCACCAGGTCCGCTATCTCAGTGGCGTACAACTCGCGGACGGTGGCGATTTCCGGCGGCCCATCGATTGAGGAGATGATCGAAGCGAACAGGAACAGAGATGGGTCGATAGCTACGTCCGGCCGCTCGCTCGCGATCTGCGCCAGCCGCGGCAGGGCGGCATAGCTCGCCGGCGCTACAGAGCCCTGGTGGTACAGCCTCTGCCACAGGTCTTCCCAGACCGGCGCCTCCCATTGCGTCGACGAAGCCGCGGCCTCCAGGAGACCGGGGATCTCGCCTGCGCTGCCGTAGATGTCGCGGAGGCTCTGCCAATCGACCATGAGCACAGCCAACCAGGGAATCGAGTGGACGTTGGCCGCGAGTGCCTCGGGGGGTCCGACCGTGCCTGGCAGACTCTCGCGGGTGGAGATCGCCAAGGCGCGGACAGCGAAGGGCCGAGGGCGGTGGGGGCAGGACACCTACGATGTCGAACTGATCTCCGGCACGCAGTCGTGGTGGGACTCGTCCGGGACGCAGCGGCGCTCGCTTTCGAGCTTCGAGCTGGCGTGTTCGGCACCGGTGGGTTCTCGCCACTTCGCGACGGTCGCGGATCGGGACGCTTTCATCGCGGCCTCCTTTTCCGAGCTTGAGCTCGAACCGGTCGAGCCGCCCGAGGTGTGGCACGAGGAACCGTCCCTGTGTGCCGCCCTCGGTGAGGAGCTGGTCGACGTCGAGTTCGTCGAGGACTACTTCCGGCTGTTGTGGGCCGACGACTATCTCGCCGTATACGCGAACGTCGCGATCATCGAGTCTGAGCGCCGTCGGGACCAGTCCGATGCGGAGTTCGCTGCCAGGCTGTGCTCGCTCGTCGGCCGCCGCCTGGTGGCTGTAGACGAGGTCCTGGACAGGGGTCTGGTCCTGACGTTCGAAGGCCCGATCGAGCTGGAGGTCAGCCTGCGGGATGCGGCCGAAGGCGTCGTCGACGCGGCAGAGCATTCCAGCAAGGACCTGTGGTCCAGAGGCTCCCTCTGGCTGGTCGGTGAGCCGCCGTTCGAGCGGTAGCCGCCCGCCTCTGCGCTCCCGCCTGAGTCGGTCGATCCTGAATCAGGCCGTCAGTGCGCGAGGATGCCTGCATGGTCGACCCCGAGGAGTTCGAGACCATCCGCGCCGAGATCTGCGCGTCCGGGCCGGCGAGCGACGGAGACAACCTGCTCGGCATGGAGATCGACGCCTGCGCCTTCCTCGGCGACCCCGCGTACGCCGACGATGAGCCGGGCTTGTGGCAGGACATGACGGTGCGGAGTGCGCGCAACGGGGACTGGCTCATCGTCGGTGAGGCGAACGCGCGCACGGTTGACGCTTCGGCCATCGCCGACGCGCTTTCGCGGATCTGGTCGGACCAGCTTCGGTACCGATTCCGGTCCGCGCACACCGTCGTATCCACGCAAGGAACGGTCAATCTGCGAGCGGTGACCCAGACCGCGCCCGGCGGGTTCTGGGTCACCGCCGATGTGAGAGTGAGCCTGGCGTGAACGACCCGGATGACGCGGTCGCGCGGGCTACGGCGCACTACCCGCCCGCCGACCTCACTCCCGGGGAGTTCGAGGCGTACGTCACCACACTGTTCGATGCCCTCGAGTTGGGCGGCGCGGTTGACAATCTCCGCGTCCAGACGCACGAGGTCGTTCGCGGCGCGGACGGCGCCTACGACTTCGACGCGACCGTGAGGTACGAGCTCGGTGGCATGGACTTCCTGATCGTCGTTGAGGCGAAGCGGCACAAGAACCCGATCAAGCGCGAGCTGGTCCAGGTGCTGCACCAGAAGCTTCAGTCCGTCGGCGCTCACAAGGCGGTCATGGTCTCCACTGCCCCGTTCCAGCAGGGAGCGCTTGACTTCGCGCTCGTCCACGGCATTGCCCTCGTCACCGTGACCGAGGGCCGCTTCGCCTTCCAGACCAGGTCGTCGGATCCGGCTCTCCGCGGCACCCATTGTCCCGGTGGTCGAATCGCGGGGCGAGAGCCGCGAGTGAGGGCGTGTTCCGGCCGGGTGCTGCGGACTCAGCGGATCTCGCGCGACCCGATCTGCATGAGCCACCAGGTCGGGTCGAGATCGACGTCGGGCCCGTACTCCTCGGCGGGCGGCTCCGGGGTCCACAGGAGCCCCCGAAGCTCGGTGCCGGGCCATGAGCGGTCGCGTTGCCCGAGGTGGTCGAACTCGGGTGACGGCAGGTGAGGCTGCACGAGGGACGCCGACAGAGCGTGCTGAACGAACTCCTCGGGAAGCCGAACTGCGTGGGCGTCCAGGTAGTGCGCGAGCCCTTCCGGCCAGCAGAACGTCCCGTCCGAGAGCTCTGCGGAGCCGTTGTGGCACCCGCAGAATCGGCATGGCGAAAGACCTCGGTACTGGTTCACGAGAGTCCCGGTGCGCAGGTGCTCGACGACGACGTTCCGCTCGTCCTCGCTCCACGCGAGGTCAATGAAGGCCCTTGGATCCGGCCAACAGCGCTCCCGCTGACGCATCCGCTCGTATGCCGCGCCCTGCTCGACTGAAACGGACAGCCGGGGATCCAGCGCGGGGAGTTCCGCGCGCCAGTAGCCCACGAGCTGCGCGACAGTCACACCGTGATTCTGCCGTCGCCCGTCCCGTGCCGAGCGCATCGTCGTGCCTCAAGTCTCTGGCCGGCGCCCATAGGCTCGCGCTGTGATCGAGAGACTCGAGGCCGAGGCATGGGATAGCGCGATCGATCGCTACCGGGACATGCCGGCGCCTGCCGCCCAGCTCAACGTGGAGCTGCTCGAGGCCCTACGTCCGCGCTGGGAGGGCCGCGTCCGGCCTGACACGTCCATGTTCGACCTGCTGTTCACGCGGCCCGGCTCGACGGGCTACTCCTATGACGAGCGCGTCGAGGTCACCCGCGAGTCTGACGACCGGGTGCGCGTGGTCCTGACGCGGATGGTGCCCAGGTTGGGGGAGACCCGCCCTGCCGGACCCGTCGTAGTCACCGGCGACTTCGCTCGGCCCGAGAACGCGACCACGGTGGTCGAGAGCTTGCTGATGCAGCTTGCCGGCGGGGAGCGCGCCAACGCATAGCGCCTGCCGGGACGAGTCCAGCCCGGTCGCAGAGGAGGGCGCGATCGATGTGCGCGGCGGCCGAGTCGCGTCCCTCGCTGCTTCGGCGCCGCCCTGCGCGACGTCAGGCGAACGGGTCGATGAGCGTCAGGCCGGGGATGCCGGTGAAGTCGGTGGTGTTGCGGGTTGCCAGGGCGGCGTCCTGTGACACGCAGGTCCCGGCGATCTCGGCGTCGGCGAGGGCGATCGGCCTGCCTGCCTTCTCGCGGTGGACCAGGACGGTCGCGGCCGCCTGTGCGGCGGGTACGTCGTAGACGAGGATCGTGTCGGCGTAGGCCTCGAGCACCTGGTGCCAGCGGCCGGTCAGGGTGCGCTGCCGTCGTCCGGCCGGCAGGCGGCTCAGGCCTCGCTCGATCTCCTGGACGGTCACGACGCTGATCGTCACCTCGCTCTGGTCGAGCGCGGCCGCCCAGGTGAGTACGCCCGGGTCGGGCCGGTCCTTCATCAGCTCCGAGACGACGTTGGTGTCGGCGACGATCACACGAGGTCCACGTCACGCGAGGTGTCGGTGCGCGCTGGCAGGTCGAGATCGACACCGCCCTCAGGCGCGAACGCCTGGTGCAGGGAGACGAGGATGTTCGACTCGGGACGGCCTGTCGTGGCGTCGAGGATGGCCCGGACCTCGGCCTCGACCGACCGGCCGTGGCGCGCGGCTCGCTCACGCAGCCGGGCATGGGTGCGTTCGTTGAGCTGGCGGATCGTCAGGGTTCCCATCCCGATCACCTCCTGACAGCAATGCTAGCAACGGTCGTTCGGCGCGGCCCGGGGCTGAGTGTGAGAGCTGGAGTCCTCACGTGATGCTCGGCGCGAGGTGGTCGAAGCGGTCATGATCGGGACCTCATCCCTATGGCACGAGCCGACCCGCACAAGGGTCTCAGGGAGGTCCGACAGAGCCTCGAAATCGCTCTGACCTAGGGAAATACCGGAGCGGGTGACGGGAATCGAACCCGCGCCATCAGCTTGGGAAGCTGAAGTTCTACCATTGAACTACACCCGCGTGACCTTCCCTTGACCCTCGGTGCGTGCGCACCCGGGTCGCGGTCGGCGCGGATCAGCATACCGGCCGGACGCGCCGGGACGAACTCCGGGTGGCGGCCGCGGAGCCGGGCGCCGAGGACGGGCTCAGGCCGAGAGCGCGAGCACCTGGTCGCGCACGACGCGCCGCAGCACCTTGCCGACCTGAGAGCGCGGCAGGTCCGGCAGCACGACGAGCCGGCGCGGCACGGCGTAGCGCGCGAGGCGCTGGCCGCACCAGTCCCTGACTGCGGCCAGGTCGACGTCGTGGCCCTCGCGCAGCACGACGGCAGCCACGACGGACTCGCCGAGGTCCCCGTAGGGGACGCCCACCACCGCGACGTCGGCGATGCCGGGCATCGAGCGCAGCTGGTCCTCGACCTGCGACGGGTACACCTTGAACCCGCCGGTCACGATCATCTCCTTGATGCGGTCGACGAGGACGACGAACCCGTCGTCGTCGACGCGCACGACGTCGCCGGTGCGCAGCCAGCCGTCCGCGAGGAGCTGCCCCGCTGTCTCGTCGGGCCGCCCCCAGTACCCCTGGAACACCTGCGGCCCGCGGACCAGGAGCTCGCCGGGCTCACCCGGCGCGACGTCCTGCGTGACGTCGGTCTGCGAGACGACCCGCACCTCGGTGCCGGGGAACGGCAGGCCGAGTGCGCCGGGACGCCGCGTGGCGTCGAACGGGTTGCCGAGCGCGACGGGTGACGTCTCGGTCATGCCGTAGCCCTCGACGACGAGCCCGCCGGTGGCCGCCTCCCAGCGCCGCGCGGTCTCCGCGGGCAGGGCCATCGCGCCGCTGATCGCGTGCGTGAAGGAGGTCAGCGGCACGTTCGCGGCGTCGGCTGCGGTGACCAGGCGGTCGAGCATCGGCGGGACGGCGGGTAGGAAGGTGCCGGGGCGGCGGCGCTGCGCCGCGAGCACGAGCGCGGGGTCGAACGACGGCAGCACGACGAGCGTCGCGGCGATCCGTACGGCGTAGGACAGGCACAGCGTCAGCCCGAACGCGTGGAAGAACGGCAGCACGCCGAACACCACCTCGCGCCCGGGTTCGTGCCCGGTCCAGGCGTGCCCCTGCACGGTGTTCGCGACGACGTTGCGGTGCGTCAGCACGGCGGCCTTCGGCGTGCCCGTGGTTCCGCCCGTGTACTGCAGCAGCGCCACGTCCGACGAGGAAGGCAGCGGGTGGTCGGCGGGCAGGGGTCGTGCGTCGCGCACGAGCCGGTCCCAGCGCGGGATGTCGGCCGGCACCGGTCCGCGCATCGCCTCGGCGGCCTTGCGCGCCTTGGGGATCGGCAGTCGCAGCGCCCAGCGCGCCCCCGCCGGCAGGTCGGCGGCCAGGTCGACCGCGACGATCGAGCGCAGCGCGGTGCGCGACTTCGCGATGAGCACCGCCGGCACGGCCTTGGTCCAGACCAGCGCGACGGTGGCGCCGGAGTCCGCGAGCTGGTGCGCGAGCTCGTCGGCCGTGTAGGTGGGGTTGTGCTCGACGACGACCGCGCCGATGCGCAGCGCGGCGTAGAACGCGACGAGGTGCTGGGTGCAGTTGGGCAGCGCGATCGCGACCCGGTCCCCCGGCTGCACCCCGAGCCCGACGAGCACGCCGGCCGCCCGGGCGACCTCGTCGGCCAGCGCCGTGTAGGTCGTCGTGGCGCCGAGGAAGTCGACCGCGACCCGCTCTCCGTGCTCCGCGGCGGCGCGCTCGAGCGCGGCCGTCAGGGGCTCGTCGGGGATCGGCGGGAGGGCGACCGGCGAGGCGGTCGTCGGGGTGGTGCCCATGCCGCGAGCCTAACCTACGCACCCGTAAGTTACTAGAGCGTAGCCTACGGCTGCGGAGGTTCCCGGCCCGGCTCCAGCGCCGGTCCGCCAGGCCCGTGCACCGGCGGTTCATCTGGTCCACGACCGAGCCGACGGACGGCGATGGCGCAACCGGCCGTGCCCATCGCAGCGACCAGGAGCCCGATGACGACACGCTGCGCGTCGGAGCCGGGCAGCCATGCGATGACCATCGCCGTCACGACGCCGACCAGCGCGCCGAGCGCGACCCCCACGCCCAGCGTTCGACCGGCCAGAGCGATCGCGACGAGCCCGAGGACGACCGCCCCGACGAGCGCGAGCACGACGACGGCCTGGCCGAAGATCGTGTACCCGATCTCGCTGCCGAAGGATGCCAGCCGGAAGTCGAGGAGCACCGCGACGAGCGCGAGCAGGGCCGCGACGACGCCAGGCGCGATGGCGATCGTGCGGCCGTCCTCGAGACGCCGCCGCGCCGGAAGGGCGATCACCGCGGTCGCGATCGTCGCGACGAGTGCGCCGAAGAGCACCGCGAGCGGCACCGGGTAGGTCCTCACCACCGCCTCACCCGGCAGGGGCGCGGGGCCGTCGCCGAGGTACGGCTGGCCAAGCCGCGTCCAGGTGCCGTCCTCGTCGCGCTCCGCCAGCCCGTCGCCGCCGTTCGCCGCGTACACGCGGTAGCCCGCAGCGGTGGGGAGCACCGCGACGTCGAGGGTCTCGATCGGCTCCGAGTCGGTGAGTCGGGCGGTCAGGGCGGACAGCTCCTCGTCGGTCAGCGACCACTCGGGCTCCCACGTGCGCCCGCCGTCGTCGCTGCGGCTGACCCCGAGCGTCTCCGGCTGGGTCGCGCGGTAGCACACGTCCGGTTCGTCGGGGACGCACGCGGTGGCGGCCGCCGGGTCCGACGTGGGCAGCGGCGAACCGGAGTCGGTCGGCTCCGGGGTGTGCTCGACGTAACCCAGATCCGTCCAGGTCTCTGCGTCGGTCGTCGAGAAGAGGCTCGTCGCCTGTTCGCTCCAACCCGTGCCGACGACCAGCACGCCGTCGGTCACGTCGACGGACATCGTCCCGGGCGCGCCCATCGAGGACGTCGCGGCGGTCGCGAGCACCGCGAGCGGCAGCACCAGCGGCCACCTGCGCGTCGCGCGGTCGTGAGGGTGCGTCGCCGACGATCGAGCCACCACCCAGCCCAGCACGAGCGCGGGCAGCGCGAGCAGGTCGGTCGGGTCGCGCAGCACCACGCTCGGCCCGGCCACCGCCGTCCAGGCCGCCGACGCCGTCGCCGCGCCGAGCGCGGTGATCTTCACGACGACGAACGCGACCCCGACGACGATCGTCGCGACGTCGGCCACGACGTCCGGCCGCGCCCGGTGCGCCGAGCCTCGCCACGAGCGTGCAGCAGCGAGCGCGACCCCGACGAGCGCGGGGGCGAGCACGAGGCCCGCGACGTCGGACAGCTTGCCGGTCCACCACGTCCCGTAGACACGCTTGAGGAGGTGGTCGTTGAGCACCAGCACGACGAGCGCGCCCGCTGTGACGGGATGCGTGAGCCACGCGAGCGCCGCGCGCAGCTCGACCCGGTGGGTCCGCCCGCGGTCGTCCGTGCTGGTCATGGCGTCGCCATCCTGTCGTCGTGCGGCACAGCATGGCGGATGCACGGAGTGCGCGGACTCGGTCCCGCCCGGTGTGGCTGATCCGCAGCCCATCCGTGATGCGATCGGGACCCGCCGCGGCCCGTGGGGGCGCGCACGCCTCGCCCGTGATGGGATCGGGGGATGACGGCCACGCTCCGGGCGTACCACCCCGCCGACCTGCCCGGCATCTACCGGCTCTGCCTGCTCACGGGCGCGGCCGGCGGTGACGCGAGCGCCCTGTACCGCAACCCGGACCTGCTCGGGCACCTGTACGCCGGCCCGTACCCCGTCGCCGACCCGTCGCTCACGCTCGTCGTCGCCGACGAGCGCGGGGTCGCCGGCTACGTCGTCGCGACCGCCGACTCGCTGCTCCTGGGACGCTGGCTCGACGAGCAGTGGTGGCCCGCGCTGCGGGCGCAGTACCCGCGGGTGCAGGACCCGGGCGACGGCACCGAGGACCACGTGCTCGTCGATCGTCTGCACGAGTGGAGCGTGCCGCCCGACCCGCTGTACGAGCAGTTCCCCGCGCACCTGCACATCGACCTGCTCCCGCGGCTGCAGGGCCAGGGCTGGGGTCGACGCCTCATCGAGACGCTCGCCGACGAGCTGCGGACGCGTGGCGTGCCCGGCGTCCACCTCGGCGTCGACGGCGCGAACACCGGCGCGATCGCGTTCTACGAACGCGTCGGGTTCACCACCTACGCGACCTACGACTGGGGCCGCACCCTCACGCTGGCACTGTGAGTCCGCGCGGGATCAGCCGCCGAGGCTGCTCATGTCGATGATCTGGTCCGCGCTGGGAGCCTGGATGTCGACGTCGGCACCCCAGTCGGTGTAGACGACCTCCGTCGTCGCGCCGGCGATGTCCATCGACATCTTCGTGAGCCGGTTCTCCGGGCCGACCCAGAACGAGTACTCGATCGTCGCAGGAAGCGTCGCAAGCTCACCGGCCGCGCCCATCTGCTCGGTGAGCTTGGTCGCGTCGACGGTCACGCGGTAGGGCGTCGCCTGAACCCCCTCGACGTCCTCGGCGGGACCGACCTTCGTCACCTCGAGGACCGCGCCGTCGAGCATCTCGACGCTCTTCTCGGGCTCCGTGTAGCTGCTGATGTCGCCCATCATCGAGCTGAGCGGGTTGTCGGTGTCGCTCGGGTCGATCTTGATGAACTTGTCTTGCGTCAGCTCGCCCATGTTCATGTAGAAGATGCCGTCGACCATGATCATCCGGACGTCCTGGCCCGCGGCCTGGGTCTGCATGTCCATCTCCGGGCCGGCGTCCGTCATCTCGACGACGCCGACCGACGTCGTCGTCGTCCCAGCCACGGTCGTCGTCATCTTCGTCCGGTACGACGTGCCTTCCTTCAGCTGGTTGCTGAGCACCGAGACGAAGTTGTCGACCGTGAGCTCGCCCGAGGCCTCGCCGTCGTCGGGGTCGTCGGCCGGCGCGGTCGTCGCGTCGGTGTCGACGTCCTGCGTCGTCGTCGCGTCCGTGCCGGGTTCGTCGTCCGACGACGAGCCCGCGCAGGCGACGAGAGTGAACGAAAGTGCGACGGCGGCGCTGGTCGCGACGATCCGGCGGACGGCACGCATGGCAGGTCTCCCCCTGTGAGTTACGGCTGGTGCCGCTCATCGTGGCACGGGCGACCCGGTCCCGTTCCGACGCGTTCGCACCTTTCACCCGCGGTACGTCGATTCGGAACCGAACCGTGACCTCGCGTCCGGTCAGCTCTCGCCGCCGCCGATGTCCGCCAGCGGGTTGACGTCCGTGATCTCGTCGGCGCCCGGCGCGACGACCGCGATGCTCGGGTCGTCCCAGTTCGAGTAGGTCATGACCATGGCCATCCCCGCCAGGTCGGTGGAGGTGCGGACGGGCCGCCCCGCGTCGTCGACCCAGATCTCGTAGGCGTACGACGACGGCAGCGAGGCGAGAGGAGACCCGTCGTCGAGCCCGCCCACCCCGAGGTCGGCGCCCGCATCGACAGTCGCCGTGTAGTGCGTGGTCGGCACGCCGTCGACCTCCTCCCGGCCGACCTTCTGGAGCGACTGCACCGTGTCCCGCAGCGCCTCGATCCCCGCCGTCGGGTCGCTCAGGCCGCCCAGGTCGTCCGGCGCGCCCGCGGACCCCGCATCGTCTGCGGACCCCCAGAGTGTCTGCGGACCCCGCAAGCGAGGGGTCCGCAGACATTCGCGGGGTCCGTGGAAGTCGGCGACGCCGAGAGCCCGGCGGCCGCCGCCCGTGGGCCGGTCGTCAGGGGGTCGTGCGGGTCGTGATGGTGAAGGTGGCGGTGGTCTGCTCGTCGGGGGCGAGGACCAGGACGCCGGTGCCGGGTACGCCCGCGTCGTGCAGGGAGAAGCCGTCGTTGACGTTCGTCGCGGGCTCGACGGCGAAGTAGGAGCGCCCACGGGGTGCGTAGACGACGAGGTGGGAGAACGCCGGGTCGCGGTGCATCTCGACGACGAGGCCGGGGTCGTCGTAGGTCATGCGGACGGGGCGGCCGGGCTCGAAGGCGGTGAGCACGTCGTCGACGAGCGCGCCGCCGAGCCGGCGAGGGGTGCGGAAGTCGGCGCGGGGGGCGACGGGGACCGACGGGCCGGACGGCATCGCGCCGGTGAGCTCGTACGAGCGGTGCGCGGGGATCTCGAGCAGCGGGCCGGTGCCCTCGTAGGGGTGCTGCGACCCGACGGGCAGCAGCGCGCGCTCGAAGTAGGGGTGGTGGCCCAGGCCGGCGGGGAAGGGCTCGTCGTCGACGTTGCGCAGGCTCGTCGTGACCTCGAGGTCGGGGCCGTCGAGCGCGTAGGTGATGCCGGCGACGAAGTTCCACGGGAAGTTCATGCCGACGAACGCGCGCGTGTCGAGCTCGAGCGAGATCGCGCGCTCGGACAGGGCCGTGACCTGCCAGGGGACGTAGCGGGCGGCGCCGTGGATCGCGGTGCCGTCGGCGGCGTTCTGCTGCAGCTGCCAGGTGCGGCCGCGGAAGCGCAGCACGCCGCCGGCGACGCGGTTGGACCACGGGATCATCGGGAAGCTCGCGCAGCGCTCGGGCTCGCCGAGGCCGGCGAACGTGCGCGTGGGGCGCAGCAGGTCGCGCCACACGCCGTCGCCGGTGCGGATGCGGCCTGCGCCCAGGCAGGCGCCCGTGCCGGGCAGGACGTCGAGCTCCCACACGGACGAGCGCAGCGTCACCACGCGCGGGTCGCCCGCGAGCGCGGTCGTCGGGGTCGCGAGGGCGGTCACCGTGCGCGCTCCGCGCAGCGGTCGGACCCGGCGGGTGCCCCCGCCCCCGCCGGGTCCCCGGTGACCGCACTCACCGTGCCGCCGCGCTCGTTCCGTTCCACGTCAGACCGTCACCTGGACGTGGACGGTGGCGCCGGCGGGCGCGTAGGGGACGAGGTTGCCCGTCATGGGCACCCCGTCCACGACGAGACGTCCGCGGGCACCCGGGGCGCCGCCGTTCGTCACCTCGATCACGTACGTCGCGCCGCGCGCCGCACGGGTCACGGTGAAGCGCGGCACGTCGGGGCCGATCTGCGGGTCGACGACCAGCCCGTCGTAGTCCGGTCGCACGCCCAGCAGGTGCTGCGAGACGGCGACGAAGTTCCACGCCGCGGTGCCGGTCAGCCACGAGTTCTTGGCCTCGCCGTGCCGGACCGCCTGCTTGCCCGCGATCATCTGCGCGTACACGTACGGCTCGAGGCGGTGCACGTCGGAGATGTCCTCGCGGTACGCCGGCGTGATGCGCTTGTAGTAGTCGAACGCGCGCTCGCCGCGGCCGAGCATCGTCTCGCCGATGATCACCCACGGGTTGTTGTGGCAGAAGATGCCACCGTTCTCCTTGTAGCCGGGCGGGTACGTCGAGACCTCACCGAGCCGGATCTGGTACGTCGTGTACGCCGGGTACTGCAGCACCATGCCGTGGTCGGTGGCGAGCAGCTCGCCCACCGAGTCGAGCGCCTGCGCCGCCGCGCCCGACTCCACGCCGATGCCCGCCATCACGGCGAACCCCTGCGGCTCGATCCAGATCTTGCCCTCGTCGTGCGCGTCCGTGCCCACGGGGTCGCCGTAGTAGTCGTACGCGCGCAGGAACCAGCGTCCGTCCCAGCCGTGCGTCAGCACCGCCTCACGCATCTGCCCGACGAGCGAGCGTGCGCGCGCCGCGGCCTCGTCGAGCCCCCTGCGCTCGGCCAGCTCCGCGTACTGCTCGCCGTACAGGACGAACTGCGCCGCGATGAACACCGACTCGGCGGCGCCGCCCGCCTGGTTCTCGGTGGTCTGGAACGACTCTCCGGGGGTGGTGGAGAAGCAGTTGAGGTTGAGGCAGTCGTTCCAGTCGGCGCGGCCGATCAGCGGCAGGCCGTGCGGGCCGAGGTTGTCGACCGTGAACTCGAAGGACCGGGTCAGGTGCTCGAACAGCGGCACCTCCGAGCCCGGCTCGTTGTCGAACGGGACGGGCTCGTCGAGGATCGAGAAGTCGCCCGTCTCCTTGACGTAGGCCGCGACGCCGGCGATCAGCCACAACGGGTCGTCGTTGAAGCCGGAGCCGATGTCGTTGTTCCCGCGCTTCGTCAGCGGCTGGTACTGGTGGTAGGCCGAGCCGTCGGGGAACTGGGTCGAGGCGATGTCGACGATCCGCTCACGCGCCCGCTCCGGGATGAGGTGCACGAAGCCGAGCAGGTCCTGGTTGGAGTCGCGGAAGCCCATCCCGCGCCCGATCCCCGTCTCGAAGTACGACGCCGAGCGGGACATGTTGAACGTGACCATGCACTGGTACTGGTTCCACACGTTGACCATCCGGTCGAGCTTGTCGTCGCCCGAGGTCACCGAGTACGTCGAGAGCAGGCCCGTCCAGTGCGCCTGCAGCGCGGCGAGCGCGTCGTCGGCCTGCTGCGCGGTGGCGAACCGGCCCAGCAGCGCGTGCGCGCCGGTCTTGTTGACCACCTGGTGCGCGTCGTCGGCCCACTTCTCCTCGTCGGGGTTCTCGAGGTAGCCCAGCACGTAGACCAGCTCGCGGGACTCGCCCGGCGCGAGCGAGACGACCACGGAGTGCGAGCCGATCGGGTACCAGCCGGACGCGACCGAGCCGGCGGACTCCCCCGCGCGCGGGACGGCCGCCTCGCCCAGCGAGTTGTACGGCCCGACGAACGTGTCCCGGTCGGTGTCGAAGCCGTCGGCACGCGCGTTCACCGCGAACACGGCGTAGTGGTCGCGGCGCTCGCGGTACTCGGTGCGGTGGTAGATCGCCGAGCCGTGCGGCGAGTCCTGCTCCACCTCGACCTCGCCGATCGAGAGGTTGCGCTGGTAGTTCGTCTGGTCGTCCTGTGCGTTCCACAGGCAGAACTCGACGAACGAGAACAGGGTCACCGACTTGTACGCGTCGGACGTGTTGGTGACCGTGACCTTCTGCACCTCGGCGTCCTCGCCGAGCGGCACGAAGAACGTCGTCTCGACGCGCAGGCCGCGCCGTTCGCCCGTGATGCGCGAGTAGCCCAGGCCGTGCCGCGCCTCGAAGTGGTCGAGGTCCGCCTTGACCGGCAGCCACGACGGGGTCCACACGTCACCCTCGTCGTGCACGTAGAGGTAGCGGCCGCCGGCGTCGGCCGGGACGTTGTTGTAGCGGTAGCGCGTCAGGCGGCGCATCTTGGCGTCGCGGTAGAACGAGTAGCCGCCCGCCTGGTGGGACAGCAGCGAGAAGAACCGCTCGGAGCCCAGGTAGTTGATCCAGGGGTAGGGCGTGTGCGGCGTGGTGATGACGTACTCGCGCGCGTCGTCGTCAAAGTGCCCGTAACGCATGTTCGCCCTTCGCGGTGCTCGGTGTGGGTGCGCTCCCACCGTCGCTGCCGCGTCAATGCGCACAGCAGGAGGGGCGGACCGTGTTCTACGTGCGAGAGCGCTCCCATGCGCCCACGCACAGGACTATAGCGCCCAGTGCCCATCGAGGGCACTACCGTGAGCGGGTGCTGCTCTCCGACCGCGACATCCGGGCCGAGCTCGAGTCGGGCCGTGTGGCCCTCGAACCGTACGAACCGGCCATGATCCAGCCGTCGTCGATCGACGTCCGGCTCGACAAGTGGTTCCGGCTGTTCGACAACCACAAGTACCCCGTGATCGACCCCGCAGCCGAGCAGCCCGACCTCACGCGGCTCGTCGAGGTCGCCACCGGGGACCCGTTCGTGCTGCACCCCGGCGAGTTCGTGCTCGGCGCCACCTACGAGCGCGTCACGCTGCCCGACGACGTCGCGGCGCGGCTCGAGGGCAAGTCGTCCCTCGGCCGGCTTGGCCTGCTCACGCACTCCACCGCCGGCTTCGTCGACCCCGGGTTCTCCGGCCACGTGACGCTCGAGCTGTCGAACGTCGCGACGCTGCCGATCCTGCTGTGGCCCGGCATGAAGATCGGCCAGCTCTGCTTCTTCCGGCTCTCGTCGGCCACCGAGCACCCCTACGGCTCGCAGCGCTACGGCTCGCGCTACCAGGGCCAGCGCGGTCCGACGGCGTCGCGGTCATGGCAGGGCTTCCACCACACCGAGGTGTAGGGATGGCGTCGCCCACGCTCCCGGCGTTGCCGTGGCAGACGGACGCCGACCTGCGGCGACGGCACCTGCTGGCACTGCCCGCGGACGTCGAGCCCGACGAGGTCGAGGTGCTGGCCGCGAGCCGGTTCGGCGCGGCGCGCTGGGAGCAGGAGACGCAGCCCGCGCGCGGCCGCCCGCTCACCGCCGCCTTCGGGATCCGGCTGCCCGCTGCCGTGCCCGCGGCGACCGTGCTGCGGCTGTCGCGGCACACCACGCTCGTCGGCCCGTACGCCGTCACCGCGCAGGATGCGGCCGCGCTCGGGCTGCCGGGCGCCACGACGCAGGCGTACTCCGTGTTCTGCACGCGCGAACGCGGCGAGCGGCCCTACCCCGGCGGCGACCGGTACGGCCTCAAGCGCGCGTTCCCCGACGGCCTGCCCGTGCGCGAGGAGGAGCGGGTCATGCTGTGGCTCGTCGCGTGCGCGCGGCGGCTCGGCGGCGCGGTCCGCGTGGGTGAGTCCGGCGGCCCGCTCGCCGTGCTGGTGCCCGACATGGAGAGCGCGATCGACCTGACGGTGTTCGCGCCGGGGTTCGTCGAGCCGACCGAGACGTTGACGCTGGTCCAGCGAGTGCTGCCGCGCGCGCGGCTCTCGGCGCCGGAGCACTCCTGGACCGGGCCGCTGCCCGGCGCGGGGCGGGCACCGCAGGACGCCACCGCGTGGTCCGAACCGGGCGGTCGCGGGTTGCGGGTCGCGCTCGAGCAGCACGGCCTGCGCGACCCGGACGAGCGTCGCCGCGTGCTGGCCGAGTCCGCCGCGTTCGACGAGATGGCGGCGCTCGACCCCCCCGCTGCCGAGTCCTACGGCGTCGTCGCCGACCTCGGGGTGGACGGGATCGTCGTCGTCGAGGTCGCCGAGGAGCCCGAGCCACCGACGATCCTGCGGAACCTGCCGTGGACCGAGAAGGGTGCGGTCGCCTACCGGGTGCGCTGGGAGCCGGCCAGCATCGAGGACCTCGAGCTCGAGAGGCCGCCGCTCGAGCACCGCGTCGCGCGCACCAGGGTCGCCCCCGTCGTGCAGGCCGTCGCGCGGACCCTGCACGCCGCGGTCGGAGGTGAGATCGCCGACGAGGCCGACTTCCTCGTCGACCCCGCCGACGTCTGATCGGCGTACATCTCGCGCAGACCCTCCCCAAGGTGACGAATCCGACGCTAGCCTGCCCGCATGCGGACGGGATTCATGGGACGAGTGATGGCCGTGGCGGCGACGGTGTGCGGGCTCGGGCTCGTCGCCGGGTGCGGGGGCGGTGGCGAGATCGACACGTCCGCGCTGGACCTGCCGTTCGCGACCTACGAGGCGACCGCGAGCGGCGGCACGACCGGGTCGCTCGAGGGCCCGCTGAGCCTCGAGGCCGGATGCGTGCTCGTCCGCCTGGACGGCGTGTCCGTGGTTCCCGTGCTGCGCTCCGGCACGACCTGGGACGAGACGACGAGCACGATCTCGGTCGGCACCACGCAGATCGCGGTACGGGGCGCCGACATCACGTTCCGGGGCGCGCGGTTCACGACGCGTCCGGCGAACATCCTCGTGCCCCCGTCGTGCCCGCGGGTCGCCGAGTACTTCGTGGTGACCGGCTCCTGACGTCGCCGCGCGCCCAGGTCGTGCGGGCACGCAGGGCGCTCAGCGCGCGATGCGCTCCGCCAGCAGCACCGCGATGTCCGTGACCTCGGGCACGCCGACTCCCGCGCTCACGTCCTCGTCCGACGAGGCAGCGGCGGCGACGCCGTCGCGCAGCATGACCGTGCAGTAGGGGCACGCGGTCGCGATCACGTCGGCGCCGGTCGCGATGGCCTCCGCCGCGCGGGTCGTCGAGATCCGGGTGCCGATCGACTCCTCCATCCAGGCGCGCGCGCCGCCCGCGCCGCAGCAGAAGGAGTCCGCGCCCGAGCGGGGCATCTCGGCGACCTGGACGCCCGGGATCGCGCCGAGCAGCTCGCGCGGGGGTGCGTAGACCTGGTTGTGCCGGCCGAGGTAGCAGGGGTCGTGGTAGGTCACGCGGCGCTCGTCGTCGGCGGGCAGCAGCGTCAGGCGACCCTCGGCCACGAGCCGCTCCAGCAGCACCGTGTGGTGGACGACCTCGAACCTGCCGCCGAGCTGCGGGTACTCGCGGCTGATCGTGTTGAAGCAGTGCGCGCACGTCACGACGATGCGCTGCGCGCCGACCTCGGTGAGGACCTCGACGTTCTGCGCCGCGAGCGTCTGGTAGAGCAGCTCGTTGCCCGCGCGACGGGCCGGATCGCCGGTGCACGTCTCGCCGTCGCCGAGCACCGCGAAGCTCACCCCGGCGGTGTGCAGCAGCTCGGCCACGGCTCGCGTGGTGCGCTTGGCGCGGTCGTCGTACGCGCCCGCGCAGCCGACCCAGAACAGGTAGTCCACGTCACCCGCCGACTCGACGTCCGCACCGACCACGGGCACGTCGAACGCGAGGCCCTTCGCCCAGTCCAGCCGCGCACGGGCGGGCAGCCCCCACGGGTTGCCCTGCCGCTCGAGCTTGGTGAACGTGCCGCCGAGCTCCTTGGGGAACGCGGACTCCATGAGCACCTGGTAGCGGCGCATGTCGACGATCGCGTCGACGTGCTCGATGTCGACCGGGCACTGCTGCACGCACGCTCCGCACGTGGTGCACGCCCACAGCGCGTCCGCGTCGATCACGCCGGTCCCGATCAGGTCGAGCCCGCGGTGCGAGTCGTCGGCGAGCTGCTCGCCCGTCGTGGTCATGAGGTACGGCGCGGTGGCCGCCGCGTGGTCGCGCAGCGCGAGCGTGATCAGCTTGGGCGACAGCGGCTTGCCCGTGGCCCAGGCGGGGCACTGGTCCTGGCAGCGGCCGCACTCGGTGCACGTCGCGAAGTCGAGCAGACCCTTCCAGGTGAAGTCTTCGATCGCCCCGACGCCGAGCCGCGCGTCGTCGGGCAGGTCCTCGAGCGCGTCGAGGTCGACCGGCCGCCCGTCGGCGAGCACGAGCGGCTGCAGCGGGCCGAGCGCCGGCGCCCCGTCCGGTTCGCGCCGCGCGTAGACGTTGACGATGCCGAGGAACCGGTGCCAGGCGACGCCCATCGTCGGCTGCAGGCCGACCACCACGAACCACGACATCGACACCGCGATCTTCACGGTCGCGACGACGACGACCGCGGCCTCCAGCGTCGTCGGGGCCGCGGCCGCCCATGACGCACCGAACCACGCCGTGAACGGGAAGTGCCACGGGTTCGCCGTGCCTGAGCCGGCCTGGTCCGCGAGCGCGTACTCCAGCCCGCGCAGCACCAGCACGGCCACCACCACGACGAGCACCGTGCCCTCGACGAAGAACGCCTGAGCGCTGTTCGAGCCGAAGAACCGTGAGCGCCGCCGCGTCGAGTCGTCCTGGCCCGTGCGCGGCGTGCGCGCGACCCGGATGGCGACGAGCCCGACGATCCCCACCAGCGACGTCCAGGCGAACACCTCGATCGCCCACTCCAGCGGGACGAGGTGCCCGACGAGCGGCAGCGAGAAGTGCGGGTCGACGATCTGGAAGTACGCCGTGAGCAGCGTGACCACGAGCACCGCGAACGAGACCATGACCAGCCAGTGCGCCGCGCGTACGAACGGGCGGTTGGCGAACCGACCGTGCCCGAGCACCTCGCGCGCGAGCGTGCGCAGCCGCTGTCCGACCGGCCGCAGGCGCGCGGACGGCGTCGGACGCCCCACCGCCGCGGTCCGGCCGATCCGCGTCGCGCCGCGCACGAACAACGCGACGCCGACGACCGTCGCGCCGACGACCGCCACCAGGCACACCCACTGCAAGCCGCTCACCCGCCGACCCTACCGACGCCGAACCGGTACCAGCTCGAAAGGGAATCCCCCTGCGCGCGCGGCGCCCGTGGTGTCGAGGTGCTCCCGAGGGCTCCTCGTCGCGGGTGTCGTGGTGGTGGGGCGGGAGGGCGGTGGGGGCGTTGATAAGGTTGGCGGGTCGATCGGCAGCCGGGCGGACGCCTCCGCCCGGCGTGCTCGCACCGCATGACCCTCGACCAACACGTCTGACCACGCCGCCCCCGACAGGACGGAGCCGGACGCGTGCTACTGCTGCTCGCCGTTCACCTGGCGGCAGCCCTCGTTGCGCCCGTGCTCGTGCGGCTGTGGGGGCGGCGGGCGTTCTGGGTCCTCGCGCTGGCCCCCGCCAGCGCCGCCGTCTGGGCGCTGACCTGGACCTCCCGCGTGCAGGCGGGACACATGCCGGTCGAGCAGGTGAGCTGGATCCCCCAGCTCGGGCTCGAGCTGACGTTCCGCATGGACACGCTGTCGTGGTTCATGACGCTCGTCGTCGGCGGCGTCGGGGCGCTCGTTCTCGTCTACTGCTCGGCATACTTCTCCGCCTCGGCGCACGGTCTGGGCCGGTTCGGGGGCGTGTTCGTCGCGTTCGCGGGCGCGATGCTCGGGCTCGTCCTGTCCGACGACATGATCCTCATGTTCGTCTTCTGGGAACTGACGACGGTCATGTCGTACCTGCTGATCGGGCACTACTCGGAACGCAAAGCGAGCCGGCGGGCCGCGATGCAGGCGATCATCATCACGACGGCGGGCGGGCTCGCCATGCTCGTCGGGGTCGTGCTGCTGGGCGAGGCGACCGGGACGTACCGGCTGAGCGAGGTGATCGCGCACCCGCCGGGTGGCACGACCGCGACGGTCGCGATCGCGTGCCTGCTCGCGGGCGCGGTGACCAAGTCCGCGCTCATCCCGTTCCACTTCTGGCTGCCCGCCGCGATGGCGGCGCCCACGCCGGTCAGCGCATACCTGCACGCCGCCGCGATGGTGAAGGCCGGCGTGTACGTCGTCGCGCGTTTCGCGCCCGCGTACTCGACGCACCAGCTCTGGCGCTGGACGATCATCGTGCTCGGCTGCGGGACGTTGCTGCTCGGGGGCTACCGCGCGCTGCGCCAGCACGACCTCAAGCTCGTGCTGGCGTTCGGCACCGTGAGCCAGCTCGGGCTCATCACGCTGCTCGTCGGGCTCGGGACGCGCGCGACCGCGCTCGCGGGGCTCGCGATGCTCGGAGCGCACGCGATGTTCAAGGCGGCGCTGTTCCTCGTGGTCGGCGTGGTCGACGCGGCCACCGGTACACGTGACCTGCGGCGGCTGTCCGGCGTCGGCAAGGAGCTGCCGATCACCGCGCTCGCGGGTGCGCTGGGCGTCGCGAGCATGATCGGGCTGCCGCCGTTCGCGGGCTACGTCGCCAAGGAGGCCGGGCTCGAGGGGATCGAGCACCTCGGTTCCGACGCCGGGATGCAGGGCTCGGCCGCGACGCTCGTGCTGGTGTGCGTCGCGATCGGGTCGGTCCTCACGGTCGCGTACGGGCTGCGGCTGTGGTGGGGCGCGTTCGGGACCAAGTCGGCCGTCGTGCCCGAGTCGGCGCTCGTGCCGGAGTCGGTCGCGACGCAGGAGGACGGCGCGGTCAGCCCCGGCACCGTTCGTCAGGCGGTACCCCTCGTCGGCGCCGAGCCGGCGCCGATCTCGCACCCGTCGCTCCTGCTCGTCTGGCCCGCGCTCGTGCTCGGCCTGCTCGGGCTCGGCGTCGCGCTGCTGCCCGGGCTCGGCGAGCACCTGCTGGCGCCCTACGCGGACACCTACCCGGTGGGCGAGCCGGGCCACCTCGCGCTCTGGGCCGGCTTCACGCCGACGTTCGTGCTCACGCTCGTCATCCTGGCGGCCGGTGCGGCGCTGTTCGTCGTGCGCGACGCGGTCGAGCGCTGGCAGTCCCGTGCGTACCGCGGACCCGAGGCGGACAGGGTGTACCGGCGCTCCATGCGGCGGCTCGACGACGTCGCGGCCGACGTCACCGCGGCCACGCAGCGCGGCTCGCTGCCGCTGTACCTCGGCATCGTGCTCGCGGTGTTCGTCGCGGGGGTAGGGGTGACGACCGTGCTCGGGACGTCCTGGCCCGACGAGGTGCGGGTGTGGGAGCAGCCCGGGCAGGCGGCGTTCGCCGCAGCCGCGATCGTCTCCGCGGTGCTCGTCGCCCGTGCGCGACGCCGGCTCAAGGCCGTCATCCTGCTCGGCATCGGCGGGTACGCCGTCGCGGGCCTGTTCCTGCTGCAGGGCGCACCCGACCTGGCGCTGACCCAGGTGCTCGTCGAGACCGTCACGCTCGTGGTGTTCGTCCTCGCGCTGCGGCGGCTGCCGCCGTACTTCTCCGACCGGCCGCTCGCCGGTTCGCGGTGGCTGCGGCTCGCGATCGGCCTCGCCGTCGGGCTCACGGTCGCGGGCGTCGCGCTCGTCGCGCCCGGGGCGCGGGTGCACCTGCCCGTCACGGAGCACTTCGCCGACGAGGCCGTGACCTGGGGCGGCGGCAAGAACATCGTCAACGTCACGCTCGTCGACATCCGCGCGTGGGACACCGTCGGCGAGATCTCGGTGCTGCTCGTCGCCGCGACGGGCGTCGCCTCGCTCGTCTTCCTGTCCCGACGTACGGGCTCGATCTTCCGCGCCGAGGACGCCATGCGCGACCGGGCCGTGTGGGGCGGTCCGGACCCGATGGCACCGCTGCGCCGCGGCCTGGACCCGGTGCGCAACGAGGCCGCCGCCACGGACCGCGAGTGGCTGCGCGCGGGCCGCACGCTCGCCCCGAACCGCCGCTCCGTGGTGTTCGAGGTCGTCGTGCGGCTGCTGTTCCACACGATGATCGTCTACTCGGTGTTCCTGCTGTTCAGCGGGCACAACGCCCCCGGCGGCGGGTTCGCCGCCGGGCTCGTGACGGGAATCGCGCTCACCGTGCGCTACCTCGCCGGCGGGCGGTACGAGCTCGGTGAGGCCGCACCCGTGCAGCCCGGTGTGCTGCTCGGGCTCGGGCTGTTCCTGTCCGCCGGGGTGGGCATCCTCGCGATGCTCGTCGGCGGCTCGGTGCTCGAGTCGTGGATCTTCGAGGTGGACATCCCGCTGCTCGGCCACCTCAAGCTCGTCACGAGCCTGTTCTTCGACGTCGGTGTGTACCTCGTCGTCGTCGGGCTCGTGCTCGACATCCTTCGCTCGCTCGGCGCCGAGCTCGACCGGCGGGCCGAGACGGGCGAGGACGAGCCGTTCGACGACCTGGCGGGGGGTGCGCGGTGATCGACATGGCCCCGAACCTCGTGCTGGTCGTGACCATCGCGGTGATGTTCACCGTCGGCGTCTACCTGGTGCTCGAGCGCTCGCTGTCACGCGTCCTGATCGGGATCATCCTGCTCGGCAACGGCGCCAACCTGCTGTTCCTCGTCGCGGGCGGACGGGCCGGGCGACCGCCGATCGTCGGGCTCGAGCCCGAGGGTCAGATGTCCGACCCGCTCCCGCAGGCGATGGTGCTCACCGCGATCGTCATCACGCTCGGCATGACCGCGTTCCTGCTCGCCATGGCGTACCGGTCCTGGCAGCTCAACCGGCACGACGAGGTGCAGGACGACGTCGAGGACCGGCGCATCGCGCGGCTCGCCGCGATCGACCTGCGCGCGGTGCAGGACGCCGACACGGAGGAGTCGGGCCAGTCGCTCGACGAGGAGGCCGAGGAGGCGCGCGACGAGACCGACGACCGGCGTGAGGGGGGTCCGTCGTGACCGACCTGTCGTGGCTCGTCCCGCTGCCCGTGGTGATCCCGTTGTTCAGCGCGGGGCTGACGCTCGCGCTCTACCGCCGTCCGCGCGTGCAGCCGATCGTCTCGGTCAGCGCGCTCACGCTGGTGCTGCTGGCCTCCGTCGCGCTGCTCGTCCTCGCCGACGACGGTCCGCTGGTGGTCGACGTGGGCGACTGGGCCGCACCGGTCGGGATCAACCTCGTCGCGGACCGGCTCTCGGCGCTGATGCTGAGCATCTCGTCGGCCGTGACGCTGTGCGTCCTGCTCTACTCGCTCGCGCAGGGCCGCGACGACGACGAGGAGTCCGCGCCGATCTCGATCTACCACCCGACCTACCTGGTGCTGACCGCGGGCGTCGCGAACGCGTTCCTGTCGGGTGACCTGTTCAACATCTACGTCGGGTTCGAGATCCTGCTGGCCGCGTCGTTCGTGCTCATCACGCTCGGCGGCACGCGCGACCGGATCCGCGCCGGGACGATCTACGTCGTCGTGGCGCTGCTGTCCTCGGTGCTGTTCCTCGTCGCGCTAGCCTCGATCTACGCCGCGACCGGCACGATGAACCTCGCGCAGCTCGCGATCAGGCTGCCCGAGATCGACCCGGGAGTGCGGTTGGTGCTGCAGGTCCTGCTGCTGCTCGCGTTCGCGGTCAAGGCGGCCGTGTTCCCGCTCTCGTCGTGGCTGCCCGACTCCTACCCGACGGCGCCGGCGCCCGTGACCGCGGTGTTCGCCGGCCTGCTCACCAAGGTCGGTGTGTACGCGATCATCCGCACGCAGACGCTGCTGTTCCCCGACGGCCGGCTCGACGACGTGCTCATGTGGGTCGCGCTCGCGACGATGCTCGTCGGGATCCTCGGCGCCGTGGCGCAGGACGACATCAAGCGACTCCTGTCGTTCACGCTGGTCAGCCACATCGGGTTCATGGTGTTCGGCATCGCGTTGTCGTCGGACGCGGGCTGGACCGCGGCGATCTACTACGTCGCGCACCACATCACGGTGCAGACGGCACTGTTCCTCGTCGTCGGGCTCGTCGAGCGTGTGGGCGGCTCGACGTCGCTGACCCGGCTCGGCGGTCTGGCCAAGGCCACACCCGTGCTCGCCGTGCTGTTCTTCGTGCCCGCCATGAACCTCGCGGGCATCCCGCCGATGTCCGGGTTCCTCGGCAAGCTCGGACTTCTCCAGGCGGGTGTACAAGCCGGGACCGGGCTGTCGTACGTCCTGGTCGTCGGGTCCGTCGTGACGTCGTTGCTGACGCTGTACGCGCTGGTCAAGGCCTGGAACAAGGCGTTCTGGCAGAGCCCGTCCGACCAGCCGAGGCCGGTCGGGATGCCGTTCGGCATGGTCGGTCCGGCGGCGGCGCTCGTGGTCGTCGGGCTCGTCCTCACGTTCGCCGGCGGGCCGCTGTACTCCTACACGCACCGCGCGGCGGACGCGCTGCGCACGCGCACGCCGTACATCTACGCGGTGCTGCCCGACGGCCAGCGCGGTGAGGGCGAGTCCGCCGAGGCCGCCGACGAAGCCGACGCCGTCGCCCCCGACCCGACGCCGTCGGCGACCGTGGGCGGTGACGGCTCGTGAGCCTGCACCCCCGCCGCGCGCGGCCGCGCCTCTCCTGGGGCACGGTCGTCTGGCTCACCGTCGTCTGGGTCTTCCTGTGGGGCGACCTGACGGTCGCGAACGTGCTCGCGGGAGCGCTGCTCGCGATCGTCGTGACGACCACGCTGCGGATGGCGCCGATCGACTTCCACGGGCGGCTGCACCCGATCGGCATCGCGAGGCTGGCCGGGCGGTTCGCGATGGACCTCGTGCGGGCATCCTTCGAGGTCGCGGCGATCGCGCTGCGGCCGGGCTACGTACCGCGCGGCGCGGTGATCGGCGTGCAGCTGCGCTCGCACTCCGACCTCTACCTGACGATGACCGCCGAGCTCTGCTCGCTCGTGCCGGGCTCGCTCGTCGTCGAGGCGCACCGGTTGACGGGCGTGCTGTACCTGCACGTGCTCGACGTCGACCTCGCGGGGGGCATCGAGACCGCGCGGCAGGCGGTCCTCGACCAGGAGGAGCGCGTGCTGCGGGCGTTCGCGTCCGAGACAGAGCTCAAGGCCGCCGGTCTGTCGAGGCGCCGTGAGCAGACGGGGGTGGACGCATGACGTGGGTCGTGCTCGTGGCCGGCGTGCTCATCGCGGTGGGTGCGGCGTGCTCGATCTTCCGCGCCGAGAAGGGCCCGACGATGCTCGACCGGACGGTCGCGCTCGACATCACGGTCACCGCGGTGATCGCCGCCGTCGCGCTGTACGCGGCCGTCGAGCGACGCACGGACGTGGTGCCGGTGCTGGTCGTCCTCTCGCTCGTCGGGTTCGTGGGGTCGGTGACGATCGCGAGGTTCGCGGCGGTCGAGCCCGAGGGCGAGGGGCGCGTGCGCACGCGCGAGGAGATCGCGGTCGAGGAGGCCGCGCGGCGCAAGGCGGAGCTCGACGAGATGCGCGCAGGGCGCGTGCCCGACGAGCACCACGGCGGCAGTGCGGAGGGGGAGGTGCGATGACGGCGAGCGACTGGGGACTGGTGGCGGACGTCGCCTCGGCGCTCTGCCTGCTCGGCGGTGCGTTCTTCGTGCTCGCGGCGGGCGTCGGCGCGGCGCGCTTCCCGGACCTGCTCGCGCGCATGCACGCCGGCACCAAGCCGCAGACGCTCGGGCTGATCCTCGTGCTCGTCGGGCTCGCGCTGCGGCTGCGCTCGGGAGGTGCGGTGTGGGCGCTCGTCCTCGTGGCGGTGTTCGGCCTGCTCACGGCCCCGGTGGCGGCGCACATGGTGGGCCGCGCGGGCTACCGCACGGGGAAGGTGCACAGCGAGCTGCTCGTCACCGACGAGCTCACGCGCGACCTCTCCGAGGCCGTCGAGCGCGACGCCGACGACTGACGCGCCGAGGCGTCGTCAGGCCGGCCCCTCGCCCCGGACCGCCCAGAACGCCCCCGGACCCGCGCAACGTCTACGGACCCGCGCAACGTCTGCGGACCCGCGCAACGTCTGCGGACCCCGCCGTGGCACGGTCCGCAGACACTCCGGCGGTCCGCAGACGCTCCGGCGGTCCGCAGCCACCCATGAGGTCTGTGGACGCTGGGCGGGGGTGGGTGCACGGCGGTCGCGGGGCGTGGGGTGGTTGGATGGTTGGACGACCAGCGGGCGGAGGCGCGCGTGCGGGGGCAGCGGGCAGGGCACACCGACGTCGTCGTGGTCGGGTCCGGACCCAACGGGCTCGCAGCGGCGGTGACGCTCGCGCGCGCGGGGCTCGGCGTCACGGTGCTCGAGGCGCAGCCGACCACGGGCGGCGGCGCGCGCACGCTCGGCCTGGGTCTGGCGGACGGGCTGGTGCACGACATCTGCTCCGCGGTGCACCCGATGGCGTGGGCCTCGCCGTTCTTCCGCGGGTTCGACCTGCCGGCGCGCGGGGTGCGGCTCCTGACGCCGGAGGTCTCGTTCGCGCAGCCGCTGCCGGGCGGCCGCGCCGGGCTGGCCTACCGGGACCTCGCGCGCACCGTCGACGGGCTCGGCGTCGACGGCCCCGCGTGGCAGCGGCTCGTCGGACCGCTCGCGGCGCACTGGGAGCACGTGGTGCGCGTCGCGATGGGAGACAAGCGGAGCATCCCGCCGGGACTGCTGCCGGGCGGCCTGACGACGGCGGCCGGGTTCGGCCTCGCGGTGCTCGAGCAGGGCACGCGCGCGTGGGACCGGCGGTTCGCCGACGAGGTCGCACCCGCGCTGCTGACCGGCGTGGCCGCGCACGCGATCACGCCCCTGCCGTCGTTCGCGTCCGCCGGCACGGCGCTGCTGCTCGCGGCGCTGGGTCACGCGGGCGCGGGCTGGGCGATCCCGCAGGGAGGCTCGCGCGCGATCACGGACGCGCTGCGCGCCGACCTCGAGGCGCACGGCGGTGTCGTGCGCACGGGCGAGCGGGTGCGCTCCCGGACGGACCTGCCGCACGCGCACGCGTACCTGTTCGACACCACACCGCGCACGCTGGTCGAGGTGCTCGGCGACGACCTGCCGGCGCACGCGCGCCGGACGCTGTCGGCCTTCCGGTACGGCGACGGCGCCGCCAAGGTCGACTTCGTGCTCTCCGCGCCCGTGCCGTGGGCGGCGCCGGGGGTCGCGCGCGCCGGGACGGTGCACGTGGGCGGCACGCGCCGGCAGATGGTCGCGGCCGAGGCCGCGGTGGCCGCGGGCCGGCACGCCGAACGACCGATGACGCTGGTCAGCGACCCGACGGTCGTCGACGGCACGCGCGTGGTCGGCGGGCATCGGCCCCTGTGGGCGTACGCGCACGTGCCGCACGGCTCGGACGTCGACGTGACCGAGGCGGTCACCGCACACATCGAGTCGTATGCGCCGGGGTTCCGCGACGTCGTCGTCGCGAGCCGGTGCGTGCCCGCCGCGCACCTGGCGCGGCACAACGCGAACCTCGTGGGCGGCGACATCGCCGCGGGTGCCACGACGATCCGGCAGATGTTCGCGCGCCCCAGCGCGCGGCCCGACCCGTACGCGACCGGCGTCGAGGGCGTCTACCTGTGCTCGGCGTCGACACCGCCGGGCCCCGGCGTGCACGGGCTCGGCGGCTGGTTCGCGGCCAAGCGCGCGCTGCGCGAGGTGTTCGGCATCACGCAGCGGCCGTCGCTCGCGCCCTGACCGGGCCGGTCGAACGGGTCCAGCTCGGCTCAGTCGTCGGAGTCGCCGCCGATCAGCGGCTCCTCCCAACGACCGGCGGTGAACCGTGCGGTGCCGCGGGTCGCCAGGACGCGCGCGACGGCGGCCGCCGCACCGGTGAGCGCGGCCGCGAGGACCACCTCACCGAGCGCCGCGCCGTGCGGGTCGTCGGCCTTCGGCGGCTCGTGCCCGCGCACCACCTGCCAGGACTGCTTGACGACGGCGGTCGCGACCCACGTCGCGAGGGCGGCGGCGGCGAGCCCGGCGATCATGGCGACCGAGGGCGACGAGGGCTTCTCCGGCATGACCCCGACGCTAGCGCGATCGCGGCGACGGCGCCGTCGAGGGGAGGGCGACGCGGCGGGGGTGCAACGTCCCAGATCCGGCCGGACGTGAGCATCCTCACCCGCCGGATTCCTCCGAATCCTCCGGAATAACGGCATCTGACCAGGGGGAATGCCCGAGGCAACTGGCTAGGGTCGAGACAAAGCTGCCTGCCGGAGGTCCAGTCTCGTGCGCGCCCACCCTTCACCCCGTCAGCACGTCGCCCGCCGTTGGGTGGCCTCGATCGCGGTCTGGGCGCTCGCGCTCGGCATCGGCACCGTCGCGACGGTCGCCGCGGCGGTGGCGACCGCACCGGCGGCGGGAGCCGCGGTCGGCACCCTGACGCTCGGCCACGACGGCACCTCGGCGAGCGTGCTCGCGGGTGAGGACGCGACGATCACGTTCGTGGCGGGGAACGCCGGGGCTGCGGCGGACATCGCCTACAACGTCACGTTCGTCGCGACGCTGCCCCCCGGGGTCACGTACGTCCCCGGCTCGACGACGCCGGCGGCACCCGCGGCGGGCGCGCCGGGAGACCCGCAGGAGCACCGCGTCACCCCCGACCCGCTCGACCCGAGCACCTGGTACTGGGTGCTCGTCTGGTCGAACGTCACCGATCTCCCGGCGGGCGCGGCCACGACGATCGGCTTCGAGGTCGACCCCGACGAGGCGCTCTTCCCGGTGGGCAGCACGATCGACGTCGCCACGGGCGTCTACGGCTCGGCCGACGAGCGCAAGGTGCCCAAGGTCGTCATCACGCCCGGCGGCGCGGTCGTCACGGGCGACGACGCCCGGGCCACCGACGCCCCGAGCGTGCTGGTCGCCCCGGTCGAGCTGACCAAGTCCGAGCCGAGCACCGAGAGCGAGCTGCTGCGCGGGCTCGACGACCACGTCACCACGTACACGCTGCAGGTGCGGACCGCCGAGGCGGCGGGGACCGCCGCCGTCGTGGTCACCGACCTGGTGCCCGCGCAGCTGCACTTCCTCGGTTGCGTGTCGGTGGACCTCCCCGCGGACTGCGCCACGCTCGTCTCGCAGACGACCGGCACGGACGACGAGGGCCGGCCGGTGACCGTCGTCGTCTGGGACCTCGGCGACGTGCCCGCCGGCACGACGGTCGAGATCCGCTACCACGCGGCCGCGGGGACCGACGAGCTCGCGGCGGACGGTACGTTCACGGGCTCCTCGACGAGGCAGGACCCGGACGGCGTCGCCGCGACGAACCGCGCGAGCCTGACCGGCACCTACCAGGGCGAGGTCGACGACGACGCGACGACGGCCGTCACCGTCGAGACCGAGCACACGGTGCGCGTGATGGACGTGGCGCTGCACAAGTCCACGTCGGCGACGGACTTCGTCGTCGGCGGCACGGCCACGTTCACGCTCGAGGTCCGGGTCAGCCAGTACGTCGACGCGTCCGGCCTCACGGTGACGGACACGCTCCCGGACGGCACGTGCCCGTTCGTCGAGCCCGGCACGACGCTCCTGGGCACCTGGCCCGCGGACTGCTCGGCGTTGGAGACGCGGGACACCGCCGGCGCGACGATGACGAGCGCCACCGCGAACGCGGACGGCACGTTCACGCTGCTGCTCACGCTCGACGACGTCGCGGCCAACGGCACGGCGACCGTCACCTACGACACCTACCTGCGCGCCCAGCACGCCGACGGCTCACCGACCTCGACGGGGGACGAGTTCGGCAACGAGGCGCAGGTCGACGGGCTGACCTCGCCCGCGGCCGGCAGCCCGGAGTCCGGCGACCTGGCCGTGACCGACGACTCGTCGGCCGGTGTGGGCACGCAGGCGCCGTCGCTCGTCAAGAAGGTCTGGCCGAACACGACGCGTCAGCCCATCTCCGGGTACGGGTCGTGCCCCGCCTACACGTCCGCGGAGTGGACGACGACGGGCACGCCCGTGGTGCGGCTCGGCGACCTCGTCTGCTTCCAGGTGACCGTCACCGCGGCGCCGGGCG
The DNA here is from genome assembly GCF_007990245.1 of Cellulomonas composti. Lineage (GTDB taxonomy): Bacteria > Actinomycetota > Actinomycetes > Actinomycetales > Cellulomonadaceae > Cellulomonas > Cellulomonas composti. Next base: position 285,300 of record NZ_BJWG01000002.1, on the reverse strand, counting down.
TGGCGCTGCGCGACGCCCTGGTGCGCGACTTCGTGCCGACGGGCATGACCTTCGTCGACGGCGGCATCGTGCACCAGAGCCCGGCGTTCGACGTCGAGCAGGTGCCCGGCGACTCGGCCTGGGTGCTCGGCGACGAGATCGGCGACGCGCGGTTCATGCCCGCCGGAGCGACGGTCACCGCGCAGCTCGTCGCGCAGGTGACGAGCGTGGACCCCTCCGACCTGGACGTGCTGGGCAACCTGGCCAAGCTCCGCTCGAGCGACGCGCAGGGCCGCGTGAGCTCGCAGCGCGCCGAGGTGGAGTTCGGCGTGCTGCCGGCCGCACCCGTCACCCTCGCGAAGACGGTGACCACGGACACCGGGACGTCCGCGAACCAGCAGACCCGCGAGGGCGAGGTCGTCACGTACCACCTGACGGCCACCCACGCGGGCGACGTGGCGGACCAGACCGACTACCCGATCGACTCGGTCGAGCTGTGGGACGCGCTTCCCGTGGGCTTCACGTGCGCCGACGTCGTCGACCCGGCCCTGACCTGCGTGACGCTGACCGACGGACCCGCCGCCGGACGCGACGCCGTGCAGGTCACGCTCGACGGCGCCGACCTGGGCGCGGACGCGCTGCTCACCGTCGGTGAGTCCGTCCTGTTCGACCTGCAGGTGCGGGTGCCGAGCCCGCTGTCCATCGGCTCGGTGCACGTCAACGACGCCTCGGTCGTCGCGTACACGTCCCCGACGACGGACGGGAGGCCCGGGGCCGAACCCGTGACCTACGTGCCCGCGAACTCGCTGGCCGACCCCGACGAGCCGAACGCTCCCGCCGCGAACGCGCAGGCGCGCGTGTTCCTGCCCGGCGCGGCGGTCACCAAGACGCTGACGTCGACCTCGATCACCGAGAGCAACAACGCCTCGGGCGACGCGACGGTCGGCGAGCTGGCGACGTTCCGCTACGCGGCGACCGTCCGGCCGGGGACGTCGGTGTTCGCCGGCAGGCTGGTCGACACGCTGCCCGCCAACGGCCGGTTCGTGATCACCGGCGTGGCGGTCGGCCCGATGCCGGCCGGGGTCACCGTGAGCACGGTGGTCGGCTGCACCCCGAGCGGCACCACGTTCTGCCTGAGCACGACGACGGGCGAGCTCCGGTTCCCGGCGACGTGGACCAACGCGACCGCGGCGGACCAGGTGTTCGCGGTGGACCTGACGGTGCGCATCGCGGACGTCAGCCAGAACACCCACGCCTCGACCCCGCTGAACACGGCGACGCTGTGGAGCCGTGACACCGCGGCCGCGACGACGGACGTCAACCGTGGCTTCGCCGACGCGCCCGTGCGCGTGGTGCTGCCGACCGCCGCGGTGGTCAAGACGCCGCTGAACGGTTCGGGCAGCCCGGTCGACCCGCTGACGGTGGGCGCCGGCGACACCGTGACGTACCGCGTCACGATCACCAACTCCGCCAACCGCCCGCCGCTGCACGACGCGGTCGTCGTGGACTGCGTGCCGCCGGGCCTGACGGTCGTGGCGTCGTCGCTGCCGGCCGAGGCCACCCTGGGCACGAGCGCGGGCACGCCCACGTGTCCCGCGGGCCGCACGACGATCACGTGGGCGGCCGGTTCGGTGACCGCGACGACCTCCGCGGGCACCCGGGTGCTCACCTACCAGGCCACGGTCGACCCGACCGCCGGCTCGGGCGTCGGCTACACCAACCGGGCGGACCTCACGGGCTCGACCCTGAACAACGGCGGCAACGGGATCGCGAACGAGCGCTCGCTCACCGCCAACGACAGCGCCACGGTCAGCGTCGTCCGGCCCGCCGGCTCGAAGCTCGCGGACCGCGAGACGGCCGTGCCGGGTGACGTCATCACCTGGACGGTGAACGCGACCATCCCGGCGAACGCGAACTTCTACGACCTCGCGCTGCTCGACACGGTCCCGGCCGGCCTCGACCCGGCCGTCGGCACCGCGACGCTCACGTGCACCGGCGCGACGGGTTGGCAGGCCGTGTGCGACGCGGCCACGTTCGACACGCAGGGCACGGGCCCGACGAAGGTGGCGTGGCTGTTCGGCGACGTCGCGGCGAGCACCTCGGTGCGCTACGTGACCCTCACCTACACCTCGACGGTGGCCCCCGCGGGCGTCCTCGACGCGGGCGAGTCCGCGACCAACTCCGCGTCGCTCGGCTGGTTCACGACGGCGGCGTCCCGGACGGTCGGCGCGGCCACGACGTTCGAGTCGACGAACGCGCTGGGCACCGACACCGTCGTGATCCACGAGCCGGTGGTGACGGTCGGCAAGTCGGTCAGCGACAGCACGGTCGAGCCCGGGCAGGTCGTCACGTACACCGTGACCGCACAGGCCGGCAGCACGTCGCCGCGCGACGTCACCGCGTACGTCGTCGTCGTCGTGGACACCGTGCCCGCGGGTGTGGTCCCGCTGACCGCGGGCGGCGTGCCGGCGGTCGACGGCGACCTCGTCGGCGGCGGCACCTGGGACGCGACCGCGCGCACGATCACGTGGTCCGTCGCGTCGATCGCGCCGGGCGCGACCGCGACGCGCACCTATCCGGCCCGCCTCGCCGACTCCGACGACCTGGACGGCACGGCGCTGACGAACTCGGTCGTCGCCGACGAGTGGGCGTCGCTGGCCACGGGTGGCCGCGAGTACGGCCCGAGCGCCGCGGCGACCGCGACGATCACGCCGCAGCTCCCGCTCGTGAACACCGCCAAGACCCAGGTCACGGCCAACCCGGTGTACGTGGGCGACGAGGTGGCGTACCGGATCACGCTCACCAACGCCGGCGCAGGTACCGCGCGCACGGTCGACGTGCGTGACGTGCTGCCCGCGAGCTGGACGTTCGTCGCCGGCAGCGCCACCTACCAGGTGGGTGCGGGTGCGCAGCAGCCGCTCGCGAACCCGACCGCCGTCGGCCAGACCCTGACGTGGACCACCGTCGGCGGCGCCGCGCTGAACCTGGCTCCCGGCCAGCAGCTCGTGATCCGGTACGCGGCCACGCCGCTCCCGGCGGCGGCCACGTCGGCCGGTTCGGCCGTGGCGCACACCAACACCGCGCAGGCCGCGCGCGTGACCGACCCCGCGGGCGGCGACTCGTACGACGGCGGGGACGGCTCGTACATCGGCACCTCGGGCAGCGCGACGGCCCGCATCCACACCGCGGACCTCGAGGTCCGCAAGGTGCACAGCACCTGGGTGGCCGGCACGTCGACGAACACGTGGACCGTGACGGTGACGAACCACGGTCCGGACCCCGCGGTGGGCGTCGTCGTGGACGACGTGCTGACCCCGCTGCCCGCCGGCGTCGAGGTGGTCTCCGTGGCCGGAACCGGCTGGTCGTGCTCGTCGCCCAGCGGCGACCTGTCGACCGACGCGCGCTGCACCTACGGCAGCACGCTCGCCGTCGACGCGACCGCGACGTTCGTCGTGGCCGTCGCGATCGACGCGGACGTCCCGTCCGGCACGACGGCGACGAACGACGTGACGGTCGACGCGCGGACCTACGACGACGACCCGGCGAACGACGAGGCGACGAGCACCGCGACCGTGACCACCGTGGCCGACCTCGAGCTGGTCAAGACCGGCCCGACGAGCGTCGCGGCGGGCGGGTCGATCACGTGGACCGTCACGGTGACCAACCGCGGTCCGTCGGTGTCGCGCGGCACGGTCGGTGCCCCGATCGTCGTCGCCGACACGCTCCCCGCGGGCGTCACGGTGAGCACCGTGACCCCGACCGGCGCGACGTGCGACGAGATCACGGGCACCGCGCTGACGTGTCGGCGCACCACGGACCTCGCGGTGAACGGCTCGTTCTCCGTGCAGGTCACGGGCACGGTCGACGACACGCTCGTCGCTGCCGACGGCCCGCTGGTCAACCAGGCCACGGTGACCCCGGTGACCCCGCAGGGCGCGAACACCTACCCCGACACCGACTCGACGAGCACGGCGGTCACGCACGCCGAGGACCTGACGATCGACAAGGACATCGTCGGCGAGCTGCGCGCGGGCGAGACCGGCACGTACTCGATCACGGTCGCCAACGGCGGACCGTCGGTCGCGCGCGGGGTCGTCGTGACCGACGAGCTGCCCGACGGGCTGACGTTCGCCGGGTACGTCGTCTCCGACGACGACTGGACCTGCACGGGCACCACGGACGTGACCTGTGAGCTCGGCACCGACCTCGCGGTCGGCGCCGCGGCCGCGACGACGTTCACGTTCGACGTCGACATCGACCCGGGCGTGACGCAGGACATCGTGAACACCGCAGTGGTGGGCTCCGACTGGCAGGACGACCAGGACGACGACACGGTCACCACGGGCCCGACGGTGATCGCCGACCTCGGCATCACCAAGGTGCACGACGGCGACGAGCTGGTCGCGGGCACCGGGACGACGTTCACGATCGTCGTGACGAACCACGGCCCGGCCGACGCGCCCGGCCCGATCACGATGGCCGACACCGTCCCCTCGGGGCTGCCGGTCTCCGGCACGGTCACCGCGGACGCGGGCACGTGCACCGCGGTCGCCCAGGTCGTCACCTGCACGCTCGCGGGCGGCCTGGACGTCGGCGACGACTGGACGATCGAGGTCCCGGTCGCCGTCGCGGACGACGCACTGCCCGCCACGTACACGAACACCGCGCGCGTCGCCGGCCCGCCCACGCTCGACGAGGGCGACGACGACTGGCCGAACACGGCCGACGACGTGGTCGAGGTGGTCCGCGCCGCGGACCTGTCGATCACGAAGGACGCCGACCCGACGACGGTCGTCGCGGGTGACCCGGACGGCGTGACCTACGCGCTCGTCGTCGAGAACGCCGGCCCCTCGGTGGCCGCGGCGACGGTCGTGACGGACACGCTGCCCAGCGGGCTCGAGCCGGTCTCGGCCACCTGGGCGGGGCACGACGACGCGTGCGCGATCGTCGGCCAGACGGTCACGTGCACCATCGGCGACCTGCTGCCGTCGGCCGACCCGGTGGAGATCACCGTCGTCGCGCGCGTGCGCTCGGGTGTCGCGGACGGCACGACGATCGTGAACACCGCGTACGTGGCGTCGACGACGCCGGACGTGGACGGCGAGGGCCCGACGGGCGACTCGGACGACGCCACCATCACCGTCGACACGGCGGCGACCCTGACCATCGCCAAGACGCCCGACGTGCAGACCGTGCGCGCGGGCGACCCCGCGTCGTTCGACCTCGTCGTCACCAACGAGGGGCCGTCGGACGTGCTGGGCCCGGTGACGATCACCGACACCCTGCCGACGGGGCTGAGCTACGACTCGTCGTCGACGGCCGGCAGCCCGCTGTGGGCGTGCGACGCGGTCGACCAGGAGGTCACCTGCACGCTGGGCGACGGCACCGCGACCCTGGTGGCCGGCGCCGACGCGCCGACGCTGACGATCACGACGATCGTCGACGCGGCCGCGGACGCGGGCACGTACACCAACACCGCGTACGCGTCCTCGCCGCTGACGGGCGACAGCGACCCCGACACGGCCGACGTGGACGTGGTGACCTTCGCCGACCTGGGCGTGACCAAGTCGCACGCGGGCGTCGCGGTGGCCGGTGAGCCGTTCACCTGGACGCTCACGGTGACCAACGGCGGACCGTCCGACTCGCGCGCCACGGCGGACGACCCGATCGTCGTCGTCGACACGCTGCCCGCGGGTGTGACGTTCGCGCCCGGTGACGACGGAACCGTGACCGGCGGCGGGTTCACCTGCGCCGCGGGTGACCCCGTGGTCGTCGGCGGACTCACGCAGGAGACGGTCCGCTGCGAACGTCCGACGACGCTCGTCGACGGCGCCGCGGTGCAGGTCGACCTGCCGGTGCTGCTCGATGCCGACCTGCTCGGCACCGTGACCAACACCGCGACCGTCACGCCCGGCGTCACGCCGCAGCCCGACGACGAGGTGCTCGCCGACACGGGCACCGACGACGTGAGCGTGACCGGCCTGGCCGACCTCGGCGTCGTCAAGACGGTCACCACGCCGGTCGACGAGGTCGTCGCGGGCGGCACGATCACGTGGGACGTGCAGCTCACGAACCACGGTCCGTCGACCTCGCGCGCCGACGCGGACACGCCGATCGTCGTCGCCGACACGCTGCCCGCCGGCGTGCACGGCGCGACGGCCACGGGCGACGGCTGGGTCTGCACCACCGACGCCGACCGCATCACGTGCGAGCGCGACGAGGACCTGCTCGTCGGGCCGGCTCCGGCGATCACCGTGACCGCGACGGTCGACTCCGGCGCGACGACCGAGCTGCGCAACGTCGTCGACGTGTTCCCGGGCCTGACGCCGCAGCCGGACGGTGCGAGCGGCGAGGGCGCGGGCGACGAGCCCGACCAGGACGACGCGGCCGTCACGCCGGGAACCCTGGCGGACCTCGCGATCGCCAAGACGGTCGTCGACGAGCCGCTCGCGGGCGGCACCGGCACCTACCGCCTGCGCGTGACGAACCTGGGCCCGTCGGACGCGATGGACGTGGTCGTCACCGACGACCTGCCCGCCGGGCTCACGTTCCGCGAGGTCGCGGCCTCGTCGACCGGCTCGACCTGGGACTGCACGGGTGACGTCGAGTGCGCGCTGGACGGCCCGCTCGTCGCGGCGACGGTGGTGTGGGTGGAGATCGTCGTGGACGTCGCCCCCGGTCTGACCGGGGACGTCGAGAACACGGCGGTGGTCACCTCGAGCACGCCGGACCCCGACGAGGACAACAACACCGACACCGTGACCAGCGGCTCGGACGCACTCGCGGACCTCGCGGTGGTCAAGTCGCACCGCGGCACCGCACGCGTGGGCGGGTCGCTCACGTTCGACCTCGTCGTGTCGAACGCGGGTCCGTCGGTGGCACGCGACGTGACGCTCTCCGACGTCGTCCCGGCGTCGCTGCAGGTCACGGGCGTGCGAGCGGACGGTCAGGGCTGGACCTGCGCCACGGGCGCGCCGGACGACTCCGGCACCCCGGTGCTGTGCCTGCGCGACGAGCTCGCGGCGGGCGCCACGGCACCCGCCGTGCACGTCGACGTCCTGGTCACCGCGGCGGCCTACCCGAGCGTGGTGAACGTGGTCGACGCGGCGAGCTCGACGCCGTCGCCCGACGAGCCGGGCGGCGCGACGGCGACGGACGACGACACCGTCGACGTGCCGGCCCTCGTCGACCTGGCGATCACCAAGGTCCTGGACGGCGAGCGTCTCCGGGTGGGCCAGCACGGCACCTACGTGCTGACGATCACCAACGCCGGCCCGGCGCCCGACCCCGGACCGATCACCGTGACCGACGACCTGCCCGCGGGCCTCACGTTCGTCTCCGCGAGCACGGCGGCGTCCGACGAGGCGTGCGCGGCCGACGGCCGGCTCGTCACGTGCACGCTCGACGGCCTGGGCGTCGGCGAGCAGGTCGAGGTGCGGCTCGTCGTCGCGGTGGGCGAGGCGGCCACGCCGTCGGTCACCAACGTCGCGTCGGTCACGAGCCCGGCCGAGGACACCGACCCGTCCAACGACACGGACCAGGTCACCGTCCCGGTCGACGAGGACCCGCTCGCCACCACCGGCGCCACGGTCGCGGGCCTGCTCGCGCTGGCCCTCGCCCTGGTGCTCGCGGGCGGCGGCGTCCTGCTGCTGCGGCGCCGGACCACCCGCGCGGCGGCCTGACCACCCGGAGCACCCGGACCACTGAGCGTTCCCCTGTCGTCGAAGGGCTAGTATCGGCGGCGAACGACAGGGGAGCGTCAGGGCGGGCAACCGCCGGGACGCTGAGAGTGCGGACCAACCGCAGACCCTCGAACCTGATCCGGTTGATACCGGCGTAGGGAGTCGGGCTTCTCATCTCCGTGGTCGTCGTCGCCCACGGGTGCCGGCGCGCACGGCGAACCCCTCCTGCAACCGAGGAGGAGCACCACCCATGGCGAGATCTCTCTCGCGGAGCCGCGCGGCACGCGTCGCGCTCACCAGCACCGTCGCGCTCGCGGCCGGGCTCACGCTCGCCGCGTGCGGGTCCGACGAACCGGCACCGGGCGGCGCCGAGACCGGGGCGAGCGAGGCACCCGCGTCCGGCACCGTCACGATCGTCGCGCACGACTCGTTCTCGCTGGCCGACGGTCAGCTCGACGAGTTCACCGCGCGCACGGGCATCCAGGTCGAGGTCGTGCAGCCGGGGGACGCCGGCACGCTCGTCAACCAGCTCGTCCTGACCAAGGACGCGCCGCTGGGCGACCTCGCGTTCGGGATCGACAACACGTTCGCGAGCCGCGTGGTCGACGAGGGCGTCGTCGTCCCGTACAGCAGCGCGGTCCCCGCCGCCGCGGACGCGGCGCAGCACGCGTTCGGCGACGGGAACGAGCTGACCGCGATCGACTACGGCGACGTGTGCCTCAACGTCGACCACGCGTGGTTCGACGAGCACGGCGTGGCCGAACCGGTCACGCTCGACGACCTGACCGAGCCCGAATACAAGGACCTGCTCGTCGTGCCGAACGCCGTGACGTCGTCGCCCGGGTTCGCGTTCCTGCTCACGACGATCGCCGCGCAGGGCGACGGATGGCAGGACTACTGGTCGGCGCTGAAGGACAACGGGCTCAAGGTCGCCGAGGGCTGGTCGGACGCGTACTTCACCGACTTCTCGGGCGGCGGCGGGGGCGGGCCGCGCCCGATCGTCCTGTCCTACGCGAGCTCGCCGCCGTACACCGTGCCCGAGGGCGGCACGGAGCCGACGACGGGTGCGCTGCTCGACACGTGCTTCCGCCAGGTCGAGTACGCGGGCGTGCTCGCGCACGCGAAGAACCCGCGCGGCGCGCAGGAGCTGCTCGACTTCCTGCTCTCCGACGAGGTCCAGGAGCAGATCCCGACGACCATGTACATGTACCCGGTGAGCACGACGGTGGACCTGCCGGCCGACTGGGCGCAGTGGGCGCCGCTCGCGGAGCAGCCGTACGAGGTGGACCCCGTCGAGGTCGCCGAGAACCGCGCGCAGTGGCTCGAGGACTGGTCCGAGACCGTGATCGGCTGACCGTGATCTCTGACCTGATGGTGACCTCTGACCTGATGGTGACCTCTGACCTGATGGTGAGCCGTTGACATGACGCTCACGACGACCCGGCGCGCACCGACCGCGCCCCCGGAGGGGACCACCGTCCTCGCGCCGGGTCGTCGTCGCGCCCACGGTCGTGGGCTCCGCACGCTGCTGTGGGCGCTCGCGGTCGCCGTGCCGCTCGCGTTCCTCGCGGTGTTCTTCGCGTGGCCCGTGGTGGTCATGCTGGCCAAGGGGTTCGTGGTCGACGGCCGGCTCGACCTGTCGGGCTTCGCCGACGTGTTCGCGCGGCCGCGGACGTGGCGGATCGTCGGGCTCACGCTCGCGCAGGCCGGGCTCGCGACGGCGCTCAGCGTGCTGCTCGGCGTGCCCGGCGCCTACGTGCTGCACCGCCGGTCGTTCCGGGGCCGTGCGGCGGTGCGCGCGCTGGTCACGGTGCCGTTCGTGTTGCCGACGGTCGTGGTCGGCGTGGCGTTCCGGTCGCTGCTGGTCGAGGGCGGGCCGCTCGGGTTCCTGCACCTCGACGGGACGTTCGCGGCGATCGTCGCGGCGCTGGTGTTCTTCAACTACGCGGTGGTGGTGCGCGGCGTCGGCGGGCTGTGGGAACGGCTCGACCCGCGCGCCGAGCAGGCGGCCCGTGCGCTCGGCGCCTCGCCGTGGCGCGCGTTCCGCACGGTCACGCTGCCGGCGCTCGCGCCGGCGATCGCGTCGTCGGCGTCGCTGACCTTCCTGTTCTGCGCGACCGCTTTCGGCACCGTCCTGGTGCTCGGCGGGCTGCAGTTCGGCACGATCGAGACCGAGATCTGGGTCCAGACGACGCAGTTCCTCGACCTGCGGGCGGCCGCGGTGCTCTCGGTCGTCCAGCTCGTCGTCGTCGCGGGTGTGCTCACGGTCGCGGGGCGAGCGCGGACCGGACGCGAACGGGCGCTCGCGCTCGGGGGCGAGCGGCAGGGCGAGCGGCCGCTGACGCTGCGGCGCACGCCGGGAACGGCCCCCGGCGACGGTCACGCGCTGGCGCTGGGTGCCGCGGCCGTCACCGCGGCGGTCGTCGTGCTGCTCGCGGTCCCGCTGGTCAACCTCGTCGTGCGCTCGCTGCGCGTGGGGGACCGTTGGGGTCTGGACCACTACGCGGCCCTGTCCGACGAGCCCGCGGGCGTGACCGTCTCGGTGTGGACGGCGGCGCTCACGTCCTTGCGTGTCGCGGCGCTCGCGACGGGGATCGCGCTCGTCGTCGGCGGGCTCGTCGCGCTCGTGCTGTCCCGGCGGCCGCGCCGCCCGGCGGCCCGCCGCGCGCTGTCGACCATGGACGCCGTCGTGATGCTGCCGCTCGGGGTCTCGGCCGTGACCGTCGGGTTCGGCTTCCTGCTCTCGATGCACGAGCCGTTCGGGCTGCACGTGGACCTGCGCACGTCGCCCCTGCTGGTGCCGATCGCGCAGGCCGTGGTCGCGGTGCCGCTCGTCGTGCGCGGCGTCCTGCCGGTGCTGCGCGCGATCGACCCGCGGCTGCGCGAGGTCGCGGCGACGCTCGGCGCGGGCGAGGGCCGCGTGCTCGGCACGGTCGACTGGCCGCTCGTCGCGCGGCCCGTGGGGCTCGCGATGGGGCTCGCGTTCGCCGCGTCGCTCGGCGAGTTCGGTGCGACGTCGTTCCTCGCCCGCCCGGACGCGCCGACCCTGCCCGTGGTGATCTTCCGCCTGATCGGGCGGCCCGGCCCCGACTCCTACGGCACCGCGCTCGCGGCCTCCGTGGTGCTCGCGATGCTGACCGCGGGTGTGGTGGCGGTGTGCGAGCGGCTGCGGTCGGCGCGCGGCGGCCTCGCGGTCGGGGGCGAGTGGTGAGCGCGCGGGGGCTGGGTGTGGACGGCGTCGTGGTCCGGTATCCCGCGGTCCGACGAGGCGCGCCCGCGGCGACCGCGGTCGCCGGCGTCGACCTGCGCGTCGCCCCGGGCGAGGTGCTCGCGCTGCTCGGGCCGTCGGGCTGCGGCAAGTCGTCGCTGCTGCGGGCGGTCGCCGGGCTCGAGCCGCTCGCCGCCGGAGCCGTGACCTGGGACGGCGTGTCGGTCGCGGGCGTGCCCGTGCACCGCCGGGGGTTCGGGCTGCTGTTCCAGGACGGTCAGCTGTTCCCGCACCGGGACGTCGCCGGCAACGTGGCGTACGGCCTGGCGGGTCGCCCCCGCGGCGAGGTCGCCGGACGCGTCGAGGACCTGCTCGCCGTCGTCGGGCTCGGCGGGTACGGCGCACGTGCGGTCGCGACCCTCTCCGGCGGCGAGCGTCAGCGCGTCGCCCTCGCCCGGGCGCTCGCGCCCGCGCCGCGGCTCCTGCTGCTCGACGAGCCGCTGTCCGCGCTCGACCGCAGCCTGCGCGAGCGGCTCGCGCTCGACGTGCGGGCCGCGCTGCTCGCGACCGGGACGACCGCGCTGTTCGTCACGCACGACCAGGACGAGGCGTTCGCGGTGGCCGATCGCGTCGCGGTGATGGCCGCCGGCCGCCTGCTGCAGGTCGACGCACCGGCCGACCTGTGGCGCGCGCCGGCCTCGCGCCAGGTCGCGGCGTTCCTCGGCTACGAGGCGTTCGTGCCGCTCGCCGCCGCACCGGACCCGCTGCGCCGGTTCGCGGGCGAGTCCGGGACCCTCGCGCTGGCGCCCGGCGCCTTCGTCGTCGCACCGGAGGGTGCGGGCGAGCTCGTCGGGACCGTTCGCGCGGTCCTGACGCGGCGCGGCCGGCCCGCGCTGCTCGTCGACGTGCCTGGCGTCGGCCCGGTCACCGCGCTCGGCGCCCCGGCCGACGGCGCCCGGGAGGGTTCGACGATCGCGCTCGCGACCGACCCGTCGGCCACGGCGACCGTCCCGGCCTGACGCATCGCCCCGACGCCTCTTGCCCCGGTACGGCTGTCGCGCGGGTGTGCGTCTGCGCGAACAGGGCTAGCGTCAGAAGAGAACCGCCGGGGGCCGGCGCCCTCGGTCGACGACGACTCGGAGGTGAGCGCGATGTCCCTCGACCGTCGCGAGATCGTGTCGCTCGACGTAGCCGTGCCGATGGCCACCGTGTGGGAGCACCTGCGTGACACTGAGCTCGCGCGGCGGTGGTTCGCCTGGGACGGCCCGGGGTACGACGAGGAGCTGCACCGGTTCCTCGTCGAGCTGCCGACCGAGCACCGGGACGTCGTGGGCGATGCGACGACGCACGCGCTGTCCTGGCCGAACCACGACGAGCTCGTCCTGCGGGCCGCGGCGCACGAGCCCGGGCACACGCACCTGACCGTCACGCGGCGCAGCCACGAGGGTCTGCTCGACGTGTACGACGGCGTGCGCGACGTGCACGACGAGGACTGGCTCACGTCCGTGCACCAGCTCAAGTTCGCGCTCGAGGTCCACCCCGGCGTGGACCGGCGCACGCTGGCCGTGCAGGGGCTCGACGCGGGCGACCGACGCAACCGGCTGCTCGACCGCGCCGGGCTGCACGGCGTGCGCGGCATCCCCGTGGGCGGGAACGTCGAGGTGCACCGCCCGGACGGGTCGACGCTCGGCGGCACGCTCGTCTACCGCACCGTCTTCCAGTTCGGGCTGCACCTGCACGGGCTCACGGAGTCGCTGCTGGTGGTGCGGGAGACGCCCGCTGCCGCGAGCCCGCCGCACGGCCAGGTCGCGGCCGTGATCTCGACGTTCGGGCTCACGGACGAGCAGTGGGACGAGGTCGAGCGGCGCTGGGAGGGGTGGTGGCCGCACCGCGGCGCGGTCCTCGGAGCGGGGGTCCCGGCGGGGGTCGTCGGCTAGCGGCGTCACGGTCGCGCGCCACCCGGGGTTGTCAAACGACATATCAGCGATATATCGTTCCGGTGTCGACCTGATCGGGTCGACGTGACGATCCCGAGGGAGAACCCCCATGCGACACCCCCATGAGATGCCGGGCGGCCACGAGCCGTCCGACGACCCGCAGCACGAGCCGTTCCACGAGCGGCACCACCACGGCGGCCGCGGACGCGGGTACGCCGCGGCCGACGCCACGGAGGCCTGGGACACGATGCGCCGGTCGCACCGCGGCCCCGGCGGCCCGTCCGGCCGCGGCTTCGGCCCCCAGTTCGGCCCGCCGTTCGGGCCGGGCAGTCACCACGGCCGCGGCCGGCGTGCGGGCCGCGGCGACACCCGCGCCGCGATCCTGCTGCTGCTCGCCGACGGCCCGCGCCACGGCTACCAGCTCATCCAGGACATCGAGCAGCGCACCGAGGGGCGCTGGCGCCCCAGCCCGGGCGCCATCTACCCCGCGCTCGCGATGCTCGAGGACGAGGGGCTCGTCGACCTGCGGGTCGAGGCGGGCCGCAAGCAGGCGCGCCTCACCGAGGCCGGCGCGGCGTACGTCGCCGAGCGCTCCGCCGAGCTGGGCGACCCCTGGCAGGCGGCGAGCGAGCGGCCCGAGCACCCCGGCCGGGCCATGCACGAGGCCGTGAGCACGCTCGCGATGGCCGCCGAGCAGGTGGCCCGGACCGGGTCGCCGACGCAGGTGCAGCGCGCCGCCGCGGTGCTCGAGCAGGCTCGTCGGGACCTCTACCGCCTGCTCGCCGAGCCCGCCGAGGGCCCGACGGACGCTCCGGCGGACGGGACCTGAGCCCGCCGGGTCCCGGGCGGGTCGACCGTCCGGGACCGCGTCCACGTGCCGCTCGGGCTACGGCGCCGGCTCGGCCACCTTGAGCTGCCAGGAACCGCAGCACCCGGCAGGGCGGAAGCCCAGCGCGACGTTGATCGCGAGCATGTGGTCGTTCTCCTCGGCGTTCCAGGTGCTCACGCGGCGCACGTCCGGCAGGTCGGCGGCGAGCCGCTGCAGGTTGACCGCCTTGACGAGCATGCCGAGCCGGTGGCCGCGGTGCGGCGGCAGGACGAACGTGTCGCCCTGGTAGACGAAGTCCCAGGTCACCGAGGGGATCTCGAACTCCGAGTACGCGACGAGCTCGCCCGACTCCTCGTGCAGCGCCGCGGTGACCATGATCTGCATGCCGCGGGCGACGAGCTGGTCGTCGTGGTCGCGCACCCGCGCCGCGTCCCACTGGTCCTCCTCGTACACGAGGCCGGCCAGCGGCACGCCCGCGCTCATCCGCGTGCGCAGCAGCGCCATCGCGTCCTGCCAGAGCGCAGGAGTCGGACCGGTCCAGGAGATCGTGCGATACCCGGCGCCGGCCACCGCCGCGGCGTCCGCCCGCTGCCGCGCCAGCCGGTCCGCGTCGACGGGCAGCTCGAGCCGCGAGTGCCGCTCGACCTGCTCGAGGCGCCAGCCGCGGCTGCGCGCGAACCGCACACCCGCGTCGTCGGCGGGGACCCGCCCTGACCCGGTCGGCGCGACGAGCGCGTCCGGCCCGGCGGGCGCCTCCGAGGCGTGCTCCGTCTCCGTCCAGAAGACCGTGCGGTCGTCCTCGAGCGCGATCGCGAACAGCGCGTCGTAGAGCGCGGTGCCGATGCCCCGACCGCGCGCCGCGGGAAGCACGCCGACCTGCAGGTAGGCCCACGAGGTGTTCTCCCGCTGCGGCAGGTTGAGCACGCCCCAGCCGAGGACCTGGTCGGGGCGGGGCTCGTCGTCCGCGTCGTCGGCGAGCGCGACGAACCGGGGCCGGAGCTCGTACGGCGTCGGCCGCATCGCGCCGAGGACCTCGTCCGGCTCGCGCCGGAAGTCGTCGACCACCCAGGTGTCCCTGGTGACCGCGTTCATCGCCGTGACGTAGCCGCGCAGGAGGGCGGCCGCCGGCTCCGTCGCCGTGGCCGTGACCGGAACCTGCCGGACGATGGTCATGCCGACCAGGCTGCGCCTCCCGCGCGGCCGACGGCAACTGAATAGCCTCGGGGGATGAACTGGTTCGAGGTCTTCGGCTGGATCGGCTCGGTGCTGGTCATCGTCTCGCTGATGGTGGCGAAGGTGATGCGGTTCCGGGTGCTCAACCTCACCGGGGCGGCGATCGCGACCGTCTACAACGCCGCGATCGGGGTGTGGCCCTTCGCGGTGATGAACTTCGCGATCTCGATCATCGACGTGGTCTGGATCGTGCGGCTGCTGCGTGAGCGCGGTGACGAGGAGACCTACGAGATGGTGCCGGTGGCGACCGACGACGCCTACCTCGCCCGGGTGCTGCACGTGCACGCCGCGGACATCGCCAAGCACGCGCCGCAGTACCCCGGCCCGGCCTCGGGCACCGCCGCCTTCCTCGTCGTGCGGGGGGACGAGACCATCGGCGTGGTGCAGGTGCACGACGAGGGTGCGGGCGTCGGGCGGGTGCAGCTCGACTACGTCACGCCGCGGTTCCGCGACTTCCGGCCGGGTCAGTTCGTCTACGGGCGCAGCGGGGTGTTCCGTGCGCTGGGGCTGCGCCGCCTGGTCGTCGAGCCGGAGCCGACGAGCCGCGACTACCTGCGCCGCGTCGGGTTCCAGCCGTCCGACGAGGGTGCGTGGGTGCGCGAGGTCGCCGCCTGATCCGCGCGCGCGGTCGGCCGGGTCAGGCCGGGGGCGGCAGGGCGATCGTGAACGCCGTGCCCTCGCCGACCGTGCTCGTGATCTGCAGCTCGCCGCCGTGCGCGTCGACCACCGCCTTCGCGATCGACAGCCCGAGCCCGATCCCCGGGATCGCGCGGCGCGTCGCGGTCGTCGCGCGGAAGAACCGGGTCGCGAGGCGGTCGAGCTCGTCGGGCGGGATCCCGATGCCGGTGTCGACCACGGAGATGCGGACCGCGCCCTCGTCGGCCCGGCGGTCCGGCCCGACGACGACGCGCACCGAGCCGCCGTGCGGTGTGAACTTCACGGCGTTCGAGACGAGGTTGTCGACGGCCTGCGCGAGCCGCAGCGGATCCGCGTCGACGGGCGACGGCACGCTCTCGCAGAGCAGCGTCACGCCGGCGGCCTCGGCGGCCGGCAGCGCGGCGGTGACCGACGCCCGGGCGACGTCGGCGGCGTCGATCCGCTGCGGCGCGACCGCGAACGTCCCGGCGTCCACCTGCGCCGTGAGCAGCAGGTCGCCGACGAGCTTGAGCTGGCGGCGCGCGTTGCGCTCGATGACCGTGAGGTACTCGCGCTGCTCGTCGGACAGGTCGTCCGTGCCGTCGGTGAGCAGCTCGAGGTAGCCGAGCACCGACGTCAGCGGCGTGCGCAGCTCGTGGCTGACGAGGCTGAGGAACTGGTCCTTGAGCCGCGCGGCCTCGCGCTCGGCCGTGACGTCGCTCGCGACCACCACGTAGCCGATCGTCGCGCCGTCCACGTCGAGCCGCCGCGTGACGGCCAGCCGGACGGTGACCTCGCTGCCGTCGTGGCGCACGTACGTCCAGTCGCGCGACTCCGACCGGCCCGCCAGCGCGGGCCCGACGAGCGCCTCGAGCGGTAGCCGCGGGTCGTCGTCGAGCGCGGTCGCGCCGAACAGCTCCTCCCACCGCTGCTCGAGCTCACCGGGCCGGTGGAAGTCCACGAGCGACGCCCGCCCGACGACCTGCGCGGCCGAGTACTCGAGCAGCCGCTCCGCGCCGCGGTTGAACACCTCGACCATGCCCGCCGCGTCCGTCGCGATGATCGCCTGCTCGGTCGCGGAGTCGATCACCGAGACGAGCTGGTCGCGGGACGTGCGGCGCAGCTCCGCGACGCGTGCGAGCTCGGCCGCGTCCGCCTGCACCTGCGCGAGCAGGCGTGCCTCGCTCGCGCGCAGCGCGTTGGTCGCGGCGGTGCGGGCCCGCAGCCGGTCGGTCGTCCGGTGCACCGCGACCCCGACCACGGCAGCGACCAGCGCGACGAACGCCGCGCGCCACGTGACCGCGGAGGTCAGCGTGAGCTCGCTGTCGATCAGTGCCGGCACCGTGATCGTCGCCGCGACGCCGAGCGCCCCGATGACGACCCCGCGCACGCCGGGTCGTGCCGCGAGCGTGATCACCGGCAGGAAGACGAGCGACGTGTACATCGACTGCGTGCCGCCGGTCGCCGCCCGCAGCGACGCGACCGCGACGATCTGGAGCACGGGCAGCACGTCCTGCGTCCAGTCGGGCTGCCGGTCCCACGCCACGAACCGTGCGAGCAGCACCTGCAGCACGACGAGCAGGACGGCCAACCACACCCCGACCGTCCCCGAGACGTGCGAGAACGGCAGCGCCAGCGTCAGGCACGCGACCACGAACAACCCGTCGAACGGCAGGTGCTGGATCATCACGCGCGGGTGGGCGCCGAGCGCCCACGACCAGCGCGCGAGGGTCCGTTGGTCCATGCCGACCAGGTCGTCGGTCTCGTCGTCGGCCTGATCGTCGGCTAGCTCCGTGGGCCGGTCGGGAAGATCGGGCGGGTCGGGCCGATGGTCGGGCAGGGCCGCGGACCGCGGCGGGCCGGGTGCGGTCGCCCCGGCCGGCGGTCCGTCCGCGTCGTCGTCGGGACGCGTGCGACCCGTGCGACGCTCGACGGGGGGCCGCTCGCTCATGCGCGCGCCGCCCCGTCCGGTTCGGATCCGGCCTCACGGAGCGCGCGCTGCACGGCCTCGCCCGTGAACGGCTTGGGCAGGCGGGCGTCCGCGGCCGGGTAGTCGTGCTCGTCGAGCACGGACGCGACGACGATGCGCAAGCCCGGCCGGAGCCGACGCAGGTGCTCGACGAGCTCCCACCCGCCCATCCCCGGCAGCCGCAGGTCGACGAACGCGATCTGGACATCGAGCAGCGACGCGTCGGCGAGCACCTGCTCGGCGCTCGTCGCGAACGTGACCTCGCAGCCCGCGCGGCGCAGGTGCGTCCCGAGGAGGGCGGCCTCGTCGGGCTCGTCGTCGACGACCAGCGCGCGCACGTCAGGCCCCCAGCCAGCGCAGCGCGGCCACCGCGGCCGCCGCCGCACCCGCGACGGCCGCGACGAGCACGAGCCGGCGCTCCGCCCGGGCGTCGGCGCGGATCTCGGCCTCGAGCTCGACCGGGTCGAGCGGGTCGACCGCGGCGCCCACGTGGCGACCGTGCCGCCCGTCGTCGTCCATGCCGTTCAACCCATCACCCGGCCCGTCTTCTCGGTCTTGTCCCACACCGCCGCCGCGCCGCGCGCCTGACGCCAGTACGCGTCGAGCGTGATCGCGCACAGCACCGGCCCGAACCCGACGAGGTAGAGCAGCGGCCGCGACGCCCAGCGCAGGCCGCGCGTCGTCTCGGCCCATCGCACGACCCACGCGAGCGCCATCGCGAGCAGCGACCACGAGTACAGCAGGAGCGTCCACACCGTCAGCCCGTCCGGCGTGAGCCGCAGGTCGAACAGACCGGGGAGCCACTCCTCCCACAGCCCGGGCCGCCATGCGGCCGACATCACGACGAGCGCGCCGACGCCCGGGAACAGCAACCCCTCGCGCCACGACCGGCGCGCGGAGGCGCGGTCGAGCAGGAGCGTCGTGACGGTGATGAACACGTACGCGACGAGGGCGAGCCACCACAGCCCGCGGAACACCCGCTGCGCCGCCTGCCCGTCGAGCAGGTAGAGCCCGTCGAGCGCGAGCGCCGCGAGCGCCATGAACACCGGCAGCCCGAACACCGAGAACCAGACCACGCCGAAGTCGAGCCGGCCGAGCGGGCTGCGCCACGGCCGGAACCACACCCGCCGGAACCGGCCCGTGATCTGCACGTTCCCGCGCGCCCAGCGGACCCGCTGCTTCCACAGCGCGGCGACCGAGTCGGGCTCCTCCGCGAGCACCACCGCGGCGCCGTCGAACACGACGCGGCGCCCGTCGAGCTGCGTGAGGAACGTCGTGAACGTGTCCTCCGCGAGCGTCGAGGTGTCGACCTGCCCGCCGATCGCCTCGAGGTTGGCGCGCGAGTGCAGCTGCGCGCCGCCCGCGAGGCACGCCATCGCGCCCATGACGTTCTGCGCGCGGCGGGCCGCGGCCTGCGCCGTGACGTACTCGTACCCGATGAACCTCGAGACCGCGCCCGGGTGGACGCTGCCCTCGCGGATGAAGGCGGTCACCGCGCCGACCCGGTCGTCGGCGAGGTGCCGGGTCATCTTGCGCAGCGCGTCCGGCGCGTAGATGACGTCCGCGTCCATGATGAGCAGCGCCTGCATCCAGTCGTCGGCCAGCGCGTGCGCGATGCCGTGGTTGAGGGTGTGCGCCTTGCCCTGGCCGCCGCGGTCACGGCGCAGGTGCACGATCCGGCCCGGGTGCCGCGCCGCCCGGGCCCTCACCACGTCGGGGGTGTCGTCCGTGCTCGCGTCGTCGACCACGAGGACGCGCAGCCGCTCCGGCGGGTACTCGAGCCCCATCAGCCGGTCGAGCGACGCCCCGATCACCGCGCCCTCGTTCCACGCCGGCACCACGACCACCACGTTGGGCAGGTACGGGCGCGCGCGCGCCAGGTGGTTGCGCCATGCGTGCACCGGCACGAGCAGGAACTGGTAGAGCCCCGCGACCACCGGAAGGATCGCGATCCCGACGAGCACGACGAGCACGGTGACCAGGACGTCGCGCGTGGCGTGACTCATCCCGCCCCCGCGAGCCGCCGGTACACGCCCACGTCCGCCGCCACGTGGGCGTCGGTCGACGCGACGAGCCCGACGCCGGCCGCGTCGAGGCGCGCCACGACCCGCGGCCCCGGACAGCCCCACTTCTCGTTGACCTCGACGGGCGTGCCCGTGGCGAGGGCGGTCGCCGCGAGCTCGTCGAGCAGGTCGTCGGGCACGTCGTCCTCGCCCAGGCCGATCTTCGGCAGGATCGAGAACGGATGCGCGAGCTGAGCCCGGCCGGCCCGCCGCATCGCCGCGATCGTGCCCGTGACCAGCAGCTCGATCACGTCCGCGGGCCGCAGCCCGCCCGCCAGGCGCGCCGCGGTCTCGCGCGGGCTCCACGGCCCGTCGGGCCCGGGGAGCTGGTGGTCCGCGAGCAGCACGCGGTCCACGCCGGTGGTCGTGCCGAGCGCGGCGAGCACGTCCGCGGGGGCGTCGATCCGGCCGGTCGCGTCGAGGATCTTCGCCTCGACCCCGGTCAGGACCGTGAGCCCGTCGACGCCGGGCAGCGCCCGCACGGCCGCGACGAGCTCGGGCACGTACGTCGTCGTCGTGCGGACGTGGTCGACCATGCGCACCACGCGCAGGCCCGCTCGTCGGGCGGCCTCGAGGTTCTCCCGCGGGGTGCTCACCGCGTCGTCGGAGAACGTCGAGTGCACGTGGTGGTCGCCGTCGAGCCGGAGCAGGGGATACGGCGGAGTCGGCGGAGTCATGGTGCGGGGAGGATCTCGCCGACGGGCAGGAAGACGTCCTCGAGGTAGCGGACGTTCGCGACCTCCTGGAAGTCGAGGTGCGCGGGCAGCCGGCGGCCGAGCATCGCGTCGAGCACGAGCGAGGGCATGTCGACGCCCGCCGCGATGGTCAACGGCATCGCGCCCGGGAAGCGGGGGTTGACCTCGAGCAGCGCGGGCCGGCCGTCGGCGTCGCGCTTGAGCTGCACGTTCGCGACCGTCGTCAGGCCGACCGCCGCCGCGACGGCCGACGCCGTCGCCACGAGCTCGTCGTCGCGCACGGTCGTCCCGGCGACCGCGACGCCCGAGTCGACGCGCAGCCGCGCGCGCGGCACGGCCGCGACGACGTGCCCGTCGAGGTCCGCGAGCACGTCGACCGAGAACTCGTCGCCCGGCAGCAGCTCCTGGACCAGCAGGTCCTCCTCGGCGTGCACCGCGTCGAGCTCGGCCTGCGAGCCGACCGTCCGCACGCCGCGCGAGCCGGCGCCGCGGCGCGGCTTGACGATCACCGGGAAGTCCCAGCCGCTGACGGCCTGCGGCGTGCCGACCAGCTCGGTGCGCGGCACCCGGACCGTACGCGCGCACGCGCGGGCGAGCGCGAGCTTGTCGAGGCACGTCTCGAGCGTCGCGAGCGCGGGGGAGGCGAGCGCGACCCCGTCGGCAGCGAGGTCGTCGCGCACGGCCGCGAGGCGCGGCAGCTCGACGTCGACCGTTGGGAACAGCACGTCGACGCGTTCGCGCCGGCACAGGTCCCGGACCTGCCCGACGAAGTCGTCGGCGCGTCCCGCGGGCACCAGGAACCGCCGGTCGGGTCCGACGAGGTAGAGCGCGGAGGCCCACCGGTCCATGTCCGCCGCCAGCACCTCGACGTCGCCCTGACGCTCGGCCCGCCGCAGCAGCGACCGGATCACGGCGACCCCGGCCGGGCCGCCCGCGCCCGTGACCAGCACCCTCGTCACGTCGACGCCTCCTCACCGGTCTGCATGCGCGCCGCCGGCAGCCGCGCGGCGAGCAACGCACCCGCGCGCACGATCTCCAGCGGCTCGGCGTACCGGCCGCTCGAGCCGAACCGCGACCAGTACCGCGCCGTCGCGCGCACCAGGTCCGGCTCGAGGTAGTCACGGTGGGCCTGGGACGCGAACGCGGCGAGCATCGCGAGCTTGACCTCGACGAACCCGTCGACGGGCACGAACCGCGTCGGCGCGAACTCCACGGTGCTCGACGGGCTCTGGTAGCACGCGAACGACGCCACGCGGCGTGCGGCCACGTCGGCGGCCTGGTGCACCGCGCGGTGGTCCTGGTGCCGGTCGCGGGCCGAGTGCGTGTAGACGACCGTCGCGCCGACCTCGGCGATCGTCTCCTCGATCGTCGTGATGAGGCCGCCGGCGGGGTCGAGCCGTGTGTCCGCGAAGTCGTGCAGGTACAGGCGTGCGCCGATCACCGCGGCCGACGTCAGCGCCTCGTGCCGGCGGGCCTGCGCGTCGCCGCCGACGGCCCCGCCGGACAGCGTGAGGATCACCACCTGGTCGCCCGCCGCCGCGTGCGCGGCGAGCGTCGCGCCCACGCCGATCTCGACGTCGTCGGGGTGCGCGCCGATCGCGAGCACCGTCTCGGTGGGCGCGATCGCCGCGCGGCGGGCCCGCCCCTGCGCGGCGAGCGCCGTGACCTTCTCCAGCAGCGTCGCGGCCGAGACGGGCTTGACCAGGAAGTCGTCGGCGTCCCGGCGCAGTGCCTCGACCGCGTAGTCGACGCTCGCGAACGCCGTCATGACCGCGACCGGGACCCCGAGCGCGCGGGTGCGCAGCTCGCCGAGGAGGTCCAGACCCGACATGCCCGGCAGCTGCACGTCGGTCAGGACGACGTCGAACGTCGTGCGGTCGATCTCGGCCAGTGCCGACATCGGCTCGTGCGCGACCGTGACGGCCATGCCGCCGCGCCGCTCGAGGACGGTCCGGACGAAGGCGGCGGTGTCGGGGTCGTCCTCCACCACCAGCACGCGGACCTGCTCGTCGTCACCCACCCGGCCTCCACGCCGTCCGTCCCGTGGCCTGCGGGTCACCCCGGACGGCCCGCATGTCTCCTGGTGCCACGGTATAGGCCTGGCCGCGCCGCGCCCGGTGAGCCGTCACCGACCCGCCTGGTGGCGCTAGAGTTCGGTCGTCCGAACTTTTCAGGGGAGGTGAGACGAATGCCTCCGGCTCCGCCGACGACGACGCCTGCGGCCACCCGCGGGATCCGGGCCGCCGCGCGCGCGCCGCTGCTGCTCGGGCCGGCGTTCGTCGCGGCGATCGCCTACGTCGACCCCGGGAACGTG
This sequence comes from Cellulomonas composti, assembly GCF_007990245.1. Classification (GTDB taxonomy): domain Bacteria; phylum Actinomycetota; class Actinomycetes; order Actinomycetales; family Cellulomonadaceae; genus Cellulomonas; species Cellulomonas composti. The sequence continues at coordinate 262,755 of NZ_BJWG01000002.1, read as the reverse complement.
GCCGCCAACCTCACCGCCGGCGCGCGCTACGGCTACCTGCTGCTGTGGGTGCTCGTCGTCGCGAACTCCATCGCGGTGCTCGTCCAGTACCAGTCGGCCAAGCTCGGTCTGGTCACCGGCGCGTCCCTGCCCGAGCTCCTGGGCGCCCGGCTGCGCCGCGGCCCGCGGCTCGCGTTCTGGGCGCAGGCCGAGCTGGTCGCGGCGGCCACCGACATCGCCGAGGTCGTCGGCGGCGCGATCGCGCTCCACCTGCTGTTCGGCCTGCCCCTGGCGGTCGGCGGGGTGATCGTCGGCGTCGTCTCGCTCGGGCTGCTCGCGACGCAGAACCGGTTCGGGCAGCGCCGGTTCGAGTCGGTCGTCGTGGCCCTGCTCGCCGTCATCACCGTCGGTTTCCTCGCGGGCCTCGTCGTGAGCCCGCCCGACGCGCGCGGTGTGCTCTCGGGGCTCGTCCCGCGCTTCGACGGCTCCGACTCCGTGCTGCTCGCCGTGAGCATGCTCGGCGCGACCGTGATGCCGCACGCGATCTACGTGCACTCCGCGCTGGCGCGGGACCGGCACGGGTTCGCGGCCCCCGGCGCCGAGCGCGTGCGGCTGCTGCGCTCGACGCGCTGGGACGTCGGGATCGCGCTCGTCGTGGCCGGCCTGGTCAACATCGGCCTGCTGCTGCTCGCGGCCTCGGCGCTGCGGGGCGTGCCCGGCACCGACACCATCGAGGGCGCGCACGCCGCGATCGAGACGACGCTCGGGCCCGTGGTCGCCGGGGCGTTCGCGGTGGGCCTGCTGGCCTCCGGCCTGGCCTCCACGTCGGTCGGCGCCTACGCGGGCGCGACGATCATGGGCGGGCTGCTGCACCGGCAGATCCCGTTGCTCGTGCGCCGCGTCGTCACGATCATCCCGGCGGTGCTGCTGCTCGGGCTGGGCGCCGACCCCACCTGGACGCTCGTCGTCAGCCAGGTGGTGCTGAGCTTCGGGATCCCGTTCGCCGCGATCCCGCTCGTGCGGCTGACCCGCGACCGCGCGCTCATGGGCGGGTCGCGCACCGGCACCCGGCTGCACGCCGTGCTCGTCGGGGTCGTCGTCCTCGTCGTCGTGCTCAACGCGACGCTGCTGGTGCTCCTCGTCGCGGCCTGACGCGCGAGGTCACGCGCCCGCGTCGGCGATCTGCCAGACCAGCTGCGCGTACTCGTCCGCGTCGAGGTCCGCCGTCGGGAGACGGGTGCCGTCGGCGCCGATCGGCGTGAGCCCGGCGGGCACGTCCTGCGTCGGCCACCACGCCGCCCACAGGCCGTTGGCGACGGTCGCCTGGATCACCGTGCCGTCGGACAGCGTGAGCTCGACGCCCGTGACGCCCTCGCCGACGCGGCCGGTCGCGATGCCGAGCGCCGGGTCGCCGCCGATGCCGACGATGTCGCCGGACGCGAACGTCGCCTCGCCCGCCGACGGGAAGGACCTGTCGCCCCCGATGCCGATCGCGCCCTCGCCCGGCAGGTCGCCGCTCGGGTTGGAGAAGCTCGAGCCGGTCGGCCCGACCACCGACGCCAGCCGGAAGTCCGGCCCGATCACGCAGGACTGGAACCCGCCGCCGGGCGAGGTCAGCACCACGAGGCTCGTGCTCCCGCGGCGGTCGCCGACCTTCGCGACGGCGTCGCGCAGGCTGCGGCTCGCGACGTCCTGCGGGTCCTCGTCCTGCGGGTTCGAGACCTCGACCTCGTCGGGGATCGCGATGCACTCGGCGCCGAGCGCCTCGAGGTCGCCCACCGCCGACGGGACGGTGCTCCAGCCCGCGAACGCGACCGGGTCGGACGGGTTGGGGACCAGCACCGCGACCGCCGCGACCGCGGCCGCGGCGGCGGTCATGGCGGCGACGCGCCGGGGAGTGACCCGGCGGGGGCGCAGCGGGAGGACGCCCGCGTCGGCGGCGTCGTCGCGACCTTCGTCGGGACCGTCGGCGGCGGCCTGCGCGGTCTGCGCGACCTGCGCGAGGACGAGGATGCGGGCGGCCTCGAGGCCGTCGGGGTCGAGCGGCGCCTGGGGGCGCAGGTCGTCGAGCGTGAGCGGGCGCATGGGTCAGCCTTCCTGGGGTGCGAGAGCCAGACGACCGTCCCGGGGGGCGGCGTCGGCGGGACGGCCCACGTCCAGGTGCTTGCGTGCCCTGTGCAGGCGCACCTTGAACGCGGTGACGGAGCAGCCGGCGACCTGCGCGGCCTGGGCGGGCGCGAGCCCGTCCCACGCCACGAGCAGGAGCGCCTCCCGCTCCGCCGCGGTGAGCGTCGCGAGCGCCCGCAGGAGCGCGTCGCGCTCCTCGACGACACCGTCGGCCGCCGGGCCCGGCGCCGCGACGTCCCGCAGGCGCGCCAGCTCGTCGGAGACGAGGCGCGCACGGTGCTGGGAGCGGCGATGGTTGGCCACGGTGTTGCGGGCGACGACGAGCAGCCAGGGCAGCGGCTCACCGGGGACGACGGAGAGCCGTCGCCACGCGACCAGGAAGGTCTCGGCGACGATCTCCTGGGCGTCGTCGCGGCCGACGTGGCGCGACGCGTACGCCTGGATGCGGGGCGCGTACCGCTCCCACATCGCGGCGAAGCGCTGCGCGTCCCCGTCGCCCTGCTCGATGCCCATACCTGGAAGTGTCCGGCCACGCCCCCGGGTTACGTCGGGCGGCGCCCCGGGTGGGCGTCACTGGTCGGCGGGTGTCGCGTCGAGAGGCTGTTCGCGCTCGTCGGCGTGCGCGACGTGGCGCAGCTGGTGCCAGATGAGCACGACGAACAACGCCGACCCGACGAACGCGAACCAGAACGGGGCGGTGACGCCGTGGTGCTGGGCGAGCGCCCCGCCGATCCCCGCGCCGATCACCAGACCGCCGTAGACGCCGACCAGGTTGACCGACCCGACCCGCCCCTGCAACGCGGTCGGCACGGCGCGCTGGCGGACGGTGATGCTCGTCGTGCCCCAGACGAACGCGTGCGCGCCGAAGACGAAGAAGACCGCCATCGCGACCCAGGGCGTGCTCGTCAGCGCGAGGGCCAGGTGCGTGAGCGTCTCGATGATCAGTCCGACGCGCAGGAGGTTCGCGAGCGAGATCCGCGCCGTCAGCCAGCCGTAGGCGGCGGTGCCGACCAGCCCGCCGAGCGCCTGCACGGTGGTGATCAGGCCGAACCCGATCGCGCCGAGGCCGAGGTGGTCGCGCGCGTACAGGACGAGCACGGACCACGCGGCGCCGAACGTCACGTTGAAGATGAAGATCGTCAGCACGAGGGTGCGGACCGCCGCGTGGTGCCACACCCACCGCACGCCCTCGGCGATGTCGGCGCGCACGTGCGAGCGCTCGTGCCGCTCGACGCCGTGCGGGGGCAGCCGCAGCCGCGAGATCATCACCGCGCCCGCGGCGACGAGGAGCGCGTCGGCGGCGAACGGGACCGCCTGGCCGGCGGCGAACAGCGCGGCGCCGATCGGCGGCCCGACGAGCTGGTTCACCGTGATGAAACCGGCCTGGATGCGGGAGTTGGCGAGTGCGAGGTCGTCGCGCGCGACGAGCATGGGGACGAGCGTCTGGGACGCGTTGTCTGCGAAGGTCTCCGCCGTGCCCAGCAGCACCATCGCGACGAGCACGAGCGCGATGCTCGCGGCGTCGAACAGCACCGCGGCGGCGAGCAGCGCGAGGACGACGGTGCGCAGCGTGTCGACCGCGATGACGAGCCGTCGCCGGTCGACGCGGTCGGTGACCGCGCCCGCCCACAGCCCGAACACGAGCGGCGGCAGCCACTGGAGCAGCGCTGCGAGCGCGACGAGGAAGGCGTCGTCGGTGCGCGAGGCGACGAGCAGCGGACCCGCGGCCAGCACGATCCCGTCGCCGAGGTTCGACGACCACGACGAGCCGAGCACCCACCGGAACCCGGTGCCGAGGCGCGCAGGCACGAGCTTCTCGACGATCCGGGGCACCGCACGAGGATATGAGCCGCCGCCGGCGGGCCCGTCGGTCGGCCCCCGGGCCCGCCGCGCACAGGGATCACCTACCGCCCGAGAGGACGGGCGCGCGTGGGCCGAAAGGCCCGCCCGCCGACCGTCCAGATCGTGAGACGATGGGCAGGCCGGTGACCCCGGCCGCACTCTCCAGCACCCACAAGGAGCCCGACGTGTCTGCCGTGACCTCTTCCGCTGCCCCCGCCCTTCCCGTCCGCGTGCGTGTTCGTCACGCCGTCGAGACCGTCCGCTGGGCCCCCGCCCCGCGCTGGGAGGGCTCGTTCGCCGACCGGATGCGCTTCGTCGCGTACCTCGGCGGCAGCATGGTCGCGTGGACGCTCGCGGGCGTCGGTGCCGCTGCGATCTTCGGCGCCATCCTGCGCTGACCCCATCTCCTGACCTGCCGCGAGGTGGCGTGCGGGTCAGGATCTGCGGGGGTGGGTGGCAGGTCCACCCGCCCCCGCGCCTCCGGGGCCCGCCTCAGGCCCGCTGCGCGAGCCAGGCCTCGAACGCGTCGAACTCGCGCGGCCGGCCGAGGAAGCGCTCGACGAGGTCAGCGGCGTCCGCCGTGCCCCCGGGCGCGAGGATCTCCTCGCGGTAGCGCCGGCCGACGGCGGTGCTCATCAGGTCGTCGCCGAACGCGGTGCGCAGGTCCTTGGCGATCACCAGGCTCCAGAGGTACGTGTAGTACGCCGAGCCGTAGCCGTCGAGGTGCCCGAAGCCCGTCACCTGGTGCGTGTCGGGCAGCGGCGCGTACGGACCGAACCGCTCGTCGACCGATGCCGTGTAGGCGTCGAGGTCGGCAGGCGGCGTCGCGTGCAGGCCGTAGGACAGCGCCGTGAAGTTGAGCTGGCGCCGCGTCCAGGCGCCCCGCCCGAACGCGTCCGCGCGGCGCATCCGCTCGACGAGGGCCGCCGGGATCGGGTTGCCCTGCGCGTCGGACGCGAACGTGCTCAGCACACCCGCGTCCCACGCCCACTCCTCCAGCAGCTGCGACGGCGCCTCGACGAAGTCCCACTCGGTCGCCACGCCACCGAAGGCGACCCAGCGCTGGTGCCCGCCGACGATCTCGTGCACCAGGTGCCCGAACTCGTGGAAGAACGTGCAGACGTCGTCGTGCTCCATCGTGCCCGTGGGGAAGTTGCAGACGAGCACGCCCTCGGGCAGTCGCAGACCCGCGACGCCGGGCACGAGCGAGAACTGCGCCGCGTGGTTGAACTTGCCGGCACGCGGGTGCATGTCGAGGTAGAACCGGCCGAGCGCCGAGCCGTCGGCGGCGTCCGTGACGTCGTACGCCTCGACCTCGGGGTGCCACGACGGCACGTCCACGGCCGTGAACTCGAGTCCGAGCAGCCGCCCGATCGTCGACATCACGCCGTCGCGCACCGCGGGGTAGCGGAAGTAGCCGCGCACCTCCTGCGCGTCCACGTCGTACTGCTCGCGCCGCACGACCTGGTCGTAGTAGAGGCTGTCGGCGGCTGTGACCGCGGTCGCGCCCGGGTCGTCCTGCCGGTAGCGCGCGAGCAGCACCGCGACGTCACGCTCCGCCGGCTGCGCCGTGAGCTCGTCCAGCCGGTCGACGAAGTCGGCGATCGCCGTGCCGGAGCCGATCATCTTGACCTCGGCGTCGTACGTCGGCCAGTCCGGGTAGCCGAGCAGGCCGGCGCGTTCGGCGCGCAGCCGCAGCAGTTCGGCGAGCACCGGCCCGTTCTGCGGCCAGCCGATCCGCAGGTACTCGCTCGTCAGGTCGCGCCGCACGCCCGCGTCCGTCGCGTACGTGCGCACCGGGATCAGGTCGGGGTACTCCGTCGTGAGCACGACGAGACCGTCGTCGCCCGGTGCGTGCTCGGCGCGGAAGTCCTCGGGCAGCCCGGCCAGCTGTTCCGGACGCACCCGGATGCTCCGGGACCCCTCGCGGATGTTGCGGGAGAACTCCAGCCCGAGCTCGGTGCAGCGCTGCGCGAGGGTGCGCAGCCGCTCACGCTCGTCGGCCGAGCGGTCGACGCCCGCGCGGCGGAAGTCGCGCAGCAGGTGGTCGTGGAGTCGCTGCGCGGCCGGGTCGAGTCCGACCGGGTCGACCGCCGCGACGACTTCCCACAGCTCGCGGTCCAGCCCACGCTCGGTCGCGAGGTCCTCGGCGGCCTGGGCGCCGGCCTCGGCCGCGCTGCGCACGTCGGGATCGGGGTGCACCTCGCTCATCAGGTGCCCGGCGGCGGACGCCTGCGCGAGCGCCGCGTCGGCGTCGTTCCACAGGTCGAGGACCTGCTCGGCGGTCCGGTCGGTGCCGTCGACGAGGGTGGCCAGCATGGTGCGCGCGGCCGCCAGCGAGGCGTCCACCGTCTGCGCGAGGAACTGTGGCCAGCCGGCCGCGTCGGCCGGGAGCTCGAGAGGGCTGCGAGTCATGCGGCCGACGGTACACACGCACGGCCCCCGGGTGCTGCCAGTCGGCCCCCGGCCCGCATCTCGGCGGGTCGATCGTGCGAAGATCGCGCCATGTCCTCGAGCGCCATGTCCTCGAGCTCTACGCACTCGAGCGCTGCGCCCTCGAGTTCTACGCCCTCGAGTGCGGTCGTCACGATCGACGGCGGCGACCTGGGCTGCGCGCGGTTGCTGATCCTGCTGCGTCGCCGCGTCGCCGAGCTCGACGACGGCACGGTCGTCCACCTCTCGACGCGTGACCCGGTCGCCCCGATCGACCTGCCGGTGTGGTGCGACATGACGGGCCACGACTACCTCGGCGTCGTCGCGGCGGACCCGCCCACGTACGCCGTGCGCGTCACGTCGACCCCGACTCCCACCGACGACCGCCGCCCCTGGCACCGCATCGAGCCTGAGCGGGATCCGGGAGCGTGAGCCCGACCGGTCCGTGGGTCCGGACCGGCGTGGCTACTTCTTCTCGGAGCCCGACGACGACGGCCTGGGGCCCAGGGGACCAGGAGACGCAGCGGCAGGGATGGGCCTGGCGGCGGGGTCCTTGGCCGCGGGCAACCGGGCGAGCGACCCGCCGGCCGTCGGCGCCTTCTCGGTCGCCGACCGCGGGGTCGGCCCAGCGCCCCGCCCCACGGCACGCTTCTCGTCGGGCTTCTTGTCGGGCTTCTCGTCGAACTCGTCGTCCGACTCCTCCTTGAGCGGTCCGAAGCTGGTGGTGATCTCCTCGACGATCCGCCGCCGATCGGTCTCGGAGAATTCGCCTGGCCAGTTGCGGTCGGAGAGGGCGGCCAGCGCCTCGTGCGGCGGGAGACCCGCCAGCCAGGCGGCAGACCCACCCGCCCCCGGATGGCGCACGTCGACGAACGCCTGGTGGAAGTGCCCCGGTTGGATCTGCTCCCGCTTGGCGGCCCGCTTCCACCCCTCGGGGTGGCCGTACGCGTCGCCGAGTTCGCCGACCTGCTCGGGTGTCGGCTTGACGTCGAGCGAGAGCACCGGGATGCCGGCGTGCGCGATGGCGTCGAGCCCGCCGCTGCGCATCCCGATCGCGCGGGCCCGAGGGAAGCGGTCGGCGACCCGCGCGATCAACCCGTACTCGACGTTGCGGGCCGGCAGCTTCGGGCCGAGCGGGGCCGGCGGCGCGGCGGCGGGCGTCGGTCCACGTGCAGCACGCACCGCACGTCCGGGAGGCTTGGCGAGCGTGGAGCCGGGGATCGACGACGCCGCGGCCGGTGCCGGCTTCGGGCTGGCCGCGGCATCGGCGGCGGCCACCACGGCGGCCACCTGCTTGTAGTACTCGATGAGGTGCGGATGCCGCGCCGGGTCGAAGGCGGTGCCCTTCGGGAACTCGCACCCGGCGAGCGCGGCGGCGCTGACCTCGCCGACGGGGATGGGCCGGTAGCCGGCATCCCGGGCTGCGTCCCAGAGCTGGGTGAAGCCGGCCGTGCCGGTGTCGAGCTCGGGGTGCGAGGGCTGACGTGCGGTGAAGGCGCCGTGCCCGGAGACGCGGAAGTTGATGAGTGCGATCGGGTCGTTCCTGCCGAGCTGGTCGAAGTGGAACGTCTTGTCGAGCACGTCGTCGTAGAGCTTCGTGTAGACCTTCTCCGTGCCCCCGGTCGCCGCCTTCCTGAGCTCGGCCGAGATCTCGTCGGGCCTCGCGCGCGCCTCGCGCTGCATCACTGCGGTCGCGCTCGTCGTCTTCCAGAGGTTCATGCTCCACGGTGGGGGCACACCGCGTCCGACGATGACGAACGGCACCCAGGGCAGCCCGCGGTAGTAGTCGACGATCTGCGCGGCGTCACCGAGCTGGCCCAGGTCGTCGACGACGAGGATCACCCGGATCCGCTCGTCGAGCATCGCGGCGGCGCGGACGTCGTGCATGTCGCCGCGCTCCTGCGGGTGCTGGCGGATCACCTGGAACGTGGTCGCACCGTCCCGCTCGGACTCGGGGACGCTGAGCCGGGCGGGCGGGACCCACGCGGTGAGCGCATCCTCCGGGCCGGTGAACGGACCGACGTGCACGAGGGCACCGGTGCGCGCCACCGCGTCGGTGAACGCCGTCGTGGCCTTGGTGAACGTCTCGACGAGCTCGCGCTTGTTGCTGAACCGGTACGTCACGTGCCTGGACTCGATCATCCACTTCGCGATCGCGATCTGCACGGCCGGGAGCCTCGAGCCTTGGCCGGTGCCGAGCGCCGCGTGGTACCAGGCCTGGTCCTCACGTCTTGTGCCGTCGTACTTCCCCATCTCGATGTACCGCCGCAGCGGGGCGGTGCCCGGCTGCTGGTCGGGCTGCAGCGTGTGCGCGAGCTCGTGCGCGAGCACCCGCTCGCCCGCCGGGTCGCCCGGGTCGACGCCGTGACCGAGGAAGACGTCCTGCCCGGACGTGAAGGCCGTCGCCGACATGCCGGCGCTCAGTCGCGCGGCCTCGTCGTCGGCGTGCAGCCGGACGCGCCCGAGGCTCGTGCCGAACGCGCGCTCCATCCGCCGTCGCACGTCGCCGTCGAGCTCCTGGCCGCCGGCGCGCAGCTCCTCGATCCGGTCGCCGGTCGCCCGGTCGAGCTCGCCGCCCGCTCGACCGAGCCGTCCGACGACGAGCGACGTCGAGCGGCGTGCCGGGCGTCGTCCGGAGGCCCGTGGCAGGCGCTCGAGGCGGGCGAGGGCCCGGCCGGCGCGAGCGTCGGCGTCCGCCTCGAGCGGGTCGCCGACGGCGCCGACCGACAGCGGCGCCGGGAGATGGACCGCGTGCGCGGCGCCGGGTGACGGCGCGTGCGGCTGGACGGCTGCTGCCGTCGTCGTGGTGCCCGCGTGCTCGGGACCCATGTCCGTGCCGTTCCAGCCGCCCCCGGAGCCGGCGGATTCGTCGGCCTTGTCCAGTCTTCCGCCGGCGGTGCGCTCCGGTCAACGGGTGGCAGGGTGTCGTCATGGCCTCTCGCACGATCGTCCTGACCGGTGCGAGCGACGGTGTCGGCGCCGCCGCGGCGCGCCTCCTGGCCGCGCACGGGTCACGTGTCGTGCTCGTCGGACGCAGCCCGACGAAGACGCGCGCGCTCGGCGCGGAGCTCGGTGCACCGAGCCACGTCGCCGACTTCGCGGATCTCGCGCAGGTGCGCGCGCTGGCGGCCGAGCTTCTCGCGGCGTACCCGCGCATCGACGTCCTGGCGAACAACGCGGGCGCGATCATGGCCGCGCGACGCGTGACGGCCGACGGTTTCGAGGCGACGTTCCAGGTCAACCATCTCGCGCCGTTCCTGCTCACGGCGCTGCTGACCGATCGGCTGGTCGAGAGCGGCGCGAGCCTGGTGCAGACGTCGAGCGTCGCGGCCCGCCGGTACGGCCGCCTCGATCTCGACGACCTGCAGCTCGAGCGCGACTACTCGCCGAACAGGGCCTACGGCGACGCGAAGCTCGCGAACGTCCTGTTCACCACGGAGCTGCAGCGCCGGCTCGGCCCGCGCGGGGTGAACGCTGTCGCGTTCCATCCCGGCATGATCGCGACGTCGTTCGCCGCCGGATCGACGAGCTGGTTCCGGCTCGTGTACCGCACGCCGCTCGCGCGGCTGGTGCTGGAGCCGGCCGAGCGGGGTGGCGAGCGCCTGGTGCGGCTCGCCGAGGGAACCCCTGGTGTGACGTGGGTCCCCGGCGCGTACTACGAGGGTGACGCCGTCGCCTCGGCCGGTCCGCAGGCGCGCGACGACGACCTCGCGCGGGAGCTCTGGGACCGCAGCGCCGCCCTGCTAGGCCTCCAGCGAGGGGCCCGGTCCGAGTAAGTGGTGACGACGACGGCGCCGTCACCCCAGCAGTCCGGGCTCGGCTGCGCGCGAACCGCGTCACCAGGCGGCGCGGGTGTAGTCCTTGAGGAAGCAGCCGTAGAGGTCCTCGCCGGCCTCGCCGCGCACGATCGGGTCGTAGACGCGCGCGGCACCGTCGACCAGGTCCAGGGGTGCGTGGAAGCCCTCCTCGGCGAGCCGCACCTTGGTGGGGTGGGGTCGCTCGTCGGTGATCCACCCGGTGTCCACGGCCGTCATCAGGATGCCGTCCGCGAGCATCTCGGCCGCGCTGGTGCGCGTCAGCATGTTGAGCGCTGCCTTGCTCATGTTCGTGTGCGGGTGCCCGGGGCCCTTGTACCCCCGTGAGAACACGCCCTCCATCGCGGAGACGTTGACGACGTACGTTCGCCGTGCCGGCGACGCGGCGAGCGCCGGCCGCAGGCGGCTCACGAGGATGAACGGCGCGGTCTGGTTGCAGAGCTGGACCTCGAGCAGCTCCATCGGGTCGACCTGCTCGACGGTCGCGACCCAGCTGTTCGTCTCCGCCACGTCCGGGATCAGCCCGCCGGCGTCGATCGACGTGCCCGCCACGAGCCGTTCCAGGCCGGCCGCCTGAGCGGTCAAGGACTGCTCGACGAGCTCGTCGGCGGCGCGGGCCGCACGCTCGATCGCGAGCGCGGGGCTCGTCAGGTCGCTCACGGAACCCGCCAGTGCGCGCGGGTGGGCGTCGCTGGTGTGCCCGAAGGTCGTGATCATGCGGGCGGCATCTGCCGGCAGCGGGCTCTGCTCGGCGTCGGCGAGCCGGGTGTACGCCCCGGGCGAGCGGCGCACGGTCTGCGCGGCGTTGTTGATGAGGACGTCGAGCGGACCCTGCGCCGCGACGTGGTCCGCGAGCGCGACGACCTGCGACGGGTCGCGCAGGTCGATCCCGACGACGTGCAGCCGGTGCAGCCAGTCCTTCGCGTCGTCCATCGCGCTGAAGCGGCGGACGGCGTCGCGCGGGAAGCGGGTGGTGATCGTCAGGTCGGCACCGTCGCGCAGCAGCCGCAGCGCGATGTACATGCCGATCTTGGCCCGCCCCCCGGTGAGCAACGCCCGGCGTCCGGTGAGGTCCGTGCGTGCGTCGCGCTTGGCGTGGTGCAGCCTCGCGCAGGCCGGGCAGAGCTGGTGGTAGAAGGCGTCGACGACGGTGTAGTCCTGCTTGCACACGTAGCACGGGCGTGCGCGCAGGAGCGTCCCCGCGACGGCTCCGGGCGCCGCCGAGGTCAGCGGCAGGCCGTTCGTCTCGTCGTCGATGCGCCCCGGGCTCCCGGTGGCGGTGGCGGCGATGACGGCGGCGTCTGCCGCGGCGAGCACGCGGCGCTTCTCGCCGCGCCGGTGCTTCTTGGCCGCCTTGAACAACGCCGACGAGGCACGGCGCGCCGCCGTGTGCTGCGCGTGCGTCTGGGGCAGGACGGCGACCTGGTCCATCACCCGCAGGAACGTCGCGAAGTCGGTGGGGTCGACGCCGAGCCGCTCGGAGGTCGCGTCGCCGAGGTCGTCAAGCGGCGTGGTCGTGTGCGCGCTCATGCGCCGTCCGTCCTGCAAGGGGAAGGCCGTCGCGGTCTCGCGGGCCCGGGCAATCGTACGGGCCCGGCCGAGGCGAGCTCAGGCGACCGCGTGCTGCGCCACGGTGCGCAGGGTCGTCGGCGAGCTCCGAGGACACGCTGCGATTCCGTCGCGAAGCTGTCGCCGTCGCGAAGCTGTCGTCGACGCGATCGTCGCGCGACCCCGCGGACGAAACGTCGGTACCGTCTACCGCGGTCGGACCGACACCGCCCAGGACGACTGGGCTCGCCGCGGCCGACGGAGCGATGGCCCGCTCGCCCAGCACCGAAGGCCCGGAGGAACGACGATGTCCCAGCCGTATCGCGACCCTGCCCGGCCGATCGACGAGCGGGTCGAGGACCTGCTCGCGCGGATGACGCTCGAGGAGAAGGCCGGCCAGATCACGCAGTACTTCTACTTCGGCGACGGCACGGTGCCGGCCGACGCCGACCTCGAGACGGTCCCGGCCGACTACCGGTGGTACGTGCGGCAGTCGCGCGTGGTGGACGCCGCGATCGCCGCGGGCGGGGCCGGGTCGGTGCTGTTCGTGCACGACGTCGAGCTCGTGAACCGGCTGCAGCGCTCGGCGGTCGAGGACACACGCCTCGGCATCCCGCTGATCGTCGGGTACGACGTGATCCACGGTCTGCGCACGATCTTCCCGGTGCCGATCGCGATGGCGGCGAGCTGGAACCCGGCCGGTGCGGAGTCGGCCCAGGCCGTCGCGGCGCGTGAGGCGCGGGCCATCGGCATCCACTGGTCGTTCGCCCCGATGGTCGACATCGCGCGTGACCCGCGGTGGGGACGGATGATCGAGGGCGCGGGCGAGGACCCGGTGCTCGGCGCCGCGATGGCGGCGGCCCAGGTGCGGGGCTTCCAGGGCGACCTCGGCGGCGAGAACGTGCTGGCCGGCCCCAAGCACTTCGCCGGGTACGGCGCCGCACGCGGTGGACGTGACTACGAGGACGCCGAGATCTCCGACTCCGAGCTCTGGAACGTCTACCTCCCCCCGTTCCGCGCGGCGGTCGAGGCGGGTGCGGCCAACGTCATGGGCGCGTACATGGACCTCAACGGCGTCCCGGCCTCGGGCAACCGGTGGCTCCTGCGGGACGTGCTGCGCGACGAGCTCGGCTTCGAAGGCTTCGTCGTCTCCGACGCGAACGCCGTGAAGTCGCTCGAGGTCCAGCACTTCGCGAAGGACGCGACGGACGCGGGTGCGCGCGCGATCGTGGCCGGCCTGGACATGGAGATGTGCATGACCGAGCCGGCGTTCGGGCACCTCGCGGAGGCCGTCGCGCAGGGTCTGGTCCCGCAGGACCTCGTCGACGACGCCGTCCGGCGGGTTCTGACAGCCAAGTTCCGGCTCGGCCTGTTCGAGAACCCATACGCCGACGAGGCGGCGGCGGACGCTGTCGTCACCGCGCCCGAGCACCGGGACCTGGCGCGCACCACCGCGGAGCAGACGTTCGTGCTGCTGAAGAACGACGGTGCCGCGCTCCCGCTCGCGGCCGAGGGGCTGCAGTCCGTCGCGGTGATCGGCCAGCTCGCGGACAGCAAGCGCGACACCCTCGGCCCGTGGGTGTTCGACCACGACGTCGCCGAGACCGTGACGATCGTCGAAGGGCTGCGTGCGCGGCTGGGCGACGTCGTCAGGCACGCGCCCGGCGCGGGGATCGTGGACCGGAAGTTCGCGTCGATGTTCGACGCGCGTGACCCGCACATCGGCACGACGCCGGCGGACTACGACGACGACGCCGCGATGGACGCCGCGGTCGACCTCGCGGCCGCCAGCCAGGTCGCCGTGGTCGTCGTCGGACAGTGGCAGAACCAGATCGGGGAGAAGGCCTCGACCGCGACGCTCGCGCTCCCCGGGCGCCAGCAGGAGCAGCTCGAGCGGATCGTCGCCACGGGTACGCCCGTCGTGCTCGTCGTGATGTCCGGACGCCCGCTGGACCTGCGCTGGGCCGCCGCGCACGTGCCCGCGATCGTGCAGGTCTGGTACCCGGGCACGCGCGGCGGCGACGCCGTCGCGTCGATGCTGCTCGGCGACGTCTCTCCCGCGGGACGGCTGCCCTTCACCTGGCCGCAGCACGTCGGCCAGGTGCCGGTCGTCTACTCGCACCTGCGCACGTTCCAGCCCGACGAGGCGGACTCGCGGTACTTCGAGGAGGAGAGCGTCCCGCTGTTCCCGTTCGGGCACGGCCTCTCGTACGCGGCGTTCGAGTACGCCGACCTCCGACTGAGCCGGTCGGTGATCGGGGTCGGCGAGAGCGTGGTGGTCTCGGTGGACGTCACCAACACCTCGTCGCGCGACGCCGACGAGGTCGTGCAGCTCTACATTCACCAGCGGCACGGGACCTCGTCGCGGCCGGTGCGCGAGCTCAAGGCGTTCGAGCGCGTACCGGTCGCGGCCGGCGCGACGCGGACCGTGACCTTCCTGCTCGGCCCCGACGACCTGCGCTACTGGAGCGCCGCGACGCGCGGCTACGTCCAGGACGAGACGACGATCGACGTCTGGGTCGGCGGCGACTCGCGCGCAACCCTGACGGCCGTCCTCGAGGTCACCGCGACCCCGTCCACCGCGACCCCGTCCACCGCGTGAGTGCAGGGATCGATGCAGGATCCGGCGGCCTGAGCCGCCAAGACCTGCATCGATCCCTGCATCGAGGGGACGGCGGATCAGGTCGTGGGGGTGAGCGTGGGGTCGTCGGCGGGGCGCGCCGGCGTGCGCATGAGGCGGCGGGGGTGCCACCAGAGCAGCGCCGCGACGAACAGGACAGGCATGAACGCGGCGGTCGTGACCTGCTGCAGCGTGACGTCGCCCCGGCCGAGGAACACGACGGTGGCGATCCAGTCGACCACCTGGATGCCGATCATCGAGTTGATCCAGGACGTGCTGCCGAGCGGGTCGCGCGCTGCGACGAGCATCCCGTACGCGTAGCCGAGGAACCGGGCGGCCATCATCGCGAACAGCCAGTGGACCCATGCGGGCGCGTCCGGGCCGAGGCCGAACAGGTCTGCCGTGGCTCGGGGCGCGACGAGGAACATGATGCCGAGCGCGAGCTGGAAGATCGCGACAAGGATGAGGGTGATGCGGAGCGGTCGCACGGGAGAGCCCTTTCGTCGGGGGTGCGGAGCCGCAACGCTAGGACGGGCCGAGGGTTGGTTGTCCAGCAGTGAACTAGTATCACTAGCTGAATCATTGGTTCTGACCTGCGAGGAAGCCGTGACCAGCCGCTGCATCGACGACACATGCCCCGTGGCCCGCTCGGTCGCGATCCTTGACGGCCGATGGACCATGCTCGTCATCAGAGACCTGCTGCGAGGCACCCGGCGGTTCTCCGAGCTGCGATCGTCGCTCGACGGGATCAGCCCGAAGACGCTGACCGACCGCCTGCGGGCGCTCGAGGAGCACGGGCTTGTCGAGCGCCGGCAGTACGCCGAGATACCGCCGCGGGTCGAGTACAGCCTCACCGCCCGAGGAGCCGAGCTCGAGCCGGTGATCGAGGCCCTCGCCACCTGGGGCGGCGGCGAGCGCTCGCTCCGGTGACCCGGTCGCTGCTGACCGCCAGTCGCCCTCGTGCGAGTGCGCCGCCGGGTCGGCCGCCCGCAGGGAGCACCCGTCGCTAGCGGTACGACGAGGGCGACGGTGCGGTCGTGCGGCGCCGCTCGAGCTCGCGGCAGAAGTGCGCGTTGACGAAGAACGCGGCCGCGCCGAACAAGAAGGTCACGGCCATCACGGCCATCAGCACGCCCATGATCCAGTACCGCGCCGAGAGGGCGAACAGCACGATCGGCATCGCCATCACGACGAACACCACGCCGAAGGCCACGCTGAGCCCCGAGGGGCCGCTCCCCCACGAGACCCCTGCCCACCGGATCCGCTCGAGCCGAATCACCTCCGTGGCCCGGTCGACGCCCGTCGCGGGCGGGTGCGGGCGGGCGGGCGCGGGTCGCACGTCGTCGGTCCAGCGGTGGCCGTCCCACCAGCGCTCGACGGCAGGATCGGGAGTCGGGTACCAGCCCGGTACCGGCTGCATCGCCTGAGCCGGCGGCGGCCCCGGGTGCTCGGGCTGCGCCGGTGCCGTCCACTGCGACCCGTCCCACCATGCGACTGAGCCGTCCTCCGTGCGGCTGTACCAGCCGGGACCGGGACGGGGGCCGTCGTCGGTCATGTCGCGAACACCGACTTCGGCCAGTTCACGGCGGGTGTGTCGCGGAGGCCCTCGAGGACCTCCGCGTTGTGGCTGCTCACGCCGGTGAACGCCATCACGATGCCGGCGATGCCCGCGACGGCACCCGCGATCGCGACGACCAGCCCGATGATCGCTCCGATGCCGAACGTCTCGACGGCAGTGACGATGGCAAGTGCGAGCCCCGCGACCGCGACCACGAACGAGATGTAGGCGAACTCCAGCTCGTCGAAGAACTCCTCGATCGCGATCGCCAGGTCCTCCAACGCGCTCCGCAGGCCACGAGCGACCTCGTCGACCGAGCCCACCGCCGACTTCTGCTCGGCGAATGCCGTGCTGTACGGGTCCGCAGCCAAGGAGTCCCACGAGCCGTGGCCCTCGGCCGTCAAGGCGGCGGAGGTCATGTCGGTGTCGAGCCGCATCGACGGGGCGATCACCTGGTCGTCCAGCGTGGCGGCGGCCTGTCGCAGGCTCGTCGGACGCCCGACGCGGCGTGCGAGATCGCGGAACTGGTCGAGCGCGTCGTAGACGACGCCCGCCAGCTCCCGGAGCGCATCCATGATCAGGTTGCGGATCAGCCGCTTCACGTCGCCCGGCAGCGGGAAGGAGATCGGCCAGCCCACGCGCACGGCGTCGAGCACGCGGTCGATGACCCCGGGTGCGTTCGCGATCGTCGTGCGCACGTACTGCTCGACTGCGTCGCAGCCAGCGAGGATCGCGTCGGCGATCTGCTCGGCTCTGGGCAGGATGATCACGGCCGCGGCCTCCTCGTGGTCATGTCGTCGCGGCCCGTCAGGCCTTCATCGAGTCGACGATGGACTGCTCTGCGTCTTCGTAGATCCCCGCGACCGTCGTGAGCTTCTGGGCGATGTCACCCATCGCGGTGCTCCCGTCCTCGATCTGGCCGGCGAGGCTCGACGAGTACCTCGCGTACGCGGCGGCGACGTCCTGCGCTCCGGGAAGCGTCGAGAACGCGAGCTGGTCCAGGTGCGTGCCGACGAGCGGCACGGCAGTGCCGACGGCCGCGAGCCGCTCCTGCCAGCCTCGCCAGGTCTCGGCATCCGTCCGTAGGTCGGCGGTGTCGACGGCGAACTCGTCGGCCATGCTCACAGCCCTCCTGCCGCGCCGTCGGCGCGGACGGCGTCGTTGACGGTGTCCCGGACCTCGCGTGCGACGGCGTCGCGCATGCTGCTCCCCAGCCAGCGGTGGTCGCAGCGGATGCCACGCACCACGCCCGACTGCACGGTCACGGCGACGGTGCGTCGCTGGTTCCAGTGCGGCTCCGGCTCCGTCGCCGAGCTCGCACCGGTGAACGTGCCGTTGCCGGTGAGCACACGCTGGAGCAGCGCTTCGATGGAGACGCCCTCGGCGCGGACCGCCCTCGCCTGCGTCCGCAGGGCCTCCGGGTCCATGGCCGGGCGCCGCCGCGTGGCGTCCGAGATGGCGAGCGCGATCTCGTGCTCCAGCTCGTCGGGCGGCAGGTCGCGGTCGATCGTCAGCTCGGTGACCAGGCCGTCCGCGTCCATCTCGGCGTGCACCGCAGTCGGCTGGGGAGGGGCGACCAGCGCGTCGATCTGGGTCTGGATGTCCCGCAGGCGGGCCAGGGAGGCCTCGGTGCGCTGCGTGAAGCTCTCGAGCCCGGCGAGCATCGCGGTGCGCGACTCGTCGGCCGTGGGGTCGGTCATCTCAGGAGCACCTCGCGACGACGTCCGACTCGGTCTCCGTGTAGATGCCGGCAGCGGCCGAGAGCAGGTCGGCCGCGGTGTCGAGCGCGACACGGGCGTCGGTCATCGACGTGCTCCAGGTGGCTTCCGCGACCTGGAAGGCGTCGGATGCCGCGCCGGTCCAGTCCCGGGCGAGACTGCGGATCCCCGTCGCGAGGTCGTCGAGCGAGGCCTGCATGCGGTCCGCCGACTTCCGCATCTCGACGGCCAGGTCTTCGAGGTCGTCGGGGTCGACGGTGATGACTGCCACCCGGGCACACTAGCGATGACTTCGACCGAATGTCCGCAATACGACGAACTGGTTGCCCGGCGACCGGTCGGTCACCACTGGTGCGCGACGTCGACGACGACCCGCGAGCCGGTGCCCGGGCCGTCGAGGACGAACACCCGGAACGGCAGCCGCGCACGGACGCCGAGGCCGAAGCTCGTGTAGCCCTCGAAGGCACCCGCGAAGACGACCTGCCGGAACGTCCGGTAGCCGGTGACGTCGCTGAGGTTCGTCGGATGCGCCGGGCGGTAGGTGTCGCCCGGGTCGTTGACCGTGAGCTGCAGCGCCGCGCCGCCCTTCGTCGGGATGATCTTGCCCGAGGCGTCGTGCCGCACGTGCTTCACGTAGCGCACGGTGTAGCCGCCGGCGTCGCCGTTGACGTCGATCACGAGCCGGTCGAAGCAGCTGTGCCGCCCGGTCCGGACGCCGGCGACCTGCGCGGTCGACATGCCCGCGACCGTGCGCGGCTGCGAACCCCACGTGATGCCGCAGTACGGCGCCGCCGCCGCTGTCGCGCCGGTCGCCGTCGTACCGATCGCTGTCGCACCGGCCGTTGTCGTACCCGTCGCCGCCGCACCCGTCGCGGGTGCCACCAGCAGCGCGCCCACCAGGATCATGGTCAGGAATGAACGTCGCATCGCACGACCTCCTCGTCGCGCGGGCACCCCATGATGTCCGTTTCGTCCAGACTAGCCCCGCGACGGCGATCGGGCGAGAGTCCGGTCCGCCACGGATCGGGTCAGCTCTCGGCGTCGCCCGCGAAGTGGTAGGTGGCCGCAGCCTGACGGGGCCAGCGCTGGGTCACGACCTTGCCGCGGGTGTAGAAGTGCACGCCGTCCGGGCCGTAGATGTGGTTCTCCCCGAACAGCGAGTCCTTCCAGCCGCCGAACGAGTGCGAGGCGACCGGCACAGGGATCGGGACGTTGACGCCGACCATGCCGACCGAGACCTCCCGGGTGAACGTGCGCGCGGCCTCGCCGGACGACGTGAAGATCGCGGTGCCGTTGCCGTAGGGGTTGGCGTTGACGACCTGGATGGCCTCGGCGAGCCCCGAGACCCGCACGACCGCGACCACGGGGCCGAAGATCTCCTCCTCGTACGCGCGCAGGCTCCGCGCCACCCCGTCGAGCACGGTGGGGCCGACGAAGAACCCCTCCTCGTGACCGGGCACGGTGAACCCGCGGCCGTCGACGACGACGCGCGCGCCGTCGCGCTCCGCCTCGCTGACGATCGCCTCGATGCGGTCGACGGCGGCCCGCGTGATGACGGGACCCATGTCGGCACCCGGCTCGTCGCCCGGCGCGACCTTGACGGCGCGGGCCTCGCGCGCGAGCGCGGCCACCAGGTCGTCGGCCACCGCGTCCTCGACGACCGCGACCGAGATCGCCATGCAGCGCTCCCCGGCGGCCCCGAACGCCGCTGCGGCCAGGTGAGCGGCGACCTGGTCGAGGTCCGCGTCGCGCAGGACCACGGCGTGGTTCTTGGCCCCGCCGAGCGCCTGCACCCGCTTGCGGTGCTCGGTCGCCGTCGCATGGATGTAGCGGGCGATCGGGGTGGATCCGACGAACGACACGGCGGCGACGTCCGGGTGCGTGAGCAGCGCGTCGACCGCGGTCCTGTCGCCCTGCACCACGTTGAAGACGCCGTCGGGCAGGCCGGCGCGCTTCCACAGGTCCGCGAGGAACAGCGATGCGGAGGGGTCGCGCTCACTCGGCTTGAGGACGAACGCGTTGCCGGTCGCGATCGCGATCGGGGCCATCCACAACGGCACCATCACCGGGAAGTTGAACGGCGTGATCCCGGCGACCACGCCCAGCGGCTGGCGGAAGGAGTAGACGTCGACACCCGTCGCCGCCTCGTCGGAGTACTCGCCCTTGAGCAGCTGGGGCACACCGCAGGCGAACTCGACGACCTCGAGCCCGCGCGCGATCTCCCCGGCCGCGTCCGAGACCACCTTCCCGTGCTCGCGGGACACGAGCCGCGCCAGCTCGTCGACGCCGGCGGCGAGGAGCTCCCGGAAGCGGAACAGCACGGCGGACCGCTTCGACACCGCGGTGTTCGACCAGACCTCGAAGGCCTTGGCTGCGCTCGCGACGGCGGCGTCGACGTCGCTCGCGGTCGCCATCCGGACCGAGGCGATCTGGGTGCCGGACGCAGGGTCGTAGACAGGCAGGGTGAGGTCGGAGACCCCGGCGGCGGGCGCTCCGTCGATCCAGTGCTCGATCCGGTGGTCGATCCGGTGGTCGATGGTGGTCATGGCGCGAGATCCTTCCGTGGGTGGTGACGGTCGGGCGTGGGCGCGGTCAGCCGCGCGACGACGTAGCTGGTGCGCCCCGACGCAAAGCCGTCGAAGCTCGTCGAGCCCTCGACGGCCGCAAACCGTCGCATGGCCGGGTGCGTGAACCGGGGCAGCCACGCGCCGATGAGCTCGCGCTTGCGGGCGTCGTCGGAGCGCAGCGCCGCGACCACGTGCGCGGTGATGTCGTCGTGCCGCTCCACGACGAGGTCGGTGGCCCGCAGCTCCGCGAGCAGGTCCGGCACCGCCTCGGTGGGGCGGAAGTCGGCAAACATCAGCACCCCGCCGGGGCGCAGGACCCTGCGCACCTCGGCGAGGAACGCCGGGAACGACGGGTAGCAGTGCGACGACTCGACGTTGAGCACGGCGTCGAACGAGGCGTCGGCGAACGGCATGGCCTGGGCGTCGCCGCGGACGAACTGCAACCCCGGTGCGACCCGGTGACGCCGGCAGAGCTTGATCGCGGCCGCGGAGAAGTCGAGCCCGACGACCGAGCGCGGGCCGTGGTGCCGCGCGACGTACAGGCTGCCCCCACCGCGGCCGGAGCCGACCTCGAGCACGTCGCGCCCGGACAGGTCCGTGCCGTCGATGGTCCGTTCGTAGAGGTTGATGGCCAGGCGGTCGGGCTCCTCCTGCGCCGAGAGGTCCAGGTCGCGCCCGCCGTCGGCCGTCGGAGCCCAGCCGTAGTTCATGAACGCCCACTCCGGGCGCCGGACGCGCAGCGCGAGCAGCTCGTACGCGGCACGCCACGCGGTACGTCGTCCGGCCATGGGGTCCCCTTCGCCGTGGGCGACGGCCCGCCCGCGTGCTCCCGCCCAGGGTAGGGCCGCTGCGGGGACGGGGCCCCCGCCGAAAGCGATCTTCGGGTAGGGAACGTGTGAGCGCGTGCGGTCAGCGCGGGTCGACGCGCAGGGTCGCCGTGGCTGCGACGGGGCCGACGACCGCGCCGACGATGCCCTGGCCGTACCGGTCGTACTTGCGGTGGTAGGCGACGTCGAGCGCGCCGTGGACCGGTTCGTCGGGGACGACGAACACGACGTCCCGGGTGACACCGCCGGAGCGCACCCGACCCTCGCCCGCGGCCGCGGCGCGCCGGAACCAGCCGTTGTCCGGGCCACGCGCGGAGCGGATCCAGAGGATGTCGTCGACCACCACGGACCAGATGGTGACGAACGGTCGCGGCGTCCCGTCGGGTCGGAGCGACGACACCTCGAGCTCGTCGGCGGCGCCGATCCGCCGCAGCTCGTCGGACGTCCATGTGCTCATCTCACGCCTCCGGGATCGGGCGGCCGAAGTTCTCGAGCGTGATGTCCGCGGGCACCGGGCCGCCGCGCTCGCCGGTGTCGAGGGCGTCGATGCGCGCGAGCTCGTCGTCGGACAGCTCCATGTCGAACACGTCGAAGTTCTCGGCGATGCGCGCCGGCCGGACCGACTTCGGGATCACGGAGCGGCCCTGCTGCAGGTGCCAGCGCAGCATGACCTGGGCGGGGCTCCTGCCGTGCGCCGCGGCGATCTCGGCCAGCGTCGGGTCGTCGAGCGTGGAGCGCGACTCGTCGCCGCGGTAGGAGGTGATCCCGCCGAGCGGGGACCAGGCCTGCGTGAGGATGCCGTGCTCCGCGTGCACGCGCTGCAGGTCCGTCTGCGTGAAGTACGGGTGCAGCTCGATCTGGTTGACGGCTGGCACCACCGACGTCTGCGCCATCAGGTCCGCGAGGTACTCCGGCAGGAAGTTGCTGACGCCGATCGCGCGGACCTTGCCGTCCGCGAGCAGCGTCTCCAGCGCGCGGTACGCGCCGATGGTCCTGTCGAACGCGGTCGGCAGCGGCTGGTGCAGGATCAGCAGGTCGAGCTGCTCGAGGCCGAGCTTGGCCGCGGACTTCTCGAAGCCGTGCAGGGTCTCGTCGTAGCCGTAGTCGCTGATCCAGATCTTGGTCTCGACGAAGACCTCCTCGCGCGGGACGCCCGAGCGGCGGATCGCCTCGCCGACCTCCCGCTCGTTGCCGTACGCGGCGGCGGTGTCGACGTGCCGGTACCCGATGGCGAGGGCCGCCTCGACCGCGGCCGCGGTCTCGTCGGGCGGGGTCTGGAACACCCCGAGCCCGATCGCAGGGATCTGGACGCCGTTGTTGAGGGTGAGCAGTGGCACGGTCATGAGGGTTCTCCTTCGGACGCCGCGCGGATCTGGCGCCCTCGCGGGTAGGTGGGGCTGGGGGAGGTCACGGGCGCAAGGCCACCTTCAGGGCCTCGCGGGTGGACATGAGGCGGTAGGCCTCGGCGGCCTGGGCCAGCGGGAGCTCGCGGTCGAAGACGCGACCTGGCGCGATCTCGCCGGCGAGCACGTCGGCGATGCCGGCCTCGAGGTACGCGCGCACGGGTGCAGGGCCGCCGGTGAGGGTGGCGTTCTTGCCGAACAGCGACCCGAACCCGACGGGTGCGTCCTCGTACTGCGGGACGCCGACGCGGGAGATCACGCCGCCTGGGCGGACGATCCCGTACGCCTGCTCGTAGGCGGGCATGAGCCCGACGGCCTCGATCACGACGTGCGAGCCCTCGCCCCCCGTCAGCTCCATGACCTGCGCGATCCCGTCCTGTCCGCGCGCGGCCACCACGTCCGTCGCGCCCCACGCCCGCCCGAGGTCGGTGCGGTCGGTGTGCCGACCCATGAGGACGATCCGCTCGGCGCCGAGCCGCCGCGACGCGAGCACGGCCGAGAGGCCGACCGCCCCGTCGCCGATCACGGTGACGGTCCTGCCCGGCGCCACGCGGCCCATGTGCGCGGCGTGGTACCCGGTCAGGTAGACGTCCGACAGTGCCAGCAGCGAGGCGAGCAGCGACGGGTCCGCGGTCGTCGGGTCCGTGTCGGGGACGACGACGAGGCTGCCGTCGGCCAGCGGGATGCGCGCGAGCTCGGCCTGCAGCCCGCCGGTCCGCGGCGAGCCGTACCAGCCGCCGTGCACGCACGACGTCTGGAAGCCCTCACGGCAGAACACGCACGTGTTGTCCTGGAACGCGAACGGCGCGACGACGAAGTCGCCCGTACGGACGCTCCGGACGTCGGACCCGGTCTCCTCGACGACGCCGACGAGCTCGTGCCCCATCGGGTCGCCTGTGCCGGACGCGGGCATCGAGTGGTACCGGTGCAGGTCGGACCCGCACACGCAGGCGCGCACGACGCGCACGATCGCGTCGGTCGGGTGCTGGATCACGGGGTCGGGGACGGTCTCGACGCGGACGTCGCCCGCGGCGTACATGAACGTGGCTCGCACAGGTCTCTCTCCAGAGGGAAGTGGGCTCAGGGGACGGAAGGACGTGGCGGACAGGGGGAGTCACGCCGTCGCGCTGGTGGAGCGCGGGTTCGTCGTCCTGGCTCCACGGTAGGGACGTGGGACCGGACCCGGGAGGGTCTGCTGGTACCCCCCGGACGGACGGTGTGCCGGGTAACGCCAGTACCTCCCGACGAGCGTGCGCGGCACGTACGGTCGAGGGCATGGACCTGAGAGCCGAGACCCGTGAGTTCCTCACGACTCGCCGCGGCCGCATCACGCCCGAGCGCGCGAACCTGGCCGCGTTCGGCGGCAACCGTCGCGTGCCGGGGCTGCGCCGCGAGGAGGTCGCGATGCTCGCCGGCGTCAGCGTCGACTACTACACGAGGCTGGAGCGCGGGAACCTCGGCGGGGTCTCCGAGAGCGTCCTGGAGTCGCTCGCCGAGGCGCTGCAGCTCGACGAGGCGGAGCGCGGCCACCTGTTCGACCTCGCGCGCTCGGCCAACGCCTCGGGTGTGGCACGCTCACGCGCCCGACGTGCCCCCGCCGCGGTGCTGCGTCCGGCCGTGCAGCGCGTCGTGGACGCGATCGACGCGCCGGCGTTCGTCCGCAACGGCCGGCTGGACGTCCTCGGCACGAACCTGCTCGGCCGAGCCCTGTACGCGCCGCTGTACGACTCGCCGACGTGCACGCCCGGCAGGCCCGTCAACACCGCCCGGTTCCAGTTCCTCGACCCCGCCGCCGCCCGCGAGTTCTGGGGCGAGAAGGCGGACCGCATGGCGCACGACGCCGTCGCGATCCTGCGCGCCGAGGCGGGACACAACCCCTACGACAAGCGGCTGACCGATCTCGTCGGAGAGCTGTCCACCCGCAGCGAGGACTTCCGCCGGCTGTGGGCGTCGCACGACGTGCGCTACCACCGCTCGGGCACGAAGGTCTTCCACCACCCGGTCGTCGGACTGCTCGAGCTCGACTACGAGGCGCTCGTCCTGCCCGCCGACCCGGGCCTGCAGCTCAACGTGTACACCGGCGTCCCGGGCACGCCGTCGGCCGACGGCCTCGTACTCCTGGCGTCGTGGGCGGCGACGACCCTCGCCGACCGTCCGGTCACGACGGCCCCCGACACCACCGGAGAACCACGCTGATGCGCGTCCTCGAGAACAAGCCCACCATCAAGAACCCGCCCGAGTGGTTCACCGGAGACGTCTGGCTGGACCTTCTCGCCACCCCGCAGGAGGGCGACCAGCGCATGGTCGTCGGGCTCGTGCGCTTCGCGCCTGGTCGCGGGCCCGCCCGCATTCACCGCCACGTCTCTACCGCGCGCCGGCTCACTGTGTACGATCGACCACATGACTCGGGACTACTTCGCCGACGACCCGCGCAGCAACCGTGAGCGGATGCTCGCCGGTGACCTGTACATCGCGGACGACCCGGAGAACGAGCGCATCGCGCGGCGCGCGACGGTGCTGGTCGACGAGTACCAGCGCGCCGTCGTCGGCGCCGACGACGCCCGGGCGCGCGCGATCCTGACCGAGCTGCTCGGGTCGCTCGGGGAGGGCGCGTTCATCAAGCCGCCGCTGGCGGTCGACTACGGCGAGAACATCCATCTCGGCGCGCGCACGTTCGTCAACTCGGGCCTGACCGCGCTGGACGTCGCGACCATCACGATCGGTGCGGACTGCCAGATCGGCCCGAACGTGCAGCTGCTCACGCCGACGCACCCGATCGCGCCGCAGCCTCGTCGGGACAAGCTCGAGGCGGCCAGGCCGATCGTCCTCGGGGACAACGTCTGGCTCGGCGGCGGGGTCGTCGTCTGCCCGGGCGTGACCATCGGCAGCAACACCGTCGTCGGCGCCGGAGCGGTGGTCACCAAGGACCTCCCCGCGAACGTCGTGGCCGTCGGCATCCCCGCGCGCGTGGTGCGCGATATCGACGAGCAGGCCTGACGTGGTCGAAGACGGACCGGGCGGGCGCCGGCGCCGGTTCGACCCGGACCGCCGTGACCGGATCATCGACGCATGCCTGCAGGTCATCGGCGACGTCGGCGTCGCGGGCGCGTCGACCCGCCGCATCGCCGCCGCGGCGGACGTGCCGCTGGGCTCGATCAGCTACCACTTCACCGACGTCGACGAGCTGCTGCGCGCCGCGTTCGAACGGTTCGCGCGCCGCGTCAGCGACCGGTTCGAGGAGCGCCTGGCGCGTGCCGTCACGCTCGACGAGGCCCGTCAGGCGGTGGTCGACCTGATCGGGACCGACGTGCTCGTCGACCCCCACGAGCTGGTCCTGACGCACGAGCTGTACACCCTGGCCGCCCGTGACCCCGGCTACCGGCGCCTCACGCACGAGTGGATGGCCCGCAGCCGGCACGCCCTCGAGCGGCACTTCGACCCGACGACGGCTCGGCTGCTGGACGCGCTGATCGAGGGCTTGTCGATCCACCGGGCGCTGGACACCGAGCCGCACGATCCCGGCGAGATCGAGCGCGCCGTGGCGCTGGTCACCCGACCGACGACAGGCACGACGACACCGCCGGGACGCTGAACCACCCCGGTCGCGCGGGGCTGTGACCGCCCGGACTACGGCGCGGTCACGAGGCTGAACTCGTTGCCGTCGGGATCGACGAGCGCGACCACGCCGTCGTCGGCAGCGGTGAGGCGGGTGGCTCCCAGCGCGACCAGCCGGTCGGCCTCGTCGTCCAGGTCTGCGTCGAGCACCGTGAGATCGAACCGCTGACGGTTGCGCCCGCGCCGGTGCGTCGCGACCGGGCCGTCCCACGAGACCTTCGTGCCTCCGGCCGGCGACTGGATCGCGGTCTGCGGACCCTGGTCCCACACCAGCGGCCAGCCGAGCGCCTCGGCCCAGAAGAAGCCGACGTCCCGCGTGCCCGTGCACGTCACCTCACCGAGGAAGCCGCACCCGGCCAGGAACGGCTCGCCCGGTTCGATCACGCACAGCTCGTTGCCCTCGGGATCGGCGAGGACCACGTGCCCCTCCTCGGGAAGCTGGCCGACGTCGAGGTGGCTCGCCCCGAGCCGGAGCGCCTTGTCGACCGTCCGGCGCTGGTCGTCCGGCGTGGTGCTGGTCAGGTGCAGGTGCACCGGGTCCCGGCCTGCCTTGGCCTCCGCGCTGCCGATGAACCTCAGCCCGACCTCGTGCCCGGCGCCCGGCAGCAGCACGCCGCGACGATCCTCGGCGGCGACCCGGTCCAGCAGGCCCGCCCAGAACGCCGCCACGCGCGCGGGGTCGTGGGCGTCGAAGGTGACCGCCGTCAGCTGACAGGACACGGCCCCACGCTAGGCGCCACGTCCGCCGCCGTCTCGGGCATTCCCGTCGGGGAGTGGCCGGCGGATCAGTGCGGGGGTTCGGCGACCCTCCCGCCGGCGTCTCGCATCGCCGCGGCGAGGTCGGGGTTCGTCGGCTCGAGCTGCGTCGTGATGTGGTCGCGGACGTGCGGTGCCTTGTTCTGGCTCAGCTTGGCGCGGGCGTCGAACCGGTCGACGACCATGCGGAGCCCGACGGTTCCCTTCGCGATCCGCCTGGTCCCCGCCTCGTCGTCGGACAGGTGCCGACCCCCGGGGCGACCGTCCTCGAAGTGGTCCGTGAGGCGCGACAGCACGGCGTAGTTCTCCTCGTCGCTCAGGAGCTGCGGCGTGCCGTAGAGGTGGGCGGTCACGTGGTTCCACGTCGAGACGATGTCGCCCGGGTCGTACCAGCTCGCCGAGACGTAGTCGTGCGGGCCCTGGACGATCACGAGGATCTCGTGCCGGCCGAGCTCGTGCAGCTCGTCGTCGGGGCGGCCGAAGTGGCTGAGGATCACGATCGAGTCGTCGTCCTCCTCGAGCAGGACCGGGTAGTGCGACGCGACCAGCCCTCGGCTCGTGGCGGACACGAACGTCGCCCAAGGATGCGCCCGGACCAGCGCCTTGACCTCGGCGGGGTCCGTCATGAGGTATCGCGGGGTGTGGCGCACGCCGTCGATCCTCGCATCCACGCGTACCGCCGGGGCCTCGTGGCCTGACCGCGGCGGTCCCGGATCGGCGCGGCGCCGCCCTGGGGGGACACTGGACCTCAGCAACCATTGCTTCGACGAGGAGATCACCGTGCCGCAGGGAGTTGTCCGCTGGTTCGACACCGAGCGAGGGTTCGGGTTCCTCGACCTCGGGGAAGGTGCCGAGGACCTGTTCGTGCACGCCTCGGAGGTTCTCGGCGACGACCGGGTGCTCCGCGAGGGGCAGGAGGTCGAGTTCGAGATCGGCGAGGGCGATCGCGGTCCGCAGGCGCGCCGCGTCCGAGTGACGGGCGACCTCCCCGCCGACGCGCCGCTGGGTGTGCTCGGCACCGTCTCCTGGTACGAGCCGGCCAAGGGGTACGGCTTCCTCAGCGTCGACGGCGGCGGCGAGATCTTCGTGCACAGCTCGGCCATCGTCGGAGGCGGTGTGATCCGCGAGGGGCAGCGCGTCGCGTTCCTCGTCGTGGACGGGGAGAAAGGTCCGCAGGCGGACCACCTGCTGCCGCTCGGCGAGCAGGCCGCCCGCCCGGCCGCAGCCGACGGTGCGGACGGCACCGTGACGTTCTTCGACCCGGACAAGGGCTTCGGCTTCATCGCGCCCGACTCCGGCAGCGAGGACGTCTTCGTGCACGTCCGGGAGCTGCGCGGCGGGCTGCGCGAGCTGTCCGAGGGCGACCGCGTGACGTACGACGAGGCTGCGGGCGAGCGCGGCCCGCAGGCCCGCGGCGTCGAGCTCGTCGGCGGTCCGCCTCGCCGGTCCGCGCCGACCGCGCCTCCCCGTGGTCGTCCCGAGCGGCCTCGGTCCGGCGCCCCGGTGCGCGGCGGCGAGGGCACGGTCGCGCGCTACGACGCCGACCGCGGGTTCGGCTTCATCACCCCGGACGCGGGCGGCGAGGACCTGTTCGTCCACGTGTCGGTCGTGCGCGGCGCCGAGGTGCTGTACGAGGGTGACCGGGTCCGGTACGACGTCCGGCAGAGCGACCGCGGACCGCAGGCGGACCGCGTCGAACGGCTGTGACCATGCCCGACGAGAACGCGTAGGCGGGTGCCGGCTCCGGCCGGGAGCCGCGATGCGGCCGACGGACCCCGTGCGGGCCTCTGGTTCAGAGGCGAAGGAGCATCGTGCGGGTGGGTGCGCTCGCTCAGCTCTCGTCGGAGTCCGAGAAGTTGGGGACCTCGACCGGGGGGCCCGTCCGAGCTCTGGGGCGCCAGGCCACGCTCGGAGCCTGGTTCGGCGGCGGACCGCCTCGGCCGGTGCCGGCCATCTCGTCCTCGGCGGGCTTGACCTCGACCAGCTCGATGGGCGCACCCCGCCACAGCTTCCACGGCGCCGGTTGCGCGCCGTCGCGGGGCTTGACGACGTAGCTGTAGTCGTTGCCCCCATGAAGGAGCTTGTCGGGTGCGCGGACGCCAGGCGGGACGAGCGCTCGCATCCAGTCGGTCAGCGTGTCCGCGTTCCCGTAGTGCAGGAGGTTGTTCACCTTCAGCACCAGGTCCGTCGGCTTGGTACCACTCTCCTTCTCGAACTCGTCGGCCAGCGTCTTGACCTGTGCCGCCAGGTTCGTCGTCGTCACCCATTTCGGGTTCCCGATGACGATGTGCGTCAGGTAGGCCGCGCCGGCGTTGTACAGGAGCCAGGCCATGCACGTGATGAGGCCGTCGGTGCGCAGGGTCGTCGGCTCCAGGACGTTCGCGACCCCCGCGCCCTCCGCGCCGACGGACAGGCTCGTCAGGTTCTGGGCCGCAGCGTCGTCGACGGGATCGTCCACGACCAGGTCCGCCGGGTCGACCGGTGGGCGCCCGGTGTCGGCGCCGTTTCCCTTGGCGTGGTACCAGGTCGCGGTGTCGGCCTCCCAGTACAGGACCGTGCCCTTCTCGTCGCCCGAGTTGCACACCGTGAACAGCACGCCGTTGTTCGTCGAGAGTCGAAGTCGGGGGCGGCGGTGTCCGTGTACTCGGCATCGCCCGCCTTCTTCGTCAGCTTCACCAGCCACCGTCGCACGGGCGGGGTAGTCGGCGCGGAGTCGTCGGCGGCGAGGACATGGGCGATCTCGTGCGCGAGGACGTGCTCGCCGTCCGGCGCCGCCGAGAGCCCGGGATCGCCGAGGAAGATGTCGTTCCCCGACGTGAACGCGCGCGCCGACAGCTCACCGCCCAGCCTCTCCGGTTCCGCACCCTCGTGGACCTGGACGTGTCCCAGGGACGTGCCGAACGCGCTCTCCATCCGCTGCCGGACCGGACCGCGCAGCGGACGGCCGGATCCACGCAGGGTGTCGATCCGGGCTGTCGTCGAGGCGTCGAGGACGCCGCCCGCGGCGCCGATCCGTGCCCCGGTGGAGGTCACCGGGCTGCGGCGCAGGTACTCCAGGTGCCCGGCGGCCTGATCGGCGCTCGCGGCGTGCCGGCCGCTCCCCGGCGGCCTGCGCAGGCGTGCCAGAGCGTCGTCCGCGCGAGCGTCGGCCGCGCGCTCCGCCGGATCGTCCGCGTGCCCGACGACCAGGCCTGCGACCGGCGCCGGCGCCACGGGTACCCCCGCCGGCTCGTCGGACGCAGGGACGGTGCGCGCCGCAACCGGCGCCCGGTGATGATCGACACCCATGCCGGCCTCCCCTGTGCGCTGCCGCCTGCCCCCGTCGTCGACACTCCCACCCTGCGCCGACCGTGTCGACCGGGAGCCCGCGACCCGCAGGACGACGCGCGCAGGCGTCGGTGCGTTCGCCGCCGCGAGTGCTGGCGCACTCGGGACTGTGTCGTGTTGACGTCCGAGGCAGGAACCCTTGTCAGCGAGTGCCGCGCACGGCGTGGCGCACGTAGAGGACGCCGTTGTCGAAGCGGCGGTGGTCCAGCAGCTCCAGGTCGAGCCGCAGGCCGCGCGGCAGCGCCGGCTTGCCGCCGCCCACGGTCACCGGGCACAGCAGCAGGACGCACTCGTCGACGAGCCCGTGCCGGAACGCCTCGGCCCCGAGCGTCGCGCCGCCGACGCTCAGGGCCGTGCTCGACTCCTCCTTGAGCCGCCGCACCGCGTCGGGGTCGAACTGTCGCTCGATCGTCGTGCGTGCGGTCGACACCGACTCGAGCGTCGTGGAGTAGACGATCTTGTCGGCATCGCGCCAGATGTCCGCGTACTCGCGGACGACGGCCGGCTCGTCGGCCAGCCAGTCGTCGTCCTCCCAGACGCGCATCGTCTCGTACATGCGGCGGCCGTACAGCGACGTGCCGATGTGCCGCTCGTGCTCGTTCCAGAACGCGTGCACCGCCTCGTCGGGTACCGACCAGTCGAATGCGCCGTTCTCGTCCTCCAGGTAGCCGTCGAGCGACATGTTGGCTGCGTAGACCAGCTTGCCCATGGTGTGCCTCCGGCCGGACGGGGTACCCCAGGCTCGCAGTGCCCGCAGGCGGCGGCAAGTGCGTACGAGCGCGAGACACGGTCCGTCTCGTCCGCGCTGGTGGAGCACGAGTCGATGCTTCCCGGCCTCACCCCGGTGCGACGACGACCTTCCCGAGCGCCTGGCCGGCGCCGACGAGTGCGAGCGCGTCGGGTACCTCGTCGAGCCCGACCGTTCGATCGATGTGCGTCGTCACGTCGCCGGCGACGCACAGGTCGGCCAACGGCTGGAAGTAGGCCGGTCCTTCCTTGACGGCGAGGACGCCCAGCGACCGGCCGGTGACCGCGCCCGCGGCTGCACCGATCGTCAGCACCCGGACGAGGGCACGGACCGAGCCGCCGACGCACCGGTAGCGGCCGCCACGGGCGAGCGCGCGACGGTAGGCGAAGACGGAACGGTGGGCGACCAGGTCGAGCACGAGGTCGTACGGCTCGACGTCGCGCGTGAAGTCGGCGCGGCGGAAGTCGATCACCTCGTCGGCCCCGAGTGAGCGCATGTGCTCCAGCTTGAGCGCGTTGTCGACGCCGGTGACGTGCGCGCCGAGGCGCTTGGCGAGCTGGATCGCGAACGTGCCGGAGCCGCCACCGCCGCCGTTGACGAGGACGCGACGGCCCGGTCCCGCGCCGGCGGTCCCCTGCAGCGCGATCGCGCCCGCCTGCGGGATGGTTGACGCCTGCGCGAAGGTCAGCCCGGCGGGCTTGAGCGCGAGCGCCGACTCCGGCATCACCGCGAGCTCGGCGAACCCACCCTTGAGGTCGAGGTTGTCGCCGTACACCTCGTCGCCCGGTGCGAAGCGATCGACGCCCGTGCCCACGGCCTCGACGGTGCCGGCGATGTCCGAGCCGAGGATGCTGCGTCGCGGGCGCCGCAGCCCGCCGAGTCGCGCGTACGCGGGCGAACCGCGCAGGGTCTCCCAGTCGCTGAGGTTGATCGACGTCGCCGCGACGCGCACCAGGACCTGCCCGTCGGCTGGCCGCGGCACGGGCACCTCGGTCGCTCGCAGCACCTCCGGGCCGCCGTACCGGTCCTGGACGACGGCCTTCATCGGCCCTCCGCAAGGCCGAGGTCCGGGGACTCGGGGATGCTCCTGTGGGTGTCAGTCGTCGCGGGACGCTGGGGCATGGCCCGATCGTCGCACCGAATCAGCGCGGCTCGGCCGTGTCGAACGTGCCGCGGCCGGACGAACTGCCACAGCAACCGGCGAGCGTCACGACGTTCGCCGCGAACGCCGCTGCGACCAGCCCGAGCTGCAGTCGGCCGAAGCCAGGTGCCGGATGTGAGCGGGTCCCGTGCACTGATCGGGTAACAGCAACGCGAGAATCGACCACGTCCGCGAGGTGTTCGGGCAGGAAGCTGCTGACGTCCTGCTCGCCTGACGCCCGCCTGACGCCCTCGAGGCTGCCGGTCGCGGCGGGCGCGCGGGTGCCTAGGGTGGGTGGGTGCCCGCCCAGCCCGGCGTCCCAGCCCTGATCGCCCTGGTCGCGCTGGTCCTGCTCGGGGTTGCGGCGTCGGCGGTCGGCCGGCTGCGCCGCGGCAGGCAGATCGCCGTCTCGTCGGTGCGCGCCGTCGTGCAGCTCGCGGTCGTGTCGCTGGTCATCGCGTTCGTGCTGCGCTCGATCTGGTGGTCGCTGGCGTTCGCGGTGGTGATGTTCTCCATCGCCGTGGTCACGACCTCGCGCCGCGTCGAGGTGCTGCGGGCCTGGCCGTCGGCCGCCCTCGCCATGGGTGCCGGCGTGGTCCCGGTGCTGGTCGTGGTCTTCGCGTCCGGCGCGGTCCCGCTCAACGGGGCGTCGCTCGTGCCGTTCGCGGGGATCGTCATCGGCGGCACGATGAACGCGCACTCGCTGGCGGGCCGCCGGGTCGTCGGCGCGCTGCGCGACCAGCACGAGATCTACGAGGCCGGACTCGCCCTGGGCCTGTACCCGCGCGACGCGATCGACATCGTGGCGCTCCGCCTGGTCCCGGAGGCGCTGGTGCCCGGGATGGACCAGACCCGCACCGTCGGGCTCGTCACCTTGCCGGGCGCGTTCGTCGGCGTCCTGCTCGGCGGCGGCACGCCGCTGCAGGCCGGCACAGCGCAGGTGCTCGTGCTCGTCGGGCTGCTCGCCGCGCAGACGATCTGCGTGGCCGTCGCCTATCAGTTGATGCGCACCGGTCGGCTCCTGCCTGCCGACCTCGCCCCGTCGGCGCGCCGACGCCGCGTGCAGCCGCGACGATGATCGTCGAACGCTCTTGGCATTCAGACGCTCTTGGCATTCAGGCGCGCTCGACATTCGGACGCTCTCGGCAGCACGAGGAGACACGGTGAAGCTCTTGCTCACGTCGGGGGGCGTGACGAACCCCAGCATCCACGCGGCCCTCGTCGGGTTGCTCGGCAAGCCCGTCGAGGAGTGCCGCGCGCTCGTCATCCCGACGGCGCAGTGGGGTCATCCGATGTGCGGCCCGGAGTCGGTGCGCGGCCTCGTCGCGGCCGGCCCGGACTTCCGGCACCTCACCGGCCTCGGCTGGGCGTCGCTCGGCGTCCTCGAGCTCACCGCGCTGCCGACGATCGGCGCGCAGCGGTGGGTGCCGTGGGTCCGGGAGGCCGACGTCCTGCTCGTCGACGGCGGCGACGCGACGTTCCTGTGCCACTGGATGCGCGAGTCCGGGCTGGCCGACCTGCTGCCCTCGCTGCCCGACACCGTCTGGGTAGGAGTCAGCGCCGGCAGCATGGTGATGACGCCCCGGATCGGGTCGTACTTCGTCGAATGGCCCGGCGCCGCGGACGACCGCACGCTCGGCGTCGTCGACTTCTCGATCTTCCCGCACCTCAACGCCTTCCCGACGAACACGCCCGCCGACGCCGAGCGGTGGGCCGCCACCCTCGACGTCGGGGCCTACGCGATCGACGAGCAGACGGCCATCCAGGTCGTCGACGGCGTGGTCGAGGTGGTCTCGGAGGGCGTCTGGACCGCGTTCGATCCCCCTCGTCGATCCGGCTAGGGTCGCCGCGTTGCGTCTGCTCGACGACGCCCCCGAGGGGTACGCAGCCGGGCGCTGACCAACGGCGCGCACAGGGGTGCCACGCGCCAACGCCTCTACCTCCGCGTCGGCGTGCCGCGTGCCCGGAGCGTGTGGTGGAAGTGCAGGGGTGATCCGATGGCTGGTCGCCACCCGAGCTCGTCGCTCGCGTCGAACGGCCTGCTGCTGGGCGGGCGACCGCGGTCGGTCCGCGTGCCGGGTGGGCGACTCAGGCGGCGCAGGCTCCCGGGCGCGCGGACCTGCGGGCGGCCGTCGCGGATGCGGATCTGCCAACCGTTGGTCTCGATGGTGCGGTGGTGGTACCAGCACAGGAGCACGCCGTTGTCCGTGTGCGTCCCGCTCGGGTCCTCAGCGTGCGGGATGACGTGGTGGACCTCGCACCAGGACGCGGGGATGTGGCACCCGGGGATGACGCACCCACCGTCACGCAGGGTGATCGCCCGACGTTGGGCTCCGGTGAAGCACCGTTCCGTGGAGCCGACGCCGCGGATCTCACCACCGGCGCCGAGGATGATCTTGTGCACGGTCCCCGAGCAGGCGACCTGGCGTACCGCCGCCGGATCCACCCGCAACGCCCCGGGCACGCCGCCGGCCCCCGCGCCACCCAGCACCATCCCGCCACCGGTCCCGTGGACGAGGTCGTCGAGGTGGGCCGCGACCAGCAGCGTCGGCGAGTTGCCTGCGATCGACCGCTGCTCGCAGACTCGGGCGGCGGTCATCACCGCCGAGGCGAACACGTCATGCAGCACCTGGGCACGAGTGCGCTCGTCCCCGGGCGAACGCAGCTCGTCACGATCCGCATCCGCATCCGGGCCGTCACCGTCAGCGCCACCCTCGGCACGACCGCCGTCGGCACGACCGTCGGTGTCACGACTGCCGGTGTCACGACCGTCGGCGGCGAAGCTGTCGGTGTCACGGCTGTGGGCGGCAGGACTGTCGGTGTCACGACTGTCGGCGGCGGGGCCGTCGCCGTCGGGACTGTCGGCCTGACGGCAGCCCGCGGGGCCGTCGCTGTCGTCGCTGCTGTCGCCGTCGTCGTTCGCGTCCCGCTCGGGGTGAGGGACCTCGGGTGTGCGGGGGTTGGTGGCCGCGTCGGCGAAAGCCTCCAGCGCACCGGCGACCTCGGGCAGCAGCAGTCCGCGAATGCGGGTGAGACCACCAGGGCCAGGGCTCAGGCTCAGGAACCGGCGGGCGGTCTGTACGTCCGAGGGTGTCGCGCCGTCAGGGTCGAGGACCGCGGCCCAGGCGGTGGCCTGGATGCGTACGGAGTCTGCGTCCAGCGCCGGCACCCGCTCGCCAGCGGGCACAGCGGCGGCGTCGACCAGCTCGGTGCAGGCGATCTGGACGTGCTCGGTGGCCGCGACCCGCAGGGTCGGGCGCAGCACGTCGATGATCGCCGCGGCTGCGTCCAGGTCCAGCCGGCCCGCGGTGAACGCCTCGGTCACCGGGTCGAACGGACCCGGGATCGGGGTGCCGTCCAGGCGGTGCTGCGGACGTAGCGCATCGCCCCAGCGCGTCCATCGACCGATGCTGGCGCCGGCGGCGCCGGTCAGCCGTTGACTCAGCTCCCGACCGCTCGCGCAGCCGTGCGTGCGGGCCAACGACTCGCGCCCCAGCTCACGGCGCGAGCGTTCGGCGACCTCCGCCACCAGCACCACCCGCCGTGCCTCGAGGCGCCGCGCGTCCTCCTGCACCGCGACCAGCGCGTCGAGCAGGTCGTCCTCCGACAGGCCCACCGCGTCCGCGCAGGTCAGCCGCTCCCATCCCCCGCGCAGCGGGGCGCCGGCACCGTGTGCGGTGTCGTTCGACTGCGCCTCGAATCGGGACATACCGACATCCTGACACGGACCACTGACACACGTGTTCGAATCATCCACAGGCCATCAGGCGCGCTCGGAGCGCACTCGAAGGCTGTGGCGCAGCGGGTCCGACTCCGGGTCGGTGTCAGACGCCCGAGGTCGATCCACGGCGGCCGATCCACGGAGCTCGATCCCTGCGGCCAGCGCGGCGCACGCGGCGCGGTCGTCGTGACCGCACAGCCGGCGTGACCGGACGAGGCCACCCCTCCCGAACGGTCCCGGCGACGGATCATCCGCTCGGTCCCCCGAGCGAGCTACCGGAAGCTGTCCACCCTGCGGGGACGCGGCCGTGGGGGCGCGATCCCTAGCGTCGAGAGCACGCCGTTGCACCGTGCAGCGGCTCTGGACGGAGGACTCATCATGCGGCTTCTCAAGCAGCTCGGGACCGTCGCGGGCGTCGCGCTCGCAGGCAACCTGGCCGTCGGTGCGGCGGGTGGGGGCTGGGTCGCCTCGCTGGTCCTGGGGATCGCCACAGGCCTGCTCGCCCTGCTCGCCTACCGGTGGGTGGTCCGACGGACCGAGCGCCGCCGGCCGGTCGAGGTGGAACTCGCCGGAGCGCGGGCCGGGCTCGGCGCGGGCCTGCTCGTCGGGACCGCGATGTTCGTCGGCGTCATCGGCGCCATCGCACTGCTCGGCGGCTACCGCGTCGAGGGGTGGGGGTCGTTGACCGGGGCGGCGGGCCTGCTCGGGGTCGCGGTCGCGTCCGGGGTCACCGAGGAGCTGCTGTTCCGGGGGGTGCTCTTCCGGGTCATCGAGGAGCGGGCCGGGACCTGGGTGTCGCTCGGATTCACCGCCGCGTTGTTCGGTGCGATGCACCTGGTCAACCCGCACGCGAGCCTGTGGGGTGCGATCGCGATCGCCGTCGAGGCCGGGGTCATGCTGGCCGCCGCGTACGCGGCGACGCGCAGCCTGTGGCTGCCGATCGGCCTGCACATCGGCTGGAACTTCGCGCAGAGCGGCATCTTCGGCACCGAGGTCTCGGGCGCGGACACCGCCATGGGGCTGCTGCACGGTGTGACGTCGGGTCCGGTCGCGCTGTCCGGCGGCGCGTTCGGGCCCGAGGCGAGCGTCGTCGCGGTCCTCGCGGGGGCGGCGGCCGCGGCGGTGTTCCTCCGACTTGCCCACCAGCGCGGGCGGATCGTCGCCCGCCGCAGCCGCGCACTCGCGACCGCTACGGTCTGACCGTGATCGATCTCGGCCGGGCGCGCGCGGTCTGGGCGGCGTGCGACGTCACCGTGCGGGACCTCCCGCTCGCGCTCGCGGTGGCTGCCACGCCGCTCGTGCCCGCGTTGCACCACCAGGGCACGCAGCTCGGCGGCCTGCCGAACCGGCCGGTGGACGCGCTCGCCGTCGTGGCCGTCGTCCTGCAGTCGTTCCCGCTCGCCGTCCGTCGTCGGTGGCCGTCCCTCTGTCTCTTGCTGGTGTCACTCGGCTTCGCGGTGGATCAGCTCCGCGGCTACCACACCGTCACGGGCGTCGCCCTGCCCATCGCGGTGTTCAGCGCGGCGGCGCACCTGCGCGAGCGTCGCCGTGCGACCGCGGTCGTCGCCTCCGTCGCCTACGTGACCCTGGTGGCAGCGCTCGTCCGGGCCGGCGCGACGGAGGGGCCGTCCGACTTCGTGACCTTCTACCTCGTGCTCGTCGTCTCGGGGTGCATCGGTGCGTGGCTGCGCCAGACCCGGAGCGTCGAGGAGGAGAACCGCCGCCGCCTCGCCGAGACGACGCGAGCCGGCGAGCGCGCCCTCATCGCCCGCGAGCTCCACGACGTCGTCACCCACCACGTCACCGCGATGGTCGTGCAGGCGGAGTCCGCCCGGTACGTGACCGCCCACCCGGCCCGCCTCGACGAGGCCCTCACCGCAGTCACCGACACCGGACGACGGGCGATCGACGACCTGCGCAACCTGCTCGACGTGCTGGATCCGGGCCACGGCCCGCAACCGCGCACGCCGGGCGTCGGAGAGATCGACGCCCTGGTGGAGCAGGCCCGACAGGCCGGCCAGCCGGTCGAGCTCCTGCACGAGGGGAGCCCGCCGCTGGTCCCCGGCACCGCCGAGGTCGCCGCATACCGCGTGGTCCAGGAGGCACTGACGAACGCGCTCAAGCACGCGCGCGGCAGCCGCACTCTCGTCCGCGTTCGGCACGGTGACGACGCGCTCGACGTCGAGGTGACGACCGACGGCCCCGCGTCGCCGCGCGTGTCGCCCGACGGGAGCGGGCGGGGCCTGATCGGGCTCCGCGAGCGCGTCGGCCTGCTGGGTGGCGGGCTGAGCGCCAGTCCGGAGCCGGGCGGGGTGTTCGTCGTGCGGGCCCAGATCCCCACCGGGCCGCGACGATGAGCGCGCCTGTCCGGGTGCTGGTCTGCGACGACCAGGCGCTGGTCCGGACGGGATTCGTGACGATCATCGACGCCCAACCGGACCTCGAGGTCGTCGGGGCGTGCGGAGACGGACGTGCGGCGGTCGACCTCGCGCGCCGGTTGCGCCCCGACGTCGTCGTCATGGACGTGCGCATGCCCGTGCTCGACGGCATCGAGGCCACCCGACTGCTGGCCGGCGTGGGTGTGCCGGACCCGGTCAAGGTGCTCGTCGTCACCACGTTCAACCTCGACGAGCACGTCTACGCGGCACTGCGGGCCGGCGCGAGCGGCTTCCTGCTCAAGGACGCCCCGATCGAGCAGCTGCTGGGCGGCATCCGCACGGTGTCGTCGGGGTCCGCGTTGCTCGCACCCGAGGTGACGCGCCAGCTCGTCGGGCGGTACGCGAGCAGGATCAGCCCGCCCGATGAGACCCCGCAGGAGTCCGCGCTGACCCCGCGCGAGCTCGAGGTGCTCCGACTGGTGGCCGGCGGTCTGTCCAACAGCGAGATCGCGGCCGAGCTCGTCCTCAGCGTCGAGACCGTCAAGACGTACGTCTCGCGCATCCTGACCAAGCTCGACCTGCGCGACCGGGTGCAGGTGGTGGTGTACGCCTACCGCAAGGGCCTGGTGGTCTGAGCAGGGGCCGACGGGCTACGGGACGAGCACGATGCGGTCGCCTGCCTCGTCGGCCCAGGCCTGCGCGACGTCGGCGAGCGGCACGGCGCGCGCCCGGACGTCGATCGAGCCGGCCGCGACCGCCGCGGCGATGCCCGGCAGCTCGGCGACGATCTCCTGCGGGCGGACCGAGCCGATCCCGCTGCCGACGATCTGCAGCCGCGAGGCGCGCAGCGCGAACGCCGGGATCGGGGCGGTCGCACCGGCGATCGACCCGATCTGGATCCAGACGAGCGGTGCCGTGCGGTCCGTGCGCGCCCGGAGCATCGGGACCATCGCGTCGCCCGCGGGCGTTCCCCAGAGGTAGTCGAGGACCACGTCGACGTCGGCGGCCTGCTCGAGCCGGTCGAGCGTGCAGGTCGCGTCGGCGCCGAGTGCGGTGAGCTCGGACAGCCGTGCAGCGTCCCGGCCCGCGGCGATCACCTGGGACGCGCCGAGCAGCTTGGCGACCTGGATCGCCATGCGCCCCGCGCTTCCGGTCGCGCCGATCACCAGGACCCGCTGACCGGGCTGGAGCTCGATCCGTCGGCGCAGCGCGATCCACGACGACATGGCGGGGTTCATCGCGGCCGCGACCCGGACCGGGTCGGTGCCTTCGGGGAGCACGACGCTGCGGCGGACGTCGATCACGGTGCGCTCGGCGAACGTCCCGAGACGCGTGTCGTCGAGCACCGCGTAGCGCAGGGCTCCGGCGGCGTCCCGGACGACGGCGTCGACGCCAGGCACGAGTGGGAAGGTGGCGCCGGTGCTGTAGTGCGCGCCGGTGGCTCGCGCCCGGGTCAGGTGGTGCAGCGGAGCGGCGAGCACGTCCACGACGAGCTCGTGCTCGCC
The DNA here is from genome assembly GCF_007990245.1 of Cellulomonas composti. Classification (GTDB taxonomy): domain Bacteria; phylum Actinomycetota; class Actinomycetes; order Actinomycetales; family Cellulomonadaceae; genus Cellulomonas; species Cellulomonas composti. The sequence continues at coordinate 223,127 of NZ_BJWG01000002.1, read as the reverse complement.
GGTCGCCACGGGCTCGTCGTGGTCGCGGTAGGACGGCGGGGTGTCGAAGGCTTCCAGGACTGCTGCGTGCACGGGGACTCCCGAGAGATAGGTGGAATTACCAACTATCTCAGAATGGTGGGGAATCCCCACTATGTCAACTAGGCTGTCGGCATGACCCATGAGGACCCCGCTGCCGCGCTCGTCGACGCGCTCGGCCGCACCTCCTTCCTCCTGACCGCGGTGCTCACGCGGCTGGGTGCCGACAACGAGCTGTCCCTCACGCAGCTGCGGCTGCTCGGTGTCCTGCGGGACCGGCGGGCCCGGGTCACCGAGCTCGCCGACCGACTGGGCCTCGACAAGTCGACGATGTCGGGCCTGGTCGCCCGCGCCGAACGACGCGGCCTGGTCGAGCGGGACCGCAACCCGCACGACGGCCGAGTCGTCGAGATCTCCCTGACCGCCGAGGGTGAGCGCTTCGCCCGGCGGGTCGAGCAGCAGGCGCGCGAGGTCCTCACGCCCGCGCTCGACCGCCTCCCGCCGGCCAGGCAGGCGCAGCTCGCGGAACTTCTCGACGAGCTGCTGGGAGACCCCGCACCCTCGTCGTGATCGTCGTGATCGTCGTGCGCAGCCGGGGCCGTCGCGACTCACGCACGCGGCGCGTCGAAGAGACGTGACGCGGTGCGTACCAGGCTGGCGACGCCCGACGAGACGCTCTGCGGCGGCCAGGCGATGACGGTGGTGACCTGTGCGGCGTCGGAGACCGGGACGACCGCCAGGCCGTCGCGCACGTTGACCCGTGCCGACTCCGGCATCACGATCGCGGCACGGCCGAGCCGCACGAGCTGCAGCACCTGGGTCAGGTCGCGCAGCTCGGGACCTGGACCCTCCGGGTAGGTGCCGTCGAGCCGGGGCCAGCGCGGCGTCGGCAGACCGGGGATCGACGTCGCCTCGGCCACGGTCAGCGAGGTCGCGCGGCTCGCCGGATGGCCGGCGGGCAGGATCAGCACCTGGTCCTCGACATTCAGCACGTCGACGTCGAAGCCGCTGAGGTCGTCGAAGGGCCGGTGCAGGATCGCGACGTCGGCGCGCCCGTCACGCAGCATGAGCGCCTGGTGGCCGGGCGGGCTCAGCACGACCTCGACGTCGACGGCATCCGGTTCGGCGGCGTACGCGTCGAGCAGCTTGGCCATCAGCTCGCTGGACGCGCCGGCCTTGGCGGTGAGCACCACTGGCGCCGGACCGGGTGTCGCGACGGTGCGGCGGGTCCGCCGCTCGGCCGCCTCGACGGCGGCCAGGGCTGTCCGACCCTCGCGCAGCAGGGTCTCGCCGGCGAGGGTGAGGGTCATGCCGCGAGGGGCGCGGACGAACAGGTCGGCCCCGATCCGGCGCTCGAGCTGGGCGATGGCGCGCGACAGCGGAGGCTGTGCCATCCCCAGTCGTTCGGCGGCCCGGCCCACGTGCGCCTCCTCGGCGACGGCGATGAAGTAGCGCAGCTCGCGGGTCTCCACGCGTGCAGCGTACGCCGCTGGCCTCTCGTCATACCCGGGCGGTATGGCGCCGAACCCGATCGGTGTTGGCCGAGATCGGCGACGGGATCGCACGATCGACGCATGACACAGAACAGCACCGCGAAGACCAGCACCGCGAAGACCAAGACCGCCCTCGTCACCGGCGCCAACAAGGGCATCGGCTACGAGATCGCCGCCGGACTCGCCCGGCTCGGGTTCCGCGTCGCAGTCGGGGCACGCGACACGGGCCGCCGCGACGAGGCCGTCCGCAGGCTCCGGGCCGAGGGCCTGGACGTCTTCGGTGTACCGCTGGACGTGACCGACGACGCGAGCGTCGCGGCTGCCGCTGCCCAGCTGGACGAGCAGGGCGGGCTCGACGTGCTCGTCAACAACGCCGCCATCACCGGTGGTGTCCCGCAGGAGCCGAGCAAGGTCAGCGCCGAGCAGGTCCTGGAGGTCGTCGACACGAACGTCGTCGGCGTCATCCGGGTCACCAACGCGATGCTGCCCATGCTGCGTCGAGCGGAGTCGCCGCGCATCGTCAACGTGTCCAGCACGGTCGGGTCCCTGACCCTGCAGACGGCCCAGACCGAGGCTGTCGGCCCGATCTCCGGGGCGTACTCGCCGACGAAGTCCTACCTCAACGCCCTCACCGTCCAGTACGCCAAGGACCTCGCCGAGACCGGGATCCTGGTCAACGCCGGGTGCCCCGGGTACGTGGCGACCGATCTGAACGGCCACCGCGGGACCCGTACACCCGAGCAGGGCGCCGCCGTCTTCCTCACGCTCGCCACGTTGCCCGACGGCGGGCCGACCGGCACCTTCCGCGACGACTCGGGCCTGCAGCCCTGGTGATGCTGCCGGACGAGAGCATCGTCGCCTCCTCGCGCACCAGCGCCTGCCCACGTCCGAACCCGGCAGGATGGCGTGATGCCCAGCACCCGACAGGTCCGTCACGACCTGGTGTCGGCGGCGCTCGCTGCATGCGGCGACGACGAGCTCGCGGCCGTGCTCGACGACACCCCCGCCGGCCCGGTGGGGGTGGGCGGTGGCTCGTCGTTGCTCGACGTCGAGGGCATCGCGGTGTTCGCCAAGCGGATCCCGATCACCGATCGAGAGCTCGCCCACCCGCACAGCACCGCCAACCTGTTCGGCCTGCCGACCGCCTGCCAGTACGGCATGCACCCCCTCGCCGGCCCGGGCTTCGGCGCGTGGCGCGAGCTGGCCGCGAACACCGTCGTCACCGAGGGAGTCCTCGCCGGTGAGACCGAGTCCTTCGCGCTGCTGCACCACTGGCGGGTCGTCCCCGGCCGGCCGCCGATCGCGTCCGAGCACAGGGACGTCGACGCGGTCGTCGCGCAGTTCGGGGGCGACCCGGCCGTGCGGATCCGGTTCGAAGAGCTGGCCGCCGCGACCAGCAGTCTCGTGCTGTTCTCCGAGCGCGTCCCTGACCCGCTGCTCGACCGGCTGGGCGACCCGCTGGGGAGCGCCGAGTGGCTCGAGCGGCAGCTGTTCGAGGTCGTCGCCTTCCTGCGTGGTCGCGGGGTGCTGCACCTGGACGGGCACTTCGGCAACTTCCGGGCCGACGACGACCGCCAGTACCTCGTCGACTTCGGGCTGGCTACGTCGCCGTACTTCGACCTGTCCGACGACGAGCGCGACTTCGTCGTACGCAACGTCGAGCACGACGCGGACTATGCGGCGATGCGGCTGGTCAACTGGTTGGTGACCACGGTCTGTGGGGTGCCGATGCCGACCAGCGGTGGTCCCGCTGAGCGCAACGCGTACGTGCGCCGATGCGCGAGCGGGGACATCCCGCGGGACGTGCCGGCGGCCGTGGCGGGCATCCTCGCCCGGCATGCTCGCGCTGCGGCCCGGATGAACGACTTCTGCTGGCGTCTGGTCGACGGCGACACGGACGCGACGTATCCCGGGTCCTAGTCCGACTGCGCCACAACGGTCCGCGGTGGTCCTGGGGCGTGTGACGCGCCGGTGCTCAGGCGAACGAGAAGGCGGGCGGGAAGAGCAGGACGACGATCGCGGCCCACGCCGCGTACACGGGCAGGTAGCGGGTCTGCCAGCGCTCGACCGCGTCGAACGTGCCGCGCGCCCGGACGAACCGCCACAGCAACCAGCCGGTCCCCGTGAGGTGCACGAACAGCACCACGTTGAGGCCGAGCGCGGCGGTCTTGTTGGCCGTCCATCCCGCGTCGGAGATCCGCGTGACCATCGCGGTGAGCGTGACGACGTTCACCGCGAACGCCGCTGCGACCAGCCCGAGCTGCAGCCGGTCGAACCAGGTGCCGGGGTGGAGCGGGTCCCGTGCGCTGATCGAGTAGAGCAGCAACGCGAGCACCAGCAGCAGGATCGCGTCCATCAGGATCAGCAGGTCGCGGTCGACCGCGTCGAGCGGGCCGCCGGCGAGCAGGGCGACGAGCGCGGCCACCAGCAGCACGAGGGTCAGCGGCGTGAACACCCGGGTGAGCACGGGCGCGATGTTCTCGACGACGCTCTTCTTCGCCTCGACGAGCCACGCGGCGACGAAGAACGCGCCGGGCACGGCGAAGGGCCAGAGCCACTCGCCGACGAAGGCCTCGATGTCGATGTCGACGACGTCGAAGGTGGCGAACAGGAGCGCCACGAGCAGGCCGCCGCCGAGCGAGATGAGTGCGAAGTAGATGGCGAGCTCGCCCGTGAACCGCACGAAGTCCATGCGGCGGGCGTGGTCGCGCCACAGCCCGCCGGTGTAGGTGACGCCGAGCAGGAGCCACAGGAGCACCGGCAGGTGGGTCGCGGTCAGCACGTACGTCATCGCGGCGTCGCCGGAGCCGTCGGTGACGAACGGGTACAGGTTGACCGCGACCGCCACCGCCGCCGTCAGCCCGACGAGAGCAGCGGCGGTGCGCGCGGACAGGTGCCGGGACCAGGCGAAGTAGGCCGCGAGGAAGGGCAGCACCGCGAAGGCGAGGTTCAGCCCGATGCTCGCGTCGTCGCCGAACGTGACGAGCAGCTTCACGGCGACGCCCGCGACGACGGCCAGGGCGATCAGCACGCCGAGGTCGCGCCAGCGCCGGCCCGCCTCGGACGGGGAGTCCGGCACGAGCACGAGCTGCTTCCAGAGCCGCTCGGAGTGCTCGCGGGCGAACTCGCGCGAGACGTCGTCGAGGTTGCCCATCCGCCGGACGGCGACCAGGAACGCCTCGTCGTCGTCCAGACCGGCGGCCCGCAGGTCGGCGACCCGCCCGCGCAGGTTGTCCTCGAGCTCCGCGGCGTCGTCGGGCGTGATGGCCCGACGACGCAGGACCCAGGTCCGCCACTGGTCGATCTGGTCCTCGAGGTCGACGTGCTCGTCGCGCGGGCGCTCGTCGCTCATGCGCGGGCCTCCGCGGGCGGCGGGCCCTGGAGCGAGCTCCACACCTGGCGCAGCGCGTCCGCGACGACGTCCCACTGGGCCTGCCGCTGCGCGAGGACCTCCCGGCCGGCCGCGGTCAGCGTGTAGTGCTTGCGCTTGCGTCCCGCGTCGGAGACGTCCCACCGGGCCGAGACCCAGCCGTTGCGCTCGAGCCGGTGCAGCAGCGGGTAGAGCATGCCGTCGGTCCACTGCAGGCGCCCGTCGGACAGCTCCCCGACGCGCTTGAGGATGGCGTACCCGTGCAGGTCCCCGTCCGCGAGGATGCCCAGGACGAGCGGGGTCGCCGCCGCCGCGACCAGGTCCTTCTCGATGTGCACGCGCCCGCCCCCGTTGTACATAGGTCATCTAGGGATACAAACCCTAGCACTGCGAGGTATCGCGCCTGGTGCTGCGCGGCCGGGCGCGCTCGGTCCCCGGTCGTCGCACGACGACCGGGGGGTGAGCTCAGGGTGCCGGGTGATCCGGCCGCAGGCCTCGTCGCGGGCGTGCGACATCGGTCAGAACGACTTCCAGCCCTTCGCGCTGGTGAGCAGGACTCGCTGGCCCGCGTATGCCGGATCCGTGGCGATGGTGGCGATCGCCGCACCGGCATTCGGATAGGGGAGCGTGGGCAGCCCGGGGACCTCTCGGACCTCGTCGAGAGGCTTCACCGTCGCCGCGGAGGCCTCGGGCGCGTCCTTGAGGTTGACCGGATAGACGATCGTGTACCCGAGCCCGGAGTCGACGAGCAGGTGGTCGGCGGCTGCCTTGTCGGCGAGGAACTTGCGCAGCACGGTCCGGTAGATGAGCCTCGCGAATCCAGAGGCCTTCTGCGCCGTGTCGCCTGCCCCGAAGACCGAGACCAGGACGACGCGCCCGGCGTTCGCCTGCCGGACGCCGTCGAGGATCGCCGGCAGGTGACGCTGCATGAAGGTCGCGTCCTTCATCGAGCCGGTGATCGAGACGACCACGGCGTCCGCCCCCTGTGCTGCCGCGGCCAGACCCGCGGAGTCGGCCGCGTCGCCCTGCGCGACCGTGAGACCCGGCCTGGGCGACACCGTCTCCGGCCGCCGCACGTAGGCGACGACCTCGTTGCCGCTGGCGAGCGCGCTGCCGACGACTCGTGAGCCGACGTTCCCGTTTGCTCCGACGACGACGATCTTCATCTGACTCTCCTTCTTGCGGTCGCGGTGACCGTGGTCGACGGCCGAGCTGCGTTGTGCCGCCGGCTTCATCGGTGGGTGCCGTCCAGGTAGCGCTGGATCGTGGGGGCGATCTGATCGACGAGCTCGTCGTGGGTGAACTCGGTGATGGGCGCGACCTTCAGGACGTGGCGGGCGGCGGCGACGCCGAACAGGTGCGCAGCGGCCAACGCGACGTGTCGGGAGCGCTCGGCCTCGACCCAGGGGGCCGTCGAGATCCGCGAGATCATGACCGCGCGGAGCATGCTCGCGGCCGTCTCGGAAGCGGTGACGGACCGGACCAGGGCGAGCAGGATGGGCCCGGTGTCGGGGGCCTCCCACAGCCGGAGGTACGCATCGGTCACGGCGCGGCCGAGCTCGTCGGGGTCGGCGCTCACGGCCTGGCTCAGACGCTGAGTGACGGCGGTGCGGTCGGTCACCACGGCCGCGAAGAGGCCGTCCTTGTCGCCGAAGAAGTGCCGGATCAGCGCGGGGTCGACGCCCGCGCCGGCGGCGATCGCCCGCACCGAGGCGCCGTCGTAGCCGTGCTCGGAGAACAGCCGCAGCGCCGCGTCGAGGATCGCGTCCCGGGTGCCGGACTCGCCGGGCCGGCGCCCACCGGGGTTCTTGCGGCCGGGCGAGATCTGCGCACTCACGGGATGGACCTTACTCCCCGGTTGCGGAGTTCCCCGCTTGTAGAGTTTGCTGGCCGGGGACCACCCCCGCCCCACCGGACCGCAGGGAAGAGCTCATGACCGCGACCGACACAGTGATCGACGTCCAAGGGCTGCTGAAGTCCTACGGGAAGTTCCGGGCGCTCGACGGCCTGGACCTGCATGTCGCGAGGGGCGAGGTGCACGGCTTCCTCGGCCCCAACGGCGCCGGCAAGTCCACGGCGATCCGCGTGCTCCTCGGCCTGCTGCGCTCCGACGGCGGCACCGTGCAGCTCCTGGGCAAGGACCCGTGGAAGGACGTCGTCGAGCTGCACCGCCGCCTGGCGTACGTGCCCGGTGACGTGTCGCTGTGGCCCGGGATGACCGGCGGAGAGGCGATCGACCTGCTCGGTGCGCTGCGCGGCGGGATCGACGAACCCCGGCGCGCCGAGCTCGTGGAGCGGTTCGAGCTCGACCCGACCAAGCGGGGGCGGCAGTACTCCAAGGGCAACCGGCAGAAGGTCGCGATCGTCGCCGCGCTCGCCTCGGATGTCGAGCTGCTGATCCTGGACGAGCCGACCTCCGGGCTGGACCCGCTGATGGAGAAGGTGTTCCAGGAGGTCATCGGCGAGGCGAAGGACCGCGGATCGACGGTGCTGCTGTCCAGCCACATCCTGGCGGAGGTCGAGACGCTCGCGGACCGGCTGAGCATCATCCGCGACGGGAAGATCGTGCAGTCCGGCACGCTCAACGACCTGCGGGGTCAGACCCACACCGCTGTCCACGCGACGTTCGTCCGCGTCCCCGACAGGGCCGCTCTGACGATGTTCCACGACGTGCACCTGGACGGCGACAGGTTCTCGGCAACCGTGGAGTCGACCCGCATCGGCGAGGCGATGGACGCGCTGGCGCCTTCGGGGCTCACCTCGCTCACGGTCGAGCCGCCCTCGCTCGAGAGCCTGTTCCTGAGCCTGTACGGCGACGAGACGGCCGCCGGGTCGGCCCGATGAGCGCGATCACGACGGCGCGACCCCCTCGCGCGTCGGCCGTCACGGGTACGCGACCGCTCCTGCGCGTCTCCCTCAAGCACGACGGCCGGACGTTCGTGCCGTGGGCGGTGATCGCCACGACCCTGTCGGTGTCGTCGATCATCCTGTACCCGATCGTCTTCCCCGACGAGGCCTCCCGTGCTGCGCTCGCCGCCACGATCAGCGCGAACCCTGCGGTCGGCCTCGTCTTCGGCCCGGCGAACGACCTGATGACGGCGGACGGCTTCAACGCCTGGCGCTCGCTCGCCCTCGGCGGTCTGATGACCGCGCTGGGTGCGATCTTCGCGATGACCCGCGCGACCCGCGCCCAGGAGGACTCCGGCCAGGCCGAGCTGTTGGCCTCCGGGGTCATGGGCCGTGACAGTCGCCTGCTGACCGGTGTCGCGATGTCGGCCATCGGCTCGCTGCTGGTCGGCGTCGCCGCCGGGCTCCTGACGATCGTCGTGGGCGGAGACCCGGAGTCGTCGCTCCTGCTCGCGGCGACGTTCACCGCGACCGGGTGGGTGTTCGGCTCGCTCGCCGGGATCACCGCGCAGATCGGCGCCGACGCGCGCACCTCGAACTCGATGGCCGTCGGTGCGCTCGGCACGCTGTTCGTCCTGAGCGGCTTCTGCTACTCCGTCGAGGCGCCGACCTGGACGAACTGGGTCAACCCCATCGGGTGGATGCACGAGACCCGGCCCGCGGCCGGCAACAACTGGGCGCCCCTGCTGCTCGCGGTGGCGCTGAGCGTCGTCCTGGTCGCGGTGGCGTTCCTGCTGCAGGGGCGACGCGACTTCGGGCAGGGCACGATCGCCCCGCGACCGGGACCCGACCGGGGCGTCACCCGCACCACCTGGCGGCTGGCCCTGCGCATCAACCGCGGACCGTTCCTGACCTGGACGGTCGCGTTCGTCGCACTGGGCTTCGTGTTCGGCTACTTCGCGACGTCGATCTCCGACCTGCTCGCCTCGGACCAGGGCATCCAGCAGGTCATCGCCTCCGGCGCCACCACCCCGGAGGAGATCACGTCGACGTTCGTCCGTCTGATCCTGTCCATGGTCGGCATCCTGGCGGCGATCTCCGGGATCCAGGTCATGCTCAAGGTCCGCTCGGAGGAGCTGGAGGACCGCGTCGAACCCCTCATGGCCGGCTCGGTCGCCCGACACCGCTACTACGGCAGCAACGCGCTGGTCGCGTTCGCCTACCCGACGGTCTTCGTCCTGATCGCCGGGACGCTGATCGCCTGGCTCGCCTCCGGCTCGGACCTCGGCGTCACCTTCGGCGACGTCCTGCTGCAGGCCGTCGTGACCGTGCCGGCCGTGTGGACGGTCGTCGCGGTCTCCGTCGCGGTCATCGGTGCTCGCCCCATGCTCAGCATCGCCTCCTGGTCCGGCGTCCTGGTGTCGTTCGTGCTGACCGTGCTCGGCCCCACCTTCGGCCTGGACGACTGGGTGCTCGGCATCAGCCCGTTCTGGCACGTCCCGTACGTCGCGGCCGCCGACCCCGACTGGACCGGACTCGGCTGGATCACCCTGTTCACCCTCGGATTCCTCTGGATCGGGTTCGCCGGGTTCCGACGTCGCGACCTGGCCCGATGAGGCACGGCGCCTCGGCCGTCCCGCCACCCGCCGAGAAGTCCAGGCGTCGCGACGACGACGCCGGCGAGCGCGGCCGATGGCGACGCGTGCAGTACGGCGTCAGACTCGTCGAGAAACCGACGAAGCTCCGAAGGAGGTAGCCATGCAGCTGTCCGCACGCAACCAGCTCGCCGGCACGGTGAGGTCCGTCCAGGTCGGGGCGGTGATGGCGGAGGTCGTCGTCGACATCGGCGGCAACGACATCGTGGCCGCGATCACGGCCGGGTCGGTGGCGAGCCTGGGGCTGGCCGAGGGCGAGAAGGTCGTCGTGGTGGTCAAGGCGACCGAGGTCATGATCGGTCGCGAGTAGCCGGGTCCGCCCAGCGGTGCGCTTGCGGGCCACCAACACGGAACACGACCGCTGAGTCGCGTCCGGCACGCACACCCCGACCGTCGAGGATCAGGAGAGGCGAGTCGGCTGTCGCGGGTCTGCAGGTCCCAGCACCCCAGACGTGGGTGACGGAAGGTCCAGGAGCTCACGCGACGAGGTCGCGGTAGTGAAGCGCCGAACGCCCTGTCGACTCAGCCTGCTGTGCTGATGACCAGGCCCCCGACAGTCACCTCGACGGTGCAGGCCGCGAGGTCGGGTACGACCACGTGCGCTGCCCTCAGGTCGTGGGCCGGGTGGGAGGTCGCCACCCCGAGCACGTGCGCCCCCGCTGCACGGCCCGCCTCCAGGCCAGCCGGTGCGTCTTCCACGACGAGGCACCGGCGAGGGTCGAAGCCGAGCCGGCGGGCCGCGTTCAGATATCCCTGCGGGTCAGGCTTGCCTCGCCGGACGTCCTCTGCCGCTACCAACACGTCGGGAACCGGCAGCCCGGCGGCGGCCAGCCGCGCATGCATCAGCAGTTGCGACCCCGACGTCACCGCGGCCCATCGATCGGGTGGGAGGCGCGACAAGAGCTCTTGCGTGGCGGGGAGCGCGATCACGTCATCGAGGTCTGCCATCTCCAGCCGCTCGAGCTCGGCGACCGCCGCGGCGCGCTGGCCGCTCGGCAGAAACTCGGCCACCGTGTCCTCAGAGCGGCGCCCGTGACAGCCCCGGAGGACGTCCAAGGCGTCGATCCCGCGGGCAGCGGACCATGCCCGCCACGTGCGCCCGACCGCAGCGGTCGAGTCCACCAATGTCCCGTCGATGTCGAACAGGATCGCGTCCACCTCGAAGCGCATGCCTGGCAACCTACGGGCGACGAAGGGGCGCGTGGAGGAGCTCATCGAACCTGTCCGGAGCCCGACGCTCTGACCTGCGGTCGGACAAGTAGATGAGAAGGCGCTCGTCTCACGAAGTTGTCCGAATCCTCAGCGCGGAGGCTGCCGCGGGCCTCGATGTCTACGACCGGCGTGGCAGTGGTCGCCGCCTGCGAGGATCACCAGGTGCCACTCACGACCCCGCTACGTGACTAGGTTGGCGTCGGTTGTGAGTTCGACGTTGGCCCACAGCTCGTAGCCGAGAGCCTCGAGGCGCCCGACGAGTGCGCGCCGGACGCGGTCCTCGTCCGAGACGTCCCAGTCGCCCGGAGTCACGAGGAAGTCCACCTCGATGTAGAGCCGCTCACCGAGCTTGGTGGCGCGTACGAGCGGCTCGGGCAGCTCGAACTGGCCGCGGACGTCTCGCACGGCCTGGTCGATCGCCTCGGTGACCTCGGGCGGCGGGGCGGCCTCCATCAGCTCGAGGCCGGCGGCGCGCAGCAGCCGGATGGGTATCGGGACGAGCACGACGCAGGCCAGCAGCACGAGTCCCGGGTCGACGTAGCGCACGATGTCGTCGAGGGACCAGGCGGACAGGAGCAGCGCGACGCCGGCGCCTGCCGCGTAGACGAGGCTCAGCACGGCCCCGGCGCGCCACTGGGCGACCTCGGCCGCCACCAGGTCGGAGTCCGGCGCGGTGCGGCCGAGCCAGCGTGCCAAGGCCAGCGAGACCAGCATGGTGACGATCCCGTAGGCGGCGACCGTGGCGGCTGCGACGTCGGATCCGCCGTCGAGGATGATCCCGATGGCGTCGGCGGCCGCGTAGAGGAGGGTGCCGAGCAGTGCGGCGCCCTGGATCGCGATGGCGATCGGGGTGATCGCCTGTCGGCCGAACGGAAAGCGGGCGCTGGGTGCGATCGCCGCGGCCCGGGACGCGGCCAGGGACAGCGCGGACAGGACGATGCCGAGCAGGACGAAGGCGCCGTCGAAGAGCAGCACACGTGACTGCGCGGCGATGCCCCACACCATCGCGAGGATGCCCACGACTCCCGCGCCGATGATCGATCCGATCAGGGCGCGACGCTCGGCCCGCTTGGTGTCAGCATCTGCCACGGCCGCCTCAGCTCCCCAGCTCTCTGCGACGACGGCGTCGTCGCATGCGTCAACCTACCGACGCGGGGTACACCCGGCGGGCGGGGGGACTACGGTCGATCGGTACGGCACACAACCAACTGCGAGGCGGGAGTCCCCGATGAACGAGCGGCTTGGCATCCTGAAGTCAGACGAGCGTGATCTGCTGCGTGAGACCGAGCCCGCGCGGATGGAGCTGCTGGATGAGGACGACCTGATCGCGTTGCACACCCGGGTCCGGCGCGCGCGCAAGAAGTACCAGAAGAACTATCGACGCCAGGGCGCCGAGGGCGTGCAGGAGCACGGTGGCCGCGGAGTGTCGCGGCCCAAGAACACGCGTGCGGCGCAGAAGGCGGAGATCTTCGAGGACGCGCTAGCCGACGTGAGCGACCGGTTGGCTGTGTTGGCCAGGGCCGCTGCGGAGGAGCTCAAGCAGGAGCGGCTCGCTGCCGCGCAGGCGGCCCGGTCGGCGGGTCCGGACAGCGTCGGCCGATCCGCGGAGAGTTCGGGTGCCGGGGTTGCCCGGGAGCACCGGCAGACGACCGGTGGCGCCAAGCGCAACGCGTCCTCGCAGGCGGCCGGGGCTCGTCGTCAGGCAGCTCGGGACGGCCGCTGACCGTTCGTCGCCCCGGCCCGGAGGTCTACCGGGTCGGCGCGACGCACGTTGACGCGACCTCGACGAGGGACAGGATGGTGTCGTCGTTGCCGATGACCCCCGCGGTGAGCGTGCCGAGTGCGGGCAGGCAGGCGCCGGTGAGCGTGGCGATGTCCACGATCGCGTCGACGCCGTCTTCGTTCGCCAGAGCGATGGCGTCGGCCATGACCAGCCGGCGTTCGGCGTCGGTGTTGACCATGTCCACCTTCATCGCCGCGTGCATCGCGTTGGACGGCTTGAGGCTGATGCCACCGGAGTCGTAGGTGATCACCGTCGCTCGACAGGCTGAGGAAGTCTGAGAACCGCGTCCGACCGGACATCTCTGACGCGCCGATGACACGGAAGTGAGAAGTTGCCACGCTCCGTGAGATCCCACAGCGCTGTAGGACCGCATCCAAGTTGTCCGGTGCCTGACGTTGTGACCTGAGGTGGGACAACGAGCGGAGGCACACGCCGTCTCACCTAGTTGTCCAAATCCTCAGCGCCACACGCCTGCGAGGAGCGCACCGCAGCACGCAGCGGGAGGCGCCGAGTTCGACCCGTCGGTCGTCGAACCGCCGGGTGAGATCTTCGGCACCGACCGCAGGTCTGATCCGCAGATGCGCTCGAGCGCTTCCAGGGACTGACCGCTCACTCGCGCGCTGAGACGAGCCACTCGCGGCCGTTCCAAGGGACGCTGAACCCACCGACTGGTCCGAGCTGGAAGCGGGGGTCGTCGACGCCGAGCAGCCAGAGGAGTCGGTGGCCGAAGACCAGTCCGTAGCGGCTCGTGGCTGTGAAGAGGTCCGCGAGTGCGGTTGCGAGGTCCGGCTGCCGGCGTGCGAACACCCCAAAGTTGGCGAGAGTGACGGCGAGGCCGGTTCGCTCGACATTCCAGCCGTAGTCGCCGTGGGCCACGTCGCCCAGGCAGTCGGCCATCGCGTCGAGATTCCGGCCGTAGTAGTTCGGAAAGTCGAGTGCGGCCGCGACAGCGTCATGCAAGGTCAGTTCGTCCCAGGTCGCCGCGTCGATGTGTGTGCGGTCGTACGCCAGCGTCTCCAACCCTTCCTCGGCTTCCCTGAGTACGGCAGGGTCGAGGTAGAGCGCGACGCCGCCGCCACGCACGAGGTTGAAGTCTGCGGGGTGGGTGACGTCGGCGTCGAGATCGAAGGTCGGCACCGCTCGAACCTACTCGGAGCTGACAGCCGTTCGGCGGATGCGCGGTGAGATTCGCCGCCCGGACTCGCTCGGACCCACGCATCGAGCGTCCCGCGTGGCCAAGTCGGTGGGATTCGGACACGCCGTGGCCAACTTCGTGGGATTTCGCCAAATCGGACGGGATCCCACAGTGAGTGTGGGTTCGCGCCGAATACGGCGGATCGCCGGCCCCGCGACCTGAGCTTTCGCGACGAGGTGGCGGAGGGGTGTTCTCACTGAAGTGGCGGGTTCTGCGCGCGCGAGTCCCGCGCGGCGGTGTCAGGCGGGGCAGTGCCCCTCGCGCCCTCTCCCACACGTACGGTCGACCGCGTCCGGACCCCTCGGCCGGGTCTCTGTGCGTCCACGAGAACACCAGGGCGATGCGGCGGCTCTGACATGGGAGATGAGCGTCAGATGGCCGTCGTCCCCTTGACGTTGCGGGGTGTGGGTCGGTTGCCGACGACCACGGCCACGACGGTGTGCTGCGGCGACGCTTCGGGATCTGCTCGGTGCTCGGCCACCCAGGCGAGGTCCGGCAGGGTGCGGACGCCGGCGGAATGGTCGGTCAGGTCCAGGACGAGGAGCTGGCTGAATGGCTCCCCGGACCCGGAGTACGCCGCGGCCTGGCCGAGGTAGCTGCGCTCAAGTGCCCGCGGCGTCGAGTCTGCGAGCTCGCGCTTCACCTCTGTTACGAGTTCCACGTCGCCGAACCTGATTGTCACGTCAGCCCTGCCGGTCGCGATGTCCGAGACCTCCGCGTGCACCCGGCCGGCGAACTCCCACGGGCCGGCGAGCCATATGTAGAACTCCCACTGCAGGTCGGCCTCGACGGGCAGCGATGCCCCCTTCGCTGGCACGCTGATGATGTTCTTCATGCCCTTCATGAGCGGCCCGCCGCGGTCGTAGCGATCGAGCAGGAAGGTCAGCGTGCGCTCGAGCAGCGCGATCACCGCGGCTCTGGTCTCGCCAGTGAAGCGCGGGTTGATCTCGAGGGAGGTGACGATGGAGTCCCGCATGCGCTTCAGCGTGGAGTGGGGAGGCTGACGTCTTCGCAGGGGTGCGGCGACGCCCTCGGCGTCGCGAAGAGCGTCGTCGTCGAGCATCGCCGCGAGGTGCTGACAGATGTCGTCGCCGAACGCGAGCAGGGAGGGCGCGAGCCTGAGGATTCGGCCCAGCGCGGCGTCGCGGTCGGTGGGTGGTGAGGTGGGATCAGCTGTGCTGCGCGCCCGCGCGGCCTTCGCCGCAGCGAGAACCGCGGCCGCAGCGGGCGGTAGGACCGCTTTGCCGCCCGCGAGGTCGTGGTCGACCATGCGCTCGAGCTGGCCGAGCAGGACGGCGTTGCCGGCGACTGTAGCGGCGATGGTGGGGCGGATCGCGGCGAGGAGCCCTGGGGCAGGGTCGATCACGCGTTCGGCCTCGTAGACCGCGGCAAGTTGCCCTGCGGCGGCGCGGGCATCAAGCCAACTGTCCTCGCGGAGTCGGTCGGCCGCCTGACGCAGGTCGAGGACGAACGCCAGCCACGCGGTCTCGGCGTCGCGGGCGCCGGCGCGCCAAGCAGGCAAGTGCGCGCCGAGGTGCCACGCACCTCTGCGCGACAGCACGTTGGTCAAGGCCTCGGTAGAAGTCGCGACACCGGTCCAGTCGGCGCGCGCGAACGCGATTACGGCCTCGCATGCCAGTTGGTAGGCGGCGGAGTCGTCGCGGCCCTCATCGACCTCCTGCGCCTGAGCGAACATCGCTGCGGCACGGGCCAGGCCCTCTGTGGCGGCGGACATGTCGGGGACGGACAGTGCGCGCCGCATCTGGCGGCAGGCCAGTTCGTGCAGCGCGTCACCTTCGACAGGCGTGTCCGTGAGAGCGGCGAGGACGTCGATCAGAGGCTGCGCGACCTCGTCGTCAGAACCCCACATCTCGAGTGCGATCCCGACGAGCCGGGGAAGCGGGTCGAGGTAGTCCTCGGCGAACTCTTCAGGCGGCGCAGCGAGCCGATCGAGGACGAGATACGGCCGGGCGAGTTTCGCGAGCGCGACCCGGGCGGCGGCTTCGAGCCTCGCGGCCGCAAGACTCGGCGTGGTGCCGACAGCGTCATCCAGCCCGGTGAGCATCGCGGTGTGGAGCGCTGGCCCGGCGTCGGCTGCCGCGGAGCCGCCGAGCAGGGCGTCGACGGACTCCTGCAGGGCCAGGACGCTCGTTTGCCGCGCCAGGCCGGCTGCGAACGCACGCACGGGACCGCGCCAGGCGTCGGGGTCGGCGTCCGAGGCGACGATGAGCGCGCGGGCGGCCAATGGCGCCAGCGGGTCGTCGGCGAGCGTCGCGAGGATCGGTCCGGCGTCCTCGACGCTGCCTAGCGCGGATGGCGATGCAGGGTGGCCCGAGCGTTCGGCGGCGAGAAGCGCGGTCACGATCCGGTCGTTCACGCCGTGCTCCTTCCCGTTCCCCGTCGCCGTCGTTGGCCGGGTCAGTCACCAGAGCGGCTGGTCAGGGGCTGGCGGCGCGATGATCGCGTCGGCCGGCAGTTTCCCGACGGGCAGGGACTGATCCGCCGACGTGGTCAGCACCTGGAGGTTAGGCGTTTCTGCGGCGGCGCGGATGAGTGCGTCCAGCAGCGCGGCGGCGTCGGAGTCCTGGACCTCTTCAGCTTTCAGGCTGTCGAGCATTAGCAGCCCAGGATGAGTGGCGATGCCGCGCCGGTGACCGACACGCAGGAGTGCGAGAACGGTGGCGATCCGGAGTCGGAGCCGCTCACCGGGAGACTGCGCCGTGAACCCGCCGGCGTCGGCGCCGCCCTTCGCGACCTTGAGCCTCGCGGCCCGGTCGATCCGTATCCCGGTCACGGACTCGATTCCGAACTCGCGTGCGAGGGTGGCGATCTCGTCGCCGAGCTCGTCGAACAGCTCGCGGGACGGCTCGACGAGGTCGGCCTCGAGTTCTGCGACGAGCGCGTCAAGAATCTTGTCGTCGGGGTCGACGAGCACAGGGTTGTCGTCCGGGAGGACGGCGAGCGCTCCTTCGGCGCGGGCGGCGGCGCGCTCAAGCGAGGCGCGCTCGTCCGTTGTTGCAGCGTCCCGCGCCTCACGGAGTTCGACCTCCACCGCCGTGAGGCGCTGGGAGAGCACAGTGACTTCCTCCTCGGCGCGCTCGAACGCCTCGAGCGCGGCGTCTGCCGCTCTCGTGGACGCTGCTAGTGCGGCCTCGATCGCGGCTTGGGTCTCGCGCTCCGTGTCGTCGTCATCGTCGGTTGTGACCGGCTGCGTGCACACTGCGCAGATGTGGCTGTGGGCCTCTGCGGCTCTGCGCTCGGTTGCGACGGGCGCCTCGCATCTAGGGCATGCGACTGGGTCGAGGCCATGGAACAGCGCCCGCGCGACGGCGGACTCGCGATGGTCGTTCAGCGCGCGTTGGTCATGCTGGCGTGCGGCACGGGCCTGACGGTGCAGCGCGCCGGCGGCGGTCCACGCGGCCTCCGCGTCGGCTAGCTGGCCGGCCACGGTTGTCACATCGGCTGCGACTGCAGACGCCGGCCTTGTCGCGGATCGGAGCGCGAGTTCGCTGAGCGCGGTGCGGGCTGCTTGGAGCGCGTCGAGTTGTGCGCGGCGGGCGTCGGCGCGCTCGGTGTCCGAGGTGCGCGAGGCCGCGGCGTTCTTGGCGCGGTTGCGCGCCGCGTCGCGGGCGGCTCTGACGCGGGTATACAGCGCGGCGCCAGGCAGGTCCAGGAACACCGTGAGCAGACGCCCTGCCAGGCCCGCCATGGCGGTCTCGCCGATCAGGACGGGCTCTCGTCCCGCGGGCGGGTACAGCGCGCCGAAGTACGAGGCCCACCGGTGGGGCTGCACGCCTCCGGTGTTGAGCGCGGCGAGCAGCGGCTCTAGAGACAATCGATCCAGCATGAAGACGTCCACGGCGCGCGCGTACTCCTTGGCTGAGGCTGCCGCGAGAATCGTCTTGGTGCCCGTGCCACCCGCACGCAAGGCCGCGAGGTCGGTGGCCTCGACGATGGAGCCCTCGGCGATCGCCCCGTCGCGCATGACGATGCGGAATCCCGTCGGCCTGCCGTTGATCTCGGTGTCGCATTCGATGTCGGTGAGCCACTTGGCGACATCTCGTTGCAGCTCGCGCGGCTCGCCGCGTAGGCACAGCGTGATGGCCTCGAGGATGGTCGTCTTGCCGCGAAGGTTCGCACCGACGGCCATCACGACTCCAGTGGGGATGTCGAATGTGGCGTCGAACGGGCCGGTGCCCTGCGGGCCCGCCTTCGTTCCACGCAGTCGGAGCCGGGTCGCTCGTAGGGACCGGGCCATCACGGGGACGTGTGAGTCCGGAACGGCGTGCGCCGCGAGGACGGCCTCAACGAGGCTCGCGTCGACTCCACTGCGAGCGGCCACGCGCTCAGCGAGCGTCTGGCGCTGCGACGCGCTCACGCGGCACCTGCCTCGCGGATGGCGTCGAGACGCTGACGGACGCGTCCCGTGATCGCGCCGATGCGTGCGTTGTACGCGGTGCCGGCGTATTCCTGCTGCCGGTACTGCTCGTCCTTGAGTTCGGTGCCGCCTTGCCCCGCGGTCACGGCGACGAGCAGCGCCACACGGCCGACGTAGTACTCCAATGCCGGCTCCTCGGCGACTATCTCGCGGGCGACTTCCCGCCCGTGCTCGGTCAGGTAGTAGTTGTGCTGGCGCGTCCGGCCAGGTCTGCCCTCCCGGCGTCGGAACACCAGACCTGGGCCGGCGAGCACGGACAGGGCAGCGTCGAGAGGCTCGTACGCGCCGAACCGATAGCGCAGCATCGGATGCCTGCGAATCTCGGGCTCTTCGGACGTCAGGATCCGCTCGGCGTGGTCGAGCAGTGCGGCGTCCCCGCTTGCCTCGAACCGGTCCAAGAGCATGTTCGCGAAGTAGTCCGGGTTGCGGAGCCAGAAGTCGAGCTTCTGGAGCAGGACCTGCGTGCGCAGCACCGCGACCGCGCCGCTCGGTGCCGCGGGCGGCGGCGGGTCGTCGACCGGCTCGGCGGCGCCGTCGATCAGGAGCAGGAGCCGCACGGCGTCCTGCATTCGGCTTGTCGTGGGCTCGGCGGGCTCCACAGGCTCGTTCGTCAAACCGCTTCCCCTCCTTCGGATGCTCGACATACTGCCGCTTCGACGGCGGGCGAACCGCGATCCGGCAGGCGTGGCGGGCGGCTTCGGTGTATTCCATGTCGCTGAGCGAGCCTGCGAGAAGGCGCTTGTGCGGCTGAGGGCGCGGTTCGCGTCGATGGATGCGGGCGTCATTGCGCACGGGACGTGGGTGAAATCGACGATGTGTTCAGGACGGCCTTGCCGGATCACGCGCGGACGCTGCGTCCGTTTCACGCTTCGGGTCGGCCGAGTGGTGAGCTTGCGAGCAGGGTGGGGACGGTGCTGGTGTCTGCGATCCAGGCGCGCAGGTTCGGGTCGATGTAGCCGGCGACGTCGAGCAGTTGGTTGTGGCGCTTCGCGCAGGGCAGGGGCCAGATCCGGTGGTGGTGCCCGATCCGGTTGCGCAGGTCGCGTAGGTCGCTGATCGGGTCGGCGACGGTTTCGCGGCGTCGGTTGGGGCTGTGCGGGAACGCGCCGGCGAGATCGGGCCAGAGGTTGGTCCACTTCTTCGAGACCAGTTGGTGCCACAGACCGAACGAGGTCTCCGAGAGGATCTGTCCGTGGTCGAGCGGCTTGCCGTTCTCTCGGACCCGTCCACGTGCACGCGAGATGTCGGTGTATGGCTGGCGGTGGCGCGGTGGTCCAGGGCTGAGGTCGCGGCCGAGTTCGCCGGCAGGGTCGTCGAGCCAGGTGCGCTGCAACCCGAGCCGCTGGTGGCGCACGGTCATCCGGGAGTCGAGCGCGTTCCGCAGGGCGACCTCGAGGTGGCCGAGGTCGATGAAGAACGCGGCGGCCAGGTGGGCGTTCCAGGTGTACAACTCGATCGCGCGCACCGGGTCGCCGCCAGTGCGGGTCAGGTACTGACGCAGGCGCGGCTCGCTGATGTGCGTTGCGAGCCAGTCGAGGGGGTCGTTCTTGCTCATGTCTCCCGCTCCACGTATCGTCTCTGTCAACACCCCGGAACCGTCCCTGTAACTCCCTCGGGAGTCGATCACACGGCCGGGGTTTTGCTCTGCCCTGAGGTTCATGACGGCAGCGTCAGGGGGTTGGGTACACAGCGTCGCGTGCTGCGCGGGCCGCCTTGCGTAGTGCCTCTCGGTGGTCGGTGCTGTACGGGTATGCCAGCGCCCGGTGGTACTCCTCGCGCTTGCCGAGTGGGTGCCGTGATGCCGCGACGAGGAACACTCTCTCCAGCAGCAGCCCGGCCTTGCGCAGCTCGAGGTAGCCGCGCTCGGCCGTTCGTTCGCTGAACCCGTAGAACTCCTGGGCGCGCTCGTTGGCCATGACGAACGTGAGCTTGCCGTTCGGGTCCTGGGTCTCTCGCAGGATCACCAGGAGCATCGCCTTGCCTGGCAAGGACAGGGTGTCGATGAGACCGTCGGTCCAGTAGTCGTACGGCAAGGTCAGGAACCCGCGTCCGCGCGCCGAAGGGTCGTCCAGCGGGTCAGGGCGCCACAGTTCGCCGTCGCCGTTTTCCCGCTTCACGGTGATCTCGGGCGTGCCCTTCCGGCCGTCGATCTGAAGGAGCTTCATCCGCTCTAGCGTCGCCATAGCGGTTCGAGTCGCGCGCTCGGTGACGTGATCGCCGAGCAGGCGCGCCCACACCCGGATGTGCAGGGGGTTGCTGGGCAGGATCGGCTGCAGCGCGTGGATCGTGAGCAGGAGATCGAGCGCGAGCTCCTTGCGGCCTGTGACGAGCTCGGCGAGCACCGACGCTCGCGGCTTCGTCTCTCGCTGGACGAAGTCTTTGCGGATCCGCACGAACCCCCGCTTGGCCTGAGCGAGCAGATCAGCGCGCGTCCAGGCGGCGTCCGGCGCGGCCTGATCCTCCAGGCCTGCGAACGGGTCCCGCTCAGTGAGAGCGGCATCGGGTGCTCGGGTGGTGTCCACGCCCAAGAAACTACATGGCGAGGTCAACGGGAACGCGGCTCCAGGATCCGAAAGTGCGCTGATTCAGGTGCCAGTGTGGGAGTCGGTGCTAGGTCACGTGCGAGCCCGTGTGAGACCTCTGCGAGTCTCGACGTAGAGGGGTGCGGGGCCCTGGTCCGATGCGCGACCAGTCCCCGGTGCCGCCGACTGCCTTCAGAGACGGAAGTTAACGCGGACTTGGGCACTCGCTGGTTGAGATCTGCTGGCGTCCAGCGTTGGCATGGCGATGGTTTCGGCGTGAGATGCGTCTGGCCGGCCGCCGGGTACACGGCGGAATCGTGGTGACCCCGCCGGCGCGGCGTCGCGGCGACGTGTCGATCGCACGCCGGCCTCTCAGGGCCAACAGGGCGCGTCGGCCTCTCGGGCTCGGCTCGCCGGGTTCGGTCACCAGGCGTCGAGCGTGCTCGCGGAGCTGGATTACAAAGGATTGCAAAGGGAGGTGCCCCCGGGCGATCCCCTCCCGATGCCTCGGCCAGGGCACGGCCTGCTAGAACTCGAGGGACCACGGCTCGCGTGCGCCGTCTGCGGTGAGGAGCGAGTGGCGCACGAGCGCAGACAACGGGCCACTCAAGCGGGCGACGCTGCGCGCCGTGTCTGCCGTGTCGACGGCGGAGCGAAGTGCCTGGCCGACCGTGATGTGCTCCTCTGCGCGTCGACTGCTGAGTTGGAGCCACGCGGCCACGGCTGCGTGTTCGTCCGGCGTTCATGGGGGGTGCGCCCGCGGAGTCTCGTCGTCAAGCAGGCCGAGGCGCGCGCCGATCGCCTTGCGTAGCTCTCCCGATAGGCGCCGAGGGAGCTCGGCATGCCGAAGGGCGGGCTGGGCGAACGCGAGGTCGCCGCCGGTGTAGTCGAGCCAGAAACGACCAGCGGTCTCGGTGGCCGAGGCGTGTCCGTCCTCGCCGAGCAGCGTAGCCGCCTGCTGGCAGGCTGCGATCAGGGCGTGGACATCGGCAAGTCTGAGACGTCGGCGCTGGTAGTCGACGGTAGGCGGTACGTCGTGGACGCCGTGGTAGAGCTTGTCGAGCGCTGCCAGGTAGGTGGGCCAGAGCTTTGCCTCGTAGATCGCCCTCCAGTGCGTCCTGAATTGGGCTGCGGTCATCGCGGGTAGGCCGAGGGCGATCGCGATGCGGCCCCAGGGTCGGTCGGTGCCGTACCGCGCGAGACACGTCGCTGTGAACGCGCGCCCCAGCGGCGAGTCGATGCCGAGGTCCGGCGACGCGTCGAGCCCGAGGGAGCCCTCCCCGACGACTTGTGGGATCCACGCGAACGGCAGCGCTGCCCGTCCGTCGGACTGCTGCAGGACGCGTGTCGTGGGGTTCACGCCGTCGGGATACCGGGGCCGGTCGGATCCGAGTCGGTGGCTGAGCTCAGCGCCGAGGCTGAACGTGCCGTGGAAGCCGGTGAGCGTGATCGCGACGATCAGCGGGTTGCGCGCCTTGGAGCGCACATGCGCGTCGCTGGCCAGTGGTGCAAGCTCGTTGTTCGGGCCGAACGCCTGCCGGCGTGCGGCCTCGCCCCCGGCGGTGACCAGGCTGCTCGCGCCGAGCACAGCGTGAGCCTCGAGGAGCGCGCGGAGGTAGACCTCAGGGCGGGACGAGCGAGCGGTGTTGACGTGCCGGTCGACCATCGTCAGCCACGCTTCGAGGACGGTCTGAGCGCGGCCATGGGTGCCGCACGTGGGCACCAACCCGTGGGGATCGCTGGCGACTTGGGTCGCGAGCTCGAACAGTGCGGCTTGCGCTTCGACGACGTCGAGGAAGACGACCGGAGCCTCGACCGTCGAGAGGTCGGTCAGGCATCGCCGTCGGTATCGGCCGCCGGTCGACAGCGTGTCGAAGGCGGGGCAAGTGGCGACGTCTGTCCGGCTGGTCAGCCATGCGGAGCCAGCGAACGGTGGGCGGTCGCACCCGGGGCAGGAGTCCACCAGCTCGACGTGGTGCTCGATGCAGACGAGGTGAAGCGGGTCGGTCCACGACTCGTGCCAGTACCCGTCGTGGCGCAGGCACTCCGGGCAGAACTTCGTCCGTGACAGCGCGGTCGTGCGCGCCTCGAGCCTGTTCTCGCGCCGGTACTCGGCGCGCGCGTCCGATAGCGCTCGGCCGATCCCTCCGCGCAGGTCGGAGAGGTTCTCGACCGTCACGGCGAGCCGTTCCGCGAGGTTCTCGCGTGCGGGCGCGGCGAGGCTGTCGAAGCGCAGGACTCGTTGTGCGGGGATGTCCACGCCGACGCTGCGGAGCAGGTCGCGTGGGGACAATGCGTACCTGCTCGCGACGCGGACCAGCCACGACGCCACGTGCTCGTCGATGTGCCGTGGGACGGCGATGGGGAGCCTGTCGACGACGTAGCCGCCGCCCGCCGACCGTAGACGTCGTGCTCGCGCGGCCAGTGGCTCAGCGGCGCGCGGCGCTGACCTCGGCGGCATTGTCGAGAATCACGCGGTCGATGATGCTGCGATCGATCGTCTCCGCGCCGCTCCGGATAGCACGGTGGCATGCGCGGTCGAGCAGGGTCGTGAGCGAGTTGATGTTGCCCTGGGTGCGTCGGAAGATCTCCCGGGCCTCGTCGGTCAGCATCCCCTCACGGGCGTCCGCGAGGACGATGTGCTTCTCCAGGGCGCGCAGCAGGGCCGTCCAGGCGCGATAGCCGGCTTCGTTGTCGATCCGGAACGCTTCGACCGCGCACCGGGTCGCGCGCCGGCTGGTCTGGGCGTAGGCGGTCTGCTCTCCCAGCAGCCCTTCGTCGAAGAACCGCTTCTCGGTGAGGTTCACCCCGGTGTAGACGAACGTCACGGGCATCTCGTTGGCCAGCCACTTGAGGTGGTTCGAGACGTCCATGCCGTTGCGGTGCTTGAAGTCGATGAAGTGCAGGTCGTCGATGATGATCATCTTCGTCTGGCAGGACAGGACGCAGTCGACCGCCAACGCGCCCAGGGTCGAGGTTGACGCCTTGCGGGCACCGGGGTGGCCGTAGAACTCCAGGATCTTCGTGTTGAGGCCCTTGAGCGTGATGCCCGCGGCGAGAGGGACGAAGGCGACCGGCCAGCGCTGGTGCCCCTCGGCGGTCAGATGGCCTTGGGTGCCACACACGCGCCGATGGAGATCCCGCCCGAACTGCTTCGCGATCGTCGTCTTGCCGTTGCCAGCGGGCGCGTCAACGACGGCCGCGCCACGGAGCCGGTCGCCGTCGCGTCGCGACGAGGCCATGACCTGGTCCAGCACGTCGTACGCGTCCAGCACCTGGAAGGTGTTGATCGTCGGCAGGTTGGCGTTCCAGACCATCCGGCACTCGTCGTAGGCCGCGCGCTCCTCGGCGCCCAGGCGCTCGAGCTCGACCCGGTCGAGACGCTCGAGCGGCTCCCGAGGGGCCGCGTTCACGAACGCGTCCCATCCAGCCTTGCGTCCCAGGGCGAACTCCCGCGTGCCGTTGCGCTCGAGCCACAGCGCCCACCGGTTCGTCATCAGTCGAGCACCTCGAACTCGTCGACGGGCTCGTACCGCTCGAAGACGTCGAGATCGTCGGCGGGCTGGGATCGAGCGGCGCGCCGCTCGAGCAGATCGATCACCCCGGGCAGGGCGGCAACCTCTCGTGCGTCGCCGCCGTCCTTGTTCGGCGCTGGTTGTGCGGCGAGCCTCCGGGCGAGGCTCTGGTGGCGGCGGGTCGTGACTTCTCCACGCTGCCAGGCTCGGAGCAGCTCGTGGACGGCGGCCGACGGGTTGTCGACGTGGATGCCGCGGAGCGCGACCCTCTTTGCGTACTCGACGGCGTCGAGGCTGAACGGGGCCCCGAGAGCGGGCGCATGTTCCCAGGCCAGCTCGTGCCACGACCCGTCCGCGGGATCACGGAACCAGATGTGCCGGACGTCTTGCGCGTCGACGTGGAGCGGCCACTTCCCCGGGTGTGCGCCGCCATACGTCGACTGCAGGTTGCGGTACGGGTTCAGGGCGTCGCCGTCGTATCGCAGCCCGTTCACCTCCACGCCATAGTGCTGGATCGTCCGCCACTGCACGTCGAGGAACTCGAACGCGAGCTCACGTGACGTCGGAAGCACGATGCCGCCGGTCCGCGTCAGGCCGATCTCGAACATCTGGGACGGTGTGAACCGCGCACGTGGCACGTCGGGAAGCGCCAACCCTGCGTGCT
Organism: Cellulomonas composti; assembly: GCF_007990245.1. Taxonomy (GTDB): domain Bacteria; phylum Actinomycetota; class Actinomycetes; order Actinomycetales; family Cellulomonadaceae; genus Cellulomonas; species Cellulomonas composti. Next base: position 198,415 of record NZ_BJWG01000002.1, on the reverse strand, counting down.
CGGAGTGGTGATAGACGGTCGACACCCACTCGCGGATGATCTGCTCGAGCTCGGACACGTAGTAGAAGGCGCCCTGCTCGACGGCTTGGCCGCGCGAGTACACGTCGGGGCCCTTGTAGCCCGACAGATGCTGCAGCAAGGACTGCCGCATCGTCCCGAAGAAGCGTTCCAACGTCGGCTTGTCCGTCGGCTTCTTCTTGATGGCCGGCTGAACGCAGATGCCCAGCCGGGCGCACGCGCCGATGACGTGCGCCGAGAGGTACTGCTTGCCGTGGTCGGTCACGATCGTGTCCGGGATGACAGCCGGGAGACCGTTGCGGCGCTCCTGGTGCACGCCGTCGGGCACCTCGGTGCCCACCAGCACGTTGGACGGCACTCCGTGGTACGGCCACTCACCTTCGCTGGCGTCCTGTGGCTGCAGGCACTGGAAGAGCACGTTGGCAACGTCCGAGGCCTTCGTCGAGATGGCCGTCAGACGGAGGCCGAGGATGCACCGCGAGAACAGGTCCATCGCGACCGTGAGTTCGACGGGTACCCATCGCCCGGTCACCGGCTCCATCGCGAAGACGTCAAGCGAGTTCGTGTCGAGCACCACGTACTGGCCCGGCCGGTCGGCGCGCAAGCGCCCAAGAACGCCCTCGGGCCGCCCTGCGACCGAGCGTCGGGCCTTGGCGGACCCGAACGTGTACCGACCCTTCTCCAGGGCGCTCAGGCGACGGTAGGCGGTGGCCTGGTGGGGCAGGTCGACCGAGTCTCCGTGCATGGCAACCACCTGGCGATTGACCTCGTCGATCACCGCGAGCCGCGTGGGCGTCGACGCGCTCGTGTACGACTTCAAGATGGCGAGACATGCCTCGTCCCAGCGCCGATCGACCCTCGCCGCGCGACGCTCCCCGACACGGTTGTCGACCAACCCGTCGATGCCGCGCGCCTGGAACGCCGCGATCCGGCGCTGGAGCGTCCGCACCGAGATGCCCAGCCGCTTCGCGGTCTCGGCCAGTTGCACGCCGGAAGGACCACCCTCTCGGAGAAGCAAGGCGATCTCGGTTGCGCTCGCCTCGGTGGCCTCTCGTGTGCGCCGCGGGAGCGACGACAGTGCAACTGCGCCGAGATCCGAAGGACCTTTCGTGCCTGAGGCGGCTCGATCAGCACTCAGCGGATGAGCGCTCGTTGCGATCTCGGCGATTGCGACGTTGGCGACGTCGCAATCGCGACGCAGCACGGCTTCCCGGGGCGTGACGGCTTCGACCTGCCAGAGAGCGCCTTGCCACCACAGGGCAACGCCCGGGCGAAGATCGATCGTCGCGGTGGGGCTCATGCGGCTCTCACGAGAGTTCGGGCGTCGATGGGAGCGCGCAGGTCACAGGTGAGCTCTCCCCGCCAGAGAGCGGCAAAGACCGCGATCCGCGGGTTCCCGATCATCGCCGCCGCTCGGGCGCTCCGTTCGAGCTCTCCGAGCGTGGTCCCCGTCGCTGGGCAAGCAGCTACGACGCTGTCGACGACCGAGGTGGGGACGATGCCAGGGCGCCGCGCGACCGCGAGCAGACGAACATTGCGCAGCGTCGTCGGATGGGCGCCCGACCAGACCTCGTAGCGCCACCCACGCGCGCCAATGGCGTGCCCCGTCCAGTTCAGCGATGCCCGGACTTCGGGCTTGTCGAGCATGCGTTCCGGCTTGACGTCGATGACGCGGGTCTCGTCGTGCTCGTCGATCACGAGGAAGTCTGGGAACCGCGTGCGGTCCCGTTCGCCATCGCGGCCAGCGAGCTCGAAGGGCTGTGCAGTGATCCGACGTACCCGCGGGTCGAAGTCGGCGAGCCACAACCAAGTGAGTTCCAGAAGGCTCTCGTACCAGACGTGACCGCCGTTGGTCGCCGACCAGAAGAGACCCGGGTAGTTGGACTGGCCGACGTATGAGGGCGGGATCCGCACGGGGCTGCCCTCTGCGAGGCATCTGCCGTCGACCGAGGCGAGCGAGGTCTCCTGCTCCTGGCCCTCGCTCGTGATGTACCTGACGCGCAACGCACCAGCGTCCACGCGTCAACCGTGCGCCTACGACAACTACGTGCGAACCGCGACACGCCGATGACAACTTAACGCGGATACGACAAGTCGGATGCGAACCCACAAGCGCGTCCGAGTCGCGGACGGGTGGCGGGCGGGAATGGTTCGACAGGGCGCAGGGTTGAGCCTGACCGACTCAAGTCTGGCAACGTCGACTTGCAGGGTCCGGGGAGCCGGGTGCAAGGTTGAGCGCAGCGGACTCAAGAGCGTCCAGAGCACCGAAGACGAAAGAAGGCACAGCACATGGCACGAGCAGTCGGCATCGACCTGGGCACGACGAACTCCGTCGTCTCCGTCCTCGAGGGTGGCGAGCCCACCGTCATCGCCAACGCCGAGGGGTCGCGCACGACGCCGTCGGTGGTCGCGTTCTCCAAGACCGGTGAGGTCCTGGTGGGCGAGATCGCCAAGCGCCAGGCCGTCACCAACGTCGACCGCACCATCTCGTCCGTCAAGCGTCACATGGGCTCGGACTGGTCGGTCGAGATCGACGACAAGAAGTACACGTCGCAGGAGATCTCCGCGCGCGTGCTGGGCAAGCTCAAGCGGGACGCGGAGTCCTACCTGGGCGAGCCCGTCACGGAGGCCGTCATCACGGTCCCGGCGTACTTCAACGACGCGCAGCGCCAGGCGACCAAGGACGCCGGCGCCATCGCGGGCCTCAACGTCCTGCGCATCATCAACGAGCCCACGGCGGCCGCGCTCGCGTACGGCCTGGAGAAGGGCAAGGAGGACGAGCTCATCCTCGTCTTCGACCTCGGTGGCGGCACGTTCGACGTGTCCCTCCTGGAGATCGGCAAGGACGACGACGGCTTCTCGACGATCGAGGTCCGGGCGACCTCCGGCGACAACCACCTCGGTGGCGACGACTGGGACCAGCGGATCGTCGACTTCCTGGTCGCCGAGGTGAAGAACAGCAGCGGCGTGGACCTGTCGAAGGACAAGATCGCGCTGCAGCGGCTGCGTGAGGCGGCGGAGCAGGCCAAGAAGGAGCTCTCGTCGGCTACCAGCACCAACATCTCGATGCAGTACCTGTCGATGAGCGAGAACGGCCCGATCCACCTGGACACCAAGCTCACGCGGGCCAAGTTCCAGGACATGACCAAGGACCTGCTCGACCGCACCAAGGCGCCGTTCAACGCGGTGATCCGCGACGCGGGGATCGCGCTCGCGGACATCGACCACGTCGTGCTCGTCGGCGGCTCGACCCGTATGCCCGCGGTGACGGAGGTCGTCACGGAGCTCACGGGCGGGCGCGAGCCCAACAAGGGCGTCAACCCCGACGAGGTCGTCGCCGTGGGTGCCGCGCTGCAGGCGGGCGTCATGAAGGGCGACCGCAAGGACGTCCTGCTCATCGACGTCACCCCGCTGAGCCTCGGCATCGAGACCAAGGGCGGCGTGATGACCAAGCTCATCCAGCGCAACACCGCGATCCCGACCAAGCGCAGCGAGATCTTCTCGACGGCCGAGGACAACCAGCCGTCGGTGCTGATCCAGGTGTTCCAGGGCGAGCGCGAGTTCGCGCGGGACAACAAGCCGCTGGGCACGTTCGAGCTGACCGGCATCGCGCCGGCGCCGCGCGGCATGCCGCAGATCGAGGTCACGTTCGACATCGACGCGAACGGCATCGTGCACGTGTCCGCCAAGGACCGCGGCACGGGCAAGGAGCAGTCGATGACGATCACCGGCGGCTCGGCCCTGCCCAAGGAGGACATCGACCGCATGGTCAAGGAGGCCGAGGAGCACGCGGCCGAGGACGCCAAGCGGCGCGAGGAGGCCGAGGCCCGCAACAGCGCGGAGCAGCTGGTCTACTCCACCGAGAAGCTGCTCGTCGAGAACCGCGAGAAGCTGCCGGAGGACGTCACGACCGAGGTGCAGTCCAAGGTCGACGACCTGAAGAAGGCGCTCGAGGGCACCGACACCGACGCGGTGAAGGCCGCGACGTCGGCGCTGTCGACGTCCGCCCAGAAGATCGGCGAGGCGCTGTACTCGCAGGCCCAGTCGGAGCCGGCGGCCGCCGACGACGAGCCGTCCGACGCGCCCTCGTCGCAGGACGACGACGTGGTGGACGCAGAGATCGTGGACGAGGACGAGAAGTGACCGACCCCACCGCGACCCCCGAGCCCGAGCAGGGCTCGGGGGACGCCCCCCGGTTCACCGACAAGCGCCGGATCGATCCCGAGACCGGTGAGGTGCGCGAGCAGCCCGTGTCCGACGAGGAGGCGGTGCTCGCCGAGGCGGAGTCCGTCGCCGCGGCGGCGGAGGAGAGCGTGGTCCTCGAGGGGCTGATCGAGACGCAGAAGCTGGCCGCGGAGCGGCTCGAGGAGCTGCAGCGGGCCAACGCCGCGTACTTCAACCTCGAGCAGCAGTACTCGTCGTACGTGAAGCGCTCGAAGTCCGAGGCGCTCGTCGCGCACGACCGCGGCATCGCGACCGTCGCGGAGGCGCTCATCCCGGTGCTCGACGACATCGAGCTCGCGCGTCAGCACGGCGATCTCGCCGAGGGGCCGTTCGCGTCGATCGCGGACAAGCTCGAGGCGACGCTCGGCCGCTACGGCGTGGAGCGTTACGGCGCGGCGGGCGAGGAGTTCGACCCCGCGGTGCACGAGGCTCTGATGCACGCGCACTCGTCGGAGGTCACGACCTCGACGGTGCAGATGGTGCTCCAGCCGGGCTACCGCATGGGCGAGCGGATCCTGCGCGCGGCGCGGGTCGCCGTGGTGGACCCGGAGGACTGACGACGAGCCGACGGACGACGATGACGAGGAGGGAGGCGCCGTGACCGGGCAGGACTGGATCGAGAAGGACTTCTACGCGGTCCTCGGCGTCCCCAAGGACGCGGACGCCGCGACGATCAAGAAGGCGTACCGCAAGCTCGCGCGGACCAAGCACCCCGACCACAACCCCGACGACCCGGCGGCCGAGGCGGAGTTCAAGCGCATCGGCGAGGCGTACGCGGTGCTCTCCGATGCCGAGCAGCGCGAGCAGTACGACCAGCTCCGCGCGATGACCGGCGGCGCGCGGTTCACCGCGGGTGGTCGGGGTGCGGGCGGGTTCGAGGACATCCTGGGCGGCATGTTCGGCGGCGGCGGGGCCGGTGGTGGAGGCACGCGCATCCGGTACTCGACGGGCGGCGCCGGGTTCGAGGACCTCCTGGGCGGCATGTTCGGCGGGGGCGGGGGTGGCGGCTTCCAGCCGGGACCGCGGCCTGGCGCCGACCTCGCGGCCGTCGTCGACCTGCCGTTCCGGCAGGCGGTCGAGGGTTCGACGGTCTCGCTGTCGGTCGAGGGGCGCACGGTCAACGCGCGCCTGCCCGCCGGGGTGCGCGACGGCCAGAAGATCCGGCTGCCCGGCAAGGGTCGCCCGGGTCAGGCGGGGGCTCCCGCGGGCGACCTCGTCGTGACCGTGCGCGTCGCGCCGCACCCCGTGTTCGCGCTCGACGGCGCGAACCTGCGCATCACCGTCCCGGTCGCGTTCGACGAGGCAGCGCTCGGCGCGACGATCGAGGTGCCGACCCTCGACGGCACGACGGTGCGCGTCAAGGTGCCGGAGGGCACGCCGTCGGGCCGCACGCTGCGCGTCCGGGGCCGGGGGGTGCCGAACGCCAAGGGCCCCGGCGACCTGCTGGTCACGGTGCAGGTGGTCGTCCCGCAGCGGCTGACGCCCGCGGCGCGGGAGGCCGTGCAGGCGTTCGGCATCGCGACGTCGTCGGAGGATCCGCGCGCCGACCTGATCGCGCAGGCCCGCACGTGACGGCCCGCGCGCACCCGGAGCGGAGGTGACCCGTGGCGCTCGAGGACACCCCGCAGTTCGTCATCTCCGCGGCCGCGACGCTGGCCGGGATGCACCCGCAGACGCTGCGCCAGTACGACCGGCTCGGCCTGGTCTCACCGCGACGGACCGCGGGCCGGGGCCGGCGCTACTCGCTGCGTGACGTTGCGACACTGCGCGAGGTGCAGCGGCTCTCGCAGGACGAGGGCGTGAACCTCGCGGGTATCAAGCGGATCCTCGAGCTCGAGTCCGAGGTGGAGCGGCTGCAGCGGCAGGTCGACTACCTGCGCGCCTACGTCGAACCTGGCCGACGCGTGTTCACGGCCGACCGCACCGGCGACGTGGTCGCGGTCCGGCGCCCCGCACGCGCCACCCGACAGGTCGCGGAGTCCGGGGCGCTCGTGCTCTGGCGTCCGTCGCGCTGACGCCCTCGCGGGCCTGCGGCGGGCCGATCAGACCTGGGAGATGACCACCGCCGTGCCGTACGCGACGACCTCCTGGTAGCCGTTGCCGAGGTCGTTCCCGTCGAACCGCATCGCCAGCACCGCGTTGGCGCCGCGCAGCTGCGCCTGCTGGACGAGCCGCTGCATCGCCTCGTCGCGGCTCTCCTGGAGCTGCTGGGTCAAGCCCCTGAGCTCGCCGCCGACGATCGACTTCAAGCCCGCCCCGAACTGCACACCGATGTGCCGCGTCCGCACGGTCAGGCCGGTCACCTCGCCGAGGATGGCGTCGACCCGGTAGCCCGGTGCGTCGTTCATCGTCGAGACCAGGAACGCCACGTCGTCCACTCCCTTCGCTGCGGCCCGGCGACCGCACGCCGCGTCGACCCTAGCGGGACGGCGGCAGCACGAAGGTCCGGCGATACTCGGACGGGCTGACACCGACCCGGCGGTGGAAGTGCAGCCGCATGTTCGCGGCGGTCCCGAGCCCGCACTCGGCGGCGATCCGGTCGGTGCCCCAGGTGGTTCGTTCCAGCAGCTCGCGGGCTCGATCCACGCGGGCGGCGGTGAGCCAGCGCAGCGGCGACGAACCGGTCTCGGCGGCGAACGCGCGCGCCAGCGTCCGTTCGGAGACGCGGGCGTGCCGGGCGAGGTCGGCCACGACGAGCGGCTCGCCGAGCCGGTCCATCGCCCACTGCCGCGTCGTCGCGAGGCTGGTGGCGGCGGGCTCGGGCACGGCCCGCGCGATGTACTGCGCCTGCCCGCCGTCCCGGTGCGGCGGCGCGACGATCGCGCGCGCGACCTCGTTGGCGACGGCGGCGCCATGATCGGTGCGCAGCAGGTGGAGGCAGACATCGATCCCCGACGCGACCCCCGCCGACGTGATCACGTCACCCTCGTCGACGAACAGCACGTCCGGGTCGACGAGCACGCGCGGGAATGTCGCGGCGAGGCGCTCGGCGTGCGCCCAGTGCGTGGTCGCCCGTCGCCCGTCGAGCAGGCCGGCCGCGGCGAGCACGAACGCACCCACGCAGATCGAGACGAGGCGTGCCCCGCGCGCGTGGGCGGCCCGCAGCGCGTCGAGCACGTCGTCCGGCGGCGGCTCGTGCGTGCGCTCGGACGCGGGGACGACGATCGTGTCGGCCGTCGCCAGGGCCTCGAGCCCGGCGGTGGCCACCACCGCGTAGCCGCCGGAGGTCGGCACCGGGCCGCGCACGCGCCCGCACAGCGTGACGCGGTACCGGTCCGCGGTCCGGCTGGTGAGGATCTGGAACGGCATCCCCACCTCCATCGCGAGCACCTCGGGCAGCGCGAGGACGGCGACCTCGTGCCGCGCGACCGGGTCGTGGCGGGGAGTCGGGACGGGCATGGCAGGAATCTAGCGCAGGTCGGCATTCTGGCCACTCGTCGTGGGCTGCAGGCCGCCGCGACAGTGGTCGCGTGAACCTCGCCGCCTCCCCCGCCGCGTCCCCCGCCGCCATGACCGCACCCGCCGCGCAGGTCGACGGCCCGCGCGTGACGCGGCGACTGCTCCCCGCACAGTCGCTCTACACGTTCGGCATCTCGATCGACCTGACCCTGACGGGCATCGTCGGCGTGCACCTCGCACCGACGCGTGCGCTGGCGACCCTCCCGTTCAGCCTCATCCCCGTGGTCGCGGCGCTCTCGACGTTCGGCATCTCGCGCTGGATCGGGCGCGCCGGGTACCGCCGCGTGTTCGCGGCCGTTCCGGTCACGGCGGTCGTCGCCGGGCTCGTCTCCGCGTACGCCGTGCACCGGCACTCGTTCGCGCTGTTCTGCGTCGGCACGGCGCTCGTCGGCGTCTACCAGGCGGGCGCGGGCTACTACCGGTACGCCGCCGCCGAGGCGAACCCGTCCGGACGCGCCCGCGCGGTGACCACCCTGCTCGCCGGGGGCCTCGTCGCGGCGCTCGTCGGCCCGTTCCTGGCCACCGCGGTCCGCGACCTGGGCACCCGCCCGTACGTCGCGTCCTACCTGCTCGTCGCGGTGTTCGCGGGCGCAGCAGCGCTGTGGAACCTGCGCCTGCCGCGTGACCTCGCACACCTCGCGGGCCCGCGTCCGGCCGCCGCCGACGAGCCCGCGGCGAAGGCCCGCCCGCGACGTGACCTGTGGCGCCAGCCCGTCCTGGTGCTCGGCGTCGCGGCCACGGCGCTGGCGGCCGTGACGATGACGGGGCTGATGACCGCCGGCCCGGTCGCCGGGATGGACATGGGCCACTCGGAGGGGCAGGCGGCGCTCGCGGTGCAGCTGCACATGGTCGGCATGTTCGCGCCGGGCCTGCTCGTCGCGCGGTGGATCGGTCGCCTGGGCGAGCGGCGCGTGGCCGCGATCGGTGCGGTCGTCCTCGTCGGCGCGGGTGCCGCGACGGCATGGACCGACACGTGGGCGTTCCTGGTGGCGATGACGCTCGTCGGCGTCGGCTGGAACCTCGCGTCCAGCGGCGGCTCGGCGATGGTCGCGGCGTCCTACCGGCCCGCCGAGCGTGGCCGGGTCCAGCCCGTGGCGGAGCTGATCGGCACGGCGGCTCAGGTCGTCGGGTCGCTCGCCGCCGGCGTGCTGGCCACGACGGGCGGCTGGCCGGTGCTGGGCGCACTCGTCTGCGTGTCGTCCGTGGCCGTCGCCGTCGGGCTGGCGCGCCCGGTCGGGACGAAGGCCATCGCGACCAGCGCCAGCGTCGCGACCAGCACCAGCATCGCGACCAGCGCCACCACCGTGACCAGCCCGGGCACCGCGACCGACGGCCGCTGAACGACCGTGACCACGGGCCCGACGCCGGTCGCCGGTCCCGAACGTGGGCTGCACCGAGCCGGACGTCGCGACGAGGTCCGGACAGGTTCCTCCCCGCGCGTTCGTGCACGTGTCGCCACAATGGGCGCGTGCTCACCGCGCTCGGCATCGACGTCGGCACCACCAACACCAAGGTCGTGCTCGTCGACGTCGGGACCGGCCGGGCGCTCGCGGTCGCGTCCGCGCCGACCCCGCCGGCCGCACTCCTCGGTCCCGTGCTCGACGACCTGCTCGCCCGGGTGCTGCCCGCGGGACCCGCGCCCGCCGCGGTCGGGATCGCGTCGATGGCCGAGACGGGCGTCGTGCTCGGGCCCGACGACGAGCCGCGCGGCGACTGGCTGCGCTGGGACGGCCACCGCGCCGGTGCACAGGCCGACCGGCTCGCGGCGACCCTCGGGCGCGCCGAGCTGTTCGCCGCGACGGGGGTGCGCGCGTCGGCCAAGGTGCCGCTCGCGACGTGGGCGTGGCTGCGCGAGCACCGGCCGGACGCGCTGCACGCGGGCGGGCGGTGGGCCGGCGCCGCAGACCTGGTGGCGCTCCGGCTGACGGGTGCGCTCGTCACGGACCACACGCTGGCCGGCCGCACGATGGCGTACCGGCTGGGTCGGCCGGGTGCGCTCCCGGCCGGTCTCGATCCCGAGCTGCTGGCCGCCGTCGCGCTCACGTCCGCGCACGTGCCGCGGGTCCTCGCCCCCGGTGAGAGCGTCCCGACGAGGGCCGGGCTCCCGCACCTCGCGGCCGGCCTCCCGGTGACGGTCGCGGGCCACGACCATGCCGTCGGCGCGTTCGCCGCCGGCGTGCGCGCGCCCGGACAGGTCGCCGACTCGGTCGGCACCGCGGAGGTGGTGTGCACCGTCCTGGCCGCCGATCCCGCCCCGGCGCAGGTCGCCGCGGCGGGGATGAGCCTGGTGCGCACCGTCCGTGGCGACCTCGCGGCGCTCGTCGCCGGATCGTCGAGCGCGGGTGGGGCGGTCACCGCGTGGCTCGAGCGCGTCGTCGGCCCGGGCGACGGACCTGCGTCCGACGAGCGTGCGTCCGACGAGCGTGCGCGACGGGTCGCCGACCTGCTGCGGCGGGCGTCGGTGGTCGACGACGAACTGGTCCGGGCGGTGGGCCCGGGCGCCGAGCCGTTCGTCGTGCTGCCGTACGTGCACGGCCGCCAGACGCCCCACCCCGACCCCTCGGCGACGCTGCGGCCGGTGGGCGCCGTCCCGGCGGACCCGGTCGCCGCCGTGCGCGGCGTGTTGCTCGGTGCCGTCCTGCACGCCCGTTGGATGCTCGAGGAGCAGTCGCGGCTCGCGGGCCGACCCCCGGTGGCGCTGCGAGCGCTCGGTGGACCCCTCATCGCCAACCCCGCGTGGGCGGCGCTCAAACGGTGGTGCTCGCCGGTCCCCGTGGACCTGGTCGCCGAGGGGCAGGCGGTCGCGGCGGGCGCGGCGCTCCTCGCGGCCGAGCGGGCGGGACTCGTCGAGGACGCGCCCGAGCTGGCGACGTCGGAGGGCCCGACCGATCCGCGCCAGACCGACCCGCGCCAGACCGATCCGGTTCGGCTCGATCCGGAGACGGTCCGACGGCTGCTGGAGCGGTTCGTCGCCGCCGCGACGGGACCTGCGTGAGCGGACGCGGGCAGGCCTGCGCCGAACGTTCACGAACCGCCCCGCAACCCTGCGCCGAACCTGCGCACCGCGGCGCCCCGGGCGGTCGCCGGCGTCGCTAGCGTCGCGACGTGAGCAGTCCGCGTCACTCTCGTGACCTGCAGGAAGACGGCGCCGCGGCCGCCGTCGCGCGGCACGCCCGCGGTCCGTCGCGGCGCCGTCGGGGGTGGCGGGTCGCGGGCCTCGTCGTCGTCGGCGCCCTGGCGTTCTCGTGCGCGGCCGTCGCGACGGCCGCGCACCGGCTGCGCGGCTCCATGGAGGTCGCGGACGTCGACCGGTACCTGGCCGGCCCGCGTCCCACGTCGACCACCGGAGCCGGCGCGCCGGTGCTGCCGTCGGACGGCTTCGGGGGTCGGGCCGTCAACGTGCTCGTGGTCGGCACCGACATGCGCGACGGCGAGAACGAGCAGATCGGCGGGCCGGTCGGCGGCATGCACAACGACACGACGATGGTCGTGCACGTCTCGGCCGACCGGACGCGCGTCTCGGTGGTCTCCATCCCGCGAGACTCGCTGGTCGACATCCCGGCCTGCCTGCGCCCGGACGGCACGAGCAGCACCGCGGTCCGCGCGCACATCTTCAACGACGCGCTGTGGTTCGGCGGCGGCCCGACGGAGGACCTCGCGTCGGGAGCCGCGTGCGTGATCAGGACGGTCGAGCAGAGCACGGGCGTGCTGATCGATGCGAGCGTCGTCGTCAAGATGGACGGCGTCGCGGCCGTGATCGACGAGCTGGACGGGCTCGACCTCTGCCTCCCGGAGCGCATGGAGTCGCCGAAGGCGGGGCACCTGGTGCTCGACGCGGGCTGGAACCACCTGGACGGGCGGACCGCGATCCAGTTCCTGCGGGCACGGACAGGCAAGGGGAACGGCCTGGAGCTCGGTTCGGACCTCGCCCGGATCGCCCGCCAGCAGCAGATGATCGACGCGCTCGGCGCCCAGGTGCGCTCCGAGGACCTGCTGCGCGACCCGGTCGAGCTGCTCCGCGTCCTCGACGCGGTCGCGCGGTCGCTCAGCGTCAGCCCTGCGCTGGCGGACCCGCGGACCGTGCTCGGCCTCGCCTACAGCCTGCGCGACCTCGACGTGATCGAGCGCGTGATGGTCCCGGTCACCGAGGCGCGCCAGAACCGCAACCGGGTCGTGTGGACGACGGCCGCCGATCAGCTCTGGGCCAGGCTCCTCGCCGACGAGCCGCTCACGGACCGGCCCACCGCTTCCCCCAGGCCACGTCCGCGCGCGTCGGGGCCCACGGTCCGCGCGACGCCGACGGATCGCGCGACGCCGACGGTCCGCGCGACGCCCTCGCCGGGCACGACGACGGCCCCGACCTGCGGCTGAGCCCGTCTCCTTGTCGGTCCGCTGTCGGTCGCATGTCGGCGCGGTGTCAGCGCTGCGGCCGAAGGTGGTCCCATGACCACATCAGACCTGGTGATCGAGGCCGAGGGCCTCGTCAAGAACTTCGGCACGACGAGGGCGCTGCAGGGCGTCGACCTCGTCGTCCCCCGGGGCACCGTGCTCGGTGTCCTCGGCCCCAACGGCGCCGGCAAGACCACCGCCGTGCGCATCCTGTCCACGCTGCTGCAGCCCGACGCCGGCACCGCGCGCATCAACGGCTTCGACGTCCAGCGCGACGCCGAACGCGTGCGGCACTCGATCGGCCTCACCGGCCAGTACGCCTCGGTCGACGAGGACCTCACGGGCCGCCAGAACCTCGTGCTGTTCGGCACGCTGCTCGAGCTGGGTCGCCGCGGCGCCCGCGCCCGGGCGGTCGAGCTGCTCGAGTGGTTCGACCTCACCGAGGCCGCCGACCGGCCGGCGAAGACCTACTCCGGCGGCATGCGACGTCGCCTCGACCTCGCCGCCTCGCTCGTCGGACGCCCGGACGTGATCTTCCTCGACGAGCCGACGACCGGCCTGGACCCCGCCAAGCGCGAGGACATGTGGGACGTCGTGCGCTCGCTCGTCACCGACGGCTCCACGGTGCTGCTCACGACGCAGTACCTCGAGGAGGCGGACGCGCTCGCGGACGAGATCACGGTCATCGACCACGGTCGAGTCATCGCGCACGACACCCCCGAGGGCCTCAAGCGCGTCGTCGGCGGCCAGACGCTCGAGGTCCGTCCGGCCGACCCGGCCCGGCTCGCCGAGACCGCGACGATCCTGTCGCAGGTCAGCACGGGTGGTGCGGCCGACGAGCTGCGCAAGGGCATGCTCGCGGTCCCCGTGGCCGACGACGCGGCGCTCGCGGCGACCGTCGCGCGCCTCGGCTCCGCGGGCATCGCGGTGACCGAGCTCTCCCTGCACCTGCCGAGCCTCGACGAGGTGTTCTTCACGCTCACCGGCCGCACGGCGTCCTCGGACGACGCGGCGCAGACCACGAAGGAGGTGGCGGCATGACCACGACCGCGACCCTGGACCGCCCGGCCACCGGCTCGGGCCCGCAGGTGAGGGCGGCGGCGCCGAGCCGTCCGTTCCCGCTGGTGCGGCACTCGCTGGCGCTCACCAAGCGCTCGCTCATCAAGACCTGGCGCACGCCCGAGGCGCTCATCGACGTCACGCTGCAGCCGATCATCTTCCTCGCGATCTTCGTGACGATCTTCGGCAACGCGGTGGCCGGCTCGACGAGCCAGTACCTGCAGTTCCTGCTGCCCGGGATCCTCGGCCAGACGATCGCGATGGGCGCGATCGCGATCGGCGTGAACCTCAACACCGACATCGAGAAGGGCATCTTCGACCGCTTCAAGTCGCTGCCCATCCCGCGCGTCGCGCCGCTGCTCGGCGCCGTCACGGGCGACATCGTGCGCTACGTGATCGTCACGGTCGTCACGCTGCTGACCGGCTACGCGATGGGCTTCCGGATCCAGACGAACGCGCTGCAGGCGACCGCCGGCTGCCTGCTGGCCGTGCTGTTCGCCGTGTGCCTGAGCTGGGTCAGCGTGTGGGTCGGCATGCTCGTGCGGACCTCGGGCGCCGTGCAGGGCGTGATGTTCCTCATCATCATGCCGCTGTCGTTCGGCTCGAACGTCTTCGTCGAGACCTCCGACCTGCCCGGCTGGATGCAGGGCTTCGTCGCGGTGAACCCGCTGACGCACCTCGTCGGCTCGATGCGGGGGCTGTTCCTCGGTACGCCGATGGGCAACCACGTGTGGTGGACGCTGGCGTGGTGCGTCGGCCTGGTCGCGGTGTTCATGCCGCTCGCGCTGCGCGCCTACCGCCGCAAGGTCTGACCACACCGCTCGACGACCGCTGGACGACCCGGTCGATCTCACCCGTGCCCCCACGGACCGCGCGAGAGTAGCGTGTCCGAAAGGTCGCAATCACCTCCGGAGGGGCGGGGTCGAGATGGACCGGGTCGTCACCGCGGAGCTCGAGGCCGGAGCTCCGCCAGTCAAGATCGAGGTCGTCGCCCGGGGAGGCGACCGCGAGCAGGACGTCTCCGCGCTCGGCGACGTCCTCGCGTTCAGCGACCTCACCGAGTCGGTGGGTCGTGTCGCGCGTGCCATGACGGACGCGCTGCGGCGTGCCCGGCCCGACGAGGCCGAGGTGACGTTCGGGCTCGACGTCGCGGTCGAGGCGGGGCGGCTGACGTCGCTCGTCGTGAAGGGCGGCGCCACGGCCACGTTCCAGGTCCGGCTCCTGTGGAAGAGCTCCGACCCGGTCGCGCCGGAACCGCAGTGAGCGACGAGCTCGCCGACCTCCTGCGGCAGGCCACCGTCAGGATCGACGTCGACAGCGAGGTCAGCGGGACGGGTTTCCTCGTCGCCCCTGGCAAGGTCCTGACCTGCCACCACGTCGTCAAGCGCGCGCTCGAGCGGCCGGGGGACCGGGCGATCATCGACGTGGTCGACCCGCGCACGGGTGAGTCGACCCGGCCGTTGAGCGCGCCGCTGCTCGACACGCGCAACGACCTCGCGCTGCTGACCGTCACGACGAGGGGGCACCAACCCGTCGCGTCGCTGGGGGACGTGCCGCGCATCGGTGACGACCTGTACACCTACGGCTACCCGCCGACCAAGGCCGAGGGCACCTCCGGGACCTACAGCTACGAGGGTCCGGAGGGTGGCCCCCCGCGACAGCTCAAGATCAAGGCGGGTCAGGTGCAGTCGGGCCTGAGCGGTGCGCCGCTGCTCGACCTGCGCACGGGCACCGTGGTCGGCGTGATCCGACGGTCGCGTGACGTCGAGTCGACCCTCGGTGGGCTGGCCGTCCCGGTCGAGGCGGCGTTCACCGCGTTCGACCGGCTCCGGTTCGAGAACTCCGACGCGCGCCGGGTGGACCGCCGCTGGCGGGACCGGATGACGGCGCAGCAGCGCGACACGCTCGCCGGGCTGGACCGGCTCCCGGCCGTCGGGTCGCGGACGCTGCTCGTCGACATCGGCCAGGTCGAGGAGCGCTGGACCGTCACGTTGTCCTCGCCGTCGCCGGACCTCGACTGGGCCGACGAGTTCCGCATCGACCTCAACACCCTGCGGCCGGACGTCGCGAAGCTGTTCCGGATGCTGAAGGCCACGAACCGGCTGACCCAGACGCAGCAGTCCCAGGTCGTCGGGGAGACGCTCGCGAAAGCCCTGTGGAACGACGAGGCGCGCGCGCGGTTGCGCGACCTGCTCACGCACGACGCGCAGGTGCTCGACGTCGCGCTGCACTTCCGCGACGACGTCGACGAGGACCTGCTCTACCTGCCGTGGGAGGCGCTGCACCTGCCCGGTAACGGGACCGGGGCGGCCGACCCCGCCGCGGTCTGGCTCGGTGCCGACCCGCGCACGACGCTGGTGCGGACCATGCGCGCCGTCGTCCCCGAGGCGCTGACGATCCCGGGGCCGACGCGGATCGCCGTCTTCCGGTCGCCCGGCGACCAGGAGGACCGCCTGCTGGGTCAGGCGGCCGACGACGTGGTGCGGCTCGCGAAGGCCGCAGGCCCCGTCACGCTGATGCCGTCGTCGGGCGACGAGCACGCGACCGCGCTCGCGCTGCGCGACGTGCTGCGGGCCGGCCCGACGATCCTGCACATGGTCGCCCGCGCCCGCGTCGAGAACTCGATCGACGTCGTCGACGTCGACGACTACCCGTGGAGCTCGCGCGTGAGCCTGCCGGTCGAGGAGCTGGCGGAGGCGTTCGCCGAGGCCGACGACCAACCCGCCCTCGTCGTGCTGCAGCCCGTGCGCGTCTCGGACACGGAGGTGCCCCCGGACCTCTCGGTGTTCGCCGCCACCCTGCTGGCGGCCGGCGTGCGCGCGGTGCTCGCGTTCCCGCTGCCGGTCGACGCCGACGCGGCGCGCGCCTTCTTCGAGGAGTTCTACCGCCGGGTCGGCGAGGGGTTGCCCGTGCACGTCGCGGTCCAGAAGGGCCGCCGGCTGCTGGCTCAGGGGCGTCGGCACTGGTCGTTCCCCGTGCTCGTCACCCTCGTACCGGGTGCGCTCGTGCTGGGCGGTGGGCCGCACGACAAGGTGGATACATGAGCGAGGCGACGGTGCCGGCGGCCGTCACGACGACGCTGCGCGGCGGCACGGAGGCGGTGGACGACGCGCTCGCGGTGTCCATCTCGACGTTGCTGGAGCGCGTCGGGGGCCTCGACGAGCTGCGTGAGCTCCGGCGGACGGCCGTCGGTCTGCAGGCCAGGCTCGACGAGCTCGTCGCGCGCTGCGACGCGGCGACAGAGGTCGAGTCGTCGCGGCGACGGTTCTCCGACGAAGGGCTCCGGACGACGGCCGACCGGATCCGCCGCATGCGCCTGCGCGACGCCCGACGGGCGGACGGCCTGCTCGTCGAGGAGTACGCCGACACCGCGGTGACGGCGGGGTTCGCGGTGGCGAGCGAGCTCGTGCGCACCGTGCGGGACGCGCTCGACGACGACCGCGCGGACGTCGAGCTCGCGGGCCGGGACGACGACCTGCTGGCGGTGCTCGGCGGCATCGCGCCGGCCATCGCCATGCACGACTGGCACGACGTGGTCGTGCGGTTCGAGTCGCTCCGCACCTGGCTGGCACCGAACGCACGACGAGGGACGCCGACGTCGGACGCGGGGGCCCAGCTCGCCGTGCTGTGCGCGTTCGCGCTGATGTTCCTCGAGCGCAACGAGGAGGCGGAGGCAGGGCTGGCCGCCTACCTCGACGAGCACCCGGGTCCGCGCGTGCGGTGCGAGCTCGCCGCCGCGCTGCTGTGGCGGGGCGCGGTCGAGGAGGCGGCGCGGCACGCGGCCGCCGTGGCGGAGGACGACGCCAACGGCGGCGACGGCGCGCTCGCGCTGGCCCTCGTGGCGGAGGCGCAGGGTGAGGTCGCGGCCGCCGCCGAGCTCTACCGGGACGCGTTCGCGCAGTGGGGCGTCCGGCGTCTCCTGTTCGCCGAACGCGTCAACCTGCGCCAGGAGAGCGGGCTGTACCTGCGTGAGCTCGCGGTCGCCCGGCTGCGGGCCGGTCTCGCGGCCGAGGCGCTCGGGGCCTGTGACGAGGCGTTGAGCCGCGGGGTCCGCGGTCCGGAGACCTATCCGGACGAACAGGTGCACCGGGTGCGCGCCGCCGCGTTGCGGGAGCTGGGCGCGTCGCGCGCGCTCCTCGACGAGGCCGAGCTCGAGGTCGCGAAGCGCGACGTGTGGGGCGGGCTCGGCGACGCCGAGCGGCTCGACGCGGCGATCGGCCTGCTGCGCGGGCTCCTGGACACCGAGCGACCGAACGCCCTGGCCGGCTGGTACCTCGCGGAGGCGCTGCGTCTGCGCGGCTGGGTCGGCGAGACCCGCCCCGACCTCGACGCTGCCGGCGCGGCGGAGGAGGCGTGGCAGTCGTGGACGACGCGGATGTCGGCGGACGGCACGTCACCGGGCACCGAGCACGCGTGGGTGTACTGGAGCGGCGCCAACATCGCCGAGGACCTCGACGCCGTCCGGCCCGCGGCCGAACCGCCCGAGGACCCGTTCGCGCTGCCGCCGGTCCCCGGCCTGCGGTGGCGTGCGCTCCAGCGCGCGGAGAAGGCGGCCCTGCTCGACCCGGGCGACGCGGCGACGTGGGCGACCCTGGCGCGTCTCCTGCACTCGGTCGGGCTCACGGTGGCCGCCCGGGACGCGCGCGGCCGCGCCCTGGAGCTCGACCCGACGCAGGGCGAGGCGAGCAACGAACGCTTCGTCGACCTCGTGCGGGCCCACCAGCCGGCCGAGGCGCTCGCCTACCTCGAGGGGCTCGGCGAGGAACCGCGCGGCGTCCAGATCCTGCTGCGCGCGTGGTGCCGCAAGGAGGTGGGAGAGCTGACGGGCGCGAGCGCGGACCTCGGTGCGGTGGATCCGGACGTGTGGGACCCCGCGATGGTGCTGGGCGTGCGCTGGGGGCTCCTCGTGCGGCAGGGGCGCTTCGAGGAGGCGCGGGCCGCGCTCGCCGAGCTCGCGGCCCTGGAACCGCTCGACCCCTACCGCGCGCTGCGCCGCGCCGAGGCGCTCGCGATCCTCGGGCGCTCGCAGGAGGTCGAACGCGACCTGCACCTGCTCGGGCTGCCGGACACCGCCGAGCGGCTCGCCACGCTGGTCCTCGCGGAGGCGACGCTCGGCCGGGACGCGGAGGCGCTCGCGCACGCCGCCGAGCTGCCGCAGCGGGCCGCCCACGCCGGCGAGCTGCTCGACGCCGCCGAGCTGTGGATCGACGCGCAGGCACTGCTCGCACAGGAGGCGGCGACCCGTTCCGTGGCCGAGACCCTTGAGCGCGCGCGGGCGCTCGTCTCCGGTGCGGGGGTCGAGCCGCCGGAGGACGACGCGCAGCTCGGACAGCTCGCCGAGCGCTACGGCGCGGACACCGACGCGCTGACCGCGCTGCTCGCGGTGCAGGCGCGGCTGTCCCGCGAGGCGGGGGCGTTCGAGCAGGCGGCGGACGCCTACCGCCTGCTCGTCGGAACCGCGTTCGACCCCGAGTCGTCGTACGCGCTGCACGAGGTGCTGCGCGGCCAGCTCGCCGCCGCGGTGGACGCGGGCCGGGCGACCGAGGCGCGCCTGCT
This sequence comes from Cellulomonas composti, assembly GCF_007990245.1. Classification (GTDB taxonomy): domain Bacteria; phylum Actinomycetota; class Actinomycetes; order Actinomycetales; family Cellulomonadaceae; genus Cellulomonas; species Cellulomonas composti. The sequence goes on along the minus strand of NZ_BJWG01000002.1, from coordinate 179,710 downwards.
GCACGAGCTGCTCGCGCGGGAGGACTGGTCGCCCTATCTGACGTCGGCGATGGCCGCGGCGACCGCGTACGACAACGCCGGCCGGCCGCTCGACGCGTTCGAGGCGCTCGCGGAGGCCGCCGAGCACCCGGACCCGTCGACCCGGGGGCAGGTCAACCTGTGGCTGGGCATGCGCGAGGCTGAGGAGTCGCCCGAGCGCGGCCTGGCGTGGCTGCGGGACGCCGCGCGCGCGGTCGAGTTCCTCGACGACCTCGAGCTCACCGCACGGATCGACGCGCGCCTCGGGGTGCTGCTCGTCGCCACCGGCGGTCCGTCCGACGAGATCGTCGGGTACCTCGCGAGCGCACTGCGGGCCTTCGCGGCAGGGGACGACGCGGCGTTCGCGCTCGAGTTCGAGGTCCGGCGCGCCGCGTCGTACGTCCCGGCCGCCGACAGCGAGCAGCTGCGGGAGGCGTACCTCGCCGCGTGCACCGCCGAGGGGATCGACCCCGCGCCGTGGGGCCTGACGCTCGACCCGTCGGCCGTCGAGCTGTCCGCCGTCGACCTGGACGGTTCGACCGAGCCGTCCTAGCGACCGTCCTGGCGACCGTCTACCGGCCGACGTCCGTGCCGAGCAGCTCGGCCATGCCCGCCTGGATCAGTGCGGACACCTCGGCGACGGTGAGCGACCGGAGCTCGGCGACGCGCTCGGTCGCGTCGACGAGCGTGTCGCCGAGCGACGGGACGGCGCCGAGCTCGAACGAGAGCGCGGCGAGGTTGGCGCCGAACCGCAGGCCGAGAGCCCACAGCTCGGTCGCCGCCGGGACGTCGCCACGCGACGCCGCGAGCTCGGCGCCGCCCAGCGCCCACGACCCGACGACGGGCATGTCGCTCATGCCCTCGACGTCCGCGCGGGCGCCGATCAGCAGGTTCCGCACCTCGGCGTCGGTCGCCGCGCGCACGTCGGCGGACTCGTCGACCGACGCCTGCAGCAGCAGCCCGCACGCGGCGACGGCGTAGACGACCCGCGCCTGCGGGACCGCCTGCCGCTCGTGCGACGCCCGCGCCGCCGCCTCGCGGGCGTCGGCACGGGCCAGCTCGGTGTCACCGTCGCGCAGCGCGACGCGTCCGAGGCCGATCAACGCCTGGATCGCGTCCAGCGGGTCGCCCTGGCCGGCGACGAGCTCGCGCAGCGCCTCGATCGCGTCGGGCTCGCCCAGGAGCGCCTGCTGCACGTCGAGCAGGACCCGCAGGCTGCGCGCGTCCTGCACGGCGCCGACGAGCTCGAGGTGGTGGACGCCGCGGCGCACCCACTCCGCGGCGCCCGGGTCGCCGCGCGACGCCGACCACTGTGCGACTCCCTGCGCGGCCATCCCCATGCCCCAGTGGTCGCCGACCTCCTCGAACACCCGGTAGGCCGCGCGGGCGTCCTCGGCCGACGACCCGGGGTTGCCGCCGTTCTCCCGGACCGCCGCTCTCAGGAAGAGCCCGAGCGCGCGCACGTACGCATCGGCGGACCGCGTCATCCTGTCCGCGGCCTCCTCGCTGAGCCGGTCGTCGAGCAGCGAGAGGTGGGGGAGCGCTGCGACGATCTCCCGGACGCGCGGGCTCACCTCGTCCGGCCGCTCGCTCTCGATGCGGCGCAGCACGCGCATGGCGAGCACGGCGAGCCGCAGGGCCGAGGCCACGCCGCCGTTGATCGCGGCGAACAGTGCGACGTACGCCGCGCTGTTCGCGTTCGGCAGGGGCCGCGGGCCCGTGCTCCCGCGGTAGAGCGCCGACCTGCGTCGCGCGGCCGGGTCGTGCGCCGCCAGGACACGTTCCGACCAGGCGATGACCTCGATGTGCAGGCCGCGCACGCTCCACGAGTGGAACAGGGCGACCGCGACGTCGATCGCGGCGGCCTCGTCGTCGTGCTCGAGCGCCCAGCGCAGCGCGGCGACGAACGTCTCCTGCTCGTCGGAGCACGTGGCGAACGCCTCGATCTGGTCGGGTCCGACGAAGTGCGCCTCCAGCCGCAGGCTCTCGGTCGCAGCCCACCGCGTCAACGCGTCCATCGACGCGGCGCGATCGCCCGCCGTGTCGAGCCGCGCGTCGCCGTACTCGCGCACGGTCTCGAGCATCCGGTAGCGCGCGACGGTGCCGGAGTCGTCGAGCGTCAGCAGGGACTGGTCGACGAGGATCGCCAGCCCGAGCCGCACCGCCGCCTCGGGCCGACCGGCGACGGCCGCGGCTGCGGGAGCCGTGAACGGCGCCGGGAACACTGCGAGCCGCTGCAGGAGGTCGCGCTCGTCGTCGTCGAGCAGGTCGCGGCTCCAGTCGACCAGGGTCCACAGGCTGGCGTGCCGCTCCGGCAGCCCGCGTAGCGCGCTGTCCAGGAGCTTGAAGCGGTTGTCGAGCCCCGCCAGGACGTCCGTGACCGGCATGGTGCGCAGCCGTGCCGCCGCGAGCTCGAGCGCGAGCGGCAGGTTGTCGAGGCGGTGGCACAGCTCGCGTGCGGCGTCGGGGTCCCACGCCAGGCCGGGCCGGCCGGCTCGCGCGCGGGCCTCCAGCAGGTCGAGCGCGTCGTCGTCCGGCAGCGCACGCAACAGGTGCACCTCCTCGCCGACCACGCCGAGTGCGGCTCGCGACGTCGCCAGCACGGCGACGTCGGGACCGACGACTGCCACGAGCTCGGCGACGACCTCGGCCGCCGCGGCGAGGACGTGCTCGCAGTTGTCGAGCACGACGACGCCCTCGAGGTCCTGCACGGCGGCACCGAGCCGCTCCGAGACCGACAGCACGCGCCGGACCGGCACGAGCTCGGGCCGGTTCGCGGCAGTCTCCGCGCCGCCGAGCGCTCCGACCACGGCGGGCAGCACCTCGTCGGGCGTTCGCAGACCGGCGAGCTCGACGACGACGGCGGGCCGTCCCTCGAGGGCGAGCCTGTGCACCACCTCGACGGCGAGCCGGGTCTTGCCCGCGCCGCCGGTCGCAACGATCGTCACCGCGGGTGCGTGGCGGAGCGCGTCGAGCACGGCGCCGACGTCGTCCTCACGCCCGACGAGGCTCGTCGGCGGGCGGCGCCACGACGGCGGCAGCGGAGGGGTCGGGCGCCGCGGGGCGACCGACGGGTCCGGGGGGTTCGCCGGCACCGGCTGCGGGGCAGGGGCGGAGACCTGCTCGACCACCTGCTCGTCGCGCTGACCATCACCCTGACCATCACCGGGGCGTGGTCCCAGCTCGCCGCGCAGCAGCGCGAGGTGCGCCTGCGCCACGACGGGCGACGGGTCGGTGCCGTACCGCTCCGCTAGCTCGCCGCGCAGGTGCTCGACGACCTCGAGCGCCTCGGCGTCGCGCCCCTGCGCGGCCAGGACGCGCACGAGCAGCGCCGCCGCCGGCTCGTCGGGTGGGGTGCGGGTCGCGAGCACCCGCAGGTCGGTCTCGTCGTAGGGACCGCCGAGCGCGAGCTGTGCGAGGGCGCGCAGCTCCGCGACGTCGCCGAGCAACCGCGCGGTCGTCGCAGCGTCGTCGCCGGGCACGGCCGGCAGCAGCGCGCGCGCCGCCTGCGCCGCGCTCAGCGCCCCGGCGGGGTCGCCGGCCCGCAGCGAACGGCGGGCCTGTTCGACGCCGGCGCGCGCGTCGACCTCGTCGACCCGCAGGTCGAGCGCGGGGTCGTCGAACGGCACGCGGTAACCGCCGGGTACCGCGTGCACGGGCAGACCGAGGCGCCGCGTGCGTGAGACGAGCGCCTGCACCGCGCCGGTCGCGTCCTCGGGCGGCTCGTCGTCCCACACGGCGTCGACGAGCGCGCCGACGGAGACCGCCCTGCCGCGTGCGGCGATCAGCTCGCGGACGATGGTCGCGAGACGCTCGCCGCGGACCGGGCGGCCGTCGAGCGCGAGCGAGCCGAGGGTGGTGATCCGCACGGGGCAAGCATCCCCCACGTGAAGGTGCACGGCAGCGGCCGCGCCGCTCGCCCGTCGTCGCGACGGGCGACGACGAACGTGGCGGTGACTATGCGGCGGTGACTACGCGGCGGTGACTATGCGAAGGCCGACCCGCGCGGGGCCGTGTAGCGGCTGGAGCCGAGCCACAGGACCCACAGGAAGATCACGGGCAGGAACAGGAGCCCGATCGCGAACCCGGCTCCGTGACCGAACGCCTCGGACAGCGAGACCCAGATCAGGATCGCGACGACGAGGTTGACGAGCGGGATCAGCAGGAGCACGAACCACCACAGCGGCTTGCCCGCGACCTTGAGCAGAACGAACGTGTTGAGGATCGGCACGAAGCCCATCCAGCCGGGCTGGCCGGCCTTCACGAACACGCCCATGATGCCGAGGCTGACGAGGAGGTAGCCCACCAGCCCCCCGACGAGCGCCGGACCGGGGTTGGGGTCGCTCGAGATCGGTGTCACGGAGGCGGCGAGGGCGGCCACGAGAGTCGTCATGCCCGCACCGTAGCGGTACGCGACCAGGGTGGGGGGAGGTTCTGTGGATGAACCTCGTCGGGGTCGTCCCGGGGGGTGCTGTGGACGTCCTTGGGGACCGACGGCGTGTCGCTGTGGACGGGCTGTGGGCCGGGTGTGGGCGGCCTCGCGGGCGGGGCCACCGATCGACGCGAAGGCACTGGCCAGGGGCGTGTCGGTGGTCGCAGGTACTGTGGACGAGTGGTACCGAGGGGTGAAAAACGACACGGATGTAACACAACACCTAGTGGTCAGTTGCGACGTGAGACACTAGGTGTAGTGTCTTCCTCACGCGATCGGCGGAGGCGCCGGGATGTTCGCCAGGAGCCCTCCGCGGGGCTCCCGGACGATCTCCGGGCCGGTTCCGAGGATCGTCAGGGGGTCGGTCAGACCCCTGCGCGCCACAGTTCTTTCATTGAGTCTCCGGGAGAGCCCACCATGACGATCACGGTCTACAGCAAGCCCGCGTGCGTGCAGTGCAACGCGACCTACCGTGCTCTCGACAAGCTGGACGCGGAGTACACGGTCGTGGACATCTCCGAGGACGCGGACGCCCGCGACTACGTGATGTCGCTGGGCCACCTGCAGGCGCCCGTCGTCATCGTCGACGGCGAGCACTGGTCGGGCTACCGGCCGGACCGCATCAAGGCCCTGGCCGAGCGTCTCGCGACGGTCACCGTCGCCTGACGTCTGAGGCGTCAGCCCGGCCGCCGCGCGCACCTGTCGCGGCCGGCCACCAGCACCACCGTCCGAGTCTGAGGGGGACCGCGATGAATTCGCTCGTCTACTTCTCGTCGGCCTCGAACAACACGCACCGGTTCGTGGAGAAGCTGGGCCTGCCGGCCCGGCGGATCCCGCTGCGGCCCGCCGACCCGTTCCTGCGGGTCGACGAGCCGTACGTGCTCGTCGTCCCGACCTACGGGGGCGGGAACGAGGGCGGCGCGGTGCCGCGGCAGGTGATCAGGTTCCTCAACGACGAGGGCAACCGCGCCCTCATCCGGGGCGTGATCGCCGCCGGCAACACCAACTTCGGCGAGGCGTACTGCATCGCGGGGAGCATCATCGCGGCCAAGTGCCACGTGCCCTACCTGTACGGCTTCGAACTCATGGGAACCACTGAGGACGTGCGACACGTCCGCGAGGGATTGGAACGGTTTTGGCAGCGACAGTCACTGATTTCCGCGTAGACACGTCGGGGCTCGACTACCACGCCCTCAACGCGATGCTCAACCTGTACGGCCCGAACGGGGAGATCCAGTTCGACAAGGACCGTGAGGCGGCGCGCGCGTACTTCCTGCAGCACGTCAACCAGAACACGGTCTTCTTCCACAACCTCGACGAGAAGCTGGACTACCTCGTCGAGAACAAGTACTACGACCCGGCCGTGCTCGCGCAGTACGACCGCGCGTTCGTCAAGTCGCTGTACGACTACGCGTACTCGAAGAAGTTCCGGTTCCAGACGTTCCTGGGCGCGTTCAAGTACTACACGTCGTACACGCTCAAGACGTTCGACGGGAAGCGCTACCTCGAGCGGTTCGAGGACCGCGTCTGCATGGTGGCCCTGAGCCTGGCCGAGGGCGACGAGGACTTCGCGACGTCGCTCGTCGACGAGATCATCGCGGGCCGGTTCCAGCCCGCGACCCCCACGTTCCTCAACCTCGGCAAGGCGCAGCGCGGCGAGCCGGTCAGCTGCTTCCTGCTGAGGATCGAGGACAACATGGAGTCGATCGCGCGGGGGATCAACTCCGCGCTGCAGCTCTCCAAGCGCGGCGGCGGCGTCGCGCTGCTCCTGTCCAACGTCCGCGAGCACGGTGCGCCGATCAAGCACATCGAGAACCAGAGCTCGGGCGTCATCCCCGTGATGAAGCTGCTCGAGGACTCGTTCTCGTACGCCAACCAGCTCGGCGCGCGTCAGGGCGCCGGCGCCGTCTACCTGCACGCGCACCACCCGGACATCTACCGGTTCCTCGACACCAAGCGCGAGAACGCCGACGAGAAGATCCGCATCAAGACGCTCTCCCTGGGCGTCGTGATCCCGGACATCACGTTCGAGCTCGCGAAGAAGAACGAGCCGATGTACCTGTTCTCGCCGTACGACGTCGAGCGGGTCTACGGCGTGCCGTTCGCGGACATCAACGTGACCGAGAAGTACCACGAGATGGTCGACGACGCACGGATCCGCAAGACGAAGATCAGCGCACGCGAGTTCTTCCAGACGCTCGCGGAGCTCCAGTTCGAGTCGGGCTACCCGTACGTCATGTTCGAGGACACGGTGAACCGGGCCAACCCGATCGAGGGCAAGATCACGCACTCGAACCTGTGCTCGGAGATCCTGCAGGTCTCGACGCCGTCGACGTACAACGAGGACCTGTCCTACGACCACGTCGGCCGGGACATCTCCTGCAACCTCGGCTCGATGAACATCGCGCTGTCGATGGACTCGCCGGACTTCGGCAAGTCCGTCGAGACGGCGATCCGCGCGCTGACGGCCGTCTCCGACCAGACGGACATCGAGTCGGTGCCGTCGATCAAGCGGGCCAACCGTGGTGGGCACGCCATCGGCCTCGGCCAGATGAACCTGCACGGGTACCTCGCCCGCGAGCGGATCTTCTACGGCTCCGACGAGGGCCTCGACTTCACGAACATCTACTTCTACACGGTGGCCTACCACGCGATCCGGGCGTCGAACCTGCTGGCGCAGGAGCGCAAGCAGGCGTTCTACGGCTTCGAGCGCTCGAAGTACGCCACGGGCGAGTACTTCGAGAAGTACACCGAGCGCGAGTGGGCCCCCCGGACCGAGCGTGTCCGCGAGCTGTTCGCGAACGCAGGCGTCCACATCCCCACGCAGGACGACTGGCGCGCGCTGTCGGCCGCGGTCCAGGAGCACGGTCTGTACAACCAGAACCTGCAGGCCGTCCCGCCGACCGGCTCGATCTCCTACATCAACCACTCGACGAGCTCGATCCACCCGATCGCGTCGAAGATCGAGATCCGCAAGGAAGGCAAGATCGGCCGCGTCTACTACCCGGCGCCGTTCATGACGAACGACAACCTCGAGTACTACCAGGACGCGTACGAGATCGGCTTCGAGAAGGTCATCGACACCTACGCCGAGGCCACGCAGCACGTGGACCAGGGCCTGTCGCTGACCCTCTTCTTCAAGGACACGGCCACCACGCGGGACCTGAACAAGGCCCAGATCTACGCCTGGCGCAAGGGCATCAAGACCATCTACTACATCCGCCTCCGCCAGCTCGCGCTCGAAGGAACCGCCGTGGAGGGCTGCGTCAGCTGCATGTTGTGACGCCCGCGGGGCGGAGGTGGCGCGACCTCTGCCCGGCGCCCCTGCGGGGCGCTTGACGCCCACCACACCGGAGGTCGCGCCACCTCCACCCCGCTCTGCGGGAGCCCCGCCGCCGACGGTGGGGCGTAACGACGTCGAACGACTGTGAAGAGGACGAGGCAGATGACTCCCACCGGGAAGCTGAAGTTGATCGATCGCGTGCAGGCGATCAACTGGAACCGGCTCGAGGACGAGAAGGACGCCGAGGTCTGGGACCGGCTCGTCGGCAACTTCTGGCTGCCGGAGAAGGTGCCGGTGTCCAACGACATCCAGTCGTGGGCGACGCTGACCGAGCAGGAGAAGACGCTGACGATGCGCGTCTTCACGGGGCTCACGCTGCTGGACACCATCCAGGGCACGGTCGGGGCGGTCAGCCTCATCCCGGACGCCATCACGCCGCACGAGGAGGCGGTGTACACCAACATCGCCTTCATGGAGTCGGTGCACGCCAAGTCGTACTCGTCGATCTTCTCGACGCTGTGCTCCACCAAGGAGATCGACGAGGCGTTCCGCTGGTCGGAGGAGAACCCGAACCTGCAGCGCAAGGCCGAGATCGTCATGCAGTACTACAAGGGCGACTCGCCGCTGAAGCGCAAGGTCGCGAGCACGCTGCTCGAGTCGTTCCTCTTCTACTCGGGCTTCTACCTGCCCATGTACTGGTCGAGCCGCGCCAAGCTCACCAACACGGCCGACCTGATCCGCCTGATCATCCGTGACGAGGCGGTGCACGGGTACTACATCGGCTACAAGTTCCAGAAGGGCCTGGAGAAGCTCTCGGCCCAGGAGCGCTCGGACCTCAAGGACTACACGTTCGAGCTGCTCTTCGAGCTGTACGACAACGAGGTGGAGTACACGCAGGACCTCTACGACGGCGTCGGGCTGACCGAGGACGTCAAGAAGTTCCTGCGCTACAACGCCAACAAGGCGCTCATGAACCTGGGCTACGAGGCGCTGTTCCCCAAGGACGAGACCGACGTGAACCCCGCGATCCTCTCGGCGCTGAGCCCCAACGCCGACGAGAACCATGACTTCTTCTCGGGTTCCGGGTCGTCCTACGTGATCGGCAAGGCCGTCAACACCGAGGACGAGGACTGGGACTTCTGACGGGAGCCCGACGAGGCGCAGGGCCGGCGTGACGCGACTGCGCGCGGGTGCTGGTCCGTAGGTTCGTCGTGCACGGGATCTGCGCGTCGGACGGACTTGGTGCCCCCGGCGCACCGCGCGCCAGTAGCCTCGTCGCGGACCGGTGTACTGCCGGGCGATGCCGGCGCGGGGTCCGGCGAGGTGGTGGGAGGCCCGATGGCGGTCAAGTGGGCCCGATCGGGCAGCGGTAGCGGTATGCGCGTGTGGTCGTCGGCGCCCGACGCGTCACGGCTGCGCCGCCCGACGGACGTCATCCTGCTGGTCGCGGCGCTCGTCGTGCTCGGCGTGCTGAGCCTGGCGGCTCCCGGACCGACGGGGGCGGACACCTCCTTCGAGACCTTCCTCGCGTGGCTCGAGCCGGTGTTCGGCTGGTTGTGGTCGGCCGCGTACGCACTGCTCGCGATCTGGGCGGTCGGCGTGGTGCTCCTCGCCGCGTTCACCCGCGGCCGCCGGCGTGTGCTGGTCGACCTCGCCGTCGCGGCGGTGCTGGCCTTCGCCCTCGCGGTGGGGGTCGGTGCGCTGGTGGGCACCGACGCGTCGCAGAGCGTCGCCGCGCTGCTGTCGTCGGGTCCGCCCGTCGTCTACGTGCCGACACGCGTCGCGGTCCTGACGGCGGTGCTCGCGACCGCGTCCTCGCACCTGGCCCGCCCCTGGCGGTTCGCGGGGCGGTTCGTCGTCGCGCTCGGGGCGCTCGCCGCGATCGGCCTGGGGACGACGAACCTGCTCGGGGCACTCGCCGCGATAGCGATCGGCGTCGCGGCCGCGGCGATCACGCACCTGCTGCTGGGCTCGCCCCCGGGGTGGCTGACCGTCGAGCAGGTGACGGTCGCGCTCGACGACCTCGGCGTGCCTGCCGTGGACGTCCGGCCGCTGCCGAGCGCGCAGGCCGGCACGGCGCGGTTCGTCGCCCGTGCCGCGGACGGCGCCGAGCTGCTCGTCAAGGTCTACGGCCGCGACGCGTGGGACAGCCAGGTCGTCGGCTCGGTGTGGACCGCGCTCACGGTCCGCGGCGAGCGCGCGCGGATCGGTAGCAGCCGGCGCTCACGGGTCGAGCACGAGGCGCTCCAGACGCTGCTCGCGGCCAGGGCAGGCGTGCCGACCCTCGAGATCGTCGCCGTGGGGGTCGCCGAACAGGGTGACGCGCTGCTCGTGACGAGCGCGCCCGGCATCTCGCTCGACGAGCGCCGCGCCGCGGGCGAGACCCTGGACGACGATGCGCTCGCCGAGCTGTGGAGGATGGTCGTCGGGCTCGGCGCCGCGGGCATCGCGCACGGCGAGGTCGACGGTGCGCGACTGGTCGTCCGTGGCGACGGGACCGCGACGCTGATGGACTTCGACGCCGCGGAGTCGTCGGCGCCGGAGTCCGACCGGTGCACGGACCGTGCGCGGCTGCTCGTGGCGACCGCCGTGGCCGTCGGGCCGGAGCGGGCCGTCGCCGCGGCGCTCGCGGCCCTCGGAGCCGACGGGCTCGCGCAGACGATCCCGTACCTGCAGCCCGCGGCCGTCGGGCGCAGGCTGCGCGTCGACGTGCGCACGCAGAGCTGGTCGATCGACGAGCTGCGCGCGGCCGCGGCGACCGCCGCGGGCATCGAGGAGCCGCCGCTCGAGCGGCTGCGCCGCGTGACGCCGCGCTCGATCGGGATGCTCGCGCTGGTCACGGTCTTCGCGTACCTGCTGGTCACGGCGCTCTCGGGGATCGACTTCGCGAGCGTGGCCGACGCGCTGCGGTCCGCGCAGTGGCCGTGGCTGCTCGCCGCGCTCCTGGTCTCGCCGATCATCCAGCTCTCGTCCGCGGGGGCGACGCTCGGCTCGACGACCGCACGGCTGCGGTACTTCCCGGTGCTCATGCTGCAGTACGCGATCCAGTTCATCGCGCTGGTGCTGCCGGCGTCGGCGGCGCGGCTCGCGCTGGAGGTGCGGTTCTTCCAGCGGTTCGGGATCCCTGCGGCCACGGCGGTGTCGTTCGGCGTCATCGACAGCGTGAGCGGCTTCGTCGTGCAGATCGCGCTGATGCTCCTGATCGTCGTCGGCGGCCTGCCCGGGTTCACGTCGGGGCTCTCGCTCGGCTCAGACTCCGGTTCCGACGGGTCGAGCACGTCGCTGCTCGTCGTCCTGGTCGGGCTCATGGTGCTCACCGCGGCGATCTGCCTGCTGGTCCCGCGGCTGCGCCGGCGCCTCACCGCGCGGCTCCCCGAGCTGCGGGCCGCGCTCGCCACGCACGGGGAGTCGGCGCGGTCGGCGTTCGGCGTGCTGCGCCGGCCCGGCAAGGTCGCCGCGATGCTGGGCGGCAACTTCGGCGTGCAGATGCTGCAGGCCGGAGTGCTGGCCCTCTGCCTGAGCGCCTTCGGCGAGTCCGCGCACTTCTCGCAGCTCGTCCTCATCAACACGGCCGTGAGCCTGTTCTCGGGGCTCATGCCGGTTCCGGGTGGGATGGGCGTGGCCGAGGCCGGGTTCACGTGGGGGCTGCAGGCCATCGGCATCCCGGGCCCGATCGCCGTGTCGACCGCCATCACGTTCCGGCTCGCGACCTTCTACCTGCCGCCCATCTGGGGCGCTCCGGCGATGGGCTGGCTGCGCCGCCACGAGTGCGTCTGACGGCGCTCGGGCCCTCAGCGCAGGACGGCGGGTAGCAGTTCGCGGGCTGCTTCGAGCGCGGCGCGCACCTGTGCGCGGTCGTCGTCGGCGACGGTCACGACCACACCGAAGCACATCCGCCACGCGAGCAGCACGGTCTCGACGGTCAGGTAGGCGTCAACCTCGCCGGTGTCGTGACCTGCGCAGATCGCCCGCCCGACGAGGGTGCGCAGCCGCTCGTCGCCGTCGTACGCCGGCAGTGTCCGGCGCGCGTCGATGACCATCTCGACGAACGCCGCCTCGTCGACGGTGAGGTCGAGCAGGAGCTGCCACACGTGCGCGAACACGCCAGGCCCGGACGCGGCGGCCGCCGCCTCGAGCTCGGCGAAGTTGTCCTCGAAGACGGCGAAGGCGAGGTCGAACCTCGTCGGGAAGTGCCGGTAGAGCACACCCTGGCCCACGCCCGCCTCGCGCGCGACGGCGCTGAGCGGGACGCGGAAGCCCTGCTCGGCGAAGAGGCGACGGGCGGCGGCGAGGACGGCCCGGCGGTTGTCGGCGGCCGCGGCGGGGCCTCGGTTGATGCGTCCTGGAGCGAGAGGCATGCTGAGAGCCTAGCGATCCGGACACTGTTGTCCGGTTAGGAGGGCACGATGCCGCAGACCTTCGACCACGAGTACGACGTCGTCGTGGTGGGCACGGGCGGGGCCGGGTTCGCCACCGCGATCGGCGCGCTCGACGAGGGCCGCTCGGTCCTGCTGATCGAGAGCACCGACAAGTGGGGCGGCAGCACCGCGATGTCCGGCGGCGGTCTCTGGCTCCCGGACAACCCGCTGATGGCGCGCGACGGCGCCGCGGACTCGCGCGACGAGGCGCTCACCTACATGGAGGCGACGATCGGCGACGAGGGCCGCGCCACGAGCCGGGCCCGCAAGGAGGCGTTCGTCGACGGCGTCGAGGACTTCGTCACCACGGCCGAGAAGTTCGGCATGGTGTTCGCCCGCGCGACGGACTACCCCGACTACTACCCCGAGCTGCCGGGCGGGAAGATCGGCCGCGCGATCGAGGTCGAACCGCTGGACTCCAAGGTGCTCGGCGGTCTGTGGGAGACGCTGCGCGGTGCGGTCCCGCTGCCGGCCAAGACCGACGACGTGTGGCTGCTCGGGCGCGCATGGTCGACGCCCGGTGGCTTCGTGCGCGGTGCGCAGTTCGTCTTCCGCGCGCTCGGCGGTGCGGTGACCGGCAAGCGTCTGGTCGGCATCGGGAACGCGCTCGCGACGGCGTTCGGGCAGGCCGTGCTCGTGCAGCACCACGTGCCGCTGTGGCTCGAGAGCCCGCTCGAGGACCTCGTGGTCGAGGACGGCCGGGTCGTCGGCGTGCAGGTCCGGCGCGACGGCCGGACCGTGACCGTCGGCGCGCGGCTCGGCGTCATGCTGGCGGCGGGTGGCTTCGAGGCGAACAAGGCCAAGCGGCTGGAGCTGCAGGGCGTCGAGGGGTACCCGTCCGGCAACCCCGGCAACCTCGGCGTGCCGATCGAGATCGCGCAGCGGCACGGCGCGGCGCTCGAGCTCATGGACGACGCGTGGTGGGGCGCCTCGGTCGCGCCCGTCGACGGCGGCTCGCCGGGCTTCCTCGTCTCAGAACGCTCGATGCCGTTCACGCTCATGGTGGACGCGCGCGGCGCGCGGTTCGCGAACGAGTCCGAGTCCTACGTGGACCTCGGGCACCACATGCTCGAGCACGACGGCGGGCAGGGTCCGTACTGGCTCGTCGCGGATGCGCGCAACGCCCGGCGCTACCTGCGCACCTTCGCGATGGACCCGCGCGTGAACAAGCAGATGCGTGGGGCCGGGATCGCGCTGAAGTCCGGCACGCTCGCGGGCCTGGCCGACGAGATGGGCGTGGACCCGACGGCCTTCCGCGCCACGATCGAGCGGTTCAACGGGTTCGCGCGGGCCGGCGTGGACGGCGACTTCGGCCGCGGCAACTCGGCCTACGACCGGTACTACGGCGACCCGACGATCCGCCCGAACCCCAACCTGGCCCCGATCGAGAAGGGCCCGTTCACGGCGATCAAGGTGGTACTCGGTGACCTGGGCACCAAGGGCGGCGTGCTCACCGACGAGGACGGGCGAGCGCTGCGCGAGGACGGATCCGTCATCGAGGGTCTGTACGCCGCGGGCAACTGCTCCGCGTCGGTGATGGGCCGCACCTATCCCGGGCCGGGTTCGACCATCGGCCCCGCGGCGGTGTTCGGTCTGCGGGCCGCACGTCGCATGTCGTCGGCCGGGTAACACCCGAGCGGGCCGGCGTGGGGGTGCCTTTCCCGGGATCGGCTGGCGTACCGGTACGCTGGGCGGACCACGCGGTAGTCGAAACGGGGAGGTCCTGTGGCAACGATCGGCGACGTCGCCAGCGAGGCAGGAGTAGCGCGCAGCACCGTCTCCGCGGTGCTGACCGGCCGCAAGTTCGTGCAGCCCGAGACGCGTGCCCGCGTCGAGGCCGCGATCGCCAAGCTCGACTACTCGGTGAACTCCGGCGCCCGCGCGCTCGCGACTCGTCGGACGATGAACCTCGGGCTCGTCGTCAGCTTCCACGGGCTGGAGTTCAGCCCCGCGCTCGCGACGTACATCTTCGCGATCACCGATGCGGCGCGGGAGCACGGCTACGGCGTCCTGCTGCTGACGCAGCCCGACGGGGTCGCCGCGGTCCGGCACGCGATCGCGACCCGTGAGGTGGACGGACTCATCCTGATGAGCGTCACGGAGGACGACCCGCGGATCGAGGCGATCGCGGCGGCCGGCTTCCCGGCCGTGCTGATCGGCATGCCCGAGGAGGCGCGTGGACTGGACGCCGTCGACCTCGACTTCGCGGGTGCTGCGCGCAAGCTCGTCAAGCGTCTGGCGGACGCCGGCCACGACCGGATCACCTTCGTGACCTGGCCTGATGACGTGTACGAGTCCCGGCGGACCTTCGCCCTGCGGTTCCGTGACGCGGCGCTGGAGGCGGCCGCCCGGCTCGGCGTCGAGCTCCACGTGGTGCCCTGCTCGGCGGAGCCGGACGAGGCCCTCGGTGCCCTCCGGGAGATCCTCCGCGACGACGAGGCACCGCGCGCCCTCCTGGTGCACAACGATGCCGCGGTCGCCTTCCTCCCCCTGGTGATGCACGAGCTCGGCCTGCAGGTGCCGGCGGACCACTCGGTCGTCTCGCTCTACTCGTCCGAGCTCGGCAGGCTGTACGCGTTGCCGTACACCGCCGTCGAGTCCGAGCCCGAGCACGTGGCCACGCTCGCCGTCGAGGCGCTCGTGCGCCGTCTCGCCGGATCGGGCGCCCCGAACGGTGCGGCGACGCTGGTCGCGGCGCTGCTCACCGAGCGGAGCAGCGTGGCCGAGTAGGCCCCTGCACGGGGCGCCGTCGAGCGCCCGCGCCAGGCGGCGCGCCGGGTCGCGTCGCCCGCGTTATCAAACTGTGACCTATCCAGCGAATCGGTTCGCTTGACGTACCCGCATCCGCGTAGCATGCTGAGCGAAGCGGTTCGCTGCGTTCGGATGGGCGGCGGACGCCAAGCGGTCCAGTGCGAACTCGACGACGAGAAGGGCAAGGCGATGACGAAGCAGAACCTGCGAGTGGCGGGGATCGGCCTGGCGATGGTGACGGGTCTGGCCCTGACGGCGTGCTCCGGGGGCAGCACGCCGAACCCCGGCGAGACCGGTGCGGCCTCGGAAGGCACCACCACCGCCGAGATCACGTTCTGGGACCCCTACCCGCAGCACCAGTCCGGCTCGGACTGGGACAACGTCGTGAAGGCGTGCGCGCCCGAGGGTTCGACGATCACCCGGTCGAGCGCCCCGCAGACCGACCTGTTCAACCAGCTGACGACCGCCGTCAAGGAGGGCAACGCGCCCGACGTCGTGCTGCTGGACAACCCGATGATGCCCGAGGCGGCGTTGTCGAGCCTGCTCGCGACCGCGGAGCAGGCGGGCATCGACACGACCGGCATCGACGAGAACCTGCTCGGCCCCGGCATCGTCGACGGCGTCACGTACGGCGTCCCGATGGGATCGAACGCGCTCGGCCTCTACTACAACGCCGACATCCTGGAGGCCGCCGGGGTGGACCCCGCGTCGATCACGAGCTGGGATGCGCTCAACTCCGCGATCGAGCAGGTCGTCGCGACCGGAAGCAAGGGCATCACCTTCTCCGGCATCGCCGGCGAGGAGGGCGTGTTCCAGTTCCAGCCCTGGTTCTGGGGCGCCGGCGCCGACCTGTCCGCGCTCGACTCGCCCGAGGCGATCAGCGCCGGTCAGCTCGTGTCGGACTGGATCGGGAACGGCTACGCGCCGAAGTCGGCGCTGACGGACAACCAGTCGGCGTCGTGGGACCTGTTCCTGACCGGCGAGTACGGCTTCGCGGAGAACGGCTCGTGGTTCGCCGCCGCGGCCGCCGCGAACGAGGGCTTCGAGGTCGGCATGGTGCCGATCCCGGGCAAGGACTCCGGCCTGGCCCCGGTGCCGACGGGCGGCGAGTTCGCCGTGGCGCCGCTGCAGTCGAAGGACGCCTCGGACCACTACGCGAACGCGTCCGCGGTGATCGGCTGCCTCATCGGCGGTGAGAACGCCATGCAGACCAGCGAGACGCTCGGCTACCTGTCCGCCAAGCCGGACGTGCGCGCCGAGCAGGTCGCGGCGAACGACCAGTGGACCCCGTGGGCGCCGATCGTCGAGGGCGCACAGGGCCGCACGACGGAGCTCGGCGCCGACTACCCGGCCGTCTCCGCGCAGCTCTCGGAGGCGCTCCAGGGCGCGCTGAACGCGGCCGGTGACGCCGCGGGCGTCGAGGACGCGTTCAGGACCGCGGCCGGCAGCTGAACGCGGTGCGGTGGGGGGCGCACCGACGCGCGCCCCACCGCACCGGCGACCGATGGTCGCGAGCGTGCGCGCCCCGACCGAACCGACCTGATCAGGAGGGACCGACAATCATGACCGCGAGTGCATTCGAGGCTCGGACCGACGGCGTCCGGTGGCGGGGCGACGGTGAGACCATCCTCGTCCAGGCGTGGGGGCCGAACGCCCTGCGCGTCCGGGCGACGAGAGCCGGCCAGATCGCCGACACGGAGTACGCCCTGCTCCCGTCGGGCCTGCGGGACGCACAGGTGCGCGTCGAGGACGGCCGTGCGGTCGTGACCAACGGCTCGATCACCGCGGTCCTGCACGCTCGGACGGCCTTCGACATCCAGGTCGGCTACCGCGTCCCCACCTCCACGATCGAGTTCCGCGACGAAGCCGGGAACGTGCTGCTCAAGGAGCAGGACACCGGTGGCTCGCTCAAGCTCCGCGCCCGTGGGTACCGGCCGATCATCGGCGGGGACCACCAGCTGACGGCCTCGTTCGAGGCGAACCCCGGCGAGAAGCTCTACGGGATGGGTCAGTACCAGCAGGACATCCTCGACATCAAGGGGTGCTCGTTCGAGCTCGCCCACCGCAACTCCCAGGCAAGCATCCCGTTCGTGCTCTCGAGCCGTGGCTACGGCTTCCTGTGGCACAACCCCGCGATCGGTCGCGCGACGTTCGCCGCCAACCGCACCGAGTGGCACGCCGAGTCGTCGGTCCAGCTCGACTACTGGATCACCGCCGGTGCGACGCCCGCCGCCATCACCGCCTCGTACGCGGACGCGACGGGGCACGCGCCGATGATGCCCGAGTACGGACTCGGGTACTGGCAGTGCAAGCTCCGCTACTGGAACCAGGAGCAGCTCCTCGACGTCGCACGGGAGCACAAGCGCCGAGGCCTGCCGATGGACGTCATCGTGGCGGACTTCTTCCACTGGCCGAAGATGGGTGACTTCCGGTTCGACGCGGAGTTCTGGCCCGATCCGGCGGCGATGGTCGCCGAGCTGAACGACCTCGGGATCGAGCTCATGGTCTCCGTGTGGCCGCAGATCTCGATCGAGTCGGAGAACTTCGACGAGTACAAGCGCCGCAACGCCCTCGTGCGGACCGAACGCGGGCTCGACATCCAGATGGCCTTCGAGGGTCCGAGCGTCTTCCTCGACGCGACGAACCCCGAGGCCCGCGCCCTCACGTGGGAGCTGTGCCGGAAGAACTACTACGACCTCGGCGTCCGGCTGTTCTGGCTCGACGAGGCCGAGCCGGAGTACAGCGAGTACCACTTCGACAACTACCGGTACCACGACGGGTCGAACCTGCAGGTCGGCAACCTGTACCCGCAGGCGTACGCCCGCGCGTTCTACGAGGGCCAGACCGCAGCGGGTCAGGGCGACGTCGTGAACCTGCTGCGGTGCGCGTGGGCCGGGAGCCAGCGCTACGGCGCGCTCGTGTGGTCCGGCGACATCCACTCGACGTACGAGGACTTCCGGCGCCAGATCACGGCCGGGATCCACATGGGTGTCGCGGGGATCCCCTGGTTCACGACCGACATCGGTGGCTTCCACGACGGCAACATCGAGGACCCGGACTTCCGGGACCTGCTCGTGCGGTGGTTCCAGTTCGGCGCCTTCTGCCCGGTCATGCGGATGCACGGCGACCGGAAGCCGACCGAGCGGGTCACGGCGAGCGACGGATCGCGTCGGCTCGAGAGCGGTGCACCGAACGAGCTCTGGAGCTTCGGCGAGGACGTCTACGAGATCCTCGCCGACTACGTGCACCTGCGCGAGGAGCTGCGGCCCTACTCGCGTGAGCTCATGCGGGACGCGCACGAGAACGGGCAGCCCGTGATGCGCGGCATGTTCCACGAGTTCCCCGCCGACCCGGTGTGCTGGGACCTCGGCGACCAGTACATGTACGGACCCGACCTCCTGGTCGCCCCCGTGCTCGAACCGCACGCCACCGCGCGCAGCGTGTACCTGCCGGATGGCGCACTCTGGACGAACCTGACGACCGGTGAGGTCCACGACGGCGGGCGGTGGCTCGACGTCGAGGCACCGCTCGCCACCATTCCCGTCTTCGCGCGGGACGACCGCCACCACGGGCTGCTCGGCCTGGTCGGCGCCCGGCGCACGTCGAAGGAAGGGTGACTGCAGTGGCACTCCACACACCCCCGATGCCTGCGGGGGAGCTCGTGACGGAGGGCCCGGGGCGAGCCCCGGGCGCTCGGACCGGCCGGCTGAGGAACCTGCGACCGACCACCTGGGTCGGGCTCGCCTTCGCGCTCCCGCTGCTCGCCTACCTGTTGATCTTCTACCTGTACCCACTCGTCGAGAACGTCTCGATGAGCCTGCACAGGTTCACCAGGGCGTCGTTCGTCACGGGTGAGGCGCCGTTCGTCGGGTTCGACATCTTCGGCGAGGTGATCTCGTCGCCGCAGTTCTGGCCGACCGTGCGCCAGACGGCCATCTTCGTGATCGTGTCGCTCACGTTCCAGTACGTCATCGGGCTGGCCCTCGCGGTGTTCTTCCGACGGGTCTTCCCGCTGTCGGCGGTGCTCCGAGGCCTGTTCCTCGTGCCGTGGCTGCTGCCGATCATCGTGTCCGGCACGACGTGGCAGTGGATGATGGACGCCGACTCCGGCATCCTCAACCAGTTCCTCGGCATCTTCGGCGTCGACCCCGTCTGGTGGCTCAACGCGGAGAACTCCCTGATGTCCGTGACCATCGCGAACATCTGGCTGGGCATCCCGTTCAACCTCGTGATCCTCTACTCGGGCCTGCAGAACATCTCCGGCGACCTGTACGAGGCCGCCTCGCTCGACGGGGCCGGCCCGTGGCGGCAGTTCTGGTCGATCACCTTCCCGCTGCTCAAGCCGGTCACGGCGATCACGCTGCTGCTGGGCTTCGTCTACACGCTCAAGGTCGTCGACATCATCTGGATCATGACGATGGGCACGGGCACCTCGCAGACCCTCGCGACGTGGGCGTACTCGATGGCGTTCGGCAAGGGCTCGTCCGGCGTCATCCGCTACTCGGAGGCCTCGGTGGTCGGCACGATCCTTCTCGTCATCGCGCTCGCGATGGGCTTCATCTATCTCGCAGTGCAGCGCCGGCAGGAGGCTGACCGATGAGCACGTCCGTGGCAACCCTCAGCAGCACGGGCACAGCGCCCGCCGGTCGGGACAACCGGGTGCGCCGGGCGTGGTGGAAGACGACCATCGGCGTGATCCTGACCGCGGTGATGCTGTTCCCCGTCTACTGGATGGTGAACGTCTCCCTGACTCCCCGGGACGCGATCCGCAGTGCGGACCTGTTCCCCCACAACCCGACGTTCGAGCACTACTCGCAGGCGTTGAGCCAGCAGCTCCCGTACCTCGGGACGAGCCTGCTCGTCGGGCTCGGCACCGTGGCGCTGACGCTCCTGATCTCCGCGCCCGCGGGGTTCGCCGTGTCACGGCTGTTCGTCCCCGGTCGACGCGTGCTGAACTTCTCGCTGATCGTGGCGCAGATGATCCCCGCGGTGGTGATGGCGCTGGGCTTCTACCAGATCTACTCCCGGCTCGACATCCTCAACACCGTCCCGGGCCTGATCCTGGCGGACTCGACGATCGCCGTGCCGTTCGCGGTGATGCTCTTCTCGGCGTTCATGGCCGGGATCCCGGGCGAGCTGCTCCAGGCCGCGCAGATCGACGGCGCGTCGCACTGGCGCACCTTCCGGTCGGTGGTCCTCCCGATCTCGCGGAACTCGGCGGTGACGGTCGCGCTCTTCGCCTTCCTGTGGGCGTGGTCGGACTTCCTGTTCGCGTCCACGCTGAACCGCGAGGGCGGGAACCTGCGCCCGATCACCATGGGCATCTACGACTTCATCGGCGCGCAGAACCAGGAGTGGGGTCCGATGATGGCGACCGCGGTGATCGCCTCGATCCCCACGGCGGTCCTGCTGGTCGTCGCGCAGCGGTACGTCGCGGCCGGCGTGACCGCGGGTGCGGTCAAGGACTGAGCGGCGCGAGCGTGCGGCGCAGCTCGACCACGAGCACGTCGCAGGTCGTCGGCCGGCTGACGCGCCGGAGCCACGCGCGGGGCGAGTGATCGCCCGGCGCGTGGCTCCGACGTGCGTGCCGGCGGTCGGTCAGCAGGACACTCCGGAACCCGGTCCGCACAGCGGCGGGTCGATGTCGGGCGCCGACTGTGCGGGGCCCTGCTCCAGGTACGTCGACCAGTGGTCCACCGCGCCGCTCGCGTCGAACGCGACCTGCTCGAGCAGGCGGCCGTCGGCCGGGTCGAGGATCAGCCGCTCGCGGTACCAGCCGATGCCCGTCTGGTCGAGCTCGACGGCGGTGCCGGTGCGTCCGGCGTGGTCGGTGGTGGTGCCGACGAGCTCGACGCCCGGCACGGCGGCGGCGACCTCCCAGAGGGCCGCACGCAGCGCGGGCGTCGCCGGGGCTCCGCTGAGCAGCCCGGTCACCACGGACCACAGCTCGACGTCCGGGGTGGGTCCACGGTCCTGGCCGATCCGGGCGCGCAGCAGCGCCTCGAGCGCGGCCGGATCGGTGGGCAGCGCCGCGATCCCCGCCCAGTCCGTGGTCCGGCCGTCGTCGAGCGACGAGCCCGCGAACGACGACGTGTAGACGCCGTCGTCGCCGGGCACGGCGCGGGGCTCGGCCTGGAGCTCCTCGTTCTGGACGCGGGCGATCCCGTCGTGGTCGATCCAGAGCTGGGTCCGCAACGGCTCCTTGCCCGCGTACGCGAACTCCAGGTCGACGTGCCAGAAGGGCGCGTCGACCGTGTCCGGCTGCCCGGCCGCCGCGGCCCCGGCAGCGACGAGCACGGCGGCCGCCTGCGCGGAGTCCTGCGGCGCGTGGCCGCCGAGGCCCACGGTGGGCGCGACGACGAGCGCGCCCGCGGCCGCCACGGACACCAGCGCGACGAGCCCGGTGCGCCGGCGTCGCGAGCGGCGGGCGGTGGCCACGTGCAGCTGGGAGACGCGCACCTGGGTGTCGAGCGCGGCCCGGGCGCGCCGGAGCGTGGTGTCGGACGGTGCCGAGATCGTCGGGGCGGTCTCGTCGAGAAGCGTGGTCAGGTCCATGAGATGTCCTTCCGGGGAGCGGAGTCGAGGGCGGCCTGGGCGCGGCGGCGGGCCCGCGCCAGGCGGGAGCGCGCGGCGTCGCCGCTGATGCCGAGCACCGAACCGGCCTCGGCGGGGGTGAGGCCGTCCCAGGCGACGAGCAGCAGCACGTCACGCTCGTCGGGGGTGAGCGCGGCCAGTGCGCGTCGCAGCTCGTCGCGACGGCCGAGGGCGTCGAGACGGTCGTCGACCGCCGCCCAGTCCATGTGGTCGTCCGGTGGCCACCCGGGGGTCGGTGCCCGCCGGCGCAGATGGGCCCGCACGACGTTGCGCGCGATCCCGTACAGCCACGGCAGCGCCGAACCGGAGGGGTGCGCGTGGACGCGTTCGCGTGCGGTGGTCGCCGCGACGAAGACCTCGGCGAGCAGGTCGTCGGCGGCCTGGGGGCCGGTGCGGCGGGCGAGGAAGCGGTGGACCGCGCGGGCGTGCCGCTCGAAGAGCAGCCCGATCGCGTCGGGATGGAGCCGGAGTCGGGCGAGCAGCTCGTCGTCCGGCGGTTCGTCGGTGCTCATACCCCTCCTATGCCCCGGGCCGGCCGAGCGTGACGCGCCCCGTCATCATCGCGGCCCGGCCGGACGGGGGAACGTCGACGGGCCGGGCCGCGACCCGGACGTGGCTGCCACGCGCGGAGCACGCGGCGCAGTACGTTGCGCGTGACGACCTCGCAGGCAGGAGCCGCCCGTGAACAGCAGCGACCCGACCCGGGGGCTTCGCCCGGACTTCCTGTTCGGCGCGAGCACCGCGGCGTACCAGATCGAGGGTGCGGTCGCCGAGGACGGGCGCGGCCGGAGCATCTGGGACACGTTCACCGCCGAGCCGGGGCGCGTGCGCGACGGCAGCACGGGCGCGGTCACGTGCGACCACTACCACCGCTGGCCGCAGGACGTGGCCCTCATGCGCGAGCTGGGGCTGGACGTCTACCGGTTCTCGATCGCCTGGCCGCGCATCCAGCCCGACGGGCGGGGGCCGGCGAACCGCGCGGGTCTGGACTTCTACGACCGCCTCGTCGACGCGCTGCTCGCGGCGGGCATCCGCCCGATGGCGACGCTGTACCACTGGGACCTGCCGCAGGCGCTCGAGGACGAGGGCGGCTGGCAGGTGCGGGAGACCGCGCTGCGGCTCGGCGAGTACGCCGGGATCATGGGCGAGCTGCTCGGCGACCGCGTGACGCACTGGTGCCCGGTCAACGAGCCGAACGTGCTGGCGCTCAACGGGTACGGCGACGGCTCGCTCGCGCCGGGCAAGGCGCTCGCGTTCGGCGCGCTGCCGGTCGCGCACCACGCGCTGCTCGCGCACGGGCTCGCGGTGCAGGCGCTGCGCGCCGCGGGTGCGAGCGGCATCGGCACCGCGACGAACCACGCACCCGTGTGGCCGCTGTCCGACGACGATGCGGACGTGGCCGCCGCGGGCCTGTTCGACACGCTCTGGAACCGGCTGTTCGCGGACCCGGTGCTGCTCGGCACGTACCCCGAGGGCATCGCGGAGGCGTTGCCGGGGCCGGTGGCCGACGACCTGGCGGTGATCTCGCAGCCCCTCGACTTCTACGGCGTGAACTACTACAACCCGCAGGGCGTCCGGGCGGCCGCGCCCGGCGCGCCCGTCCCGTTCGAGGTGGACGTGGTCCCCGGTTACCCGACGACCGACTTCGGCTGGCCCGTGGTACCGGCGGCGTTCACGGACCTTCTCGTCGGGCTCGCCGAGCGCTACCCGGGGATCCCGCCGATCGTCGTGACCGAGAACGGCTGCTCGTACGGCACCGGACCCGACGAGAACGGCGTCGTCGACGACCAGGCGCGGATCGACTACCTCGACGGGCACCTGCGAGCGGTCGCGGACGCCGTCCGGCGCGGCGTCGACGTGCGCGGCTACTGCTGCTGGTCGCTGCTCGACAACTTCGAGTGGGCCGACGGCTTCACGCAACGATTCGGGCTCGTCCACGTGGACTACGGGACGCTCGCCCGCACGCCCAAGCGCTCGTTCGGCTGGTACGCCGACGTCATCCGGGCGCACCGGGCCCGCGCATGAGCGTCCCGGCCGTGGACCGAGCGCTCGCGGAGCCGACCGCGCGCACGTCGCGCGTGTGGGTCGCGTGGCTGGTGCTCGCGAGCATCGGGCTGTGGTCGGGCTTCTTCGGGCCCATCCAGGTGCTGCTCGCGCAGCAGGCCGAGGCGGTCTCGCCCGACCACAAGGAGGCCGTGCTCTCGCTGGTCACGGGCGTGGGTGCAGCCGTCTCGATGGTGCTCAACCCCGTGTGGGGCGCGTTCTCGGACCGCACCGTGCTCCGCGTCGGCCGCCGGCTGCCGTGGGTGGTGGGCGGCGCGGGGGCCGGCGCGGTCGCGATGCTGCTGCTCGCGGGTGCGCACAGCGTCCCGACGATGGTGCTCGCCTGGGCGCTCGCGCAGGCGGGGCTCAACGCGATGCTGGCCGCGATCACCGCGGTGGTGCCCGACCAGGTGCCGGAACGCGAGCGCGGCGTCGTCGGAGGCGTGCTCGCGATCGCCCAGACCGTCGGCGTCATCGCCGGCTCGGGCGTGGCCGCGGCCACCGGCAGCATCGCCGCCGGCTACCTGACGCTCGCCGCGGTGCTCGTCGTGACGACGATCCCGTACGCGCTGGACTCGCGGGACGTCGCACTGCCCCGCGAGCTGCGCCCGCCGATGCGCTGGCGCGCGTTCCTGCGCGGCTTCTGGGTCTCGCCCCGCCGGCACCCGGACTACGGCTGGGCGTGGATCACGCGCTTCCTCATGAACCTCGGCAACGCGCTGCTGGTGCTCTACCTGCTCTACTACCTGACCGACGAGGTGGGCCTGGCCGACGACGCGGCCGAGAGCGCGGTGTTCACGCTGACCGCGGTGTACGGCGTCACGACGGTGATCACGGCCTACCTCGGTGGGCGGTGGTCGGACCGCATGGGCCGGCGCAAGGTGTTCGTCATCTGGTCAGGGATCGTGACGGCGGTGGCGCTGCAGCTCTTCGCCCTGGTGCCGACCCTGCCGGCGGCCTACGTCGCGGCGGTGGTGCTCGGCATCGGGTTCGGCACGTACACCGCGGTGGACTTCGCGCTCATCACGCAGGTGCTGCCTGCCGCGGGGGACCGCGCCAAGGACCTGGGCGTCATCAACATCGCCAACACGCTGCCGCAGGTGCTCGCGCCCGTGGTCGCGGCAGGCGTGATCGGCGCGGGCCTCGGCTACCGCGGGCTGTACACCTTGGCCGCGCTGGTCAGCGTGCTCGGTTCGGTGCTCGTGGTGCGGATCCGCGGCGTCGCCTGAGCGCCCTCACCGAGCGCCCTCACTGAGCGCCCTCACTGAGCGCCCTCACGAGCGCGGACGACGAGCACGGGGCACCGGGCGTTCAGCACGACGGTGTGGCTCGTGGAGCCGAGCAGCAGCCGGGGCAGACCGTGCCGGCCGCGGCTGCCGACCACGAGGAGCCAGGCGCTGCTCGCGGCGGTCAGGAGCGCCTTGGCCGGCCGTTCGTTCGAGAGGTCCGCGTGCACCCGGACGTCGGGGTGCCGTTCGGCGAGGCCGGCCATCACCTCGCTGAGGATCAGGCGCTGCGACTGGTGGTAGGTCGCGACGACCTCGGTGGGAAAGCTCTCGCGACCGGCGTAGACGGACGCGTCGGACAGCGCGTGCACCACGTGCAGGTCGTGACCCGTCCACTCGCACAAACTCGCGGCCACGTCGAGCGCCGCGACGCTGTACGACGAGTCGTCCACGCCGACGACGATGCCCGTCGCATCCGCACGAGGTGGCCCGGGCACGACCGCGACGGGGCACGGCGCGTGCGCGGCGACCTGGTAGGCGAGCGATCCGGCGAAGGCACGCTCGGCGGGGCTGAGCCGGTGCGTGCCGACGACGAGCAGGTCGTCGGGTCCGGCGAGCTCGACCAGCGCCTGTGCGGGGCGACGCCGGTCCAGGCGCGTCTCGACCTCCAGGCCCGGCACGAGCTCGCGCGCGCGGGCCTCCGCGTTCGCGAGCAGGTCCGCGGCGTCCGGGTCCAGCAGGTTGTTCGGCAGGTCGAACTCCGTGAGCGTGTACCCGGTGCAGTGCACCACGACGAGCCGTGCGGTCGGGTGCTCGCACCGGCGGGCGGCCCAGTCGAGCGCCGCGCCGCTGTGGGCGGACCTTTCGATCCCGACGATGATGCGCCTCATGCTTCCCACCTCCGAGAGGGGGAGCCGCGACCGGTCGACGCGGTCCCGCTCTCTTCAGGCAACGCCCGGGGACCCGGGCGTGCCAGGGCCTTCAGTCCCTGGGGGTGCGGGGCGGGCTCTGCTGCGCGCGTTCGACGGCCGCGGTGAGCACCCGGGTGGTGCGCGAGCCGGACGGGAGGTGGAGCGTGCTCGTCGAGGCGCCTCCGACGAGCACGACGTCCGACACCCCCTCGTACACGGGGTGCGGCTCGACCTCGACCCGGTCGAGGCCGGCCCAGGGCACGACCAGGCGGGACGCGGACAGCGCCGGGGCCCGGCCGCGGATCAGCGACGCGTGCCGGCCGAACACCTCGAGCGCGACGTCGTCGCCCGCGAGCACGCCGCCGTGCAGGGTCATCGGGTTCAGCGCGTGCAGCGCCCGCCGGACGGACCCGACGAGCCCGCCGGGCCGAGGGGTCACGACGACCCGGTCGTGGCAGGCCCAGGCGGTCAGCCCCGGCAGCGCGCGGGCCGCGGCGCGGTGGTCGGAGACGAGCGCCACGTCGACGGCCTGCAGGGCGATGGCGCTCGTCGGCAGCGCATGCTCGGCGGTCGCGGCCCGCAGCCGGCCCCCGAGGCTCGCGGGCGCGGCCGGCGTCAGGAGTCCGCGGAGCTCGTCGACGAGACCGGTCACCGCCGAGCGGGCCGAGCCGTTGTAGGCGAACCGCACCTGCGCACCCGTGCGCGACCTGATGGTCAGGCTGCCGTCGAGCAGGCTGACGGCATCCCGGATCGCCACGACGTCGTCGACCGGGACGTCGGTCCGGTCGAAGCCCGGGCCGTCCGCGACCGTCGTCCGGCGGCTCAGGCACGTCAGCGTCCGCCCCTGGAGGACCACGAGGTGGTCGTACAGGTCCATCGCCGGGTGGGCGTCGCGGCGCGCGACGTTGCGCGGCACCTTCAGGACCGTCGGCGACGACCCGAAGTCGATCTCGTGGCCCCGGAAGAGCCGCGGCACGTCGTCGGGCGACTCGACGCGGTCGATCCACGGGCCGAACCGGTCGTACTCGGTGCTCGGTGCGCTGGTCACCGGACCCTCCCGGACGTCAGCCGCAGTAGTCGCACACGCCGGTGCCCGGCAGCGTCATCGAGCAGGTCGGGCAGATGGCCTCGACGCGTTCGGGGGTCGCGGAGCGGCGGACGGGCGCGCGGCGGGCCGGTGCCGGGGTGCGCGCCGAGCGCGGCGGCTCGGTGACCTCGAAGCCACGCTTGCGCAGGATGCCGGCCGCGCCGTGGGCCCCGCCGCTCATCTCGTTCGCGGCTGCCAGGCGCCCGGTCGCGAAGCGGTGCGCGACGCCGAGGACGGCCCGCGGGTCGTAGCGGCGGCCGTCGTGGAGCAACGAGTAGTCGGCCAGCGGGTCGAAGCCGTACACCCCGAGGAAGTCGCTCTCACCGCGGCTGTCGTACTCCGCGATCGCCTGGAGGATGTTCTGCCGCGTCACGCTGGAGAAGGTTGCCACGGCACGAGCCTACGTCGCGGGCCCCGCCCCCCGGACGCCCGAGGTCCCACCCCCCGACCGACCCGCCACCCACAACCCACCCACGCACGTCCCACCCACCCGCGACTGCACGTCGATGCAGGCATGGATGCAGCTCCCGGCCGGTGCACCCGCCGGATGCTGCATCCATCCCTGCCGTCAGGGACGGGGACGGGACAGGGGCGGGACGGGACGGGCGGCGGGGGCGGGGCGGCTCGGGTGGGGGTGAGCTGGGTGGGGTCAGCTGGGGTCGTAGGTGAGGCAGTCGGCGATGTCGTGGCCGGCGCCGACGCGCACGGACGAGGCGGTGCACTCGAGCGACGAGTTGTGCGTGCAGTCCGCGCGCTGGCAGGCGCCGACGTGCGAGATGACCTTGTCGAGGCCGCCCTTGATGCCCAGCGGGATGAAGGTCGCGCACTTCGCGTCGCCGTTGCTGCCGCCGACGGTGATTGCGGCCGCGTGGCAGTTGGAGTGGTCGTTGTACGAGCAGCCCGACACCGAACACTCGGTGATCGTGGGCAGCTCCATGAGGTCGGTCATGTGGCACCTCCGGGTGGTGGGGCGGGCTGGGGGGGCTCCGTCCCGACCGACGCTAGACCCTTTCGTAAATGGGCGCTAGCAAGGCAAGACTGACTAACATCGCAGGTCAGAGGCGTCTTTTGCGAAAAGACCGTGTTGCGTAAATAGTCTCGGCGAGCCCTCGTCGCAGGTCAGAGGGCCGCCAGCCGGCGGCGTACCGCACGGCGTCGCGACCGCCGCGCGCCAACAGGACGCTGCCCTTCCCGAGCCCGGAGATGCGCGCGACCGCCACGACGACCGCGGCGCCGACCAGGGCGACCCCGACGAGCGGGAGCAGCGCCCGCACGGCGATGTCCAGCAGAGCAGGCAGCGCCGCATGACCCCACGGCACGACGTTCCAGACGACACCGGCGACCAGCAGCCCGATTCCCCAGAGCCCGAGCCACACCGCCCCGATCAGGCCGAGGCGCATGCCGAACGGGCTCTTGACGTCGAACCCGACGAGCGCGTCGGTGACCATCACGCCGCCCGCGACCAAGGGCAGTCGCTCGGCGACCTCCGCACCCGTCGCGTACGCCTCGGCGGCGGCGAGCACGTCGTCGAGGTCGGTCAGCCGCATGAGCGCGGTGGTGGCCCGCGTCTGCGGCGTGCGGTCCCGTGCCGCGGTGTCACCGGCGACCTGGTCCACGACGAAGCTGATCGCGTCACCCGCCCCGAACGGCAGGGGACCGGTGCGCACCGGGCGCCCGTCGGGCAACCGCTCCGGCAGGCGCACGTCCGCCCACTCGACGCCCGTCCAGAACTGCACGAAGCCTGGCTCGGCGGGCCGGGGGTACCAGCCGGCGGGGGTCAGCGTCTCGTCGGCCTGCGTCATGCACGCATCCCACCACGCCGGGAGGCGTACGGGGAGGCGTTTGGCGAGAGGTCAGCCCGGTCGGCGTGCGATCAGCGCGCGAGCTCGACGAGGGTGCGGACGAGCGCCACGGCCGGCGCGACGAGCTCGTACTCGCCCGAGACGAGCGCCGGGTCCTGGTGGCGCAGTGCGGCGGCGTCGTCGAGCACGGCGAGCACGTCGGTGTCCGCATGGGCCAGATCCGTGTGGGCAAGGTAGGCGACGAGCAGCGCGCGGGCCGCGTGCGAGTAGTCGCCGCCGGCGTCGACCGCGACCTCGGCGAGCACGAGCGCGGTGACGACGACGTCGAGCGCGGGTGTTCCGGTGCGGGCGTTGGCCCAGTCGACCACCGCGGGGCCGGTCGACGTGAGGATGACGTTGCCGGGGTGCAGGTCCAGGTGCACGATCGCGGGGCCGCCGGTCGCGTGCGGCCACGACTCGTCGCCGCCGTCCCACGCCGCCGGGACCGGGAGCGCGTGCAGCCGCGCGTGCAGGTCCGCGAGCACCGCGGCACCGTCGGTCAGCGAGACCTCGCCGGCGGCGAGCGCCTGCAGCAGCGTCGGGCCGTGCAGCCGCTCCATGAGCAGCAGCGGCCCCTGCGAGGCGTAGACCCGCGGCGCAGGGAACCCGAGCCCGACGACGTGCTCGAGCACCGCGACCTCGGCCCCTGCGTCGCGTCCCGAGCGGTAGCGGCGCAGCACGTACTCGTCGGACAGGGCGAAGACGTCGGCGCACACCCCGGCGGCCAGGAGCGGGCCCGGGTCGTCGAGGTCGATCGACTCGAAGCTCGGCACGGTGCCGTGGGTCTCCGGGTCGGGAGGAGCCACGCCGGTGGGGGTCATCCTTCGACGGTAGACGCCCGCACGCGCGTTTGTCCCCCGAGAGATACGAACTCGTCGGGCACGGGCGTCCGCGGCCGACGAGCGGCGCGTCAGACGCGCAGCAGGTGCGCGAGCCGGTCGACCGCGAGCACCGCCGACGACGCGAGCGGCTCGGTCCACGAGCGAACGGGGGACCGCGTGACGGCCGCGGCGTCGAGCGCGGCGGCACGTTCGGTGATCAGCTCGGCCGCGAGCGGCTGCCCGTCGTCGTCCTGCGGGCGCAGCAGCACGACGAACACGCCGCCGCCGAGGCTCGCCATCGGCTGACCAGCGCCGAACGTGTCCTGCAGGGCCGATCCGACCGCCGCCGAACGTGCCATGCGCGCGAACGGGTCCGGCACGCCCGCCGCCACGTCGAGGACCAGCAGCCGGTGGTCGGCCGCCGTGCCGTCGTGGAAGCACTCCGCGAGCCGCAGCTCGAGGTAGTCGCGCCGGGGCAGGCCCGACTCCGGGTCCGTGAGGCCCGACGCGACGAAGCCCGCGGCCTGTGCGTCGGTCCAGCCCGCGCACAGCGCGCGGACGACCTGGAGCGGCGGTTCGCCGCCGGTGGTGCTGCGGTACAGGCAGGCCAGGTCGTCGATGCTCTCGCCGATGCCGACACCGGCCTCCGCGCGCGCGGCACCGAGGAGCTCCGCGGCGGGAGCGGGGTCCTCGGCGAGCAGCAGTGCGGTCGCGAGCTCGTCGACGGCGGGGTGGTACCAGTCCGACGGTCGCCGCCAGACGGACGCCGTGCTCTCGTCGCGCCACCGCTCGCGCAGGGCGCGCGGGAGCGCAGCGGCAGGGGGGCCGGTATCGATGGTCACGCCGCATGAGAGGCACCTGCGGCCCCGTCGTGACGCGGACCGGGGGCTTTTCACCCGATCGGACGCTGTGGACAACCGTCCAGGGCGTTTCCTCCCTGTTGGTCTGGTATGCCACCCTGGAAGGTACGACTCCGAGAAGAGAGGGCCTTGACCGCGCACACCGATGTCGAGGACGTCGTCCGCAGCGACGCGGAGCTGATCGCTTCCGCGCGCGCAGGCGACCCCGCGGGCTTCGCCGGGCTGTACGAGCGGCACGCCGGTGCGGCCCTCGTCGTCGCGCGCCGGTACGTCGACGGCGACGCGGACGCCGAGGACGTCGTCGCGGACTCGTTCACCGCCGTGTACGGCGCGCTGGGCCGTGGGCACGGTCCCGACGAGGCGTTCCGCGCCTACCTGTTCACCGTGGTGCGCCGGGTCGCGGCGGTGCGGCGCGAGGGCGCGCGGCGTGCACGACCCACCGACGACGTCGCGGAGCTCGAGGCGGGCACCGCGCTCGCGGGTACGGCGGAGGAACCCGCCCTGGCGGGCTTCGAGCGGGGCGTCGTCGCGCGTGCGTTCCACTCGTTGCCGCAGCGGTGGCAGGCGGTGCTGTGGCACACCGAGGTCGAGGGGCTGACGCCCGCCGAGATCGCGCCGATCCTCGGTCTGACGGCCAACGGTGTCGCTGCCCTGTCCTACCGCGCGCGCGAGGGACTGCGGCAGGCGTACCTGCAGCAGCACCTGCAGGACCCGCTCGAGCAGGAGTGCCGGGCGTTCGCCGGGCAGCTCGGCTCGTACGTGCGCGGCGGGCTCAGCGCGCGTGACACCACGAAGGTCGAGGCGCACCTCGACGGGTGCGGTGACTGCCGGGCGCTGGTGCTGGAGCTGGGCGACGTCAACCACGGCATGCGCGCGGTCGTCGCGCCGCTCGTGCTCGGTCTTGTCGGCGTCGGCGCGCTGTCGCACGCGCTGCCCGTCGGCGGCGGTCTCGCGGCCGCCGGTGCGTGGGGTGCGGCGGCGGGCGGTGCCGGCGGTGCCGGTGGCGCGACGCTCGGACAGCTCGGCAAGGAGGCGGGAGCCGGCGGTGCGGGCGGCGGTGCCGCGGCAGGCGCGGCAGCGGCAGGTGGTGCTGCGGGCAGTTCGGCGGCGAGCTCGGTCGGCGGCGTCGCGGCGTTCCTCGCGAGCATCCCGGCAGGAGTGGTCGGTGTGCTCGCGGGCACGATCGTGGTCGCCGCGGTCGCGGTCGCGGTCGTCACCGGCCTGCGCTCCGGCTCCGACGACCCGGACCTCGGCCCGGTCGCTGCCACGAGCTCCCCGTCGGCGACGACACCGGGCGGCGAGCCGTCCTCGTCG
This sequence comes from Cellulomonas composti, assembly GCF_007990245.1. Classification (GTDB taxonomy): domain Bacteria; phylum Actinomycetota; class Actinomycetes; order Actinomycetales; family Cellulomonadaceae; genus Cellulomonas; species Cellulomonas composti. Next base: position 148,111 of record NZ_BJWG01000002.1, on the reverse strand, counting down.
GCCGACCCGTCCGCGGGACCGCTCCCGACGAACGACCCGGGCGACCCGACGCAGGGCCCGACGAACGCACCGATCTTCGACCCGGGCCCGGGATCCGACCCGAGTGCCGACCCGACGTCCCGTCCCACCGCGGGCCCCACGGCGGGCCCCACGGCGGAGCCGACGAGCGAGCCGACCACTGAACCGACCACTGAACCGACGAGCGAGCCGACAACTGAGCCGACGATCGAACCCACCGTCGAGCCGACGATCGAGCCCACGGTCGAACCCACGGTCGAGCCGACGACGCCTCCGCCGGCTCCCGCGGACGTCTCGGTCGAGCTCCCGTCGGACGGCCTCGCGCTCGACGCGGGCAGCGCGGGTCAGGAGCTCGCGCTGACCCTGCGCAACAGCGGCGACGAGCCGGCGCGCTCGCTGGTCGCCGAGCTCACGACGCCCACCGGCGTGACGGTCGACAGCCTCACGACCGGGATGTCGCGCGCCGCGACGGCCTGGGGCTTCCTTGCGGCCGACCCGGGGTGGTCGTGCACGGTCGCCGACAGCCAGCACGCCCGCTGCACGCTCGACGCGCTGCCCGGCGGGGCGACGTCACGCCTGTCGGTGCGCGTGAGCATCGACGAGTCCTTCGACGCGTCGGGTGCGGACGTGCAGCTCAGCGTCGTCGGCGAGGACATCGACTACCAGCCGGAGCCGATCGAGGTCGTCGTGCGCCCCGCGCCCGCGCGAATCGCGCTCGCGGCGGACCAGCAGGTGCCGACGCTCGTCGCGGGGCGTCCGGTGACCGCGACGATCGCGCTGCGCAACGCGGGGGGACTGCCGGCGTCCGCCCCGACCGCGACCGTCCACCTGCCGGCGGGCGTCCTCTGGGCGGGTGGCGAGACCGGTGACTGGACGTGCGCGACGCCGCCCGGTGACCAGGTCGGCGTGGTCGGACCGCAGGCCGAGGGCGCCGACGTGACGTGCGCCCGGGGTGAGCTCGCCGCACGCGCGACCGCGCCGCTCGCGCTGACGCTCGTCGCCCCGGACCCGGGTGAGCTGGGGAGCGCGGAGCTCACGGTGGACGTGACGCCGGCGGGCGGCCGACCGGCCCTCGTCGTGCCGTTCGACGTGCTGCGACCCGCCCGGATGACCGTGACCTCGCCGGACTCGACGCTCACGGTCGCGGGCGGCCGCACGTCGTCGCTGCAGCTCGTCGTCGCGAACGACGGCGACCTGTCCGCGCAGGCCGCGAACCTCGATGTGACCCTGCCGGTCGGTGTCACCTGGACCGGCGCCGTGGGTGACGGGTGGGCGTGCGGGGTGCCCGTCGAGGAGGCGCGCGAGCCGCTGGTCCGCATCCAGGCGTCGGACCGGCTGTGGTGCACGGGACCGGAGCTCGAGCCGGGTGCGACGAGCTCGCTCGTCGTGTCCGTGACCGTCGACGCGGGCGCGACGGGTGATCTCGGCGACCTGGTCGTGCGGGCCTCGGCGCGGGATGCGGACGCCGGCGAGCACCTGGCCCTGCCGGTCACCGGGCTGGCGCCCGTGCTCGCGCTGCAGAACGCAGGCGTCGCGCTGCAGGCCGACGACACCGGTCAGATCGCCTTCGCGGTGGCCGCTGCCGCACCGCCCGAGGCGGACGCGGCGAAGGTCCGGGCCACCGTCGAGCTGCCCGCCAACCTTGTCGCCGACGTGAAGTCGGCTGCGTGGCCGTCGGCGTGCGTCGCGTCCGGCTCCGAGTCGCTGCGGACGGTCGTCTGCTCGTGGCCGGTGCTCGCGGCGGGCGAGGTCGTCGAGGTCCTGCTGCCCGTGCGCTCGCAGTACGTCGTCCCGGGCGCCGTCGAGATCTCGGCGACCGCGGCGGGGGTCGCCGAGCCGGTCACCACCAGCGCTCCGGTCCCGGGTCGCTCGGGCGGGCTGGCGACGCGGTTCAGCACGCCGGCCGGCAGCGGCTGGGACGTCACCGAGGCGGGTGCGCCGCTGCTCACGTGCAAGGCGGGCACGACCACGTGCACGCAGGCGCTCGCGGGCGGCGCCGACAACAACAGCCAGACGATGGTCGCGCTCGACGAGGCGCCGCCCGAGGGTCCGCGCGCGAGCGTGCCGGTCTCGTCGTCGACGAAGGTCTCGGTCCCCGCGGACCGCAAGATCGTGTTCGCCGGCCTGTACTGGTCGGCGAACCGCGGCGCGAAGGACACGTGGAGCGGACCCACCGATGTGGTGCTGCTGCGCGGACCGGGTGCCGCGTACGTGCCGGTGACCGCGACGGGCGAGCCGACGACGCGCACCGACAGCTCGGACCGCCTGTACTACTCGTCGTTCGCCGACGTGACGGCGCTGGTGACCAAGCTCGGGCCCGGAGAGTGGTCGGTCGCCGACGCCGCCGTCAGCGCGAAGCGCACCGACAGCGACCCGACGTACTACGCGGGCTGGTCGCTGGTCGTCGTGTACTCCGCGCCCGGCGACGCGCAGGTCACGATCTACGACGGCGGCCTGTGGGTGGGCACGTCGGCGCCGCCGCCGGCGTTCCACTTCGCCGCTCCTGCGGGCTCGCTCGCGCGGTTCGGCGTCGTCGGCTGGGAGGGCGACCGTGGGCTGACCGGCGACCGGCTGCGGCTGGCGGGCGCGTGCACGGACGCGACGACGGACCTGACGCCGCTGCGCGGCGACGGGACCACGGGCAGCGCGGCCAACGCGTTCGACTCGTCCGCGACGGGTTGGCGCTGGGCGTCCTCGCTGGGCGTCGACGCGAAGGGCTTCGTGCCGACGCGGCTGCCGTGCGACGTCGACGCGCTGACGCCGATGACGACGGGCGACCAGTACTTCGTCGGAGCTGTGACGCTGCGGACCCAACCGGCGCAGGAGCGCTGATCGTCGAGTCCGGCGCGTCGTTCAGCCGGCGGCCAGACCGGCCACGGCGTCCGGGATGTGCGTGTCGCCGGCCACGAGCGTGAGCACCTGGCCCGCAGTCGTGGGTGCGTGCGCGAGCGCGACGAGCACCGTGGCGACGTCGTCGCGCGACACGCTCCCACCGAGCGACGGTGAGTCGGCCGCGGCCGCGAGCCGCACCCGGCCGGTGCCCTCGTCGTCGGTGAGGCGGCCCGGCCGCAGGACCGTCCACGCGATCTCCCGCCGCACGAGGTCCGCCTCGCTCGCCGCCTTGGCACGCAGGTAGGCGACGAACACGGGATCCATGTCGAGCGGGGGGAAGCCGAGCCCGCCGACCTTCTCCACGCCGAGCGACGAGACGAGCACGTACCGTCCGACGCCGGCCCGGTGCGCGGCGTCGGCGAGCAGTGCGGCGGCGCCGCGGTCCACGCTGTCCTTGCGCGGGGCCCCGCTGCCCACACCGGCACCGGCGGCGAACACGACGGCGTCGGCGCCGCCGACCGCCTGCGCGACGTCGTTGACGTTGCATCGCTCCAGGTCGAGCACGACCGCCTCGGCGCCGTCGTCGACGACGTCGTCGACGTGCTCGAGGGTCCGCACGAGCGCCACGGGCACGTCACCGTGCTCGACGAGGGCCCGGGAGAGTCGGCGGGCGACCCTGCCGTGGCCACCCGCGATCGCGATCCGCATGACGCCACGGTAGGCAGGCCGCCGGTGGACGGCGACCGGTGGCGTCAGACGACGCCGTACAGGCGGTCGCCCGCGTCGCCCAGGCCGGGCACGATGTACGCCTTCTCGTTGAGCCGCTCGTCGACCGCGGCCACGACGACCGAGACGTCGGCGCGCTCACCGACGGCCTTCTCGACGACGGCCAGCCCCTCGGGCGCGGCGATGAGGCACACGCACGTGACGTCGCGCGCGCCGCGCGCGGTCAGGTAGTCGATCGCGGCGACCAGGGTGCCGCCGGTGGCGAGCATCGGGTCGAGCAGGAAGCACTGCCGGCCGGACAGGTCGTCGGGCAGGCGGTTGGCGTAGGTGATCGCCTCGAGCGTCTCCTCGTCGCGCTGCATGCCCAGGAAGCCGACCTCGGCGGACGGCAGCAGCCGCGTCATGCCGTCGAGCATCCCGAGGCCCGCGCGCAGGATCGGCACGACGAGCGGTCGGGGCTGCGCGAGCTTGACGCCCGTCGTCGTCGCGACCGGCGTGACGATCTCGACGGTGTCGACGCGCACGTCCCGGGTCGCCTCGTAGGCGAGCAGCGTGACGAGCTCGTCGACGAGGAGCCGGAACGTGACCGAGGGGGTGGAGGCGTCGCGCAGGACCGCGAGCTTGTGGGCGACGAGCGGGTGGTCCGCGACGTGCAGGCGCATGGCGGCAGGCTACTCGCCGCTCACCCCGCGTGGGTGACCCCTTGGTCCTCGCGGTTGCGCCATGATGACGCGATGAGCAGCATCGGACGCCCGGTGCCGGCGGTCGAGCTGTGGGCGATGGGCCTGGCTCTCGACGAGGCACGTCGCACGGTCGCGACGATGGACGTCCCGGTCGGCGCCGTCGTCCTGGATCCGGCGGGCGTCGTCGTCGGACGCGGCCACAACCAGCGCGAGGCCGACGACGACCCGACGGCGCACGCCGAGGTGCTCGCGCTGCGCGCCGCGGCGGTGACGCTGGACCGCTGGCGGCTGGACGACTGCACGCTCGTCGTGACCCTGGAACCGTGCTTGATGTGCGCGGGCGCGCTCGTCCTGGCGCGCATCCCCCGGCTGGTCCTCGGCGCGTGGGACCCCAAGGCGGGCGCCTGCGGCTCGCAGTGGGACGTGGTGCGCGACCGGCGGGTGAACCACCGCGTCGAGGTGATCGGCGGCGTGCGCGAGGAGGAGAGCAGCATCCTGCTGCGCAACTTCTTCGAGGCCCAGCGCGAGTGGAACGCGTCAGTGGACGGCGGCCAGGACGTCCACGAGCTCGACGAGCGTCTCTGAGGTCCCCGCGTCCAGCGTGAGCGCCGCGTAGCGGTCGCCGCGGGTCGCGCCGCGGTTCACGACGACGACGGGCTTGCCGGTGCCGGCCGCGTGCCGCACGAACCTCAGCCCGGACTGCACCGTCAGCGACGAGCCCGCCACGAGCAGCGCGTCCGCGGCGTCGACCAGCGCGTACGCGCGCTCGACCCGCTCGCGCGGCACCGTCTCGCCGAAGTAGACGATGTCCGGCTTGAGGATCCCGCCGCACCGCGCGCACGCGGCGACGGTGAACTGGCTCGTCGACTCGATCACCGCGTCGGCCTCGGGCGCGATCTCGACGTCCGCGACCGCGCCGACCGCCGCGACGAAGCCGGGGTTCAGGGCGTCGAGCCGGTCCGCCAGCTCGGCCCGGGAGATCACCGTGCCGCACGCGAGGCACACCACGCGGTCGTAGCGGCCGTGCAGGTCGATCACGTGCCGCGACCCGGCGGCCTCGTGCAGCAGGTCCACGTTCTGCGTGATCACGCCGAGCACGACTCCGCGGTGCTCGAGCGTCGCGAGCGCGCGGTGCCCGGCGTTGGGCAGCGTGCGGTTCACGTGCCGCCAGCCCACGTGGTTGCGCGCCCAGTAGTGCCGGCGGAACGCCTCGTCGCCGACGAACTGCTGGTACGTCATGGGCGTGCGCGGCGGCGAGCCCGGCCCGCGGTAGTCGGGGATGCCCGAGTCCGTCGAGACCCCCGCACCCGTGAGCACCGCCAGACGGTGCCCGGACAGCAGCGCGACGACGTCGGCGAGCGTGCCGGTCGTCAGTGCTCGCGCCTCGCTGCTCACACCTGCACGGTAAGCCTGTCCGGGGCTGCTCGTCCTGGCCGCGGGTCGACGGGACGATTTCGGAGCACGGCCGCCGACCGGGTACCCTTGCCCGCGAGGTAGCGTGTCCGAGCGGCCTAAGGAGCACGCCTCGAAAGCGTGTGTGGGTGAAAGTCCACCGTGGGTTCAAATCCCACCGCTACCGCCACGGGGTACTGACGAAGCTCAGGCCCTTGTAGTGACAGAACCCCTCGTGAGGGGCCCGGAAGGGCTCCGAGCGAGGGGTTTCGTCGTGCCGGCTCGCCGTCGAGGTCATGCGCGCACCGTGACCCACGGCGGACCGCACGGCACCGGAGCGCGTGCGCGCTCTCAGTCCACGGCAATCAGTGTGGCGAGCTCCCGGTCCGGCGCGGCGAGTGCCGCACACAGCTTCCCGTCGAAGGTCGCGAGCCGTGAGCTCGTGCGGCGAGCCAGGTTCACGAGGTGGAAGTCAGTGACCTGCGCACGGCCCACGAGGGCGGTCAGGTCGATGACGGGTTCGGCGAACGATGCATCGTCCGGTAGCCAACGATGACCTGGCAGGGACCGCATCTGCGACAGTGCTGCGATCGCTTCACCAGGCAGGATCGTCGTGCCCGTGACGGCTGGTGTGGACTGCAGCCGGACGAATGCCGATTCGGTGATCGGTGTCGTGGCCCACGAATCGACCGTGGCGAACCAGCGGTGCGCAGCGCGATGGTGGATGTGCCCGTCGTTGGCGAGAGCGATCAGGACGTTGACGTCGAGCAGGTACGTGTCAGTCATCGTCGCGGTGCAGTGCGACCAGCTCGCCGGTGATCGTGTGGCCCTCGGGTGTGCGGAACACGGGAAATCCGCGGACGGTGTGTGCCGGGGTCGTCCCGATCAGGCCGCGCAGGGCGAGAGTGGAGACCGCACGCCCGAGTGATGTGTGCTCCTGCGCAGCGAGAGCACGAGCGGCCGCAAGCACGGTGTCGTCGAGGTCGAGGGTGGTTCGCACGGCTCGATGCTAACCGCACCAGCGCATCACCGCATCACTTCGGGAGCGGTCCAATTCCACCTCGCATCCCCGGTCGGAGCGTCGTCGACGACCGCGCCGCGCAGCCGCCGACGAGCAGCACACCCAGCACGCCACAGCCCTGCGGTGAGCACTCATCGACGACCTCCCCGTCGACAAGAACGTGTCGCCGGCCCTCGACTTCTTGCCGTGCGCGGGCGGCTAGCATCGCGGCGTGACTCACGCGTCGACGGTCGACGGGATCGTCGTCGCGCTGGTGGTCGGCGTGCGACTCGTCGTGCCGCTGTTCATCGGGCGGTTCCCGCTGCCGGCGATCCTTGCCTCGCTCGTCGTCGACGGGCTGGACAAGTCGATCCTGCAGGCGTTCACGGGCCTGGACCTGACGAACTACCAGTCGTACGACAAGGCGCTCGACATCTACTACCTGTCGATCACCTACCTCGCGGTGCTGCGCAACTGGCGCGACCGGTACGCGGTGAACGTGGTCGCGGCACTCTGGTACTACCGGCTCGTCGGCGTGCTGCTGTTTGAGCTGACGGGGCTGCGATGGCTGCTGCTGGTGTTCCCGAACACGTTCGAGTACGTCGTGATCGCGCTCGAGGTCGTGCGCACGCGCTGGGACCAGCGTCGGCTGTCGCACCGCGCGGTGCTGGGGTTGACGGCGTTCGTGTGGATCGTGATCAAGCTGCCGCAGGAGTGGTGGATCCACGTCGCCCAGCTGGACTTCACCGACGAGTTCCTCACGCGTGTGCTCGGCGTCGACCCGGACGAGGGGTGGGCGGCCGGGTTCGCGAACCGCCCGTGGGTGCTCGCGGCGCTCGTCGGGCTCGTCGTCGCGCTCGCGCTCGGGTTGCGTTGGCTGTGGCCGCGGCTGCCTGCCGCGGACTGGGCCTTCACGCTCGACGCCGACGAGGTCGCGCGGCGCAGCGGGGCGCCCGTGCGTCCGGCGGGGGTGCGGGCCGCAGTCACGCGCTGGGCGGTGGTCGAGAAGGTCGTGCTCGTCGGGCTCGTCACGACGATCCTCGTGCTGTCCTACCCGCGCATCGACGCGCGGTGGTGGGCAGCCTGGGTCGTGGTCGCCGGGGTGGTCCTGGTGCACGCCGCGGTGCAGGTCTGGCGGGTGCGTACGTCCCGCACGGGTCCGACGAGCCTGCCCGGGCTGGTCGCGCTCAACACCGCGATCAGCCTCGTCGCGATGAGCGTCCTTGCCGCGCTCGTCGCGGACGGGCGCACGGGCGACGTCGCGCTGGTCGACGCGCTGCTGATGGCGTTCGTCGTTGGGCTCATGACGGCGTTGTACGACCGGTGGGCGCCCGAGTCGTGGACCGCGCGGCGAGGCGAGCCGGCCCCGCTCACCGCCGGGGCCGACTCGTCACGCTGACCGGTCAGCCGGCGGGGACCTCGACGTCGATGCGCGTGACGGTGCCGGTGCGGCGGAACACGTGCGCGCTGACGTCGGCGTCGAGCACGCCGTCCGCGGCGGGCACGGCGGTGCCGTCGGCCAGGTGCGCGACGACGGACAGCGCCGCACCGCGCCGGTAGACCACGGGAACCTGGCAGAACGTGAACGCCAGCGAGCCGGGGTCGAGCTCCAGCGAGTGGGAGACCTGCGCGACGTCGTCGTACCGGAACGTCGTCGGGCCGGTGGTCCACTCGTCGGCGCGCAGCAGCAGCGGCCGCACGACGATCCGCCCGTCCTCGACCCGCAGCCCGAGCTCGCCGAACCGGGTGAGGACCTCCTCCTTGACCTGCCCGGTCATGCCGGGCTGGCGCGCGCCGCGGCCCGCGGGCGTGTGGGAGTACGGGTCGACGGGGAACGCGCCGTAGACCTCGGGCGTCTTGCAGTAGCCCAGGCCGCGCCGGACGTCCTCGTACGCGTCGGCGAGCCCGACGAGCACGTCCGGGTCGGCGTCCTCGGCGACGGCCTGCTCCAGGTTCTCCTGCACCGCGAGCAGCAGCTTGGAGACCATGTGCCAGTAGATGCTGCCGAGGCCCTCGTACGCGAAGAACGAGCCCGACCGCCCGGTGAACTCGGCGTGCCGGAACACCTGCTCGAAGACGTCGAGCAGCGCGGCGCGGCCGTCGGCCACGTCCTGCGCGGTCAGCCCCGGCACGCGGGCCGGGACGGAGTCGAGCGCGGCCTCGACGTCGCGCGCGTTGTGCAGGTCGGGGCCGAACCGGTAGGTGCCGTGCACGTCGCGCTCGACGAGCGACGAGTCGCCGGCCCGGACCAGGGCGCCGAGCAGCGGTGCGCTCGCGGCCTGCTCGTCGGAGATGCGGTTGCGCGTGAGGAACGTCGGCAGGTCCTTGTCGGGGTAGAGCTGGTAGCTGTGCTGGTCGGCGCGGTAGAGCGCGCTCGTGCGCAGCGCGCGCAGCAGGTCGAGCGCCTCGGCCGGCGTGAGCGCGCCCGAGGAGAGCACGGCGACCTGACCCTCGAGCATCTCCTGCAGCCGCCCGACGCGCGCGACCCCGTCGCCCAGCTCGAGCAGGTTGTAGGAGTGGTACAGGCCGTCGTCGCGGCGGTTCGCGTGCAGCGTGGCGTCGACGTAGCGCTGCGCGACGTCGACGAAGGCGCGCACCGCCGCGGCCGGCACGTCCGCGTGCTCGCCCGAGAACCCGGCGTACACGCGCTCGCGGTAGGCGGTCCCCGCCGCACCGAGCGCGTCCATCACGGTGCGTCGGCCGCGGTCGTCGAAGCTCTCGACGTGCGCGACGTGCTCGTCGAGAGCCGTGCGCACGTCCGCGAGCAGGGCCGCGAGCTCGTCGGTCAGCGTGAGGTCGCGGTCGAGCAGGTCCCGCGCGAGCGTCAGGGCGCGGCGCAGGTACGCGAGCGTGACGACGGACAGGCCCTTGCCGACGAGCGCGTTGTTGGCGTCGTTCCACTCGGGGCGCTGCGTGTTCATCCAGATCCCGCCGTCGGGGACCAGGTTGACCACCTTCGCCAGCACGGTGAGTAGCAGCTTCTCGCCGAGCGTGACGCGCACCAGGTCGCCCGCGGAGTCGTGCACGAGCCGGCCGTCGGCGCCTTCGGTCTCGACCCGGCGCAGCACGCGCTCCTGCGCGTCGTCGTCGAACGTGATCGTCGCGACCGGCTCCGCGAGCGTCTGCTCGTAGGACGCGATGCGGTACGGCACGTCGGCGTGCGTGAACAGCGCGCGGTCGACGAGCGCGTCGAGCCGGCCGGGGTGGAACCGGCGGGACGCCTCGACGAGCTTGACGAGGTAGACGACCTGGTGATCGCTCCAGTAGCCGATGTTCGCCCACGGGTTCGACGGCTCCGGCACCTCCCAGTCGATGCCCGAGCGGGAGATGCGGTACGGGTTGTAGCCGTCGGCCGTCGTCGCGTCGAGGAACACCGCGACCATCGACTCGACGTACTCCGGGAAGGACCATGCGAGGGCCTCCCAGTTCTGGAAGATGTCGCGCCAGTTGCCCTGGAAGTCCACGCGCGTGCGCCCGTCGGCGTCGCGCAGCGCGATGCGGAACTTGTTCCACGGCCTGCTCGGGTCGCCGTGCCGGCGGCTGAACGTCAGGGGCAGGTACTCGCGCACGAGCCGCAGCAGGTCCGGGTCGCCGCTCGCGTCGGCCTGCTCGACGAGCGCGTCGATCTCCTGCGTCGGCGGCAGCGCGGCCAGCAGGTCCGCGCACCGGGCCGCGGTCCGCGGGCTGCGCTGCCCGACGAACGCGCGCAGGTCGGCCGTCTCGACGTGGTACCCCTCGAGCGGGATGCCGCCGCGCATGACGTTGAACAGCACGTTCGCGCCGTGGTGGGCTGTCGCGAGCTCGTCGCCGGTCTGCTGGGCGGCGTCGGCGCGCGCGACGATCCCCTCGAGGTCCGCGCGCGTGGCCTCGACGTCCGCGGCGAGGGCTGCACCCGCCGCGACGGGGTCGGCGAGCTGGGCGAGGAGGCCGACGACGTCGGCCGCGCTGTGGTCGACGTCGGCGACGACGCTCCACGCGCGGCGTTCGCCCGGCGCGAGGGTGAGCGCCGCGCGCACGAGGTAGGCGCCCTTCTCGCCGCGCACCTCGCGATCGGCGTGCACGGGCCGGCCCGCCGCGAACGCGCCGACCTGCCGCGTGGACAGCAGGTGGTCGACGTCCTCGAGCCCGACCTGCCAGACGACGGTGGCGGCGAGCGACTCGCTCGGGTCCGACCGGTCGGTGAGCGTGGAGTTGAGGTAGAGCAGGCCGAGTCCCGTGGCGTCGTCGACCTCGGCGCGCTTGTACGCGTCGAGCAGGCTGCTGAACTCGCCCTGCGTCTGCACCGTCACGCCCGGCGGCAGGAGGTCGACGAGGCCGTCGAGCACCTCGACGTCGACGGGCCGGTCCACGACGGACGCCAGCTCGACCTCGCGCACCACCCCGAACCGCGCGCTCGTCGTCCACGTGACCCGCACGCGCAGGCCGACGTCCGGGCGGGTCTCCTCGAACACCAGCGTGGTGCCGAGGGGGTCCTTGTACAGGTCGCGCTCGACCGTCGGGTCGTCGGGGCGGCGCTCGGCGAAGGGCTGCCAGAACCGGACCCCGTCGTCGGTCCGCACGCGCAGGAGCGTGAGCCCGCCGGTGCGGCCGGCGCCGGCGGAGACCTTGTCCTCGGTGGCGTACGGGAACAGCGCGCGGTCGGCGTGCTCGCGGCCCGCCGTCAGGCCGCCCGTGCTCGACACGAACAGCCACAGGTCGCTCGCGCTCACGAGCGTCATGAAGAAGGCCGGGAGCTCGTCGTACGCGGCGATGCGGTAGAAGGGCCGCCCGTCGAGCTCGACGGGTCCGCTCGTCGCCGTGGGGGCCGTGGCCGCGGCGGTGTGCGGGGTCGTTCCGGTCTGCGTCGACATGCAGGGACACCTCATTCGTGACGTCGTCGTCGGTGCGGCCACGCGCGCCTTGCGGCCGGTGGGTGCGCTCCCACGAGACGATGGCACGGCAACGCACCCGCTGGCAACGCGCGTCCAGAGTGGCGTGCACCGACGGGCCCGCGCCCGGACCAAGGTCCGGTCAGGGCTCGCCGTCGGCGCGGGAGGCATAGGCTCGCGACGATGGTCGGCCGGAGCGCACGTGCGGTGCTGCTGGCGGGCGCCGTCCTGGTGTGGGCGGCCTCGCTGGCGCGGCTGCGCGCCACGGCGCAGGCGTGCCTGCCGCCCGACGTGCTCGGGCTCCTCGAGTCGCGGCTCGCGCTCGTCGCGCAGGCGACGGGTTGTGCGCCCGGGCAGGTGGGCGCCGACCCGCTGACGCGTGCGTGGCTGGCCGGCGTCGTCGTGCTGCTCCCGCTCGCGCTGCTCGTCGAGCTGACCCGCGGGTCGCGGGTCGCCCGACTGGTCGCGCCGCTGGTCGCGGTCGTCCGCCGGCTCGTCGGGCTCGTGCTGGAGCCGGCACCGCGCGCCGCCCTCGTCGTCGGACCGGTCGAGCACCTCGCCCGGTCCGTGCCGCTTCCCGCCCGCACGGGGCACTCCTTCGTCTGGTCGCACCGGGGTCCGCCGCGGTTCGTCTGAACCGCGCCCGACACCCCTTTCGACCACCAGGAGTACGCCATGCCGTCCGACCGTCCCCGCACGTCCCCGTCCCCGTCCACGTCCATGTCCCGCACGACACGCACGTCCCCGCCCGGGTCCGGGAGCCCGACGAAGCAGCAGCGCCGCGACCAGGCGCGTGAGGAGGCCCGCGAGGCGCGGGTCCGCCAGGAGCGTGCCCGCCGGCGTCGGCGCGTCGTCGTGGCGAGCCTGCTCGGGCTCGTCGGGCTCGCGTTCGTCGCGGCACTGGTCCTCGCGCTGCAGCACTCCCGGCACGACGCGGCGCTCGCCGCCGACGTGGTCCACCCCGACCCGAGCCCGGCGCTCGTCGACGTCGCCGTGCCGGGCGCGGCAGACGCCGGCACGGGCGGCGTCCCGGTCAGCGCGGCCGGCGTCGGCGTCCCGGGCGACGGGGTCACCGTCGACCTCTACCTCGACGCCATGTGCCCGTACTGCGGCATCCTCGAGCAGGTGAACGGTGAGGACCTGGCCGACCTCGTCGCGGACGACGGTGTCACGGTGGTCTACCACCCGCTGTCGATCCTCGACGACGCGTCGAGCTCCGCCTACTCGACGCGTGCGGCGAACGCGCTGGGCGTCGTCGCGGACGGCGACCCCGAGCGCTTCCCGGCGCTGGTCACGGCGTTGTTCGCCGAGGGCACGCAGCCGGCGGAGCGGTCGGCGGGTCTCGACGACGACGAGCTCGCGGCCCTCGCCCACGGCGTCGGCGTCCCCGACGCCGTGACCGACGGCTTCACGGCCCGCACGGAGGCCGGGCGGACCTTCGCCGGGTGGGTGGCCGCGGCCACGAACCTCGCGCCGCGCGACGAGCGGGGGCGGGTCACGACGCCGGTCGTCCTGATCGACGGGACCGCGTGGACGGGCGACTTCCGGATCCCCGGCGCGCTGCGCGCCGCGATCGAGGCCGCCGGCTGATGCGCGAGAGCCCGGCCGGTGCGTACCGGCCGGGCTCTCCTGCGGCGCCCGTTCGTCGGGCTCGTTCGTCGGGACGTGCTCAGTCGAGGACGAGCACCGGCTCACGCTCGTCGACGACGCCGGTCGGCGAGGCCTGCGGCGCGCGCCGCGGCGTGCGGACGAGCGTCACGAGCAGGACGACGGTCACCGCGATCAGGCCGGCCCCGACGAGGAACGCGCGTTGCGCGCCCACGACGAACGCGTGCTGAGCGATCTCGGCGGCCGTGGTCCCGAGCGGCTCGGCGGCCCGGGCCGCGGACTGCGCGAGGCTGACGAGCACCGCCAGGCCGAGCGCGCCGCCGATCTGCTGCGCGGCGTTGACCAGCCCGGAGGCGGCGCCGGCGTCCGCCGGGTCCACCCCGGCCAGGCCGGCCGCGGTGAGCGGGACGAACGCGAGCCCGTTGCCGAGGCCGAACAGCAGCAGCGCCACCAGGATCTGCGGGTACGTCGAGTCGGCGGTGAGCCGCGAGAGCAGCAGCAGCGCGACGGTGGTGAACGACAGCCCGACGACCATGAGCGGCTTGATCCCCACCCGTCCCATGGCCCGTGCGCTGACCTGCGAGAACACGAGCAGCATCACGGTGATGGGGAGGAACGCGAAGCCGGTCGCGAGTGGCGAGTAGGCGAGCACGTCCTGCAGGAACTGCGTGAGGAAGAAGAACAGGCCGGTCATCGCGGCCATGAGGAGCAGGCGCGCGCCGAGCGCGGTCGAGCGCGTGCGGTCGGCGAACAGGCGCAGCGGCGTGATGGGCGACGACGCGCGCAGCTCGACGAGGATGAACGCGCTCAGCAGCAGCCCGCCGACGAGGAACGACGCGAGCGTGCGCGGGTCGGTCCAGCCGGACTCGGCCGCGCTGACGAAGCCGTAGACGAGCGCGGTCATCCCGACGGTCGAGGTCGCGGCGCCCGCGAGGTCGAACCGGCCGGTGTGCCGGGGCGTCTCGGTGAGCACGGCGCGGGCCAGCAGGACGAGGGCGATGCCGATGGGCACGTTGACGAACATCACCCAGCGCCACGACGCCCACTGCGTGAGCATGCCGCCGGCGATGAGGCCGATCGCGGAGCCGCCGATCGAGACGGCCGAGAAGTAGCCGAGCGCGCGGGCACGCTCACGCCCTTCGGGGAAGCGGCCCATCAGCAGCGCGAGCGCCGAGGGTGCCGCGAGTGCGGCGCCGATGCCCTGGGCCGCGCGGGCGGCGAGCAGCGTGCCGGGGTGGGCGGCGAGCCCGCCGACGAAGGACGCGAGCGTGAACAGCGTGATCCCGGCGAGCAGCACGCGCCGGCGGCCGAGCAGGTCGCCCGCGCGGGCGCCCAGCAGGAGGAGCCCGCCGAACGCGAGCGTGTAGGCGTTGAGCACCCACGACAGCCCGGTCGGGGTGAAGCCGAGGGCCTGCTGCACGTCGGGCAGGGCGACGTTCACGATCGTCGTGTCGAGCACGAGCATGAGCTGGGTGGTGAGGATGGCGGCCAGCACGAGGGCCGGCGAGGACGACCGGACGGTGCCGGCGGGACGGACGGGGAGCGCGGTCGCAGACATGCGGACCTCCGCGGGGTTAGGATCTGGAGAGAAGCGGACGATGCCTCCGGTTGGGACTATACGGAGGCGCCCTCCGGTTACGCAAGCGATCGCGCGCACGAGTCCGACGACGAGTGCCGCCGGACGTCGACGAACGGAGCAGAGTCGTGACGCAGGTGCAGGCCGAGCGCCCGCTGCGTGCCGACGCCGCGCGCAACCGCCGCAAGGTGCTGGACGCCGCGACCGAGCTGTTCGACGAGCAGGGCACCGACGCGTCGCTCGAGGAGGTCGCCCGCCGCGCCGGCGTGGGCGTCGGCACGCTGTACCGCCACTTCCCGACGAGGCTCGCGCTCATCGAGGCCGTCTACCGCGCGAGCGTCGACCAGTTCGTCGCGCGCGCCGACGAGCTGTCGGCGACCCGTCCCGCGGGCGAGGCGCTCGACGAGTGGGTCATGGGGTTCGTCGGCTACGTCGTGCGCAAGAAGGGCATGGCGAGCGCGCTCAAGGCCGGGCTCGGCCCCGACGCCGCGCAGGTGATGGGCGAGAGCAGGGCCAAGCTCGAGGGCGCGGCCGCGCGTCTGCTCACCGCCGCCGCCGAGGCCGGCTCGATCCGCAGCGACCTCGAGCCCGCCGACCTCATGCGCGCCGTGAGCGGCGTGTGCATGGCCGGCGTCGAGTCCGGCGACCGCGAGCGCACCCAGCGCGTCCTGCGCCTCGTGCTCGACGGCCTGCGCTGGACGGCCCCCGCCCCGGCCTGACCGGCCGCCCGGCGGGCCCCTCCCGTCAGGAGACCAGCACGAGCGTGCCCGCCGGCACGCGGTGCCACAGCACGTCGAGCACGTCGTCGGACAGCCGGATGCAGCCGTTCGAGATCTCGCCGCGGCCCCGCAGCGGGGTGGTGTGGAACGCGGTCGCGGACGTGCCCGTCTCGCGGTCGTACGCGTCGATGGTCTCGCTCTGCGACGAGAGCAGGACCACGCGCGGCGTGTACGTGCCCGGCTGGTCCCAGAACGTGCCCACGACGAACTGCGGCGCGCGCGGCGTGGGTCGCGACGGGGCCCCGGTGGCGATCACGGCGTAGGTCGTCGGGCCGTCGCCCTCGTCGATCGTGACCGTCTGGTCGTGCGTCGAGACCTCGATCCGCCAGTCGGTCCCGGCCGGCCGGGTGTCGAACGCGCGCACCCACGCGGTGCGGCCGTTGACCTGCGTCGCGTCATCGCTCGGCAGCGCGCCGCGCGCGGCGACCATGACCCGCAGCCAGCCCTCGTCGCCGACCTCGACCACGGGCACCGTCGTCGGGACGCCCAGCGTGTACGCGGGCAGCCGCCCGACGGCCGTGCCACCGGGCGCGTCGTAGGCGGCGGTGTCGCGCGTGACCACGGCGGTGCGCCAGCGGCCCGCGGTCGGGTCGTCGTTCTCGAGCTGCGTGAGGCCGTCGAGGCCGGGCAGCCCCGGGACGACGTGCAGCGGGTCGACGACGGTCAGCGCCGACAGGTCCGGCCGCGGCTCGGGCGCCGGGACCTGGGCTTTCGCGACGTCGACGGGCGCCTCGACGGTCACCACCTGCGGGGGCGGCGGCGGGGCCGCGGCGGGTGCGGGCGCGCACGCGCCCAGGGAGAGCGCCAGGGCCGGCACGGCGAGCGCGGGCACGACGAGCACGCGTCCGACGAGCGTGCGGCGCGACGCGGCTCCCATCAGCCCATGGTGCCCCGTCCGGCTGTGCGGGTCATCCCGGCGTGGCACGCTCGTCGGGTGAGCGGCGACCCCCACGTCCTGACGACCGCGAGCGTGACCAACCTGCGCGACGTCGGCGGCCGTCCGACGACCGACGGCGGGTGGGTCGCGACCGGGCTGGCCTACCGCTGCGCCGAGCTGGCCTCGCCGGACGTGGCCGACGACCCGGACCTCGCCCGGCTGGCGGTGCGCACGGTCGTCGACCTGCGCACGGCCGCCGAGCGGGCGGCGCGGCCGGACGTGGTGCCCGCCGGCGCGCGGCTCGTCGCGCTCGACGTGCTCGCCGACCTGCCGGGCGCACAGGCCGCGGGCATCCCCGAGGCGCTGAGCGACCCGTCGCGGCTGGTCGCGGCCCTGGGCGGCGCGGACCTCGCCGCGCAGATGGTGGCGACCTACCGGCAGCTCGTGCTCGCGGGGTCCGCGCGGCGCGCGTACGCGGCGTTCGTGCGGCTCGCGATCGACGCCGAGCGCACGCCGCTGCTGTTCCACTGCACCGCCGGCAAGGACCGCACGGGCTGGGCGGCGACGATCCTGCTGCTCGCGGCGGGCGTCGACGAGGACGGCGTGCTCGACGAGTTCCTCGCGGTGAACCCGGCGGTGCGCGCCACGTTCGAGCCGCTGCTCGTGCAGGCCGAGGCGGCGGGCATCGACCGGGCGCTGCTCGCGCCGCTGCTCGAGGTCCGCGCGGAGTACCTGCAGGCGGCGCTGGCCGCGGTACGCGACGAGTTCGGCTCGTTCGACGCCTACCTGGCCGACGGCCTGGGCCTGTCCCCGCTCGAGACCTCGACCCTCCGCGCCACCCTCCGCGCCTAGCCTCCGGGCGGGAGTCACCCGTCGGGGTACGCCCGAACGGGTGGTCCGAAATGTCCGATGTTGCCGATTCCGTCACCCGGTCGGACGATAAGGCCCAGATCGACGCGCGGGAGTCGGACCCGTGCCTGGCGAGAGGGGCCCGCATGCCTGAGGAGCTGCAGTCGCCGATCCGGGTCGGAGCCCACGACATCGCGCTGGAGCGCGAGCGGATGCGCCGGCGGCGCGTGTACCGCTGGGCCGCGGTCGTGATCGCGCTCGAAGCGTGGGTGATCGGGTCGGCGGTGGCCGACGTGCCGCTGGTCCCCGTGCCGCACGTCGACCCGTTCCTCATGACGATCGTCGCGTTCTTCTTCGTGATGATGCTGCTCGCGGTGTTCACGACGGTCGGCACGTCCCGCTCGCCGCACCTGACCTACCGGCCCGAGCAGGTCGACGTCGGGCTCGACGACGTGATCGGCATCGACCCCGTCAAGGAGGACGTGCGGCGCTCGATCGACCTGTTCCAGACGCACCGCCGGTTCGCGGACCAGATGGGCGGCACGCCGCGGCGCGGCCTGCTGTTCGAGGGACTGCCCGGCACGGGCAAGACGATGACGGCCAAGGCGATGGCGGCCGAGGCGGGTGTGCCGTTCCTGTTCGTCTCCGCCACGTCGTTCCAGTCGATGTACTACGGCGCGACGGCCCGCAAGATCCGCTCCTACTTCCGGGCGCTGCGGCGCACGGCCCGCGCCGAGGGCGGGGCGATCGGGTTCATCGAGGAGATCGATGCGATCGCGCTGCGGCGCGGCGGCGTGGTGCCCGCGTCGCGCGCGTACGGGCCGTCGGCCGCGTCGGGGTGCGTCTCGCCGTCCGGCGCCCTGCCGGGTCCGCTCGCGGGGCTGCGGGGTACGACGACGAACGCGGTGGTCAGCGAGGGCACGGGGGGAGTGGTCAACGAGCTGCTGGTCCAGATGCAGTCGTTCGACGAGCCGACGGGCAGCGACAAGCTCTACAACCGCCTGGTCGCGGCGATCAACCTGCTGCTGCCGGCGCACCGCCAGATCAAGCAGCGCCGGCCGGGCCGCGCGCCGATCCTGCTGATCGCGGCCACCAACCGCGCCGACTCGCTCGACCCGGCGCTGCTGCGGCCGGGCCGCTTCGACCGGCACCTGACGTTCTCGCCGCCCGACGCGCACGGGCGCCGCGCGCTCGTCGACCACTTCCTCAAGCGCCGCACGCACGAGGTGGGCCTCGACGACCCGGTGCTGCGGGACCGGATCGCGGCGGCGACCAACGGCTGGACGCCCGTGATGATCGAGCACCTGCTCGACGAGGCCCTGGTCAACGCGCTGCGCCGCGGCTCGACCACGATGTCGTTCCACGACGTCGAGCAGGCGCGCATCACCGAGATGGTCGGCATCGGCCAACCGGTCCGCTACACCGAGGCCGAGCAGCGGCTCATCGCGACGCACGAGGCGGGCCATGCGACGGTCGCGTGGCTCGTCGCCCCGAACCGCACGCTCGAGGTGCTGACGATCATCCGGCGCGGGGACGCGCTCGGCCTGCTCGCGCACGGCGACTGCGAGGAGGTCTGGACGCACTCGCAGTACGACCTGCAGGCGCTCGTGCAGATCGCGATGGGCGGCTGGGTCTCCGAGGAGCTGTTCTTCGGCCAGACGACCACGGGCCCCGCCAGCGACCTCGCCGCCGCGACGCGCACCGCCGCGCAGATGGTCGGTGCGGCCGGCATGACCGGCTCGCTCGTGTCGTTCCTGTCGACCGACCGCGACCTCGTCTCCGCGGTGCTCGCCGACCCCGCGTCGCGCGAGCAGCTCGAGGGCGTGCTCGACGACGCGCGCAGCACCGTGCGCCGGCTGCTGTCGCGCAACCGCCACCTCGTCGAGGCGCTGCGCGACGCGCTGCTGGAGCGCCACGAGCTCATCGGCCTGGAGATCACGGACGTGCTGGAGCTCGCGACGGCGAAGGCCGAGTCACGCTCGCCGCGCGAGGTGCTGCTCGACGTCGTCGACGCGCACCTCGGCCGCGCCTCCGCCGCGGGCGCCCCCGCCGCGTAACCTGCGGGCGTGCCCGAAGGTCATACCGTCCACCGCGTCGCGCGGCAGCTCGAGCTCGACCTCGTCGGGAGACCGCTCGCGGTGACGTCGCCGCAGGGGCGGTTCGCGGCGGGTGCCGCACGCCTCGACGGGCACGTGCTGCGTCGTTCGTCGGTCGTCGGCAAGCACCTGTTCCTCGAGTTCGACCCCGGTGTGCTGCGCGTGCACCTGGGCCTGTACGGCGCGTGGGACTTCTACGGGCGGCTCTCGTCGATGGCTCCGGGCGAGGCCGCGTGGGGCTCGCTCGGTGCGCCCCGCCTGCGCCGCGCGGTCCGGATGGGCGAGGACGAGCGCGAGACGGGCGTGCTCCCGTCCGAGTTCCCGCCGCCGCCCGTCGGCCAGGTGCGCGTGCGCCTGGCGTCCGACGAGACCGTCGCCGACCTGCGCGGTCCGTCCGCGTGCGAGGTGCTCACGCCCGACGAGACTGCGGCGGTGATCGCCCGGCTCGGACCCGACCCGGCTGCGGAGACCGACCTCGCGGCCGCGGGCGAGGAGATGGTGCGGCGGCTGCGCCGGCGGGCCGTCCCCGTCGGGCAGCTCCTCATGGACCAGACCGTGGTGGCCGGGATCGGCAACATCTACCGCGCCGAGCTGCTGTTCCGCGCTCGCCTCGACCCGTGGACGCCGGGCCGCCAGGTGCCGCCGGACGTCGCCGCCGCGCTGTGGCGCGACTGGGCGCGGCTACTGCCCGACGGCATCGCGACGGGCGTGATGATCACGCGCGAGGACCTCACGCCCGACGAGCGTCGCGCCGCCCTGAGGGACCCGGACCTGCGGCACTGGATCTACGGCCGGGCGGGCCTGCCGTGCCGCGTGTGCGGCACGCCCGTCGTCGTCGAGGAGCTGGCCGCCCGCAAGCTCTACCGCTGCCCGACCTGCCAGCGCTGACGCGCCTGAGCCGCGGACCTGGGGCAGGATGCCGGGATGCAGCTGCGCGTGTTCACCGAGCCCCAGCAGGGGGCGTCCTACTCCGACCTGCTCCGCGTCGCCAAGGCGACCGAGGACCTGGGCTTCGACGCGTTCTTCCGGTCGGACCACTACCTGCGGATGGGCGACGGGGACGGTCTGCCGGGGCCGACCGACGCCTGGACGACGCTCGCCGGCCTGGCCCGCGAGACGAGTCGCATCCGGCTCGGCACGCTCGTCTCGTCGGTGACCTACCGCTACCCGGGCGTGCTGGCGATCCAGGTCGCGCAGGTCGACGAGATGTCCGGCGGCCGCGTCGAGCTGGGGCTCGGCACGGGCTGGTTCGCGGCGGAGCACGCGGCGTACGGCATCCCGTTCCCGGCCAAGAGGTTCGGCCTGCTCACCGAGCAGCTCGAGATCGTCACGGGACTGTGGGGCACGCCGGTCGGCGAGCGCTACTCGTTCGCCGGCGAGCACTACACGCTCACGGACTCGCCCGCGCTGCCCAAGCCGGTGCAGTCGGCGCGCGGGGTCCCGGGCGTGCCGGTGATCGTCGGCGGCAGCGGGCCCGTGCGCACGCCCGCGCTCGCGGCCCGCTACGCGAGCGAGTTCAACCTGTCGTTCCCGGCGTTCGAGGACGTGGCGCCGCGGCTCGACGTCGTCCGCGGCGCGTGCGAGGCGATCGGCCGGCCCGCCGACGACCTCGTGCTCTCGGCCGCGTTCGTGCTGTGCGTCGGGCGCGACGAGGCGGAGTTCGGGCGCCGTGCCGCCGCGATCGGCCGCGCGCCCGACGAGCTGCGCGAGCACGGTCTGGCGGGGACGCCCGACGAGGTCGTGCAGCGGCTGGCGTGGCTGCGCGACCTCGGGATCACGCGGGTGTACCTGCAGGTTCTCGATCTGGCCGATCTGCAGCACCTGGAGCTGGTTGCGGAGCAGGTGGCTCCGGCGCTCGACTGATGCGCAGCAGCGCGACCACGCAGGTCACCGCGAGCACGACGAGCCCGACGTTGCGGGCCGCGAGCACGAGCGCCATGCCCGGGCCGCCCGTGACGAGCTGGGTGTAGCCGATCGGGAAGATGACCTGCGTGGCCAGCGCGAGCCCGGCCACCAGGGCCGAGGTGCCGCGCCAGCCGGGCAGCCGCAGCGCGAGGGCCACGGCCACGGGCGGCGCGACCCAGCCCAAGTACTGCGGCGAGCCCACCTTGTTGAACACGATCAGTGTGGTCGCGACGAGCAGCGCGCCGCGGGTCAGGAGCTGTGCGCGCAGCACGCGGTCGGCCCACAGCCGGTCGCCGGCGCGGCGCGAGCACCACCACAGGAACGCGCCGACGAGCCCGAGCCCGACGACGAACGCCGCCCCCAGCGCGTCCGCGGCCCACTGCGTGCCCGGGCCGTAGATCTCCCACGTCGTGATCTGCTCGTTCAGGCCGATCGTGACGCGCGGCGTGAACAGCGCGGCGAGCACCCACGGCGTCGCACCGACGGCCTCGACCTGCAGCCCGCGGCGGTGCTGCTCGGTGAGGAACGACCCCAGGTGCTCCAGCCCGCCGACGGCCCACACGAACGCGGTGATCGCCGCGCACACGAGCAGCGCGGGCACGACGACGTCGCGCCACGGCCGGCGCACGAGCGGCACGACCGCCAGCAGCAGCGCGCCGGGCGCGACCTTGACCCAGGCGCCGAGCGTGAGCAGCGCGGCCGCGAGCCGGGGCCGCGGGATCGCGAGCACCAGAGCGGCGATGACCATCGGCGCGACCACGGCGTCGAGCCGGCCCATCGCGACCGGCCCGAGCAGGAACGTGAACCCGATCCACCACCACGCACCCGTCGTGGACCGCTGCCGGTTCCCGACGAGCCGCGGCGCATGCAGCAGCGCGACCACCCCGAGCGCGTCGAACACCGTGACCCACAGGCTCCACGCGAGCGCGTAGCCGTGGCCGTACCCGGTCCCCCCGACCGCGGAGAGCAGCATCGGGACGAACGCGCCGATCGGGTACACCCAGGCGGTGTCGATGCCCTGCCAGACGCCGATGTTCAGGCCCTGCCACGCCCACCACCGGTACAGGTCGACGTCCCAGAACGTCTGCGCGGGCGCGAGCACGACGCCGACCAGCAGCAGCCAGCCGTGCACCAGCGCGAAGGCGCACCACAGGGCCGCGTGCGAACGCAGGATGCGGTCCAGCGGGTACCTCCAGGGGTCAGAGGACGGGCTTCTCCGGCGGCGGGACCGCACCGGTCTGGGACCCGACCAGCGGCGGGAAGGGGTGCTCGTCACCCTCGGTCTCGTGCGACGCGGGCTCCGCGTGCGGTGCGCTCGCGATCACCGGGTCGGGCGTGCCGCTGTCCAGGACATGGTCCGGTGCGGGCGGGACGAGCGCGGGCTCGTCGGCCTCGTGCTTGTGCATGGTCGCCTCCAGGGCTCGTGGGCCACCGTCGGCAGTGGCCACGCTACCCCACGAAGATCGCACGCCCGGGTCCCATGTGCAGCCGGAACGTCGCCGATAACCTCGCCTCGGGTGACGGCGGGCGCCGAGCGGGGCTCACTCACGAACCGGCGGCGGAGCCGTCGACCGACGGAGGTCGATGTGGGCGTTGTGGGCAGGGCGCGGAGCGTGGCGGGCAAGGCGTGGGGCGCGGTCCGGCGTCAGTGGGGCTGGAGCGTGGCGGGCGACGGACGGACGATCCCGCCCGGCGGGGTGGTCGCCCCCGACGAACGGCTGTCGTGGCCGAGGACGATCGGGATCGGGCTGCAGCACGTCGTCGCGATGTTCGGCGCGACGTTCCTGGTGCCGATCATCACGGGCTTCTCGCCGCAGACGACGCTGTTCTTCTCGGCGGTCGGCACGATCGGCTTCCTGCTCATCACGCGCAACCGGGTGCCCAGCTACCTCGGCTCGAGCTTCGCGTTCATCGCGCCGATCGGCGCAGCGACGCTCTCGGGCGGCCAGTCCGCCGCGGTCGGCGGCATCCTCGTCGCCGGGCTCCTGCTGACGGCCGTCGGCGTGCTCGTGCACGTCGTAGGCACGCACTGGATCGAGGTGACGATGCCGCCGGTCGTGACCGGCACGATCGTCATGCTCATCGGCTTCAACCTCGCACCCGCGGCGTGGGGCGTGAACGAGGACAGCGGCTTTCGCGCCGCGCCCGTGACGGCGATCTGCACACTCGGCGCGATCGTGCTCTGCACCGTGCTGTTCAAGGGGATCCTCGGCCGGCTGTCGATCCTCGTCGGGGTCGTCGTCGGGTACCTCGTCGCGCTGCTCCGCGACGAGGTGTCGTTCGAGGCCATGCGCGGCGCGTCGTGGATCGGGCTGCCGACCTTCGTGACCCCGACGATCAAGCCGGGTGTCCTGGCGCTGTTCGTCCCCGTGGTGCTCGTCCTGATCGCCGAGAACATCGGCCACCTGAAGTCCGTGACGGCCATGACGGGCCGCGACATGGACCCGTACACGGGACGTGCGCTGCTCGCGGACGGCGTCGCGACGACGTTCGCGGGCCTGGGCGGCGGTTCAGGTACGACGACGTACGCGGAGAACATCGGCGTCATGGCGGCGACCAAGGTCTACTCGACCGCGGCGTACTGGGTGGCTGGCCTCACCGCGCTCCTGCTGTCCATGTCGCCCAAGTTCGGGGCCGCAGTCGCCACGGTGCCCGCCGGCGTCATCGGCGGCGCCGCGACGCTGCTCTACGGCATGATCGGCCTGCTCGGCGCCCGCATCTGGATCCAGAACAAGGTCGACTTCTCCGACCCGGTGAACCTGACGCCTGCGGCGATCGCGCTGATCGTCGGCATCGCGAACTTCACCTGGCAGGTGGGCGACCTGACGTTCACGGGCATCGCGCTCGGGACCGCCGTCGCGATCGGCCTCTACCACCTCATGCGCGTGCTCTCGCGCTGGCGCGGCACGCACCAGGAGCCGGCCTCACCGGCATCCGTGCCGGGTGGCGACGAGCAGGACGTGCTCGCCCACTGAGGTTGCGTACTGAGGTCGCGTACTGCGGTCGCGTGGGAGGTCGCGCAGGGGGTCGCGTGCTGAGGTCGGGGGCTGCTCAGCCGGCGGCGGGGGTCGGGGACGCCGAGACGGTGGGCGCCGGTTCGACGATGTCCGCGTACGGCGTGCACCCAGCGGGGGCGACCAGCGGTACGGTCGGGTCGAGCGTGATCTCCTCGGGGGCGACGAGCGCCTCGAAGTCGGTGCCGAGCGTGACGTCGACCGTCGCGTCCTGGCGGCCGTCCAGCAGGAAGGTCACCGTGGTGAACTGCTCGGCAAGGGTGTAGCCGGCGGCCACGCCCTGCGCGCCGAACGTGATCCGGGCGGTGCCGTCGTACTCCGGCTGGTTCCCCGTCGAACCGGCCGTGAAGCCGCGCTCGACGAGCTGGCTCTGAGTCGCGGCGGCCAGCCCGCCGGTGGTCGTCGAGTTGTACACGTTGACGGTGATGGCGCTGTACGCGACCGGCAGGGCGCCTTCGGGCGGGCACGGGAAGTTCGCGCGCGTCGGCGTGGGCGTCGGCTCGGCCTCGAAGTCGCGGTTCATGAACGGCAGGTCGAGGCTTTCGGTGTACACGGCCGCAGCGCCGAGCCCGACGACGGCGAGGGCCGCCAGCAGGACGCCGAACACGACCGCCTGACGTTCACGCATGTGCCGGCGGCGTAGGTTCCGCGCGCGGTCGGGCTCGCTCACTCGATCACCAGTACCCGGGCGTGCAGCACGGGACGCTGCTGCAGGGCGGCGCGAACCGCCCGGTGCAGCCCGTCCTCGAGGTACAGCACGCCCTTGTACTGCACCACGTGCGCGAACAGGTCTCCGTAGAACGTGGAGTCCTCCGAGAGGAGGGCGTCCAGGTCAAGCGTGCGCTTCGTGGTCACGAGCTCGTCGAGCCGCACCAGGCGCGGCGGAACGTCGGCCCACTGCTTCATCGTCTCGAGCCCGTGGTCCGGGTAGGGCCTGCCCTCGCCCACCGCCTTGAAGATCACGGAGGCCACTCTAGGGCGTCATCCGGCCCGAACGAGGGACAGGAAGTGCTGGCCTGTCGCGTCGACGTACCGTGCGGACCGGCAGATAGACCTGTCGACCCGTGGAGAGGTGGGACCTGGGACCCGTCCTCGCGTGGACGCCGAAGGCCCCGGCGTGGAGCCGGGGCCTTCGGGATGTCGCGAGCGACGATCAGATGGGCTGGATGTTCGACGCCTGGGGGCCCTTGGGGCCCTGCGTGACCTCGAACTCGACCTTCTGGTTCTCCTCGAGCGAGCGGTAGCCGCTCGACTGGATGGCGGAGTAGTGGGCGAAGACGTCCGGGCCGCCGTCGTCGGGGGCGATGAAGCCGTAACCCTTCTCGGCGTTGAACCACTTCACGGTGCCAGTTGCCATGGCCTTGCTCTTTCCTGCTGTGCTCCGACACGGAGCGGGGACGACCCCGGCGGCGCCGGGACCGGTGAATCACGGTGTCGTCGTCCGCCGGGCCGGAGCCCTGCCACCTTGCGGCGGCGGTCATGACAAGCGATGCACTGCGACTACGTCGCACACGGTACAGAAGAAAACGCCTCCGCGTCTCCCCCCGGGCACATCTGCGTGCACATCTTCGTGCCGGACGCTCCGTCGAGGGGCCATCCGGGAGGGCGTCAGGGGACCAGGGTACCGTCCGCGAGGCCGACCAGTCGCGCGCCCAGCCGCTCGGCGTCGCGGGCGTCGTGCGAGACCAGGAGCGTGTGCCGGCCTGCGCAGGCCTGCGCGACGCGGTCGAGCACGTGCCCACGCGCGTCCTCGTCGATGCCGGTCAGGGGCTCGTCGAGCACGACGAGCGGGGCGTCCGTGAGCAGCGCACGCGCGATCGCGACGCGCCGGCGCTGACCGCCCGAGAGCTCGCGCACGGGCCGGTCGTGGGCCTCGTCGGGCAGCCCGAGGTCGGCCAGCTCCGCACGGACGGCGTCACGCGTGACGTCGCGGGGCAGCACGAGCCGGACGTTGGCGACCGCGTCGAGGTGCGGGCACAGCCGGTCCTCCTGGAAGACGGCGGCACGTCGGCACCCGTCGGTGCGCACCTCGCCCTCGTCGGGCACGACGAGTCCGAGCAGCACGCGCCCGAGCGTCGTCTTGCCCACGCCGTTGGGTCCGGTGACCGCGACGACGCCGACCGGCAGGTCCAGGTCGAGCCCGCGCAGCACCCAGCGACCGCCCAGGCGCACGCCGACGCCGCGCAGCCGGATCACGACGCACCCCCGGGTGCGCTCTGGGCCGCCGTGGGGTGCGCGAGCAGCGCGGCGACCAGGCGCTCGAGCGTGAGGCTGAGCGCGATGACGACGAGCGTCCAGGCGAACACGTCGGCGCTCTCCAAGAGCAGCTTCGCGTCGTAGAGCCGCTCGCCGATCGTGCCGGCCGGCAGCCCGATGACCTCTGCCGCGATCCCGCTCTTCCACGCCAGCCCGACGCCCACGCGGCAGGCCGCGGCGAAGAACGGCAGCACCGCCGGCACGTCGACGGCGGCGAGGCGGCGCTGCCAGGGCACGCCGAACACCGTGGTCATCTCGAGCAGCGCGACGTCCCGGTGGCGCAGGCCGGTGAGCACGGCGGTGTGCACGACCGGCAGCACCATCAGGGTCGAGACGACCACCGAGAGCCGCACGGTGTCGACCCAGATGAGCACGAGGATGATGAAGCTGACCACGGGCGCCGCGCGGACCGCCCCGAGCAGCGGCGTGACCAACGCGTCGACCGTGCGCGACCGCGCGGCGAGCGCGGCGGTGAGCGTGCCGAGCGCGGTGCCCAGGAGCAGCCCCGCGACGATCCGCACCATCGAGGTCGCCACGGTCGTCCAGAACTCGGGCGTCACGACGAGCTCGCCGAGCCGGGTCAGCACCTCCACGGGGGAGGGCAGCAGGATGCGCTGTCCGACGAGAACGGCCGCGACCTGCCACACCACCAGCCAGAACGCGACGACCAGCACCGGGCGCACGGCCCGGCCGACGTCGGCGCGATCAGCCGCCCGGGGTGTAGTAGAAGTCGTCACCGGGTAGCGCTCCCCCCACGCTGGCGGGGTTGGCGGCGAACAGCACTGCGAGGTAGCCGTCCAGGTCCGTACGGAGGTCGGCGCCGTCGATGTACGTGACGTGCGACGCCGGGATCGCGGCGGTCGCGACCGCCGCGGCCGGGACGATGCCCGCGGCCGCGATGAGCGCACCGGCCTCGTCGGGGTGCTCGTTCGTGAACTGGGTCGAGGCACGGTAGTCGGCGAGGAACTCGTCGAAGGCGGCGCGGTGCTCCGCGAGGAACGGCGTACGCACGACGACCACGCCCGTGACCAGCCGCGACGGCGTGACGTCCGCCCAGGCGTCGGTCAGGTCGATCGCGACCCGCACGCCTTCGGCCTGCTTGGTCACGACCGTCGCGTACGGCTGCGGCAGCACGGCGACGGCACCCGGCGTCGCGGCGAGCCGTGCCGCGACCTCGGTCGCCTCGCTCAGGTACTCGATCGTCACGTCCTTCGTCGGGTCGAGGCCCGCCTCGGTGAGGACGTGCTCGAGCACGTACTGCGGGCTCGCGCCCTTGCCGGTGCTCAGGATCGTGTGCCCGCGCAGGTCGGCGACCGCGTGCACGGTGTCGCCCGCCTCGAGCACCTGCAGGACGCCGAGAGTGTTGATCGCGGCGACCTTCACCTTCGCGCCGCCGTCGCCCCCGGTCTTGGCGTACAGCACGCTCGCCAGGTTGGCCGGCACGAGCGCCACGTCGACGTCGCCCTGCAGGATCTTCGGCAGCACCTCGTCGGGCGTGCCATAGACCGTGACCTGGTAGTCGTGCCGCGCGGTGCCCTGCGCGGCCTCGTCCATGAGCTCGACGAGCCCCATCGTCGTGGGGCCCTTGAGCGTCGCGATCCGGAACGTCGTGCGTTCGGCGGTCGGCTCAGGGGTCGGCTCGGGCGCGGGGGCGCTCGGGCTGCTCGTCGGGCTCGACGAGACGGGTGCGGTCGGTGCCGCACCGGGGTCCGCGGTCCCGGCGCACGCGGCCAGGGCCAGCGCGAGCAGCGCGGCCTGCGCCGCGGCGAACCACCCTCGACGCGCGCTCATCGCACGACCTCCGGCTCCGTCGCGCGGAACGGGGCGTACGACGTGTGCAGCAGCCGGTGCGCGACCGGCGACCCGGGTTCTCCGTAGAACTCGTCGTACAACCTCAGGATGTCGGGGTTCCCCTGGCTCGTGCGATGCGTGGCCGTGCGGTCGATGTCGACGAGCACCTGCTGGCGCGCCGTCATCTCCTGCACGTCGTCGGGGACCGGGTGGCCGGCGCCGTTGATGCAGCCGCCGGGGCACGCCATGACCTCGATGAGGTCGTAGCCGACGTCCTCGCCCGCGCGGATCCGCTTCGCGAGCTGGTCGACGTTGCCCAGACCGTTGATGACCGCGACGCGCACGGTGGCGCCGCCCGCGACGACCGTGGCCTCCTTGAACCCCTGCAGCCCGCGCACGTCGTGCATGTCGAGGTCCGCCATGGGCTCGCCCGTGAGCTTCTCGACCGCCATCCGCAGCGCCGCCTCGGCGACACCGCCGGACGCGCCGAACAGCACGCCCGCGCCGCTGACGCGCGCGTACGGCTCGTCGAACTCCGCCGGCTCCACGTCCTGCGGGGACAGGTGCAGCATCTCGACCATCTCGAGGAACTCGGTGGTCGTGAGGACCGCGTCCACGTCCCGTACGCCGTCGGTCGCGAACTCGGGCCTCGCCGCCTCGTACTTCTTCGCGAGGCACGGCACGATCGAGACCGTGTAGAGCTGTTCGAGCGGGATGCCGACGCGCTGCGCGAAGTGGCTCTTCACGGTCGCGCCCATCATCTGCTGCGGGGAGCGGCAGCTCGACAGCAGCGGGATCAGCTCGGGGAAGCGGCGCTCGACGAGGTTGACCCAACCCGGGCAGCACGACGTGAGCTGGGGGAGGCGCTCGCCGCTGGTCACCCGCTCGAGGAACTCGGTGGTCTCCTCGACGATCGTCAGGTCGGCCGCGAACACGAAGTCGAAGACCTTGTCGAAGCCCACACGACGCATCAGGCCCGCGATGAAGCCCGACGCCTCGTCGGGCGCGAGGCCGTAGTGGCTCGCGATCACGCTGCGCACGGCGGGCGCGACGAACCCGACGACCGTGCGGGCGGGGTCGTTCATCGCGGAGAACACGCCGCCGCGCTCGCGGGTGTAGTCCAGCGCGCCGCACGGGCACGCACGCACGCACTGGCCGCACGAGACGCAGTCGGTCAGCCCGAGCGGCTCGTCGGTGCGCGTGCCGACCGTCAGGCGGCCGCCCTCGAGCTGGAACGCGAGGACGTCGACACCCTCGACCTGTGCGCACGCCGCGACGCAGCGGCCGCACGAGATGCACTTGTTGTGGTCGCGCACGATGAACGGGTGGTCCTGCGCGATCGGGGTGTACGGCCGGATGTGCAGCGGCGTCGCGAACTCGACGCGGTGTGCGGTGGCCTGGTCGCGCAGCGAGCAGTGGTTCTGCTTGGAGCAGCCGCACTCGAGACAGCGGGCGGCCTCGTCGCGGGCCTGCTGGGCCGTCAGGCCGAGCTCGACCTCGACGAACGAGCCGATGCGCTCGGCCGGCGGCAGTGCGGGCATCACGGCCCGGCGGGCGCGCGGCACGACCTCGAACTCGTCGCGCGGCAGGTCCTCGAGCGTGCCGCGGCTGCACGCGTAGTCCTCGTGGCTCGGGCGCACGTAGCCCTGCCGGACGAACTCGTCGATCGCGGTCGCGGCGCGGCGGCCCGCCGCGACGGCCTGGATCACGGTCGCCGGGCCGGTCACGCAGTCGCCGCCGGCGAACACGTTGCGCTCCGAGGACTGCATGGTGGAGCCGTCGATCTCGACGTCGCCCCACTTGTTCAGCCGCACCGGCAGGTCGTCCCACAGGAACCCGGTGTCGGTGGTCTGGCCGATCGCGCCGATGATCGTGTCCGCCGCGATCGTGAACTCGCTGCCGTCGACCATCACGGGCCGGCGCCGGCCCGAGCGGTCCGGCTCGCCGAGCTCCATGCGCATGCAGGTCAGGCGCAGGCGGTCGCCGTCGGCCTCGATGCTCGTCGGGGCCGCGAGGAAGACCATCTCGATGCCCTCGTGCAGCGCCTCGTCGATCTCGAGGGTCTCCGCGGGCATCTCGTCGCGCGTGCGCCGGTACACGAGCTTGACGTCCGTCGCGCCCTTGCGCAGCGCGGTACGCACGCAGTCGATCGCGGTGTTGCCGCCGCCGATCACGACGACCGTGTCCCCGACCGGCTCGTCGGTGCCCTTCACCACGTGCCGCAGGTAGTCGATGCCCAGGTGCACGCCCGGCAGGTGCTCGCCGTCGAGCTTGAGCGGCGTCGCGCGCCACGAGCCCACCGCGAGGTAGACGGCGTCGAAGTCCCGGCGCAGGTCCTCGAGCCGCAGGTGCGTCCCGAGCGCGCGGCCGGTGACGATCTCGACGCCGATCGCCTGCATGAAGGCGATCTCCTCGTCGAGCGTCGCCTTCGGCAGGCGGTACTCGGGGATGCCGTAACGCATCATCCCGCCGGGCGCGTCCTGCTTCTCGAACACCGTGACCCGGTGGCCCGCGATCGCCGCGTAGTACGCCGCGGAGAGCCCCGACGGCCCGGCCCCGACGACCGCGATGTGCTTGCCCGACGGCTCCGCGAGGTGCGGCATCCACGACTCGGGCTGCTCGCGGTCCCAGTCCGCCACGAACCGCTTGACGTGGTTGATCGCGAGCGGCTCGTCGACGAGGTTGCGCCGGCACTCGTCCTCGCACGGGTGCGGGCAGACGCGGCCGCACACCGACGGGAAGGGGTTGCGGTCCTTGATGACCCGGATCGCGGCCTGGAAGTTCCCGGTCGCGACGTGGTTGAGGTACGTCTGGATGTCGATGTGCGCCGGGCAGGTCTGGACGCACGGCGCGAGGCAGTCGGCGTTGTGGTCGCACAGGAGCTGTTCGAGACGCACCTTGCGGTAGTCCTGCAGCCGGTCCGAGCCGGTCGTGACGACCATGCCCGCCGTCACCGGCGTGATGCACGCCTTCACGTCCCGCGGGGAGTCCGCGCCGACCTCGACGACGCACAGCCCGCAACTGCCGTTCGCGCGTTCGAGGCGGCCGTCGTGGCACAGCGAGGGCACCTCGACGCCCTCGGCCCGCAGCGCCTGCAGCAGCGTGACGTCGGCCCGCAACCGGACCTCGCGCCCGTCGACGGTGACGGTGACCCGTCCGTCCTGGTCGGCCTCGAGCACAGCACCCCTCCGTCTGCCTGGTCTGCCGGCCGCGGCGGGGTGCGATCGGTCCTGCGACCGACCCGGTGAACGCCGTCCTTGGCCCTCTAGGGCGACCGTAGAGCCGCTCCGACGGCCGCAGGCCGGACTTCCGGCCTAGGCCGGTGCAGGTGCGGGAGGTGTCAGGCGGCGACGAGACGGCCCAGCTCGGTGCCGTCGGCGTCGAGCAGGACGAGCGTCTGGCCGTCGAACGCCGCACGCGAGGCCCCCGCGACCCAGCTCGGCACGGGCGCGCCCTCGCAGCCCATCATGGTCGAGGCCCCGCTCGTCGCGAGGAACCGACCGTCGTCGCCGACGGCCCACCGGCCACCGGAGCCGTTGCAGCCGTCCGACGCGCTGTAGGTGCCGTTCTCGTCGAACGTCACGCCCGGCTCGGTGGAGACCGTCAGGCCCTCGGGCACCCAGGCGCCCACGATGCCCTCGGAGGTCGCGGCCGTCATGCCGGAGGGCACCGCCGCGGGTTCGTCGACCAGTGCGGCGAGGGTGTCCGCGTCGGGGGTCGGGACGCTCGTGTCGTCCTCGGTCCAGACGTCGGACGGGTCGGGAGCGCCGTCGTGGGTCAGCGTCGCGACCACCGCGCCGTCCTCACCGAGCAGCGCGACCGTGTCGTCGGACACGCGGAACGCGACCGCGTCCGCCAGCCACGGCACCGCGGGTTCGTCGTCGCCGCACTCGGCCGGCCACCCGTCCGTGACGCCCAGGAACGTGTCGTCCGCGCTCCGCCACGAACCGGACAGCACCCCGCAGTCGCGCAGGAGCCGCAGCTCGACGACGTCCATCCGCAGCCAGGTCGCGTCGCCCTCGCCCTGCGCGTCCGCGACCTTCCACATCCCGACGAGGTCGGCCGCGTCGCCCTCGCCGCCGCCGGGTCCGTCACCTGCGCCCGCGCAGCCGGTCAGCGCGAGCGCGACGAACCCGACCGTGAGCACCACCCGTGCTGTCGACATGATCGCCTCCTTACCGTTCCTGTGTCGCGTGCAGGCCCGCCCTTGCGGCTCGTCGTGAGCGAGGGCCTGCTCGTCGGACGCGTCCCGGAGGTCTCAGGGCGTCACGACGACGGTCGCGTAGCCGTTCGCCTTGAGCGACTGACCGGCGCGGCCCGGGTAGTAGACCTGCACGGGGTAGGAGCCCTTGGCCCACGGGCCCGAGGCGGTCCACGTGGCGCGGCCGTTCGCGTCGAGCTTGACGTTGATCGGCGTGCCGCCGTCGATCGTGATCCGCGGGACCGCGTAGGACTCACTGCTGCCCACCGAGGCGTCGATCACGCGGATGTTGACGCGCGCCTTCTGCCCGACCTTCGTGGCGAGCGGTGTGACCACGACGACCGGCAACGCCATGCCCTCGCGGGTCCACCGCGGCGGCGTCGCCGCGCCCGTCCCACCGGTGACGATCTGGACGGTGGCGGCGGTGGCCGTCGTGCTCACGACCTTCATCGCGAGCCGCTTGCCGCGGTCGACGAACCACTCACCCTTGCGGGTCGCCGCCCACGTCTCGTCGGCCGCGATCGTCGTGTGCGTGATCAGCCCGCCCGACGTGAGGTTCGAGACCTGGACCCCGCGGCGGTAGTCGACGAGCCCACCGGCCGGCCCGTACAGGAACGGGTACTGCGTGGCGTAGAACGTCTTGGCGTCGGGCCCGCGGCCCGCCCGGTACTCGAAGAACCAGGACGTCCCGGTCTTCGGATCCGTCACCTTCACCGAGTTCACGGCACCGGCCCCGACCGCGGCGATCGTCACCGTCGTCGTGCTGCCCCACGTGAGCGTCCGGCGCGCGGCGGCGGCCTTCGGGAGCGCGAGCTGCTCCTGGTAGGCGGCGTCCAGCGTGCCCGGCGCGTAGTCGTTCACGCTGAACCCCATCGGCCCGAAGGCGCCGAAGTACTCGTAGGTCTTGCCCTTGATCTCCAGGTTCGAGTGCGCGAGGCCCAGGTTGTGGCCGAGCTCGTGGGCGGTCGTCGGCAGGTCGGGCGCGACGATCATCATGTAGCCGCCGCCGATCGTCGCCAGGCCGGTCCACCCGTAGGCGCAGTCGCTCGGCAGGTACACGACGAGGTGGTTGGCCCAGCCCCAGGCGACACCCGGGAACTTCGCCGCAGCCTTCGCCCACAGTTCGTACACGTTCATGTCGCACGCGTTGGCCTGCGTGAACGAGATCGCCTTCGTCGTGTCGAAGCTCGTGATGCCGCCCTTGCCCTCGCGCACCCAGTACGACTCCATCGACTTCGTCGTCGCGGTCGCCTTGGCGAGCGTCGTGGTGTCCGACGACGTGGGGTCGACGATGTCGACGACGTACGCGTGCAGCGCCGTCGGCCGGCTGACCTGCGGCGTCAGCGTGGTGCTCGGCCGGGCCGCCGTGACGGTGGGCGTCGCCGTGCTCGTGTCGAGCGTGACGGTCGCGGGCGCTCCGACCGCCCCGCGCAGGCTCGTCGGGACCTTCACCTCCGTCAGGGAGCCGTCGTCACCCTCGAGCACCCACGTGGAGGTCGGTGCGTCGTGGTCGTCGATCGCGACCTCGAGCAGCGTGCCGGTGGTGGTCGTCGTCGGCGGCGTGGCGGCGTCGGCCGCGGACAGCGCCGTCCAGGGCAGGGCGACGGCCAGTGCGAGGGCGACCGGGAGCGTGCGGCGAGGTCTCATCCGGCGATAGTAGGGAGTCATGCCGCGCGCGGGACACCACCGTCAGCCGGACGGGCGACGGCGCCCGTGACGACGATCGAGCTCTTCGTGGTGAGCGGGCGCAGGTTCGCGTTGCCGGAGTAGACCGCGAGGATCTGCCCCGCGGGCAGCTTCGCGACCGGGATGCGCACCGAGCGCGTCAGCCCGCTCCCGGTCAGCTGCACGTCGCGCGCGACCGTGGCCGAGCCGATGCGCAGCGTGACCGAGCCGGTGCCGGGCTGCGCGCCGACGCCGGTGACCCGCACCGTGACCGTTGACTGGGCGTCCTTCGTCGTGGACGTGCTCGCGACCGTGACCCGTGGTGTCGCCTTGACCACCCGCAGCGTCGTCGTCGTCGACGAGGCGCGCCGTCCCGCGGAACCCGCGTACTTCACGGTGAGCGTGCGCGTCCCGGCGCCCCAGGAAGCGGGGGTGCGCAGCGTCGCGGTGCCGGCCGACGTGAGGGTCTTCGCCGTGACCTTCTCACTGCCGGACCAGAGCGTGACCGTCCCGGACGGCGTGCCCTGTGCGGCGCTCACCCGCACGGTGACCTTGCCCTGGGTCCCGTACGTCGCGTCCGCGGCGCTCGCGGTCACGGACGTGACGGACTTCGCGGGCACGACGAGGTTCGCGCTGCCCGTCGCCGGCCACGAGCTCGCCGACCCCGCGTAGGAGGCCGCCAGCGCGAACGTGCCGGGTGCGAGCGCGCGTGACGAGGTCCAGGTCGCGCGACCGGTCGCGTCCGGCGTCAGCGTCTGCGCCGTCCCGCCGTCGAGCGAGACCGTCAGCGCGCCGTACGCGCCGCCTGTCACGCTCGGGTCGTCGATCTGCACCGTCGCGCGGCCGCGCGCCCCCGCCAGAGCAGTGACGGGGGTGACCGTGAGCGCGGGCACGGCCTTGCCCGTGCGTGACCAGCGGCTGCGCGGGGCGTCGCCCGTGCCGCCCGTCGTGATGCGCACCGTCGCCGAGGTGGTGGTCGTCGAGACGACCTGCACCGCCACGCGGCCCTCGTCGTCGACGAACCACTCACCCGCGCGGTAGGTCGCCCAGACCTCGGTGCCGACCACAGGCGTCGCGTGCGTGACCAGTCCGCCGGAGGTCCAGGTCGAGACGTGCACGCCTGCCCCGTGGTACGTGCCGTCCCACTTGGCGTCCTTCGACGACGCGTAGTACGTGCCCGCGTCGTCGCCCGTGCCCGAGCGGAACTCGACGTACCACGGCGTCCCCGTGCCGGGGTCGACGACCTTGACGGCGTTGAGCGTCCCGGCGCCCTGGGCCGTGATCGTGACGGTCTGCGTCGAGCCCCAGGTCAGGTCTTGTCGGTGGGCAGCGGCGTCGGGTAGCGCGAGCTGGTCCCGGTAGCCGGCGTCGAGCTTGCCGGGCAGGTAGGAGTTGATCGACAGTGCCATCGGTCCGTACAGCGCCCAGTACTCGCGCGACGTCCTGCCGTCGTCGAGCCAGGCGTGGTTCAGGCCGAGGTTGTGCCCGACCTCGTGCGCCGTGGCGGAGAGCAGCGTCGTGCCGACCAGCACGTAACCGCCGCCCAACGTGCCGAGGCCGAACGTGCAGCCCGACCCCGCGGGCAGGTACACCAGCAGGTGGTTCGACCAGTTCCACGCGACCCCGGGGAACTTCGCCGCAGCGGCGTTCCACACGTCCCACGCGGAGGCCTCGCAGCTGCCGGGGTAGCTGAGCGTCGTCGCGCCCGCGGTGTCGAACGACTCGATCGCCCCACCGCCCTCGCGCTGCCAGTACGCGGTCATCGCGCTGGTGCTCGCCTGCGCAGCCGCGAGCGAGATGTCGTCGGTGCGGGTGCTGTCGTCGATCGCGACGACGTACGCGTGCATCGGCCCCGGCGTCCTGGTCTGCGCCTCCGCGACGACGCTCGCGCGCACCGCCTGCTCGCCCGCGAACGTCACCGACGCCTGCGCGCCCGGCGTCGCATCGTCCGGCACCGCCGCCGCGTCGAGCTCCTGCAGCGTGCCGTCGTCGCGCTGCAGCAGCCACTGCTCGGGGTGGTCCGCCTCCGCGGGCACCTGCAGCAGGTGCCCGTCGATGGTGCGCACCGGCGCGGCCTGCGCCCCTGCCGTCCCACCGGCGACCAGAACCGCGCTGACCAGCAACGTCACGGCGGTGCGCCGCGTGCGAGCACTCATGGACCCGAAGCGTACGGGCGCCCGCCCCTGACCCTCGTCACACGCGCCTCTCGACCAGGACGACGTCGGGCCAGCCGGCCGCGGCAACTTCATGCCGGTACCGGCAGGATATTGCTGATGACGGCAAGATGATGCCGGAACGGCCACCCTCGACGGGCGGCAGCTCCCGTCTGACTTCTGGTCATGCGTGATCCGCAGCTCCGGCCTTCTTCAGCACGGCGGTTCCGCTGCGGCATCGTGGCCTGGCCTCTCGGAGCGGTTGTTCAGCTCACTCCGAGTAGCCCTTGTACTCGAGGGCCTGAACTGCAACCACAGCTGCAACCACGGCTCGTCGGGCCGGTCGGGAGCGAGAACGACGAAGGGCCCCGAACCTGCGTTCGTGCAGGTCAGGGGCCCTTCGGTGCGCGGAGGATGGGGGATTCGAACCCCCGAGGGTGTTACCCCAACACGCTTTCCAAGCGTGCGCCATAGGCCACTAGGCGAATCCTCCTGGCCGAGAGAGGATACCGGACGCCCGCGACGGCTCCGAATCGGTCGCCGTCGGCCACGCGTGCGGTGGACGGCGGCGTCCGGGCGGGTCGATGCGCTGGGTTAGGCTTGGCGGCAGACCCCTCGTGCGGCGTCATCTCGCTGAACTCCCCCAGGGCCGGAAGGCAGCAAGGGCAGGTGAGCTCTGGCGGGTGTGCGGGGGGTCCTTACGTTCCTCGCAGCGCGAGCCGGGTGAAGGTCTGGGCGGCGCCGGCCGCGCGCTTGAGCCGGCGGACCAGGGCGTCGAGAGCGGCGGGGTCGCGCACCACGGCGTGCAGCAGGTAGTCGTACCCGCCGGTGACGTGCACGGCGTCGAGCACCTCGTCGAACCCCGACGACAGGGCCGCCGTGAACGCCTCGTTCGTCGTGCCGTCCGCGAGGCGGACCTCGACGAAGACCTCCAGACCCGCCGCCGACGAACCGGCCGACGAGCCGCGCACCACGGTGAACCCGCGGATCGTGCCGTCCGACTGCATGCGCCGCACGCGCGCCGCGGCGGCGTTCGCTGACAGCCCGACTCGCTCGCCCAGCTCGCGGAACGGCACACGCGCGTCCGCGGTCAGCTCACGGAGGATTGCGTCGTCGAGGGCGTCCACGACGACGATTCTGGCGGCTCTGATTCGTATCCGCACGTCTCACCGCGGGAATCGCGGCGGCCGGGTCGCTCGACGGCCGCAGCACACGAGCATGGGCGCCATGTCCGACGAGACCGCACGTGCGCTCGTCCTCGGGCTCACGGCCGGGCTCGCGGTCGCGATGCCGCTCGGGCCGGTCGGCGTGCTGCTGCTGCGCGAGGCACTGCTGCGCGGGCGGCTCGTCGCGCTCGCGGCCGGTGCCGGCGTCGCGACCGTCGATGCCGGTTACGCCGTGGTCGCGGTGGCGGCCGGCGTCCCGCTCACGCGGCTGGCGGCCGATCGGCTCGCGGTGCTGCGTGTCGCCGGGGCCGCGGTGCTCGTCGTCGTCGGGCTCGTGCTGCTGGCCGGGTGGTGGCGGACACGTCGCCCGGGTGCGGACGCGCTGTCCGACGAGGGTGCGCCGCAACCAGGCGGCGCGTGGCGGGCGTACGCGCGGTTCGTCGGGCTCACCGCGGTCAACCCGGCGACGGCTCTGGTGTTCGCCACGGTGGCCGTCGGCCTCGTCGCCGGGCTGGGCGACTCGGGTGCGCGGCTGCCGGCGGAGCTTGCAGTCGCGTTCGTCGGGGGCGTGCTGGTCGCCTCGGCGGCGTGGCAGAGCGTGCTCGCGCTGGTCGGGGCGTGGGCGGGCGACCGGCTCGACGCGCGCGTGCGGGCGTGGGTGACGCCGGTGGGCGGGCTGCTCGTCGTCGGGCTCGGGCTGGCGGTCCTTGCAGGCTGAGGACGGGGCTGCCCGCGTGTCGGTGCGGGCGTCTAGGGTTCGGGGGGTGACGACAGCCCTGTACCGGCGCTACCGGCCGGAGACGTTCGCCGAGGTGATCGGTCAGGACCACGTCACGGCCCCGCTGCGCCAGGCGCTGCGCTCCGGGCAGGTCAACCACGCGTACCTGTTCTCCGGTCCGCGCGGCTGCGGCAAGACGACCAGCGCGCGCATCCTCGCGCGCATCCTCAACTGCGCGCAGAACACCGAGGCCTCACCGAGCGACACCCCGTGCGGGGTGTGCGAGTCGTGCGTCGAGCTGGCGCGCGGCGGTCCGGGCAGCCTCGACGTGGTCGAGATCGACGCGGCGAGCCACGGCGGTGTCGACGACGCTCGGGAGCTGCGTGAGCGGGCCACGTTCGCCCCGGCGCGCGACCGGTTCAAGATCTTCATCCTCGACGAGGCACACATGGTCACGACGCAGGGCTTCAACGCCCTGCTCAAGATCGTCGAGGAGCCGCCGCCGCACATCAAGTTCGTGTTCGCGACCACCGAGCCGGACAAGGTGATCGGCACCATCCGGTCGCGCACGCACCACTACCCGTTCCGGCTGGTCCCGCCGGACGTGCTGCTGCCCTACCTGGATCAGCTCTGCGCGGCCGAGAACGTACCCGTCGGCGGCGGTGTGCTGCCGCTCGTCGTGCGCGCGGGTGGCGGTTCGGTGCGCGACACGCTCTCGGTGCTCGACCAGCTCATCGCCGGCTCCGGCGAGGCAGGGATCGAGTACGCGGGCGCCGCGGCGCTGCTCGGCTACACCCAGTCCTCGCTGCTGGACGACCTGGTGGACGCGATCGCCGCGCGCGACGGCGGTGCGGCGTTCCGCGTCGTCGAGCGCGTGATCGCGACCGGTCACGAGCCGCGCCGCTTCGTCGAGGACCTGCTCGAGCGGCTGCGCGACCTCATCGTGATCGACGCCGCGGGTGAGGCCGCCGGAGCCGCGCTGCGCGGACTGCCGGAGGACCAGCTCGCGAGCATGCGCGTGCAGGCGACGCGGTTGGGCCCGGCCGAGCTGTCCCGGTCGGCGGACCTGGCCAACACGGCACTGACCGAGATGATCGGCGCCACCTCGCCGCGGCTGCACCTCGAGCTGCTCATGGCCCGGCTCCTGCTGCCGGCGGCCGACGACTCGCGCACCGGCGTCGCGGCGCGGCTCGACCGGCTCGAGCGGGGGGCGCCCGCACCCGTCGCGGCCAGCGCCCCGCCCGCCCCGGCCGAGCCTGCGCCGACCTCGACTCCTCCCTCGCCGAGCGGAGGCGCCGCAGCGGTGCGCGCGGCGCTCGCCGCCCGGCGCGGGGACGGCGAGCCCGATGCGCCCGCGCAGGGCCGCACGGTTCGTCCCGCGCAGCCGCGGCCCGCCGCCGCGACTACGGTCGCCGCCCCGGTGACTCCCGCCGTCGCACCCGCGGCTCCCGTCGTCTCCGAGGACCTCGCGCCGGCCGAGGCGTCGGGGGTCGTCGCACCCGCGTCCGATGCTGCGGCGGAGCCCGCCGCTCGGACGGATGCATCGCCGGACGGGACCGGGCCGGACGAGTCGTCACCGAGCGCTGCCGCACCCGCCGCCGCTGCACCAGCCCCCGCCACACCCGCCGCCGCCACACCTGCCGTCGCCACACCTGCCCCCGCCGCGACTGGCGCGCCCGCGAGTGCCTCGGGCGAGACCGAGGTGCTGCGTCGACGCTGGCCCGAGGTGCTCGACACCGTTCGCCGCCTGCGCAAGGTGACCGGCGCTCTCGTCGATCCGAGCAACGTGCAGGTGGCGGAGCTCGACGCGACCACGCTCCGGCTGGCGTTCAGCACTCCCGAGCTCGCGAACACGTTCCGCAACGGGCAGCACGCGGACGTCGTCGCCCGCGCCGTGCACGAGACTCTCGGCTTCGACGTGCGGGTGGAGGCCGCCGGCGACGGTGCCTCCCCGTCGCCGCACAGCGGGCCCGCGCGTGGTCCGGCGCCGTCCCAACGGCCCACCGCGGCGCGCTCGGGCGCCGGCCCGGAGGGGCGTACCCCGTCCTCGCGTCCCGGGAGCGCGGCCGGTCGCGAGACCTCC
This sequence comes from Cellulomonas composti, assembly GCF_007990245.1. Taxonomy (GTDB): domain Bacteria; phylum Actinomycetota; class Actinomycetes; order Actinomycetales; family Cellulomonadaceae; genus Cellulomonas; species Cellulomonas composti. Next base: position 107,855 of record NZ_BJWG01000002.1, on the reverse strand, counting down.
CGGCCGGGCGAGCCCGACGACGAGGAGGGCCACCGGCGGCCGTCGACCGAGGAGCCCGTCGAGCCGGTGACGGCCGCACTCGCGACGTCGAGCGACGAGCCCGCCGAGGTGATCGCCGAGCCCGCGGCGGTGATCGCCGCGTCCGAGGCGCCCTCGGAAGCGGCGGAGTGGGAGCCGCCCGAGGAGCCCGAGGACCCGTGGTCCGTTCCCGGCGTCGTCTCGCCGGCGCAGGCCGCCGCGTCGTGGGGCGATCCGCCGCCGCGCCCGGCACCGGGCGCCTCGACGCCCGCGCGCGCTGCCGAGCCGGGGCGCTCCGGCTCCGCGACGCCCGCACCTGCGCGCTCGACCCCGGCGCCCGCCCGCGCGGCGGCGACGCCCCGCAGCGCAGGCTCGGGCGCAGCCGCAGGCTCTGGCGTGGGCGCAGGCTCGCGCGCTGCTGCCGCGTCGGCACCGAGTGCGACACCGGCGGGCGCTGCGGCGATCGAGCGCGCGCGACGGCTCGCGGGAAACGCGTCGAGACCGTCGACATCGACGGCCACGACCGCGCCGACGAGCGACCCCTACGACGAGCTCTCGCCGGACGACCCGGATGTCGCGTCCTCGGGCCTCGTGGGCGCGCCGCTCGTGGCGCAGCTCCTCGGCGGCACGGTGATCGACGAGCAGCTCGACGACCCGACCGCGAGCTGAGCGCGGCGCCAGCCCGAGCATCGGGTCCTGCGCGGCGCGGCGGGCGCCGTGGGTGCGGGCACGTACGCTGGGCGTCGTGTACGAGGGCGCGGTCCAGGATCTGATCGACGAGCTCGGGCGGTTGCCCGGCGTCGGTCCCAAGAGCGCCCAGCGCATCGCGTTCCACCTGCTGTCGGCGGACCCGGCCGACGTGCGGCGGCTGGCCGACGCGCTCATCGAGGTCAAGGAGCGCGTGCGGTTCTGCGACACCTGCGGCAACGTCGCGCAGGCCGAGCAGTGTCGGATCTGTCTCGACCCGCGTCGGACGCCCACGGCGATCTGCGTCGTCGAGGAGGCCAAGGACGTCGTCGCGATCGAGCGCACGCGCGAGTTCCGTGGGCGCTACCACGTGCTCGGCGGGGCCATCAACCCGATCGCGGGCGTCGGACCGGACGACCTGCGGATCGCGCAGCTCCTGCGCCGGCTCGCGGACGGCGTGGTCACCGAGGTCATCCTCGCGATGGACCCGAACGTCGAGGGTGAGGCCACCGCGACCTATCTCGCGCGGCTCCTGCTCCCGATGGGGCTGACGGTCAGCCGGCTCGCATCCGGCCTGCCGGTGGGCGGCGACCTCGAGTACGCCGACGAGGTCACGCTCGGCCGAGCCTTCGAGGGCCGCCGGCTGCTGTCGGCCTGAGCCGGTCGGCCTGAACCCGTCGGCCTGAACCGGTCGGTCGGCCTGAGTCTGTCGGTCGGCCTGAGCCGGTCAGTTGGCGGCGCGAGCCCGCCGCTGTCTCGTCCGAAACCGTCCGCGGTGCGAGCCCCGGATGACACGCGGCGGCTCGTCCCGGACGATGGGGACATGGCTTCGCACCCCGTCGTCCGACCGCCCGACTCCGACCTGACCGCGATCGCCGAGGCGATGGCCCTCGAGACGCGCGCATACCTCACCACGGTGACCGAGGTCGCCGCGGGGACCAACCCCGAGGCCGCGCTCCCGTTGTTGCTGCTCGCGGTCTCGGACGTGATCGCGGCCGGTGCGCGACTGGGTGCCACGCAGGACGTCGTGCCGCTCGAGCGGTTCGAGCCGGACGTCGGGCCGGACCCGGACGTCGAGCCGCTGCGCGCGGGCCTGGCGAACGCGTTCGAGGGCATCGACGAGTACGTCGAGGTCGTCGACCCGCTGCTCGGTGCCGAGGTCGGTCCTGCGACGGTCTCGGGTGACCTCGTCGCGATCGCGGGTGCGCTCGCGCAGGGGCTGCGGCACCACCAGACCGGTGGCGTGCTCGAGGCCCTGTGGTGGTGGCAGTTCTCCTACCTGTCCGACTGGGGCGAGCGGGCCTCCAGCCTGCTGCGCACCCTCCAGGTGATGCTCGGGCACCTGCGGCTGGACGTCGAGGACGACGTCGCAGCCGAGGCCGAGTACGACGCGCTGCAGCCCTGACGGACCCGCGGGCGGCCCGCCGGTGGGACCGGGCGGGTCGCCGGGCGGTCAGGCGACGCGCGTCCCGCGGGGGAGCGTGCGCCGGGGGACCGTCAGGCGACGGATCGCGACGACGAGGCCGGCGGCGCCGAGCAGCAGGTTGGCGGCCAGGCCCCACGGCCACACCGGCGCCGTCACGGCGTCCTGCGACGGGAAGCTGTCCGGGTCGTTCCAGCATTCGTTTAGCCCTGCGGTCGGCCCGGAACGCACCTGGCGGACCACGTCACGCAACCCGCCGAGCGCGTCGCCGTCCGAGGCGCCCTGCGAACTGCTCGCGGGCGTCCCGGCGCCGTCGGCGGTGATGACGAACGGGTTGATCGCGAGCAGCCACCAGGTGCGCTCGGTGTGGCCGACGCTGCGCTGCTGCGTGGTCCACTCGCAGGTCATGTCACCTTCGCCGGTCCACGAGGCGGGCATCGACCAGACCTGCACCTGTTCGTCGTGCGAGACCGCCGGGTAGGTGAGCCCGAACAGGAGCGGCGCGAGGAACGTCGTGGCGGCCACGACGACGAAGGTGAGCACGGTCGAGCCGGCACCGCGCGCGACGAGCGCGGACATCCCGAGCCCGATCGCGCACACCGACGCCAGCAGCAGCGAGACGATCAGCACGACCCGCAGCAGGGAGACCCACGGGGTGCTGCCGGTCGCGATGGCGAACGCGAGGAACGGCGTGCTCGCGACGAGGAAGGCGCACGCGGCGACCCACGACGCCAGGACCTTGCCGAACGCGATCTCGGCCGGCGTGAGCAGCGTGACCTGCAGCGTCGCGAGCGTGCCCGCGGCGCGGTCGCCGTTGACCGACGTGGAGGACAGCGTGGGCGTCACGAGCAGACCGAGCCCGAGCACCAGGAACACGACCGCCGAGTAGAGCAGCGCGCCGTGCTCGTCGCTCAGCGACGAGTCGGACGTGCCGAAGAGCTGGCCGATCGCGCCCGAGATCAGCACGGTGATCGCGCCGATCACCACGACCCAGACGATCAGCGCCACCACCCAGCGCGTCGAACGCACCCGCTGACGCAGCTCGAGCGCGGCGACGGTCCGCACGCCGTGGGCGGACAGGCCCCACACGTCGCGCGCGCGGGTCGTCTCGGTCGAAGGGCTCTCGTCGAGCGTCGTGGTCATCGCCGTTCCTCCTCGAGGGCCAGGTAGGCACGTTCCAGGGCGCCCGTCGCGGGTGCGATCGAGACGAGCGGCACCCCGGCCGCGACAGCGTCGCGCACGAGAGTGGCCGCACCCTCGTCGCCCGCGACCTCGAGGTGCACACCACCCGCCCCGGGCGGGTCGCCGACGGTCGCGGCGGCCTCGTCGTCGGGACGCCACGCGGCGCCCACCGAGGTGAGCCAGCCGGTGAGCGTCGCGAACGAGAGCGCGCGCACGTGGTAGGTGCGCCGGGAGTCGCCCGGGGCGGACCCGAACCCGCCGGCCGGCGCGTCGATCGTGCGACCGCGCGAGAGGAACACCGCGTCGTCGCACATCTCCTCGAGCTCGGTCAGGACGTGGCTCGAGACCAGTACCGTGCAGCCCTCGTCGGCGAGGCGGCGCAGCAGCAGCCGCAGGTCGACGCGCGAGCGGGGGTCGAGGCCGGACGCCGGCTCGTCGAGGAGCAGCACCTGCGGCTCGTGCACGAGCGCGCGGGCCAGGCCGAGCCGCTGCTTCTGGCCACGCGACAGCACGCTCGCGGGGCGCTGCGCGTACTCGGACAGGTGGACGGTCGCGAGCAGCTCGTCGACCCTCGCCCGGGAGCGTCCACCGGGCATCCGGTAGGCGGCGGCGAACGTCGTGAGCACCTCGCGTGCCGTCAGGGAGTCCCACGTGCCGAAGGCGTCGGGCATCCAGCCGGTGCGGGCGCGGGCCGACGGCCCCTGTGTCACGGGGTCGAGCCCGGCGACGCGCGCCTCGCCCGAGTCCGGCACGAGCAGGCCCGCGAGCACGAGCAGCAGCGTCGTCTTGCCGCAGCCGTTCGGTCCGACGAGGGCGGTGACGGCGCCGGGCCGGGCGTCGAACGTGACCCCGTCCAGCGCCTGCACGGTGCCGAACGCGCGTCGCACGCCCCGCACGCTGATCCCGTGCGCCGACGAGGGCGGTGCAGAGAGTGCCGGGGCAGGTGGCGGCGGCGAGACCGACGTGGCTGCGACGGAGGCGTCCCTGCCGGCCGCGTTGCCGGCCGGTTCGTCGGGTGTTGTCGTCATGCTCGGCACGCTACGAAGTCGCGCGAGCGGGGGCATCCGACCGCGGGATGACTCCGCGGGCCGCGGCGTGCGACCGGACGGGTACGCAGTTGTGGAGGAACGTCAGCGACAAATCGGGCGGGTTGATACGGTGCAGGCGCGACGGCGACGAAGGGGGACACGTGCAGGAGCCGACACGATCGGAGCTCGACCGGCTCGCCGAGGCGACCGCCCGAGCGGCGGCGCCATTCGGGCGGTCCGCGACAGGGCCGTCGAGGGGGCAGGACGGTGCGGGCGTGGTCGAGGTGGGGCTGGACGCCGCCGGCCGGGTGACCACGGTCCGGATCGCGACCGGCTGGGACCAGGAGGTCGAGCCGGCTCTGCTCGGCGCGGCGGTCCTGGAGGCCGTGCAGGCGGCCGGTGTGGCCCGGTTGCAGGCCTGGGGCGAGTCGGTCGTCGAGACGGACGGGCCGCCGCCCACCCCCGCGGCACCGGTGCCTCCCGACACCGCGCCGGTCGACCGCCTCAAGGCCGCTCTGACAGCGGGCGGCGACTCCGTCCCGCCCGACGTCCTGCAGGCACTGGTGGCGACGTTCCGCGAGGTCAACGACTCGGTGCGCGGTCTGCGCGCGCAGCTCGACGCGACGGTCGCCGCGCAGTTCGTCGGACGTAGCCCGGACGGGCACGTCGAGGCGGCGGTCAGCGGCCTCGGCGCGCCGCTCGCGATCCGGTACGACGAGTCGTGGCTTGCGCGGGCGCACGCCGCGAACGTCGCGCACCAGACGCTCGAGGCGCTCCGCGAGGCGGGCCGGGCCGCGGCGGGGCACGACCCCGCCGCGATCGTCGCCGACAGCCCCGTCGGGCGGCTGTCGCGGGCGATGGACGACCCCGAGGCGTTCGTCGCGAGCCTGCGCCGCAACGCGGCGGACACCACGACGGCCGAGCCGGCCGGCACCAGTCGCGCAGGAACCGAGGAGGAGCAGTGGACCTGACGATCGCGCTCGAGGCGCTGACGGAGGACGCCGGCCGCTGGCACGAGCTGTCCGAGGTGCTGGACGCGGCGAGCAAGACCGCCGCGACGCTCACGGCCACGGACGTCCAGCTGTCCTGGGCCGCGGTCGACAGCGGTCTCCTCGACGTGTACTCGCGGGCGGTGTCGACGATCTCGAGCCGTCTCGGTGAGGGCCGCGTCGAGACGGACCTCATCGGGACCACGCTCATCGAGGTCCGCGACGCCTACGCCGCGAGCGACGAGCGCGCGCGGGCGACGTACGCGGGCATGTGGACCCCGCGCGAATGACCACCGGAACGGGATCGACGAGGGGGACGACATGGACGCGAACGCACTCCTGAAGGAGCTCGAGCAGCTCGTGCAGCAGCTCCAGGAGGCGGTGCAGGACCTCTACGAGCAGGTCAGCGAGACGATCGGGCGGATCCCGGACTGGCTCGGCTACCTGCGCGACCGGCTGCTCGACGCCTGGGACTGGCTGTGCGAGAAGCTCACCCCGCTGTGGGACTGGATCGCGCGGTACTTCAGCAGACCCGGCGACCCGGGTGCCCTCCAGGCGCTCGCGGGCCGGTGGACGAACGAGGTCGGCCAGCCTGTGGGCGGTGAGGCCACCGTGGCGGACGCCGGCACGCTGCTCGCCGACGACGTGTGGGTCGGCATCGCGGCGGACCGGTACAAGCAGGCGCTCGGTCCGCAGCGCGCGGCGATCGCCGCGGCGAAGACCAGCCTGGCCGACACGATGAGCAAGGCCCTGGGGGCCGTCGCGACCGCGTTGTGGGTGGAGTTCGTGGCGGTCGGCGTCGCGTTGGTCACGCTGCTCGGGTTGGCGGCGACGGCGATCGCGGCGGCGTGCGGCGTGTTCACGGCGCCGGCGGCCCCGTTCGCGCTCGGGGTCGGCGTCGCGGCGTTCCTCGCGGCGACGACGGCCGCCGGCATCAAGCTGAGTGTCGACTCCGGCAACGCGAAGTCCGACATCGAGCGAGGCCTGGCCGACGCCGCGTTCGGTGGGGGGTCGTGGCCGAAGGCGGTCGTGTCGTGACCGACGAGCGGCGCCTGACGCCCGGTCGCCGTCGCGCGTTCGTCGTCGTGGTGTGGCTGGTCGCCGTGCTGCTGGGCGGGATCGCGCTCGGTGTCCTCGCACTGGCTGCGACGGACTCCATGGGCCCGGGTGCGGGGGCGCTGGCCGTCGTGCTCGTCGTCGCGGCCGCGGTCGCGGTGCTGTGCGCGGTCTCCGTGACGGCACCCCGCGCGGGCGGCAGGTGGCTCGACGACCTGGTCCCGACGGCGTTCGTCGTGGCCGTCGGCGGCATCCTCGCGATCGTCGTCGCGGCCCTCGTCGGGGAGGGTGGGGCGCTCGCGCTGCTCGTCGCCGCGCTGCCCGCGGGCCTGACGGTCGTGGTGCTCGCACTCACGTGCCGGCCGTTCCGACGAGCGCTGCGCGAGGTCGCGACCACATCCTGATATCGCTGGCGTCCGCCACGCGGTCGTGGCTACCATCGCCGCGACCTACAAAGACCCGGCGGGCCGTTGAGACAGACGGCGACCGGCGACAGATGGAGCAGCACGTGGCACTTGTCGTGCAGAAGTACGGCGGTTCGTCCGTAGCGGACGCCGAGAGCATCAAGCGGGTCGCGAAGCGCATCGCAGCGGCCAAGCGCGCCGGGGACGACGTCGTCGTCGTGGTCTCGGCCATGGGAGACACCACCGACGAGCTCATCGATCTCGCCCGGCAGATCAGCCCGGTGCCCCCGCAGCGGGAGATGGACATCCTCCTGACCGCGGGTGAGCGGATCTCGATGTCGCTCCTCGCGATGGCGATCAACAACCTCGGCGTCCGGGCGAAGTCCTTCACCGGACAGCAGGCGGGCGTCATCACCGACGCGGTGCACGGTCGCGCGCGCATCGTCGACGTCGTGCCGACGCGTGTGCGCGAGACGGTCGACAAGGGCCAGGTCGCGATCGTCGCGGGCTTCCAGGGCGTCACGGAGTCGACGAACGACGTCACGACGCTGGGCCGCGGCGGCTCCGACACCACGGCGGTCGCGCTCGCGGCGGGCCTGGGTGCCGACGTCTGCGAGATCTACACCGACGTCGACGGCGTGTTCACCGCCGACCCCCGCATCGTCCCCTCCGCCCGCAAGCTCGACCGCGTCTCCTACGACGAGATGCTCGAGCTCGCGGCCTCCGGCGCCAAGGTGCTCGTGCTCCGCTGCGTCGAGTACGCCCGCCGCTACGGCGTCCCCATCCACGTGCGCTCGTCGTTCTCCAACCACCCCGGCACGCTGGTCACCAACGAGAAGAGCGAGGACCCCACCGTGGAGCAGCCGATCATCGCGGGCGTCGCGCACGACCGCTCGGAGGCCAAGATCACCGTCGTCGGCGTGCCGGACGTCCCGGGCAAGGCGGCCCGGATCTTCCAGGTCGTCGCCGGCGCCGACGTGAACATCGACATGATCGTGCAGAACGTCTCGGTCGCCGCGACGGGGCTCACGGACATCTCGTTCACGCTGCCCGCGGACGACGGGGTGGCCGCGATGTCGGCGCTCACCGAGCGTCAGCCCGACATCGGCTACCACTCGCTGCAGTACGACGACACGATCGGCAAGCTGTCGCTCATCGGCGCCGGCATGAAGAGCCACCCCGGGGTCTCGGCGCGGCTGTTCGCCGCGCTGAGCGATGCGGGCATCAACATCGAGATGATCTCGACCTCGGAGATCCGCATCTCCGTGGTGACCCGGGCGGACGACCTCGACGACGCGGTGCGCGCGGTGCACACGGCGTTCGAGCTCGACTCCGACCAGCAGCAGGCCGTGGTGTACGGAGGGACCGGACGATGAGCGGGCAGGGTGTGCGGGTCGCCGTCGTCGGCGCGACCGGCCAGGTCGGCGCCGTGATGCGCCGCCTCCTCGACGAGCGCGACTTCCCGGTCGCCTCGATCCGGTACTTCGCGTCGGCGCGCTCGGCGGGCACGACGCTGCCGTGGCGCGGTGCGGACGTCGTGGTCGAGGACGTCGCCACCGCCGACCTGTCGGGCATCGACATCGCGTTGTTCTCGGCCGGCGGCGGCACGTCGAAGGAGCACGCCCCGCGGTTCGCTGCCGCGGGCGCGATCGTCGTCGACAACTCGTCGGCCTGGCGGCGCGACCCGCAGGTGCCGCTCGTCGTGTCCGAGGTGAACCCGGACGCGCTCGACGAGATCCCGCTGGGGATCGTCGCGAACCCCAACTGCACGACGATGGCGGCGATGCCCGTGCTGCGCCCGCTGCACGCCGAGGCCGGCCTGCGGCGGCTCGTCGTGTCCACCTATCAGGCGGTCTCCGGCTCGGGCCTGGCCGGCGCCCGGGAGCTCGACGGCCAGATCCGCGCCGCGGTCGAGCAGGACACGCTCGGGCTCGTGCACGACGGCTCGTCGGTCGCGTTCCCCGACCCGGTGAAGTACGTCGCGCCGATCGCCTTCGACGTCATCCCGCTCGCCGGGTCGATCGTCGACGACGGGCTGGGCGAGACCGACGAGGAGCAGAAGCTGCGGCACGAGTCGCGCAAGATCCTCGACGTGCCCGGCCTCCTCGTCTCGGGCACCTGCGTGCGCGTCCCGGTGTTCACCGGGCACTCGCTGTCGATCAACGCCGAGTTCGACCGGCCGATCTCGCCCGAGCGCGCACGCGAGCTGCTCGCGGACGCGCCCGGCGTCCAGCTCGAGGACGTGCCGACGCCGCTCAAGGCCGCGGGCAGCGACCCGTCGCTCGTCGGCCGGCTCCGGGCCGACGAGGGCGCGCCCGAAGGCCACGGCCTGGCGTTGTTCATCTCCAACGACAACCTGCGCAAGGGTGCCGCCCTCAACGCGGTCCAGATCGCCGAGCTCCTGGCTGCCCGCCTGAACCGCTGACGCCGCCGCTCGACCTCGAGTGCGCCAGGCGCGCGCGAGGGCGCCACGTCCTGCCGGCGCCCACGCGTGCGGCCGGCGTCCTCGGGGAGCGGTCCGGCGCGTCGGTAGGGGAGTCCCTACCGGGGACCGGTGGGACGGCGGGATGTCCCCGGGCGAGCCGGGCGCCCTAGGTTCGTCGCATGACCTTGCACCTGGCCCCGGCACCGACGCAGACCGGTCCCGTCGTCGGTCCCTGCCCGTCGACCGCGTACGACCTCGGGACCGTCGCGCCCGCGCTGCGCGGCGGTCGCGAGCTCGCGCTGGCGCCGGTGTCGGGGTCGACCTGGCGGGCCGTCGCGCAGACGATCGTCGGCTGGCCGTGGCTGCTGGCAGTCGGGGTGCTCCTCCTGGCCTGGATCCCGACGAGCGTCTCGCTGGTCCTGGTCCTGGGGCTGGGCCTGCCGATGCTCGTCCTGTCCCAGCTCGTGATGCGGTGGTTCGCACGCGTCGAGATCGCTCGCCTCGCAGCCCAGACCGGCGCGATCGTGCAGCCGCCCGTGCACCCGCGCGGCGGACCGGGCTTCTGGTCGAAGCTCCTCACGCCCCTGCGTGACGGCCGCGCCTGGGCGGCGAGCGGGTACGCGGTGCTCTCGGTCCTCACGAGCTCGTTCGCGTTCGCGCTGGTCGCCGGGTTCGGTGGCGCCGCGGTCGCCGGCATCCTGGCGCCGGCCTACGGCCCGGGTCCGGTGCTCCAGGACTGGTCCGGGCTGTCGCGTGGGGCGTTGTCGCTCGTGCTCGTCGGGGCCGGTGTCGTGGCCCTGTGGCTCGCGGCCCTCGCCGCGCAGGGCGCGTCGCTGCTGCAGGTCCGGATGGCACGCGGCCTGCTCGGCAGCCCAGTCGCCGCGCAGCAGGTGGCGCTGGCCGATGCGGCACGCGAGCGCGCCGAGGAGCGTGCCGCGCACGTCGAGGTCACCCGCGACCTCGTCGTGGGCGCCGCCGACGACGAACGCCGCCGCATCGAGCGCGACCTGCACGACGGCGCGCAGCAGCGGCTCGTCGCGCTCGGGCTCGAGCTCGGCGCGGCCAGGCGGCGCAGCTCGTCGGACCCGGAGGCGGCCGCCGCCCTCGAGTACGCGCACCGCGAGGTGCAGGAGACGCTCGCCGAGCTGCGCGACCTCGTCCGCGGCATCCACCCGGCGGTCCTGACCGACCGTGGACTCGACGCCGCGCTGAGCGCGCTCGCCTCCCGGTGCCCGGTCCCCGTCACGGTCCGCACGCCCGACGACGACACGCTCGCCCGCTGCGGGTCCGCGGCGCAGGCCGCCGCGTACTTCGTCGTCGCCGAGGCCCTGACGAACGTCGCGAAGCACGCCGCCGCCACGCGCGCGGACGTCACCGTGACGTGCGCGGACGGCCGGCTGCGCCTCGTGGTGCACGACGACGGACGAGGCGGTGCCGTCGCAGCACCCGGCTCCGGGCTCGACGGGCTGCGCGCCCGCGTCGCGGCGCTGGACGGCACGTTCGACCTGGCCAGCCCCGCCGGGGCCGGCACGACCCTCACCGTGGAGCTCGGATGCGCATCGTGATCGCGGAGGACTCGGTCCTCCTGCTGGACGGCCTGACCAGACTGCTGACCGCCGAGGGGCACGAGGTGACGGGCTACCGCACGGCCGACGAGCTGGTCGCGGCGCTCGGCCCGGCCGCCGCGACGCCCGACGTGCTGGTCACCGACGTGCGGATGCCGCCGTCGCACACCGACGAGGGGCTGCGGGCGGCGATCCACCTGCGCAGCCTGCACCCCGGGCTGCCGGTGCTCGTGCTCTCGCAGTACGTCGAGCAGCGCTATGCCCGCGAGCTGTTCGCGCGCGACGTGCGCGGCCTGGGCTACGTGCTCAAGGACCGGGTGACCGACGTGGACGAGCTGCTCGACGCGATCGCGCGGGTCGCAGCCGGTGGCACCGTCATCGACCCGGAGGTCGTCGCGCAGATCATGGCCCGCGCGACCCGCACCGGGCTCGAGGACCTCACGCCGCGCGAGCGCGAGGTCATGGCTCTGATGGCCGAGGGTCGCTCCAACTCGGCGATCGCCGACCGGCTCGTCGTCGGGCTGCCGGCTGTCGAGAAGCACGTCACCTCGATCCTCACCAAGCTCGGGCTCCCCCCGGACTCCGACGACCACCGTCGCGTGCTGGCCGTGCTGCGCTGGCTCGAGCACCGACCGAACGGAGAGTCATGACCACCGCCGTGCAGGCCCCCCTGCCCACGACCCCGCCCACGACCCCGCCGCCCGCGGACCCGCGGCGCTCTTCGCTCGGGCGCACGCTCGCCTGGGTCGGCGGCGCGATCGGCGTCGTCGTGATCCTGGACGCCTCGATCAGCTTTGCGAGCCTCGTCGCCCGCCAGGAGGTGTCCGCCCAGGAGACGCTCGCGGCCGCCGCGACCGTCGAGCTCGTCGCCGACGGCGACGTGACCGTCACCGCTGCAGCCCCCGGCTCCGACGAGGTCGTGGTGGACCGCAGCGCGCGCTTCGCGTTCTCCGACCCGACCTGGGTCGTCCAGGAGTCCGCCGACCGTCTCGTCGTCTCCTACCGCTGCACGTGGCGCAACGTGTCCAACTGCGACACCGCGCTGGACGTGACGCTCCCCGCGGACACCGCGGTGGTGGTGCGGACCTCGAACGGCGCCGTGCGCGCCGAGGGCATCGTCGGCGACGTCGACGTGCGCACCAGCAACGGCGCCGTCGAGGCCACGGGACTGGGCGGCGACGCGACGCTCCGCACGAGCAACGGGCGTGTCACGGTCGAGGACGTCGCGGGCGACGTGGTGGCCGAGTCGAGCAACGGCGCGGTCGAGGTCGCGGACGCGCGGGCGAACATCCGGGCCACGACGAGCAACGGCCCCGTGGTGGTGCACGGCACGGGCCTGCCCGTGGCGCTCGACATCGACACCTCGAACGGTCGTGAGGTCGTGGAGGGTCCCACCGACCCCGCCGCCGACATCCACGTCTACATCCGGACGTCCAACGGCCCGGTCAGCTACCTGGGCCCGCGCCGCTGACACCCGAGAACGAGTGAAGGCCCTGGTCCGATGACCAGGGCCTTCACTCTTGTGCGTCGGGGTGGCGGGATTCGAACCCACGACCTCTTCGTCCCGAACGAAGCGCGCTACCAAGCTGCGCCACACCCCGTGGAGCCTCGCAAGGATAGCCGACGAACCCGCGACTCACGAAACCCGGTGCGGGTCAGCCCGGCACGGCCGTGAGCGTCAGGAGCGTGGCCTCCGGCCGGCACGCGAACCGCACCGGGGCGTACGGCGAGGTGCCTAGTCCGGCGCTCACGTGCAGCCAGGTGGAACCCGCTCCGCCGGGGGCGTCGGGCCGCGGACCGGGCCAGCCGTGCAGGCCCTTGGCACGTGCCGGGTCGAGGTCGCAGTTGGTCACGAGCGCGCCCCAGAGCGGTACTGCGAGCTGGCCGCCGTGCGTGTGGCCGGCGATCACGAGGTCGGCGTCGTCGTCGTGCATCGCCTCGAGGATGCGGCGATACGGCGCGTGCGTGACGCCCAGGTGCAAGTCCACGGGCTCGTCGGCGCGCGTGCGGGCGTCGTCGGGGCCGCCGGCGGGCGGCATGCGGTCGCGGTCGAGGTGCGCGTCGTCGGTCCCGACGAACGAGATCCGACGACCGTCGACGTCCAGGACGCCGCGGCGGTTGTCGAGGTCGAGCCAGCCGGCCGAGGTCAGCCGGCGGACCAGCTCGCGCCAGGGCAGCTGGTGCGGCGGGCGCGCGGGCGCACGGCGGGCGTCCGGGAGCAGGTAGCGCGCCGGGTTCTTCGGCTGCGGCGCGACGTAGTCGTTCGAACCGAGCACGAAGACGCCGGGCCGGGCCAGCAACGGCTCGAGCGCGGTCATGAGCGGACCCATCGCGTCGTCGTGCGCCCAGTTGTCACCGGTGTCGACCACGAGGTGCGGGTCGAGCGACGCGAGGTCGCGCACCCAGGCCACCTTGTCGGGCTGCGACGGCGTCAGGTGCAGGTCCGCGACGTGCAGCACACGCAGCGGCGCCTGCCCGGGCGGCAGCACCGGCACGCTCACCTCGCGCAGCGCGTACCACCGAGCCTCGACGAACGACCAGGCCAGTGCGCCGGCGGCCAGGGCCGTCGCCGCGCCCACCAGCCGCGCGGCGCTGGCGGCTGGGCTCACCCGTTGCCCCACCCGCCGTCGCCGGGACCGCCGCGGTGATCGTCGTCGCCACCGTTGTCCGGCGGGCCGCACGAGTCGGGGTTCTCCTGGCACGGGTCCGGCGGCTGGAACTTCGAGCCGTCGGACAGGTACAGGGTGATGACCGAACCCTTGACGGCCCAGCTCGCCGGGTTCTGCTTCGCGACGAGGCCCTCCTGCAGGTCGGACGAGACCTTCGAGCTGGAGACGTACACGCGGAACCCGCGCTCCTCGAGGACGGACCGTGCGTCGGACTCGCTCAGGCCGATGACGCTCGGCACGGAGATCCGGTGCCCGTAGACCTGGTCGTCGTCGGGTGCGGGGAACGAGCCGACGTCCTGGCCCGCGGTCGCGGCGTCCATGAACGCGCGCCAGCTCGGGGCGGCGATCGACGAACCGTACGGACCGGAGTAGTACGTGTGGCCGTTGATCGTCGCGCCGTTCATCGAGTGGAAGCCCTCGGGGTAGCCGACCCAGACGGCCGCGGCGAGCTTCGGGGTGTACCCGACGAACCAGGTGTCCTCGTTGGCCGACGTCGTGCCGGTCTTGCCGGCGGCGGTGTAGTCCGGGTAGCCGAGCGAGCTCGCCGTGCCCTGCCAGACGTGCTCGAGCGCGTAGTTGACCGCGCGGGCGTACTTCGACTCGATCGCCTGGTGGCAGTTCGCGTCCGGGACCGCGAGCGAGTTCCCCTCCGGGTCCGTCACGGACAGGATCGCGACCGGCGTGCAGTACACGCCGTCGGCCGCGAAGGCCGCGAACGCGGCGGACATGGCCAGGGGCGTCACCGAGTCCGAGCCGATGACGTTGGCCGGGAGCGCGGGGATCGGGGTCGTCGCGTTCTCCGTGTCGGCCGAGCGGTACACGCCCAGGTCGGCCGCGTCGGACATGATGTTGCACAGGTCGAGCTGCGCGGCCATCGCGATGTAGCCGGAGTTGACCGAGTTCTCGGTCGCCTCGAGGACCGTCATCGGGCGCCGCGTGCCACCCTCGGAGTTGTTGAACTTGTAGGTCCCGGGCGCGAAGTTCCCGCACGAGGAGTTGAACTCCGTCATCTCGTACGACATCTTGCTGGCGTCGATGGTCTCCTCGAGCGCGTGCCCGGCCTTGAGCCACTCGAGCAGCGTGAACGGCTTGAACGTCGAACCGGGCGCGAAGCCCGTCGAGCTGCCGTAGGTGTACGACGTCGAGTAGTTGACGGAGGTGTCGCGGGGCCCGACCGTCTGCGTGTTGTTGTAGTTGCGGTTCTGGGACATCGCGACGATCTGGCCCGTGCCGGGTTCGACGACGACGATCGCCGTGCCGACACCGGACGGGTCGTTGACGGAGACGCCGGCCTTGACCGCGGTGTCTGCCTGCAGCTGGTTCTCGGGGCGCAGCGTGGTCGTGATCGTCAGACCGCCGCGGTAGAGCCGCTGGAGCCGCTCGTCCCGGGTCTTGCCGAACGCGGGGTCGTCGCGGATGACCTTGGTGACGTAGTCGCAGAAGTAGCCGGACCCGGGCACCGACGTGTAGGTCGACATGCAGCCGCGCTTCGGCTCCTGCGGCACGAGCGTGTCGGCGATCGGGGTCGCCTTGCCCGCCGTGTACTGGGACTTGGTGATGTAGTCCTGCTCGTACATCGTCAGCAGCACGACATTGCGCCGCTCCTGCGCGTTCGCCGGGTTGAGCAGCGGGTCCCAGTGCGACGGGGACTGCGTGATGCCGGCGATCGTCGCCGCCTGCAGGTAGGTCAGATCGGCGGCCGGGACCGAGAAGTAGCGCTCGGCTGCGGCCTCGACGCCCCAGACGGAGGCACCGAACTGCGCGATGTTGAGGTAGCGCTCGAGGATCGCGTCCTTCGTCATGGTCTTCTCGAGCGTGATCGCCAGCTTCGCCTCGCGGAGTTTGCGCGCGATGCCCTCGGTGCCCTCCGCCTCCCGCGCCGCCTCGATCGCGCGCGCCTTGGCCGCGTCGTCCTTCTCGTCATCGGCGGCTTCGATCAGCACGTTCTTCACGTACTGCTGCGTGAGCGTCGAGGCGCCTTCCTGCGAGGTGTTCGCGGCATTCCGCACGGCGGCGCGCAGCATTCCCTGCACGTCGACGCCCGCGTGCTCGTAGAAGCGCTTGTCCTCGACCGCGATCACGGCCTTCTGCATGATCGGCGCGATCTCGGTCAGCGGCACGACGACGCGGTTCTGGTAGAAGACCGTGGCCAGCAGCGTGCCGTCAGCCGCCAGGATGCGCGACTTCTCGGGCAGCTCACCCTGGTCGAGCTCGGTCGGCAGGTCGTCGAACGCCTCGGTCGTCATGTTGGTCACGCCGTTGGCGATCGCGACGCCGGGCAGCACGAGACCGGCGGTGAGGACGCCGCCGACGGCAGCGACGAGGACGAAGGAGAGCAACAGCGCCAACGCCTGGAACACGTTGACCTGTCGCCCCCGCGAACGAGCAGGCTTCGGCATGCCGTCAGGGT
Organism: Cellulomonas composti; assembly: GCF_007990245.1. Classification (GTDB taxonomy): domain Bacteria; phylum Actinomycetota; class Actinomycetes; order Actinomycetales; family Cellulomonadaceae; genus Cellulomonas; species Cellulomonas composti. The sequence continues at coordinate 91,999 of NZ_BJWG01000002.1, read as the reverse complement.
AGTCGGCCGACCTCGGCGACCGCTCCGTCGTCGTGCCGAACGAGCGATCCTGCACCGGACCTGCACATCGCTTCCGGGCGGCCGTCGCAGACCGCCAGGACGGGGTTGGTCCGCTCGGTGGAATGACCCGAACGGAGTCTCGTCAAGAGTGCAGGTCAGACGCTACGTTGCCCCAGGGAGTCGTGCGCAGGGGCGGACCGGCCGCGCGCGAGCGCCCACAGGGGAGGGACTGCTGTGGTTTCGGCACGCGACGGCCACTGGACGGCCATGGCGTCCTGCGGCGCGGGCAAGATGCCCCCCGACGACCTGTTCGTCGAGGGCCCTGCGCAGCGGGAGGCACGCGCGGTGTGCATCGGCTGCCCGGTACGGCTGGAGTGCCTGGCGGACGCGCTCGACAACCGGATGGACTTCGGGGTGTGGGGCGGGATGACCGAGCGGGAGCGGCGTGCGCTGCTGCGTCAGCGCCCCGAGGTGCGGTCGTGGCACTCGGAGCTCGTGCTCGACGACGAGCTCGTCTCACCCTGAGGCCCCGCGCCGCCGCGGCCGAGCCGCCCCAGCCGCGCAGCCCCGGCCGCGCCGCCGCTAGGGTGTGCCCATGACCAGGTGGGAGTACGTCACGGTTCCGCTCCTCATCCATGCCACCAAGGCGATCCTCGACCAGTGGGGTGCCGACGGCTGGGAGCTCGTCCAGGTGGTGCCCGGGCCGGGTGACGGCCTCGTCGCCTACCTCAAGCGGCCCAAGGAGTCCTGATGGGGGCCGCGCAGCGGCTCGCCGAGCTGGGGTTGACCCTGCCGACGGTGGCCGCGCCGCTCGCGGCCTACGTCCCTGCCGTGCGCACGGGTTCGTACGTCTACACGTCGGGCCAGCTCCCGTTCGTCGCGGGCGCGCTGCCCGCGACGGGCAAGGTGGGCGCCGAGGTCACGTCCGACGATGCGGCGGGGCTCGCGCGCATCGCGGGGCTCAACGCGCTCGCCGCGGTCGCCGCACTCGTCGAGCGGGAGGGCGGGCCGGCTGGTGCCGACGCGCTCGACACCATCGCGCGCGTGGTCAAGGTCGTCGGGTTCGTCGCGAGCGACCCGGCGTTCACCGGGCAGCCGGCCGTCGTGAACGGCGCGAGCCTGCTGCTGCACGACGTCCTGGGGGACGCGGGCGTGCACGCGCGCTCGGCCGTGGGCGTCGCGGTGCTGCCGATGGACGCGCCCGTCGAGGTCGAGATCGTCGTCGAGCTGCGCTGAGCGGTCGGACGTCCGGGTGCGCTCAGCGCGCGCGGCGCTCCAGCCGGTCGACGTCGAGCAGGACGACCGCGCGGCCCTCGCGACGCACCCAGCCGCGCGCCGCGAAGTCCGCGAGTGCCTTGTTGACGGTCTCGCGCGACGCCCCGACGAGCTGCGCGAGCTCCTCCTGCGTGAGGTCGTGCGCCACGCGGATCCCCTCGTCGACGGGCTCGCCGAAGCGGGTCGACAGGTCGAGCAGCGCCTTGGCGACACGGCCGGGGACGTCGGAGAACACCAGGTCGGCCAGCGCCTCGTTGGTCCGGCGCAGCCGGCGTGCGAGCGCCTGCAGGAGCTGCTGGGCGACCTCGGGGCGGTCCTGCAGCCAGGCGATCAGCTCGCTGTGACCGAGCTCGACGACCACGGCGTCGGCGACGACGGTCGCGGTCGCCGTGCGCGGGCCCGGGTCGAACAGCGACAGCTCACCGAACATCTCGCCCGGGCCGAGCACCGCGAGCAGGTTCTCACGGCCGTCGTTGGAGCGCCGACCGAGCTTGATCTTGCCCTCGCGCACGACGAAGAGGCGGTCGCCGGGGTCACCCTCGTGGAACAGCACGTCGCCGCGCTGGACGGCGATCGCCGTCATGCTCGCGACGAGCGCGAGGGACGGCTCCTCGTCGAGGCCGGCGAACAGGGGAGCCGACAGGACGACGTCGTCAGCCACGATGGGCACCTCTTCCTTCGAACGGGAGCGTCGCTGGTCAGCGGCGTGCTCGACGTCAAGTGTGCCCCATCTCACCCGCCGCGTCGGTGCGATGGCCCGTGTCCGGGCACGCCGGAATACCCGGGGTGCGGGCGGCGGCTCGTCCGTCAGCCTCCGCCGAGCGGTTCGCCTATCCAGTCGGACGTGAGGGCGGGGTCGACCGCGAGCCGTGCGATCAGCCGGTCGGTCGCGCGGCACAGGGCGTCGCTGACGCCCTGCTCGTAGTGCTCGAGACGTGCGTCGAGCTTGCGGAGCGCGTCGAGGTGCTCGAGGTCGTTCGACGACGACGGCAGCACGTCGCACAGCTCGCGGGGCCCGGGCACCGCGAGGCTCACGTCGAGCGGCAGCTGGAACGCGACGTCCTCCCCGAGGTTGCGGGGTCGGGCGGCGCTGGCGACCGCGAGGTCGAGCCGGGCCCGGACCAGCCGCCGCCACCAACCGACCCTGGCCTGCTCCTCGCGCAGCGCGGTGCGGTCCAGCCGCAGGTCGCGCACCCGGGGCTCCACAGGTGTCGTCACGCGTGTCCTCCTCAGGGCGGTGGTGCTCTGCCGGAAGATTCGGACAGAACGACCGCGTACTTGACCCCGAACGCCGAGTGACCTCGGGAATCACCCCACGGGAGCAACGGCGATCCACGTATGGGGTGTGCCCCAGGGCGTCGCGCGGACCTGGACGTACGCTGCCCGGGTGACGCCCCCGCGAACCACGACAGAGCCGGACGCGCACCCCGAGACGCCTCTGGCCCGCACCCGCCGCGCCCGACGGGTCGACCGGCTGCTCGCGCAGCGTTACCCGGATGCCCGGTGCGAGCTCGACTTCCGCAACCCGTTCGAGCTGCTCGTCGCGACCGTGCTGAGCGCGCAGACCACCGACGTGCGGGTCAACGCGACGACGCCGACGCTGTTCGAGCGGTGGCCGGGACCGGCGCAGCTCGCGGCGGCCGACCCCGACGAGCTCGAGGACGTGCTGCGGCCCACGGGCTTCTTCCGCGCCAAGGCGCGCGCGGTCATGGGTCTGTCGCAGGCGATCGTCGAGCGGTACGACGGGCGCGTGCCGAACCGTCTGGCGGATCTGGTGACGCTGCCGGGGGTGGGGCGCAAGACCGCGAACGTCGTGCTCGGCAACGCGTTCGGCGTGCCGGGGATCACGGCGGACACGCACGTCCTGCGCCTGTCCCGTCGGCTCGGCTACACCACCAGCGACGACCCGCTGGTGGTCGAGCGCGAGCTCGGCGCACTGCTCGAGCGGCGCGACTGGACCATGGCGTGCCACCGGCTGATCTTCCACGGCCGGCGCACGTGCCACGCGCGGCGTGCGGCGTGCGGTGCGTGCCCCGTGGCGCGGCTGTGCCCGTCGTTCGGCGTGGGGGAGACCGACCCCGTCAGGGCGGCCGCGCTCGTCAAGCCGTGACGCGCTCGAGCCACTCGAGCAGCACGGCGGTGACGCGTTCGGGCGCCTCCTCGGGCAGGAAGTGGCCCGCGTCGGCGACCAGCTCGAACCGGTGGTCCGGGCCGAGCAGCTCGGCCACCTCGCGCGAGAGCGGGGCGTGCGCGGCGGGTCGCAGCCCGTCGTGCGCGCCGTGCAGCTGCAGCGTGGGCAGGGGCCGGGCGTCCTGCAGCCCGACGACGTAGCGGCGACCGTCGAGCCGCGGCAGCGACCGGCCCAGCCAGCGCAGCTGCTCGAGCTGGCTGTGCGCGGCGAACGGCACGCGCAGCGCGGAGCGGTAGGTCTGCTCGGTCCCGCGGTCGCACCAGGGCCCGGGTCCGCCCCACTCGGAGAACCACCGGCGCGCGAGGTCCCCGTGCGCGAGGGCGCGCTCGGGGAGCGACGGCAGCTGGACGTACGTGAGTCGTCGCAGCGCGGCCGGGCGCACCGTGGACCACGGGTGCGCGCGGGCGTCGAGCGGGTGCGGAGCGGACAGCGCCGCGACCGCACGGGTCACGTCGGGCTGGAGCGAGGCCATGGCCCAGGCGATCTCGCCGCCCGTGCCGGTGCCCACGACGACCGCCTCGGGTGCGCCGAGCGAGCGGATGACGCCGGCGACGTCCGCGGCGAGCGTCGGCACGTCGTAGCCCTGCGGCGGCTTGTCGGACCCGCCCGTGCCGCGCACGTCCATCGCGGCGACGCGGTAGCCCGCAGCGGCCAGCGCGGGCATCTGGTGCCGCCAGGCCCACCAGAACTGCGGCACGCCGTGCAGGAGCACGACGAGCGGCGCGTCGCGTTCGTCGGGACCGCTGACGGCCACGTGGAACCGCGCGCCGTTGGCCGCGACGAACCGGTGCTGCCACGGGCCGTCGAGCAGCAGGGAGGCGGAGTCGACGGCGGTCACGACGACTCGGAGAGGCTGAGATGGTGACGACCGCGCACGCGTAGCAGGATGCCACCGATGACGGCGGCGGTGAGCGACGCCACGAGGATCGCCAGGACGGCGTGCTCCTCGTGCGGCGAGTCGGGCCCGAACGCGAGCTCCGCGACCAGCAGCGACACCGTGAACCCGATGCCGCCGACGGCGCCGACCGCGAGCACGTCGCCCCAGCGGATCCCGGGCGCGAGCGTCGCGCGGGTGAACCGGGCGACGAGCCAGGTCGCGCCGAGGATGCCCAAGGGCTTGCCCACGACGAGCCCGACGGCGACACCCTGGGCGACCGGGTCACCCGCCGCCTCCGCGAGGGCCTTGCCGGAGATCGTCACACCCGCCGCGAACAGCGCGAACAGCGGCACGGCCAGGCCCGCCGACCACGGCCGCCACGCGTGCTCCCAGCGTTCGGCCAGCGAGTCCTCGGGTTCCTCGGTCAGGCGCAAGGCGCGGCGCGTCGCCGCGGGACTGGCCGGGACCGCGAGCCCGAGCGCCACCGCGGCGATCGTGGCGTGCACGCCCGACGCGTGCAGCAGCGCCCAGGCCGCGAACCCGAGCGGGACGAGCAGCCACCCCGTGACGATCCCCCGGCGCAGGAGCACGGCGAACAGCGCGACCGCACCGACCGAGCCGATCAGCGGCCACGGCAGCACGTGCTCGGTGTAGACGGTGCCGATCACGATGATCGCGAGCAGGTCGTCGACCACCGCGAGCGTGAGCAGGAAGGCGCGCAGCGCGGCCGGCAGCCCGCGCCCCACCAGCGCGAACACCGAGACCGCGAACGCGATGTCGGTCGCGGTCGGCACGGCCCAGCCGTGCGGCGTGCCACGCCCGGCGGGCAGGTTGACCGCGAGGTAGAGCGCGGCGGGGACGAGCATGCCGCCGACGGCCGCGACGATCGGCGTGACCGCCGTGGCGGGGCGGCGCAGCTCCCCGACGGTCAGCTCCCGCACGAGCTCGAGCCCGACGACGAAGAAGAAGATCGCGAGCAGCCCGTCGGAGGCCCACTGCGCGAGCGTCAGGTCCAGGTGCAGGGCGGCGGGCCCGACGACGGTCTCGCTGACCGTCTCGTAGGCGGCGGGCCACAGGTTGGCCCACAGCAGGGCCGCGACGGTGCCCGCGAGCAGGAGCACGCCGCCGACGCGCTCCTCGCGCAGCGTGTCGGCGAGGTTGCGCGCGGAACCGGGCGTCAGCCCGGCGAACAGGGACCGCGGCGGGTCGGTTCGGCCGGCCCGCACGTCAGGCTGCTGGCTCGGGAACTGTGTCGCGATCGCTGGCTGCGCGGCGGTCCTTCGGCGGGTCGAACCGGTACCCGACGTTGCGCACGGTGCCGATGAGCTGCTCGTGCTCGGGCCCGAGCTTGGCCCGCAGGCGCCGGACGTGCACGTCGACGGTCCGGGTGCCCCCGTAGTAGTCGTAGCCCCAGACCTCCTGCAGGAGCTGGGCGCGCGTGAACACCCGGCCCGGGTGCTGCACGAGGTACTTGAGCAGCTCGAACTCCTTGTACGTCAGGTCGAGCGGGCGGCCCCGCAGGCGGGCGGTGTAGCCGCCCGCGTCGATCGTCAGCTCGCCCGAGCTGATCTCCTGCGGCGCGTCGTCGTAGCCCGCGACCGCGGCGCGCTCCATCACGAGGCGGAACCGTGTCTCGACCTCGGCCGGACCGGCCGACTCGAGCACGATGTCGTCGACACCCCACTCGGCGGTGACCACGGTCAGGCCGCCCTCGGTGAGCACGAGCACGAGGGGTACCGACAGGCCGGTCGCCCGAAGCAGCCGGCAGGTGGTGCGTGCCGTCACCAGGTCGCGGCGCGCGTCGAGCACGACGATGTCCGCGTCGGGGGCGTCCACCAGCGCGGACGGCTCCACGGGGAGCACCCGCACGCGATGCGACAGCAGTCCGAGCGCCGGCAGCACCTGGGCCGATCCGCCGGACGCCGGAGTCAGGAGCAGAAGGTCTGCCACCGGTCACCTCCCTGCGGCGAGTGAGGCACACGGTACCGCGTGCGGCGACCAGGTCCGGGGCCGTTCCAGGAGCGGCGTGGATTTCTGCGAGACTGCGCGCCATGCCTCTCGCCACACGCGCGACCGTCACTGCGGCGCTCGCCGCCGTCGTCGCGGTCGCGGGCTACCTCGGCGGGCTGCCGGTCACGATCGTCGGGATCCTGCTCGTCGTGGCCTTCGCGCTCGGCTGGCCCGCGTTGGCCGGCCTGCCGTTCCGGCCGGGTTCGTCGGCGGTCGTGGGCCTGGGCGGGGTGGGCGCGGTGCTCGCGGTGCACTTCGTGCCGGACCAGCCCTACCTGCGCAACCTGCCGATCGTGTTCGCCACGTCGATCCTGCTCGCGTTCGTCAACGAGCTGCTGCGCAGGGACGGGCGCGAGCGCATGGTCGAGTCGGTGTCCGGGACGGTCGCGGGCACGCTCGTCGCGGTCGCGACGGCCGGGTGGGTGGCCATCGGCCGCACGCCGGGAGGCGAGCCGATCGTCGTCGTGGGTGCGCTCGCGCTCGCCGTGGGGTCCGCGGTCGTCGCGCTCCCGCTGCACGGCTGGATCGGGGCGCTGGTCACGACGACCGTCGCGGTGCTCGCCGGGGTCGCGACCGGGGCGCTGCTGCCCGACATCGACGTGCGTGCGGGCGTCGCGCTCGGCTTCGCGGTCGGCGTGCTGGTCGCGTCGCTGCACACGCTGTTCGACCGGCTGCCGTCGCTCGAGCGCCGCACGCCCGCGCTCGCGGCGGTCACGCTGCCCGTCGCGGTGACGGGGATCCTCGTGTACGTCGTCGGCCGCGTGCTGGTGGGCTGAGCGTGCCGCCGCGTGCACTCCTGGTCGTCGCCCTGCTCGCCGTCGCGACCCTCGTCGGGTTGTGGTGGCGTTCGCGCAACGGCCGCTACAGCGCGGTCCCGCCGGACGTCGTGCGGGCGGCGGAGGCGTACGACGAGGGTGCCGCGGACGCGCACGACGAGGGTCGCGACGACCGGCTGCGACCCGCCGAGCTCGGGATCGCGCTCGGCTCGGTCGCGACCTTCGTGCAGCTCTCGAGCGAGGTCTGCGCACCGTGCCGCCGCACGCATGCGGTGCTCGCGGAGCTGGCGGCGCACGAGCCCGGCGTCTCGCACGTCGAGCTGGACGTGGCGCAGCACCTGGACCTGGTGCGACGCTTCCATGTCATGCGCACCCCGACGGTGCTCGTGCTCGACCCGTCCGGCGTCGTCGTCGGGCGGATGTCGGGTGCGACCGACCGCCGGCACGCGCACCACGCGCTCGAGCGGCTGGCCCAGGAGACCACGCGATGACCGATCCCCGCCCCGACGCCGACCCGACGACCTCCACCGCGGACCGCCCCGGCCCCGCGGGGATCGACCCGCGCGGGCCGCGGTTCGGTGCGGCGCTGACCGCCGTGCTGCTCGTCGTGGTCCTGCTGCTGGGCATGACGCCGGCCGCGACGGCCGTGCTCGCGCTCGTCGTGGCGAGCTTCGCGCTCGGCGTCGCGCGCGGCGTCGGCGGCACGTGGCAGGGCTGGGTGTTCCGCCGGTTCGTGCGGCCGCGGCTCGCGGCGCCCACGGAGCTCGAGGACCCGCGTCCGCCGCGGTTCGCGCAGCTCGTCGGGCTGGTCGTGACAGGCGTGGGTCTGCTGCTCGGGCTGCTGGGTGTCGAGGCCGCCGTGCCGATCAGCGCCGCGATCGCACTCGTTGCCGCCTTCCTGAACGCCGCGTTCGGGCTGTGCCTCGGCTGCGAGATGTACCTGCTCGGTCTGCGGCTGCGCGCGGCGCGCTGAGGCAGTTCGAGGGGCCGGAACACCGCGGGTGCCGGTGGTCGTTAGGATCGACGGCATGACAGCGCTCGAGGGGCTCTTCATCGGCCTGCTGGTGGCCGCGACGCTCGCCATCGCCTGGACCGCCGGGCTGGTCGTCCTGCGGCTCTTCAAGAGCCAGCGCTGAGGACGCCCGGCGGCCCGCCGACCGCCGGAACGAGGAGGCACCGCCCATGACGTTCGCCCTGCCCGAGGGGCTCGCGCCCGAGGTCTACCCGCTCGCCTGGTTGGTGGGGCGGTGGCACGGCGAGGGTGTCGTCGGCTACCCGGGGGTCGAGGAGTCGACCTTCACGCAGGACGTCGTCTTCGACCACGACGGCGGTCCGTACCTCTCGTACTCGTCGACGATCCGGCTCGTCGTCGCCCCGGACGACGCGTCGGCGCTCGCCGGGACGGGCGACGAGGCCGACGCCGCGGGCGGTGACCTCCCGGAGGGCGAGGGTCCCGTGTGGTCGACCGAGTCCGGCTTCTGGCGCATCCCGCCCGAGCGGCCCGCCGACCTGGAGGACGCCAAGTTCCCGGTCGAGGTGCTGCTCGCGGACCCGTCCGGTCATGTCACCGTGTACGTCGGGGCGGTCGGCAACGGGCGTGTGGACCTGATCAGCGACCTCGTCGCGCGGACCGCGACCGGTGCGGACGTGACCGCGGGCACGCGGCTGTACGGACTGGTCAACGGCGAGCTGATGTGGGCGCACGACCTGGCCGCGTTCGGCCAGCCGCTGCAGACCTACGCCTCCGCGCGCCTCGTGCGCGTCGACGCAGCCTCCGACGAGACAGCCTCCGACGGGACGGCGTCCGACGAGACGGCGTCCGACAGGACAGCGTCCGACGACGCCGCGCCCGAAGGCGAGGGCTGAGCGGTGAGTGACACGCTCGAGCACGACGCCCGGCCGACGCACGGCGAGGCCCCCCGGCACACCAGCCCGCTGCTGGGCCGACGCGGCGCGGTCGCGGGCAGCGGCCCGGACGCGGGCGTCGCCTGGCACTACGGCGACCCGACCGCGGAGCAGCGGGCCCTGGCCCGCGGCCGCGCGGTGGCCGACCAGTCGAACCTGGGCGTGGTCCGCGTCGCCGGCCCGGACCGCCTGACGTGGCTGCACTCGATCACCTCGGCCGAGCTCACGGGACTGACGCCCCGCCGGTCCACCGAGCTGCTGGTCCTGAGCCCGCAGGGACACGTCGAGCACGCCGCGGGCGTCGTCGACGACGGCGAGGCGACCTGGTTGCTCACCGAGACCCCCGCGGCCCTGGCCGCCTGGCTCGACCGGATGCGCTTCACGCTGCGTGTCGAGGTCGTGGACGTCACCGACGACTGGGCAGCGATCGGCGAGCCGGTGCGCGCCGAGGGCACCGCCGACGAGCCCGTCACGTGGAGCGACCCGTGGCCGTTCGTCGCACCCGGCGGCACCCGCTACGGACCGCCCGACGACGAGCACCCGGGTGCGGACCGCGACTGGCGGCTCGTGCTGGTCCCGCGGGCCGAACTGGTGGTGCAGGTGGCGGCGCGCGAGGCGGCCGGCGGCATGCTGGTCGGCACGTGGGCCACCGAGGCTGCGCGCGTCGAGGCCTGGCGCCCGCGCGCGTCCCGTGAGGTCGACCACCGCACGATCCCGCACGAGCTGGACTGGCTGCGCACCGCGGTGCACCTGCACAAGGGCTGCTACCGCGGCCAGGAGACCGTCGCGCGCGTGCACAACCTGGGCCGGCCGCCGCGTCGGCTCGTGCTGCTGCACCTCGACGGTTCGGGCCACGTGCTGCCGGAGCCGGGTGCCGCGGTGCACGACGCCGTGCCGCGCGGTGCGGACGCGCAGGACGGTGCGGGCGACGTCTACGCGGTCGGCCGCGAGGTCGGGCACGTCACGAGCGTCGCGCGGCACCACGAGCTCGGCCCGGTCGCGCTCGCGGTGGTCAAGCGGTCGCTGCCGGCGGACGCGCCGCTCGTCGTGCTCGCGGACGGGACGCACGTGAGCGCGGGGCAGGAGACGGTCGTGCCCGGAGAGGGTGTCTCGACGGACCGGCCCGCGCAGCGAGGTCCACTGACGCGCGGTCTCGGCGTCCACCCCGCGCTCTGAGGGCGGGCTGACGTTGGCCGCGGCCGAGTCCAGACCGACGCTGCACGACACGCGCGTGCTGCTGCGCGCCCGCGCCCGGCAGGGCGTCGCGCGGGTGCGCTCCGCGTGGTTCCCGATCCTGCAGGCGGCGGTCGCCGGTGGGCTCGCGTTCGCGTTCTCGCGGCACGTGCTCGGGCACCCGTACCCGTTCTTCGCGCCCGTCAGCACGTGGATCGCGCTCGGCTTCTCGATGGACCGCTCGGTGCGGCGCGTCGCCGAGCTCGCGGTCGGGGTGGCGCTCGGCGTGGGACTCGGCGACGCGGTCGTGCACGTCATCGGTTCGGGCGTGTGGCAGGTCGCGGTCGTGCTGTTCGTCGCCGCGCTCGTCGCGCGGTTCCTCGACCGCGGCGCGATGCTCACGACCCAGGCCGGCGTGCAGGCCATCGTGATCGTCGGGCTGCCCGCGGTCGGCACGGCGGGCAGCCCGTTCGGGCGCTGGACCGATGCGCTCGTCGGCGGTGCGCTCGCGCTCGGCGTCGCGCTGCTCACCCCGTCCGACCCGCGCCGGCACCCGCGCGCGCTCGGCGGCCGCGCGCTCGACGAGGTCGCGACCGTGCTGCTGGGCCTGAAGGACGGGCTCGCGCAGCGCTCCGCGACGCTCGTCGAGGACGCACTGGTGCGCGGCCGGGCGTCCCAGCCGGTGTTCGACGACTGGACGGACGCCGCGACGAACGCGCGCGACCTGGCGCGGATCTCGCCGGCCGTGCGCCGGCACCGCGACGAGCTCGCGGCCCTCGTCGTCGCCTCCGTGCACGCCGAACGCGCGATGCGCAACACCCGCGTGCTCGTGCGGCGTGCGCTGCCGGTCGTCGACGCGCCGGCGACGCACGACCTCGACGGGCTCGCCGCGACGGTGCTCGACCTCGCGATCGCCGCACAGGACCTGTCGGCCGCGACGAGCGGCGGGGTGCGTCCCGACCGGGCCTGCAGCGAGCTGCTCGCCGCCGCGGCGTCGCTCGACCCGTTCGTGCTCGCGCCCGACGACTGGCACGTGCAGAGCCTCGTGCTGCTCGCCCGCTCGCTCGTCGTCGACCTGCTCGAGGCGGCCGACGTCGACCCGGCGGCCGCGCGCGCCGCGCTTCCGGAGATCTGAGCCGTCCGCCGACCGGGACGTCGCGGCACCCGGCGGACGCCGCGGCGCCGGCCGCGGTACGGTCGGCGCGTGGAGGTCGCGGTCAGCGCGTTGCGCGCAGAGCTCAGGCAGTGGATCGAGACGGCGCGCGCGGGGCAGGACGTCGTCATCACCGAACGCGGCATCCCCGTCGCCCGGCTGACGGGCATCGAGGCGTCCGACCTGCTGATGCGGCTCGAGCGCGACGGCCTGCTGGCGCCCGCGAGCGCGGAGCGCGAACCCGCCGCCCCGGTCACGACCGCCCGGCCCGCGAACGCCGTGTCCGGCCTGGTCCGCCGGCTGCGTCGCTGAGGCCTGGCCGACGTGGCGATCTGCTACCTGGACACCAGCGCGCTGGTGAAGCTGTGCGTGCAGGAGCCGGGCTCCGAGCTCGCGGCCGCGCTGTGGGAAGGCGCCGACCTCGTCGCGACCTCGCGGCTGGCCGACACCGAGGTGCGTGCGGTCCTGGCGGCCGGGCACCGCGCGGGCCTGCTGACCGACGACGACGCGCAGGCGGCGCTCGATGCGTGGGAACCGCTGTGGGCGGCGCTGCATGTCGTCGAGCTGCAGGACGTGGTGACGGCGGGGGCCGCGACGCTCGTCGGGTACCACCCGCTGCGGGCCGCCGACGCGCTGCACCTGGCCTCCGCGCTCGCGCTGCGCTCGCCGGACCTCGTCGTCGTCGCGTGGGACGAGCACCTGGCCGCCGCGGCACGCGCGGAGGGCCTTCGCGTCGTGCCGTGACGCGCCGCGGGGTGCATGCACCGTAGGCTCACCGCGTGGGTCTCGTCGGAACTCTCCAGTGGTTCGTGTTCCTCGCCTTCATGCTGGTGATCTTCGCGCTGTGCGTGTGGGCACTGGTCGACTGCGCGCGCCGTCCCGCGGCCGCGTTCGTCTCGGCGGGCAAGCGCACCAAGAACCTGTGGCTCACGGTCACGGGCATCGCGACGGTCGTCTCGTTCCTCACGCTGCCGCCGCTGAGCCTGTCGTTCTTCCTCGGCATCGTCTCGGCGGTCGCCGCGATCGTGTACCTCGTGGACGTCAAGCCCGCCGTCGAGCCGTACTCGCGCCGCGGCGGCGGCGGCGGCCCGCGGGGGCCGTCGGGCGGCTGGTGAGGCACCCGTCGTGAGCTCCGTGGAGCCGGTCGGTCCGGCAGGTCCGGCCGTTCCGATCGAGGGTCCGGACGTCGGCGCGACGGCCGTCCCGCTCGCGCGCGTGCTGCGCGGCGACCTCGTCGAGTCCGTGCACGCGGGGCACCTCGTCGTGCTCGCGCCCGACGGCTCGCTGCGGCTCGCGCTCGGCGACCCGTTCGCCACGTTCTGGGCGCGGTCCTCGCTCAAGCCGCTGCAGGCGGTCGGGATGCTCCGGCAGGGCCTCGACGTCGACGACGAGGCGCTCGCGCTGGTGTGCGCGAGCCACAACGGCGAGCCCCGGCACCTCGCGGTCGTCCGGCGCATCCTCGCCGACGCGGGGCTGACCGAGGCCGATCTGGACAACACGCCGGACCGCCCGCTCGACGCCGACGCGGCCTGGCAGTGGCGCGCCGACGGGCACGGACCCGCGTCGCTCACGCAGAACTGCTCCGGCAAGCACGCGGGCATGCTCGCGACCTGCGTCGCCGCGGGCTGGCCGACCGGGGGCTATCGCGACGCGCAGCACCCGTTGCAGGTCGCGCTGCGCGGCGTCGTCGGGGAGCTCACCGGCGAGCACGTGACGCACGTGACGGTCGACGGGTGCGGTGCCCCGTTGTTCTCGACGAGCCTCGTCGGGCTCGCGCGGGCGTTCGGACGGATCGCGCAGGACGACGGGTCCGACGAGGGTGCGGGCACGGGCCTGGGCGACGGCCGCCCGTCGGCCGCTGCGGGCCCGCCTGCGACGCCCGAACGGCGTGTGGCGCGGGCCATGAGCACGCACCCATGGCTCGTCGCGGGGACGGGTCGCGACGCGACCGCGTTCATGACCGCGCTGCCCGGGCTGGTGGCCAAGGACGGCGCCGAGAGCGTGTACGCCGCGGGTCTGCCGGACGGGGGTGCGGTGGCGCTCAAGATCGCCGACGGTTCGGCGCGGCCGCGCGCGGTCGTGCTCGCGGCGGCGCTCGCGGTCGCCGGGGTGGATCCGGCGGTCGTCGGGCCGGTCGGCGCGACGCCGGTGCTGGGCCACGGCGAGCCGGTCGGCGCGGTCGTCGCGACGTTCGGGGGCTGAGCGGTGCGGGCGGTGGTGCAGCGCGTGACGCGCGCGGCGGTGACGGTGGACGGCGCGGTGGTCGGCCGGATCGACCGGCCGGGCCTGCTCGCGCTCGTCGGCGTCACGCCCGGTGACGGGCCGGCTCAGGTCGAGCTGATCGCGCGCAAGATCGCGGAGCTGCGGATCCTGCGCGACGAGCAGTGCGCCGTCGACGTCGGGGCGCCCGTGCTCGTCGTCAGCCAGTTCACGCTGTACGCGGACACGCGCAAGGGCCGCCGGCCGACGTGGAACGCCGCCGCACCGGGTGCCGTCGCGGAGCCGCTCGTCGCGGACGTCGTCGCGGCGCTGCGCGAGCGAGGGCTCGAGGTGGCGACCGGGGCGTTCGGCGCCGACATGGCCGTCGAGCTCGTCAACGACGGGCCCGTGACGATCCTGCTGGAGTCGGTCCCCGAGTGATCCGTCGGGACGCCGCGGCCGGCTGATGCCGCCCGAGCACACTGCCCGTTGCACTGCCGGAGCGCACTGTCCGGAGACACAGGAAGGCCCCTCGGAGTAAGCGTCCGAGGGGCCTTCCCGGTTGACCACAGGCAGAGAAACCGCCGGCGAACCGACCATTCCTCGCCACCCGGCGAACCGGATGGCCAGCGCCGCTCTGACGGTGCGGCTCCCGCTCGCCTTCTCGGCACCCCGGCGAACCGGTGCCCCTCGAAGGAGAGCTGGACTGCGATCGACCGTCCGGTCCGTAGCAACCTCCGCGGCGTCATCCGCGGCCCCCTAGGTCGCCCCAGGAGAGTGGTCGCCCGTTTTCCGGCCGGCCCGACCCCGCCCGATCGATGTCCGCCGGTGCCCAGGTCCCCGAGGGGCCCCTTCGTCCTGCGGTCTCGAACCGTTGAGGTCGATGTGAGATTTCTAGTCCTCCCCACGGGACCGCTGCAAGGGGTTCCTGAAGGTTTCTTTATCCACATTTTGCTGCACAGGGATGTCCACAGGCCGACCTGCACGAACGCGAGATGAGCACAGGCCTGTGGACGGAATTTGTGGACGGTTCGCGTGTCGTTCACTCGTCCGGACCAGCACGCGACCTACCGTGTGAACCGGCGAGGGCCCCTCGGAGTAAGCGTCCGAGGGGCCCTGTCGCGTCCCCGGCCGGGTCGCCCCCGGACAGGCGATGATGACGGCATGCGCATCGAGGCCGTGCTCGGCGACATCACCACGCAGGACGTCGACGTCGTCGTGAACGCGGCGAACAGCTCGCTGCTCGGGGGTGGGGGCGTCGACGGCGCTATCCACGCCGCCGCGGGGCCGGGGCTGCTGGACGCGTGCCGCGCGCTGCGACGCACGGAGCTGCCCGCGGGTCTGCCCGTCGGCCACGCGGTCGCGACGCCGGGGTTCGACCTGCCCGCGCGCTGGGTGGTGCACACCGTCGGACCCAACTGGCACGCGGGCGAGCGCGACCGAGGCATGCTCGTCTCCTGCTTTACGGCCTCGCTCGAGGTCGCGGTGGGCCTCGACGCCGCGACGATCGCGTTCCCCGCGATCAGCGCGGGCGTCTACGGCTGGGACGTCGACGAGGTCGCGCGGCTCGCGGTCGGCGCGGTGCGGGCCTGGTCGTCGGGCACCGCGCAGGACGTTCCCGACGAGTCCGCGCCGCTCGCGCACGGCATCGAGCTCGTGCGGTTCGTGCTCTTCGGCCCGGCCACGCTCGCCGCGTTCACCGCTGCGCTGGCCTGATTTCTGCACAGGTCGAGCCAGGTGGCCGGGCCTGAGAGCGGGGGAGCTACTTGCTCCCTGTCGAGGAGCCGGCGGTGCCGGGCGGAGGCGTCGTGGGGGCGCTCGACACGGGCACCCGCGACGCGACCGGCGCAGCACCGCGTTGGCCCTCCTGCACCAGCACACGCGCTGTCGGCCGCGGCGCGAGGCCGGCGGTCTCCCGCCGCCCGCTTCCGTCGTTCGCCATCGTCAGCTCCTCTGTGCTCCCGCGTCACGGTCTGCGGCTTCTGGGTCGATCCAGTCGATGATGTCACCCGGCTGACGCTGGGAATGATCAGTGCGAGCCGAGCCAGGTGCGTACGGCGGCGATCACCGGCGCGTCGGCCGGGTCGTGCGGGCCGGTCACCAGCTCGAGGTGCCACGGGCCGCCGAGCGCCGCGAGCTCGCGCGCCAGCTCGTCGGGTGTACCGAAGGGGTCCGTGCGACCCGAGACGGCCAGCACCGGGACGTCGATGTCCGGTAGGTGCGCGATGCGCAGGTTCTCGGGCTTGCCGGGTGGGTGCAGCGGGTAGGACAGCAGCACGAGACCCGCGACGGGCAGGCCGTCGGCGACGGCCATCGAGCACATCCGCCCGCCGTAGGACCGCCCGCCGACGACGATGCGGTCGGTGCCGACCCCGAGCTCGGCGGCGAACGCCTCGACCTGCTCGCGCAGGAACGGCACCGCGACGGTCGGGCGGTCGGGCATGCGCGAGCCGCGCTGCCGGTACGGGAAGTCGACGCGACGCACCGGCAGCGGCGCGAGGGCGTCCTCGAGCGCGACGAGCGTGCGGTGGTCCCGCCCGGCACCCGCGCCCGGCGTGAGCAGCAGCCCGGCGACGTCGCGCGGTCCGGTCCTCGTCGGGATGGCGGTCACGCTCCGAGGCTAGTCACCGGACCGACGGGCCGATCCGACGAGGGCGCCCGCGTCCGCCAGCGCGTCGGCCGCGAGCTCGACGTCGTCGGCGTCGTTCCACACGTGGAACGCGAGCCGCACGCCGCCGCCGCGTCCCGCGACCCGGCAGCCGGCGGCCTCGAGCCGCGCCCGGAGCGTGCCGTGCTCGTCGTCGGGAAGAGTGACGACCGCACGCCCCGCGGGCGGCAGGTCGAGACGGGCGCGCAGCGCATCGGCCAGACCCACGTCGTGCGCGCGCACCTCGTGCGGGTCGGCGGCCGCGAACAGCTCGAGCGCGGGGGCGGCCCCCGCCCAGCACAGCCAGGCGGGGGACACGTCGAAGCGGCGGGCGTCGTCGGCGAGCCTCATCGTCGGGCCGTACACCGACCGCCAGACGTCGGCGCCCGCGTACCAGCCGGCCGCCACCGGCCGCAGGCGCTCGCGGGCGGCCGGGCCCACGGTGAGGAACGCGACTCCCCGAGGTGCGGCGAGCCACTTGTAGGCCGCGCACACGGTGACGTCCGCGAGCGTCGCGTCCACGGGCATCCACCCGGTCGCCTGGGTCACGTCGCAGACCGTGAGCGCACCCACGGACCGGGCGGCCGCCGCGACCTCGGCCAGGTCCGTGACGCGGCCGTCGCGCGACTGGGCGAGCGAGAACGCCACGACGTCGGTGCCGGGCACGATCTCGTCGACCAGGCGTTCGGCCGGGACGTGCCGGACCTGCACACCGCGGTCGGCCTGCACGAGGAACGGGTAGACGACCGACGTGAAGTCGCCGTCCACCGTGAGCACGCGCGCGCCGTCGGGAAGCGACGCCGCGACGGTCCCGACGAGTGCGGAGGCCTGTGACCCGATCGCCACGTCCGTGACCGGCGTCCCGACGATCGTCGCGTAGGCCGCCCGCGCACGGGCGACGGCCACGTCGTAGCCGGCGGTCGTCGCGGTGCCGGCGGACCACTCGTCGAGCGCGTCGCGCAGCGCGGCGACCGTCGCGCGCGCGGGAAGGCCGTTGGTCGCGGCGTCGAGGTAGCCGGGCACGCGGTCGAACGCGGCGCGCAGGGCGGGGAGCGTCGTCATGCCACCAGTCTCGGCACCGTGGGAGCATCACACAACGACCAGATCATGCTCAATGGCATCACTCGCGGTGATGCATGGATGGGGAACCGATGTCCGACGAGGGTGTGCTCGACAGGGCCCCGCTCGGCGTCGTCGACGTCGGCGGGCTGCGGACCCTGCGGGCGATCGCCGACGCGGGCTCGATCACGGGTGCGGCGGCGCTGCTCGGCGTCGGGCAGCCGGCGGTCAGCCAGCACGTGCGGCGGCTCGAGCGTCGGCTCGGCACCGCGCTGCTGGACCGCAGCGGCCGGTCCGTGCGCCTCACCGAGGCCGGCGCGGTGCTCGCCCGGCACGGTGCGGCGGTCGGTGCCGCGCTGCGCGCCGCGGACGCCGACGTCGCCGCGCTCACGGGCCTGCAGCGGGGGCGGGTCCGGCTGGCCGCGTTCCCGTCGTCGTCGGCGACGATCGTGCCGCGCGCGCTCGCGGCGCTGCGCGAACGGCACCCCGGGCTGTCCGTGACGCTCGACGAGGTCGAGCCGCCCGACTCGCTGCGCCTCCTGCGCGAGGGCGCGTGCGACGTGGTGCTGGCGTTCGCCTACCCCGGCGTCGAGCTCGGCCGGGGGCAGGACGACCTCGTCGGGCTGGTCACGCGTCACCTGCTCGACGACGCGACGACCGTCGCGCTGCCCGCCGGCCACCGTCTCGCCGCGCACGAGCAGGTGGACCTCGGCGCACTCGCGGACGAGGAGTGGATCGCGGGCTGCCCGCGCTGCCGGGGCCACCTGCTGGCCGCGGCCGCCGAGCGCGGCTTCACGCCCACGATCGGCTACGCCACGGACGACTACGTCGCCGTGCTCGCGCTGGTCGCCGCCGGGCTCGGCGTCGCGTTGCTGCCCGACCTCGTCAGGCCCGTCGCCCGTCGCCACCCCGGCGTCGTCGTGCGCCCCGCCGCCGGGACGGCCGCCCGTCAGGTGCACGCCGTCACGACGCCCGACCTGCTGCGCGTGCCCGCGGTCGCCGCGACGCTCGCCGCTCTCACGGCCGCCGCCCGCACGCCTGCGGGCTGACGACCCGCTCGCGGCCCGGCCTCAGGCGATGTCGAGGACGGCCCTGATGGTCCGCACCACTCCGTCGTCGTTGTTGGACGGCGCGACATGGGCCGCCGCGGCGAGGACGTCCGGGTGCGCGTTCGCCATCGCGTAGGACCACGCCGCTACCGCGAGCATGCCTAGGTCGTTGAGGTAGTCGCCGAACGCCATCGTCTGCTCGGGCGTGATCCCCAGGGTCCGCTGCACGACCTGCAGCGCAACACCCTTGTCGACGCCGCGCGCCATCACGTCGACCCAGTGCAGCCCGGACACGACGACCCGGTCGGCGGGGTCGAACGGCGCGAGCAGCGGCCCGGCGCCGCGCTCGGCGGAGCCG
Organism: Cellulomonas composti; assembly: GCF_007990245.1. Lineage (GTDB taxonomy): Bacteria > Actinomycetota > Actinomycetes > Actinomycetales > Cellulomonadaceae > Cellulomonas > Cellulomonas composti. Next base: position 73,327 of record NZ_BJWG01000002.1, on the reverse strand, counting down.
AAGTCGTACACGGCGACCTTGAGCACGTCGTCGTCGACCGCGAGCACGTCGGGGACGGTCTCGAGCAGCGCGTAGTACGGCCGGGCGTGCGCGAGGAACGCCTCGTCGGCGCGCTCGACGTACGCGGACCGTTTGCCGCACAGCACGACGCCCAGGTCCAGGTACGTCGCGGCGCGCACGGTCTCGACGACGGCGCGGGCGGTGTCCGACGAGAGCGTCGTCGACGTCAGCTCGACCCCGTCGCGCACCACGTACGCGCCGTTCTCCGCGACGTAGACGAGGTCGTCGCGGCCGAACTGGGCTCGCAGGGTCGCGTACTGCCGGCCCGACGCGGGCGCGACGGTGATGCCGCGCGCCAGCAGCTCGTCGAGCAGCGGCCAGAAGCCCGGCGGGACGTTCTTGTCGTCGTCGAGCAACGACCCGTCCATGTCGAGGGCCACCAGCCGGACGTCCGCGCGCTCGCTCACCCGGACCATCCTGCCCTGCCGCCAGGCCGCGACCGTCCGGGCGGTCAGGAGCCGGTGGTCGCCAGCGCCTCGTCGATCGTGGGGGACGGCTCGTCGTCGACCGCGGGCCGGCGCGACGTCAAGGCGTCCCAGAACGCCTTGTAGGACGCGGGGATCTCCCGCAGCCGCCACATCAGCGCCTGCTTGGGCTGCACGCTCGCGGCGGAGACCCCGACGCCCGTCACGTCGATCCCCGCGGCCTGGCACGAGAACAGCGCCCGCCGCAGGTGGTAGCTCTGCGTGAGCACCACCGCCTGGTCGACACCGAAGACGTCGTGCGCCCGCACGCACGAGTCGTGCGTGTCCAGACCGGCACCGTCGAGCACCACGTGGTCGACCGGGACCCCGCGCTCGACGAGGTAGTCGCGCATCGCCGCGGGCTCGTCGTGGTACGGCGTGCTGTTGTCGCCCGAGACGAGCACGACGTCGATCCGGCCCTGCTCGTACAGGCTCTGCGCGGCGTTGAGGCGGCGGCGCAGGTAGGTGGACGGCGATCCGTCGGGGCGCAGCCCCGCGCCGAGCACGAGCGCGACGGGTGCAGGTCCGGCTGACTCGAGGCTGCGGACCCGGGTCTGACCGACGCCCTGCACCCACGCCAGCGGGAGCACGAGCACCACGACGACGACGAGCACGACGAACAAGGCGCGGCGTCGCCTGCGCCGGCGTCGCGGCGCCGCGTGCCGGTCCGCGGCGGGGACGGTCGCCGGGTCGGTCGCGGGGTCGGTCGTCGGGTCGGTCGTCGGGTCGGTCGGCCCCGGGACGTCGGGCGCGGGTGGCGTCGCGGCGGTCGGGGCGGTCATCCCGCGAGCGTAGGCGTTCGGGCTGTCGGGCGGGCGCGGACACGGGAACGGTCGGTGAAGGTCGCGTGCGGGTCTGCGGGGGCCGACCTCCCGCGTGATGAGAGAGCTCTCATCCGCGTCTCCCGTCGACCTCATGCGCGGCCGCGAACCTCGTGGCATCGGCCCGGGCAGTCCGCGCCGGAGAACCTCAGGAGGAACCATGTTCCAGCTGTCGCGTCCCGTCTGGGTCGTCGCCGGTGCGCTCGGCGCGCTCACGCTCGTCGGAGGTGCCGCCGTCGCGGCGTCCGACTCGCCCTCGTCGACCCCCAGCAGCCCTGCCACGTCCGTGAGCGCGTCTCCCTCGCACCGGGCGTCCGACGACCCGACGCCGTCGAGCTCGCCCGAGCCGACCGACCCGGCCAGCCCGAGCCCCTCCGCCTCGCCGACGAGCGAGCCGGACGACTCGGGCCATCACCGCGGCTCCGACGACTCCGGTCACCACGGCGACGACGACGCCCCCGACGACTCCGGTCACCACGACGGGACCGACGACTCGGGTCACCCCGACGGGACCGACGACTCGGGTCACCACGGTGACGATGACGGCTCCGACGACTCGGGTCACCAAGGTGACGACGACGGCTCCGATGACTCGGGTCACCACGGCGGCGACGACGGCTCCGACGACTCGGGTCACCACGGTGACGATGACGGGACCGACGACTCGGGTCACCACGGTGACGACGACTCTGGCCACCACGGCGGCGACGACGACTCCGGCCACCACGGCGGCTCGGACGACTGACGGGCCCCTGCTCACGCCGCCGGCGAGGTCACCTTCGTGGCCGAGCCGGCGGCGTCGTGCTGCCCGCCGTCAGCCTTCGAACGTCAGCCTTCGAACGTCAGCTTTCGAACCGGTAGCCGACGCCGCGCACCGTCGTGATGAACTCGGCCCCGAGCTTGCCGCGCAGGTAGCGCACGTACACGTCGACGACGTTCGACGACGGGTCGAAGTCGTACCCCCACACGCGCGAGAGCAGCTGCTCGCGCGACAGCGCGGTCCCCGCGTTGCGCAGGAACGTCTCCGCGAGGGCGAACTCGCGCGCCGACAGGTCGACCACCTTGCCGTCGACGGTCGCCCGCCGGGAGCGCAGGTCGAGCGTGACGGCACCGCGGCGCAGGATCGTCGTGTCGTCACGCGCGTCCGACTCGGACCGCAGCCGCAGCCGGACCCGCGCGAGCAGCTCCTCGAACCGGAACGGCTTGGCCATGTAGTCGTCCGCGCCGCCCTCGAGCCCGGCGACCGTGTCCTCGATCGAGCCGCGCGCGGTCAGGATGATCACGGGCAGGCGCGAGCCCGCCGCGCGCAGCCGGCGCAGGACGTCGAAGCCGTCGCCGTCGGGCAGGCCGAGGTCCAGCACCATGAGGTCGACCTCGCCGCTCACCGCGAGGTCGTACGCCTCGCGGGCCGTCCCGACGACGGTCGGCGCGTACCCCGCGGCCCGCAGACCCTTCGCGACGAACGACGCGATCCGCTCCTCGTCCTCGACCACCAGCACGCCGCTCACGCGTGGGCCCCCTTCTCGTCGGACGTCCCGCCAGGCATCCCGCCAGGCATCTCGTCGGGTACCTCGTCGGGTACCTCGTCGGGCAGGTCGCCGCGCAGCTCGTCGGACGTCTCGTCGGGCACGACGAACGCGGGGACGGCGACGACGAACGTCGAGCCGACCCCCGGCGTCGAGGCGACCTCGACCGTCCCGCCGTGCGCGTGCGCGATCGCCGCGACGATCGCCAGCCCGAGCCCGGCGCCGTCGGTGCCCGCCGCGGCGTCGCCGCGCTCGAAGCGCTCGAAGACCCGGCCGAGCTCGTCGGGCGGGATGCCGACGCCCTCGTCGCGCACCCACAGGCGCAGCGTGCCGTCAGCGACGGCCGAGCCGAGCGTGATCGTCGAGCCCGGTGCGGAGAACTTCACCGCGTTCGACGCGAGCTGCAGCCAGGCCTGCGTGAGGCGGCGCGCGTCGAGCACGCAGATCGCGTCCGCGCGCTTGTCGACGCGCCACGCCCGCTCGCCGAGCCCGCTCGCCTTGTCCAGGGCGTCGTCGGTGAGCACGCCGACGTCCGTCGGCGCGGGCCGCACGAAGCCCTCGCGGTCCGCGACCGCGAGCACCAGCAGGTCGTCGACGAGCAGCCGCATGCGGTCGACCTCGTCGAGCGCGAGCTCACGCGTCGCGCGCACGTCCGTGGCGTCGTCGACGTCCATGAGCTCGAGGTGCCCGCCGATGATCGTCAGGGGTGTGCGCAGCTCGTGGCCGACGTCGTCGAGCAGCCGCCGTTGCGCCGTGAGGCTGGCCTGCAGACGGTCGAGCATCGCGTTGACGGACTGGCCCACGTCGCCGACGTCGTCGTCGGTGGTCACCGGCACGCGCGCGTCGAGCGAGCCCTCGTCGACCCGCGCGGCGGTCTCGCGCAGCGCGCGCAGAGGCCCGAGCACGCGTCCGAGCAGCAGCCACGCCGCGAGCCCGGCGACGAGCAGCGCCCCGGCCGCGACGACGAGGTAGGTGCGCCACGCCTCGTCGAGCGCCGCGATCTCCCGGTCCCGCACCGATGCGACGACGTACAGGCCGGTCGTCCCGCCCGCCGTGCCGTCGACGACCAGCGGGACCGTCACCAGCCGGTAGCTCGCGAGGTCGGTCGTCACCGTGCGCAGCCTGGTGCCGTCCTCGGGCGCCAGCCCCCGCAGCACGTCGACGAGCTGCGGGTCGTCCTCGAGGCGCACCCCGACCGTCGTCGGGGCGTACCAGGCCGGCTCGCCGTCGACGAGCGCGATGCTGCCCTCCGTCGGCGCCGGCAGCGTCTCCTCCATCGCCTGCCGCAGGATCCCGCCCACCGGCAGGTCGGCGTTGGCCTCCGCCACGCGCGCGACCCGCTCCGCGGCGCGTGCCAGCCCGTCGTCGACCCGCTCGTCGAGGCTCTGCCGCTGGATCGCGTACGTCGCCAGTCCCGCGCCCGCCAACCCGAGCGCGACGATCGCGACGGTCGCCGCGACGACCTTGGCCCGGACCGTGCGCCACGGGCGCCGGCGGGGCGGTTCGGCGTCAGTCATCGTCGCCCGAGTCGTCCCCGCCGCCGCGGCCACGGTTGCCGCCGTGGTCGTCCGAGCCCCCGTCGTCGTCGGACGTCGCGTCGTCGTCCGGGGTGCGCGGGGGCGCCGGATCGACCGGCGTCGGGCTGCTCGGCGACGAGGACGGCGTGCTCGAGGGCGTGGACGTCGGTGTGCTCGACGCCGTCGGGGTCGTCGTGGGCGTGCTCGTCGGGCTCGTCGGGCTCGCCGGGCTGACGACGACCGGCCCGTCCAGCGTGCGGTCGGCCGGCGCGGCGAGCGCGGACGCGACCGCCAACGAACCCCCGACCACCGCGAGCGCGGCGACCAGCACCACCAGCACCGTGCGCGCGCTCCTGCTCATACGCCCATAGTGCTCCCCCCGCATGAGACACCGATGAGAGCGGCGAAGTGTTCTGTCGCGATGCTCCGGGCCATGAGCACAAGCCACGTCGGCGTCAGGACGCCAGCGTGCGCGCTCGCATCCCACGGCAGATCTCGACGAGGTGCTCGCTGTCTCCGGGGACGAGTTCCTTGCTCCGGTCGCTCATCCGCAGGTCGACGATGGTCCCGTCGTACAGCGTCAGCATCAGGACAGCCGGTCTGACGTTCCAGATTCCAGCGTTCACGACCTCCTCCCAGGGCAGGAAGGTGAACTCGTCCTCGAGCCCCTCCGGGGGCACCTTGGCGATCTCACGGAGTCGCTGCTGCCCATGCCGCGGTTGCCCGGGACTCGGCACGAAGACGAGACCCGTGGTCAGGACGAGGACGTCGTGGTCGGCACCAAGGGCACGAACGTTGGAGATGCCGCCGACCGTACGGGCGCCCTCTGCGCTCGCCGGACCGCTCGCGCCGACCGCGTAGGGGTCGACGCCGCGGAGCGTGAGCAGAGCCCGCAGCTCGCGGATGCCGTCGGCGCCACGAACTCCCGTGGCAATGAGGTCGTGCAGCTCGAGTGGCGCGCCGTCCGGGCCGAGAAGGTGGTCGCCGTCGCGCCAGAAGCTCTCCCAGTGCGCGGCCCCCGTCTCCACGAGTGCGACGACCAGCACGGCCACTAGCAGTCGGGCCGTCTGGGACTTACGCATCGAGCTCTCGTCCGGCGGAGCGTCGTCCGCGTCGACGTCGCTGTCCGCTTCCTCGCCGACGTGCTCCTCGTCCTCGTCGTCGTCGCCGTAGTCCTCGTCGTCGTAGTCCTCGCAGTCCTCGTCGTCGTCGCCGTACTCGTAGTCGTCGCCGTAGTCCTCGTACCTCGCCGCGGTCTGCGTCGTGGGGAGGCCGACCGCGAAGAAGAGGTCGTCGAACCGCTCCGCCTCGCCGAGGTCGAGCACGGTTGCGAGCGAGCCGCGCTCGACGTCAGCCACACGCGCAGCGGCGCGGAACACCACGTCAGCGCCGAGTCGGGCCTCCGCCTGCGCCACGTGCGGTGCAAGCTCGTCCCAGGCCATGGGCTCCAGGGTGTCGTCCAGGACGAGGTCGGCGAGCTGCTCGGCGATGTGTTGGAGAGCGCCGACCAGTGCCTGTGCCGGGCGCCGGTCGCGAGCGACCCCGCGCGTTGTGGGGAGCTTCCCGATCGCTTCGAGCCTCGCGGCGGTCGACGGATGGCTGTCCCAGCGAGAGTGCGTGTCGTCCGGCGCGAGACTGCGAAGCTCGGCCAGCTCGTGCGCGCGATCGGCGAGGAGCGCCTCGAACCCGCCGAAGAGTGCCGGAGCCGTCGGTGCAGCACCGACCCGCGCCGCCCTCTCGATGTAGTTCGAGACGTAGAAGTCCCAGGCGGAGCTGAGAACGGCGATGTGCCGCAGCGCGTCCATCGCGGCTTCGTTACCGGCCCCCTGGGCGGCGGACACGTCGGCGTCGAGCTCCTGCCGGCGGCTCGTCGCGGCAGTCGTGAGCAGCACGAGTCGGGCGTATCCGTCGAGCAACCAGCCAACCGGTCCCGCGATCTCGTCGGCGGTCGTCATCGCCACCCTCCGCAAGGCGTACACCAGAGGCGCGAGTCGATCGTGACCGCGTGAGAAGTGGCCGAGCTCGTGCGCGAGAACGGCGCGCAGCTCGGAGACGTCGAGCCCGTAGACCAGGGGGAGTCCGACGTGGAGCGCTCGTCGTGACCCGAACAAGCGGGGGCGCCACTCGACATGCGCGTTTGCGCGGGCCGTGACGGCGATCCGGTCGGGTGTGCGGCTCTCGGTGAGCGCCGCGAGCTCGTCCACGACGCCCCACAGCTCGGGCGCATCCGCTCGGGTGAGCGGAACCCCGAGAGTTCGCGGGGCCCTGGTCCGGGCGAGCTTCACGTGGGCTGTGACTGCGCCGTAGATGGTGAAGAGCGCCACCGTCATCGGCACGATGGTGCCCATGACGTCCTCGTCCACCATGACGAAGACGAGCGCGAGCATCGCCACCACGATCCCGAGGAGGAAGACGTACACGCCGGCGACGAGCGCGATCACGGTGACGCTGCGCGCGGTGGTCCTCACGTCGGAGTTCTTCGGTGCGGCGGGGCCGGTGCTTGAGGTTCCGCCGCACGACTCTGCGAGCGGGCTGTGGTGCTCGTCGTGCCGGGCGATGCGAAGCACGCTGCGACGCGAGCCCGGCGACGTGGCGGCGCGGACGGCGAGGTCTGGGCGTCGGCGAGGGTGACGACCTGTCGAGCTTCGGCTCCTCCCTCGCGATGCGGCACGGCGGGGGCATCGTGCTCGACGCCGATGTGAACCCGCGACGTCACGCCTCGTCGAGCAACGTGACCCGCAGCCGTGGCAGCTCGCGCGCGAGCACGTTCCAGAGCAGGCTCTTGTCGATGCGCACGTAGTGATGCGAGAGCCGGTCGCGCATGCGCTTCAGCTCGCGCCAGGGGACGTCGGGGTGCGCCTGCCTGAACTCGACGCTGAGTGACTCCACAGCGGTCTGGAGGTCGATGAGCAGCGCCTTCGTCGCGAGGTAGGGGATCTCGTCGTCAGGGTCGGCGAACGCTGCAGGGCCGCGTGCCGCGATCTGGTCGGCTGTGCGGAGCATGTGCCCGATGTCCGCGAGCGCCCTCGCCTCTCGCGCCGGGTCGTCGCTCACAGTGCGCGAGCGGTCGCCCGGGCATGCTCCACGACCGGGCCTTGCCCGTCGTCGTGCACGACGTCGACCGGGACGCCGAGGAGGTCTTCGAGCCCGATCTCCATCCGCATGATGTCGATCAGCGATGTCTCTGGAGCGGCGTCGACGAGCAGGTCCAGATCGGACTCCGGGGTGTCGGTCCCGGTCGCCGTGGAACCGAACACGCGGACGTTGCTGCCGCCGAGTCGCCCGACGATCGCCAGCACCTCGTCGCGGTGGGTGGAGAGTGCGCGCGACGGTCGCGGGCGAAGCGCGGCCTCCACGCGACTCAGTTGCACGGGTCCGAGCGGTCGCCGGCCGGTCTCGTGCGCCGAGATGTTCGGCTGCGGCACACCGCTCAGGCGCGCGAGTTCTGCCTGGGTCAGGTCGAGCTCGCGCCGCTGCCGTGAGATGTCCACAGGCCGACGATAGCGGGCTGCTATCTCACGCGGAATCTCTCGGCCATGTCTGGGTGCGGGGCGGCCGTGTTCGACGATCTCGTGAGGCAAGGCGTGCGTGGGAGGCTTCACGCACCCGGTGTCGTACGTTCGCGCCCGGAGCTCAGTCCACGGCGTCGAGGCGGGCTGCGACCTCGGCGGGGAAGCCGCCGGTCGCGATCGGGCCCCAGCGCTGGGGCGTGATGCGCAGCAGGCTCTTGCCCTGCAGCCGCATCGCCGCGCGGTACTCGTCCCAGTCGGGGTGCTCGCCCGCGATGCAGCGGAAGTAGTCGACGAGCGCGTCCTCCGCCGCCGGCATGTGCAGCACCTCGGCGGTGCCGTCGACCTGCACCCACGGGCCGTCCCACTCGTCGGAGAGCACGCACACGCTGACGCGCGGGTCGCGTTCGGCGTTGCGCGTCTTGGCGCGGCCGGGGTACGTGGAGACGACGATGCGGCCCTCGTCGTCCACGCCGCCCGAGACGGGGGACACCTGCGGGCGACCGTCGCCGCGCGTGGTGACGAGCAGCAGATGGTGCCGGGGCCGGACGAAGTCGAGCAGCTCGTCGTGCGTGGCACTGGTGACGGTCGCGATGGTGCGAGGCATGGGACGACGGTACGACGGGCGCGACGACGGGACGACGAGCCCCCCGCGCTCGTCGTCCCGTCGTCGCGCCCGGTCCGTCAGACCGGCGCGGGCACCCGCTCGACGACGCGGGCAGGCTCGGTCTCGATCGGCGGGTCGGACCGCCGGGCGAGGGCGCTGGGCCACCACATGCGCGGGCCGATGTCGAGGTTGAGCGCCGTGACGAGGACGGACCGCACGACGAGCGTGTCCAGCAGCACGCCGAACGCCACGGCGAACCCGATCTCCGCGAACGACACCGCGGGCAGCGTGCCGAGCACCAGGAACGTGCCGGCGAGCACGAGCCCGGCCGAGGTGATGACACCGCCGGTGGCGGCGAGCCCGACGAGCGACCCGCGCCTGTGCCCGATCCGCGCGGCCTCCTCGCGGACACGCGTCATGAGGAAGATGTTGTAGTCGATCCCCAGCGCGACGAGGAACACGAAGACGAACAGCGGGAACGACGAGTCGGCGCCGGCGAAGCCGAACACGTGCCGGAACACGAGGGCCGAGACGCCGATCGCGGCACCGAACGAGAGCACGACCGTCCCCATGAGAACGAGCGGCGCGACGATCGCGCGCAGCAGCATCACGAGGATGAGCAGCACGGCCAGCAGGATGATCGGGATGATCACCGCGTTGTCGCGTGCGGACGCTCGCTGGACGTCGAGGTTGGTCGCGGTCTCGCCGCCGACGATCGCGTCGGCGGCCGGCAGGGCGTGCACGGCGTCCCTCACGCGGTCGACCGTGTCGAAGGCGGCGTCGGAGTCCGGTTCGTCGGTGAGCGTGCCCTCGAGGTAGGCGATGCCGCCGACGACCGCGGGGTCGGTGACCGACGCGGCGTCGATCCCCTCGACCGCGGCGAGCGTCGAGCGGACCTCGTCGGCCGCGGAGGCGTCCGCGAGGACCACCACGGGAGACCCGGCGCCACCCGGGAAGTGCGCGGACAGCACCTTCTCCCCGACGATCGACGGCTGCTCGCCGCGGAACGACTCCTCGGTCGACAGGCCCGTGGCGCCCAGCTGCAGCACGCCGAGGGCCGCGACCGCGAGGACGACGGCCGTCCCGAGCCAGGTCCCGCGGGGATGCACGGCGATCCGCTCGCCGGCGCGCGCCCAGAAGCCGTGCTCGGTCGGCTCCGCGTCACCTGCGTGCGGCACGCGCGGCCAGAACACCCAGCGCCCGGCGACGACGAGCAGGGCCGGCAGGAGCGTGAGCATGACGAGCAGGCACACGACGATCCCGGCGGCGGCCACCGGCCCGAGGCCCGCGGTCGAGCTCATGGTCGCGAACAGCAGGCACAGCATCCCGGCGGTCACGGTGGCGCCGCTCGCGACGATCGCGGGGCTGGCGCGGTGCAACGCGACAGCCATCGCCTCGTGCCGGTCGGTGTGCTTGCGCAGCTCCTCGCGGTAGCGCGCGGTGAGCAGCAGCGCGTAGTCCGTGCCGGCCCCGAAGACGAGCACCGTGAGGATGCCGGCGCTCTGCGCGTTGACCGTGAGGTCGGCGTACTCGGCCAAGAGGTAGACCACGGCCTGCGCGACGGTCAGCGCGATGCCCGCCGAGATGACGGGCAGCAGCCACAGCACCGGGCTGCGGTACGTCAGCAGCAGGATGACGATCACGACGAGGGCCGCCGCGTAGAGCAGGGTCGAGTCGATGCCCTCGAACGCCTTCGCGGAGTCCGCGGCACCCCCGACCGGTCCCGTGACGTACAGATGCAGGCCGTCGGGGTCGTCGTCGCCGGTGGCCTTCAGTGCCTCGACGACGCCGATCGACTCGTCCCAGTCGGTCAGCGTGATCGGGACGATCACCTGGACCGCCTCGCCGTCGGCGGACGGCACGGGCCCGACGATGTCGCCCGCGAGGTGCTCGAGCGCGCCCCACTCCTCGATGTCGGAGGCGATCGCCGCCTCGTCGTCGGGCGTGAGCCCTCCGGGACGCTCCAGGACGACGACCGCGGGTGCCGTGTCGGCCGGGACGAACGCCTCGGCCCGCTCGAGGACCTGCGTGGACTCAGCGTCCTTCGGGAGCCAGCTCGCCGCCTCGTTGTCCTGCGCGGCGGTGAGCTTGCCCGCGAGCGGGCCGAGCAGCGCGACCACGCCGAGCCAGAAGGCGATGACGACGTACTTCACGTAGCGGTGGGTGATCCACCCGGCGACCTTGGCCATGACACGTCCCCTGACAGGTGTCTGTGGTGTGGGTTGGGAGGGCGCGCGGCGCGCCGAGCACCAGACTGTCGAACCAGGAGCAATCGGGACCATCGGGGATACCCCCGGTTCTTCCCTGGGGCTCCCCTGAGTCCGCTGGGGGACGGCGCAGGGGTTCAGCGGCGGTGGCCTGCTGGTGCCGGGCGCCCGGCTCGGGCTTTTCACGCCTGCGGCGAACACGGCCATGTGGGGACACATCGCGCCGTTAGCATCGAACAACGCCGCCTCGTCGTCGGCCCCGTGGTGAACCCGCGGGAGCGCGACGAGCACGCCGCTCGTGAGGAGTGCACATGTTCGAGAGATTCACGGACCGAGCCCGTCGCGTGGTCGTCCTCGCCCAGGAAGAGGCGCGGATGCTCAACCACAACTACATCGGCACGGAGCACATCCTCCTGGGTCTGATCCACGAGGGTGAGGGCGTCGCCGCCAAGGCGCTGGAGTCGCTCGGCATCAGCCTCGAGGCCGTGCGCGCGCAGGTGCAGGAGATCATCGGCGAGGGCCAGCAGGCGCCGAGCGGGCACATCCCGTTCACGCCGCGCGCCAAGAAGGTGCTGGAGCTGAGCCTGCGCGAGGCGCTGCAGCTGGGCCACAACTACATCGGTACCGAGCACATCCTGCTGGGCCTGATCCGCGAGGGCGAGGGGGTCGCGGCGCAGGTGCTGAACAAGCTGGGCGCGGACCTCAACCGCGTGCGCCAGCAGGTGATCCAGCTCGTCTCCGGCTACCAGGGCAAGGAGCCGGTCGCGGCCGGCGGGCCGCAGGAGGGCCAGCCCTCGGGCAGTGCCGTGCTCGACCAGTTCGGGCGCAACCTCACGCAGGCCGCGCGCGACAACAAGCTCGACCCGGTGATCGGGCGCGAGAAGGAGATCGAGCGGGTCATGCAGGTGCTGTCCCGCCGCACCAAGAACAACCCGGTGCTGATCGGCGAGCCCGGCGTCGGCAAGACGGCGGTCGTCGAGGGTCTGGCGCAGGACATCGTGCGCGGCGACGTGCCCGAGACGCTCAAGGACAAGCAGCTCTACACGCTCGACCTGGGCGCGCTGGTGGCCGGCTCCCGGTACCGCGGTGACTTCGAGGAACGCCTGAAGAAGGTGCTCAAGGAGATCCGCACGCGCGGCGACATCATCCTGTTCATCGACGAGATCCACACGCTCGTCGGGGCGGGTGCCGCGGAGGGTGCGATCGACGCGGCGAGCATCCTCAAGCCGATGCTCGCGCGCGGCGAGCTGCAGACCATCGGCGCCACCACGCTCGACGAGTACCGCAAGTACGTCGAGAAGGACCCGGCCCTGGAGCGGCGTTTCCAGCCGATCCAGGTCGCGGAGCCGAACCTGCAGCACGCGATCGAGATCCTCAAGGGTCTGCGCGACCGGTACGAGGCGCACCACCGCGTGTCGATCACGGACGCTGCCCTGGTCGCCGCCGCCACGCTGGCGGACCGGTACGTCAACGACCGCTACCTGCCGGACAAGGCGATCGACCTGGTCGACGAGGCCGGCGCCCGCCTGCGCATCCGCCGCATGACGGCCCCGCCGGAGCTGCGCGAGCTCGACGAGCAGATCGCGACGACCCGCCGCGACAAGGAGTCGGCGATCGACGAGCAGGACTTCGAGAAGGCGGCGCGCCTGCGCGACCAGGAGAAGCAGCTCGGCATCAAGCGCGTCGAGAAGGAGAAGGCCTGGAAGTCGGGCGACCTCGACGCGATCGCCGAGGTCGACGAGGAGCTCATCGCCGAGGTGCTGGCGAACGCCACGGGCATCCCGGTGTTCAAGCTCACCGAGGAGGAGTCCAGCCGCCTGCTCAACATGGAGGAGAACCTGCACAAGCGGGTCGTCGGCCAGAACGCGGCGATCAAGGCGCTCTCGCAGGCCATCCGCCGCACGCGGGCCGGCCTCAAGGACCCGAAGCGCCCCGGTGGTTCGTTCATCTTCGCCGGCCCCACGGGTGTCGGGAAGACCGAGCTCGCCAAGGCGCTCGCGGAGTTCCTGTTCGGCGACGAGGACGCGCTCATCCAGCTCGACATGTCCGAGTTCTCGGAGAAGCACACGGTCTCGCGGCTGTTCGGCTCGCCCCCCGGGTACGTCGGGTACGACGAGGGTGGTCAGCTCACCGAGAAGGTGCGGCGCCGGCCGTTCTCCGTCGTCCTGTTCGACGAGGTCGAGAAGGCGCACGCGGACATCTTCAACTCGCTGCTGCAGATCCTCGAGGACGGTCGTCTGACCGACTCGCAGGGCCGCGTGGTGGACTTCAAGAACACCGTCATCATCATGACGACGAACCTCGGCACGCGGGACATCGCCAAGGGCCTCATGACGGGCTTCCAGGCCGGCGGCGATCTGTCCACCGACTACGAGCGCATGAAGTCGAAGGTCAACGACGAGCTCAAGACGCACTTCCGTCCCGAGTTCCTCAACCGCGTCGACGACGTGGTGGTCTTCCCGCAGCTGTCGCAGTCGGAGATCTTCTCGATCGTCGACCTCATGGTGGCCAAGCTCGACAAGCGCCTGAAGGACAAGGACATGGCCATCGAGATCACCCCGGCGGCCAAGAAGCTGCTCTCCGAGAAGGGCTACGACCCGGTGCTCGGCGCGCGTCCGCTGCGTCGTGCGATCCAGCGGGACATCGAGGACGCGCTGTCAGAGAAGATCCTGTTCGGCGAGCTCAAGTCCGGTCAGCTGGTCATCGTGGACGCGGAGGGTGAGGCGCCGCTCGGCGAGTTCACGTTCCGCGGCGTGCCCAAGGGCACGAGCGACCGCGAGCCGGCGCCGGTGGGCGCGTCGGTCGGCACCCGGGGCTCCGGCACCGACCTGCCGGCCGCACCGCCGATCGTCTCGACCGGCGACGGCGGCTCGGGCCTCATGCCCGCCTGACGCAGCACCCCGCACGACGAAGGCCCGGTCCCCACGGACCGGGCCTTCGCCGTCGTCACCCAGCCCTGACGGCCTTCGCCGTCGTCACCCAGCCTCGGCAACGGTGATCGTGCGAGGAATAGGCCACGAATCGTGGCCGATCCTTCGCACGATCGGGGGTCAGTCTCTGGGGTGCGGCTGGTCGGGCGACTGGCGCAGCGAGGCGATCGACGACGACGCCCACTGGGCCTGGGCGCGGGCGCCGGCCTCGCCCGCGGCGATCGTGAGCAGGAAGTAGTCGCGGTCGGGGGAGTTCTCCGCCTCGACCTCGGCGCGGATCGCGGCGAGCGTCGCCAGCGACTCGCCCGCCTCGCGGACGGCGTCCTGCAGGAGCTCGATGCACTGCTCGCGACCGAGGGTGCGGCCGAAGAACAGCCGCAGCAGCAGGCCGTTGCGCGCGGGGCTGCGCTCGATCGGCTCCGCCAGCAGCTCGCGCAGCCGGACCCGTCCGGGGTCGGTGAGCGTGAACCGACGTTCCTCGTCGCGCCCGACGAGCCCCGCCTCCTCGAGCCGCGCGAGCGCCGGGTAGATCTGGCCGAAGCTCTCGCTCCAGAAGTGCCCGAGCGTCGAGGTGATCGCGGCGCGCAGCGCGTAGCCGGTCATCGGCTCGACGGACAGTGCGCCGAGAACGGCGAGGTCGGTCTGTGGTCGTCTGCTCACCTCTCGACTATATCTGCCAGATATGTTTCGATGCCACCATGACACCGCAGGCACCCACCCCGTCCGCCACGCTCTCGTCCGACACCCCCTCGTCCGCCACCCCCTCGTCCGCCACCCCCTCGTCGACGCCTGTTCCCGGCGAGAGCCGCACGGCTCGTCGTGTCGCGGTCACGCTGATGCTCGGCACGACCGCGTTCCAGGCGGCGCTTGCCGCCGGCGCACCGTGGGGAGCCGCCGCGTGGGGCGGCGCGACGTCCGGCGTCCTGCCCGCCGACCAGCGCGTGGCAAGCGCCGTGGCGGTCCCGGTCTACGGCCTGCTGGCCGCGTTCGCCGCGGGCAAGATCGGTTCGCCGACGCTGCAGCGCCGCGTCCTGCGGGTCGCGTCGGTCGTGATCGGCGCGGGCGCGGTGCTCAACCTCGCGTCGCCGTCACTCGTCGAGCGCATCATCTGGGTCCCGGTGACGGTCGCGGCGTCGTGGGCGCTGTGGCGCAGCGCCCCCAACCGCCCGGCCGCGCTCCCGGCATCGAACCCGGCGACCGCCTGACCCCACCCCGATCGCCTGCACTCCCACGGACCCCGTCGACATCTGCGGACCCCGCCGGTGTCTGCGGACGTCGTGGATGTCTGCGGACCCCGCGATGGCAGGGTCCGCAGACGCGCCAGCGGTCCGTAGGCGTTGCGGGGGTCCGTGGATGGGCGGCCGACGGGGCGCCGGCGTGACACGATGCGCCGAAGTGACACGATGCGCCGACGGAGGTGAGCGTGGGCTTCACGGGATGGGTGCGCACGGTCGGGCGGCAGCGGTGGTTCGCGCGCCTCGGCCGCGCGATGACCCGCGTGGACCGGCGGCTGCAGAAGGCGACCGGCGGACGCTGGAGCGTGCTCGGCCGCAGCTGCCTGCCGCAGCTCATCCTGACCACCACGGGCCGGCGCAGCGGTGAGCCCCGCGAGTCGGTGCTGCTGTTCGCCCGCGACGACGCGAGCTGGGTGGTGATGGGCTCCAACTGGGGTCAGGAGCACCACCCGGCGTGGTCGTACAACCTGCTGGCCGAACCGCGCGCGACGGTCACGGTCGGCGGCCGCACCACCGCGGTGTCGGCGCACCTCGCCACGGACGACGAACGCGCCCGGCTGCTGCCGGCCCTGCTCGAGGTCTGGCCCGGCTACGAGCAGTACGCGCAGCGCGCCGGCCGCGAGCTCCGGGTGTTCGTCCTGACCCCTGAGGCGTGAGGAGCCAGCCGTGCGCCGGGTGGTCACGACGTTCGTCGGGATGCTCGTCGGGACGGGAGCCGTCGCCCTCGGCGCGTGCAGCGGCGCCGACCCGCCGACCCCGGCGGTTGCCCATGAACGTGTGGCTGTGCGAGCGGCCCGCCTGGCCCGGGAAGACGATCGGGTCGTCCGGGAGCGTGTGGGTCGGCACGCAGTTCGCCTGGAACTCGTGGTGCGTCACGTAGGTGTCGGCACCGGGGGGCGCCGACGGCAGCGGCTTCGGGTTGTACGGCGGCAGGGTCGTCCCGCCGGCGCCGAGGATCTGCAGCTCCCACAGGGAGAAGCCGTAGCCCGTCGCGCGCGTCTGCAGGTTGATCCGCACGTAGCGGCCGGTGCCGGCCGCGTTGACGGTCTGCGTGCCGCCGGTGCCGTTGGTCACCGAGGCCAGGGTCGCGAAGCCGCTCGTCGGGCTGTTCGAGATCTGCACCTGGAAGGACTTGGCGTACGCCGCCTCCCACTGCAGCACGACCTGCGAGATCGTCGCGCTCGCGCCCAGGTCGACCTGGAGCCACTGGTTGTCCGAGAACGCGCTCGCGAACCGGGTGTTCGTCTTGCCGTCGACGGCCTTGGCGGCGACGAAGTCGGCACCTTCCGAGGACGATGCCGAGGCGGCCTTGCCGAGGGCGATGTTCGTCGGCGCCGCGTCGGCGGCCGTCGAGAGCGCCGCGACGGCGCCGACCGCGACGAGGGTTGCGGCGAGGCCCGCGGCGAGTGCCGCGGACAGCCGGGACGAGGCTCGTCTCCGCCGCTGGAGGGCGAGGATCTGCATGGGGTGACTCCTTCGTTGGAGGGATGGGCCGCGGTCACCTGCGCGGGCTGCGAGGCGGTCCGGGCGGGGCCGCAGCCCACGTCCCCGCCCGGACCGGTCGGTGGCGCACGGTCGCTGCCGTGCGCGGTCAGGCCGGCGCGGGCCCCGTCAGCGACGACCGGGGCCCGCGAGCCTTGTCAGCGGTAGACGCCCAGCTCGTACAGCGAGTAGCCGTACGCGGTGCCGCGGGTCACGCCCTGGATGCGGACGTAGCGCGCGTTGCCGTTGACGGCGTGGGTGTCGACGTTGCCGTCGCCGTCGGTCACCGTCCTGAGCGTCGACCAGGTGTTCCCGTCGTCGGACTGCTGGATCAGGTAGCCCTTGGCGAACGCGGCCTCCCAGACGAGCTGGAGCGACGTGAACGTCTGCTTGCTGCCGAGGTCGACCTGGATCCACTCGGTGTCCGTCCAGTTGGACGACCAGCGGGTGGTGTAGTCGCCGTCGACGGCCTGGGCGGGCGTGTAGTTGCCGTTCCAGGGGTCGAACGACGAGGCCGAGGCCGTCTTGCCCTTGGCGATGTTCGTGCCGTTCACGGCCGGCGGAGCAACCCGGAAGGAGACCGTCTGGACGCCGACGTTGCCCTTGCCGTCCTCGGCGAAGAGGTACGCCTTCCACACGCCGAGCGTCTGCGGCGCCGTGAAGGTGAACACGTTGCCGTTCCTCTGGTGCTCGACCCACTGCAGCCCGCCCGCGTCGTTGATCGGCTGGCTGTTGACGAACGTCACGTAGTTGATCGGGTCGCCCTGCGGGTCGCTGACCGCGGCGCGCAGGGTCACGGTCGAGCCCGCGACGATGCTCGTGCTGTTGTCGATCGACATGGACTGGAACGTCGGCGGCGTGTTGACGCCCGACTGACCGGCCGAGCCGCCGTACATCTTGGCGATCGCGTAGTACGCGAGGCGCTTGTTGCCGCCGGGGATGACGTTGAACCAGATGCCGCCGAAGTCACCCTCGAGGCCGTAGTGGAACATCGTCGCGCCCAGCGCCACGCCGCGGTGCTCACCGAGGCAGTTCCACGACTTCACGTAGCCGTTGGCGTTGTCCTGGTCCGTGCCCTGGTTCGGGATGCCGTTGACGTCCGGGTCGGCCTCCCACGAGCCCACGGGCCCGCCCTCGGTGAGGATGTAGGGCTTGGTGTAGCCGCCGCTGACCCACGTCTGCTTCGTCGAGCACACCGCGCCGTAGCTGTTCAGGCCGTAGAGGTCGAGCGCAGGGGTGTAGGCCTTGAGGTACGGCCAGGCGCCCGTCCACGCGTCCGTCGACGTGACGGGGTGGTTCGGGTCGATCGCCTTGATCTGCACCGCGACGTCGTTGACGAACTTGGCGTACGCGTTGCGGTTCTGCTCGACGCCGCCGCCCGTCGTGCCGCACGAGCCGAGGCCCAGCAGCGACTCGTTGCCGACGTCCCACATCAGGACGCCCGGGTTGTCCTTGTACGCGCGGACCTGCGTGAGGATGTCGTTCATCGAGTTGGCCTTGTAGGTCGCGTCGTTGACGTAGTCCGGGCAGCCGCCCGAGCCGGGGCCGCCGCCGGGGGCCAGCCAGAAGCCGGCGATCACGCGGATGCCGTTGGCCGCGGCCTGGTCGAACAGCGCCTTGCTGCCGGCGTCCGTGCCCCACGTGCGGATGGTGTTGACGCCCATCGCCTTGAGGTTGGCCACGTGGGCCGGGAACTCGGCGACCGACGGGCCCCACGTCATGCCCTTGACGACCCACTGCTTGCCGTTGACCTGCAGCGCCCAGTTGCCCTGGCTGCCCGCGACCTTGACCTTGCCGTCGGCGGGACCGTCGGGGACGTTCGGGTTGGTGAGGTCACCGGTCGGGGTGGTGGGGTCGGTCGGGTTCGTCGGGTCGGTCGGCGTCGTGCCGGTCGTCGAGACCTTGACCTCCCACAGCGAGAAGCCGTAGCCCGTGGCGCGCGTCTGCAGGTTGAGCCGCAGGTAGCGACCCTTGCCCGAGGCCGCGACGACCTGGTTGGCGCCGCCCGTGCCGTTGGTGACGGTCGCGATCGTCGTGAAGCCGCTCGTCGGGCTGTCCGAGACCTGGACCTGGAACGCCTTGCCGTACGCGGCCTCCCAGTTCAGGGCGACCTGGCAGACGTTCGTCGACGAGCCGAGGTCGACCTGCCACCACTGGTTGTCGCTCCACGCGCTCGACCAGCGGGTGCCGGCGTTGCCGTCAGCAGCGAGCTTCGAGGAGTCGCCGCCGCCCTCCGACGAGGAGGCCGAGGTGGTCTTGCCCGACGCGACGTCGTCGTTGTTGCAGGCGGTCGGGTTGGTGGGCGTCGTCGGGTCCGGGGTCGGCGTGGTGCCGGTGGTGCCGAAGACCTGGAGCTCCCACAGCGAGTAGCCGTAGCCGGTCGCCCTCGTCTGCCCCTGCATGCGGACGTACCGGCCGTCGCCCGAGACGGTGAGCGACTCGTTGCCGCCCGTCCCGTTGGTGCGCGTGCTCACGGTCGTCCAGCTCGTGCCGTTGTCCGAGACCTGGATGAGGTAGTTCTTGCCGTACGCGGACTCCCAGCGCAGGTCGACGCGCTCGATGTGCGCCGTCGCGCCGAGGTCGACCTGGAGCCACTCGTTGTCGGTGCGGGCGGAGGCCCAGCGGGTGCCGTTGTCGCCGTCGACCGCGAGCTTGGCGCCCAGGTAGTCGGGGCTCTCGGTGGACGAGGCGGTGACGGTCTTGCCCTGCGAGAGCAGGACCGGTGCCGCCTGGGCGGCGGCGGGCAGGATCAGTCCGGCTGCGGCAAGCGCGCCGGCCGCAGCCAGGGCCAGCAGGCCCCGGGAGCGGGATCGGGGGAGGGCGGTGATGGACACAGGTGTCTCCTCGTCGGCCAGGTCCGTCCGTACGGGAGGCCCGGGGCGCGTCGCCTGCGACGCGGCGGTCCCGTCCGTGTGGGCCGGGGCGTGTCGTGTTGGTGTTGTCGCGCATCGCGTCGGGTCGATCACGACGTCGTGATCGCGTTCCGACGCGTTCTCCAGATGGGCTGAGGTTCTGGGAAAGCGCTCTACCGCCATGGGCTGGTGACGGGCCGTGCATCTTGTGGGGTGGAGTGATGCTGAGCCGGGAAACCGGCCGTAGGTCCCGATTTCACCCGCTCCGAGCCGCCACGTCAAGCGGTAGGCGTGTCCGTATGAGTCCAATCGGGTGACCGGATGCGGGAAAGCGCGATCCCGAAGGGGTTACGATCGCTGCATGGACGAGGACGTGCCGACCGGGACGGTCGAGGAGCTGCGTGAGAGCAGCCGGCTCGACGGCCCTGTGCTCGACCCGGCCCGGCCGGGACTCGACGACAACCCGGCGCCAGGAGCGCCCACGCTCGACGACGTCGCCCGGGTCGCCGGCGTCTCGCGCGCGACGGTCTCGCGCGTCGTCAACGGCAAGCGTCGGGTGGCGCCGCACCTGCAGGACGTCGTGCGGGCCGCCATCAGCAGCGTGGGGTACGTGCCCAACCTCGCCGCGCGATCGCTCGTGACGCGCCGGACCGGCTCGGTCGTCGTCGTCGTCTCCGGTGTGGAGGACCGCGGCTCGGACTCGCTGGCGATCGACTTCGCCGACCCGTTCTTCGGACGCGTCGTCGGCGGGATGCTGCGCGCGCTGCGGCCGCGCGGGGTCGACCCGGTCCTCATGCTCGCCGAGTCGGAGGCCGACCGCTCGCGCGTGCTGTCCGCGCTGCGCAACGGCAACGCGGACGGGGCGATGCTCGTCTCGACGCACGCCGACGACCCGCTGCCGGCCCTCATGGTCGAGGCCGGGATGCCCGCGGTCCGCTTCGCGCGCCCGAGCCAGCCGCTGCCCATCAGCTACGTCGACGTCGCCAACTCCGACGGCGGCCGGCTCGCCGCCGACCACCTCGTGCGACGCGGTGCTCGCGACGTCGTCGCGATCTCGGGGCCGCTCGACGTGCCGGCCGCGCGGGACCGGCTGGCCGGGTTCGAGGACGCGATGGCGCGCCACGGGCTCCCGTACGTCCCGACGCGCGCCGGCAACTTCACCTACGCGAGCGGCGTCGAGGCGATGCACGAGCTGCTCGACGAGCACCCCGACCTCGACGGCGTGTTCGCATCCAACGACCTGATGGCGCTCGGCGCGATCGCCGTGCTGCACGAGCGCGGTCGTCGGATCCCGCAGGACGTCGGCGTCGTCGGGTTCGACGACAGCTCGGTCGGCGCGCTCGCGCGGCCGGGTCTGACGACCGTGCGGCAGCCGATCGAGGAGATGGCGGCCGAGATGGCGCGGATACTGCTCGACGTCCTCGCCGACCCGGGTCGGCGCGAGACCTCCGTGATCTTCGAGCCGACCCTCGTGGTGCGCGGCACCACGTGACCAGCCGTCAGTCGACGCAAACCGTCAGTCGACGCGAGCCGTCAGGCGAGGTCCGGCGGCGGGGCGGTGCTCTCGCGGACGACCAGCTCGATCGCGAGGTCGATGCGCGGGTTGGCGAGCGTGCGGCCGTGCGCCAGGTCGAGCACCATGCGTGCGGCGGTGGCGGCCATCTCCTGCAGCGGCTGGCGCACCGTCGTCAGGCGCGGGGTGATCCACTCGGTCACCGGCACGTCGTCGTACCCGACGATCGAGAGGTCCTGCGGGATGCGCAGGCCGAGGTCCGCGGCGGCCCGCATCACGCCGAGCGCCTGGAAGTCGGAGCCGGCGAAGATCGCGGTCGGCCGGTCGGGCCGGTCCAGCAGGTCCATGCCGTGGGCGTAGCCGCCGTTGACGAAGAAGTCGCCGTAGCGGATGAGGTCCGGGTCGACGGGGTAGCCCGCCTCCTCGAGCGCGGAGCGGTAGCCGTCGATGCGCGCCCGGCTGCACAGCACGTCGCTCGGGCCGCTGACCACCGCGATCCGGGTGTGACCGAGCCCGACGAGGTGGCGCGTGGCGGCCAGGCCGCCCGCCCAGTTGGCGGAGCCGACGACCGGCACGCCCGGCGGCTGGCCGCCCGCCGTGTCGACCACGACGAACGGGATCGCGCGCGCCTCGAGCTGGCCGCGCTGCGCGAGGTCGAGGTCGGTCTGGACCAGGATCACGCCCGCGGGGCGGCGCGAGAGCACGTCGTCGAGCCACTCCTGGCGCGGGCGGTGCGACCCGCCGAGCTCGGTCAGGACGACGCCGAGGCGGGCCGCGCCGGCGACCTCCTCGACGCCCTTCATGATCTGCACGGCCCACGCGTTGTCGAGCTCGTGGAAGACCAGCTCGATCAGGCCCTGGCTGCTGGGCGCGCGACGGCGGCGGTAGCCGTAGCGCTCGATGACCGCTTCGACGCGGGCGCGGGTCGCGGCCGCGACGTCCGGGCGGCCGTTGAGGACCTTCGAGACGGTCGGCACTGACACCTTCGCCTCGGTGGCTATCTGCGCGATCGTCGGGCGGTCCACGCCGTGGGCGCGACCCGTCAGGGCGTCCTCGTCGGGCTCGGTCGTCGTCATTGCGGTGGCCTTTCGCAAGTTTCGAGACGACGGTACACCGCGGATCGGGCGGGACGTGCGGGCGCGTCAGGACAGCTCGAGGACCGTCCACCAGTCGTTGTCGTCGCGCCCCGCGAACCCTGTGACCTCCTGGCGGCCGAACGTGAGCGCCGGGTCCGAGCGCAGGTGGGAGTGCAGCGCGACGCCCGTCGAGACGTGCACGAGCCGCACGCGCGCGCCCGCGGTCCAGCCGATCGCACCGGCCTTGCCGGTCGTTCCGGTCGCACCGTCGACCTCGACGCGCCAGGCCGACCCGAGGGGTGCCGTCTCGCCCGGGACCGCCGACACCTCCTGCTGGCCCGTCAACGGGGACCGAACGTCGCGCGTGCTCGTGAGCCACGATCGCGTCGACGTCGAGCGCAGGTGCACCGCGTCGCCGTGGCGAACCGGCGCTCCCTCGTCGGGACCCGAGACGACCCAGCGCGTCATCGAACCCGCGACGGGGACACCCGTGACCTCACGCCCGCCCGACGAGCCCGCGCCCGCCCAGCGCTGCGTCGAGGAGCGCAGCACGCGTCCCGTGCGCACGTGGGCGAGCGTCACCACGCTGCCCGCGCGGACCGCGGCGGCTGGGTCGGCGGGGCTCGTCGTGCGGATCACCGGCTTGCGGCGGCGGTAGGACTGCACGAAGAAGCCGCGCCAGAGCGGGCCGTTCGACGCCTGCCAGGCGCCGTCGGCGGTCGGGGTGAGCGTGACCTCGGCGCCCGGCGAGTTGCTGTCGCAGATGAGCAGCGTGGTCCCCGCCGCGGTGCGTTCGTAGCCGTACGCGACGACCTGGTGGTTGGTGCCGACGGCGCGCACGTCGTGCGCCACGACGAGGCCGAGCGGGACGGGCGTGCCCGCATCGATCGCGCGCAGGATCTTCGGGAGCTCGTCCTGGTGGGTCTGCTTGTGCACGCCGTCGACGACGAGCACGTCGCCGTCGGGCAGCGCGGACCAGGTGAAGAACTGCAGCGCCGAGAGGACCTTGAACGAGTCGAAGAGCCTGGTGCGCACCGCGTCGGCGACGAGGTGGCCGTCGGGCGGCACGCGCTCCGGCGCGAAGTGCGCGCGCGGGAGGTAGGGCGCCGGGACACCCGCGAAGAAGTGGTCGAGCGACAGGTAGGCCATGCCGCCGCAACGGCCGCGGGTCGTGATCGGCTTGCCGCCGGGCAGGATCGTCGTCTCGTCGACGAACGCGTTCGGGAAGGCGAACCCGTGCACCGCGGGGTCGAAGCCGGTCGATCGGATCATCGCGCGCCTCCCTCGTCGGGCGGGATCGTCGTGCCCACTTGTCAGGAGACACCCGCGGGCGGTCCGGATACCAGCCCTTGCGGACGGCTGGTGTCGCTGGGCTGGTTCGTCGGCAGGCCCCCCGCCCATCTGCCAGGAGACACCCGCCGGCCGTCCGGATACCAGACCCTGTGGATGACGGTCCGAACGGCCCGCGCCCGTGTCGGTGCGCGGTGGCAGCATCTGCGCCATGGCCCTCGACCTGGACGACCGCACACCCGACCTCTCCCGCGCATCCGATGTCGGCGCACGACGGCTGCCGCGCAGCACGCCGGAGCAGCAGGGCGTCGATCCCGGCGGTGTCGCGCGGCTCGTGCGGGCGCTCGCCTCCGAGGCGCCCGAGCTGCACTCGCTGATGCTCGTCCGCCACGGGTTCGTCGTGGCCGAGGCGTGGGCGGCGCCGTTCTCGTCGGACCGGACGCACCTGCTGTACTCGCTGAGCAAGACGTTCACGGCGAGCGCCGTGGGGTTCGCACGCGCGGAAGGGCTGCTCGACCTCGACGACCTGCTCGTGGAGCTGCTCGCGCGACTCACGCCGGGGCACGTCTCCGACGAGGCCCTCGGCGGGCTCGACGCAGGCGCGCGGGCCCTGCTCGGGCGTCTGCGCGTGCGGGACCTGCTCACGATGACGTCCGGGCACGACGCGGACCCGTCCGAGGCCGTGTTCGCGGGCGAGGACTGGCTCGCCGGGTTCCTCGCGCAGCCGCTCGCGCACGAGCCGGGCACGCACTTCGTCTACAACACGGCCGCGACGTACGTGCTGGCCGAGCTCGTGCAGCGGGCCGCGGGCGTGGGGCTCGTCGAGTACCTGCGGCTGCGGCTGTACGAGCCGCTGGGCATCGTCGGGGTGACGTGGGAGCTGTCGCCGACGGGGTACGAGGTCGGTGGGTTCGGCATGTCCGCGACGACCGAGGACCTCGCCGTGCTCGGTGAGCTGTTCCTGCGCGACGGGGTCTGGGCCGGCCGGCAGGTGCTGCCCGAGGGGTGGGCCGCGCTCGCGTCGGCCGCACAGGTGCCGAGCGGGTGGGGCGGACCGGCCGAGGACGACAGCGACAGCGACTGGTCGCAGGGCTACGGCTTCCAGATGTGGCGGTCCCGGCACGGCGGGTACCGCGGCGACGGGGCGTTCGGGCAGTACTGCCTGGTGCTGCCGGAGCAGGACGCGGTCGTCGCGATCACCGCGTCCGTGCCGGACATGGGCGCCCAGCTCGCGATCGTCTGGGAGCACCTGCTGCCGGCGTTCGCGCCGGACGAGCTGCCCGACGACCCCGCGGGCCGCGCCGCGCTCGCGGCCGCCGTCGACGGGCTGCGACTCGACCCGCCGCAGGGACCCGCCTCCTCGGCGGTGGGCGACGCGGCAGCCGGACGACGTGTGGCGTTCGCCGCCAACCCGGCCGGGCTCCGGTCGGTCGTGCTGCGGCCGGGCGTCACCGACGAGCTGGAGCTCACGTTCGACGAGGGCGTCGTCGCGCTGGTCGCGGGCCACGGCGAGGCCGTGAACCAGCCCGTCCCGATGCCCGCGCACGGGAACGCGCCGGTGCTGCAGGCCGACCCCGTGCACGGGCGTACCGGGATCGGTTGGCAGGACGCCGCCGTGAGTGCCATCTGGCCGGAGCCCGACCTCTACCGGATCACCGTTCGCCTGCTCGGCATGCCGCACACCCTGACGATCGACGCGCGCTGGTCCGGCTCGTCGGTGACCGTGACCGGCGGGTTCGACCTGTGGATGGGCGACGGTCGGCTTCCGACTCTCATCGGGACGATCGAAGGCTGAGCCCCGTCGCCGGCACCTCGCTGGGCTGAACCTCGCCGGCTGGGCCTCGCCGGTTTGACGCCGCCGGCTGGAGGTCGTCGGTGGGCGCTCGTGGGCGACGCTCGGGGCGGCTGGGAGGATGGGCGGGTGCTGCACGTCGTCTTCTTCGAGCCCCGGATCCCCGGCAACACCGGCAACGCGATCCGGATGGTCTCCGGTACCGGAGCGACGCTGCACCTCGTCGAGCCGCTGGGCTTCGACCTGACCGAGGCGAAGCTCCGGCGGGCCGGGCTCGACTACCACGACCTCGCCCACGTCGTCGTGCACGCGTCGATCGACGCATTGCTGACCGCGCTGCCCGGCCGCGTGCACGCCTTCACCACCCAGGCGACGCGACGCTACGACGACGTCGCCTGGTCCGACGAGGATGTGCTGCTGTTCGGCCCCGAGCCCACCGGCCTGCCCGCCGAGGTGCTGGCGAATCCGCGCATCGTCGAGCAGGTGCGCATCCCGATGCTCCCGGGCCGGCGTTCGATGAACCTGTCCAACGCCGCCGCCGTCGCGACCTACGAAGCCTGGCGCCAGCTCGGCTTCCCCGGCGGGGTGTGAACCGGCGCAGGTGAGCCGGCGGGTGTGACTCGGCGGCGTGACCGGCGGGCGTGACTCGACGGTGTGAGCGGCGGCGTGAGCGGGCGAGGGTGAGTCGGCGGGCGTGAGTCGGCGGGCGTGACTCGGCGGCGTGAGCGGCGGCGTGAGCGGGCGAGGGTGAGTCGGTGGGCGTGAGTCGGAGAGGGTGAGTCGGCGGGCGCGAGCGGGCGCGACTCGTCCTCCTCCCGCGTGCGCCGCGGCGGCGCGGCGCGCGTCATGACCCGCGGTCGAGCGGTTGGCCGGTCGCGGTGGTGAAGCGCCATCCGCCCGATCTTCGGCTCTCGATGCGCAGGCGCAGTCGATGGACGACGTCGTGGTGGTGGTAGCAGAGCAGGATCCCGGCGTTGGCGTCGGTGCGGCCGCCCTCGCTCCAGGGCGTGACGTGGTGGAGCTCGCCGAGAGCCGCGGGCGCGCCGCAGTCCGGGTACCGGCAGGACTGGTCCCGTGCGACGATCGCGCGTCGCCGCGCGGCCGTGAACCGACGCTCGGCCCGGCCGACATCGATCAGCTCGGACGCCGGCCCGAAGATGAGCCGACCCACAGCGCCGTCGCAGGCGAGGCGCCTCAGGACGTGCCCGGGGACCGGTCCGCCGCCGACGACCTCCGCGACGGCGAAGCGTTCCTCGTCGGACACCGCCCGCAGGCGCCAGGGCGCGGCGCCCGGGTCCGTCTCGCTCTCGTCGCGTGGGTCGCCCCGCAGGTCGTCGCGAAGGTCGCTGCGCCGCAGGTCAGGCCCGTCGGCGGCCATGTCGTCGAGTGCGCCGTCGTCGTCGACGAGGCGTCTGAACGTGTCGTGGTCGACGACGCAGGACAGGTGCGGGCGCACCCGCCCGCCGGCGCCGGTGCCGGCCAGGCCGTGGTCGAGCGCGAGGCGCGACAGGTCGGCCAACGCCTGCGCCCGACGCTGCGTCGTCGTCCGGCGCTCCCCGGGCGCAGGCGTTCCCATGAGCGAGTCGAGCGCCGTGCGCAGGCTCGCGCCGTGCTCGGTGGTCAGGAACCCGCGCAGCTGCACGCCGTGCGTGGTCGGCGACAGCGTGAGGCACTCGCGGTCGACGGCGCTGCGGTAGCCGCGTTCGTCGGACTCGGGGTCTGCGGCGGCCGCCCAGCGGCGCACGAGACGCGTGAACGTCTCGGGTGCGAGCTCGCGCGCGTGCTTCACGAGGAACCCCTCGCCGCAGGCCTCCGCCGGCTGGGCCAGCGCCTCTCGTCGGGCCTTCGTGGTGGGGCCGAGCCGGGCGAGCGTGAGCGCGTTGTCCAGGGGCACCTCGCCGCCCACCGCACCCGCGCCCGTCTCGGGCAGGTCGGTCGCGATGGCACGTCCCAGTCGCACGATCCCCTGCGCGCGGGCCCAGGGCACGCGGGCGGCGACCGCGAGCCAGGTGGTGATGGACCGCGCACCGCGCAGCGCCCACCAGCCCTCGGCCTCGACGACGGGCAGCAGGCTCGCGGCGATCGCGATGAGCCGCCCCGCCGCGGCGACCAGCGCGACCACCGCGTCGGTCGCCGCGCGCCCGTCGACGCGCGTGCCTGCGTCCGGCACCAGGCCCGCGAGCGCGTCGATCGCCGTCTCCAGCGCCAGCACCTGGGGCAGCGGCGCGCCGGCCGCCTCGTCGTGCACCGCGGACAGCGACGGGCGCGGCTCCCCGCCCTCGGGTGTCACCCCGTCCGCCATCGCGCTCATGCCCGCCCCCTCGTCGACGTGTTCGAACAAGTGTACGAACAACCACTGACATGACGGAGCGGGCCTGTGGACGGGCGGGGACGATCGACGCGCGTCAGCCCCTGCGCACGGACCGGTCCCGCGCGATCAGGCCGTCGCTCACGAACCGGTCGATGCACGTCGGACGACGACGGTTCGCCTCGACGACCTCCGTCATGAACGCGACGAACTCGTCGGACCGCCCGGCAGCCCCCGCGGCGGACCGCATCGCGACCAGCAGCCGGGAGGCGATCGCGTACGAATGCGCGCCGGTCGTCCGGAGCGTGTCGGTGACCATCGTCCGGTAGTACGGCAGCGTCTGCTCCGGATGCGTCCGCGCGCGGCGCTCGCACAGCTCGGGCCACCGGTACCGCGCGGCGTCGGCGTCCGCGACGGCGAGCTCCCACGCCTCGTCGTCGCGCCCGTCACCCAGCAGCACCGACAGCAGACCGGCGGGGTCGTGCTCGGCGAGCACCTGCTCGGAGGCCTCGCGGAGCCCGTCCCACGTGCCGGCGTCGCGGGCCTGCGCACGCAGCGCCTCGAACGTGATCGCGCTCGGCATGCGGCGCAGGTGCGCGGCGCGGAGGTTGACGGCCTCGCCGGGGTCACCGGCCGCGACCGCCCCCGCGACGACTCGGTCGACGAGCCGGCCGTGGTGCGGCCCCGGATCGAGCGCGAGGCCGCGGCGCGCATGCGCGAGCGCTTCGTCCGCGAAGCCCGCCTCGTCGAGACCCTGGCTCACCCGCAGCGCCGCGTACTGCCCCGGCAGGTCGCGACCGAACGCGCGCACGATCTCGTCGGCGTCGCGATCGAGCACGGCGAGCCGCTCGCGCGCGTGCTGCACCGCGTACTCGTGTCGGCCGTGGGCCGCCTCCGTCCCGACGAGCGCGCGGTACTCGGCCACGCCCTCGGCGCCGAGCGCGGCCGCGTACCGGTCGACGTCCGGGTCGAAGAAGTCCTGAGTCCCGTCGAACCGGAAGCGGAACAGCCACGTCGCCAGCCGTCGCCGGTCCTTCGCCGTGGCCGCCACGCCGCCGCCGTTCGCCACCGTCTCGTGGACGGTGAGCAGTCGCTCGATGAGCATGCCGTGGCCGCCCGCGGAGTCGTCGCTGCGCAAGGTCGCCCGCACGACGAGCGTGAGCGCCCGCTCCACCGCCTTGAGCAGCTCGGGCGTCCGGGAGCGCTCCGCCAGCTCCTCGATCGTGCCGACGATCCCGTCCGCCTCGTCGGCGTATCGGTTGGCCGCGCCGTACTCGTAGAACGTGCGGCGCGGCGTGAGCACCGCGTTGATCTCCGCCGTCAGCCGCCCGACGTCCGCACTGCTCGACACGTACTCGCGTGCCAGCAGGTCGGCGACCTGCGGGAACTCGTCGCGCGCCAGGTGCAGCAACGCGCGCGTGGCGGCCGGGTCCAGCGCGTCGAGCCATCGGGTGACCTCGTCGGCACCCGTCGCGGCGTCGTCGTCCGGGAACGTCGTCTCCTGCTCGAGCACGACGAGCACGGCGGCGACGTGCTTGCACAGCGCACCCGTCGCCCCGACCGGGCAGTCGCACGCGTAGTCGTCGAGCTCGGGCTGGACGCGGACCCGGTACAGGTCGCTGCCCTGGACGTCGGCGTCCGTCACGCCGCGGCGGGTGCGCAGGATCGTGACCCGCCCGCTGCGCGCGTAGGCCCGCCCGCGCGAGGCGGTCGTGGCGTCCCAGGCGGCGATGTCGTCGATCGTCAGCACGCGCCCATCCTGCCGCCCGACCGGGCCAGGTTGCTGCCAGGAGAGTGGGATCACCAGCAGGGGCGAACGCCCGCTCCAGGTCAGTGAGTCGTCTGGTCGTACTCGACCGGAGTGCCTCCGTCACGGAACACGTCGACCACGAGGTCGGGCACTGTCGTCGCGTAGACGTCGGCGAGGGCGACCAGCGTGGACAACCGAGGGTTCGCGGGCGTGTTCTTCGCCCGGTCCGAGAGGCCCGACTCGAGCAGCTGGTAGTGGTTGCGGTTGATGCCCGCCGCATGAGCCACCTGCTCCTGCGTGAGGCCCGAAACGGCACGTAACCGACGAAGCTCCTCAGCGAGTGCCCGCGCGAGGGCTCGCTCGAGCTGCGGTTCGCCGGACACACCGCAACCCTCGCCGTGCAGACACGGCACGTCAGCCTTGTATGCACGGGATGAGCAGGCATAACGTGCGGAGCGCACGCCGTGTATGCACGGGTGCCCGCGAAGTGCTCACCAAGGGGGATGGCTCCGGTGTCGTCGAGCGACTCGTTCCTGGCGGACTTTCGACGAAGGACCTGGGACCTGACGGACGTCGTGGTGCCCGACGGGCTGACACCGCTCGGCTACTACGGCACGGCGAGCTCGACGAAACTTGAGGTCGCCGTCGCGCGAGCCGACCACAAGCCGAACCAGCCTGAGGCCCGCGCGTTGTGGCGCGCTCGTCAGCGCGGCCGGGCGACTGGTGTCCTGCTCGTGATCCTCTACCCGGCCACCGATGGCTGGCACGCGACGGTCGTCGGGCTGCGCGACGACGCCGTCGGACCCGACGCCGAGCTCAGTGTCGTGGAGCGCCGGGTCGCTCAGGCCCTCGATGCCGAGGCCGAGCGCGAGGCGACCGAGCTGCTCGAGTCGTTGTTCACGACGCGCGACGAGGCGGTCCCCGGCCTCGTGAACAAGGGTCTGTTCGCCTCGCACGCACTCGAGGTCAACGTTCCGCAGCGTGCGGACTGGGCGCAGGCGGCTGCGGCGGGTGCGGGCGTCGGATCCGCACGCGGCGAGGACATGCTCAAAGCTCTCGGCTGGTCGATCCAGGTTGCCGGGGCCGACCTGCTCCTGCGCCCGGCGGGCCGTGACCGCGAGCGCGCGGTAGCCGTCCTCCTCGAGGGCGAGGAGGTCTTCGACCGGCCCACGCTGCGCTACGGCCTCGGGACGTCGCCCGTCGAACATGGAATCGAGGTAGCCCGCGCGCGTGAGGTTCCGTGGGTGCTCGTCGTGCGCGGGTCCGTCGTTCGGCTGTACGCGTCCGATCCGGACAAGGGTGTGACGCGCACCGGCGCCGCCTCGTACACCCAGCTCGATCTGGGTGCGCTCAGCGGCGAGCACCTCGCATACGCGGGGCTGCTCCTCACGCCGTCCGCACTCGAGGCCGACGGGACCGCGGACCAGATCCTCAAGGACTCCCGCGAGCACGCGACCAGCCTCGGAGAGCGGCTGCGGGACCGTGTATACAAGGACGTCGTCCCGAAGCTGGCCGAGACGATCGCGAGCAGGCTCGGTTCGCTCACCGAGCAGGGCCTGAACGACGCGTACCACCACACGCTCGTCGTGCTGTTCCGCCTGCTGTTCGTCGCATACGCGGAGGACCGCACCCTCCTGCCGTACGGCACCAACACCGTGTATACCCGTGACGCGCTCAAGACCCGGGCCAGGACCTGGGCCGACGACGTGCGCGACAACCCCAAGCCGCACTTCGACGAGCACGCCACCGACATCTGGGACGACCTGCAGGCGATCTGGAAGGCCGTCTACGGCGGCCACACCGAGTGGGGCGTGCCGGAGTACGGCGGGTCGCTGTTCCGCGACGACTCCCCGTCCGGTCAGGCGATCGCCCGCTTGCGGCTCACGAACGCCGAGATCGGCCCGGCGCTCGTGGCGATGCTCGTCGACACCGGGCGCGACGGCACCTATGGGCCGGTCGACTTCCAGGCGCTGTCGGTGCGCGAGTTCGGCACCATCTACGAGGGTCTGCTCGAGTCGTCGCTCTCGCTCGCGCCGGTCGACCTCGCGGTGGACCCCAAGACCCTCGCCTACGTCCCGGCTAAGCCCGGCGACGACGTGGTCGCGCACGCCGGGTCCGTCTACTTCCACAATGCCTCGGGCGCCCGCAAGGCCACCGGGTCGTACTTCACCAAGGAGTTCGCGGTCGAGCACCTGCTCGAGACCGCGCTCGATCCCACCGTCGCCGAACACCTTGCACGGGTCGCCGAGCTCGTCGCGTCTGGCCGCGAGTCCGACGCCGCCGAGGCTCTGTTCGACTTCCGCGTCGCGGACATCGCGATGGGTTCGGGGCACTTCCTCGTCGCTGCCGTCGACCACGTGGCCCGCGCCATGAACGGCTTCCTCGACAGCAACCCGATGCCCGCAGTGACGGACGAGCTGGACCGGCTGCGGTCCGCCGCGATCGCGAAGCTCGCCGACGTGGGTGTCACCGGCGCCGCTGCGCCGGAGATCACGCACGAGGCGCTGCTACGGCGCCAGGTCGCGCGCCGGTGCATCTACGGCGTCGACGTCAACGAGATCGCCGTGGAGCTGGCGCGGCTCGCGCTGTGGATTCAGACATTCGTCCCCGGCCTCCCGATGTCGTCACTCGACCACGGCCTGGTGCACGGCAACTCCCTGACGGGCATCGGCACGATCGAGGAGGCGCTCGACGAGCTCGAGCCCGACCGACGCACGGGTTCGGGAATCCAGAGTCTGTTCGCGGACGAGGTGCTGACCGCTATCGCTGCGACCGACGAGCCACTCAAGCGCGCGGCCCGCATCTCGGAGGTCTCGGTCGCCGAGACCCTGCAGGCCGAAGCGCTCCAGCAGGAGGCCCGCGAGAAGGTGGCGCCTGTCGCCTCGGTGTTCGACGCGATCGTGGGTGCACGACTCGGCCTCCTCGACCTGCGCCTGCTCTCCGCGACGGGTTGGTCAGCGCTGGAGGCGGCGGGCGCGCGCCCGGCGATCCGGCTCGAGATCGACCGGCTCCGGCCGGTCCACTTCCCGATCGCCTTCCCGGAGGCGTTCCGCCCTGGCCGCGAGCGCCCCGGGTTCGATGTGATCCTTGGCAACCCGCCGTGGGAGAAGGTCAAGGTCGAGGAACACGGTTGGTGGGGGCTGAGGTTCCCGGGCCTCCGATCCATGTCGCAGAAGGACAAGAACGCCGCGATCCCCAGGTATCGACGCGAGCGTCCAGACCTCCTCGTCGAGTACGAGGCGGACGTCGCGGCGGCCGAGGCGCTGCGGGATCTCCTCAAGGCTGGACCGTACGACCTGGGATCCGGTGACACCGACCTCTACAAGGTGTTCTGCTGGCGTGACTGGGCCTTGCTTCGCGAGTTCGGGCGTGCGGGAGTTGTCTTTCCACGAGGGGCGCTGTCAGGGTCTGGGACGGCGTCGTGGCGATCGGACGTCCTGCGAAGGGGAGCATTCGACGACGTCTGCTTCGTGACGAACTCCCGCCAGTGGGTGTTCGACGAGGTGCACCCCCAATACACCGTCGGCCTGACGACCCTCCGCCGGGGCGGGTCGAATGAGGTCAGGTTCAACGGGCCGTTCCACTCGCTCGCCGAGTTCGAGGCCGGCCACCGTGACTCGCTGACGGTCGCCGGGGACGAGTTCGCGGGTTGGTCCGCCGGTGCGGCGTTCCCGCTCCTCCCGACGAACGCCGCAGCTGGCGTGTTCCGCACCATGCGGTCCCACCCTCGCTTCGATGCACGCGACGGCTTCGAGTTCCGCCCGGTCCGTGAGCTGGACGCCACCGGTGACAAGTCGCGGCTCGACTTCGATCTAGCCCGCACCGACGGGCGGACGCCCGTGCTTGCTGGAGCGTCGTTCAACTTGTGGGATCCGGACTTCGGTGAGCCATATGCCACAGCGGACGCCGGCGAGCTTGAGCGACACCTTCTGAAGAAGCGCGAACGCCAATTTCGCACATCGTCCTCCGCCTTCTACGGCCTCGACCCGACGGACGAGCTTCCGCTCCACCGCGCACGCATCGCGTTCCGCGACGTGGCTCGCTCCACTGACAGTCGCACGGTCCTCGTCGCGCTCCTGCCGCCCGAGGTGTCGTTCACTCACAAGGCGCCTTACTTGCTGCGTCGTGTTGGCGAGAGCCGGCATGAAGCGCTCGTCCTGGGCGTGCTGAGCAGTCTGGTGCTCGACTGGTATGCCCGTCGATACGTAGAGATCACGCTCTCGTTCGAGATCCTCAACACCTTCCCGGTGCCTCGCCCGGGGAGCGATGACCCGCGTGCTCGCCGCGTGATCGAACTCGCCGGACGGCTCGCTGCTGTTGACGGGCGGTTCGAGTCCTGGGCGGCCGAGGTGGGTGTGCCGATCGGTTCGGCGAACGAGCCGAGCTTGAAGGATGACCTGGTCGCGGAGCTGGATGCCGTGGTCGCGCATCTGTACGGGCTGTCGCGCGAGGATCTGACGCTGATCTTCGAGACGTTCCACCGGGGCTGGGACTATGCGCCTCGGTTGGCGGCCGTACTCGTCCACTTCGACCGCTGGACCGAACGGCTCGCAGTCGAGGGCGCCCGGTGACCGCGTACCCCGAGTTCGCGACCAACCGGCCAGCCCCGGCGGGGACGGGGGTGAGTGGGGAGACGGTCGCCGACGCGATCGGCGTGCTCCTGCACGGTCACGCAGACAAGCTCAAGGAACCACCGCCGCTTGACATCGCGACGGCGTACTTCAATCTTGGCGGGTTCGGGCTGCTCGCCGAGGCGCTCGATCGGGTGGGACCGGTGCGGCTGCTGCTGGGCAGTGAGCCGTCTGACTTCGACGTGCGGGCCACGATCACGCCGCGCTCGGTGCGGGAGGCGCACAAGGGCGACCCTCGGGTCGCCGACGCAGTCCAGCAGCACGCGCAGGCGCTGGCCGAGGACCGCGACCTCGTCGGATTCGGGCGTGAGGCAGACACAGCGTCCGAGCACCTGATCAGCTGGCTGCGCCGCGGCGACGTGCGCGTTCGTCGTCTGACGCGAGGTTTCCTGCATGGCAAGGCGTTCATCCTGCGCGACGCGGGGCCGGCGGCGCTCGCGGGCTCGTCGAACCTGACCTACGCGGGCCTAGCGCGCAACGCGGAGCTGAACCTCGGGGTGTACCAGCCCAGCACCGTCGAGCGGGTCCACGAGTGGTTCGAGGAGCAGTGGGACGCCGCTGACGACTTCGACCTCGCAGCGCTCTACGAGGCTCGCCGCGTCCCACACGACCCGTGGCATGTGTTCCTGCGGATGCTGCACGCGCTCTACGGCGACGGCGTCGAGACGGAGCTGTTGACCGCGAACGAGCTGGGGCTCGCCGACTTCCAGGTCGACGGCGTGTGGCGCGCGGAGCGCATCCTGGAGAAGCGGCGCGGCGTGATCGTCGCGGACGAGGTCGGGCTCGGCAAGACGTTCATCGCCGGTGAGCTCATCCGCAAGGCGGCGATCGAGCGCCGGCAGAAGGTGCTCGTCGTCTGCCCCGCGACACTGCGCGACGCCACGTGGGTGGGCTTCCTCAAGGCGCACACCGTCCCCGCGGACGTCGTCAGCTACGAGGAGCTGGTCCGCGACCTGCCGCGTGCCGGCGAGCAAGGCGTCCGGGTTCAGCGCCTCGACCAGTACGCGATGGTCGTCGTCGACGAGGCGCACAACCTGCGCAACGCGGTCACCCTTCGCGGCGAGGCGATGCGCGAGCTGCTCGGCGGGGCCGTGCCCAAGGACCTCCTCCTCCTGACCGCGACCCCGGTCAACAACAGCCTGCGCGACCTGCAGACGCTCGTCGGCTACATCAACCCCAGCGACACCGCGTTCGCCGACGCAGGCGTGCGGTCGGTGAAGGACTACTTCGACGTCGCGATGGCGCTCGACCCCGACGAGCTCTCCGGCCAGCACCTGTTCGAGCTGCTCGACGCGATCGCGGTGCGCCGCACCCGGCGGTTCATCAAGACCCAGTACCCGCACGCGACCGTCAACGGCAAGCAGATCGTGTTCCCGCAGGCCCGTGTGCTGCGCGTGGACTA
The DNA here is from genome assembly GCF_007990245.1 of Cellulomonas composti. Classification (GTDB taxonomy): domain Bacteria; phylum Actinomycetota; class Actinomycetes; order Actinomycetales; family Cellulomonadaceae; genus Cellulomonas; species Cellulomonas composti. Next base: position 38,355 of record NZ_BJWG01000002.1, on the reverse strand, counting down.
CGACCTCGAAGGTGTGCTGCCCGGGTTCTTCGACGACTTCGCGCACGCGCTCGGCGCGGACCGGGACGAGATCGGCGTCAGCCGCGGGCTGGACCCGGACGTCCTGACCATGGCGCGCTATGTCCCGTCGCGCTTCCAGGGCGAGGGCGAGGAGCAGTACCAGGTGCAGAACGCCGGGCTGCTGCAGTCCACGCTGCTCAAGCGGTTCGAGTCTTCCGCGGTCGCCTTCACCAGCACGCTTCGCGCCATGATCGCCTCGCACGACAGCTTCCTGGCGGCGCTCGACGACGGCTGGGTGCTGCGCGGCGACGCCCTGCGCGCCTGGGCGGCGAGCGACACCGACGACGTCGACGACGTGGTTCGCGGCCTCGACGACGAGGCGCGTGCCCAGTCCGAGCCCGCGACCAGTTACGACGCTGTGGCGCTGCGCGCCGCTGTCTCGTCGGACCGCGACCTGCTGGCACGACTCGCGGACCGGACGGACGCGGTCGACGCCGCAGACGACCCCAAGATCGACGCCTTGGTCGAGGAGCTCGCGGCGATCGCCGCGGCAGCCCGCGAGGAGGGGCTGTCCGTCGAGCAGGTACGCGATCGCCGCAAGGTGCTCGTGTTCACCTACTTCGCCGACACCGCGGAGCACGTTTTCGCATGCCTGAACGCACGGATCAAGTCCGACGAGCGGCTCGCGGACTACCGCGGCCGGATCGTCCAGGCAACCGGGCGGGACAAGAAGGAGCGGCAGAAGGCGATCGTCGGGTTCGCCCCCAAGACCGCGGGCGCCGGCACCGAGGACGACCTGTTCGACATCGCCGTGGCGACGGACGTGCTCGCCGAGGGTGTCAACCTCCAGCAGGCCGGGCACATCATCAACTACGACCTGCCGTGGAACCCGATGCGCCTCGTGCAGCGGCACGGACGCGTGGACCGCATCGGCTCGGAGCACCGCCACATCCACCTGCGGTGCTTCTTCCCGGACGCCCAGCTCGAGGCGTTGCTCGAGCTCGAGGCGCGACTCCAGCGCAAGATCGCGCAGGCCAACGCCGCGTTCGGTACGTCGGCCGTGCTGCCGGGCGCCGAGGAGGTCGACCGGGTCATCTCCGAGACGCTCGACGAGATCCGGCGGCTGCGCGCCGAAGAGACGGGGCTGTTCGACGACGAGTCCGGCGCCGCTGCCTCGTCGGAGGAGTTCCAACGCCGGCTCGCCAACGCGATGCGCACGCCGTCCACCCGTTCCGCGGTGCTCGGCCTGCCGCGTGGTGCAGGGTCGGGGATCGTGCGCGGCGCCGAGCCGGGTGTCGTGTTCTGCGTAACCGTGGCCGACGACCCGAGGCCGCGCTTCCGGTACGTCCCGCTGGAGCGCGACGGGTCGTCGGGTAGGTACGTCCCGCAGCGCGTCGACGGTGCGCCGCTCGTCGTCGACCGACTGCTGGCATGCCTCAACAGAGCCGATCCGCGCGCGCCCGGCGTCGAGGCCGTCCTGCCCGAGGACCTGCACGAAGGCGTGCTGGACGTCTGGCCCACGGTGCAGCAGCACGTGTTCGACGACTGGATGCGCCAGACGGACCCGGCCACGGTTCAGCCCGTCATCCCGAAGGTGATGCGTGGCGCGGCGGAACTGGTGCGGCGTCACGGCCTCGCGCTGGCGAACGCGCAGGACGTGCTCGTCGACCGGCTGAGCCAGCAGGTCGAGGTGCGCATCCAACGAGATGTCCGTGCCGTGCTGCGCGAGTTCGAGAACGACCCGGAGTCCGCCGTGCGTGAGCTCGCCACGCTCGCCGACCTCCTTCGCCTGCAACGCCCGCAGCCCGTGGTCCCACTGCCGGAGATCGAGCTGGACGACGTGCGCGTCCTGGCGTGGATGGCCGTCGTGGCGGAGTGACCCGGTGCCCGGTGGCGCGCGCAGCCGACGTACACCACCTGCGCGCCCATAGGATAAAACCTATGGAGAACGAGAGTGCGGAACTGATCGCCCGGCGCGCCGACACCCTGATCGAGGACCATGCCGCCCTGCGCGCCACGCTCGTCAGACTGCGCAGGGAGCACGGGTTGTCACAGGCTGTCGTTGCGGAACGGATGGGCGTGAGCCAGCCAACGGTTGCCGGGTTCGAGCGCGACGACGCGAACCCGACGCTCTCGACTCTGCGTCGCTACGCGCTCGCCGTCGGCGCCAAGACTCGCACCGTGGTCATCGACGACTGCGCCGAGGCGCGTGGGGCGTCGTCGCGGTCGTGACCGTCGCGGCACTCACGACCTCCGGTCCCAGGGTTGGGGCCGACTCCAGAGCTGCGCCCCGTCGCTGTGGCCGACGCCCGACGGTGGGGTTCGACGAGGGTGTTCGCTCGCGCCGCGCGGCCGGCAGTGGCAACCTGACGAAGGCTACGGTTGTACAGACCAAGTACGTACGAGGAGTGAGCGATGGCTACCGCAACGAAGACCTCGCGCCTCAACCTGCGTGTGGCACCGGAGTCGCTCGATGTATTGCGGCGCGCCGCGGCGGAGCAGCAGCAGGACCTGACGTCGTTCATCCTCGGCGCCGCGCTCGACCGCGCCCGCGAGACGCTGCTCGAGGTCCAGGTCATCACGCTCACAGCTGAGGAACGTCGCCGCCTCGACGAGGCCTTCGACCGCGAGCCTCGCGTGGTGTCGGCGCTGGCCGAGCTCGTCGCGTGGGCCAAGTCGCTCGAGGTCGAAGATCCATCCGGCCTCGGCCGGCGGACGTACAGCTGGCCGCCACCGGGCAAGCTCGTCAGTGCAGTGGATGAGGACTGAGCGCCAGCGTCTGCGGCGACGTCGACACGTCGGTGATCACGATGCGCGCCCCGTACGTCTGGGTCGCGCCTGCACCGGTCACGGTGTCCTCCATCATCATGAACGAACGAAGCGTAGTGATGTTCGTATCGTTCGAAGACGCCGATTATGCATCCGCCTCCGCGGCGTGCGCCCGCAGCCAGGTCTCGACCTCGATGAGCGACAGGTGCTCGTCGCCGCCGACGGTGCGCATGAAGTGGTCGACCTCGTCCGCGCTCGCGACGAGCCGATGGCCGTTCACGCGGTACATCGCGGCCACCAGAGTCCATGCAAGGCGCTTGTTCCCGTCGAGCAAGGGATGCGAGCGGCTGATCGAGTCGAGCAGCGCCGCCGCCTTCGCGTGCAGGCCGACATACGCCTCGACGCCCCACACCACCTGCCCCGGCCGCGAGAGCGCCGACGCGAGCAGGCCGACGTCCCGGACCTGCCAGCCATGGCGCCGGCACAGCGCAACCGCAATCTCGGTCGTCGGGAGGACGACGAGGTCGCTCACCTCGAGAGGCGGTCGAGCGCCTCGGCGTCGTCGACCTCGACCTGCGCGATGGCGACCTCGTACGCCGCGGTGACCGCGTGCCGCTCGGCGGTCTCGCGGATGGCGAGCGCGACGGCGTCGTTGAGCGAGCGGTGCGTCACGGCGGCGAGCTGACGGAGCTTGGCCTCGTCGTCCTCGCTCAGGCGGAGCGTCATGGGCATGGTCGCCTCCTGGTATCAGATCGATACCACCCTACGCCCGTCAGCCCCGACGACGACGCGTGGTGCGTCCCGTCCACGGTCACGGTTCTCCTCCAGAGCAACAGCCTTCACGACGAGCGTGCCCGCCCACCGAATCCGCGCGGCGCGCGCTCGACCGGCCCCGCCCGTCGCTCTGAGCCGTGCACCAGACTTGCTGCAAGCTGCTGCAGAACTTGGAGCAGCCGTCAGGTGGCACGCAGCTCGATCTCACCCAGACGGCGGCGTGGCGTGTGGGTGGAATTGTCTAGGATCGTCACCCGACGCCGGACCGCCCGTGCGGGCGGCCTGCACGGACGGCACCGAACTCACAGGGGAGACCATGGGCTTCTTCACCAAGGACACGACGGCACCGGAGGCAGGAGCGCTCGAGCCGCTGAGCCGCGACCGGCTCACGGCGGTGCTCGACGCACGCGAGCTGCAGTACGGCATCGACGACGACGGCGACGTCGGCGGCTACTGGGACGGCCACCTCTTCTACTTCTTCCTCATGGGCGGTGAGGGCGAGTACCTGCAGACGCGCGGTCGGTGGAACCGCGAGGTGGGCATCGAGCGGCTCGCGGAGCTGACCGCGCTGGTCAACACGTGGAATGCCGAGAAGCTGTGGCCCAAGGCGTACGTGCGGGCGGAGGACGCCACCGTCGGCGTGTACGCAGAGCACACGGTCGACTACGAGCCCGGCGTGACGGACGCGCAGATCGACCAGCACCTCGCGTGCGGCATCACGACGACGCTGCGACTCTTCGAGAACCTCGACGAGCACTTCCCCGACGAGGCAGCCGAGGCGAAGGCCAAGCTCGAGGTCGAGGACTGAACGCCACCGACGACGGCGCTGCGCGGGGCCAGGCCTTCCAGGTCGACCTGCGCGGCATCGTCGACCTGCTGGCGCGGCACCTGTACTCGGGGCCGCGCGTGTACGTGCGCGAGCTGCTGCAGAACGGTGTCGACGCGATCACCGCGCGCCGGGCGCTCGACCCGGACGCGCCCGCGCGGGTGCGCCTGCGGCCGGGTCCGGACGGTTCGCTCGAGGTCACGGACACGGGGATCGGGCTGACCTTCGCGCAGGCGCAGGAGCTGCTCGCGACGGTCGGCCGCTCGTCGAAGCGCGACCTCGACCTGGGGCTGGGCCGCGAGGAGTTCCTCGGGCAGTTCGGCATCGGGCTGCTCTCGGCGTTCATGGTGGCGGACGAGATCGAGCTGGTCTCGCGCTCGGCCGCGGATCCGCTGGCGCCGCCGGTGCGGTGGGTCGGGCACGCTGACGGCCGCTACGACCTCGAGGTGCTGGCGGACGACGACGTGCCGGTCGGCAGCACAGTGCGCCTGCGCGCGCGCCGCGACGCCGAGCACTGGCTTGCGGCCGAGACGGTGGTGGCGCTCGCGGAGGAGTTCGGCGGGCTGCTGCCGGTGGACGTGGCTGTCCAGGTGCCGTTGCCGGGCGGCGAGGGTTCGGGGACCGCGTGGCGCCGGGTGTCCGAGCCGACGTTGCCGTGGCACAGGACCTTTCCCGACGAGGGTGCGCGCGAGAGCGCGCTCGCGGCACACTGCGAGCGCGCGCTCGGCTTCACGCCGCTCGCGAGCATCGAGCTGGACGTGCCGGTCGCGGGCCTCAGCGGAGTCGCGTTCGTCCTGCCGACGGCGGTACCCGCGGGCGCGGGCCGCAAGCACCGCGTGTACGTCAAGCGCATGCTGCTCGGGTCGCACGTCGACGACCTGCTCCCGGAGTGGGCGTTCTTCGTGCGCTGCGTGGTCGACACGAGCGTGCTGCGACCCACCGCCTCGCGTGAGCAGCTCTACGTCGACGACGCGCTGCTCGCGACCCAGGAGGCGCTCGCGGCGCAGGTGCGCGAGTGGACGATCCGCACGCTGTCGTCGTCGTCGTCGGTCCGCAGCCGCGAGCTCGTCGGGACGCACCATCTCGCGTTGCGCTCGCTCGCGGTGGTGGACGACGAGGTGCTCGACCTCGTCGCGAAGGTGCTGCCGTTCGAGACGACGGACGGCGCGGTGACGCTCGCGGACGTGCGCGACGCGCACGGTGAGGTGCTCTACACGAGCCGCGTGGAGGACTTCCGACGGGTCGCGCCGGTCGCGCGCGCCCAGGGGATCACTGTCGTCAACGCCGGCTACGTGTACGACGACGACCTGCTCGCACGCCTCGCACGCCGCCCGGGCTGGCGGGTCCGCGAGCTCCGTGCGCAGGACGTCGCGCAGGTGCTCGCGCCGCTCGAGCCGTTGCGCGAGCTCGAGGTGCTCGACCAGCTGCAGGCGGCTGCCGCCGTGGTGCGGCCGCTGGACTGCGACCTCGTCGTGCGCTCGTTCGAGCCCGCCGAGGTCCCGGCTGTCCTGCTGGAGGACCGCGACGGGCAGTACCGCGGCGAGGTGCGCCGCACGGTCGCCGCAGAACCTGACCTGTGGGGAGGCATCCTCGCGGGGTTCGCCGACGGGTCCGACGAGCCGGCCCGCAGGCTCGTCGTCAACGATGCCAACCCGACCGTGCGGCTGCTGCTGACCGCGCGGCCGGACGACCCGGTGCTCGCCGCGGGCATCCGCAGCCTGTACGTGACCGCGGTGCTGCTCGCTGGGGAGCCCCTGCGCGCCCGCGAGGCGGCCGTGATGAACGACGCGATGGCCGCGTTGCTCGCCGCCGGCCTGTCCGGCCGGACCCCGATCGACCTCTCGCCCGACGAACCAGCTCCCGACGAACCGGCTCCCGACGAACCGGCGCGCGACGAGACCCAGGAGGACGTGTGACCCGGTCGCTGGACGAGGCCAACCGTGAGATCTCGCAGGTGCAGCGCATGCCGTACGGGCTCGCGCGCACGCAGGCGGCGGAGCAGCAGGTGCGGCTGGTCGAGGCCGAGGGACCCGACGGTGCGCGCTCATTCGCGCTGCTCGCGCTCGTCGACTCGCTGGTGTGGGGCGGCGAGGTGGATCGCGCGTACCTGCCGTTCACCAAGGCGGTGCGCTGGTACGACGAGCACCCCGAGCACGTCGACGCGACCGACACCCACGCGCTGTTCTGGTCGTTCAAGTGGATGGTCGGGCACCTGTCGGACTTCCCGAGCGTGCCGTCCGCGCAGATCGAGGCGACCCTCGAGGACATGGAGCGCCGGTACGCGGTCGCGGGCCTAGGCCGCGATGCCGTCGCGTACGAACGGTTCTCGTGGTCTTGTACACGTGGCGCGCCGGACGTGCAGGACCGCTACGACGAGTGGGTCCGCACCCCGCGCGACGACTTCTCGCAGTGCGAGGCGTGCGACCCCGCCGACCGCGCGTTCTACCTGGTGGAGAGCGGTCGGCGCGACGAGGGGGTGCGCCTGCTCGAGACGACGATCGCCGCCGGCAAGACCTGCGCGACCGAGCCGGCGGACATGCTCTCCCTCCTGGCGCTCGCGTACCTCGACGAGGGGCGCGCGGCGGACGCGGTCAGCGCGCACCGCCGGGCCGTTGCGGCGCTGGCGTCGACCCAGTCGGACATGGCGGGTGCCCGCGGACGGCGGTTCGTGCTGCTCGCGCGCGGCGGCCAACCGGAGCGGGCGCTGCGTGCGGTCGCGGACGACGCCGCACTGCTGCTGACCACCGCGACGCCGGCGGCCCGGTTCGAGTTCCTGCACAGTGTCGTCGAGGGGACCGCCGCGCTGCTTCCCAAGCACGCGGCGACGCCCGTGCAGGTGGGCGAACTGCAGGTTGGAGGCGTGCCCGTCTCCGACGTCGCCGGGCTGCACGCGTGGGCTGCAGCCGAGGCCGCGACGCTCGCGGCCCAGTTCGACGCCCGCAACGGCACCGACCGCTACGCGCGGCGGCTCGCCGCAGCGCGGGCCGCCCGTCCCGCCGCCGTCGTCCTGGACCTCGCCGTGATCCCCGCCGGCGGTCCGTCTGCCGCGTCGGCCGTGCGCGCCCCCTCGTCGGGCGCGTCGCCGTCAGGTGTGCCCGACGAGGGGGCGACCGAACCCCCGGACGCGCGCGCGGACCGGCTCTGGCGCGCGGGCGAGCTCGGCGCGGCGGCCACCGCGTGGCTCGAGGCTGCCGACCTCGCCGAGGCCGAGGGTCGGCTCGCCGACGCGGGGATCGCAGCCGCGGAGGCGGCACGCTGCGCCCAACAGCTCGGCGACGACGACGGCGCGGCGGCGACCTACCCCTCCGCGGTCGCGCGACTGCGCGCCGGCGGAGTCGCGCCGCAGGACCTCGCCGCGGTCGTCGTCGCGTGGGCGCCGTCGGCGGTCGCCACGGGCACCGGCGACCGCGTCCTGCTCGTCGCCGACGAGCTCGTCGCCGACCTCGAGCGTGCCGCCGACGAGTCCGCCGCGGCCGCCGACGGCGCCGCGGGTGTCCAGCTCGCGGAGCGCGTTGCCGCCGCGCGTCGTCGCGCCGGTGCCGACCTGCACGACACCGCCGCGCGCGTGCTCGCCTCGCTCGGCCCGCAGCACGCCGAGGCCGCAGCCGCCCGCGCCGCACGGGCCGGTGAGGCCTACGCCGGAGCGGGCGCGACCGCCGACGCCGCGCACGCGTTCTGGCTCGCCGGACGTCTGCATGCCTCGCTCGGCCGTGTCGACGACGCGGTGTGGAACCTCGAGTCGGCAGTCGAAGGCTTCGGCATCGCCCGTCAGCGCGGACCCCGCGGCGAGGCGGCGTCGACGCTGGTCGAGGTCCTGCGCGCCGCGGGCCGCGACGCCGAAGCCGACACCCTCCTGCGCACCCTCACCCAATAAGCCCGCACGACTGCCGTCCCGGTGGCCCACTCCTGCGCCCCGGTTGTCCACAGATCCGGGGCTCGCCGTCCACGCGCATCGCTGGATCTCACTACCTTCGCCCAGATGAACCGACTTCTCGTCGTGGCGACCACCGTCGTGGTCGCTCTTGTCCTTGGCGGATGCGCGGGCGCGGTCGGGAGCTCTCGTCCGACGCCCGCGGTCGTGGCGACGACGGCGGCGTCGAGTCGTCCGACAGCCTCCGCGGCCCCTCGCAAGCCCAAGTACGCACCGGCGGGGCCTGAGCCGACGACGACGCCGTCGCCCGTGCCGGTGGCATTCGACCGGACCGTCCCACCTCCGGCACCCGAGGCGTTGTCCAGCCCGGCGACCGTGGACAACGCGGAAGTCGTCGCCGGCTACTTCATGACGCTGTTCCCGTACATCGATGCCACCAGGGACTTCGCCGAGTGGCGGAGGTTGTCCGGGGCGAGCTGCGGATACTGCGCCAACGCAGTGGAGCTGATCCGCGACGACACTCCGCCGCCTGGCAGCTCGAGCATCGGGGGAGAGCTCACGATCCACTCCGCGTGGGGCAAGACGTATCGCGACGGCTACTACGTCAAGCTCCAGGCCGAGGAGCAGGAGTCGTGGCGCATCGCGGCGGACGGGGCGGTTCTCGAGTACTTCCGTGGCCCTCACATCGTCAGCATCGAGATGCTGCTCTCCCACCATGCGGGCGGATGGCAGGTCGACGGCGTGAGCGTCGACAAGGTCGCGACGGTGACGTCGGACGGTCGATAGTGCTCACCCAGCGCCCTGGCGGCTTACCGAACGAAGCCGGTGCCGTCCACAGATCTGAGACGGATCCTGACGGAGCCTGCCCGATTTGTGTACCTTCACGGACATGTTGAACAGGGGGCTGCTCGCGGCGGCGATGGTGGCTGCACTCGCACTCGGACTCACCTCATGCACTCGTGAGCAGGAGGTAAGTGCCGAGCCCACGTCGACCCGCGCATCGGAGGTATCTACGGCCCCGGCGCCTATGACCACGGCCTCGGCGACACCGGCTCCGACCCCGGACGGCTTCGATGCTTCGGTAGCGCCCGTTCCGCCGGACGCGCTCGGTGGCCCGGCAACGAAGGCGGCGGCGGCGGATGTCGCCCGGTACTTCCTCTCACTCTTTCCCTACGTGTTCGCTACGGGCGACCTACAGGCGTGGAAGTCATTGAGCGGCGCTTCGTGCAAGTACTGCGCGAATGTCGTCTCGATGGTGGATGAGATGTTCGCCGACGGGAACCACAGCGTCGGCGGCGAGTTCGAGTTCGCGAGCGTCGAGGGCGACGACTACAAGGAGGGTGAGTTCGCCGTGCTCCTCCGTTTCAGAGAGTCACCGTCACAGACGGTTTCGTCGACCGGCGTCGTCGTCGAGGACTTCCCTGACACGAAGCTCGAGTCTGCCGAGGTGCATGTGGTCTGGGACGGCTCGGGCTGGGCCGTCGACGGGGTCGTGGTCGACCTGCTGGATCGGCAGTGAGGGCGCGCATCGTCCCGATCGTCGCGACGGTCGTCTTCGCGGTCACCCTCTTGTCGCCGGGCGCCGGCGCTGTCGAGGGTTGGCTTCCCGGCGATGACACAGCACGCGTTGTGACCTTCGAGCGAAATGAAGAGTATCGGGACTACCTCCACAACGATCCGGGACCGGGCGCGCGCGTCGTCGAATTCGATCGCACTTTGTCCTGCTACTTTCCCCCTGCATATTCTCAAGGCTGCCCACCGATCGACCCTGGACGCCCTCCGATGTCGCTCGTGTGCGAAGACGGTGAGCCACTGCAGCCGTTGTGGCGGCGGGTGCGCTTCGATAGCTCGTCGGACTGGGGCGATTGGGACCTCCGTCTGAACTGGACGTGCCCCGAGGACGTGTTGCCGCCCTTCCTCGAGCGAGATCTTCGCGTACTGACCATCGAGCCGCTGGCGGTGAATCAGCAGCCCGCCGGTGGTGACGTGCTCGTGCGGAAGCCGCTGATCGTGTTCGCGGAGCCGGCGGTGCGGGAGTACCACGTCGTGCTGTTCGGGGAGTACGGGGTCGACGTACGGGTGACGCCAGTGGAGTACACGTGGGACTTCGGTGACGGGACGACGTTGACGACCGCGGATCCGGGGAGCCCGTACCCGGACTTCGACGTCACGCACCTGTACTCGTCGCTGGGGACGCGGACGGTGTCGTTGACGACGACGTGGACCGGCGAGTACCGGGTGGACGCGGACCCGCTGCACAAGTGGCGTCAGGTCGACGGGACGGCGACGACGACGGCGACCGGTGAGCAGTTCGAGGTCGTCGAGCGGCGCTCGCACTTGATCCCGGGCACCTAGCCCCGACGGCTTGCGGACCGTCGAGGACGGCCGGCGCTACTCCGCGACCGTCTCCAGGACGCCGGCGCCGTAGCGGTCGAGCTTGGTGGCGCCGATGCCGCTGATGGTGCCGAGCGACTCGAGGGTCGACGGGCGGCGCTGGGCGATCTCGCGCAGCGTGGCGTCGTGGAACACGACGTAGGCCGGGACTCCCTGTTCCTTGGCCGCACCGGCGCGCCACTCGCGCAGCCGCTCGAAGAGCGCCGCATCGTCGTCATCGAGGTCGACCGCGGCCTTGGGCGTGCTCGAGCCGCCGGAGGAGGACGCGCGGCGGGTGCGGGTCCGTTCCGGTTCGCGACGCATCGCGACGGTGCGCTCACCGCGCAGCACCTCGCCGGACGCGTCCGTGAGCTGCAGGGTGCCGTAGCCCTCGGTGTCGACGGCGAGCAGCTCCGCGGCGACGAGCTGGCGGACCACACCACGCCACTCGCCGTCGGAGAGCTCCTCCCCGATCCCGAACGTCGACAGGTCGTCGTGCCGGAGCTGCGCGACCCGCGGCGTGCGCTTGCCGCGCAGCACGTCGACGACGTGCCCGACGCCGTAGCGCTGCCCACGCTGGGCCATGCGGGCGACGGTCGAGAGCAGCTTCTGCGCCGCGACCGTGCCGTCCCAGGTGGTCGGGGGGACCAGGCAGGTGTCGCAGTTGCCGCACGCCTGCGAGGCCTGGCCGAAGTAGTTGAGCAGCTGCACCCGCCGGCACGACACGGTCTCGCACAGCGCGAGCATCGCGTCGAGGTGCTGCGTGAGCCGACGACGGTGCGTGGCGTCGCCCTCGGAGGTGTCGATGAGCCGCCGCTGCTGGACGACGTCCGCGAGGCCGTAGGCCATCCACGCGGTCGACGGCAGGCCGTCGCGGCCGGCGCGGCCGGTCTCCTGGTAGTAGCCCTCGACGGACTTGGGCAGGTCGAGGTGGGCGACGAACCGCACGTCGGGCTTGTCGATCCCCATGCCGAACGCGATGGTCGCGACCATCACGACACCGTCCTCGCGCAGGAACCGTGCCTGGTTGTGCGCGCGCACCCCGCGGTCGAGACCCGCGTGGTACGGCATGGCGTCGATGCCCTGGGTGACCAGCCACGCGGCGGTCTGCTCGACCGACGCCCGCGAGAGGCAGTACACGATCCCCGCCTCGCCCGGGTGCTCGGTGCGCAGCACGTCGAGCAGCTGCGCGCGCGGGTTGTCTTTCGGGGCGATCCGGTACTGGATGTTCGGCCGGTCGAAGCTCGCCACGAAGTGCCGGGCGTCCTCGAGCTGCAGCCGCTCGGCGATCTCGCGGTGCGTCGCGGCGGTCGCGGTGGCCGTCAGTGCGATGCGCGGCACGCCGGGCCACCGCTCGTGGAGCATCGACAGGCGCAGGTAGTCGGGCCGGAAGTCGTGCCCCCACTGCGACACGCAGTGCGCCTCGTCGATCGCGAACAGCGCGACGTGCCCGCGCGTGAGGAGGTCCACCGTATCCGGCACGTTGAGCCGCTCGGGCGCCAGGTAGAGCAGGTCGAGCTCACCGGCCAGGAACGCGTCCTCGACCTCGCGGCGCTGGAACGCCTGCTGCGTCGAGTTGAGGAACCCGGCACGCACACCGAGCGCGGACAGCGCGTCGACCTGGTCCTGCATGAGCGCGATCAGCGGGGAGACGACGACGCCCGTGCCCTCGCGCACCAGCGCGGGCACCTGGTAGCACAGCGACTTGCCGCCGCCGGTCGGCATCAGCACCAGGGCGTCCCCGCCCGCCACGACCGTCGAGATGATCTCCGACTGCTCGCCGCGGAACTCGTCGTACCCCCACACCCGGCGCAGCACCTCGAGGGGCGCCTCCGACGTGCCGGGGGTCGGACGTCCGGCCGGACCCGACGAACGCGCAGTACCCGACGAACGCGCGGTACCCGACGAACGCGCGGTACCCGACGAGCCCCGCCTCGCACCCGACGAGCCGCGCGAGACGCTCGCGGCGACGGCTGCGGCCAGCTCCGACGAGCCCTCGTCGTGCGGGACGCCGTGCCAGTCCGCCGTATCGGGTGGGGCGTCGTCGTAGAACGGGTCGAACGGCGGCTCGTCGGGCCACGGCTCGCCCGGCGCAAGGTCGTCGTCCGGAAGCACGCGCCCACCCTACGAGGCTCCACCCACAGCGCGGACCGGCCGTGCACAGCCACTGGGCCGTGACCGGTCATGAGCGGTCGTGACCGGTAGTGGCGCACGGGTGATCGTGCGCGATCTCGTCGTGACGCACTCAAGTCCTGCGCCGGTCGTGTCGTTCTCAGGAGTGGGCCGGGCCGCGGGCCGGGTGATACTCGTTCGTCACCGCGCACCGGACGGGCCCGACGAAGAGGCGAACCCGGCTCGTCCCGTCAGGAGGAAGCATGCACCGCTCGACCGACCGGCCGACCCTTCGTCGCCGCCTGATCGCCTTCGGCGCGCTCCTCGCGCTCGCGGTGACGACGGGCGTGACCGCGACGAGCGCCTCGGCCGCGAGCAGCTCGGTCTACTTCGGTGTCGGCTCCAAGAGCATCGCCACCCCGGGTGACGGCGGCCGCGTGCTGTACGTGTCGACGACCGGTGCGGACCAATACACCTACGAGGTGTCGTGGGGGAAGAAGACCGTCAACCGCTACGAGTGCCTGAGGCTCAAGTCGACCGACCGCGCGACCTGCCCGCCGGCCTCGTCCGGCGCACCGCTGCGGACCATCCAGGCGGGCGTGCGCTCGGCCCAGCCCGGCGACGTCATCGTCGTGCGCGGTGGGACCTACAGCGAGGCCGTCGGCTGGGGCGCGGTCGCAGCGACGAAGTCCCTCCCGATCGTCCTGCAGAGCCATCCGAAGGAGCGGGTCGACGTGCGCGGCACGCTCTCGCTCGAGCTGGCCAGCTACTGGACGGTGCGCGGGTTCCACTTCCTCTACAACTCGAAGATCCAGACCGGCCAGGCGATCGTCTACCTGCAGGGCGGCACGGGCTGGACCTTCACGAACAACGAGGTCGCCGGCTCGACGGGCGTCGCGAACGTCATGGTCCTGCCCGGCACGCGGACCGGTTCGGTCGCGGCGCGCAAGGCCGCGGGTCCGCACGACTACAAGATCGCGCTCAACTGCATCCGGGACAACCGCGGCGACGACACGCACGGCATGGACCACAACATCTACGTCATGGCGGGGATCTACTCGAGCGGTGGGTTCATCGAACGCAACCTCCTCGCGGGCGCGCCCCGCGGCTCGCAGATCAAGGCGGCCGGCCCGTACCAGAGCGCCTCGAGCGACAGCCCGCACGGTCTGACCATCAGCCGCAACACGATGCTCGGCGGCGCCTCAGGCGTCACCGTCGGGCTCGCGGCGCAGTACGTCCGGATCAACCAGAACCTCGTCGCGAACCCCGCTGGATCCCAGCAGTGGGACGGCGGCGTCAAGATCTGGGAGCTGCAGCGGCAGGACCTGACCTCGGTGAAGCAGAACCTGTTCGCCGGGTACAAGGCCCCTGTCTACGGCGCGAGCTCGGCGCTCGTGACGTCCGGCAACGTCTCCTCCGGCACCATCGCGTACGAGGGTTCGATCGCGAACTGCACCGCGAAGGCCAAGGACCTGCGCGTGCGTTCCACGTACGGCCAGCTCTCCGGCCTGTAGTCCCGACGATCCCGCCCGACGATCCCGCCCGACGAACCAGCCCGACGAACCAGCCCGACGAACCAGCCCGACGAACCGGCCCGACGAACCGGCCCGACGAACCCGCTCGCCGCCGCGGCGCGGCGAGGTCGGTGCGGCGAGTCGGCGACGTGGCGTGCGCGGCCGGCCCGCCGCTTCGTAGGCTGGCGGCATGGGCACCGCACTGATCACCGGCGCCAGCGCTGGACTCGGACTCGAGTTCGCCTGGCAGCTGGCCACGGCCAAGCACGACGTCGTCCTCGTCGCGCGTTCGCAGGATCGTCTGGACCGGCTGGCCGACCAGCTCCGAGCCGCGGCCGGGGTCCACGCCGAGGTGCTGGTGGCAGACCTGTCCGACCGGCGCGACGTCGAGCGGGTCGCCGATCGGCTGCGCGACCAGGAGCGGCCGGTCGGGCTCCTGGTGAACAACGCCGGCCTAGGCCTGAACCAGCGGTTCGTCGGCGGCGACCTCGCGGCCGAGGAGGCGGCGCTCGACGTGATGGTGCGCGCCGTCCTGGTGCTCTCGAACGCCGCGGCGGGCGCGATGGTCGAGCGCGGGCGCGGCGCGATCCTCAACGTCGCGTCGATCGCGGCGCTGCTGGCGTCGGGCACCTACTCCGCGCACAAGGCGTGGGTGCGCACGTTCACGGAGGGCCTGGCCGTCGAGCTCAAGGGCACCGGCGTGACCGCGACCGCGCTGTGCCCCGGCTTCGTGCACACCGAGTTCCACGAGCGCGGCCGGATCGACGTGAGCACCTATCCCGAGGTCGCGTGGCTGCATGCGGAGGACGTCGTCGCCACGGCCCTCGCCGACGTGCGGCGCGGCACGGTCATCTCGACGCCGAGCATCCGCTACCGGGCGATCGCCGCCGCGGCCCGCCTCGCCCCGCGCGGAGCGGTCCGTGCGGTCGGCCGCTACCGCCGCGCGATCGAGTCCCCGGACACCCCCGCCGAGTAACCCACCGGCCGCTGACCCCGCAGCGTGCGAGGAATCGGCCACGGATCGTGACCATTTCCTCGCACGATCGCGGATGTCCGGTCGGGGGCAGGGAGGTAGCCTTCCCGGCGTGACTGACCTTGGCGCCTCGCCCCGTGACCAGCTGATCGCCCTCGTCCAGGAGCTCGCCGTCGTGCACGGCCGGGTCACCCTCTCGTCGGGACTCGAGGCCGAGTACTACGTGGACCTGCGCCGCGCGACGTTGCACCACCGCGCCGCACCGCTGATCGGGCACCTCATGCTCGACATGCTCGAGGAGGCCGGGCTGGGCACCGCGGAGGTCGACTCGGTCGGCGGGCTCACGCTCGGCGCGGACCCGGTCGCCACCGCCATGCTGCACGCCGCCGCGAGCCGGGGCCAGGACCTCGACGCGTTCGTCGTGCGCAAGGCCGTCAAGGCGCACGGCATGCAGCGTCAGATCGAGGGCCCGGACATCGCGGGCCGACGGGTCGTCGTGCTCGAGGACACCTCGACGACCGGCGGTTCGCCGATCGCTGCGGTCGAGGCCGCGCGGGAGGCCGGCGCCGACGTGCGCGGCGTCGCGGTCATCGTCGACCGCGCGACGGGTGCGCAGGCCAAGATCGAGGCGCTCGGCGTGCCGTACTTCGCGCTGCTCAGCCTGGCGGACCTCGACCTGGCGTGACGGCGGACTGCAGGCGCCATGACGTCAGCGTGACGGTGACGACGGCCGCACCGCGGCCCGCGTCGACTGGCTACGCTGCTGGCAACCCCACGGAAGGACACCGCCCGTGATCTTCGCCGTCATCGTCGTCGTACTGATCGTCGTCGTCGGGCTGTGGGCCGTCTCGCAGTACAACGGCCTGGTCAAGCTGCGCAACCTCGTGCAGGAGGCGTGGCGGCAGATCGATGTCGAGCTGCACCGTCGGCACGACCTGATCCCGAACCTCGTCGAGACCGTCAAGGGCTACGCCGCGCACGAGCGGGGCGTGTTCGACGAGGTCACGCAGGCGCGCGCCGCGGCCGCGGGTGCGGGCTCGTCGCCCGCCGAGCAGGCGCAGCAGGAGAACGTGCTCACGCAGGCGCTGGGACGGCTGTTCGCCGTCGCGGAGAACTACCCGGTGCTGCGCGCGAGCGAGAACTTCCAGCAGCTCCAGGCCGAGCTGACTGCCACGGAGGACCGGATCGCGGCGTCGCGCCGCTACTACAACGCGAACGTGCGGACCCTGAACACCAAGGTCGAGTCGTTCCCGGCGAACGTGATCGCCGGGATGTTCCACTTCGAGCGGGCCGAGTACTTCGAGGTCGCGGACCCGCAGGTCCGCCAGGCGCCCGACGTCCAGTTCTGACGAACGGCCCCGACGAACGGCCCCGACGAACGGTCCCGACGAACAAGGCCCCGACGAACGGCCCCGACGAACGGGACGGGCGTCAGCCCACGCGCTCGACGAGGTCGACGACCGAGTCGAGGATCTCCGAGGGGCGGAACGGGAACCGCTCGACGTCCTCGCGGCGCGTCGAGCCGGACAGCACCAGGAACGTGCGCAGCCCGGCCTCGATCCCGGCGACGACGTCGGTGTCCATCCGGTCACCGACCATCGCGGTGTACTCGGAGTGCGCGTCGATCCGGTTCAGCGCGGAGCGGATCATCACGGGGTTGGGCTTCCCGACGAAGTACGGCGCCCGGCCGGTGGCCGTGCGGATCATCGCGGCGACGGCGCCGGTCGCGGGCAGGTCGCCGTCGGCGGACGGGCCGGTCACGTCGGGGTTCGTCGCGATGAACCGCGCACCCCGCTGGATGAGCCGGACCGCCTGGGTGATGGCGTCGAACGAGTAGGTCCGGGTCTCGCCGAGCACGACGAAGTCGGGGTCCTGCGCCGTGATCGTGCAGCCCACCTCGTCGAGCGCGGCCAGGAGGCCGTCCTCGCCGATCACGTACGCGGACCCGCCGGGCATCTGGTCGCGCAGGAACTGGGCGGTAGCCAGCGCGGACGTCCAGATCGCCTCGGGCGGCAGGTCGATGCCCATCGCGCGCAGCCGGGCGGACAGCACGTCGGTGGTGAACATCGAGTTGTTGGTCAGCACGAGGTAGCGCCGTCCCGCGGCGTGCAGCGCGTCGACGAACGCCGCGGCGCCCGGCAGCGCGACATCCTCGTGAATGAGGACCCCGTCCATGTCGGTGAGCCAGGCCTTGATGCGTCGGGTCACTCGAACGCCTTCCGCTCGATGTCGCGCCGCTCGGACTCCTCGTCGTACCGCTCGTCGCGGCCGTCCTCGCCGGTGGGTCGCTGGCGGCGCGAGCGCCACAGCTCGATGCCGATGGGGATGACCGAGATCAGCACGACGAGCACGAGCAGCGACTCGATGTTGTTCTTGATGAACGGCACGTTGCCCAGCGCGTAGCCGAGCATCGTCACCCCGACGCCCCACAGCAGCGCGCCGATCGCGTTGTACGTGACGAAGTGCCGGTAGCGCATCTTGCCGATGCCGGCCGCGACCGGGGCGTACGTGCGGACGATCGGCACGAACCTCGCGACGATGATCGTCCGGCCGCCGTAGCGGTCGAAGTAGCCGTAGGTCTGATCGATGTACGACTGCTTGAAGAATCGCGAGTCGGGCTTGTTGAAGACCCGTGGCCCGAGCCTGCGCCCGATGAGGAAGCCCGTCTGGTCCCCGAGGAACGCGGCGAGGAACATGAGCCCGCACAGCGCCCAGATGGAGATGTCGACCGGGAACGCCGACTGCGCGACGAGCGCGCCGGCGGTGAACAGGAGCGAGTCGCCGGGCAGGATCGGGAACAGCAACCCGGTCTCGACGAAGATGATCGCGACGATGCCGACCAGGACGGCCGCTCCGAAGCGCTGGATCAGGTGGTCGGGGTCGAGGATGTCCGGGCCGAGGGACACCAAAGGTGCCTGCACGAGCTCCGGCAGGACGGCCGCCGCGGTCGTCGAGAGCATGGGGTCAAGCGTACGGGGCGCGCTGCGGGCCACCCGTGCCCGGCCTGTGCTTCCGCTGTGCGCGTGCGGTGCGGCCCGGCCCTCGCATCGTTACGGTGGGCTGCGTGGAGGAGTCGAGCGTCGGAGTGCCGCCGTGGCCCGGCGGGCAGAGCGCCTGGCCCGACGACCCGCGTCTGGACCCCGAGCTGCTGGCGCACGGTGATCGGCGCAACGTCGCGGACCGCTACCGGTACTGGAGCCTCGAGGCGATCGTCGCCGACCTCGACACGCGCCGGCACACCTTCCACGTCGCGATCGAGAACTGGCAGCACGACCTGAACATCGGCTCGGTGGTGCGCACCGCCAACGCGTTCCTCGCCGCCGAGGTGCACATCGTCGGGCGGCGCCGCTGGAACCGGCGCGGCGCGATGGTGACCGACCGCTACCAGCACGTGCGCCACCACGCCGACGTGGCGGGCCTCATCGACTGGGCGAACGCCGGTGACCTGCCGGTCCTCGGCGTCGACAACCTGCCGGGCTCCGTCCCGCTCGAGGGCTACCCGCTGCCGCGGGCGTGCGTCCTGCTGTTCGGCCAGGAGTCCGTGGGCCTGTCCGACGAGGCGCGCTCGGCGGCCGTCGACGTCCTCCACATCGCGCAGTTCGGTTCGACGAGGTCGATCAACGCGGGCGCCGCCGCGGCGATCGCGATGCACGCGTGGGTGACCCAGCACGCGACGGCGTCCGCCCGCCGCCCGTGACCTCAGACCCCGGCGGCGAACCGGGCGCGAAGCCCGTCCGGCACGCGGGGACGGGCTGTCCATGGGCAGGACGTCCCGACCACGGGATCGTCGGGTAGTGGCAAACTCGGAAGTGACACCACCCCCATCCAGCCACAGGAGTCGTGAGCGCATGGCCATCGCCACCCCCGAGGTGTACGCCGAGATGATCGACCGGGCGAAGGCGGGCAAGTTCGCCTACCCGGCCGTCAACATCACGTCGTCGCAGACCGTCACCGCCGCCATCCAGGGCTTCGCCGAGGCCGAGTCGGACGGCATCATCCAGGTCTCCGTCGGCGGTGCCGAGTACGCGTCCGGCTCGACGATCAAGAACCGGGTCGCCGGTTCGCTCGCGCTCGCGGCCTACGCGACCGAGGTCGCCAAGCACTACGGCGTGACGATCGCGCTGCACACCGACCACTGCGTCGCCAAGAACCTCGACTCGTGGGTGCGCCCGCTGCTCGCGCTCGAGGCCGAGCAGGTCAAGCGCGGCGAGAACCCGACGTTCCAGTCGCACATGTTCGACGGCTCGGACATCCCGCTCGCGGAGAACCTCGTGATCGCCGCCGAGCTCCTCGAGCTCTCGCAGGCGGCGCGCACGATCCTCGAGATCGAGGTCGGCGTCGTCGGTGGCGAGGAGGACGGTCACGTGGCCGCGATCAACGACAAGCTCTACACCACGGCCGAGGACGGCCTGGCCACGGTCGCGGCGCTCGGCACCGGCGAGAAGGGCCGCTACCTGACGGCCCTCACGTTCGGCAACGTGCACGGCGTCTACAAGCCCGGTGCGGTCAAGCTGCGTCCGTCGATCCTCGCGGACATCCAGCAGGCCGTCGGCGCGCAGGTCGGCAAGGAGTCGCCGTTCGACCTCGTGTTCCACGGCGGTTCGGGCTCGACGGCCGAGGAGATCGCCGAGGCGGTCGACAACGGCGTCATCAAGATGAACATCGACACCGACACGCAGTACGCGTTCACGCGTCCCGTCGTCTCGCACATGTTCACCAACTACGACGGCGTCCTGAAGGTCGACGGCGAGGTCGGCAACAAGAAGGCCTACGACCCGCGTGCGTGGGGCAAGCTCGCCGAGGCGGGCATGGCCGCGCGCATCGTCGAGGCGTGCCAGCAGCTGCGTTCGGCGGGTACCAAGCTCGGCTGAGCACCTTGTAGCCGCGAGCGTGCACTCCGGCCCCGACGGGGCTCGAGTGCACGCTCGCGGTGTCTGGCGGGCCGGGTCTCAGCTCGCGCGCATCGTCGGCTGCACGGTGCACCGGCAGGTAACGCTCACGGCGCACCGGCAGGTGTCGCTCACGGTGCCCGAGGGGCTGACGTCAGTCGTCGAGCGGCGTGTCCGGGCCTACCGGCTGGAACCGGCGGTCCTCGTCCACGACGTCGAGCATCTCGCCGATCCGCGTGACCTCGAGCAGGAAGCGCACGGTGGGCGGCACGCGCAGCAGCGTCACGCGATGCTGCGAACGCACCGAGAGGCGCGCGAGGAACGCGACGCCCGACGAGTCCATGAACGTGACGTGGTGCGCGTCGACCTCGATCGGGAGGCCCGCGTCCTCGGCCTCGATGGTCGCCTCGTTGAGCTCGGCCGCGAGCTCGGCGTCGATCTCGCCGGAGAGCACGATGCGCGTGGTCCGTGCGCCGACGATCACGTGGATGGAACCGCTGTCGCCCTCCACGGGTGCGGGCGCCGCCGGTTCGGCCGACTCGTCGCCTTTGGTGCTGTTAGCGTCGCGCACGGTGCTCCTTCTCGAGAAGGGGGGACACCAGTCGCGACATCCGCCCGTTCGGCACGCTAGACGATCGGAGGTGGTGGTGGTCAACACCCAGGAGCCACCGATTCTCCCGTCGCTGCCCGACGAGCGTTCGCACACGCGTCCGGAGCAGGGCTCCGCAGACAGATCCGACGAGCTGTCCGACGGACGGCCCGACGGTCTCGTCGCGATCCCTGACGCTCCGGCGGTGCCCGTCCTGGGCGTCGACGCCGAGGTGCTCGCCAACGCGCTGTCGGCGACGCTCGTGCCGATGGCGCTGCTCGACGCGAACGAGCCGCACCTCGTCGTCTGGGTGAACGCCGCGTTCGAGGCACTGACGGGCTACGACGCGGCCGGCGCCCGCGCCCGCCAGTGGGACGCCCGTGCGCAGGAGGCCCGGGACGAGCTGTTCGGCGCGCGCACGGAGCTGGATGCGGGCCGGTCCACAGCGGTCTCGTTCACGCTGCACCGCCACGACGGCACGACGTTCCCGTGCCGGGTCTACCTGTCGCCGATGTCCGCCGCCGACGGTGTGACGCACTGGGTGGCCGTGATGCAGGACCTCACGGACCAGATCTCGCACGACCGCGAGCAGGAGGAGATGGTCGAGGCGGAGCGGCGCGAGAAGCGCAGCCTCGGGCTGATCATGCAGGTCTCGGACCTGATGATGGACGTCAACGACCCGGCGACACCGCTCTCCGAGATCGCCGCGCTGCTGCGACGCACCGTCGTCGGCTGGGCGCAGTTCTACGTCAACGACCACGGTCTGCGCACCGCCGACTCGCTCGACGAGGCGCGTCCGCCGTCGGGCAAGGGCCGACGGCACGGCGCGCCCCGCCGCCCGGACGGCGGGGACGAGCCCATGCCCCGGGCCGACGAGATGCAGCGGCTGCTCGACGGCGACGCCGACCGGCCGGTCGAGCTCGACCTGGCGACCGAGCACCCGCCGGGGAGCGCGTCGCACTGGATCGTCCGCGAGGCCGGTCGCCGGCTCGAGGACGCCGCGACGGGTGCGCGCAGCGTCGTCGTGTACCCCGTGCCCGGCCGGCGCCGGGTGATCGGCGTGCTCGTCGTCGTGCCCAGGTACGGCGCGGGGCTCGACGGGCTGGAGCCCTCGACCCGGACCGTGCTCGAGCTGACCGCCCGACGGGTGGGCCTCGTGCTCGACAACGCGCGGCTGTACGACCGCGAGCACCGCCTCGCGGAGACGCTGCAGCGCGCGATGCTGCCGCAGCAGGCCGAGGTCCGCGGCCTGGACGTGTGGACGTACTACGCGCCGAACTCGGAGAACGCGCAGGTCGGCGGGGACTGGTACGACGTGCTCCAGATCTCGCCGGACGTCGTGGGCGTAGTCATCGGCGACGTCGTCGGCCACGACGTCGAGGCCGCCGCGGCGATGGGTCAGCTGCGCTCGGTCGTGCGGTCGTACGCGTACGACCTGACGCGGCCGGGGCCCGTGCTGCAGCGCGTCGACCAGCTCGTCGCGGGGCTGGGCATCCCGCGTGCGGCGGCACTCGTGCTGTCCACGCTGACGCGCTCGGACGGCCGGTGGCGCCTCGAGTACTCGCGCGCCGGGCACCTGCCCGCGCTGCACGCACGCGGCGGCGTCGTGCAGCAGCTGCTCGGGTCGGGCGGGCCGCTCATCGGGTTCGGCGGGCAGGACCGCGCGACCGACGCGCTCGACCTCGAGCCCGGCGACGTGCTCGTCTACTACACCGACGGCCTCGTCGAGCGCCGCGACCGCAGCCTGCGTGACGGGCTGGCGAGCCTGACGAGGGTCGTCGAAGGGGTCACCGCGCGCGATTCCGCCGGCATCGGCGAGGAGCTGCTCTCGCGGCTCGCGGACCACCCCGAGGACGACGTCGCGGTCGTCGTCGTGCGCGTACCCGAACCCGAGGACCATGTGGCACCGGGCCGCAGCCCTCGTCGTCGTCGCTGGTCGCTGCCCGCCGAGCCCGCGTCCGTGGGACGCGCACGGCACGCCGTCGTGCGCACCTGCCAGGCGTGGGAGATGCCCGACGCCGCCAACGCCGAACTGGTCGTCTCGGAGCTCGTCGCGAACGCCGTGATGCACGGCTTCGGGCACGTCTCCCTACAGCTCTACGACACCGGCGACGGGCTGCGGATCGAGGTCGAGGACGGCAACCCCGCGCCGCCGGTCACCACCGACGGGCACCCGGGCCGCGTCGGCGGGTTCGGTATGCGGATCGTCGAGCGGCTCGCGGACTGGGGGTGGCGTCAGTCGAGCCGCGGCAAGGTCGTGTGGGCCAAGGTGCGACCGGGTGCGCTGCCGCCGGGGCGGGACCCGGCCGACGACTGAGCGGCGTCCCGGAGGATCGGGCGCCTCGAAGGATCGGGCGGCTCAGACGATCGAGGGCTCCTCGACCGCGTCCGGGACGTCGTCGCAGCGGTGGTCCCGGTCGATCCGGAACAGCTCGAGGGCACCGCAGACCTCGAGCACGAACAGGTCGCGCGCGTCGGCACCCCGCAGCACGGCCGCGCCGCCGCGGTTGCGCGACGAGTCCGCGAGCGAGATCAGGAACGCCGCGCCGGTCGAGTCCATGAACGTCACGCGGCACATGTCGATCACGACGAGTTGGCGACGCAGCCCGGTCACGCGCGCGGTGACCTCGGGGAACTGGTCACGCTCGGCCAGGTCGAGGTCGCCGGAGACGACGAGCGTGGTGCTCGTCGGCGACGCCGAGATGTCGATCATGGTCCTCACCGCGTTCGTGGGCGAGCCTGTCCGCCGGATCGGTGGCGCGGCGGCCGGGAGTCGCGGTCGACTGTAGTTCCGCCCGTGAGGGTCTGCATCCGCAGCCGTTCGATGCCACCACGGACGCAGTCGGACGGGCGTCCAACATGATCGCACGCGCACGTTCGTCGCGCGCGAGGAACGCGGGCAGGATGGCCCCATGAGCCACGCGAACCTGCTCGACGGCCCCGAACCGACCCTCCTGCCCGCAGACGGCCCCGACGGCGACGCCCGGACCGCGCTCGCGAGCGGCTCGACGGCCCGCGACGCCGTGCTCGTCGCACCGGCGTCGTCGATCGTGTGGGCGCTGCTCGCGGAGTCGGCGCTGCGGGACGCGGGTGACCCGGTCGCGGCCTACGCCTACGCACGCACGGGCTACCACCGCGGTCTCGACGCGCTGCGCCGCGCGGGCTGGCGCGGGCGCGGCCCGATCCCCGTCGAGCACGTCCCGAACCAGGGCTTCCTGCGTGCGCTGCTCGCGCTCGCCGAGGCCGCCGACGCGATCGGCGAGCAGGAGGAGGCCGAGCGCTGCGAGCAGTTCCTCACGGACTCCGGGACGTCGGTCGCGCAGGTCTCGGCGCTGCGTTGAGGCGGCGGCACTGCTCGTCGGGCCCGCTCGCGGGACGGCCGGAGGACGGACGGGACATGACCTGGTCTTGAGGGTTCGGTAGCCTCTCGGAGGTACAGGGTCGCTGCCGCCCGTGCCGAGAGCCCGCCCGTCGCTGGTGGGCCGCACCGACGAAGGCAGCCAGGAGTGGTGATCAGATGCCTGCCGTGGTGGTGCTCGGAGTCCAGTGGGGTGACGAGGGCAAGGGCAAGGCGACCGACCAGCTCGGCTCGCGCATCGACTACGTCGTGAAGTTCAACGGCGGCAACAACGCCGGCCACACGGTCGTCGTCGGCGGCGAGAAGTACGCGCTGCACCTACTGCCGTCGGGCATCCTGTCGCCCGGTGTGGTCCCGGTGATCGGCAACGGCGTCGTCGTCGACATCGAGGTCCTGTTCCGCGAGATCGACGCGCTCGAGGCGCGCGGGGTCGACACGTCCCGGCTGCGTGTCTCGTCGGCCGCGCACGTCATCGCGCCCTACAACCGCACGCTCGACAAGGTCACCGAGCGGTTCCTGGGCTCGCGGCGCATCGGCACCACCGGCCGCGGCATCGGCCCGACGTACGCGGACAAGATCAACCGTGTCGGCATCCGCGTGCAGGACCTGTTCGACGAGGGCATCCTGCGGCAGAAGGTCGAGGGCGCGCTCGACCAGAAGAACCACCTCCTGGTCAAGGTCTACAACCGCCGCGCGATCACCGTCGACGAGACCGTCGAGGACCTGCTGCGCTTCTCCGAGCGGCTGCGCCCGTTCGTCGGGGACACGCCCCTGGAGCTCAACCGCGCGCTCGACGAGGGCAAGACGCTCGTCTTCGAGGCCGGTCAGGCGACCATGCTGGACGTCGACCACGGCACCTACCCGTTCGTGACGTCGTCGTCCGCGACCGCGGGTGGCGCGTGCACGGGCTCGGGCGTGGGTCCGACGAGGATCGACCGCGTGGTCGGTGTCGCGAAGGCCTACACCACGCGCGTGGGCGAGGGGCCGTTCCCCACCGAGCTGCTCGACGAGGACGGCGAGTGGCTGCGCACGACCGGCGGCGAGTTCGGCACCACCACCGGGCGCCCTCGTCGGACCGGCTGGTACGACTCCGTGGTCTCGCGCTACTCGTCGCGCGTCAACGGCATGACCGACATCGTCCTGACGAAGCTCGACGTGCTGACCGGTCGCGACCGCATCCCCGTGTGCGTCGCGTACGACGTCGGTGGCCGGCGCTTCGACGAGATGCCCGACGACCAGAGCGACTTCCACCACGCCAAGCCGGTCTACGAGCATCTCGACGGCTGGACCGAGGACATCACGGGCTGCCGTGAGTTCGACGACCTGCCCGCCGCCGCGCAGCGCTACCTGCTGCACCTGGAGGCGATCTCCGGCACCCGGATCAGCGCCATCGGCGTCGGCCCGGGCCGCGAGGAGACCATCGTCCGCCACGACCTCCTCGCCTGACCCACCCCCTCCACGGCAACCCGCCCAGACCCCCGGGCGCCCACAGCCCCCGGAGCGCCTGCGGACTGCTCCGGCGCGGGCCTGCGCGTCGGCGGTGGTCCGTTGCGTCGCCCACGGACCCCCGCAGCGCCCACGGACACCCGCAGCGTCTGCGGACCGCTCCGGCGCGGGGTCCGTGGACGTTCGCGGTGTCCGTGGACGCTGGGTGGGTCCGTAGCCGCCGTGGACTGCTCCGGCGCGGGCCGTGCGTCGCCGGTGGTCCGTCGCGTCGTCTGCGGACAGCCGGAGCGTCCACGGACAGCCGGGGCGTCTGCGGACCGCTCCGGCGCGGGGTCCGTGGGCGTTCGCGGTGTCCGTGGACGTTGGGTGGGTCCGTAGCCGCCGTGGACTGCTCCAGCGCGGGCCCGTGCGTCGCCGGTGGTCCGTCGCGTCGTCTGCGGACACCCGCAGCACCCACGGACACCCGGAGCGTCTACGGACCGCTGCGGCGCGGGGTCCGTGGACGTTCGCGGTGTCCGTGGACGCTGGGTGGGCGCGTAGCCACCGTGGACTGCTCCGGTGCGGGCCCATGCGTCGGCGACGGTCCGTTGCGTCGTCTGCGGACAGCCGGAGCGTCCACGGACACCCGCAGCGTCTACGGACCGCTCCGGCGCGGGGTCCGTGGGCGTTCGCGGTGTCCGTGGACGGTGGGTGGGTCCGTAGCCGCCGTGGACTGCTCCGGTGGGGGTCAGGGGGAGTCGGGGTTGGCTTGTTCGGCTGCCTCGACCGTGCTCTTGTGGACCGTGAGCGTGGGGTAGATCGCGGCGGCGGCGGTGAGGATCGCTGCGCCGACGAGCACGGCGGCGATGCCCCACTGCTCGGCGCACACACCGGCGACGAGCGCCCCGACGGGCATCAGGCCGTAGGCGAGCGTGCGGCCGGCACCTGCCGCACGGCCGAGCAGAGCGCGGGGCACGACGCGCTGCCGCAGCGACTGCGAGATCGTGTTGCCGATCGTGTTGGTGAACCCGACGAGGAACAGCACGACCCCGAGCGCCGGCACCGTGGGCACCAGGACCGGCACGAGCAGCAGCGGCCCGACGACGAGCCAGCAGCCGTACATCACGACGAGCTCGGGCAGCGCGCGCACGAGGCGCTCGGTGAGCAGGCTGCCAAGGACGGCGCCGACCGCGAGGATCGTCGCGAGCAACGGGTAGTGCTCGGGCTGCATGCCCATCCGCGACCCGGGCCCGATCACCCACAGCACGAACACCGCCATGTAGCCGGTGCTCGCCATGTTCATCACCGAACCGGCGATGACGAACGGCCGCTGCACGGGATGGTGCACGACGTAGCTGACGCCCTCGCGGACGTCGGCGATCGCGGCGGTGGGCTCGGTGCGCTCGGCGCGGTAGTGGCCGCGGATGCCGCGCACCAGCACGAGCACGGCCGCGACGGCCAGCGCGGCCGGGATGCCGAGCACCCACGCGGCGCCGAGCGCGAGCAGCGCGCCCGCGACCGGGCTCCCGACGAAGGTGTTGGTCACCTGCTGCACCGCGAGCACGCGCCCGTTGGCGGCCTGCAGGCGGCTGCGCGGCACGAGGTCGGGGACGATCGAGCTCTGCGCGAGGTCGGCGAAGACCTCCGTCACGCCGTACAGCAGCACGAGCACGACGAGCACGGGCATGGACAGCCGGCCGCTCGCGACCAACGCCGCGCCGGCCGCCAGGAGCACCGCGCGGCCGAGCAGCGCGACGATCTGCGTGCGCCGACGGTCGGTGCGGTCGACCACCACGCCGCCGACGAGACCGAGCACGAGCCACGGCAGCCAGGTGGCCGCCGTGAGCAGCGCGATCTGCGCGGGTGAGCGGGTGAGCGTGAGGGCGACGAGCGGCGCACCCATCTGGACGATGCCGTCGCCGAGGTTGGCCAGGCCGGTCACGGTGAGCAGGGCCGTGAAGCGGCTGCCGAGCGGCTCGGCCACCGGAGTACCGGCGCTGGTGCCGGCGCTCTCCGTGCCGGCCGTGCGCGTGCCGACGGTCTGGGCGCCGGCCGGCTGCGCGCCCGCGGCTTGCGTGCCGGCCGGCTGCGCGCCGGCGGTCTGCGTGCCCGTCGACTGCGGGTCGGGCGTGCCCGGAGCGATGTCCTTCACGTCACGCGGCTCCTTCACGTCGCTCGCCAGGCCCGCGCCGCTCGACGTGTGCGTGGTGGTGGTCATGGCGTCTCCCGATACGATCAACTCGGATGCAGAGGATCCGATGCAAAGAAACCTCTGCAAAGGAACGAGTGCAAAGGTATCTCTGCATATGTCGGAGCGCAACCCCCCGGTCGATCTGGCTGTGCCCACCGCCGCGCTGACGGCGGCGCCAGGCGCGCTGCCCGACGCCGTGCCCGCCGCGGTGCCCGAGGTCGCGCTCGACGACGGGCCGGCCGCGGCCGCGGCCGCGCGGACCGAGCGGGACCTGCCCAACCCGCTCTCCGGGGAGGCGCTGAAGGCGTTCGCGCACCCGCTGCGGATCGCGATGTACCGCTACCTCACCGCGCACGGCTCGGGGACGGCCAGCCAGATCGCGCGGCACCTCGGGGAGAGCACGGGGCAGACGAGTTACCACCTGCGCCAGCTCGAGCGCCACGGGCTCATCGAAGACGACCCGCAGGCGCCCACCGGAGGGCGCGAGCGGTGGTGGCGGCCGGTCGGCTTCAGCATCGACCGGCGCAACCTCGAAGACCCGGCGTCGCGGCTCGCGGTGGACACGGCGCTGCGCGCGGTGATCCAGGAGCGTGCCGAGACGCTGCAGGTGTGGTTCGACACCATCGACGACGAAGCGCCGTGGGACGACGGCGCCCTGCACACCGCGTCCTCGTCGGACCTGACGCTCGAGGAGGCGAGCGCGCTCGGCGAGGAGCTGCAGCACCTGCTCGACCGCCACACCGAGGCTGCCAAGGCCCGCAAGGCCGCGGGCGAGACCGAAGGGCGGCGCCGGGTCCGCGTCTACCTCGACGTGTTCCCGCTCCCGCTCGGCGACCAGGGCTGATCCCCGCGCGACGACTCGCCCGGCAGTTCTCGTCCCGGGCGTTCCCGGGTCAGCCGCTCAGGACGGCCTCGGCCAGTGCGCGCGCCTTCGTCGGGACGGTCGCCGAGCCTCGCCGGGTGGTCAGGGCAGCGAGCCCGGGCCAGGCGGCCGACCCGGCGGGGATCAGGCCGCGGGCGGCGGCCTCGCGCAGGGTCGGGGCGAGCACGAGCGCGACGTCCAGCACACGGTTGAGCCAGCGTGGCGGGGCACCCTCGACGCCGGCGGCGTGCCGCACGGACTCGACGAGGACGGGCCACAGCACGGGAAGCGTCGTCGGCGCGAGCTCGAGAGTCTTGACCATCCGCGCGGGGCTCACGTCCGGGTGGGGGAGCAGCGCGCGCATGGCGGCGGTCACCGAGGCGGAGCCGATCAGCCCCTCGTCGACGATCGACCTGACGTAGTAGGTGGGCGCGTCGTCGTGACACAGGCTCGCCAGCACGACGGCGACCATCGAGGTCGTCAGCGGCGGGGTCGTCAGCGGCGGGATCGTGCCGCGCTCGAGCGGCCCGTCGGTCCCGCCACGCCAGTTGCGCTGCGGCGCGACGACGAGCCGGCCCTCGTCGGCGTCCCAGTGGAGCCACACGTTCGGTGCGGTGGTGCCGGCGGCCACGGCGGCAGGGGAGGCCGCGGCGCACTGGCCCTCGGCCTCGAGGTCGTAGAACGAGGACTTGACCACCCGGTAGGGACCGTCGGCTGCCGGTGACGAGCGCACCGCCGCCGGACGCGGCCCTGCGGACCCCGGCGGGAGCGTGATGTCGACCGCGAGCAGCTTGCTGCGTGTGGCGGCGTCGAGCCACTGGGCCGTGATCGTCGCGCCGTCGTCGACCGCGGGCAGGGTGCCGGCATCGGCGGGCCAGATGTCGTCGAACGGCGTCACAGCGCGAACGGGTCCCGCCGGTGCGACCGGCCCGGTGCCCGGTGCGGTCGCCTCGGGGAGGAGACCGACGAGCGCGCGCGCAGCGGTGACGGCGCGCGACGACCCCGGTCGGGCGGCCAGCGCGCGGGCTCCCGGCACGTCGGTCGTCCCCGACGGTGCTGACCCGGCGGTGACGGCCGCGAGGACCTCGGGCACGAGCGTGACCATCGTCTCGACGCACTCGGCCGTCCCGGCAGCGAGCCGCGACCCCTCGAGCGACGCTCGCACGAGGTCGTCGAGGAGCGGCCAGACCACGGACAGCAGCCCTTCGGCGGCGAGCTCCCCGCACGCGCGGGCCAGCGCCGCGAGGTTTGTCGGATGCTGTGTCCAGTCCAGCAGCCGGACCTCCGCGACCCCGGGCCGCAGCAGCCCGCGCTCCCACGCCTCGAGCACGGCCGTGGTGCCGTCGGGTGCCGCGACGGCGTGGAACCGACGCTGCGCACCGAGCAGGTTGACCGCGAGCCCGGGGGTCAGTGGCGCCGCGCGCCGGGCGAGCTGCCGCAGCACGAGCCCTGCCCCGGCAGACTCGGAGGCGCCCTCGGCCGCCATCGTGCTGTCACCCCACGTCGGGAACGTTGCGAGGTCGGGCGAGTCCGTGCCGTCGTCGCCGCCGAGCCGTGGCGGGAACGCGGCGAGCGAGCCGGGCAGCACGAGCGGCGCGGGCTCCCAGTACCGCCAGCCGTCGCTGACCTGCAGCGGCGGCTCGACGATCGGGTCGGTCAGGTACTGCGCGGCGACGGGGCCGGCGGTGAACGACGCCGGCGCCCCTGACTGCAGCACCACGGGCACGTCGAGCGCCGCGAGCGCCGCGAGCACCTCGGGCGTGGCGAGCGCGGGGTCGCAGCGGGTCAGGGCGAGGTACAGGTCGGCCTCGATCACCCGCGCGTCCTGCTCCGCGTACTCGCGCAGGCGCCCGACGAGGTCCGCGGGGTCGATCCGCAGGTCCACCCAGGTCGGCGTCGAGAGCAGCGCGGGCACCTCGCCGAGCCGCTGGAACACCGCCCCCTCGCGCGCGTCCAGGGGCGCCCACACGAGGTGCTGCGCACCTCCGCGACCGGTGGGTCGCAGTCGGTCGAGCAGGGGGTTCGGCTTGCCCGACACCCACTCCGCGACGGTGCGCAGGCCGCCCACCCAGGTCGGCCGCACACCCGCGAGGGCGGTGCGTGCCGACTCCCGGTCCGTGCGGGCGACGGCGTTCGCCAGGGCCAGGAACCGTTCGGTCTCGACGTCGAAGGCGTCGTCGGGACGCCCGACGAGCGTCGCGGCCGCCTCCGTGAGCGCACGGGCGGTGGGCTCCTCCAGGACGAACCGGGGCACGTCCCACACGGGCGGCGTGGCGCGCCACAGACCGACCACCGCAGGCTCGTCGGACCCGTTCGTGCCGGACGCGACCGTGCCGGACGCACCCGCGTCGAACGCACCCGCGCCATGCCCGCCCGAGCCCGGCCCGTCCGTCAGGCCCCACGCCTCGACCAGCCCCTGCGCGGCGCGCGCGAGGGCACGGTCGGGGTTCGACACGAGCGGGACGACGAGCGGCGCGACCGCCTCGGTGACGTCCGATGAAGGCCGCGCGTGACGGGCCGCCGCGTCCAGCACGCTGCGCTGCGCCTTCCGGGTACGGACGGGCAGCGTGACCGCGAGAACGTCGCCCAGCACGTCGTCGGGCACGGTCGCGATCAGGCGCGGGGCGAGGGCCTCGACCACGGGGGCGTCGCCGTGCGCGAGGACCGTGACGAGCGCGTCGCCCCGTGCCGCGAGCTCGTCGTCGGTCACGGCGAGCGGGCCGGTGAGCACCTCGGTCCAGATCTTGCGGTCCCCCGGGCGCGGCGCGGCGTCGAGCGCGACGAGCACGAGGTCCAGGGCTTCCTCGCGCGCCACGAGCCCCCGGTCGACGGCCACGGCGACGACCGACCCGAACGGCCCCGTCGCGGGGACACCGGAGCCGACGCCCGCCCGCACGTGCTCGGGCAGCCGGCGGAGCACCACCTCGGGCGCGCACAGACCACGCGCGCTGGGGAAGACGTGCGACTCGCCGGTCAGGACCGCGAGCGCGTACGCGGACCAGTCCTTGAGGTACTCGAGCTCGGCGGGCACCGGCAGGTCGTGCACGTCGACGAGTCGGACGGCGGGACCGGAGTTGACGGTCGAGTCGTGCTCCCAGGGCCGGCGGCCGGCCCGGCACGCGGCGGCGACGAACTGCTGCGCGAACGCGGGGCCGCGCGCCGCGAGGATCCGGGTGGCGGTCTCGTCGTCGAGGTCCTGGCTGCCCGGCAGGACCGACTCCGCCCGCCGCGCGTCGACCCCGACGCGGATCGCGAAGACCGCGAGCACGTGCCGGTCGACGTCGACCCACGGGACCCAGCCGTACGCCCCGTCGGGGCCGGGCCCGTACTCGCCCCAGTCGCCGGACGCCAGCCCGTCGCGCGCGACCCGCTGCTGCTCGGGCGTGCCCAGCGGGCGGGTCTCGGCGTCGGCGAGCGTCGCGTCCCGCCAGCCCAGCGCGGTGAAGACGTCGATCGCCGCAGCGAGCTTCGTGGACACGGTCATGCGATCTCCTCGTGGGTGACGAGCCGGACGGCGAGCATGTGCGCGCACGGGCCGCGGCCGGTGCCGTGGCGCAGGAACCACGTGCACGTGCAGCGGTCGCCGCTCACCAGGTGGTCGGGCCCGCCCGAGCGGCTGCGCACGTGCCAGCCCTCGGGCGCGCGGGACAGCGCCCCGTCCGCGACGAGCCGCCGGGCGGTGACCAGGCGGGGGTTGTCCTTCTCGACGCGCTCCGGGTCGTGCGGGAGCTCGCGGTGGAACCACGCCGCGTCGCGCAGGTCCCAACCCACGCGGCCGTCGGCGGCGAGCACCGCGAGCGCATCCCGCACGCGCGGCTCGTCGAGTGCGGCCTCGCGGGTCAGCCGAGGCACGTCGATCACCGGCTCGAACGCGAGCAGGGCGCTGACCAGGTCGGCGTCCTCGGCGACGGTCGCCGACGCCAGCCGGCCGAGCAGCGCACCCTCGCCCGAGTGGCCGCGCCACGCCTCGTCCGTGAGCCCCAGCACGAGGCGTCCGCCGGGCACCGTGAGCTCGACGACCACGGGGCCGGGCTCGGCGCGGCCGTACACCGCGATGCCCGTCAGGTGCGGGAGCAGGCGCTTCGCGGCGCTCAGCCGGTGCAGACCGGCGACGAGCACGCCCCCGCTCGTCGGCCTCGTGGCGACCCGCACCCCGGTGCCGGACGGGACCAACCAGCCGTTGCGCGGGCTGCTCGTCGCGGCGGGCAGACCCGCGACGAACGCCTTGGCACCCGCTGCACCCATCTCGAACGCGAGCGGCAGGCCGTGGTGCAGCTCCGCGGCGTTGCCGAGCGCGCGCACCCACCGCGGGGGCATCTCGACCGGTCGCTCGACCACCGCGCCCTCGACCTGCGACACGGTGAGCCCGTCGGTGCCGACGTCGAGGTGCAGCAGCCGGTCCCGCCCGATGCGGGACAGCGCCGCACGGGTCGCGAGCCCGATGTCCACGTTCGTCGTCCCGTGCGACATCTCGCCGGAGTCGAACGCGTCCGCCAGGAGGTCGAGACGCGCGTACACGCTGTTGCACGACGAGAAGCACTCGGCGCGCAGCCGGTCCCCGTGCGCCGTGAGGACCGGGTCCCGCATCGTCGACGGCGTGAACTGGAAGTACCGCGTCGCTGTGACGTCGGCGAGGGTCAGCAACCCGCGCGCGAGCACCTGCGGGTGCGCCGCGAAGCCGTGGAAGAAGCTCGGGTCGTCGACGAGGCCGCTCGGTGTCAGCGCCGGCGCGAGCCCGAGCGCGAGCCGGTCACCGGTGCTGTCACCAGGCACCTCGTCGAGCCGCGAGGCCTGCGCGAACAGGCGATTCGTCATCCGCGGAGTGTAGGGGCGGCCGCAGACACCCACGCGAACCGCCCATGGCGGTGCTGTGCGGGACGCCCGCGCGGGTACGCTCGCGGCCGTGAAGATCCTCGTCGTCGGCACCGGTGCGCGTGAGCACGCGCTCGTCCGGGCGCTGTCTCTCGACCCGGTCGTGACCGAGCTGCACGCGGCCCCCGGCAACCCCGGCATCGGCGCGCTCGCGACGCTGCACGCGGTCGACCAGCTCGACGGCGAGGCGGTGGCGCGGCTGGCGACGACGCTCGCGGTCGACCTCGTCGTCGTCGGACCCGAGGCGCCGCTCGTCGCGGGTGTCGCGGACGCGGTGCGCGCGGCGGGAGTGCCGGTGTTCGGGCCCTCGGCGCAGGCCGCGCGGCTCGAGGGGTCGAAGGCGTTCGCCAAGGAGGTCATGGCCGCCGCGGGCGTGCCCACCGCCGAGCCGCGCGTCGCGAGCACGGTCGCGCAGGCGGTCGCCGCGATCGACGAGCTGGGCGCTCCGCACGTCGTCAAGGACGACGGGCTCGCGGCGGGCAAGGGCGTCGTGGTGACCGACGACCGCACCGAGGCGATCGACCACGCCACCGCGTGCCTGGTCAAGGGCGGGCAGGTCGTCGTCGAGGAGTACCTCGACGGTCCCGAGATCTCGCTGTTCGTGCTGTGCGACGGCACGGATGTGGTCCCGCTGGTTCCCGCACAGGACTTCAAGCGCGCGCTCGACGACGACGAGGGACCGAACACCGGCGGCATGGGCGCGTACTCGCCGCTGCCGTGGGCGCCGGCGGGGCTCGTCGACGAGGTGCTCGAGCGTGTCGCACGGCCGACCGTCGCGGAGATGGCGCGTCGGGGCACACCGTTCGCCGGGGTGCTCTACTGCGGCCTCGCGCTGACCAGCAAGGGGCTGCGCGTCGTGGAGTTCAACGCGCGCTTCGGTGACCCCGAGACGCAGGTCGTGCTCGCGCGCCTGGCCACGCCGCTCGCGGGTGTGCTGCTCGCGGCGGCCGAGGGCCGGCTCGGCGACCTGCCGCCGCTGCAGTGGCGGCAGGACGCGGCCGTGACGGTCGTCGTCGCGTCCGACGGCTACCCGGCCGCACCGCGCACGGGCGACGAGATCGGCGGGCTCGACGCCGCCGAGGACGTGCCGGACGTCCACGTCCTGCACGCCGGCACCGCGACCGACGACGCCGGCCGGCTCGTCAGTGCCGGCGGGCGGGTGCTGTCCGTCGTCGGGACCGGCGCGACGCTGTCGCAGGCGCGTGAGGCGGCCTACGCCGGCGTCGCGCACGTCGAGCTGCGGGCGAGCCACCACCGCGGCGACATCGCGCTCGCCGTCACGCGCGACTGACCTGCCACTACGCCGAACGGGCGTCGTACGGTCCGCGCGCGAGGGTCCTGTCAAGATCGAGCGCCCGTCGGCCGATGCGTCGGGTGATCACCCGCCGACGAGGAGTCCCATGCGCTTCAACCCGCCCCCGAACTGGCCCGCTGCCCCGGAGGGCTGGGAGCCCGCCCCCGGTTGGGTGCCCGACCCGAGCTGGCCGGCGCCGCCCGAGGGTTGGCAGCTCTGGCTGCCGGACGAGACGCCGACGACCGTCGGCGCCACGCCCGCGCCCTCCTCGGCGCAGCCCGTCGCGGCGGACCCGTTCCTCGCGGGCTACGGGACGCCGACGCCGAGCTACGGGGCGGCGATCCCGGTCTATGGGGCGGCGACCCCGGGTTACGGTCCGCCGCCCATGAGCGCCGGCTTCGGGTCCGCCGACCCGGCGAACGACGAGATCGCGGCGCTGCGCAAGAACGCGGCGCGCGCGTTCCTCTTCGGCGTCGGTGCCGTCGTCGTGGCATCGGTCGTCACGCTCGCGTCGGTGGGGAGCAGCCACGGCGTGATCATGTACGGCGCGCTGGCCTTCGGTGCGCTGTCGATCTTCCGCGGGATCAAGTCCTACAACGCGTCGCGCAGGCTCGGCGGCGCGGCGATCGGTGGCGGCGTCAAGGCGCTCGCGGTCCTCGGCCTGGTGGCGTGCCTCGTGCTCGGCGCGGCGACCATCGGCAAGGTCGTCGAGACCAAGAGCCTGACGGCGAGCGTCGGATCGTGCTGGAAGGTCGACGGCGCCGACGCCGTGCTCGTGTCGTGCTCGTCGGACCACGCCTACCGGGCGTCCGCGGTCGTCTCGTCGGAGACGGACTGCCCCGACACCGCGACCGCGTGGGTCGAGGGCGACGCCGGCAAGGTCGTGTGCCTCGACGAGGAGTGAGGCCTGACGACGAGTGACGGCCGGGCAGCGGACGGACCGCGCTGAGATGCTGCGTGACCCGGGCGTCGGCGCGGGCCACACTGTCCCGGTGACTCTCGACGCTGCTGCGCTGCCCGGCTGGACGCACACGTACTCCGGCAAGGTTCGTGACCTGTACGTTCCCGACGAGACGCCCGCGGGGACCGCGATCAGCGCCGCGCACGGTGACGTGGTCCTCGTGGTCGCGAGCGACCGCGTCTCGGCGTACGACCACGTGCTCACGCCCGGGATCCCGGACAAGGGCGTCGTGCTCACGCAGCTGTCGCTGTGGTGGTTCGCGCAGCTCGCCGACCTGGTCCCGTCGCACGTGGTGTCGACCGACGTGCCGGCGGCCGTCGCGGGCCGCGCGATGGTCTGCCGGCGGCTCGAGATGTTCCCCGTCGAGTGCGTCGCGCGCGGCTACCTCACCGGCTCGGGCCTGGCCGAGTACCGCGCGTCGGGCGAGGTCACCGGCATCCCGCTGCCGACCGGGCTCGTCGACGGGTCGCGGCTGCCCGAGCCGATCTTCACGCCCGCGACGAAGGCGGAGCTCGGCGAGCACGACGAGAACGTGCCCTTCTCGAGGGTCGCCGCGACGATCGGTGACGGCGCGGCGGCCACGCTGCGGGACCTCACGCTGGCGGTCTACGCCCGGGCCGAGGGGATCGCGCGCGAGCGCGGCGTGATCCTGGCCGACACGAAGCTCGAGTTCGGCACGGACCCGACGACGGGCGCGGTCACCCTCGGTGACGAGGTCCTCACCCCCGACTCGTCGCGGTTCTGGCCCGCGGCGCAGTGGGAGCCCGGGCACGCGCAGCCGAGCTTCGACAAGCAGTTCGTCCGCGACTGGCTGACCTCGCCGGACTCGGGCTGGGACCGCGCGTCCGACACCCCGCCGCCGGCACTGCCCGCGGACGTCGTCGAGCGCACCCGCGCTCGCTACCTCGACGCGTTCGAGCGGCTCACCGGCGCGCCGCTGGCGCTCTGAGCCCGACGACGATGACACCCGCACCGGTCCTGCTGCGCGCGGTCCGGCGCCTCGGGTCCGACGAGCCGGTCGACCTGCTGGTGCGGGACGGGCGCATCGCGGCGATCGGCCCGGACCTGCCGGCGCCGGCCGACGTCGAGGTGCTCGACTACGACGGGCGGTTCGTCATGTCCGGGCTGTGGGACCAGCACGTGCACCTCACGCAGTGGGCGTTGGCTCGGCAGCGGCTCGACGTGTCCGGTGCGCGGTCCGCGGCGCAGGCGGTCCGGCTCGTCGCGCAGCGCCTCGCGGCCGGTGCCCCGGCGGGCGGCGCGGTCCTCGTCGGGCAGGGCTTTCGGGACGGGTTGTGGCCCGACGAACCGACCGTCGCGGCGCTCGACGCCGTCGCCGGCGACGTCCCGGTCGTCCTCGTCTCGGGCGACCTGCACTGCGCGTGGGCGTCCAGCGCCGGGCTGCGTCATCTGGGCGCGCGGCGCGTCGACGGGTTGCTGCGCGAGGGCGACTGGCTCCCGCTGCAGGGCGGGGTGGACCGGCTGCCCGACGAGGCTGCGGACGCACTCGTGACGGACGCGCTGCGCGCCGCGGCGGCGCGTGGCGTCGTCGGCGTCGTCGACTTCGAGATCGCCGACAACCTCGCGGTGTGGCGGCGCCGGGCGGCCGCGGGCGCCCCGCCCGTGCGCGTGCGCGCCGGCGTCTGGCAGCCGTACCTCGACCGCGTCCTGCGCGAGGAGCTGCACACGGGCGACGCGGCCGTGCCCGGCGGCCTGGTCGAGCAGGGGCCGCTCAAGGTGATCGTCGACGGCTCGCTGAACACCCGCACCGCGTGGTGCGACGACCCGTACCCCGGCACGTCCGACCACGGCGTTCTCTCCGTCCCGTCGACCGAGCTCGAGCCGCTGCTCGCGCACGTGCACCGCCACGGGCTCCGGGCCGCCGTCCACGCGATCGGCGACGCCGCCGTGCGGCTCGTGCTCGACGCGTTCGAGGCCACCGGCACCCGTGGCTCGATGGAGCACGCCCAGCTCGTCGGGGACCGCGACCTCGCGCGGTTCGCCTCCCTCGGCGTCGTCGCGAGCGTCCAGCCGCAGCACCTCGTCGACGACCGGCACGTCGCCGACCGGCACTGGGCCGGCCGCACCGGGCGTGCCTTCCCGTACGGCGCGCTCGTGCGCTCGGGCGCGTCCCTCGCCCTGGGCTCCGACGCCCCCGTCGCGCCCCTGGATCCCTGGCTCGCGATCGACGCGGCCGTCCACCGCGCCGCCCCCGGCGACGAGCCCTGGCACCCCGAGCAGTCCCTCGACATCCGCACCGCGCTCGCGTCGTCGGTGGACGGCCACCCCCTCGCGCTGGCGCCCGGCGCCCCCGCGGACCTGGTCCTCCTCGACGACGACCCCCTCACCCTGGCCCGCACCCCCGGCGCCCTCTCCGACATCCGCATCCACACCACCTACCTCGCCGGCCACCCCACCTCCCCCTGACCCCCGTGGGCGCCGGTCGCCCCCCCTTTCCGTCGATGCAGGGATCGATGCAGGACCCAGCGGCCGCACCCGCCGAGTCCTGCATCGATCTGTGCACTGATGCTCGGGTGGCTGCGGGTGGTGGTCGGGGTGGCGCGGTCCACTCGCTGCCCGAGGTGGAGCGTCCTGGGGGAAGTCGCGTCGGCGTCGGTGTTGGTGGCTGCGGGGCTGGGTGGGCCGGTGATGGGGGGTGGGTGGACTTGCCGTCGTGTGGCGACGGAATCTCCACCCGCCCA
>NZ_BJWG01000001.1 GCF_007990245.1 Cellulomonas composti | reverse complement strand
GGATGGGTCGGTGGGGGTGGGGTCTGCGGGGATGGGTCGGTGGGGGTGGGGTCGGCGGGGATGGGTCGGTGGGGGTGGGGTCTGCGGGGGTGGGTGGGGTGGCTGTGGCGTGCAGATGTGGGTGCAGCGGCCGGTACCGGAACGGGGCGGGGGTGGCGCGGGGCGGAGGGTCCCGAGGGGGATGTGGACCAGGGGGTGGGACGCGGGGGCGAGATGCGGGTTCGGTGCGGGGGGATCGGGCAGGATGTACCGCATGGACAGGCAGCAGGAGTTCGTGCTCCGCACGGTCGAGGAGCGGGACATCCGCTTCATCCGTCTCTGGTTCACCGACGTGCTCGGGATCCTGAAGTCGGTCGCGGTCGCCCCGGCCGAGCTCGAGTCGGCGTTCTCGGAGGGGATCGGGTTCGACGGCTCCGCGATCGAGGGCCTGACCCGGGTCTACGAGGCGGACATGATCGCGCGCCCCGACCCGACGACTTTCCAGGTCCTGCCGTGGCGCGGCGAGCGGCACGGCACCGCGCGCATGTTCTGCGACCTGCTCACGCCGGACGGCGAGCCGAGCCTCGCCGACTCGCGCAACGTGCTCAAGCGCGCGCTGGGCCGGGCGAGCGACAAGGGGTTCACGTTCTACACGCACCCCGAGGTCGAGTTCTACCTGTTCGACGCGCCGGCCGACCCGAGCCAGCCGCTCGTCCCGGTCGACCAGGGCGGCTACTTCGACCACGTTCCGCGCGGCACCGCGCACGACTTCCGGCGCGCGGCGATCACCATGCTCGAGTCGATGGGCATCTCGGTGGAGTTCTCGCACCACGAGGCGGGGCCGGGCCAGAACGAGATCGACCTGCGCTACGCCGACGCACTGACCACCGCGGACAACATCATGACGTTCCGCACGGTGGTCAAGGAGGTCGCGCTCGAGCAGGGCGTGTTCGCGAGCTTCATGCCGAAGCCCTTGGTCGACCACCCGGGTTCGGGCATGCACACGCACCTGTCGCTGTTCGAGGGCGACCGCAACGCGTTCTACGAGCCTGGCGGCCACCTCGAGCTCTCGAAGGTCGCGCGCA
Source organism: Cellulomonas composti (assembly GCF_007990245.1). Taxonomy (GTDB): domain Bacteria; phylum Actinomycetota; class Actinomycetes; order Actinomycetales; family Cellulomonadaceae; genus Cellulomonas; species Cellulomonas composti. The sequence continues at coordinate 567,202 of NZ_BJWG01000001.1, read as the reverse complement.
GCTTCATCGCGGGCCTGCTGACGCACGCGGCGGAGATCACGGCGGTCACCAACCAGTTCGTGAACTCGTACAAGCGGCTGTGGGGCGGTGCCGAGGCGCCGAGCTACGTCTGCTGGGGCCACAACAACCGCTCGGCGCTGGTCCGGGTGCCGATGTACAAGCCCGGCAAGGGCAACTCGAGCCGCATCGAGTACCGCGCGGTCGACTCCGCGACCAACCCCTACCTCGCGTTCGCGGTGCTGCTGGCCGCGGGTCTCAAGGGCATCGAGGAGGGCTACGAGCTGCCCGAGGGTGCCGAGGACGACGTGTGGGAGCTGACGGACTCCGAGCGCCGTGCGCTCGGGATCGAGCCGTTGCCGACGTCGCTGAGGGCGGCGATCGCCGTGATGGAGAAGTCGGAGCTCGTCGCCGAGACGCTGGGTGAGCACGTCTTCGACTACTTCCTGCGCAACAAGCGTCAGGAGTGGGACGAGTACCGCCACCAGGTCACGCCGTACGAGCTGAAGCGGTTCCTGCCCGTCCTGTGAGCCGGCGATGACGGAACGACCCGAGCGGGGCGCCTCGCTCGCGACGAGGTTGTCGCGCGCGGGGGTCGACGACATCGCGCGTGGGGCACGGCTCCTGTCCGACGAGGCCCTGCTCGCGGTGCTCCCGGACGCGGCGGAGGTGCTCGTCGGACCGCTGGCCGACGTCGCGGACCCCGACGCCGCGCTGCTGACGCTCGCCAAGCTCGCGGGGGCGGTGCGCAACGACGCCGGGCTGGGGGCGCTGCTCGCGCGGATGCTCACCGAGGACGGCGGGCCGCGCGCGCGGCTGCTCGCGGTCGCGGGTGCGAGCCCGGCGCTCGGGGACACGCTCACCGCCCACCCAGGTCTGCTGCACGTGCTCGAAGACGACACACCCGGCATCGGGGTGCCGGCGGCGGACGTGCGGGCGGAGCTGCTGCGCGCCGTGGGCGCGGACCCTGACGCGCCGGTCCCGGTCGCGGCGACCGGCGGTTCGGAGGGCGTCGACGCCATGCGGCGCGCGTACCGGGCGCGGCTGCTGCGGATCTCGGCGACCGACCTGACGGCCGAGGACCCGCTGTCCCGGCTGCCCGGGGTCGCCGCGGCGCTCGCAGACCTGGCCGGCGCGGCGCTCGAGGCCGCACTGGCCCTCGCTCGGGCCGACCTGCCGGACCACGGCCAGGCCGCCCGGATCGCCGTGATCGGCATGGGCAAGGCGGGCGGGCGCGAGCTCAACTACGTCAGCGACGTCGACGTCGTCTACGTGGTCGAGCCGTCGGGCCCGGACGTCGACGAGGCCGACGCGGTCGCGGCGGGGACCCGGCTCGCGACAGGCCTCGCGCGCGCCTGCGCGACGCCGTCGGGTGAGCCGGTGCTGTGGCCCGTGGACGCCGCGCTGCGCCCCGAGGGCAAGGACGGCCCGCTCGTGCGCACGCTGGCGAGCCACCGCGCGTACTACGAGCGCTGGGCCCGCACGTGGGAGTTCCAGGCGCTGCTCAAGGCACGCACGCTCGCCGGCGACCGCGAGCTCGGCGCCGCCTACGTCGAGATGACGCAGCCGTTCGTCTGGGCCGCGGTGCAGCGCGACAACTTCGTCGAGGACGCGCAGGCGATGCGCCGTCGCGTCGAGGAGCACGTGCCGGTCGCGGAGGCCGAGCGGCAGCTCAAGCTCGGGGTCGGAGGCCTGCGGGACGTCGAGTTCACCGTCCAGCTCCTGCAGCTCGTGCACGGGCGTTCCGACGAGGCCATCCGGTCCGGCAGCACGCTCACTGCACTGGCCGCGCTCGCGGCCGCGGGGTACGTGGGCCGCGGCGACGCCGCGCACCTCGCGGTCTGCTACCGGTTCCTGCGGGTGCTCGAGCACCGGATCCAGCTGCACCGGCTGCGGCGGACGCACCTGCTGCCGACGAGCGACGCGGACCTGCGCCGGCTCGCGCGCTCGGTCGGGATGCGGGCCGAGGGAGCCGACGGCCTCACCGACCGGCTGCGGCAGGTCCGCCGGGACGTGCGCCACCTGCACGAGGAGCTGTTCTACCGCCCGCTGCTGCCCGCGACCGCGCAGCTCTCGGCGGCCGAGGCCAACCTCGCGCCCGAGGCGGCTCGTGCGCGGCTCGCCGCGATCGGCTACCGCGACCCGGTCGGGGCGCTGCGGCACATCGCCGCGCTGACCGAGGGTGTGTCGCGGCGCGCGGCGATCCAGCGTCAGCTGCTGCCGGTGATGCTGGGCTGGTTCGCCGACGGCGCGGACCCCGACGGCGGCCTGCTCGCGTTCCGGCGACTGTCCGACGAGCTGGGTGCGACCCACTGGTATCTCAAGCTGCTGCGGGACTCGGGCGTCGCCGCGCAGCGCCTCGCCCGTGCGTTGTCCACCTCGCGCTACGTCGCGGACGCGCTCACACGTTCGCCCGAGTCCGTCACCTGGCTCGCGGACGACGACGAGCTCGAGCCGCGCGCCGAGCAGCGGCTGGCGGCCGAGGCGGACGCGATCCTCACGCGCGCCGACGAGCCCGTCCCGGCAGTCACGGCGCTGCGTGTCCTGCGCCGGCGCGAGCTGGCCCGGACCGCGGCGGCCGAGGTGCTCGGCGTCGTGACGGGGACCCGCGCGGCGCACAGCCTGACCGTCGCGGCCGACGTCGTTCTCGCGGGGGCCCTGCGCGTCGCCGTGTCGGAGGCGCGGTCCGCCCGGGGGCTCGACGTGAGCCCGACGCGCATGCTCGTCGTCGCGATGGGCCGACTCGGGGGCCGAGAGATGGGCTACGCGTCGGACGCGGACGTGCTGTTCGTGCACGACCCGGTGGACGGTGCGGACCCCGGCGTGGCGCAGGACTACGCGCTCGCGGTCGCGACGACGTTGCGCTCGCTGCTCGGTCAGGTCAGCGCCGAGCCGCCGCTGGCCGTGGACGCCGACCTGCGCCCCGAGGGCCGCAACGGCCCGCTCGTGCGCTCGTTCGACGCGTACGCCGAGTACTACGAGCGGTGGTCGTCGCCGTGGGAGAGCCAGGCGCTGCTGCGTGCGCGCCCCGTGGCAGGCGACGACGAGCTGGGCGAGCGGTTCGTCGCGCTCATCGCCCCTCTGCGCTACCCCGCGGGCGGGCTGGACGCCGCGACCGTGCGCGAGGTTCGTCGGATCAAGGCGCGGGTCGAGGCCGAGCGGCTGCCCCGCGGAGCGGACCCGACGCGGCACCTCAAGCTCGGGCGCGGGGGGATCGCCGACGTCGAGTGGACCGCGCAGCTGCTGCAGCTGCAGCACGCGCACGAGGTGCCGGGCCTGCGCACGACGTCGACGATCCCCGCGCTCGACGCGGCGCACGCCGCCGGGTTGCTGGACGCGTCCGACCACGTCGCGCTCGTCGAGGCCTGGGAGCTGGCCTCGCTCCTGCGGGACGCGAACGTGCTCTGGAGCGGCCGCACCGACGGGTCGCACTCGGACCTGCTGCCGCACGACCGCCAGGCGTTGGCCGGGCTCGCGCGCGTCGTCGGGTACCCGGTCGGTTCCGGCGGCGACCTCGAGGAGCACTACCTGCGGACGGCCCGACGAGCGCGCGCCGTCGTCGAGCGGGTCTTCTACGGCTGACGCGCGTCGGGCTCGGTTCCGGCGGCGTCCGGCGTCGAGTCGACCGCGATCGGCTCGTCCGGGACGCGTTCGGCCTCGTCGGTCGCCGTGTCGGCGGCCGTGTCGGCGGCGGTGTCTGTGGCCGTGTCGGTGGGCACATGGACCCAGCCGCGGTTGCGCTTCAGGGCCTCGACGTCCTCGTGCAGCAGCGGGCTGTCGACGAGCTCGTGGCGCCGCAGGTAGGTCGACAGGACGGCCTGGATCGTCGCGATCACCGGCAGCGCCAGGAAGGCGCCCATCGCGCCGAACACCGCACCGAACGCAAGCACCCCGACGAACGAGACGGCAGGGTTGAGCTGCAGGGCGCGGGCCGAGACCTTGGGGGAGAAGACGTAGTTCTCGACCTGCTGGTAGAGGATGATCCAGCCGAGCACGAGGAGTGCCTTCGCGGGAGAGATGGTGAGCGCGACCGCGACCGGCAGCGCACCACCGATGTAGGTGCCGATCGTCGGGACGAACTGCGAGACGATGCCCGTGAACGCCGCGAGCGGGAGCGCGTACGGCATCTGGATGATCGCCAGGAACGCCCAGGTGAACGCGGTCGAGAGCGCCGCGAGCACCAGGCGCGACGTGATGAAGTCGGCGATCTTCTCCTGCGAGACCTCCCACACCCGCAGCACCTCGCGCTGCCGGTCGGCACGCAGGTAGGCCAGGATCGAGGCGCGGAACCGCGGCCCCGCGCTGGCCATGTAGTACGTGACCAGGAGGATCGACGTGAAGTTGAAGACTGCTCCGATGAACGAGACGCCCGCGCCGATGATGGTCGGTGCGAAGTCCTTCCACCGGGCGGCGACCTGGTCGATCGCGGCCTCGGACGTCGGTAGCTTCGTGTGGAACGTGTCGTCGACCCAGGCCGCGAACTGCGCGTAGTACTCCGGGATGTGCTCGGCGAACTCGACCACCTGCTGCACGAACATGCTGCCGAACACCACGAGGACGACGACGCCGACGGTGAGGCCGCCGGTCATCACGAGACCCGTCGAGCGGGTGCGGCGGATGCCACGCCCGACGAGCCAACGGATCGACGGCTCCATCGCCAGGGCGATGAACCACGACAGCACCAGGATCATGATGACGTTCGTCAGCAGCCCGAGCGAGCGCCACGCGAAGATCGCGAGGAACACGGCCACCGCGCTCATGAGCAGTGCGCGCGGCAGCCACCTGGGTGGGTAGCGATCCGACGTCGCGGCGGACGGTTCGGGCTTCATCCTGGGGTGTCCTCGCGTTCCCTCGTGGACGCCGGTCCCGGCGCCGGTCACGTCCGACCCTGAGACGGCCGACCTGAAACGGTCGCAGTGGTCGTCGCCTGGCACGCAAACTACCGTGATCGGCCGCGCAAGGAACTTACCCACTGCGAGTGTGGCGCGAGCGGCCGGGTGTGCTGCCATGCTCAGGTCAGGCGACGCGCGTGGGGTCGCGTCGAGCGCGACGAGGAGACGACGATGGCCGACGGCAAGCCCGTTCGACGCACCACCGGCAGCAGCCCCCGCAAGCCGGCCGGGTCCGCGGCGCACCCGGTCCAGGAGACGACGGAGCCGATCAGCCCGACGCCGCCGGTCGGGCCGACCGACGCTCCGCTCGCCGACCAGCCGACCGAGCCGGTCGTCGAGCCGGTCGTCGAACCTGTCGTCGAGCCGGTCGTCGCGTCCGAGTCCGGTGCCGACGCGTCGTCGGAGAACGTGGCCGTGCTGCGCGCGCGGCTCGCGGCGCTCGAGGACGAGAACGCGCACCTGCGTCAGGCGACCACAGCGGTCACGGTCGTCACGGCGCCGCCCCGGAAGCGTCGCCACTGGGGCCGATCGACGGCCGCGGTCGTCCTCATCCTCGTCGGCGCGCTGCTCGCACCCGTCGCGGTGGTGTCGGCCTGGGCCCAGTCGCTCGTCACCGACACGGACCGCTGGGTCGCGACGGTCGCACCGCTCGCGGACGACGCGACGATCCAGCAGGCGGTCACCAACCGACTGACCACGGCGATCGTCGAGGGTCTGAACGTCGAGGAGCTCGCCACCACTGCCACGGAGGCGGTCGCGGACCTCGGGCTGCCGCCGACGGTGTCGACCCTCATCCTCGGCCTGCAGGGTCCGTTGGTCGACGCCGCGACCAACTTCGTCCGACAGGGCGTCGACAAGGTCGTCACCTCGGACGCGTTCTCCGCCGCGTGGGAGGAAGCCAACCGCACCGCGCACGACCAGCTCGTCGCGGTGCTGGAGGGTGATCCCGACGCGATCGCGAGCATCGACGCGAACGGCACGTTCTCGGTCAACCTCACGACGGTCGTCAACGCGGTCGTCGCGGCGCTGTCCGACGCCGGGTTCACGATCGTCGACCGCCTCCCGACGATCAACGCGTCGTTCCCCCTCATGCAGAACTCCGACCTGGTGCGGCTGCAGAACGCGTACCAGGTGCTGGACCTGCTCGGGACGTGGCTGCCGTGGATCGCGCTCGGCCTGCTCGGCGCCGGGGTGCTCGCCGCGCAGCGGCGCTCACGGGCGCTCGTCGTCGCCGGCCTGTCGCTCGCGGGCGCGATGCTGCTGCTCGGCATCGGTCTCGCGGTGGGTCGAACCGTGTACGTGGGCTCGCTGCCGAGCACGGTCCAGCGTCACGACGCCGCCGTCATCGTCTACGACCAGTTCGTCTCGTTCCTGCGCATCGCGCTGCGCTCGGGACTCGCGATCGGTCTCGTGCTCGCCGCGGTCGCGTTCATCGTGGGCGGTACGGTCGCGGCGCGCTCGCTGCGGTCGTCGTGGTCGCGCGGGACGGCCGCCCTGCGCGGTGCGGGCGACCGGCACGGCGTCTCGACCGGTCCCGTGGGCCGCTGGCTCTACCAGCAGCGGGTGCTCGTGCGGGTCGTCGTGATCGGCGGCGCCGCCGCGGTGATCGCGCTGGCGGACTACCTGACGCCTGCGTTGATCTTCTGGGTGGCTGCGGTCGCCGCGCTGGTCCTGCTCGTCGTCTCGCTCGTGTCGCGGCCCGCACGCCCGGAGTCCGACGAGGCCGAGACCGAGCCCGTCGCGACCACCTGATCCGCCCGACGACCCACCCGGCCGCGCCGGGCCGGTCGTGCCGTCAGGCGCGCCGGCCCGTCGCGGAGCCGATCCCCAGCCACGTGTGCCGGTTGCCGGCCCAGCACCAGCCGATCTTCGGTGCGCCGCGGCGCTCGCGTCCGTCGCGGCCCGTGCCGCCGGAGATCCACAACGCGGGCGTGCGCGCATCGAGCCGTCCGTCCGCGCGTCGCACGCGCGAGCCGCTCGTCATGAGGCAGTGGTTCGGGGCGACGACCCCGGTCGCCTGCAGCGCCCAGTGCAGGCCCTCGGTCAGCAGCAGTCGGGTTCGACCGCGTGCGGCGATCTCGACGTCGGCCTCGTCGGGTGACCAGCCGCGCAGGTCGTCGCCGCGGTCGATGCCGTCGACGACGTAGAGCGGCGCGTCGGGCACGTCGATTCCGTCGACCGGCGCGAACGCGTCGACGTCGGTCATGTCCTCGACGACGAAGCCCGGCAGCGCACCCAGGCGCAGCAGCGGCGCGAGCGCGGAGGCCGGCGCGATCCGACGGTCGAGCACGAGCAGCGCACCGGTGCGGTCCTCGAGCGTGCGGGCCCGCGCCACGAGGTCGTCGGCCTCGAGCTCCGCGGGCAGGTGCAGGCCGAGCGAGACGAGTCGCTCGGCTTGCACCTGCAGCGGCGGGAGCGGGCCGGGCTCGGCGCCGACGGCGGTCACGGACGGTGTCGTCGGTGCGGCAGCTGCGGACATGGATCCTCCTCGCGTCGTCCGACCAACGAGCGGGAGACCGCCGGGATTCCCGCGACGACCCCTACATGTCAGGCGAGCGCGAGGAAGAGCGACTCGAGCTTCTTGAGGTCGGCCGGCTCGTCGGATGCGAGGCACTCCTTGAGCCCGGCGGCGACGAGCGCGAAGCCCGCACGGTCGAGCGCCTTGCTCACCGCGGCGAGCTGCGTGACGACGTCCTCGCAGTCGCGGCCCTCCTCGAGCATGCGGAGCACGCCGGCGAGCTGACCGTGCGCGCGCTTGATGCGCGTGATCACCGGCGTGATGTCGTCCTCGGGGAGCTTCACGATGCCGTCCTTCGGTGGGTGGAGTCGTCGGTGGAGTCGTCGGTGCGCGTGCCGTCGAGCCACGTGCGGTACCCGCCGTCGAGGTTGCGCACGTCGCGTCCGTGCTGGGCCAGGACGCGCGCGGCGAGGTAGCCGCGCATGCCGACCGCGCAGTGCACGACGAGCGGGCCGGCGGGCAGCTCGTCGAGCCGGGAGCGCAGCTCGTCGAGGGGGAGCAGGACGGAGCCGGGGATGCGTGCGCGGGTGTGCTCGTCGGGCGTGCGCACGTCGACGAGCGTCGCGCCGGCGGCCAGGACGTCCGCGAGCTCGTGCCACTGCACGGTCGCGACGAGGCCCTCGTCGGCCGCGCGGTCAACCCAGCCGAGCATGTTCACGGGGTCCTTCGCGGAGCCGAACTGGGGCGCGTACGCGAGCTCGAGATCGGCCAGGTCGCTCGCGGTGAGCCCGCCGGCCATCGCGGTCGCGACGACGTCGATCCGCTTGTCGACGCCGTCCTCGCCGACGGCCTGTGCGCCGAGGATCTCGTCGTTCGTCGGGTCGACGAGCAGCTTGAGCGACATCGACGCGGCGCCGGGGTAGTAGCCGGCGTGCGACGAGGGGTGCGTGTGGATCGCGCGGTACGGCTTCCCCGCGGCGCGCAGGCGGCGCTCGTTCCAGCCGGTCGAGCCGACCTGCAGCCCCAGCACCGAGACGATCGCGGTCCCGCGCACGGGACGCTGCGCCGTGGGGCGGCCGACGATGGCGTCCGCGACGAGCCGCCCCTGCAGGTTGGCGGTGTTAGCGAGCGGGACGAGCGTCGCGGCGCCGTCCAGGGCGTCGAGCTTCTCGACCGCGTCACCGACGGCCCACACGTCCGGCGCGCTCGTGCGCAGGGTCTCGTCCACGACGATGCCGCCGCGTGCGCCGATGCGCAGCCCGGCCTCGCGCGCCAGGTCCACGTCCGGCCGCACGCCGATCGCTGCGACCACCAGGTCGGCCGGCAACGAGCGCCCGTCTGACGTGACGACCGCGTCGGCGGTGATCTCGGCGACCGTGGTCCCGAGCGACAGGTCGATGCCGTGCTCGCGCAGCCGGCGGTGCACCGGCGCGACCATCTCGACGTCGATCGGGGTCATCACCTGCGGCGCGGCCTCGACGATCGCGACCTGCAGCCCGGCGGCGAGCAGGTTCTCGGCGACCTCGAGCCCCACGAAGCCGCCACCGATCACCACCGCCGTGCGGGCGCGGGCGACCTGCTCGCCGAGCACGTCGAGGTCGTGGACGTCGCGCAACGTGAGCGCGCGTTCGGCACCCGGGACCGGCGGGACGACGGCCCGCGCGCCGGGGGAGAGCACGAGTGCGTCGTACCCGACGACGCGCGACTCGCCGGTCGTGAGGTCGACGATCTCGAGCTTGTGCCCGGCGGTGTCGATCGAGCGCGCCTCGTGCCGGACCAGCACCTCGATCCCGAAGCGAGCGGCCAGCCCCTGCGGCGTCTGGAGCAGCAACGAGTCCCGCTCCGGGATCACGCCGGACAGGTGGTACGGCAGCCCGCAGTTCGCGAACGACACGTGCTCGCCGCGCTCCACGACGGTGATGCCGGCGTTCTCGTCGAGCCTGCGCAGCCGGGTCGCCGCCGACATCCCGCCGGCGACCCCTCCCACGATGACGATGTCCATCCCCAGACCATATACCCCATGGGGTATTGGCTTGGACGGCGCCGGTGTCGCCAGGTCGGCGCGCGCCGGCCCGTCGTGAGGGGAACGGGAACAGCTCTTCTCGTTCCCTTCGCCGCCCGATCTGGGCGGCGAAGCACACCGTTCGTGGCCCGGTCAGCGACGCAGGTAGCCGCCTGAACTGGGAAGACGCTCGACTTCAAGGTGGAGCGACCGCAGGGCCAAGACGTGTAGGGGCTGCTGAGGAGTGCTTGGCCGACGCGAGCGTGCCAGCCGTCGTTGACATCGTCCCGGGATGCCAGGCGAGCGACCTCGAGCTGCCGTCCCGCCCGACCTACTGGAGCCTGGCTGGCCTTCGTAGGCGCGTGCGGTTGGTTGATGCTGCCGCCGCGTACGCAGGCACTGCGCGCGCCAGGACGCCTCGAAGGCGCGGCGAGACCTCACCTCGAACGAACTGGAACGCCGGGTACACCAGAGCTGCCCGGGACGCGGAACTGCGACGTCAGCCGGATAGTGGCGAAGCGCGACGAGCACATAGCGAACGTTCGACTTCGCCGGTCAGCCCCGGCGCGCGTAGGCGTCGACGGGACCGCAGGTGCCCCCGCGGTGCTGGCGCTCGCGCCAGACCCCTTCAGATTGAACTCGTTGGTGCCGATGGACGGCTTGAGGCGCGTCGGTGAGGTCGAACGGATGCGCGGTGGTCGTGTGATTCGGGGGCAGGCGGTGGGTAGGCCAGGTTCGAGTCACGGTGAGCCGCGCTCGACGTCCGGGAGGCCGCGCTCCGGGCACCCGACCGCACGAGCGGCCGGCGGCCCGCAGCGTCAGGTCCAAGACACACCGATCGGTACGCCGCCCGCGCATACAGGAGTGGCTCGTGCCTCGCGCCGCCCGCCGCGCTGGTGGGTCGCCGTCTTGGTCGCGGTCCTGGTCGCGTCGGGTACTGGACTCTTCGTGTACCGGGACCAACTCTGGGGTGTGCGCGCTGACGCGCGAGCCGCGCTTCGGGCACTCGACGACGGCGACCTGGTCGCACTCGATGAGCTATTGACGGCGAACCGTGGCCGGGGCGACTTCGCCTACCACTTCGCCTCCGGGGCCACTCCGCGCGAACTCGGAGACGCGCTCGCGACGGTTGCCGGCACGAGCAAGGACATCCCACTCAAGTCCGGAGTGAACCCCGCTACGTACGAGTTGACCTTGACCGACCTGGCGGGAGTGCTGGCACTCGCCACGCACGGAACGGGGGATGAGGCGCTGCCCACGGCATGGGCCGACGACTTCGTCGTGGCCACGACGAACCCCACCGCGCTCTACGGCGAGCACGACGGCTTCTTCGATCGCGACGGGAAGCGTCGCGAGGCGCAGGACGAGGCCAACAGGTCGAACCTCCTCTTGCTGCTCTCCCGGGGCTACTGGTCGCTCGAGTTCCTCCAAGCGGTGACGACGGGCTACCACGAGTACGACCTTGCGCACGACGAGGACGCGTGGCCACAGGCCGACCCCAGCGACGACGTTGGCTACGCACCCGCGCCCAACGGGGTCTACCTGAACGACGGCGTGCTGGCCCTCACGGCCGCACTCACGGCGAACCCAGCCGCGAGCGAGTGGGCGTTCACGGAGTTCCTGCCCGGGACGGTGACGCTCGACGGGTCCGACCAGACGATCGGCCGGTTCACCCACTACCTGTTCTTCGAGCACCGCTTCCCCGAGGACTCGGACGACAACAGCATCGGCGCGACGGCCGCACTCACCGCGCTGTCGTCCGCGATCGACGCCGCTGGCACGAGCGGCGCCACGGCGACTGCGGAATCGAACACTTCGCCGACCAGTCCCGGTCCGATGCACGACGTGCAAGTTCTTCGGGCGATGGCCCAAGACGTGTCCGAGTCGAGCGGCTGCTCCTGGAACCCGCTCGACTACGGCCACTGCGTCGTTGCCGCCGCCAAGGCCGTGTGGCGATGGGTCCAACACTGGGGCCACCTGGTGCTCGACATCCTGTCCGTCGCGACGTTCGCCCCACCGCCCTTCGACATGGTCGGCGTGGCCGCAGCCGCCACCAACGCCACCTGGTACGCGATCGACGGGGACTACGGCACGGCTGGCCTCTCGCTCGCCGCGGCCGTCCCGGGTCTCGCATTTGCGAAGACCGCCAAGGGAGCGGGTCCGGTCAAGATCACGGCTCTTGCGACGAAGCTCAAGACGACGCCCGTGCAAGCCTCGAGAGTGGCTCAGGCCGCAGCGCGCTGGCGCCCGTGGAAGCGGTGCGGCCGACTGCCCGCGGGGTACCTGCGTCTCGAGTTCGGCAAGGGCTGGACGCCCGAGCAACGCACGGCAGCCGAAGCGAAGGTGAAGGCACTCTGGGAAGCAGGTCGGCGCGGACAGTTGAAGAAGACCGTCGCGGAGCGCGATCCGACCGCGACAGCACGGTTCAAGCGGGAAGGCGGATCCATCCCCGCTGGCCACGATCTTGACCACGTCGTCGACCTTCAGCTCGGTGGAAGCAACGACACCGCGAACCTGAAGCCGCTGGACAGCACCGTCAATCGCAGCATCGGCAAGCAGATTGAGCAGAGGCTCAAGCACCTCGAGCTCGACACACCGATCCGCGGTGTGGCCATCTGCTGATGGCTGCCGACTGCCGGTCTACGCGCGGACGGCGTCCGCGGCCGCCGCTGCCGATGGAGCGCCACGGAGGAGCAGATGAGCTAACGGGCAGGTGCCTCGGCGGTCGCTGAGGTGTGGGCGCGGCTTGATGGGTCGGGCGGCGGGTCTGCGCGCGACGGTCGGTGCGGTCGGTCGTGCCCTGGAGGTGGCCGGCGCTGCGGCGACGGCGGCAGGCCCGGTAGTGGAGAGCGCTGGGCGGGTGATGGTGCAGGTCGGCTCGTCGGTGCAGCGTGCTGGGCTGCGCCGCCGGTAGGGAGTTGGCTTCCGGCGTCCGACCTGGCCAGCACGCCGGACGCCGAGACCCTGCGAGGTCGCAGCCTCGAGTCGCGTCCGGGGGCCATCGCGGGTCGCAGTCGCCACACCGAGCGCGTGGCAGAGAGACGGCAGCCCAGCCGCCGAGAAGGAGGCTGGGCTGCCGTCACTGCAGGTCACCGGCCCCCGGGAGCAGCCGGGGGCCGGGACGATCACACGTCGTAGTAGAGCTCGAACTCGTGCGGGTGCGGCCGCAGACGAATCGGGTCCACCTCGGCGGAGCGCTTGTAGTCGATCCACGTCTGGATCAGGTCCGGCGTGAAGACGTTGCCGGCCGTGAGGAAGTCGTGGTCGGCCTCGAGGTTGTCGAGCACCTCGCCGAGCGAGCCCGGGACCTGCTGGATCTGGGCGTGCTCCTCGGGGGGCAGCTCGTACAGGTCCTTGTCGACCGGCTCGGGCGGCTCGATGCGGTTCTGGATGCCGTCGATGCCGGCCATGAGCATGGCCGCGAACGCCAGGTACGGGTTCGACGACGGGTCCGGCACGCGGAACTCGATGCGCTTGGCCTTCGGGTTCGAACCGGTGACCGGGATGCGGATGCACGCGGAGCGGTTGCGGGCCGAGTAGACGAGGTTGACGGGCGCCTCGAAGCCGGGCACCAGACGGTGGTAGGAGTTCACCGTCGGGTTCGTGAACGCGAGCAGCGACGGCGCGTGCTTGAGCAGGCCACCGATGTACCAGCGCGCCAGGTCGGACAGGCCGCCGTAGCCCTTCTCGTCGAAGAACAGCGGCTCGCCGTCCTTCCACAGGGACTGGTGCACGTGCATGCCCGAGCCGTTGTCACCGAACAGGGGCTTCGGCATGAACGTCGCGGTCTTGCCGTTGGCGTGGGCCACGTTCTTCACGACGTACTTGAAGAGCATGACCTTGTCGCCGGAGACGGCGAGCTTGTCGAAGCGGTAGTTGATCTCCTGCTGGCCGGCGGTGCCGACCTCGTGGTGCGCGCGCTCCACGTCCAGGCCCAGCGCGTCGAGCTGCAGCGAGATCTCGTCGCGGATGTCCGAGAAGCCGTCGACCGGCGGGACGGGGAAGTAGCCGCCCTTGTAGGGGATCTTGTGGCCGAGGTTGCCACCCTCCTCGACGCGGCCGGAGTTCCACGCGGCCTCGAAGGAGTCGATGTGGTAGAACGCCCCGCTCTGGCTCGTCTGGAAGCGCACGTCGTCGAAGATGTAGAACTCGGCCTCGGGCGCGAAGAACGCGGTGTCCGCGATGCCGGTCGACTTGAGGTACGCCTCGGCCTTCGCGGCGACCTGGCGGGGGTCGCGGCTGTAGGGCTCGTCGGTGTACGGGTCCACGATGTGGAAGTTGATGTTGAGCGTCTTCTCCACGCGGAACGGGTCGACGTAGGCCGTCGTCACGTCCGGGATCAGCTTCATGTCCGACTCGTGGATCGCCTGGAAGCCACGGATCGACGAACCGTCGAACATCTGGCCGTCGGTGAAGAACGACTCGTCGACGGACCGCGCCGGGACGTTGAAGTGCTGCATCACGCCGGGCAGGTCACAGAACCGGACGTCGATGAACTTGACGTCCTCGCTCTTGATGAACGCCAGGACTTCCTCTGGCTTGCTGAACATCCGCTGCTCCTCGGTTGGTAGTGCCCGATGCGGGCTAGGGCGACGCTAGGCGGAACGGGTTTCTCTCGTGTGAGTCGAGTGTTTCCGCCGTGTTACGCACGAGCGTCGGATGTAACGCTTGTGGGAACGGGCCGATCTGTCCACCTACCCTGGGACCGTGGCGACGCGGGACGACGTGGGTTCGTGGCTCGAGGGTGGGCCTTCCGGCGAGGGTCGGCGGGGCGCAGGTCTCGGCCTGCCCGACGAGGGAAGCGGCTCCCTGGCCCGGCTCGGGCGGCGGGTCGCGGCCCTGTGCGTCGACTGGCTGCTCGCGCTGGCGATCTCCGCGGCGCTGTTCCCGGCGAACCAGGATGCGTGGTTCCTGGCGCGCGCGGACTCGCTGGTGACGCTCGGCATCTTCGCGGCCGAGAACGTGCTGCTCGTCGGGCTGCTCGGGTTCGGCGTGGGGCACCGGGTGCTGGGCATGCGGGTTCGCCGCGCCGGCGCGACACCCGACGGCCCGCTTCCCGACGACGGGCGCGCGCCGGGTCTGGGGCGCGCCGTGGTGCGCACGGCGCTGCTGTGCCTCGTCGTGCCCGCGGTCGTGTGGGACGCGGAAGGACGTGGCATGCACGACCGGCTCGCGGGAACCGCGCTCGTGCGCCGCTGAGTCCGCAGGCCGGCCGGACCCGTGGGCTCAGCGCCCGCGGATGCCCTTGCGGTCGGGGCGGGCGCGCATCGGGTCGACGCCCTTGGGCACCGGAAGCTTGGCCGCACCGAGCGCCGTGAGCCGCTTCGAGATCTCCGCGACCTCGGCCTTGGTGAGCTGCTGCTTGAGCTTGCGCACCTTGCCGGGCAGCTTGCGCAGGGGGACCTGGCCCTCTCCGTCGCCGCACTCGATGACGATGACGGGAGCTCCGGAGATGACGCGTGCCGTGCGCTTGCGCTCGGCCTCGAGCAGCTTGGTCACACGGCCGTGCGGGCCCTCGCCGACGAGCACGACGCCGGGGCGCCCGACGCCGCGGAACACCATGTCCTGCGTGCGAGGGTCGATCGCGACCGGCTGCTCGAGGAACGTCCAGCCCCGGCGCAGCGTGCGCAGCGCCGCGAGTGCGGCGCCGGGCTGCCCCTCGATCCGCGAATAGGCGGCGGCCTCGACCTTGCGACCGAACACCAGCATCGTCGCCATCAACGCGAACGGGACCGCGAGGACCGTGAAGTACACGACGTGGTCCAGCAGGAGGCCGACGAGGACGCCGACCGCGGTGACGCCTACGAAGATCGCGAGCAGGATCCAGGTGACCGAACGGTCGACCTCACGGGTCATCCGGTACGCCTCGGCGTACTGGTGGTACCACCGCTTCTTGCGAGGTGCCGTCGTCTCGGTCTTGTCACGCGCCATGGGGCAGGAGTCTACCGAGCGTCGGGGCGTGCGAGATGCGCGTCAGCGGGCGAGCAGGCTCGCGGCCTCCTGGCGGGCCGTCGTCGGCTCGCCCAGGTGCGCGAGCGCGTCCGGGATCGGCAGGCCCCGACGACGCATCGCCTGACCCCACAGCCGCCCGGCCCGGTACGACGAACGCACCAGCGGGCCGGACATCACGCCGAGGAACCCGAGCTCGGTGGCGACGTCCGAGAGCGCGACGAACTCCTCGGGCCGCACCCAGCGGTCGACGGGGTGGTGCCGCAGCGACGGTCGCAGGTACTGCGTGATGGTGATGAGGTCGCAGCCCGCCTCGTGCAGCGCACCGAGCGCCTCGACGATCTCGTCGTACGTCTCGCCCATGCCGAGGATGAGGTTGGACTTGGTGACGAGCCCGGCCGCGCGCGCGTGGGTCAGCACGGACAGCGACCGGTCGTAGCGGAACGCCGGCCGGATCTGCTTGAAGATCCGCGGGACGGTCTCGAGGTTGTGCGCGAGCACCTCGGGCCGCGAGTCGTTGACCTCGTCGAGCAGCTCGGGGATCGCGTTGAAGTCGGGGATCAGCAGCTCGACGCCCGTGCCCGGGTTGAGGGCGTGGATCTGGCGGACGGTCTCGGCGTACAGCCACGCGCCGCCGTCCGGCAGGTCGTCGCGCGCGACGCCGGTCACGGTCGAGTACTTCAGCCCCATCGCCTGCACGGACTCGGCAACGCGGCGCGGCTCGTCGGCGTCGAAGTCCGCGGGCTTGCCGGTGTCGATCTGGCAGAAGTCGCAGCGCCGCGTGCACTGGTCGCCGCCGATGAGGAACGTCGCCTCGCGGTCCTCCCAGCACTCGAAGATGTTGGGGCAGCCCGCCTCCTCGCACACCGTGTGCAGGCCCTCGCGCTTGACCAGGCCCTTGAGCTCGGAGTACTCGGGGCCCATGGTCGCGCGGGTGCGGATCCACTCGGGCTTCTTCTCGATCGGCGTCTGCGCGTTGCGTGCCTCGACGCGCAGCATGCGCCGGCCCTCGGGAGCGATCGTCACCTGGTCAGACTAGCCCGGGCGTCGCACCGCGGACCGGCCTCGGGCGAGTCGTGCGTCACACGGGACCGAGGTCCCCTGGTCGGCGAGAGGTTCGCGGGGGACGCTGGGCGGGCCACGTGCACGCCCGACGAGGGGAGCCGAGATGCGAGTCCTGGTGACGGTGGCATCGCGCCACGGCGCGACCGCCGAGATGGGCGACGTGATCGCCCACGAGCTGGAGGAGGCGGGGCACCAGGTCGACGTGATCGCGCCCGACGAGGTCGAGCGCGTGATGCCGTACGACGCCGTGGTCCTCGGCTCGGCGGTGTACGTGGGCCGGCTCGGGGCGTCGCTGCGCGACCTCGTCGAGCGGCAGGGCGCACACCTGCGGCTGCGGCAGGTGTACCTGTTCTGGTCCGGTCCGGTCGGCGACCCGCCGATGCCCGCGGGGGTTCCCGACGACGTCGAGGCGATGGCGCGCGCGACCGGCGCCGTCGAGGTCGAGTGCTTCGTCGGAGCCCTGGACCGGTCGCACCTCAACATCTCCGAACGCGCGCTCGTCGCGCTCACCCGGGCCGAGGCCGGCGACTTCCGCGACCTGGACGTCGTGCGGGAGTGGGGGCGCAAGGTCGCCGAGGCGCTCGCGGTGCACCACTGACCCGACGATCCCGACCGGCGCACCCGCCGCGCGGGCCTGTCAGGCGGCGGCCGGGTGCGCGGCGAGCAGCGGCGTGAGGGTCTCGACGAGGTGCCCGCGCACGATCGGCGCGACGTCGAGCACCGTGACGGCGCGGCCGAGCTCGGCGCTCAGCGAGGTCACGTCCGCGTCGGGCAGCCCGCACGGCACGATGCGGTCGAAGACCGTCAGATCCGGGCTGCAGTTCAGGGCGAAGCCGTGCATCGTGGTGCCGCGCGCGACCCGGACGCCGATCTGGGCGACCTTGCGCGCCAGCCCGCCCGGCCGTGCCGCGAACCACACGCCGCTGCGGCCCTCGACCCGGATCGCGGCCAGCCCGAGGTCCGCGCACGTGCGGATCAGGGCCTCCTCGAGCGCCCGGACGTAGCGCACCACGTCCACGGGTGCGGCGAGCCGCACGATGGGGTAGCCGACGAGCTGGCCGGGGCCGTGCCATGTGATGCGTCCGCCGCGGTCGACGTCGACCACGGGCGTCCCGTCGAGCGGTCGGTCCCACGTCCCGGTGCGACGGCCGGCGGTGTAGACGTTCTCGTGCTCGACGAGCAGGACGGTGTCCTCCCGCTCGCCGGCCGCGACCGCGGCGTGCACCTCGCGCTGCAGGTCCCACGTCGGCACGTACGGCTGGTGCCGCACGCCCAGGTCCAGCTCCTCGAAGCGCACGTCGGTCAGCCTAGCCCGCGCGCCCGGACCGCTCGGATCCCCGGGTGCCGGCGGTCCGTCGGGTGACCGCGGTCCGTAGGGTGACGGCATGGAGCCGATGCGCGTGGGACTGGTGGGGTACGGCGGCGCGGGACGGGGGATCCACGCGCGCCTGCTGCGCGCGGCGGGTCAGCGCGTGACGCACGTGGTGACCCGGAACCGGGCCGGGCAGGTCGCCGAGGACTGGCCGGGCGCGGTCGTCGTCCCGGACGTCGCGGCGCTGCTCGCGCACGCGGCCCAGCTCGACCTCGTCGTCGTCGCGAGCCCGACGGGCGACCACGTCGAGCACGTGCGGGCCGCGCTCGCGGCGGGTGCGCACGTGCTGGTCGACAAGCCGCTCGCGACCACGGCGGCCGACGCGCAGGCGCTCGTCGACGTCGCCGACGGGCGTCTCACGGTGTTCCAGAACCGCCGGTGGGACCCCGAGCAGCTCGCGCTCGTCGACCTGCTGGCCGCGGGCACGCTCGGTGACGTGCACCGGTTCGAGCGGCGCTGGGAACGGTTCCGGCCGCAGCCGCAGGACCGATGGAAGGAGAACGACGAGGAGGCCGGTGGGCTGCTGCTGGACCTCGGTGCGCACCTCGTCGACTCCGCGGTCCAGCTCTTCGGGCCTGTGCGGAGCGTCTACGCCGAGCTCGCGGCGCGCACCACGCCCGCGGTCGACGACGTGTTCCTCGCGCTGCGCCACACCGGCGGCGTCGTCAGCCACCTTCAGGCGGGCGGGCTCGTCGGGGCGCCCGGACCGCGCACGCGCGTGCTCGGGAGCGCCGGCGCGTACCTCGTCACGTCGTTCGAGGGCGAGCACACGCCGTTCGCCGTGCTCGACGACGCGTACGAGGAGGGCCGTCGTCCGGGTGAGCCCCGGCACGAGGGGTGGCTCGTGCGCGGCGCCGAGCGCACGCCGGTGCCCGCACCGGCCGGCGGGCACCACGACGTGTACCCCGCCGTGGCCCGTTGGGTGCGCGGGCTCACGCCGCCGCCGGTCGACCCGGCCGACGCCGTGATGACCGCGCGGGTGCTCGACGTCGCGCGGCTCGCCGCGGCCCGCGGTGAGGTCGTCACGATCTGATCGGTCTGGTCAGGGCAGGGCAGTGCAGGGCCTGTGGATGACGCCCGACGCGGTTCGCCGGAACGGGCTTGCATGGGCGCATGAACATCCACGCGGTGCCGCCGGAGGTCGACGAGGTGCTCGCGGCCGCCGGCTTCCGTGCCGTCGGGCCCGTGGGACCCGGGGGATCGGGGCTGCTGGCCCGGGCGCTGGACGGCTCCGCGTGGGCCGTCGAGCTGTACGTCGTTCCGGGCCGGCTGGACGACGACGCACGCGCTCGCATCGGTGCGTTGCGCGCCGTGCGGCACGAGCACGTCGCGCGGCTGCTCGAGGTCGTCGCGCTGCCGGGTGATCGACTGGCCCTGTTCGTCGAGCACCACGAAGGTCCGAGCGTGCGGCTGCTGCTCGCGGCGCGCGCCGCGCTGAGCGAGGGGGAGGCGGTCACGGTCGCGATCCCGATCGCGCAGGGCCTCGGGGCACTGCACGACGCCGGTGTGGCCCACGGCGCGGTCGGCCCCGACTCGGTGGTCGTGCGGCCCGACGGGCGTCCTGTGCTCGTGGACCTGCGCGCCGCGGTGGCCGGGACCGGTGCGGCCGGTGGAGATGTCACGGGCCTCGTCGAGTGCGCGCTCGCAGCGCTCCCACCCGAGCCAGGTCCGGCCGACCTGGTGGGCGCTCTCGGCGAGCTGCGTGACGGCAGCGCCGACGCCCGCCGCGTGGTGGACCGCTGCTTCAGGGCGGTCCCGCCCGAGCCCGTGCTGCTGCCGTCGGCGGCCGACCTCGCGGCCGCCGACGTCGCGCGCGTGCAGGGTGGCGAGCGCGTCGCGGCGCTGCGGCGTGTGGCGAGCGGGCGACCCGTCGCGCCCGACCGGTGGTCGGTGGCTCGGCGGGCGTCGATCGCGGTGGCCGCGCTCGTGCTCGTCGGCGGGCTCGCGGTGGGTGTGTTCGGCTGGCGCGGAGCGGCCCGGGCGGTCGCCGAGCCGGACGGCGGGTCGGCTGCGGCCGCCCCGGCTTCGACGTCGCCGGCAACGACCTCGCAGGCTTCGACCTCGCAGGCGACGACCTCGCCGGACGAACAGCCCGAGCGGGACCCGGCGCGGGCGGCCGAGCTGCTCACGACGCGCCGTGCGCAGGTCCTCGTGTCGGCGGACGCCGCGGGGCTCGACGGGGTGGACGAGGTCGGCGGCCCGGCGCATGCGGACGACCTGGTGCTGCTGGCGAGCCTGGGCGGGGACCGGGCGGTCGGCCTGGACGTGCGGGTGATCGAGGCCCGCGCCCTCGACGGCGATCAGCAGGTCGCTCGCGTGCGCGTGGTGAGCACGACGAGCGCGTACGAGCTGGTCGGGCCCGACGGCGCCACCCGCGCGGGCGGGCCGTCCGTCACCGCGACGGTCGTTCTCGAGCTGCGCTGGGGCCACGACGGCTGGCGGGTGTGGCAGGTCCTGCCGGCGTGAACCGGCCGGGCCGACTGTGGTCGTGATGGTCTCTCAGGAACGCGACGAGGCGAGCCAACGGGCCGCGGACGCGAGGTCGGGGTGCGTCGGGTGGAACCCCGTCGCGTCGAGCGCGGCAGGGACCGCACGGATCGAGCCGAGCACCTCGCTCGAGAAGTCCCGCAGCACGAGCCGCAGCGCCCATGCCGGTACGGGCAGCGGGGCCGGTCGGTGCATCGCGTGCGCGAGCTCGTGCACGACGTCGGAGTTGCGGTCCGCTCGTGTGACGAGGTTGACCGGTCCGGCGACGTCGGCCGACAGCAGGTGCTCGATCGCCGCGACCTCGTCGGGCAGCGTGATCCAGGACCAGTACTGGCGACCCGAGCCCATCCGCCCGCCCAGGCCCGCGCGCAGCAGCGGCCACATCGGTTTGAGTGCGCCGCCGCCCGGCCCGAGCACGACGCCGGTGCGCAGCAGGACGACGCGGACCCCGGCGTCGGCGGCGGGTGCGGTCGCCGCCTCCCACTGCCGGACGACCTCCGCGAAGAACGTCGTGCCCAGCGGCTCCGACTCGTCGAGCGCGGTGTCGCCGCGGTCGCCGTACGCACCGATGCCGGAGGCCTGCAGGAGCACGCGTGGACCGTCCAGCGTCGCGAGTGTGCGGGCGATCAGCCCGGCGCTGTCGACGCGCGAGTCCAGCACGGCCCGCTTGCGCGCGGCGGTGAGTGGTCGCGTGCCCGGGTTGACGCCCGCGAGGTCGATCACCGCGTCGGCCCCGGCGAGCGCGTCCGGGTCCAGCCGTCCGTCGCCGGGGTCCCACCCGATCTCGTCGGGCGCGGTCGGCTCGCGGCGCACCAGCAGCCGGACGTGGTGCCCCGACCCGGCGAGCCGACGGCGCAACGCCGTCCCGATGAACCCGTGCGCACCCGCGACGACGACCTGCATGCCGCCACGGTAGGCGCCGGCGGTCCCGTCGTCGCGCCGGACGCAGCGCGGCCGCCGTCGCACCCGAGGGTGCAGCGGCGGCCGCGACGTGGTCCGGTCGAGCCGGGGGGTGGCCTCAGAGACCGAGGTCGGCCTCGAACGCGCCCTCCTCGAGGCGGGCCTTGAGCGCGCTGAGGTAGCGCGACGCGTCGGCTCCGTCGACGAGGCGGTGGTCGTAGGACAGGCACAGGTAGCACAGCGAGCGGATGGCGATGACGTCCTCACCCTCCGGTCCCTTCACCACGGCGGGACGCTTGACGATCGCGCCGGTGCCGAGGATCGCCGAGGTGCCACCAGGGACGATCGGCGTGTCGATGATCGCGCCGCCCGAGCCGGTGTTCGTGACCGTGAAGGTCGCACCCGACAGCTCGTCCGGCGTCACCTTGTTGGCGCGCGTGCGGCCCGCGACGTCGGCGATCCTGCGGGCGATCCCGCCGAGGTTGAGGTCGCCCGCGTCCCGGATGACCGGTACGACGAGGCCGCGCTCGGTGTCCACCGCGATGCCGACGTTCTCCTGCGCGTGGTACGTGATCTGGTTGCCCTCGAGCACGCCGTTGATCTTGGGGTACGCCTTGAGCCCCTCGATCGCCGCGAGCACGAAGAACGGCAGGAACGTGAGGTTCACGCCCTCGCGCGCCGCGAAGTCCGCCTTGGCGCGCGTGCGCAGGCGGGCGATCTTCGTGACGTCGACCTCGACCACCGTGGTGAGCTGGGCCTGCGTGTGCAGCGCCTCGACCATGCGCTCGGCGATGATCTGGCGCAGGCGGCTCGCCTTCTCCGTGGTGCCCCGCAGCGGAGAGACCGCCGGGACGGCCGCGGGTGCGACCGGTGCCGACGACGCAGCCGCAGCCGGAGCCGGCGCTGCAGCCTTCTCGGCCGCTGCCTTCTCGGCCGCGGCGGCAGCTGCTGCGGCGGCCTCGGCGGCTGCCGCGGCCTCGAGCACGTCCTCCTTGCGGATGCGACCGCCCACGCCGGTGCCGGTGAGGCTCGCGACGTCCACGCCCTTGTCCGCGGCGAGCTTGCGCACGAGCGGCGTCAGGTAGCTGCCGGAGGCCGCGGGAACCGGAGCGGGTGCGTTCTGCGCCGGTGCAGCCGCGACGGGAGCCTGCTCGGCG
This sequence comes from Cellulomonas composti, assembly GCF_007990245.1. Taxonomy (GTDB): domain Bacteria; phylum Actinomycetota; class Actinomycetes; order Actinomycetales; family Cellulomonadaceae; genus Cellulomonas; species Cellulomonas composti. Next base: position 544,923 of record NZ_BJWG01000001.1, on the reverse strand, counting down.
GGTGCAGCCGGGACGGGAGCGGGCGTCGCCGGGACCGGCGCCGGAGCGGCGGCAGGCTCGGCTGCGGGCTCGGCGGCCTGCGGGGCCTCGGGTGCGGGTGCCTCGGCTGGTGCGGGCGCCGAGCCGGAGCCGATGACGGCGAGCACCGCGCCGACCTGCACGGTCTCGTCCTCCTGGACGAGGATCTGCTGCAGGGTGCCGGCGAACGGCGAGGGGATCTCGGTGTCGACCTTGTCGGTCGAGATCTCGAGCAGCGGCTCGTCGAGCTCGACCGTGTCGCCCACGGACTTGAGCCAACGCGTGACGGTGCCCTCGGTGACGGACTCACCGAGCGCCGGCAGCGTGACGTTCTCGCTCACGCCGCCCGCATCGGAGGCTGCATCGGACACAGCATCGGACGCGGCTGCCGGAGCGGCGGCCTCCTCGTGCTGCTCGGGAGCCTGCTGCTCGGGTGCAGCCTCGGCCGCCGGCTCCTCGGCGGGCGCCTGCTCGGCGGACTGCTCCTCGGCGGCCGCCTGCTCGGGAGCGGCCTCGTCGGACCCGGAACCGGCGCCTTCGCCGGACCCGATGACCGCGAGCACCGCGCCGACCTCGACGGTCTCGTCCTCCTGGACGAGGATCTGCTCGAGCACGCCGGCGAACGGCGAGGGGATCTCGGTGTCGACCTTGTCGGTCGAGATCTCGAGCAGCGGCTCGTCGACCTCGACCGTGTCACCAACGTTCTTCAGCCAGCGGGTGACGGTGCCCTCGGTGACGGACTCGCCGAGAGCGGGAAGCTGCACGTTGTCGGACACGTCTGCGTCTCCTTCGATGTCAGTTGTGGGCGTGCAGCGGCTTGCCGGCGAGGGCCAGATGGGCCTCGCCGAGCGCCTCGTTCTGCGTGGGGTGGGCGTGCACGAGCGAGGCGACGTCCTCCGGGTACGCCTCCCAGTTCACGATGAGCTGACCCTCGCCGATGAGCTCGCCGACGCGCGCGCCGATCATGTGCACACCGACGACCGGACCGTCCTTCTGACGCACGAGCTTCACGAAGCCCGACGTGCCGAGGATCTTGCTCTTGCCGTTGCCCGCGAGGTTGTACTCCAGGGTCTCCACGCCGTCGTCGCCGTAGAGCTCCTTGGCCTTCGCCTCGGTGACGCCGACGGAGGCGACCTCGGGCTCCGAGTAGGTCACGCGCGGGATGCCGGACTCGACGATCGGCGCGGGGTTGAGCCCGCAGATCTGCTCCGCGACGTAGATGCCCTGCGCGAAGCCGCGGTGCGCGAGCTGCAGGCCGGGGACGATGTCGCCGACGGCCCAGACGTTGCCGACGCCCGTGCGCAGGTTCTCGTCGGTGATGACGAAACCGCGGTCGAGCGTGAGGCCCTGCTCCTCGTAGCCGAGGCCCGAGGTGCGCGGACCGCGGCCGACGGCCACGAGCAGCAGGTCGGCGTCGAACGTCTTGCCGTCCTCGAGCGAGACGTGCACGCCGTTGTCGTCCTGCGTGACGCCGGAGAACCGGACGCCGAGGTTGAACTTGATGCCGCGCTTGCGGAACGCCCGCTCGAACGCCTTGGACAGCGCCTCGTCCTCGTTGGGCACCAGGTGGGGGAGCGCCTCGATGATCGTGACGTCCGCGCCGAACGACTTCCAGACCGAGGCGAACTCGGAGCCGATGACGCCGCCGCCGAGGATGATCGCGGACTGCGGCACCCAGTCGAGCTGCAGCGCCTGGTCGGACGTGATGACCCGGCCACCGATCTCCAGGCCCGGCAGCGACCGCGCATAGGAGCCGGTCGCGAGCACGACGTGCTCGCCGGTGAGCGTCTGGCCGTTCACCTCGACGGCGTTCGGACCGACGAGCCGGCCGTAACCCTCGACGACCGTGATGCCGCGCGACTTCACGAGACCCTGCAGACCCTTGTAGAGGCCGCCGATCACGGAGTCCTTGTACTGGTTGACGCCCGCCATGTCGACCCGCTCGAGCGTGGTGTGCACGCCGTAGTGCGCACCCTCGCGAGCGTTGTCGGCGAGCTCGGCCGCGTGCAGCAGCGCCTTGGTCGGGATGCAGCCCTGGTGGAGGCAGGTGCCCCCGACCTTGTCGGCCTCGACGAGGGCGACGTTCTTGCCGAGCTGGGCGGCGCGCAGGGCGGTGGCGTAGCCGCCGCTCCCGGCTCCCAGGACGACGATGTCGAAGGCGGTGCCGTTGGTGTCGGCCACGTGCTGACTCCTATGCGCAGTCGGACAGACGGGTGGGGGAGTTCGCCGACCATCTTGTCATCACCGTGCGACGCCCACGAACCCGGACGGCGCGACCGGCGTGTGACGCTGCGAACAGTCATCCCACGACTGGAGACGGCCCGGACGGGTCACGCGGTGGCGCTCTTGCGTTCCAGCAGTCGCTGACGCGCGTTCCAGTCCCGCCAGCTCTGCGGGTAGCCGGTGCGCTGCACGTCGTAGACCGGGACGCCGATGTCGCGTGCGAGCTGCTCGGCGGTGCGGGCGTCCGGTACACGCCGCCGGGTCCACTCGCCGTCCCGCGCGACGAGCATGATCGTCGTCTGCGTGACCGACGTCTGCGGCTCGACGTACGCCTCGACGCCGATGCGTGACGTCGCGAACTCGCGCAGGTGGGCCACGGTCGCATCGCGAGCCGACGTGTCGTCGGCGACGGCGGCGGGCGCGGCCTTCTTGCGGGAGAACAGACCCATGCGTGGACCCTAACGTGCCTCGAGGAACGCGAGCAGGGTGCGCACCGCAACACCCGTCCCGCCGACGGGCGTGTAGCCGTGAGCACCCTTCTCGTTGTACGCGGGCCCCGCGATGTCGAGATGCGCCCACGGCGTGCTCCCGACGAACTCGCGCAGGAAGATCCCGGCGCTGAGCATCCCGCCGAAGCGGTCGCCGATGTTCGCGATGTCGGCGACCTTCGACTTGAGGCCCGCGCGCAGGTCCTCGGGCAGCGGCATCGGCCAGAACAGCTCGCCACCCGCGTCGGCGGCGGCCACGATCTGCGCGCGCACGTCGTCGGAGCCCATCACGGCCGACACCCGGTGCCCGAGCGCGACGACCTGGGCGCCCGTGAGCGTCGCGACGTCGATCACGACCTCGGGCGCCTCCTCGACCGCGGCGACGAGCCCGTCGGCCATGACCAGCCGGCCCTCCGCGTCGGTGTTGAGGACCTCGACCGTGGTGCCGCCGCGGATCGTGATGACGTCCGACGGCCGCTGCGCGGTGCCCGACGGCATGTTCTCGGCGAGGCACAACCACGCGGTGACGGCGACCGGCAGCTCGAGCCGGGCGGCGGCCAGCACCGTGTGCAGCACCGCCGCGGCGCCCGCCATGTCGGACTTCATCGCCTCCATGCCGGCGGCGGGCTTGATCGAGATGCCGCCCGAGTCGAACGTGATGCCCTTGCCGACCAGCGCGACGCGCCCCGTGGGCCGCGAGGGCGAGTACGCCACCTTGACCAGGCGCGGCGGACGCGACGAGCCCTGCCCGACGCCGATGAGGCCGCCGTACCCGCCGGAGGCGAGCGCCTTCTCGTCGAGCACGGTCACCTTGACGCCCTTGACCCCCTTGGCCGCGGCCTTCGCCTCGTCCGCGAACGCGGCCGGGTACAGGTCGTTGGGCGCGGCGTTGACCAGGTCGCGCACGGCGTGCACCGCGGCGGCCACGACCTCGGCGCGCGCGATCGCGTCCTTGGCGGCCCGGTCGCGCGCGCGGTCCGAGAGCACGACGACCTTGGCGACCGCAGGCTTGGCGGCGGCCTGGTAGCGGCCGTAGGAGTAGGCACCCAGCAGCGCGCCCTCGGCGACTGCGGCGACGCGTGCCACGTCCTGCGCGGGCAGGGCCAGCGCGACCGTGCCGACGCCCGCGAGCTCGCGCGTCGCGGCGCCCGCCGCCCGCCGCAGGGTCTCGGCGGTCGGGTCGTCTGCGCCGACGCCCGTGAGCACGAGCACCGGGGTCTTCAGGCCGTCGACCGGGATGCGGCGGACCTCGTCGGCGGCGCCCGTGAGCCCGAGGGCCGACGCGCTCGCGATGAGCGAGGTCCGCACGTCCTGCGGGAGCCAGTCGGCGAGCAGCCGGGGCTTGCCTTCGGACTGGGCGACGGCGACCACGAGGGCGTCGGCGGAGACACGCAGGGGAGAGGTGGAGGTCAGCTCGATCACCCGTCGATGCTAACCGCCCGCACGCCCGGGTCAGGGCCGGTAGGTTGTGCGCCCGTGGTCGTCGCTCTCGCCGTCGTGGTCGGTGCCCTGTGCGTCGCACTCGCGGGCTGGGCGCTGTGGTTCGTCGTCGCCGACCGCGCGGTGGTGCTCCGCCAGCTGTGGGGTGCCGCGGTCGTCGAGGGCGTGCTCGTCGTCCAGGCCGTGATCCTGGGCGTGCTCGCCGCGACGCAGCACGACGTCGACGGTGCGTTGTTCTGGGGCTACGTCGTGACACAGGCGATCGTCCTGCCGATCGCGGCCGCGTGGGCGTTCGCCGAACGCACCCGCTGGAGCTCGGTCGTGCTGCTGGTCGCGGCGCTGACGGTCGGCTTCCTCGAGTTCCGTCTCCTGCAGATCTGGGGTGTCGTGTGACCACCGAACCGGCCGGACCGACCGCCCGTCCCCGCACGGGTGCGGGCTTCGGCCGCCTGCTCGTCGCGGTGTACGCCGTGCTCGCGCTCGCCGCGACGGCCCGCGGCCTCTACCAGGTCACGACGAAGCTCGACGAGGCGCCGCTGGCGTACGCGCTCTCCCTCGTGGCGGGCGTCGTCTACGTCGTCGCCACCGTCGCCCTCGCGACGAACCGGCGCACGCCGGCCTGGGTGGCGGTCGGGTTCGAGCTGGTCGGCGTGCTGACGGTCGGGATCCTGTCGCTCGTAGACGTGGGTGACTTCCCCGACGAGACGGTGTGGTCGGGTTTCGGCGTCGGCTACGGCTACGTGCCGCTCGTGCTGCCGTTCGTCGGGCTGTGGTGGCTGTGGCGGACGGGTCGGACGCCGACGCCCGCGCCGACCGTAGGGTGAGCGCGTGTACCGGCTGCTCTTCGAGCTCGTCTTCCGTCGTATGGACCCCGAACGCGCGCACGAGCTCGCGTTCGGGCTGATCGGCTTCGTCGGCCGAGCGGGGTTGCTGCGCTCGCTCGTCGGACGCGTGTTCGCGGTGCCGCGCGGCGGTGAGGTGCAGGTGTGGGGGCGCACGTTCCCGGGCCGGTTCGGCGTCGCGGCGGGCTTCGACAAGAACGCGCGCGCGGTCGAGGGTCTGGCGATGCTCGGCTACTCGTTCGTCGAGATCGGCACCGTGACCGCGCAGCCGCAGCCCGGTAACGAGAAGCCGCGCCTGTGGCGGGTGCTCGACCAGCGCGCGCTGCGCAACCGGATGGGCTTCAACAACGAGGGCTCGGCCGTGGTCGCCAGGCGCCTCGAGAGGCTGCGCGCCGGTGCGCACGGACGTTCGCTCGTCGTCGGCGTGAACATCGGCAAGACGAAGGTCACCCCCGTCCAGGACGCGGCGGCGGACTACGCGACGAGCGCGGGCCGGCTGGCGCCGTTCGCCGACTACCTCGTCGTGAACGTGTCGTCGCCCAACACGCCCGGCCTGCGCGACCTGCAGTCCGTCGAGGCGCTGCGCCCGATCCTCGAGGCGACGCGCACGGCCGCCGACGAGGCCACGACCCGCGCCGCCGTCGCGCCCGTCCCGCTGCTGGTCAAGATCGCTCCCGACCTGTCCGACGAGGACGTCGACGCGGTCGCCGAGCTCGCGGCCGAGCTCGGTCTCGACGGCGTCGTCGCCGTGAACACGACGATCGCGCACGACCTGGGTCCCGGCGGCCTGTCCGGCCCGCCGGTGCTGGCCCGGGGCCTCGACGTCGTCGCGCGGCTGCGCGACCGGCTCGGCCCCGAGGCCGTCATCATCGGGGTCGGCGGGATCACGACCTCCGCGGACGCGCGCGAGTACCTCGCGGTGGGTGCGACGCTGGTGCAGGGATACACGGGCTTCATCTACGAGGGTCCCGCGTACGCGAGCCGGATCGGGCGGGCGTTGGCGGCCGATGCCGGCCGGCGCGAGGCACGGGAGGCGGGACGATGACGGTGCGGCCGCAGTGGGAGTGGCGTCTGGACGACGAGCGCGGTCCGGTCGACCGGCCCGTCAGCCCGGTGTTCGGCAACCGCTACGACGCGGAGCAGTGGCTCGGCGAGCACTGGCGGACCCTGGCCGCGCAGGGCGTCGCGACCGCGAACCTGCTGCACGAGGGCGCCGTCGCGGCGCCTGCGCTCCCGTTGCCGCCCCAGGGCTGAGGTCGCCGCCTGCTGTCACGTGACTGCCTGAGGGCGGCTGCTCAGACGACCAGGCGCTCGGCGTCGAGGGGCGAGGCCGCACCCGTGTCGAGGCCGAGCGCGGACCACGCGCGGCCCAGACCGTCGACCGCCCGCTCGAGGCGGTCCGGGGTGGACGTGTAGGGAAGCCGGACGAAGCGCTCGAGGCTCGCGTCGGTGCCGAACGTCGGCCCGGGCGCGACGCGCACGCCGTGCCGCAGCGCGATGGCGGCGAGCGCCGACGAGACGGGTGCGCCGAGGTCCGCCCAGAGCGCGAGGCCGCCGGGCGGGACAGGGACGTCCCACGCGGGCAGGCGCTCGCTCACGAGTGCGTGCAGCAGGTCGCGGCGGGCCCGCAGGACACGCCGCCGCTCGGTCAGCACCGCTTCCTCGTCGGCGAGGAGCTCCACGACGACGAGCTGGTCGAGCACGGACGTCCCGATGTCGACGTGCGCGCGCGCGGCGGCCAGGCGCACGACGACGTCGGGGTGCGCGCGCAGCCAGCCCACGCGCAGCCCGCCCCAGAACGACTTCGAGGCCGAGCCGACGCACACGACGAGTCCGGCGGCCGAACCGTCGCCCGCGAACGGCGGGGGAGCCGCGCCCTCCAGGGTCAGGTCGGTCAGTGCCTCGTCGCCCACGACGAGCGTGCGGTGGCGGCGCGCGAGCGCGCGCACCTGCTCGCGGGCGGCGGCGTCCAGGGACGTGCCGTTCGGGTTGCGGTGGTCCGGGATGAGGTAGGCGAGCCGCGGCGCGGTCTGCCGCAGCGTGGACTCGAACAGGTCGAGGTCCAGCCCGTCGCGTCCGCTCGGGACGGGCACCGGCCGCGCACCGGCCGCGCGGACCGCGTCGAGCGCGTGCGGGTAGGTGGGCTGCTCGACGAGAACGCGGTCGCCGGGGCCGGCGTGCGCGGCGACGAGCAGGTGGATGGCCTGCTGCCCGCCCGTGGTGACGAGGATCTGCTCCGGCGTCGTCGGCACGCCCCGCGCGGTGTAGCGCTCGGCGATCGCCCGGCGGAGCTCCGGCAGGCCCGTGGGTGAGTACCCGGTGCTCGCGAGGTGGCGAGGCAGGGCGTCGAGTGCGGCGACGACCGCGCCGTGCAGCGCGGTCGGGGCGTCGGGTGCGGCGATCGACAGGTCGACGACCGCCTCGTCGTCGGGCAGCACGGACGTCCCGCTCGGGGCGACCGTCGCATGGTGCTCGGGCACCGTGGTGACCGTCCCCGAGCCGCGGCGGCTGACGAGGTAGCCCTCGTCGCGCAGTGCGTCGTACGCGGCGGTCGTCGTGGTGCGGGACACGCCGAGCGCGTCGGCGAGCTCGCGTTCGCTCGGCACGCGGGAGCGCAGCGGCACGGTCCCGGAGAGCACCGCGGCGCGCAGCGCATCGGCGAGGGCCGTGTAGGCCGGCCCGGGGCGGTGCCAGGCGCCGAGGAGGGTGGCGAGCCGGTGGCCGGAGACCCGGCGCTCGCTCGGGAGCTCGATCATCCGACCACTCTTCCACAAGTGGCTATGGGATACCAGGCCACTTGCATCCAGGGTGGAGCTCATGACAAGTCTGGTGCTGGGTACGCTCCTGCTCGTGCTCCTCCTCGCGCTCTCGGCCGCGCTCGTGCGGACCGTCCGTCGCGACGGCATGGCGCCGCGCGGAACGGTCCGCGACTGGGCGGTCGGCACCACGCTCCCGATCGCGCGCAGCACGCGGGCGGGCCGGTGATCCCCGCCCCGCGCACCCGACGCCTCGCCCAGCTCGCGCTCGGGCTCGTGCTCTACGCGCTGTCCATGGCGATGCTCGTGCACGCCGGGCTCGGCGCCCTGCCGTGGGACGTGCTCACGCAGGGGATCTCGCAGCGCACCGGCCTGTCGTTCGGCACCGTGACGCTGCTGGTCAGCCTCGTCGTGCTGGCGTGCTGGGTGCCGCTGCGGCAGCGGCCCGGAGTCGGGACGGTCGCCAACGTGCTGGTGATCGGGCTCCTGGTGGACCCGGCGCTCGCCCTGCTCGACCTGCTGCCCGACCCGCTGCCGCTCGGCGTGCGCATCGCCGGCGCCGCGGTCGGCATCGGCCTCAACGGCGTCGCGACCAGCCTGTACGTCGGTGCGGGCCTCGGTCCCGGTCCGCGTGACGGGCTCATGACGGGCCTGGTCGCCCGCACGGGTCGGCCGGTCGCGCTCGTGCGCACGGGCATCGAGGTGGTCGTCGTGCTCGCGGGCATCGCGCTCGGCGGGACGTTCGGTGTCGCGACGGTGGCGTACGCGCTCGTCGTCGGGCCCGTGGTGCACCTCGTGCTCCCGCGTGTGCGCGTCCCGACCGACGAGCGCGCTGTCCCCGCCGCCGGTCCGAGCACGCAGGAGGCCCCGGCCGTCGTGTGACGAGCGGGGCCTTCTGCGAGTCGATCAGTACAGGTCGATCAGCGCGGGCCGGGGGCGTTGCGGGCCGTCATGCCCGGGTCGCGCTGGACCGAGTCGCCGAGGACCTCGTCGATCGTCGCGAGCAGCTCGGGCGGGATCGTGACACCCGAGGCCACGACGTTCTCGGTGACCTGCTCGGGCCGCGACGCGCCGATGATCGCCGCCGCGACGTTGTCGTTCTGCAGCACCCACGCCACCGCGAGCTGCGCCATCGTCAGGCCCAGCTCGTCGGCGACCGGACGCAGTCGCTGGACGCGCTCGAGCGTGTTCTCCTGGCCGAGGATCCGGGAGATGAAGTTCGCGCCGCCCTTCTCGTCGGTCGCGCGTGATCCGGCCGGCGGCGGCGTGCCCGGCAGGTACTTGCCGGTCAGGACGCCCTGCGCGACGGGCGACCAGACGACCTGCGAGACGCCGAGCTCGCGCGAGGCGGGCACGACCTCCTCCTCGATCACACGCCACAGCATCGAGTACTGCGGCTGCGACGAGATGAGCTGGACGTCGAGCTGCGCGGCGAGCGCGTGGCCGGCGCGCAGCTGCTCGGCGGTCCACTCGCTGACGCCGATGTACAGGGCCTTGCCCTGGCGCACGACGTCCGCGAACGCCTGCATCGTCTCCTCGAGCGGGGTCGACACGTCGTAGCGGTGCGCCTGGTAGACGTCCACGTAGTCGGTTCGCAGGCGTCGCAGCGAGCCGTTGATCGACTCGAGGATGTGCTTGCGGGACAGGCCGGAGTCGTTCGCACCGTGCGGCCCGGTCGGCCAGTACACCTTGGTGAGGATCTCCAGGCTCTCGCGCCGCTCGCCGTCGAGCGCCTCGCCCAGCACGGCCTCGGCGGCGGTGTTGGCGTAGACGTCGGCGGTGTCGAACGTGCTGATCCCGGCGTCGAGGGCGGCGCGCACGCAGGCCTTGGCGGTGTCGTTCTCGACCTGCGAACCGTGCGTCAGCCAGTTCCCGTAGGTGATCTCGGTGATCTTCAGGCCGGATCGGCCCAGATAGCGGTAGGCAACCATGCCGTTCACCCTAGGCTCCGGCCGGGCCTGCGACCGCCCGTGCCGTCAGGCGGGGGTCACTCGGGGAACTGGCGACGCTTGACCTGCGGCTTGGGCAGGCGGGCCCGGCGTAGCTGGAACGCGCGCATGACCGCGTACATCAGCAGGCCGGAAGGCACCTCGCCGAACTTGGCCTTCAGGCGGCGCTTGAGCTGCCACCACATGACGATGCCGTCGATGATCGACACGACGACGTACAGGTACAGGAAGAGCATCGCGAAGATCGCGATGGGCGAGTTCGCTGCGGCGAACGCGAACTGCACGACGAGGAAGAGCGCCGCGACGGGCAGGAAGAACTCACCGAGCGTGAGCCGGGCGTCGATCCAGTCGCGCACGTAGCGCCGGACGGGGCCGCGGTCGCGGGCGGGCATGTGGCGCTCGTCGCCGCTCTGCATCGCACGCATCTCGCGGTCGCGCTGCTCCTTGGCCGCCGTGCGGGCGGCCTTGGCCGCACCCGAGCGGTCCTGCGCGACGAGCGGACGCTTGTTGGCCGCCTCGGCCTCCTTGCGCCTGGGCGTGGGCCGACCCTTGCCGGTCACGTCCGTGGGCGCGTCCTGCTGCGGCGTGGGGGAGATGATCTCCGGGTCCTTCTGGCGTCCGAACACCCCGTCAGGGTAGTCGAGTAGCGTGACGGAGCGTGACTGCGAACGACGCTGCGACCCCCGCCCATGTGCCTGCCGACGTGCCCACCCACGACGATCCGCGCACCGCGACGCTGCGCTCGCGCGTCGCCGCCGGGTTCCCCGCCCTGCGGGCCGATCTCGAGGCGCTCGTGCGCATCCCGAGCGTCTCGAACGGAGAGTCCGACCAGGCACACGTCGCGGCCAGCGCCGATGCGGTCGCGGCACTGCTGCGAGGCGTCGGGTTCGACGACGTCCGCGTGCTGTCGGTGACGACGGCCGACGGTCGCACCGGGCGGCCCGCCGTGGTCGCGCGGCGCCCCGGACCGGCCGGCGCACCGACGGTGCTGCTGTACGCGCACCACGACGTCCAGCCCGTCGGCGACCTCGCCGAGTGGACCACGCCGCCGTTCGAGCCGACCGAGCGGGACGGGCGCCTGTACGGACGCGGTGCGGCCGACGACAAGGCGGGCATCGTCGCGCACCTCGGCGCGCTGCGGGCCCTGCGCGACGAGCTCGCCGTGGGCGTGACGGTGTTCGTCGAGGGCGAGGAGGAGATCGGTTCTCCGACGTTCGTCGAGTTCCTGCACGCGCACCGCGACGAGCTCGGTGCGGACGTGATGGTCGTGGCCGACTCGTCGAACTGGGCCGTCGGCACGCCGGCGCTCACGACGGCACTGCGCGGCCTGGTGTCGTGCGACGTCGAGGTCGCCGTGCTCGACCACGCGATCCACTCCGGGATGTTCGGCGGCCCCGTCCTTGACGCGCCGACGCTGCTGGCGCGCCTCGTCGCGACCCTGCACGACGAGAACGGCGACGTGGCGGTCGCCGGCCTCGTGCACGCCCCGGACCCGCAGGTCGACCACGACGAGGCGACGTTCCGCGCCGACGCAGGCGTGCTCGACGGCGTGCGGCTGGCCGGCACCGGACCGCTGAGCGCCCGGCTGTGGGCGCGGCCCGCGATCGGCGTCATCGGGTTCGACGCGCCGCGGGTCGCGACCGCGTCGAACACCATCGCGCCGCGCGCGACCGCGCGCCTGTCGATGCGGATCGCGCCCGGGCAGGACCCGGCGGCCGCTGCGGCCGCGCTGGCGACCCACCTGGAGGGGCACGCGCCGTTCGGCGCACGCGTCGAGGTCCGGACCGTCGACCTCGGCAAGCCGTTCCTGGCGCCCGCGGACTCGCCCGCGATGCGCGCCGCGCGCAGGGCGTTCGCGCAGGCGTGGCGCACCGCGCCCGTCGACATCGGGCTCGGCGGCTCGATCCCGTTCATCGCCGACCTGCTCGAGGTGTACCCGGACGCGTCGATCCTCGTCACAGGCGTCGAGGACCCCGACAGCCGCGCGCACGGCGCGAACGAGTCGGTGCACCTCGGCGAGCTCGAGAAGGCCGTGCTGGCCGAGGCGCTGCTGCTCGACGGCCTGGCGCACCCGCTGGCCTGAGCGACGGGCTCAGCGGGCGGCGACGTCCACAGCCCGTGCCCACGCGGCGACGTCGGCGGGCAGCTCCGGGGGGCTCACCGGCTCGCCCGCGAGCAGCGCGACGACGTCGGGCGCCGCGACGCGCTCACCCTTGCGGCCGAGGAACCGGCCCGCGACGATGCCGCGCGCGACGTGCTCCGGTTCGCCGTCGCGACCTCGTCGGGAGAACGACTGGTCGAGGTACACGACGCGCTCGTCCCAGCCGAGCACGCTCGTCGTGACCTCGAAGCGCTGGCGCCACGTGAGCGAACGGCGGTACTTGATCGTCTGGGCCGCGACCACGGGGTACCAGCCGCGCTCGTTGAGCGCGCCGAACGCGCCGAGGTCCGCGAGGTAGTTGGACCGCGCGACGTCCATGCACTGCAGGTAGATCCCGTTGTTGACGTGCCGGTACAGGTCGAGGTCCGACAGGTGCACGCGCATGCGCGTGACGGACGGGCTGAACAGGTCCTGACCGGGGACCGCGCGGCGGGGACGGAACGTGGCAGCCGCGAGCTGGAGGGTGCGGATCACCCGGCGATGTTACTCAGTGGTAGCCGGGCTCGTCTCGGGCGGTCCCGTCCGCCTCAGACCGGCGGCTCGGGGTCGTACTGGATGCCGCGCCGCACGATCCGGGCCGCCTCGACCGAGTCGAGGCGCGCGACCAGGTGCAACGCCATGTCGATGCCCGCCGAGACGCCCGCGGAGGTGACGACGTCGCCGTCGTCGACGAACCGGGCCTCGGTGTCCACGAGCACGCTGGGGTCGAGGAGCGCCAGCTCGTCGAACGCCGACCAGTGCGTGGTGGCCGGACGACCGCCCAGCAGCCCGGCAGCGGCGTACACGAGCGACCCCGTGCACACGCTCGTCAGCAGCGGCGTCGTCGCGCGCATGGACCTGACCCACGTCAGGTGGTCGGGGTCCTTCGCGAGCGCCCGGGTGCCCTGACCGCCCGGGTAGACGAGCACCGACAGCGGGCCGAGGTCGTCCGACGAGGTGTCCGGCACGAGGCACAGGCCCTTTGCGCAGCGCACGCCCGAGCCGTCCTGCGAGAACGTGCGCACCTCGGCGTCGGTGCGCAGGTGCTGGGCCCACCAGGACAGCACCTCGTAGGGCCCGACGACGTCGAGCTCCTCGGCGCCGTCGAACACGAAGATGCCGATGCGCAAGGGTCGGCCGGCGGCCATCGAACCTCCTGGTGGCTCGGGGGTGTCAGTAGCCCGGCAGCGCCAGCATCTGGTCGAGCGCGACGCGCGCCCAGTGGGCGTCCTCGGGGTCCACGACGATGCGGTTGACGGGACGTCCGGCGACGAGCGACTCCATCGCCCACACCAGGTGGGGCAGGTCGATGCGGTTCATCGTCGAGCAGAAGCAGACCGTGTCATCGAGGTACGCGACGCGCTTGTCCGGGTGCTGGTCCGCGAGGCGGCGCACGAGGTTGAGCTCGGTGCCGATCGACCACGACGAACCCGCGGGGGCCGCGTCCAGCGTCTTGATGATGAACTCCGTCGAGCCAACGAGGTCCGCCGCGGTGACGACCTCGTGCGTGCACTCGGGGTGCACCAGGACGGTCACGTCGGGGTCGGCCGCGCGGGCGTCGGCGACGTTGCGGGCCGAGAACCGGCCGTGCACCGAGCAGTGGCCGCGCCACAGGATCATGCGCGCGTCGCGCAGCTGCTGGACCGTGAGGCCGCCGTTCGGGCGGCGGGGGTCGAACACCACGCAGTCGTCGAGCGTCAGGCCCAGCGCCAGGACGGCGGTGTTGCGGCCGAGGTGCTGGTCCGGCATGAAGAGCACCTTGCCCGTGCCCTCGACGCCGCCGACCTTCTCGAAGGCCCAACGCAGCGCGACGTGCGCGTTCGACGACGTGCAGACCGTCCCGCCGTGGCGGCCCGTGAACGCCTTGATCGCCGCGGTCGAGTTCATGTACGTCACCGGCACGGTGTCGTCCGCGACGCCCGCGTCGACCAGCACGTCCCACGCGTCCTCGACCTGGTCGATCGCCGCCATGTCGGCCATCGAGCAGCCGGCGGCGAGATCGGGGAGCACGACCTGCTGGTGGTCGGCCGTGAGGATGTCGGCCGACTCGGCCATGAAGTGCACGCCGCAGAACAGCACGAACTCGGCCTCGGGCCGCGCGGCGGCCTCGCGCGCGAGCTTGAACGAGTCGCCGGTCACGTCGGCGAACGCGATGACCTCGTCGCGCTGGTAGTGGTGGCCGAGCACGAACGCGCGGGGGCCGAGGGCCGCCCGCGCCGCACGCGCACGTTCGACGAGGTCCGGGTCGCTGGGGGCCGGCAGGGCACCCGCGCACTCGACGCCGCGCTCGGAGGCCAGGTCGACGCCGCGTCCCAGCAGCAGCAGCGCGGAGGCTGCCGGCTCGGTGAACGCAGCGGGGGAGGTCGTCAGGCTCACGGTGCCGATCCTTGCACACGGCGCTCGCGCGGCCCCCGGCGCGCCGTCCCGTGGACGGCCCGGTGTGACCGCCGCCACGGGGACGTGCGAGAGTGCGCACGTGCACGTCCTGGTGGCTCCCGACGGCTTCGGCTCCAGCCTGACCCCGACGCAGGCGGCGGCCGCGATCTGCGCCGGCTGGGCCGACGGCGCACCGCACGACGAGACGATCGGGCGACCCCTGTCCGACGGCGGACCCGGCTTCGTCGAGACGCTGCGCACCAGCCTGCGCGGCGAGCTCGTCGCGACGACCTGCACAGGTCCGCTGGGGGAGCAGGCGCCTGCGGCGATCCTGCTCGACGAGGCCCGCGGTACGGCATACGTCGAGTCGGCGCACGCCGTGGGTCTCGCGCTGGTCGCGCCGGCGCACCGCGACCCCACCCGGACCTCGACGCGCGGCCTGGGTGAGCTGCTGGTAGCCGCCCGGGCGACCGGCGCGCGGCGCATCGTCGTCGGTCTCGGGGGTTCCGCGACGAACGACGCGGGTGCGGGGCTGCTCGTCGGGCTCGGGCTCGACGACCCCGCCGGTCGGCTGACCGAGGGCGGCGGGCGCCTCGGCACGGTGGTGCCCGACGACCTGACGGGGCTGCGCGCGCTGCGCGCCGACTGGGCCGGCATCGAGCTCGTCGTGGCCACCGACGTCGACGTGCCGTTGCTCGGCCTGCAGGGTGCGAGCGCGGGCTTCGCGCCGCAGAAGGGGGCGAGCCCGCAGCAGGCCCAGGACCTCGAGCGCGCGCTGGCCCACTACTCGCGGCTCGTCGTGGATGCGCTCGGCGACGCCGTGCGCCCCGACCTGCTCGCCGGTGCGCGGGCCTCCTCGGGTGCGCAGCGGCTCACGCACACGCCCGGTGCGGGTGCCGCGGGCGGGCTCGGGTTCGGTCTGGCCGCGCTGGGGGCGCGCATCGTGCCCGGCGCCGCACTCGTCGCCGACGCCGTCGGGCTCGACGCGGCGCTGGCGGACGTCGACCTCGTCGTGACCGGCGAAGGGCGGTTCGACTGGCAGTCGCTGCACGGCAAGGTCGCCTCGCTCGTCGCCGAGCGCGCACTGCTGCACGCCGTGCCGACCGTGGTGCTCGCGGGCCAGGTGGAGGTCGGGCGTCGCGAGCTCGCCGCGGCCGGCATCACGGCCGCCTACGCGGTCGCGGAACGGCCCGACGAGGTCGCGGCGGCGCTCGCGGATCCCGCCGGGACCCTCGCCACGCGGGCCGCCCGCGTCGCCCGCACCTGGAGCCCGGCCGGGGCGTGATGCGTGCGCGCGGCCGTGCTCGTCGTACCCTGGGAACAACAGGCCGGGTGTGCGTGTTGGCACCCTCGACAGTCGCCGCCTTCCAAGGAGTGAGCATGAGCGAGACCACCGAGGTCGCCACCCACGGCGTCATTCTCTCCGACGTCGCCGCGGGCAAGGTGCGCAGCCTGCTCGAGCAGGAGGGTCGTGACGACCTGCGACTGCGTGTCGCGGTCCAGCCCGGCGGGTGCTCCGGCCTGATCTACCAGCTCTACTTCGACGAGCGCGTGCTCGACGGCGACGCCGTGAAGGACTACGACGGCGTCGAGGTCATCGTCGACCGCATGAGCGTCCCCTACCTCGAGGGCGCGACGATCGACTTCGCGGACACCATCGAGAAGCAGGGCTTCACGATCGACAACCCGAACGCCGGCAGCGCGTGCGCGTGCGGCGGTTCGTTCAGCTGATCCGCTGACGCCACGAGAGGCCCGGTCCCCCGCGGGGCCGGGCCTCTCGGCGTCCGAGCACCGCTCGGATCACGCGACCGTCAGTCGTCGGGGTCCAGCGCGGCGCGCACGCGCGCGACCGCTCCCGGCAACGCGTCGAGGAACGCCGTCACGTCGTCGCCGGTCGTCGTCGGCGGCAGCGCCAGACGCACGTTGCCCTGCGTGAGGACGTGCATCGCGGCCAGCACGTGGGACGGCTCGAGGGTGCTCGACGTGCACGCCGAACCCGAGCCGACGGCGAACCCGAGCCGGTCGAGCTCGGTCACCAGTGCCTCGCCGTCGGCGTACAGGCACGAGAACGTCAGCACGTGCGGCAGGCGGTCGTGCGGGTCGCCGACGACCGCGACGTCGGGCACCTGCGCCGCGACGCGTTCGCGCACGAGTCCGACGAGCCCGCGCAGCCTCTCGTCCACCGCGCGCTGCGCCGCCTGCGCCTCCTGGAGCGCGACGGCGGCGGCCAGCGCGGCAGGCACGCTCACGCCGCCGGGGAACCAGCGCGCGTCGTCGTGCGGCCCGTCCGGCGAGCGACGCACGCCCGCGCGCGTCACGAGCACGCCGATCCCGGCGGGCCCGCCCCAGTCCGCCGCGTCCGCGGCCAGCACGTCCCACGCCGGGCCGACGTCGACGTGACCGAGGCTCGAACCGGCGTCGACGAGCAGGGGGACACCGGCCGCGCGCGCGGCCGCGTGCACCTCGTCGAGCGGCTGCCGGGTCCCGACCTCGCCGTTGGCGTGCTGGAGCGCGACGAGCGCGACACCGGGTGCGGCGAGCGCGGCCGCCATCGCGTCCGGGTCGACCCGGCCCAGGCGGTCCACGGGCACGACGACCCGGCGGCCCGCACCACGCGCCGCGACGAACTCGGCCGCGTGCAGCACCGCGGCCCGCTCGACGGCCCCGACGACGACGTCGGCGCCCAGCCGGCGTCGGCCGTGCGCCACGGTGCGGACGGCCGAGTGCAGCGCGGCCGTGTGGGACGGCGCGAGATCGACCTCCTCGGTCCGGGCGCCGACGGCGGCCGCGATCGCCTCGCGCGCGCCGTCCAGCAGTGCGCGGGAGCGGCGACCCTCGGCGTGCAGCCGGCGGGGGTCCGCCCAGCCCTCGTCGAGCGCCTGCAGGAAGGCCTCTCGGGCGCGAGGGCGCAGCGGTGCGCCCCCTCCGGCGTCGAGCATGCGGCGCGGCGCCGGAGGGGCCGTGGCGGCCCGCTGCGCGGCTCGCTCGTCGTGCATGCGTGGATCCACACGGGGAACCGTAGCCCGCACGCCCGACCTGCGGATGTGACGGTGCTGACACAGTGTCGTCAAGTGGTGTCGTCGGGGCGAAACCCGGTCCGCAGCGCGCTAGGCTGCACGCGTCGAGGACGAAGGTCCCGGGTGAGGCGCTTCCGCAAGGCCGCGCTCCGGGACGCCGAGTGAGAGGTCACCCGTTGCACCCGGACACCCCCCGCCGGAAGCGGCGCCCGGCCCTGAAGTGGGCGGGCCTCGCGGCCGTCGTCGCGCTCGCCCTGAGCGGATGCTCCGCCGAGGTCAGGCGCGGCTGGCTCCCCGGCAACTCCGACGCCGAGGTCACCGACCAGACCGGCCGCATCACCGACCTGTGGGTCGGCTCGTGGACCGCCGCGCTGATCGTCGGGCTCATCACGTGGGGCCTGATGCTGTGGTGCGTCACGGTCTACCGCAAGCGCAAGGACGACGACGTCCTGCCCGTGCAGCTTCGCTACCACGTGCCGCTCGAGATCATGTACGTGATCCTGCCGATCGTCATGGTCGGGGTGCTGTTCTTCTTCACGAACCGCGACATGACCGAGATCAACGCGACGGACAAGCCCGCGGACCTCCACGTCCAGGTCGTCGGCAAGCAGTGGAGCTGGGACTTCAACTACCTGGACGACGACGTCTACGACACGGGGCAGCACGCGCAGGACGTGGGCGGATCGCACGGCGTGCTGGCCGACCAGGTCACGCTGTACCTGCCCGTGGGCGAGCGCGTCGAGTTCACGCTCGACTCGCGCGACGTCATCCACTCGTTCTGGGTGCCCGAGTTCCTCTACAAGCTGGACATGATCCCGGGCAAGACCAACCACTTCCAGGTCACGCCGCAGCAGGAGGGCACCTACCTGGGCAAGTGCGCCGAGCTGTGCGGCGAGGAGCACTCGTCGATGCTCTTCAACGTCAAGGTCGTCTCGCGTGACGAGTACGACGCGCACATGGAGGAGCTGCGGGCCAAGGGCCAGACCGGGTCGCTGGGCCTCGAGTACAGCCGGCAGCAGGACCTGAGCAGCACCACGCAGGAGGACGAGAACTGATGGCGGCCGTCGCGGAGCACGTCCCGGGGCTGGCGCCATCCCGCCAGACGCTGGGTCGCACGATCATCAAGTGGGTCACGTCGACCGACCACAAGACGATCGGCTACATGTACCTGATCACGTCGTTCGTGTGGTTCATCGTGGGTGGCCTCCTGGCGCTGCTCATCCGCGCCGAGCTGTTCCAGCCGGGCATGGAGGTCTTCCAGTCCAAGGAGCAGTACAACCAGGCGTTCACGATGCACGGCACGATCATGCTGCTGCTGTTCGCGACGCCGCTGTTCGCGGGTTTCGCGAACGTCATCATGCCGCTGCAGATCGGCGCGCCCGACGTCGCGTTCCCGCGGCTCAACATGTTCGCGTTCTGGCTGTTCTTCTTCGGCGGGCTCATCGCCGCGTTCGGCTTCCTCACGCCGCAGGGGGCCGCGTCGTTCGGCTGGTTCGCGTACGCGCCGCTGTCGAACACCGTGTACTCACCCGGGCTGGGCGGGGACCTGTGGGTCTTCGGCCTCGCGCTCGGCGGTTTCGGCACGATCCTCGGCGCGGTCAACTTCATCACGACGATCGTGACGATGCGCGCGCCCGGCATGACGATGTTCCGGATGCCGATCTTCACCTGGAACACGCTCGTCACGTCGCTCCTCGTGCTGATGGCCTTCCCGCCGCTCGCCGCCGCGCTGTTCGCGCTCGGCGCCGACCGCCGGCTCGGCGCACAGGTCTTCAACCCCGAGAACGGCGGTGCCATCCTCTGGCAGCACCTGTTCTGGTTCTTCGGCCACCCCGAGGTCTACATCATCGCGCTGCCGTTCTTCGGCATCGTCACCGAGATCCTGCCGGTGTTCAGCCGCAAGCCGATCTTCGGCTACAAGGGCCTGGTCTACGCGACGATCGCGATCGCGGCCCTCTCCGTGACCGTCTGGGCGCACCACATGTACGTGACCGGCTCGGTGCTGCTGCCGTTCTTCGCGTTCATGACGATGCTCATCGCCGTGCCGACCGGTGTGAAGTTCTTCAACTGGATCGGCACGATGTGGCGCGGCAAGCTCACGTTCGAGACGCCGATGCTCTGGGCCATCGGCTTCCTCGTGACGTTCCTGTTCGGCGGTCTGACGGGCGTCATCCTGTCCAGCCCGGCGCTCGACTTCCACCTGTCCGACTCGTACTTCGTCGTGGCGCACTTCCACTACGTCGTGTTCGGCACCGTCGTGTTCGCCATGTTCGCCGGCTTCTACTTCTGGTGGCCCAAGTTCACCGGCAAGATGCTCGACGAGCGGCTCGGCAAGGTCCATTTCTGGCTGCTGTTCATCGGCTTCCACACCACGTTCCTCGTGCAGCACTGGCTCGGCGTGCGCGGCATGCCCCGGCGGTACGCGGACTACTCGCCCGACGACGGCTTCACCTGGATGAACCAGCTCTCGACGATCGGTGCCGTCATCCTCGCCGCGTCGACCCTGCCGTTCCTCTGGAACATCTACATCACCGCGCGCCACGCGCCCAAGGTGACCGTCGACGACCCGTGGGGCTACGGCGGCTCGCTCGAGTGGGCCACGAGCTGCCCGCCGCCGCGGCACAACTTCACGTCGCTGCCGCGCATCCGCTCCGAGCGGCCCGCGTTCGACCTGCACCACCCCGAGGTCGCCGCGATGGACCACATCGAGCCCAACCCCGGTCCGTGGGACTGGGAGGCGCAGCGCACCGGTGAGACGCAGGTCGCGCAGGAGCGGACGGCCGAAGGGACCGGCGAGCCGGAGCAGTCGTCCGCGGTGATCGTCGAGGAACGGCCCGCGGACCAGCCGCTCGACGGCGACGAGGAGGGCACGAAGTGAGGCTCGAGGCGAAGATCTTCGGGATCGGCGTGCTGTTCTTCGTCCCCGTCGGACTCATCTACGCCGTGATGAGCGACGGTGAGCCGGTCGGCACCGTCGGCCTTCCGCTGGTCGGCGGCCTGGTGGGCATGATCGGCGCGTACTTCGCGCTCCTGGCGCGCCGCATCGACCCTCGCCCCGAGGACGACGACGAGGGCGAGATCGACCAGGGCGCCGGCGATCAGGGCGTGTACGCGCCGTGGAGCTGGTGGCCGCTGGTCATCGGGTTCGCGGCCGCGCTGGCGTTCGCGGGCCTCGCGATCGGCTGGTGGCTCGTGCTCATCGGTACGGCCGTCGGCGCGATCGGCCTCGTCGGGTGGGTCTTCGAGTTCTCCCGCGGACAGCACGCCCACTGACGCCTCGGCGTCAGGAGGACGGCAACAGGAGGACTTGGCGGCGCGGCGCGCCACTGGCGAAGTCGCGAGCCTCCGGCTCGCTAGTCGCGGCGGCGTGAGCGGACGAAGCGGGTCGTGGTCTCCAGGCTGCGCGCCGCCTCGATGCGTGCCCGATGGCCCTGCTCGAGCTTGGGCAGGTCGTCGAGCGGGAACCAGTAGGCCGCGATGTTCTCGTCGTCGGCCGGGAACGGCTCGCCGGCGACCCAGCGCATCAGGAACACGAGGTCGAGGAACTGCGCGACGTCGCCGTTCGGGTAGGTGACGGGCGGCAGGGTGTGCACCAGGGCGAGCCGCTGCGGCTCCGCGACGACACCGGCTTCCTCGAGCGTCTCGCGCGCCGCGGCGTCCGCCGGCTCCTCGCCGGGGTTGACGATGCCCGTGACGGGCGTCCAGCGACGGTTGTCGGCGCGCCGGACGAGCAGCACGTTCTCGTCGCGCAGGACGACGGCCGTGACGCCGACCAGCGGCAGGGACTGGTGGCCGACGTGGGCACGCAGGGCGAGGACGAAGTCGGGCGTGGGCACGTGCCCATGCTGCCATCGACGGGCGTACACATGCCGGAGGCCGCCCCGCAGCGGCGGGACGGCCTCCGGCACAAGTGCTCAGGTCGAACGGATCAGACCGGGACGATCAGGCCGGGACGATCAGACCGGCGGTCTGGGTCCGTGCGCGCTCGAAGCGGGCGCCCGCGTCGGTCCAGCTGACGATGTTCCACCACGCCTTGACGTAGTCGGCCTTCACGTTGACGTAGTCGAGGTAGAAGGCGTGCTCCCACATGTCGAGCACGACGATCGGCACGAGGCCGAGCGGGAAGTTGCTCTGCTGGTCGTAGAGCTGGAAGATCGCCAGCTTCTGGCCGATCGAGTCCCAGCCGAGGATCGACCAGCCGGAGCCCTGGATGCCGATCGCGTTCGCCGCGAAGTGCTTCTGGAAGGCCTCGAACGAGCCGAAGAACTCGTCGATCGCCGCGGCCAGCTCGCCGACGGGCTTGTCGCCGCCCTCGGGAGACAGGTTCTGCCAGAACACCGAGTGGTTGACGTGACCGCCGAGGTTGAACGCGAGGTTCTTCTCGTGCAGGTTCACGGCAGCGAGGTCGTCCGCCGCACGGGCGGCGGCGAGCTTCTCGAGCGCCGTGTTCGCTCCGGCCACGTATGCGGCATGGTGCTTGTCGTGGTGCAGCTCCATGATGCGGCCGGAGATGTGGGGCTCGAGGGCCGCGTAGTCGTACGGCAGGTCCGGAAGCGTGTAGTCAGCCATGTGTGAGTACCTCTCCTGCGTCGGTGCGGGTCGCATCTCTGAGGACCCGCGGTGGTACGAAGCGGGCGGCTCGCCGTGTAGCGCGCCGCCCGACCTCGTCAACTCTTGCCGACGATCAGCTGTTCCGCCCGTCGGGGGCCGTCTCACCATCCGGCTCGGCGCCGTGCGCGGACGCGCCGACACCGGCGGGCTGGCCGTGGCCTTCGATCGCGGTGTGCTGCTCGTCGTGCTCGTCGTGCCCGTGTGCGGCGGCGACCTCGGCCGGGGTCACGGGCTCGACACGGTCCTCGTAGAACAGCTGCGAGAGCCGCTGGCGCATCCGGTCGGCCTTGTACCCCTTGCGCCGCACGCCGCGCGAGTCCTCGGCGGGTTCGATCTCGAGGGGACGCACGGCCTCGTGCTGCACGCGCAGCCAGCGCTCGTGGGCGTCGAGGGGCTTGTGCACCTCGATGTACTCGCCGCTCGCGAACCGCACGATGCGGCCGGTCTCGTGGCCGTGCAGCACGAGCTCGCGGTCCTTGCGCTGCAGCCCGAGGCAGATGCGCTTGGTGACGACGAACGCGATCCAGGGACCCAGGAACAGGAACACCCGGAACGTCCACGTGATGTCGTTGATCGACAGGTGGAAGTGCGTCGCGATGAGGTCGTTGGACCCGGCCAGCACGAGGATGAAGAACGCGACCAGCAGGGCGACGCCGAACGCGGTCCGGAACGGACGGTTGCGCGGCCGGTCGAGCACGTGGTGCTCGCTCTTGTCGCCCGTCGCGAACGCCTCGAGGAACGGGTACGCGGCGAGTGCCGTGAACAGGATCCCGGGCACGATCATCGCCGGGATGATCACGTTCAGGCTCAGCGTGTACGGGCCGATCATCACCTCGGTCGCGCCTGGCATGAGCCGGAGCGCACCTTCGAGGAAGAGCATGTACCAGTCCGGTTGGGCGCCGGCCGAGACCGGCGACGGGTCGTACGGGCCGTAGTTCCAGACCGGGTTGATCGTCATGGTGCCGGCCATCAGTGCGATGACGCCGAAGACCACGAAGAAGTTGAACAGCAGCTTGCCCGCGTAGACCGGGACCGCCGGGTAGCCCACCACGTTCGTGTTCTTGCGACCCGACCCGGGGTACTGCGTGTGCTTGTGCATCACCATGAGGAACAGGTGCAGGCCGATGAGCGCGAGGATCAGGCCCGGCACCAGCAGGATGTGCACCGTGAACAGGCGCGGGATCAGGTCGTGGCCGGGGAACTCGCCGCCGAACACGAAGTACGACATGTACGAGCCGATGATCGGGATCGCCTTGATCACGCCGTCCGTGATGCGCAGGCCGTTGCCGGAGAGCACGTCGTCGGGCAGCGAGTAGCCGGAGAAGCCCGCCGCGAGGCCGAGGATGAGCAGCACGAAGCCGACCACCCAGTTGATCTCGCGCGGCTTGCGGAACGCGCCCGTGAAGAACACGCGCATCATGTGGACGACGATCGCGGCCATGAAGACCAGCGCCGCCCAGTGGTGGATCTGGCGCATGAGGAGCCCGCCGCGAACCTCGAACGAGAGCCGTAGCGTCGAGGAGAACGCCTCGGACATCTCGACGCCGCGCATCGTGGCCCAGACGCCCTCCGTGGGGTACGTGACCTCGCTCATGCTCGGGACGAAGAACAGCGTGAGGAAGACGCCGGAGATCAGCAGCGTGACGAAGCTGTACAGCGCGATCTCGCCGAGGAAGAACGACCAGTGGTCGGGGAACACCTTGCGCGCGAAGAACTTGACGGCGTTGCCGACGCCGGTGCGCTGGTCCAGGTAGTCAGCCGTCGCCGCGGCGGCCTTGGCGCCGCCCGACGGGGGAGTCTTGAGCTCGCTCACTTCGTCGCACGCTCCCAGAAGCTCGGGCCGACGGGCTCGTGGAAGTCGCTCTGGGCGACCAGGTAACCCTCGTCGTCGACGGTGATCGGCAGCTGCGGCAGCGGCCGCTTCGCGGGACCGAACACCACCTTGCACGCGTCGGCGACGTCGAACGTCGACTGGTGGCAGGGGCACAGCAGGTGGTGCGTCTGCTGCTCGTAGAGCGCCACCGGGCAGCCGACGTGGGTGCACACCTTGGAGTACGCGACGATGCCGTCGTAGCCCCAGGTCTCACCCGCGGGCGACTGGTCGGACTTGAGGTCGCGCGGGTCGAGGCGGACCAGCAGCACGATCGCCTTGGCCTTCTCGTCGAGCTTGCCGTGCTCGAGCTCGTTGAGGCCGTCGGGGATGACGTGCCAGACGTCGCCGATCGTGACGTCGGACGCCTTGATCGGGCGGCCCTGGGGGTCGGTCGCGAGGCGGGTGCCCTTCTTCCACATCGTGTGCTTGAACTTGCGGACGTTCCAGTCCTCGCCGACGTTGCCGATCAGCGGCACGACGATCGCGAGCGGGAACAGCGCGAGCGCGGTGAGCCCGGCGCCGACGAGCGCGCCGCGTCGGCTCAGGCCCGAGTCCTGCGCGCCGTCCTTGAGCATCTGGACGGCGATCTCGCGGGTCTCGTCGCTGGAGCGCTGTTCGTGGCGCTCCTCGACGTACTCGCGGTTGCTCATCAGCACCTTGATGTAGTGGTTGCCGCCGATGCCGATGCCCAGCAGGCTCAGGGCGAGGCAGACACCCAGCACCACGTTGGACGTACGCATCGAGTCCGGGGTCTCGCCCGGCGGCAGCGCGAAGTAGGCCCAGACGACGCCGATCGTGCCGAGGATCGAGAGCGTGAACAGGAAGAGCACCTGTCGCTCGACGCGCTTGGCGACCTTGGGGTCGACATCCGCCTGCCGGGGCTTGTGCTCGTGCAGCCCGGGGTCGTCGAACCGATCGGGCAGCTCGCCCTCGCCGTGCACGACGACGTCGCTGTGGGGGTCGTGCGTGCTCACGAGGACTTCGCTCCGATCCAGACTGAGATACCGATGAGCAGACCGAGGCCGACGACCCAGGCCCACAGGCCCTCGCTCACCGGACCGATCGAACCGAGGTCGAGACCGCCGGGAGAGACCTCACCCTGCTCGTCGATGAACGCGATGATGTTGCGCTTCTCCTCGGGCGTGAGGTTGGCGTCGTTGAACACCGGCATCGACTGCGGGCCGGTCAGCATGGCCTCGTAGATATGGGTGGGAGTGGTTTCCCAGAGGTTCGGGGCGAACTTGCCCTGCGAGAGCGCACCGCCCGCGCCGACGGCGTTGTGGCACATCGCGCAGTTGGTGCGGAACAGTGCCATGCCGTTGGCCGGGTCACCCTTCGACGGGTCGACCATGTCCTCGGTCGGGATCGCCGGGCCGACGCCGAGCGAGGCCACGTACGCCGCGAGCTGGCTGATCTGCTCGTCGTCGAACACGACGGGCTTGGAGGGTGCCTGCGGTCCGTCGGACTGCATCGGCATGCGTCCCGTGCCGACCTGGAAGTCGACCGCCGCCGCGCCGACGCCGATGAGCGACGGGGCGCTGGCGGTGCCGGAGGCGGACGCGCCGTGGCATGTCGCGCAGTTCGCCTGGAACAGCTTCTCGCCGGTGGCGACGTCGTCCGCGGTCGCCGTCTTCGTCGTGGCCGCGTCGGCGGACGAAGGGACGAGCACGGCGTACGCGCCGCCGACCAGCAGCAGCGCCAGCAGGAGGAGCAGGGCCGGCGCGCGCCGGTCGTGCCTGCGGGCTGCGAGTGCCTTCACGGATCGATCCTCGTCTCGCGCTGGGGGTCGGGGGGCTGGAGGGCTGCGGGCGTCAGCGCAGCAGGTAGATGACCGCGAACAGCGCGATCCAGACGACGTCGACGAAGTGCCAGTAGTAGGACGTCACGATCGCCGTCGTCGCCTCGTGATGACCGAACCGCTTGGCCGAGAACGAGCGGCCGAGCAGGAACAGGAAGGCGATCAGGCCGCCGAGCACGTGCAGGCCGTGGAAGCCCGTCGTCAGGTAGAACACCGAGCCGTAGGGGCTCGACGAGATCGTCAGGCCCTCGCTCACCAGCTCGGCGTACTCGAAGATCTGACCGCCGACGAAGAACGCGCCCATGAGGTAGGTGAGCGTCATCCACTCGTTCATGCCCCAGCGGTTCACCTGGATCAGTGAGCCGGTGCGCACGGGCTGGAACCGCTCGGCGGCCCACACGCCCATCTGGCACGTCACCGACGACAGCACCAGGACGGTCGTGTTGATCGCCGCGAAGGTCAGGTTGAGCTTCTGCGTCTGCTCGGCCCACTCCTCGGGCACCGCGGCGCGCACCGTGAAGTACATCGCGAACAGGCCGGCGAAGAACATGAGCTCGCTGGCGAGCCACACGATCGTCCCGACCGAGACAGGGTTCGGTCGGTTGACGCTCACGTGCGGAGCTGTGTGGGGGGCAGCCGTTGCGGTCGACACGGACGCCATTATGGCCGAACCAGGCTGCGCATGGGCCATTGGGCCCAGTGTCGGCGCGCGGGATATGTCACATCGTCATGATGTCAGGCTCCCGGGGGTTCCCGCGAGGGCATCTGCGCCGTCGCGTGCCCGTGTCGCGGACGCCGACGGTGGGTCGCGGGCGGGCCCGGCGGTTCTTCGCGCGCTCGTCGTGCCAAGATGCCCTTCGGACGCACGTCGACGACGAGGTGAGGGACCCACATGAGTACGGCGAACACCGCGGACCGCGCGGCCGGACCGCTGATCGTCCTGTACAGCGACGACGTCGAGGCGCGCCGACAGGTGCGACTCGCGGTCGGCGGCCGGCTGCGGCACGGCGCACCGGAGATCCGCTGGCACGAGGTCGCCACGGCGGCCGCCGTGATCGGCGTCGTCGAGGCCGGCGGCGTCGACCTGCTCGTGCTGGACGGCGAGGCGGACAAGGTCGGTGGCCTCGGCCTGGCGCGCCAGCTCAAGGACGAGATCTACAACTGCCCGCCCGCACTGGTGCTCACCGGCCGCCCGGAGGACGCCTGGCTCGCCACCTGGTCCAACGCCGACGCGTTCGTCAGCCGCCCGCTGGACCCGATCGAGGTGCAGGCGGTCGTCGCCGAGCTGCTCGAGCCGAGCGCGGGCGCCGCGGCGGGATGAGCGCGTACACCTGGCCCGACCTGCTGACCTGGCTCGTCGCGAAGCGCGACCTCACGGCCGAGCAGTCGTCGTGGGCCATGGACGAGATCATGAACGGCGCTGCCTCGCCCGTGCAGATCGCCGGCTTCCTCGTCGCGCTGCGCGCCAAGGGTGAGACGGTCGACGAGCTGCGCGGCCTCGCCGACACCATGCTCGCGCACGCGATCCGGATCTCGGTGCCGGGCCGCACGGTCGACATCGTCGGCACCGGCGGAGACCGTGCCCACACCGTGAACATCTCGACGATGTCCGCGCTCGTGATCGCGGGCACGGGCCTGCGCGTCGTCAAGCACGGCAACCGGGCCGCGTCGTCGTCGTCGGGTTCCGCGGACGTCCTCGAGGCTCTCGGCATCCGGCTCGACCACCCGCCCGAGCGCGTGGCCCAGGTGGCGCAGGAGGCGGGCATCACCTTCTGCTTCGCGCAGGTGTTCCACCCCTCGTTCCGGCACGCCGGCCCCGCCCGCGCGGGACTCGGCATCGCGACGACCTTCAACTTCCTCGGCCCGCTCACCAACCCTGCGCAGCCGCACGCCGGTGCGATCGGCGTGGCGGACGCGCGCATGGCGGGCGTGATCGCCGGGGTGCTGGCCGCGCGCGGCAAGAACGCGATCGTCTTCCGGGGCGAGGACGGGCTCGACGAGATCGCGGCCACCGGCCCGACGCGCGTCTGGGAGGTGCGCGACGGCGTGGTCGACGAGCAGGTCATCGACTGGCCGAGCCTCGGTGTGCCACCTGTGACTCTCGACGAGCTGCGCGGGGCCGACGCCGCGTACAACGCGGACGTCGCTCGTCGGCTCCTGGACGGTGCTGCCGGAGCGGTGCGGGAGACCGTGCTGCTCAACGCGGCGGCCGGGCTCGTCGCGGACGGCACGCTCGTGCGCCCGGACGCGGGCGACCTGGGTACCCGGCTCCTGGCGGGCGCCGAGCTCGCACGCGCCGCGATCGACTCGGGTGCGGCGGCCACCGTGCTCGACCGCTGGACCGCGGCGACCGCCTGACCTGACGGGACCGCCTGACCTGACCGAGGGCTGCTCAGTCCTCGAGACCGAGGGCGAAGGCCGACTCGAGGTCGTGCTGGGAGTAGGTGCGGAACGCGATGTAGGTCTGCGTGCGCAGGACGCCGTCGACCTTGCTCACCTTGTCCGCGATGACGTCGGCCAGGTGTTCGTGCTCGCGCACGCGCACGACGGCGATGAGGTCGACCTCGCCCGTGACCGAGTACACCTCGCTCACACCGCGGATGTCGGCGATCGCGGCCGCCGCCTCGGGGATGCGCGTCGCTTCGGTCTCGATCATGACGATGGCGGTCAGCATGTCGCCATCATGCCGTGTGTCTCGCCGCCGCGTCCCGCGACGCGGCCTCGCGCGACGCGGCCTCGCGCACGGCGGCCGATCGCGTGACGGCGTCGTGCGCCTCGACCGCGACCGGAGTCGGGTGCGCCAGCCCGCGGACCTCGGCGGCGTGCGCGGCGATCGCCGCGGCCGGGTCGACGTTGGCGAGCGCCGTGCGGGCGGGCATCGCCCAGGGTGTGTCGACGTGCACCAGGCGAACGCCGGGCCGCTCGAGCCAGTCGAGCACGAGGTCGGTCTCCTCAGGGTGCGCGGCGGACGACGGGGGCACGGGCGCGGGCACGTGCTCGGCCGTCGCGCGCAGCGTCTCGATCACCGGTCGTGGATCGGTGTGCCGGTCGACGCGCGCCGTCGCGGCCAGGCGCCCGTGGCGCACCACGACCACCTCCCAGCCGCCGTCGTCGGTGCGTCGCGCGGCGACGACCTCCGCGCACGACGCCAGCGGCGTGACGCGCTGGGCCCGGGCCGCTCCGCGCAGGAACGCGCCCAGCCGGTCCCGCACGGTCGCGGCCTCCTCGTAGCGCTGCTGTGCGACGAGGTTCTCGATGCGCTCGGCGTGCGCGGCGACGACGGGAGCCGGGTCGCCGAGCATCGCGCGCCGCACGCGCGCCGTGACCTCGGCGTACGTGTCACGGTCCTGCCCGCCGACGCACGGAGCGCCGCACCGACCCATGTCCGCGAGCACGCACGCCGACGCGCCCGCAGCGGCGACCAGCGGCAGCCGTCGCGTGCACTGCCGCACGGGGAACGACTCGTGCAACGCCTCGACCGCGAGCTGGGCGGCTGCCGCCGAGGAGAACGGGCCGAGGTAGGCCGCTCCGTCCTCGTCGCGGACCTCACGCACGACGGACAGGCGCGGGTACGGCTCACTCGTCAGACGGACCCACGGCATGCGCTCCGGGAAGCGTGACCGCCGGTTGTAGCGGGGTGCGTGCTCGGCGATGAGCCGCAGCTCGCGCACGCGGGCCTCCAACGGTGTCGCGCACACCACCGGGTCCACGCGCTGCGCGATGCGCACCATCTCGAGGATCCGCCCGCGCTTCTCGGCCGACGTGAAGTACGAGCGCACCCGCTTGCGCAGCGACGTCGTCGACGTCCCGACGTAGAGCACCTCGTCGTCCGGGCCGCGGAACAGGTAGACGCCGGGAGCATCGGGCAGGCCGTCGGCGAGCGTGCGCTTGCGCCGGACGTCCGCCGGGACCGGGTCGGTCGCGGTGTCGAGGTCCTCGAGGTGAGTCACGCCCAGCGGACCCAGCCGGCCGAGCAGTGCGTGCAGCACGTCCACCGTGGCGCGTGCGTCCTCGAGCGCGCGGTGGTTGGGCGTCACCGAGGCGCCGAACAGGGCCGCGAGCGTCCCGAGCTTGTGGTTGGGCGCCTCGTCGCGCGTGACGACGCGCCGCGCGAGCCGCACCGTGTCGAGCACGCGGTTCCCCGGCCACGCGTAGCCTCCGCGCGCCGCCGCGGCCCGCAGGAACCCGATGTCGAACGGCGCGTTGTGGGCCACGAGCACCGCGCCGTGGCTGAACTCGAGGAAGCGGGGCAGCACGTCCTCGATCACCGGCGCGCCGACGAGCATCGACGTGGTGATGCCCGTGAGCACCTGGATGAACGGCGGCACCGGGCCGCCCGGGTCCACGAGCGTCTGGAACTCGCCGAGCACCTGGCCGCCGCGGACCTTGACCGCGCCGATCTCCGTGATGCCGCACTCTGCCGGTGCGCTGCCGGTCGTCTCGAGGTCGACCACGACGAACGTGACGTCCGCGAGCGGCGTGCCCACCTCGTCGAGGCCCGGCTGGACCGCGGTCCCGGTCGTGGCGACCGCGCCGTCGGCCCAGACGGGGCGCAGGCGGCGGACGGGCGACATGCCGGGGACGTTACCCAGCCCCACCCACACGCGGGGTTCCGTCGGCATCGCCGCACGTCAGGGCGCGCGTCGTGGTCCGGGCCTAGGGTGGCTGGATGAGCAGCCCGATGCCGGTCCCCGCGCAGCTGCGGGCGGCGCTCGTCGCGGTTGCCGCCGACACGTTGTCGGGCCTGGACGCGGTCGCCGTCCCGCCCACGCTGCGCCGGGTCCACCGCTTCGCCCCGCGGGTGCGTGCGAGCGCGGGTGCGCAGCCGCTGTGGGCGGCGCTCGGCGACGACGCATTCCGCGCGCGCGTCGCGCGCACCTGGATCGAGGTGCATCCCGACCTCGCGTCCGTCGTCGGGCCGACTCCCGACGAGACCGCGCCCGACGGGACCGCGCCCGACGAGACCGCGCCCGACGAGACCGCGCCCGACGAGACCGGAGAGGGGGTGCGGTCGGTGCGTTCGCTCGAGGCGGCGGCCGGGGCATGGCTGCTCGGCGGTGACTGGACCCGGTTCCTCCCGGAGCCGGCGGAGCCGCAGGCCGACGTGACGGCCGCGCTCCGCGACGCCGAGCGGGCGAGCCACGAGGTCGAGCGGCTCCGGTCGGAGCTCGCAGAGGCTCGGGCGCTGGCGAGCTCGGCCCAGGAGGCGCTCGCGACCGCGCAGCGCGAGATGCGACGGCTGCGCTCGGACGCGGATCGCGCACGCGCCGAGGGCCGGACGGCCGCGGCGCAGGCGGCCGTGGCGGCCCAGGAGGCCGCGGAGGATCTCGCACGCGCCGTGGCGGAACGCGAGCAGGCGAGCACGGACCGGCGCGTGGCGCAGGCGGAGCGCTCGGACGCGCGGGCCCAGGCCCGCGTCGCGCAGCAGCTCGCGGACGTACGGGTCCGGCTGCTGCTGGACTCGATCGTCGACGCCGCGAGCGGTCTGCGCGCCGAGCTCGCGCTGCCGCCGGCGGCCGAGCTCCCGGCCGACCTCGTCGCACCCGAGCGCGAGCGCGCACCGGTGCGCGCGGGTTCGCGCGGCCGCCAGGTCGACGACCCCGCGCTGCTCGAGGAGCTGCTGCGGTTGCCGCGCGCACACCTCGTCGTGGACGGCTACAACGTGAGCAAGACGTGGTTCGACGCGCTCACGCTCGAGCAGCAGCGTCGTCGGCTCGTGCAGGGGCTCGAAGGGCTTGCCGCCCGGACGGGTGCGGAGGTGACCTGCTGCTTCGACGGGCGCGAGGACGCCGGTGCGCCGACCGCGGCGCCCGTGCGCGGTGTGCGCGTGCGCTTCTCGGTCGGCGAGATCGCCGACGACCTCATCCGTCGGCTCGTCGCCGCGGAACCGCCCGGGCGTGTCGTCGTCGTCGTGACGAGCGACCAGGAGGTCGTGCGCGACGTCGAGGCGCGGGGTGCGTACGTGGTGCCGTCGGCGACCCTCGTCGCCCGGCTCCAGCACGCCTGAACCCGCGGGCGCGGGCCGCCGCGGCGATCGTGTGGGTGGGGGTCGCTACCGTCCGGCGCATGAGGATCGACTGCGATGGATGCACCGCGGGACCCGCGGGCTGCGGGGACTGCGTGGTGACGTTCGTGCTCGGGCTGCCCACCCGCCGCGAGGAACGCCGCCTCGAGCTCGACGAGGCGGAGCGGACCGCGCTGGGGGTGCTGGCCGCGGGCGGGCTCGTTCCGCCGCTGCGGTTGGTCGCCGGCGGCGCAGGGGCGCCCCCGTCGGAGGCGCCCCGAGCGCTGTCGGGTCGCAGCGACGGCGGTCAGTCCTGGCCCGGCCGCGTGTCCTCGTAGAGCGCCTCGACGTCGGCCGCGAAGTCCTTGAGGACCTCGTGCCGCTTCACCGAGAGCTTGGGGGTCAGGTAGCCGTTCGCGAGCGTCAGGTCGGCGTCGAGGATGCGGTACTTGCGGATGGACTCGGCGCGCGAGACCGCCTTGTTGGCGCGTGCCACCGCCTTGTCCAGGGACTGCAGCACGTCGGCGTCCTTGACCGCCTCGGCGACCGTCATCTCGGGCTTGCCGTGCGCTCCGAGCCAACCGGGCAGGCCCTCGGCGTCGAGCGTCACGAGCGCGCCGATGAACGGACGCTGGTCCCCGACGACGACGACCTGGCTGATCAGCGGGTGCCCGCGCAGCCGGTCCTCGAGCACGGCGGGGGCGACGTTCTTCCCGCCGGCGGTGACGATGATCTCCTTCTTGCGGCCGGTGATCGACAGGAAGCCGTCCTCGTCGAGCGAACCCAGGTCACCCGTGCGGAACCAACCGTCCTCGAGCGACTCGGCGGTCGCAGCTTCGTTGGCGTGGTAGCCACGGAAGACCGGGATGCCCTTGATCTCGATCTCGCCGTCCGCCGCGATGCGCACCGCGGTGCCGGGCATGGGCAGCCCGACGCTGCCGATCTTCGTCTGCGACGGGCGGTTCACGGTCGCGGGTGCGGTCGTCTCCGTGAGGCCGTAGCCCTCGAGGACGTGCAGTCCCACGCCGCGGTAGAAGTGCCCGAGCCGCTCGCCGAGCGGCGCGCCGCCGGAGATGGCCCATTTCGCGTTCCCGCCGAGCAGCGCGCGCAGCTTGCTCAGCACGAGCACGTCCGCGACCTTGTACTGCAGTCGCAGCCACAGGCTGGGGCCGCGGGGGTCGTCGAGCGCGCGCGAGTAGACGATCGAGGTCTTCGCGGCGCGCTGGAAGATCGCCCCCTTGCCGCCCGCGGCGGCCTTCTGCTCGGCGCCGTTGTAGACCTTCTCGAACACGCGCGGCACGGTGAGGATGAAGGTCGGCCGGAAGTCGGCGAGGTCCTGGAGCAGCGTTCGCGTGTCGGGCGAGTGGCCCAGCACAGCGCCGGCCGGGATGCACAGCACGTGGATGAACCGCGCGAACACGTGCGCGAGCGGCATGAACAGCAGCGTGCGGGAGCCGGGATCGGAGACGACGACCTTGAGCCCCTCGACGGTGTTCACCGTCAGCTCGTAGAAGTTGCCGTGCGTGAGCTCGACACCCTTGGGCCGGCCGGTCGTCCCGGACGTGTAGATGATCGTCGCGGTGCTGGCGAGCCCCGCGAGATGCCGGCGGCGCTCGATCTCGTCGTCGGGCACGTCTGCACCCGCGGCCACGAGCGTCTCGATCGCGCCGTCGTCGATCACGAGCACCTCGCGCAGGTGCGGCGTCTGCGGGCGGGCCTCGGCCGCGACCGCGGCGTGCGCGGGGGACTCGACGACGAGCAGCGACACGTCGGAGTCCGTGAGGATCCACTCGACCTGTTCCGCGGACGACGTCTCGTACAGCGGCACGGTCACGGCGCCCGCGGCCCAGATCGCCCAGTCGAGCAGCGACCACTCGTAGCGCGTGCGCGACATGATGCCCACCTGGTCGCCGGGCTGGACGCCCCGGGCAACCAGTCCCTTGGCGACCGCGACGACGTCGGCGTCGAGCTCACGTGCCGTGATCGGGATCCACGGGCCGTCGGGCTCCGGCTTGTGCTCCACCAGGACCGCGTCCAGGTCGGTGTTCACCCGCTCCGCGAGGAGGTCGTTGAGGTTGCGCGAGGCGTCGACCTCGACGAGCAGGGGGCTGCGGAACTCGTCCATGCTGGCTCCAGTGACAGTGGGCGATCGGTGGGGACGAGGATACGTGAGGGAGCGGCCCGAGCACCCACCCGTTTGGGTAACCTTTCGGCGCGCCGTCCGACGACCGCGGCGTCCCGGGCTGGAAGGCCCGCACCAGCGCGACGCGGGGGCGCTAGCGTGGGTCGCCGACACCCAGGACGACGCGTAGGAGCGAACGACACATGCACGCCATCGGTGTGGACATCGGCGGGACCAAGATCGCGGCGGGCGTCGTCGACGAGGCCGGCACGATCCTCGCGCAGACCCGTCGGCAGACCGAGCCCGACCACGCAGCGAGCATCGACGCCGCGATCGCGGACGTGTACGCGGAGCTGAGTGCCTCCTACGAGATCGGCGCGATCGGTCTCGCCGCGGCGGGCTTCGTCTCCGCGGACCGCTCCGGCGTGCTGTTCGCGCCGAACATCGCCTGGCGCGACTACCCGCTGCGGGACAACGTCGCCCGGCTGATCGGCGACAAGGTCGACATCGTCGTCGAGAACGACGCCAACGCTGCCGGCTGGGCCGAGTTCCGCTTCGGTGCGGCTCGTGACGTCGACGACATGCTCACGCTGACGATCGGCACCGGCCTGGGCGGCGCGATCGTGTCGAACGGAGAGCTCGTGCGCGGCGCCTGGGGCGTCGCCTCCGAGATCGGGCACATGCGGGTCGTGCCCGGCGGGCACTACTGCGGGTGCGGCCACGAGGGCTGCTGGGAGCAGTACGCGTCGGGCAGTGCACTGGTGCGTGACGCCCAGGCGGCGGTGCTGCGCGACCCCGGGCGCGCCGCGCGCCTGCTCGAGCTCGCGGGTGGATCCGCCGACAAGCTCAGCGGTCCGCACGTGACGACGGCCGCGCAGGAGGGCGACGAGCTCGCGATCGAGCTGCTGGCCGAGCTCGGTCGCTGGATCGGCGAGGGCGCCGCCTCGGCGACCGCGCTGCTCGACCCCGCGCTGATCGTCGTCGGCGGCGGCGTCGCGGCCGCGGGCGAGCTGCTGCTCGCGCCGGCGCGCAACGGCTTCGCGTCGCAGCTCTCGGGACGTGGGCACCGCCCCGAGGCGGCGATCGTCGTCGCCGCGATGGGCAACGACGCGGGCATGGTCGGCGCGGCGGACCTCGCGCGCCTGTGACGTCGTCCGGCCGTCGACGGGCGTTCGGGCCCTAGACGACGGCGCCGGAGTCGTCGCCCGACTCGCCGGGCTCGCGGCGGTCAGGCATGCGCCACAGCAGCAGTCCGACGCCCAGCACGAACACGATGCAGGCCGCCTGGATGAACGCGGGCGGCGCGCTGCGCCACGCGATGAGCACGACGAGCAGGAACACCGGCACGCCGGCGACGGCGAACCACGCCATCGTCAGGAGCGGGTCGCCCCCGAGCACGGGACCCGGATCGGGCGGGACGAAGCCCTCCTCGTCGTCGACCTTCGCCTCGGCGTCGTCGTACTGGCTCGTGCCGTCCCAGTCCCGTCCGGTGCCCTCGTCGCGTGCGGGTCGCACGATCCGTGCATCGCTCGTCCAGGGGGAGTCCACGCCGGGTGCGACCGGGAAGTCGAGCCCGCCGGGTTTGTCCGGGCGCTCGTCGGACGTGATCGCGGCGTCCTCGGCGCTGCGCCGTTCGGCGGCCGCGTCGACGTCCCCGAGCTGTGCGACGATCTGCGCCCAGCGGTCGTCGTCGACAGTCCCGTCGGCGTCGTCGGCACGTGGAGCCATGAAACCACTCTAGAGTCGGACGGAGCGGTCGTCGGTCCGCGAGGCGGCCCGGTGCTGTCGGAGACGTTCGTCTGAGGTCTCGGCTCGAGAGGTGGCCCGTTGTTCTACTGGTTGATGAAGCGGATCTTCGTGGGTCCGCTGCTGCATGTGATCTATCGACCCTGGATCCGTGGTGCGGAGAACGTGCCGGCCGAGGGTGCGGCGATCATGGCAAGCAACCACCTCGCGGTCATCGACTCGTTCTTCCTGCCGCTCATGCTCGACCGTGCGCTCGTGTTCATCGGCAAGCAGGAGTACTTCACCGGCCAGGGCGTCAAGGGCCGGCTGACCGCGGGGTTCATGCGGGGCGTCGGGACGATCCCGGTGGACCGTGGTGGCGGCAAGGCGAGCGAGGCCGCGCTCAACACCGGTCTGCGCCGGCTCGAGGCCGGTGACCTGTTCGGGATCTACCCCGAGGGCACGCGCAGCCCCGACGGCCGGCTGTACCGCGGCAAGACCGGCATCGCACGGCTCGCGCTCGAGTCCGGCGCACCGGTGATCCCCGTCGCGATGGTCGGCACGAACATCGCCCAGCCGGTCGGCCGCAAGATCCCCAAGGTGATGCGGATCGGCATGGTCATCGGCGAGCCGATGGACTTCTCGCGCTACGAGGGCATGGAGAACGACCGGTTCATCCTGCGTTCGGTGACCGACGAGATCATGTACGCGATCATGCGGCTGTCCGGCCAGGAGTACGTCGACGTGTACGCCGCGACGCAGAAGGCGCGCATCGCCGCCGGCCATCCGGCCGTCGCGGGTGACGAGCAGCACCTCGCCGCCGCACCCGGCGGCCGTCCGGTGCCCGACGTCCAGGTTCCGATACCGCCGCAGGACGAGCCGGCCCCGCCGGTAGAATGACCGCGACCCCGGCACGGTCGTCCAGGTAGCGTGCCCGGACCTGGGTCCCGGCGTCGTCGTCGCGCCGCCCCTTAGCGTCGCCTGCGGTGCCAAGCAGGTGCCGAGCCAGCCCTACGGAAGGTGTCTCCCATGTCGGTTCGTCGCGTCGCTCTCCTCACCGCGGGTGGCTTCGCTCCGTGCCTGTCGTCCGCCGTCGGTGGCCTCATCGAGCGCTACACCGAGATCGCCCCGGACGTCGAGATCATCGCCTACGAGCACGGCTACTACGGTCTCCTGCGCGGGGACAAGATCGTCATCGACGACGAGACGCGCGCGAAGGCCGGCATCCTGCACCGCTTCGGCGGCTCGCCCATCGGCAACTCTCGCGTCAAGCTCACCAACGCGAAGGACTGCGTCAGGCGCGGCCTGGTCGCCGAGGGCGAGGACCCGCTGCAGGTCGCGGCCGAGCAGCTCAAGTCGGACGGTGTGGACGTGCTGCACACGATCGGCGGCGACGACACGAACACGACGGCCGCGGACCTGGCCGCCTACCTCGCGGCGAACGACTACGGGCTGACCGTCGTCGGACTGCCCAAGACGATCGACAACGACGTGGTGCCGATCCGGCAGTCGCTGGGCGCGTGGACCGCGGCCGAGGAGGCCGCCGGCTTCGCCGCGAACATCATCGGCGAGCACCGCTCGGGCCCGCGCATGCTCATCGTGCACGAGGTCATGGGCCGGCACTGCGGCTGGCTGACCGCGGCGGCGGCGGTCGAGTACCGCAAGTGGCTCGACCAGCAGGAGTGGGTGCCGAGCATCGGCCTGTCGCGCGAGCGCTGGGACGTGCACGCCGTCTTCGTCCCGGAGGTCGCGCTCGACATCGATGCGGAGGCCGCGCGCCTCAAGGCGATCATGGACGAGCAGGGCAACGTCAACATCTTCCTCTCGGAGGGTGCGGGCATGCACGAGATCGTCGAGCAGCTCGAGGCATCCGGCCAGGAGGTGCTGCGCGACGCGTTCGGCCACGTGCGCCTCGACACGATCAACCCGGGTCAGTGGTTCGCCAAGCAGTTCGCCGAGAAGCTGGGCGCCGAGAAGGTCATGGTCCAGAAGTCGGGCTACTACTCGCGTGCCGCGGCCGCGAACGCCGAGGACCTGCGCCTGATCAAGTCGATGACCGACCTCGCGGTGGAGTGCGCCCTGCGTGGCGAGTCCGGCGTGATCGGGCACGACGAGGAGAACGGCGACGTGCTGCGCGCGATCGAGTTCCCGCGCATCGCGGGCGGTAAGCCCTTCGACGTGACGCTGCAGTGGTTCGTCGACCTGCTCGACGAGCTCGGCCAGCCCTTGGTACCGGCGAGTCACGCATGAGCGTCCAGCCTGACCCGCAGGTGATCGCCGGGCTCGACGCCTGGCGGGACCGGCTGGCCGCGCAGCAGCCCGACTGGCCCGACCACGAGGCCCTGCGCCGCGTCACCGACCGGCTCGCCACGCTGCCGCCGCTCGTCTTCGCCGGCGAGGCCGACGCGCTGCGGGCCCAGCTCGCCGCGGCGGGTCGGGGTGAGGCGTTCCTGCTGCAGGGCGGCGACTGCGCCGAGACCTTCAGCGAGGTCACGGCAGACAACATCCGCAACAAGATCAAGACGATCCTGCAGATGGCGGTCGTCCTGACCTACGGCGCGAGCCTGCCCGTGGTGAAGATGGGTCGCATGGCGGGGCAGTACGCCAAACCCCGTTCGTCGGACACGGAGACGCGCGACGGTGTGACGCTGCCCGCGTTCCGCGGCGACATCATCAACGGCTTCGAGTTCACGCCCGAGGCGCGCACGCCGGACCCGCAGCGGCTGCTCGAGGCGTACCACACGTCGGCCTCGACGCTGAACCTCATCCGCGCGTTCACGACCGGCGGGTTCGCGTCGCTGCTGCGCGTGCACGAGTGGAACCGCGGCTTCACGTCCAACCCGGCGTACAAGCGCTACGACCAGGTGGCGAACGAGATCGACCGCGCGATCCGGTTCATGGCGGCGTGCGGCGCCGACTTCGAGGCGTTGCGCTCGGTCGACTTCTACTCCTCGCACGAGGGCCTGCTGCTCGACTACGAGCGGCCGCTCACGCGCATCGACAGCCTCTCGGGCCTGCCGTACGACTGCTCGGCCCACTTCGTGTGGATCGGCGAGCGCACGCGGCACCTCGACGGGGCGCACGTGGACTACTTCTCGCGCGTGCAGAACCCGATCGGCGTCAAGCTCGGCCCGACGACGACGGGCGACGACGCGATCGCGCTCATCGACAGGCTCAACCCCGCGGGCGAGCCGGGCCGGCTCACGTTCGTCACGCGCATGGGTGCGGGCAAGGTCCGTGACCTGCTGCCCGCCCTCGTCGAGAAGGTCACGGCCGACGGCCGCCCGGTGACGTGGGTGTGCGACCCGATGCACGGCAACGGCATCACGTCCGAGAGCGGCTACAAGACGCGCCGGTTCAGCGACGTCATGGACGAGGTCGCGGGCTTCTTCGAGGTGCACCGCGCGCTGGGCACCGTGCCCGGTGGCCTGCACATCGAGCTCACGGGCGACGACGTGACCGAGGTGATGGGCGGCAGCGAGGAGATCGACGACGCCCGGCTGGCCGAGCGCTACGAGACCCTCGTCGATCCGCGCCTGAACCACCAGCAGTCGCTCGAGCTGGCGTTCCAGGTCGTCGAGCTGCTGCGCGCGTCCTGACCTGCGTGTCCTGACCAGCGCGTCCTGACCAGCACCGAGAGGCCCGTCCGACGACCACGGACGGGCCTCTCGGCGCCCCGGGCGGCGGCGGGCGGTGACGGGTGCGTGACGGGTGCGTGAGGGGTGCGGTCAGACGACCGTGAGCGTGACGGTCGTGCCCTTGGGCACCTGCGTGTCCGCAGGCACGCTCTGGTCGACGACCGTGCCGATGAACCCGCCCCACGAGTCCTTGCGGTCGACCTTCAGCCCGAGCGCCTCGAGCTTCTTCTTGGCCTCGTCGTAGCCCATCTGGAACACGTTCGGCATCGTCACCAGCTCGGGACCCTTGGACACGACGAGCGTGACGGTGTCGCCGCGGTGCGCATCGGCGCCGCTGACGGGGTCCTGGCTGATGATCACGCCGGCCTTCACGGTGTCGCTGTAGGCCTCGCTCGAGGTCACCTTCAGCCCGATCTTGTCGAGCTCGTCGGTAGCCTCCTCGAGCGTCGCCCCGACGACCGACGTCACCTTGACCGGTGCGGGACCCTTCGAGACCGTCAGCTTCACGGTGTCGCCGCGGACCGCCTGCGCACCGGCTTCGGCGTCGGACCCGTCAGGCAGCACGGCCCCGATGACCACACCGAGTCCGGCGTTGTCGTCGTAGACCTGCGGGGCGTACTCGACCTTCAGGCCGGCCTTCGTGAGTGCGGTCTCGGCGTCCTTCTGCATCTGGCCGACGACGCCGTCGGGCACCGCGACGAAGTCCGGGCCCTTCGAGACGACGAGGTCGACCGTCGAGCCGCGGCGGACGCGTTCGCCCGCGGGTGGGTCGGTGCCGATGACCGAACCCTTGGCGACCGTCGAGCTGAAGTCCTCGGTGGGCGTCGCGACGAGGTCGGCGTCCTCGAGCTCCGCGGTCGCGGCCTCCTGCGTGTCGCCCACGACGGTCGGGATCGTCGTGAAGGCGCCGGGTCCGGAGGTCGCGTACCACCAGGCGCCGATGCCGAGCAGCGCGGCGACGAGCACCAGCGCAAGGGTCCACGCGACCACGCGGCGGCGCCGTGACGGCGGCGCGGGCGGCGGGGGAGGCACGGGCTTGGCCGCGCCGATCGGCAGGGCGACGGTCGAGCCCCCGCCCGGGCGGCTGCCGCCCGCTGCGAGCCGCTCGGTCGCGGCGTCGTCCGGCTCGTCACCGTCGGTATCGGTCGCGTCGGAGTCGAGCTCGGTCTCCTTCGGATCGGTCGCCGCGGGCAGCGCGATCACGGGGGCGACGTCCGCGCGCCGCTCGAGCGTGGCCGCGTCGAGCACGGCCCTGGTGCGGCGCAGCAGCGCGTGGGCGGCGCCGGCGTCGACCGGGCGGTCGTCGGGGTCGCGTGCGGCGAGGGCCCGCACGAGGTCGTCGATCTCGACCGGGAGCCAGTCCACGAGGTCGGACGGCGCAGGCAGGTCGGAGTTGACGTGCTGGAACGCGACCTGGATCGGCGTCTCGCCGGTGTACGGCTGACGCCCGGTGAGCATCTCGTAGAGCAGGATTCCGCACGCGTACACGTCGGTCCGGGCGTCGCTCGCGCCGCGCACGACGAGCTCGGGCGCCAGGTAGGCGACCGTGCCCAGGACCGTGCCCGTGGTCGTGGCGGTCACCTCGGTGACGGCGCGCGCGAGGCCGAAGTCGGCGAGCTTGACGCGTTCGTCGGACGCGATCAGGACGTTCTCGGGCTTGACGTCGCGGTGCACGAGGCCGGCGCGGTGCGCGGTCGCGAGCGCGTCGAGCACGGCCTCGGTGACCTGCAGCGCATCCCCGACGGTGAGCGCTCCCTGCTCGCCGATACGGCGGCGCAGGTTCACGCCGTCGACGTACTCCATCGTCAGGTAGCTGGTCTCGCCGTCGACGCCCTGGTCGAGGACGTTCACGAGGCCGGGGTGCGTCAGGCGCGCGGCGGTACGTGCCTCTCGGCGGAACCGGGCGACGAAGTCGGCCCCCGACGTGCCCTCGGCGAGGTGCGGGTGCATGACCTTGAGCGCGACCTCGCGGTCCAGGCGCCGGTCGATCGCGAGGTAGACGGTGGCCATCCCGCCGCGCGCGATCCTGGACACGACCTCGTACCGTCCGTCGACCAGACGGCCGAGGAGCGGGTCGGTGAGGGTCGTCGCCACGACTGGAGTCTACGTTCGGGGTCGCCGCGAACCGTGCATCTCGCCGCCTGAGCCGGGTGGCCGGATCAGCCGAACCGGGCCATCAGGGCCTGGACGTTGGCGACGTACCCCCGCGTGTCGGCGAACATGCCGTACTTCCGGACCGAGGCGGCGCCCTGGTAGTAGCCGGCGATCGCGCTCGGCACGTCCGGGGAGACGCGGACGAGCGCCTTGAGGATGACGACGCCGGCGGTCACGTTGTCGTCGGGGTCGAGCAGGTTGAGGTCGCGTCCGACGAGGCCCGAGGCCCAGTCGCCGGACGTCGGGATGACCTGCATCGTGCCGATCGCGTTGGCCGGGGAGACCGACGTGTGGTTGAAGCCCGACTCCTGGAACGCGATCGCCTGGGCCAGCGCGGGGTCGAGGCCGTACGTGCGTGCGGTCGCGATCACCTTGGCCTGCATCTGCGCGGTCGAGGGCACGCCCGCGGCGAGCAGCGCGTGCTTGTTCGCGTTCGCCGCGTCGACGACGTCACGCGCGTAGGTACGGCCCGCGAACGTGTCGCCGACGAGTGAGGCGCCCGACGACGAGCCCGTCGAGCCGGCCGTGGCACCCGGGATCGTGAGGCGCTGGCCGATGCGGATGAGCGCGCTCGGGCCGAGGCGGTTCGCCTGCACGATCGCGGCGATGCTCGAACCGGTCCGGGCCGCGATCGCGCTCACGGTGTCGCCGGAGCGGACCGTGTACGCGCTCGTCGTGGCCGGTGCGGAGGTGCCCGAGGTCGCGCCCGACGAGGCGCCGGGGATCGTCAGGACCTGCCCGATCCGGATCAGCGCGTTCGAGCCGAGGCCGTTGGCCGCGATGACCGCCGCGACCGTGGTCCCCGACCGTGCGGCGATCGCGCTGACCGTGTCACCCGGGCGGACCGTGTAACGGGCCGTCGTCGCCGTGCTGCCGGCGGTGCGGCTGGGGATCGTCAGGACCTGGCCCGCGAGGATGCGCGACGGGTCGGCGAGGTGGTTGGCCTGTGCGATCGCGGCAGCCGTCGCGCCCGTGCGGGCGGCGATGTGGCTCACGGTGTCGCCGGGCCGGACCGTGTAGCTGTCGTCGGCCTGCGCGGGCGATCCGGCGGCGACGGTGACGGCGGCGAGGGCGAGCGTCGCACCCGTCCCGGACGCGGCCCGGCGCAGGGCGACCGGGCGGCGGTTGGCGGTCACGGACATCTCGGTACCTCGACTCGTCGTGTGGCGCAAGTAAACAGATGTGACTGAAGTGAAAGAAGTGACAGAACGTGAAGGTAGCGGACTGCGGCCCGCGGCGAAACCCCAGGGGGACCGCTGTCACCCGTACCCTGGGCCGGTGACCGATACGACACCCGCCCTCGACGACCTCGTCGACTCCTGGCTGACGCTCCCCGATGTGGCCGAGCGGATCGGCATCGACGTGGGCAAGGTCCGCCGCCTGGTGCAGGAGGGCCGGCTCGTCGCCGTGCGCCGCGGCACCCCGCGCGTCGTGAGCGTCCCGGAGCGCTGCCTGGTCCCCGTCGGGCAGACCCTCGGCAACCAGGTCCTCGGCCGCCCCGAACCCGCGTCCGAGGGGGAGTGGGCCGTCCTGTCGTCGCTGCAGGGCACGCTCACGGTCCTGACCGACGCCGGCTTCTCCTCCGAGGCCGCGATCGAGTGGCTGTTCACGCCGGACGAGTCGCTGCCCGGCACGCCGATCGACGCGCTGCGCGCGGGACACAAGACCGAGATCCGTCGCCGCGCCCAGGCCGAGCTCTAGGGCGCCCCGCCGCCCCTGGCCACGGACAGGAGCCGCTCAGCTCGTCCTGACCCGCAGGGCGCTGTGTCAGGGCAGGGCGTTGTGTCAGGCGTGACGGTCGACGGCGGCGTGCGCGAGCGCGACGAGGACCTCGCCGGCCGGTGCCGGCCACCGGCGATCCGCCGCGAGCGCGAACGCGCGGCCCGCGAGCGTGTCGATCAGCGCCTCGACGTCGTCCACCGCGCCGGCCGCGTCGATCGCCACCGCGATCTGGCGGACGTCGTCGTCGCTCAGCGCGCGGTCGCCCAGGCGCGCGCGCAGCAGCGCGGCCGTCTCGTCGTCGCCGCGCTGGGCGGCGCGTGCGAGGGCCCGGGCGACGAGCACCGTGCGCTTGCCCTCGCGCAGGTCGTCGCCCGCGGGCTTGCCGGTCGCGACGGGGTCGCCGAACACGCCGAGCACGTCGTCACGGAGCTGGAACGCCTCGCCCAGGGGCAGGCCCAGTGCGCGGCAGGCCGCGACGTCCTCGTCGGACGCGTCGGCGAGGACCGCCCCGAGCACGATCGGGTGCTCGACGCTGTAGCGGGCGGACTTGGCGCGGATGACCTCGCGTGCGCGGCGCTCGTCGGCGGCGGGGTCCACGCCCCAGGGCATCGACTGCGCGAGCACGTCGAGGTACTGGCCGATCGTCACCTCGGACCGCATGAGGTCGAACACGGCGCGCGCACCCGCAGCCCTGGCCGCCGGCGCGTCGGCGAGCGCGGCGGCGAACACCTGCTCGCTCGCGACGAGTGCGAGGTCGCCCAGCAGGATCGCGGCGGACATCCCGAAGTGCTCGGCCGTGCCCTGCAGGCCGCGCTCGTCGTGCCGGGCCGCGAATGCGCGGTGCGCCGCGGGGTGGCCCCGGCGCGTGTCCGAGTCGTCCATCAGGTCGTCGTGGAACAGCGCGGCGGCCTGGAACAGCTCGAGCGCGGCCCCGACGCGGAGCACCGCGGTCGCCTCGGACGTGCCCGGGGTGCCGCCGTGCGCACGCCACGACCAGTAGCAGAACGCCGCGCGCAGGCGCTTGCCGCCCGAGAGCATCACCTCGACCGCGTCGGCCAGGTGGTCCACGTCGTCGCTGACCCCCGCGAGCAGGGCGCGTAGCCGCGTGACGTGCTCGGCGAGCTCGTCGTCGACCCCGCCGCGGACGCCCTCGATGTCGACGAGCGCCGACGTGGACAGCGACGTGAGCGGCGAGGAGGTCACAGCGAGAGCCTAGGCCCCGGCCGG
This sequence comes from Cellulomonas composti, assembly GCF_007990245.1. Taxonomy (GTDB): domain Bacteria; phylum Actinomycetota; class Actinomycetes; order Actinomycetales; family Cellulomonadaceae; genus Cellulomonas; species Cellulomonas composti. The sequence continues at coordinate 500,800 of NZ_BJWG01000001.1, read as the reverse complement.
TGCCACGGTGCCGCCGATGGTCAGGGTGCGCACGCCGTCGCGATCGAGCACCGCGACCGTGATCAGCTCACCCTCGCCGCGGGTGAAGGTCCCGGTCGCCGCCAGACCCGCCGGTGGTGACGCCGCCGGTGCGGCCGTGAACCCCTGGTCCGCCAGCGCGGTCGTCAGGCTCGCGACGAGGTCGTCGGCCGACAGCGTGGTGCGCAGGTTGAGGCTGATCTCCAGCAGGTCCGGGTCGTCGGGTGACGGACGTGCGCTCGAGACGAGGATGTCCGCGTCGAGCGGCAGCGGGACGAGGTCCGCCGGGAAGCCGTCGGCGAGCGCGCCCACGGTCGAGAACGACTCCTCGGGCTCGTCGAGCAGCTCCTCGGTGGACGTCGGCGCGGGTTCGACGAGCGTCGTCTCGCTCGTGTCCAGCCGGGCGGGCGCCGACGTGCTGCATGCCGTCAGCCCGGCGAGCAGCCCGGGCGCGACGACGGCGGCGAGGGCCGCCGCGAGCACGCGGCGGCGCGGGGCGCGGGCGGGAAGCACCGGGTCAGCGTAGTCGCGACGCGACCCGACCCCAGCCCGACGAGGCGTCGATCCGGATGCACAGATCGGTGCTCGCGGGCTGCGCCGGGCCGGTCGGACGCTGTGCTGTCGGACATGCCGACGACGCTGCGGGTGAGCGAGCCCCGCGAGATCCTGTCCCTGGTGCCCTACCGGCTCGGCTTCCGGCCGGCCGAGTCCGTGGTGGCGGTGAGCCTGCGTGCGCCGCGGGGTCGGGTCGGGCTGATGATGCGCATCGATCTCGACGATCTCGCACACGCCGAGTCGGGCCCGCAGGTGGCCCGCGCCATGGTCGCCACGCTCGGGGCCGACGGCGCGCACTCGTCGTTGCTGGTGGTCTACGTGGCCGACGACCCGCGCGTGGCCCATGCGGCGGCGTCGAGCTCGGTGTCGAGCTCGGTGTCGAATGCGGTGTCGAACGCGGTGTCGCACTACCGCGAGGCCGCGGAGGCCCCGCTGGGCCCGACGACGGTGTGGGTGGTGACCTCGACGGGCTACCTGTCGCTGGACTGCATGCACGGATGCTGTCCGCCGGGCGGACGGCCGCTGCAGGACCTGGAGTCCACGCGGGTCTCGGCGCACATGGTGCTCGACGGGCAGGTGGTGGTCGACTCGCGCGACGACCTGGTCAGGTTCCCGACCATCGACTCCGAGCGGCGCCGGACCGTGGCGCGCATGCGACGGCGCTGGACCGAGCGCGCCCGCGAGGCGCACCTGGCAGGCGAGCCCGCCGCGGTCCGGTGGCGGCGTGAGTCGTTGGCCGCGTGGCGTGTGGCGGTCGCCCACACGGCGGCGGTGGAGGCCGGCGTCCCGGTCGAGCAGCCGCATGCGCCGTGGGGCCGCGTCGAGGCGGGCCTGCAGGACGTTCGCGTCCGGGATGCCGTGCTCGTCGCGCTCGTGCCGGGCACCGGCAACCTCGCGGAGCGCAGCCTGCTCGGGACTCGGCCGAGCTCCGAGGTGGACGCGCAGATCGGTGCGGCGATCGCCAAGGTCGTCAGCCGCGAGACGGGCAGCACTCCGCCGCCGGAGGCGACGCTGCTGCACGAACGCACGCTCGAGGGCGTCGTCGCGCACGGCGCCCGGGGTGCCCAGGCTCCCGCGCTCACGCTGCTCGGCTGGCTCGCCTGGTGGCGCGGCGACGGCACGCGGGCCCGGATGCTGCTCGAGCGGGCGCTGCTCGACGACGAGGACTACCGGCTCGCGGTGCTGCTGACGGCGACGATCGTCGCGGCCTGCCCACCCGGCTGGGCGCAGCGTGACGCCCGGTGGTCGGCCGGGACCCCGGCCGACCACGAACAGTGACTCCCGTGCCGTTGACCTCCGCGCCCCCGACTCCTGCACGCGGACGCCCGCCGAGCCCGGTGTGCGGCTCGCGTGCGCGTCCGCCGCGCCAGTGCGCTGGCCGCGCGGTAGCGTCCGGCCAAGGAGGGGAGGCCCCATGGGCATCGTGGTGGGCTACCTGGCCACGCCGGAGGGACGTGCCGCGCTCGGCGCCGCGGCCGACGAGGCGAGGATGCGTGACGTGCCGGTCGTCGTGGTGGTGAGCCTGCGACCGGACGCCTCGCCCGACGAACGCGCCTCGCTCGACGCCGAGCTCGGGAAGGTCGAACGCAAGCTGACCAAGCGAGAGGTCGCGTACGAGATCCGCGTCCGGGACGGCGGCGACGTCGCCGACGACCTGATCTCGGCCGCGGAGGAGACCGGGGCATCCCTGATCGTCATCGGGGTGCGGCGCCGCAGCCCGGTCGGGAAGCTGATCCTCGGCGTGAACGCGCAGCGCGTGCTGTTCGACGCGCCGTGCCCGGTGATGACGGTCAAGCCGACCGCCTGAGCCGACCGACTGGCCCGACCGACTGGCCCGACCGACTGGCCCCGTTGCACGACAGGACCCGAGGCGGCATCGGGCATCTTGGTGCGCCGATGCGGGAATCCTCGGGCGGCCTCGGACGTTGGTGGTGGTGGCTGTCTTGCGTCAGCCCTGGTTCCGCATGCTCTCAGCGGCTCCCGGCTCGTTACACTGTTACGTCTACCACCCGGCACCTACCGGGTGTCGTGCTGCCGAAAGGTCGTTCGTGTCGTCCCAGACTCCGCACCCCGCGCTTCCGCGCGAGTTCGAGCACCCCGCCCTGCAGGACCTGGTCCTGCGTGGGCGTACCCACGGCTCGGTCGCCGCCGAGGAGCTGCGGGTGGCCTGCGAGCAGGCCGACGTACAGGACGCCAAGCGGCTGCGCGCCGTCGTCCGTGGTCTCGCGACCGCCGGTGTCGCCGTGCGTGAGCCGGCGCCCGTGGCCCGTGTCGCCGCCGCGACCTCGACGTCGCGCACCTCCACCAAGGCGGCCGTCCCGGTCGACGAGGTCGCCGACGACTCGGCCCCGCAGCCGGTCGCCCGCGCCACGCGCACCGCCGCGAAGACGACCGCCGCGAAGACACCGGCCGCCAAGGCCGCTCCCGCCAAGGCCCCCACCAAGGCAGCGGCCACGAAGGCCGCGGCGACCAAGGCTGCGGCGACCAAGGCCGCGGCGAAGGGCGAGGACGCGGTCGACGAGTCGGCCGCCGACATCGACGATGCCGCGATCGTGCTCGACGACCCGGAGATCGAGGCCGTCGTGGCCGAGGTCGCCGAGGTCGTGGAGACGACCGACGACGACTCCGAGGAGGGTGAGGAGGGCACCGAGAAGAAGCCCGCCGCCGAGGAGTCGGAGGACGCCGGCTTCGTCTACTCGGACGCCGACGACGACGACGCGCCCGCGCAGCAGGTCGTCACCGCGGGCGCGACCGCCGACCCGGTGAAGGACTACCTCAAGCAGATCGGCAAGGTCGCGCTGCTGAACGCCGAGCAGGAGGTCGAGCTCGCCAAGCGCATCGAGGCCGGCCTGTTCGCCGAGGAGCGACTCGGTGCGGGCGTGGCGATGGAGCCGAAGCTGCGCCGCGAGCTCGAGTGGATCGCGCAGGACGGCCGTCGTGCCAAGAACCACCTGCTCGAGGCGAACCTGCGCCTGGTGGTCTCCCTGGCCAAGCGCTACACCGGGCGCGGCATGCTGTTCCTGGACCTGATCCAGGAGGGCAACCTCGGTCTGATCCGTGCGGTCGAGAAGTTCGACTACACCAAGGGCTACAAGTTCTCGACGTACGCGACGTGGTGGATCCGGCAGGCGATCACGCGCGCCATGGCCGACCAGGCGCGCACGATCCGTATCCCGGTGCACATGGTCGAGGTCATCAACAAGCTTGCGCGTGTGCAGCGCCAGATGCTCCAGGACCTGGGCCGTGAGCCCACGCCGGAGGAGCTGGCCAAGGAGCTCGACATGACGCCCGAGAAGGTCGTCGAGGTCCAGAAGTACGGCCGCGAGCCGATCTCGCTGCACACGCCGCTCGGCGAGGACGGCGACAGCGAGTTCGGCGACCTCATCGAGGACTCCGAGGCCGTCGTCCCGGCGGACGCGGTGAGCTTCACGCTCCTGCAGGAGCAGCTGCACCAGGTCCTCGACACGCTCTCCGAGCGCGAGGCCGGCGTGGTGTCGATGCGCTTCGGTCTCACGGACGGGCAGCCCAAGACGCTCGACGAGATCGGCAAGGTCTACGGCGTGACGCGCGAGCGGATCCGCCAGATCGAGTCGAAGACCATGTCGAAGCTGCGTCACCCCTCGCGCTCGCAGGTGCTGCGCGACTACCTCGACTGAGACACGACCACGAAGGGCCTGCCGCCGGGAGCCCCGGCTGCAGGCCCTTCGTCGTGCGGGGACTCCTACTCGAGCGCGACGAAGACCGGTTCGTCGCCGCCGCCCGTCGACAGCGCCCACGTGCCGCCGGCGACCTGCCCGCTCGGCACCGAGCGGCACTCGTTGCCCTCGGCGGTCGCGCCCGGGTAGAGCCTCCCCTCGTCCACCAGCGAGTCAGGGATCAGCCCGCAGTAGCTGTCCTCGTCGAAGCCGAACGTGTTGCCCGCCGAGCCGACGAAGTCCACCTCGAGGTCGATCCACGCCAGACCGGTCTCGGCGCCCGTGTAGGTCGCGGTGACGGGGACCATGACGAACTGGCGGCCCAAGGCGGGCGAGTCGTTGATCGGGTCGTCATCCAGGAGCGCGTCGTCGTCCAGGATCGCGTCGGTCGCGTCCTGGACCGTCGTTCCGAGCACGACGGTCCAGTCCTCGAGCTCGATGGTCGAGCCCGCCGGGTAGGGGTTCGCGCGTGTGCCGGTGCCGTCGTTCGTCGCATCGTCGACGTCGTCGGGAGCGGCGGACGCGATCGCCTCGGCCTCACCGTCGTCGCGCGAGGCGGTGGAACCCAGGGCGCCACCCATCAGGAGTCCGACGACCAGACCGACCACGCCCGTGAGCGTCGGGGCGAGCAGCCTGCGCCGGCGCGCTCTGGTGATGCCGGGGATCGGGTCGAGCGACGGCGCGATGCGCGCAGCGTCGTCGACGACGAACACCCAGCCGGCCGGCGCGCGCGGGAAGCTCGGGTCCGGCTTCCAGCCCTTGGGTGGGAGCCAGTCCTCTGGCGGGGGCGGCCACCCGGGCGGCGGGTTGAAGCGAAGTGCCACGGTCGTCCTCTCGTCGGCGCACGCCGGCTCGGCGCGTGCCCCAACGTAGAGGGATCGCGCACCGCGCGACGCGACGTCGCGCCAGGCTGTGGACGACCGGCCGCTGACGTCAGGAGGCCCGGACCATGACGGTCCGGGCCTCCTGGTCGAGGTGGGGTGCGCTCAGTGCGCGGCGCCGGCTCCTGCGCCGTGCTCGGCCAGCAGACGGTCCGTCTCGTCGTGCACGTGCGTCGCGAGCTCCGCGAACTTCGGAGCGTGCTCGCGGGCGTGGTGCGCGCAGAAGAGGAGCTCGCCGACGGGCAGCACGACGCGGACGTAGGCCTGCGCGCCACAGCGGTCGCAACGGTCGGCTGCGGTCAGTGGTTCGGTCGTCGTCCCTGTCACGCCTCCATAGAACCACCCGGGACTGTGTTCCAGCGCCTCGGGAGCGGGTGGTTCGCTATGCGCGTACGCAAATGTCACCTGATCGTGACGTGCACGACACGGGAGGCCCGCGCAAGGGCCTTTCGGCACGAGTTCGGACGGCTGCGGCATGGTGTCGGGGCCGTGTCGGCGGCCGCGACTACCATCGCGGCGTGACGACGACTCCCTCGCGCTCCGACTACACGGCGCGGCACCTGTCCGTGCTCGAAGGCCTCGAGGCGGTGCGCAAGCGGCCGGGCATGTACATCGGGACCACCGACAGCCGCGGCCTGATGCACTGCCTGTGGGAGATCATCGACAACTCGGTGGACGAGGCGCTCGCGGGCCACGGCGACCGGATCGACGTCGTGCTGCACGCGGACTCGTCGGTCGAGGTGCGCGACAACGCGCGCGGGATCCCGGTCGACGTCGAGCCGAAGACCGGCCTGACGGGTGTCGAGGTCGTGTTCACCAAGCTGCACGCGGGCGGCAAGTTCGGCGGCGGGTCCTACGGTGCGTCCGGTGGTCTGCACGGCGTCGGCGCCTCGGTGGTCAACGCACTGTCGGCGCGGCTGGACGTCGAGGTCGACCGCGACGGCAGGACGCACCGGATGACGTTCCACCGCGGCGAGCCCGGGGTCTTCGACGACGCCGTGAGCCGTTCGCCGGAGTCGCCGTTCCGGCCGTTCGTCTCGGGCTCGGAGCTCGCCGTCGTCGGCAAGGTGGCTCGCGCCCGCACCGGTACGCGTGTGCGGTACTGGGCGGACCGCCAGATCTTCCCGGCCACCGCCGTGTTCGCGTACGACGAGCTCGTCACGCGAGCGCGCCAGACGAGCTTCCTCGTGCCCGGCCTGACCATCGTCGTGCGCGACGAGCGCGGGCTGAAGGGCACGCCGGGCGCCGACGGGCCGCACGAGGAGACGTTCTGCCACACGGGTGGCGTGGTCGACTTCGCCGACCACCTGGCGCCGGACGCGCCGGTCACCGGGACGTGGCACCTGACCGGGACCGGCCAGTACACCGAGACCGTTCCGGTGCTCGACGAGCGGGGTCACATGACCCCGCAGGAGGTCGCGCGCACGTGCGAGGTCGACATCGCGGTGCGCTGGGGCACGGGCTACGAGACCGAGGTGCGCAGCTTCGTCAACATCATCTCGACGCCCAAGGGCGGCACGCACCTGTCCGGGTTCGAGGCCGGCCTCCTGCGCACGCTCAAGAAGCAGGTCGAGGCGAACGCGCGCCGGCTCAAGATCACGGCCAAGGACGCGGCGACCGAGAAGATCGAGAAGGAGGACGTCCTGGCCGGCCTCACGGCGGTCGTGACGGTCCGCATCGCGGAGCCGCAGTTCGAGGGTCAGACCAAGGAGGTCCTCGGCACCGGTCCGGTCCGCGCCATCGTCGCGCGCGTGATCGACACCGAGCTCGGCGCGATCTTCACGTCCCCCAAGCGCGACCACAAGGCGCAGAGCGCGCTGCTGCTGGACAAGGTCGTGGGCGAGATGCGCGCACGCCTGTCCGCGCGCAAGCAGAAGGAGATCTCCCGGCGCAAGAACGCGCTCGAGTCGTCGTCGTTGCCGGCCAAGCTGGCCGACTGCCGGATCGACGACGTCGAGCGGTCCGAGCTGTTCATCGTCGAGGGGGACTCCGCGCTCGGGACCGCGAAGCTGGCGCGCTCGTCGGACTTCCAGGCCCTGCTGCCGATCCGCGGCAAGATCCTCAACGTCCAGAAGGCGTCCGTCACGGACATGCTCAAGAACGCCGAGTGCGCGGCGATCATCCAGGTGGTCGGTGCGGGGTCGGGCCGCACGTTCGACCTCGACGCGGCGCGCTACGGGAAGATCGTCCTGATGACGGACGCGGACGTCGACGGCGCGCACATCCGCACCTTGCTGCTCACGCTGTTCTTCCGCTACATGCGCCCGCTCGTCGAGGCCGGGCGGGTGTACGCGGCCGTCCCGCCGCTGCACCGCGTCGAGCTCACCGGCGTGCGTGGCGACGCGGACAAGTACATCTACACCTACTCCGAGGCGGAGCTGGCCGCGACGCTCAAGAAGCTCGACAAGGCCGGCAAGCGCTACAAGGACGACATCCAGCGCTACAAGGGCCTCGGGGAGATGGACGCCGACCAGCTCGCGGAGACGACGATGGACCCGCGGCACCGCACGTTGCGCCGGGTCACGGTCGAGACCGCAGCGCGCTCCGAGGAGGTCTTCGAGCTGCTGATGGGCTCGGACGTCGCTCCGCGCAAGGACTTCATCGTCGCCGGGGCGGCAGGGCTGGACCGCAGCCGCATCGACGCGTAATCGGATTGCCCCGCGCCCGCGCTTCCAGCATCGTGGCGGGGTGACCACGACACTCGCCCCGCTCGCCGAACGCGTCGCCGCTCCCGCGACCGTCCGGGTGCCCGACGCCTCGACCGGCCTGACCTGGGGTGCGCTCGCGCGGTCCGACGTCGCCGAGCTCACCGCGCTGGTCGTCGCGTGCCAGGAGGCCGACGCCCTGCCGTACCGGATCTCGCAGGCCGAGGTCGACGAGCACTTCGACGACTCGAACCTCGACGTCGAACGCGACACGCTGGCCGGCCGCGACGAGGCAGGAGCGCTGCGGGCCTGGGCGCTGGTCCAGCAGCCCGCGGGCGACACACGCGTGGTGCGGGCGTTCCTGGACGGTGGCGTCCACCCCGAGTGGCGCCGACGGGGGATCGGTGCGCAGGTGCTGGCCTGGTCCCAGGACCGCGGACGTCAGCTCTTGGCCGCCACGGGCAAGCAGGTGCCGGCGCGACTGTCGGTGTACGTCGACGACACCGCGACGGCCACGGCCGCGGCCGTGCGCGCCGCCGGGTTCACGCCCATCCGGTACTACGCGGAGATGCGCCGGGCGCTCACCGGCGACGTGCCTGAGCCGTTCGCCCCCGAGGGCGTACGGATCGTGCCCTGGAGCGCCGAGCTCGACGAGCAGGCGCGGCTCGCGCACAACGAGGCGTTCGCGGACCACTGGGGCAGCGAGCCGCGCACGCCCGAGCAGTGGGTCCAGACCCGTGCGATGTTCGCGCCGACGTGGAGCTTCCTGGCGCTCGACCAGGCGTCGGACGAGGTCGTCGGGTACCTGCTCTCGGGCCGGTACGAGCAGGACTGGCCGGTCGCAGGCTACTCGTCGGGCTACACGGACGTCCTGGGCGTGCGCCGTGCGTGGCGCGGGCGGGGGATTGCGCCCGCGCTCCTCGTCGCGGCGATGCACGCGTACCGCGCGGACGGCATCGAGTACGCCGAGCTGGGCGTCGACACCGCGAACCCGACCGGTGCGCACGGGCTGTACTCGCGCCTCGGGTACGTCCCGTACCTGAGCTCGACGGCGTTCTCGATCGAGCTGTAGTCCCACCGCCACGCATCCACCCGCTCGCGAGTGACTCACTCGCGCGCAGTCGGGCGTAGGTCCGGGGCGCGTGGCGGGCTAGCATCGGCGTCGCGCCCGGTTCCCCCGCCGGGCGTGTCGCACGCCGGACGACGAGGTCCGGCCACCGGAGGTCTGCTGTGCTCCGTCCGCCCCCGTGGGTGCTGCGTGCCAGCGCCGTCGCCTACGTCGTCGTCACGCTGACCCACCTGACGGCGCTCGTCGTCGACGCGGATGCGCTCGCCGACGTCTCGCAGTGGTTGCTGATGCCGACGCTCGCGGTGGTGCTCCTCGCGGCGACCCGTTGGCCGCGCGGCAGGCTCGTCGCATGGTCGCTGGTCGCGCTCGGGTTCAGCTTCCTGGGCGACTTCCTGCCGTCGCGGCTGAGCGGCGACGCGGCGTTCCTCGCGATGGTCGGGTGCTTCCTGCTCGCGCAGGCCTCCTACGTGGTGGCGTTCGCACCGCTGTCGGGCCGGTCGGTCGCCCGACGACGGCCGCTGCTCGTGCTGCCCTACACGGTCGTGCTCGTCGCGCTCGTCGGGTTCTGCGCTTCGCACGCCGGCTCGATGCTCGTCCCGGTGGCCGTGTACGGCGGTGTCCTGACCGCCATGGCGGTGCTCGCCACGGGGCTGGGCACCGTGGGCGCGGTCGGCGGTGCGGTGTTCCTCGTGTCCGACGGGCTCATCGCGCTCGAGCGGTTCGTGCCGGGCTGGGAGCTGCCGGGGCAGTCGGTGTGGGTCATGGCGACGTACGCGCTCGGGCAGGCGCTGCTCGTCGTCGCCGTCGTGCGCGTCAACCGGTCGAGCCGGCGCGCACCCGAGGCCCCCGCCCCGGCGACCACGAGCCGGGCACCCAAGCGCGACAACGTCGTGGCCCTCGTCGCGCACCCGGGCGGGCTGCCCGCCTAGCGGCCCGACCGCCCGCGATCAGCCGATCGCGCGCACCGGCGCCGACAGGGCCGTCCCGGACATGTCGCGCCGGGGCTCCACGGGTGGCAGCTCGACGGGCTGACCTCCCGAGCCGCACGCCCACGCGGGCGCCGGGCCGACCCAGGCCAGCAGGAGGGCGTCCTCGCCCTTGAGGAACCGGTGCGCACGCACGCCGCCGGTGGCGCGGCCCTTGGCCGGGTACACCTCGAACGGCGAGACCTTCGCGCTGCCGGGCTGCGTGCCGGGCAGGGCCGACGACGAGCCCGCGACCGTCACCACGACCGCGTCGACGGCCGCGCCGGCGGGCACCACCGCGAACGCGACGACCTGGCACCCGCTCGCGAGGTTGATCCCGGCCATGCCGCCGGCGGCACGGCCCTGCGGGCGTACCGCGGACGCGGGGAAGTGCAGCAACGACGCGTCCGAGCTGACGAGCACGAGCTCGGCGTCATCGGCCGCACCGGTCGCCCCGACGATCTCGTCGCCGTCGCGCAGCGCGACCACCTCCCAGGTGTCCTTGTTGCCCGGCACGTCGCCGGCGGCGACCCGCTTGACCACGCCCTGCGCGGTGGCCAGCGCGAGCGTCGGTGCGTCGGCGGCCAACGACGCGAGCGCGACGACCCGTTCGCCGGTCTCGAGCGCGACCAGCTCGCGGACGGGGATCCCGCCGGACAGCGAGGGCGCGCCGTCGGTCGGGGGCAGCGCGGGCAGGTCGAGCACCGAAGCGCGCAGCATGCGGCCGCGCGAGGTCACGACGCCGATGTCGGCGCGGGCGCTCGTCGCGACCACCGACGCGAGCACGTCGTGCGCGCCGCGCCGGGCGCCCTCGGGACGGGTCGGCGCCTCGTCGGACGCCGTCCGGGCGAGCAGCCCGGTGCCGGACAGCAGCGCGAAGCACGCCGTGTCCGCGATCTCCAGCGGCGCGGCGCCGGCCGCCCGCGCCGACGAGCGTGCCGGGGCACCGGCGAGCGCGCCGACGCTGGCCCCGCCGGCGGACTCGAGCAGGATCGTGCGGCGAGGCGTGCCGTACGTCGCGGCGACGTCCGCCATCTCGTCGGACACGAGCGAACGCAGCAGCGCGTCGTCGGCGAGGATCGCGCGCAGCTCGGCGATCTCGGTCTCGAGCTGCGTGCGCTCGGACTCGAGCTCGAGCCGGGAGAACTTCGTCAGGCGCCGCAGCCGCAGCTCGAGGATGTACTCGGCCTGCACCTGCGTCAGGTCGAACACGACCTGCAGCCGCTGCCGCGCGCCCTCGGCGTCGTCCGACGAGCGGATCACCTGGATGACCTCGTCGATGTCGAGGATCGCGACGAGCAGCCCTTCGACGAGGTGCAGCCGCTCGAGCCGCTTGGTGAGCCGGTGCTGGGAGCGGCGCCGCACGACGACGATGCGGTGCTCGACCCACACGACGAGCAGCTCGCGCAGGCCGAGCGTGCGCGGCTGGCCCTCGACGAGAGCGACGTTGTTGATCGAGAACGAGTCCTCGAGCGGCGTGAACCGGTAGAGCTGCTCGAGCACGGCGTCGGGGTCGAACCCTGACTTGACCTCGATCACGAGGCGCAGGCCGTGCTGGCGGTCGGTCAGGTCGACGGCGTCGGCGATCCCGGACAGCTTCTTGGCCTGCACGCCCTCCTTGATCTTCTCGATCACCTTCTCGGGTCCGACGAGGTAGGGCAGCTCGGTGATGACGATGCCCTTGCGTCGCGCGGTGACGTTCTCGATGCGTGCGGTCGCGCGCGTGCGGAACGCGCCACGCCCGGTGCGGTACGCGTCGCGCACACCGTCGAGTCCGACGATCTTGCCGCCCGAGGGCAGGTCAGGGCCGGGGACGAACCGCATGAGGTCCTCGAGCGTGGCGTCGGGGTGCTGGACGAGGTGACGCGCGGCGGCGACGACCTCGACGAGGTTGTGCGGCGCCATGTTGGTGGCCATGCCGACCGCGATCCCGGCCGCGCCGTTGACCAGCAGGTTCGGGATCGCCGCGGGGAGCACCTCGGGCTGTGTGAGCTTGTTGTCGTAGTTCGGGACGAAGTCGACGACGTCCTCGTCGAGACCGGTCGTCATCGCGACCGCCGACGGCGCCATGCGCGCCTCCGTGTAGCGCGGGGCGGCGGGACCGTCGTCGAGCGAGCCGAAGTTGCCGTGCCCGTCGACCAGCGGCAGCCGCAGGCTGAACGGCTGCGCGAGCCGCACCATCGCGTCGTAGATCGCGGTGTCGCCGTGCGGGTGCAGCTTGCCCATCACCTCGCCCACGACGCGCGCCGACTTCACGTATGGACGTTCGGGCCGCAGGCCCATGTCGGACATCTGGAACAGGATGCGGCGCTGCACGGGCTTGAGCCCGTCGCGTGCGTCGGGCAGGGCGCGCGAGTAGATGACCGAGTACGCGTACTCGAGGAACGAGCCCTCCATCTCGGCGGCGACGTCGATGTCGACGACCTTCTCGACGAGATCGTCGGGGGGCAGGTCCGGGGTCGCGGGGCGACGCGCCATGCGGTGGGGCTCCTCGGGTGGTGCGGACGTTCGTGCGGTGACCGTCGACCATTCTCGCCCGTGCGGCCTCGGGGTCGCGCGCGGCACGCGGAACGTGCGGGGTGCGTGGCATGTGGGAACGTGCGGGGTACGTGGCACGTGGGAACGTGCAGGTGCGTGGCACGTGGCAACCGGCAGCGTGCGGCAAGCGGCAGCGCGGCCCGGGACTCACCCGGATAGCCTGGCCCGATGGTGGACCACGCGGTCGACGCGCCCGGCGGGCACCGCCCCGAGCGGGACTACCCCGCGTGGTGGGAGGCCGACGTCGTCCTCCAGGACGGCATGACGACGCGCGTGCGGCCGATCCGCCCGTCCGACGCGGACGCGCTGCAGGCCTTCCACGTCGCGCAGTCGGAGCGTTCGACATACCTGCGTTTCTTCGCGCACCTCGAGCGGCTGTCGGACCGGGACCTGGCGCGCCTGGTCACGGTGGACCACCAGGACCGGGTCGCCCTGGTGGCGACCGTGCAGGACGACGAGGGTGTCGAGCGCATCATCGGCGTCGCGCGGTTCGACCGCGTGGGCGGCGACGAGGCCGAGGTCGCGTTCAACGTGGCCGACGCGCACCAGGGCCGCGGCGTGGGTTCGGTGCTGCTCGAGCACCTCGCGGCGGCGGCGCGCGAGCGGGGGGTGCGGCGGTTCGTCGCGGAGGTCCTGCCGCAGAACGGGCGCATGATCGCGGTGTTCCGCGACGCGGGCTACGCGGTGCGGCAGCACGCCGAGGACGGCGTCGTCGCGCTCTCGTTCGACATCGACCCGACCGACAGGTCGCTCGCGGTGATGGCGGACCGTGAGCGGCGCTCGGAGGCCCGCTCGGTGCGCGCGCTGCTGCACGCCTCGTCGGTGCTGGTCGTCGGGCCGCACCACGGCCCCGACCGGAACGGTCACGGGCCCGACGAGGAGCACGTGCGGCCGCTGCACGACGGCCTCGCGCGGGCGGTCCTCGCTCACCTCACGCGCGCGCCGGGTGCGCCCCGGGTGCAGGCGGTCGGCGTCGAGCCGGACGCGCCGGCCGGGCAGGTGCACCGCGTGGCCCTCGACGACGTGTCCGGCCCGGTGGACCTCGCGGTCGTCGCGCTGCCGCCGCAGGACGCCCCCGCGCTGGTGCGGCGGCTCGCGGCGCTGGGCGTGCACGGCGTGGTCGTGCTCTCGTCGGGCTTCGCCGAGGCGGGCGACGAGGGCCGCGAGCGGCAGCGCCGGTTGCTGGCGGCGGCGCACGGTGCGGGGATGCGCGTCGTCGGGCCGTCGTCGTTCGGGCTGCTCGCCCGGCGACCGGACGGACTGCTCGACGCGACCCTGGCCGACGAGCCGCCGGTCGCGGGTTCGGTCGGGCTGTTCTGCCAGTCGGGGCCCCTGGGGGCCGCGCTGCTCTCGGCCGTGCGGCGCCGCGGGCTCGGGCTGTCGTCGTTCGTCTCCGCAGGTCACCGCGCCGACGTCTCGGGCAACGACCTCATGCAGTACTGGGACGACGACGCGACGACGACGGTCGCGGGGCTCTACCTCGAGTCGATCGGCAACCCGCGCAAGTTCTCCCGGGTGGCTCGGCGACTCGCGCTTTCGACGCCGGTCGTCGTCGTGACGGCCGGCCGCTCGGGTCAGGTGGTGCCCCCGGGGCATGCGGTGCGGCCCACGCACGCGCCGCCGCGCACGCTGGCCGAGCTCATGCGTCAGTCGGGCGTGATCCAGGTCGACAGCACGCATCAGCTCCTCGACGTCGTGCAGGTGCTCGCGCACCAGCCGCTGCCGGCGGGTCGGCGGGTGGCGATCGTCGCGAGCCAGTCGTCGGTCGCGGCGCTCGTCGCGGAGGCCTGTGCGACCGCGGGGCTCGTCGTGGCCGGTGCGCGCGTGCTGCCCGAGGACGCCGCGCCCGAGGAGGTGCGCTCGAGGCTGCGCGACGCCCTGACGGGACCGGACGCCGACGTCGCGGTCATCGTGCGCATCCCGACCCTGGGTGGCGTGGACACCGAGGTCGCACGTGTCCTGGCGCACGAGGCGGCGGCCTCGGGGCGGACCGTGGTCGCGTGCGTGCTCGGCCTGCGCGGGGTGACCGCGGAGCTCTCGGCACCCGACGCGGACGGACGCGTGCGGACCGTGCCGGCCTACTCCACTCCCGAGGACGCCGCGGTCGCGCTCGGTCACGCGGCGCGGTACGCGGCGTGGCGGTCGAGCGACCGGGGGGCCCTGTTGCACCCGGTGGGTGCCGACGTGCGCGCCGCGCGCCGGCTCGTCGCGACCTGGCTCGACGGGGTGCCGCAGGACGGGGTGCTCGCGCTGGACTCCGTCCGGACGGTCGAGCTGCTCGCCGCCGTGGGGCTGCGCGTGCTGCCAGCCGTGGGCGTGCGGGACGCCGACGAGGCGGTCGCGGCTGCCCGCGCGATCGGCTGGCCTGTCGCGCTCAAGACGACCGCGCCGGCGCTGCGGCACCGTGCCGACCTCGGGGGGGTGCGCCTGGACGTGGCCGACGAGGCCGAGCTGCGCGACGACGTGGCACAGGTGCTCGCGCTCGCGGCGGCCCACCACCCGGCGCCGTCGGGGCCGCCCCTCGAGGTGCAGGCCATGGCCGCGCGCGGCTCGTCGTGCGTGGTGCGCAGCGCGGAGGACCCGCTGTTCGGGCCGCTCGTGAGCTTCGGGCTCTCGGGTGACGCGTCGGACCTGCTGGGCGACGTCGCGTACGGCGTGCCGCCGCTGACGGACGTCGACGTGGCCGAGCTCGTGCGTTCCGCGCGGTCCGCGCCGCGGCTGTTCGGCTACCGCGGGCTTCCCGCGCTGGACGTCGAGGCGCTCGAGGACGTCGTCGCGCGCATCGCGGTGCTGTCCGACGACGTGCCCGAGATCCGCTCGCTCGAGCTCAACCCGGTCGTCGTCGCCGAACGCGGCGCGACGATCCTTTCGGCACGGGTGAGTCTCGCGCGCGCGGACCGCGCGGACACGACGCGCCGGCTGCAGCGCACATGACCCCGCGCATCCACCGATCGGACCGCGATCGTCGACGCGGCGCCGCGGGGTGGGAGGATGGCCGGATGCCAGCCGTCTCGACCGCCCTGCGCGAGGATCTGCACCGCGCGGGCTACTACCCCGAGCTCGTCGCCGACGTCCTGGACGTCGCCCTGTCCGACGAGCCCGTCCTCGCCCATCTCGTGCACCCGGAGACGACGTTCGACTCGGCGGAGGTGCGCCGGCACGTGACCGTGCTCGCGCTGACCGCCACGCGCCTGGTGTGCGCGCACGTCGACGACCACCCGGCCGATGCCGAGCACCCGTCGGCCTCCGCGTCGGCGACCACCGAGTCGGTGCCGCTGCGCGAGCTGCGCTCGGTCGCGCTCACGCACGTCGTCGCGCAGCCCGAACGGCACCACGCCGGGGAGTCGGCGCTCGAGCTCACGCTCGCGATCGGTTGGGGTGCGGTCTCGCGCGTCGACCTCGAACCCGCCTCGTGCGGCGACCCGCAGTGCGACGCCGACCACGGCTACACCGGCACGCTCGCGCCGGACGACGTCGTCGTGCGCGTGAGCGCCGCCGCCGAGGGTGTGCAGGCGGTGCGGGCGGCGACCGACTTCGCCCGCCGGCTCTCGGCCGCCAGCGCCGGGAGCTGACGATGGGGGAGCCCGCGGCGGTCCGTGGCCTCGCCTACCGCGGCCGCAGCGAGCGACCGGAGCTACGCGCCGAGGCGGAAGCGCGCGGTCTGGTGCTGCCGGGCACCACCGGGCGGGCCTGTCTGGGAACGGCTCTGCCGGCGGTCGCCGGCGCGGTCACGAGCGCGCTCGGTCTGGCGGCCGACCCGGAGTGGGTCGCGGCGGCCGAGCTGCTCGCCGTGCCGGCCGCATCGCGCGTGTGCGTCGTGCTCGTCGACGGACTCGGGCACCGCAACCTGCTCGAACGCAGCGGACACGCGCCGTTCCTGCGCCGATTGGCCGCGGACAGCACGCCGTTGACCAGCACGTTCCCGTCGACCACCGCGACCGCGATGGGCACGTTCGGCACGGGCACCTCACCGGGCCGAACCGCGATGCTCGGCTACACGGTGCGCGTGCCGCAGACCGGGGCGCTGGGGAACCTCGTGTCCTGGACGGACCTGCCCGATCCGGAGCGGTGGCAGCCGCACCCGACCGTGCTCGAGGGCCTCGTCGCGGCGGGAGTGAGCGTGACGAGCGTCGGGCCGTCGCGGTTCTCGGGCTCCGGTCTGACGCGCGCTGCGCTGCGCGGTCCGACGTACCGCGACGCCGAGAGCCTGGCCGCGCGCGTCGACGGTGCCCTCGCCGCGCTGCGCGAGCCCGGCGTCGCGTACCTGTACTGGGGCGACGTCGACAAGGCCGGCCACCAGCACGGCTGGGGGTCGTGGCAGTGGGGCGACGCGCTGGAGGCGATGGACGCCGAGCTCGGCCGGCTCGCACGTTCGCTGCCCCGCGACGCGCTGCTCGTCGTGACCGCCGACCACGGGATGGTCGACGTCGACCCGGCCGCGCGGTGGGACGTCGCGCACGACGAAGCGCTGCGCCGTGGGGTCGCGCTGGTCGCGGGCGAGCCGCGAGCGCTGCACCTGCACCTCGAGCCGGGGGTGGACGGCGACGACGTCGTCGACCGCTGGCGTGACGTGCTGGGCGACGCGGCGCTCGTCGTGACCCGTGACGAGGCCGTCGCGGCGGGTCTGTTCGGTCCGCTCGACGAGCGGGTCGCCCCGGTGATCGGCGACGTCGTGGTCGCGACGACCGGGCGTGCGACGATCGCGGACTCGCGCACGCAGACGGCGGCGTCGCTGCAGCTCGTCGGCGTGCACGGTTCGCTCACGCCGCACGAGATGCTGGTGCCCTGGATCCTGGCCGGCTGACGGCCGTCGCCCGGCGGACGGGCGCTCGACGAGAGGTGGTCGGCGGTGGCCGAGCTCGTGTTCTTCTCCGGCACGATGGACTGCGGGAAGTCGACGCTCGCGCTGCAGATGCATCACAACCACGCCGCGCGCGGGCGCGACGGCGTGCTGTTCACGCGGCAGGACCGCGCGGGCACGGCGACGATCTCGAGTCGACTCGGACTGACGAAGCAGGCCTGCGAGGTCGACGACGAGACCGACTTCTGGGCCGAGGTGATCACCCGCCGCACGCACGGGCGTCCGGTCGACTACGTGATCGGGGACGAGGCGCAGTTCTACACCGCGGCGCAGGTCGACCAGCTCGCGCGCGTGGTCGACGAGCTCGGAGTCGACGTGTACGTGTTCGGCATCTCGACCGACTTCCGCGCGCGACTGTTCCCCGGCAGCCAGCGGCTCGTCGAGCTGGCCGACCGGGTCGACGTGCTGCAGGTGCGCGCGCTGTGCTGGTGCGGGGCGCGGGCCACGCACAACGCGCGCACGGTCGGCGGCACGATGGTCGTCGAGGGTGAGCAGGTGGTCGTCGGCGACGTGTCCGGCGGGGCCGACGAGGTGCAGTACGAAGTCCTGTGCCGCCGCCACCACATGCGCCGGATGACCGCCGCGACCGCGCGCGCCGCGGCGCCCAGCGCACTGACGCTCGTGGCCGCCCAGACCCCGCTCGACGTCTAGCAGGGCCGGCGGGTCACGTCGGGCGGGTCACGTCGGGCGGGTCACTGCGGGCGAGTCACTCCGGGCGAGTCACTCCGGGCGCGCGCCGAAGACGATCTCGTCCCAGCTCGGCACCTTGGCGCGGCCGCGCTTCGAACGCGGCCGGTCGGTCCCGGTCGGCACGGCGGCCGCGGGCTCGTCGTGCTCCGGCTCCTGTTCCGGTCCCGGCGCGACCGCGCTCTCGACCGCAGCGTCGGTGCGTCGGTCCTCGACCGTCGGCGTCGGTGCGGTCCGGACGGCGTGCATCGTGCGCACGGGCAGCACGACGGCCTCGTCGGCCGGGTCGGCGTCCGACGGGTGTGCGCCGGGAACGCCGCCGAGCCCGCCGAAGTCGAATGCGTGCTGGGGGCCGAAGCCCTCGAACTCCCCGTCGTCGTCCTCGTCGTCGGAGGTGTCGACGGGCTGCCGCACGCCGCGGCGGGCGCGCAGGTCGTCGAGCAGCGCGTCGGTGCGCTCCGCCGGGTCGGGTGCCGGATCCACCGCGGGCACGGGGTCCTGCTCGCGTGTGTCGTCGTCCGCGGGCGCCGGTCGCAGCGTGGCGACGGACTCGAAGTCGAACACCACGTCCCGCACGGCGGCCAGGTGGCGTCGCGCGACCGGCTCGTCGGGCAGCTCGGTCTCCGAGAGCCAGCGGGCCTCGTCCTCCTCGGCCGCGACCGTGCGGGCGGACGTGTCGAAGGTCCAGCGCGCCTCACGGTCCTCGTCGCCCACACGGAACCGCGCGAACACGTACCAGGGACCTGTCGCCTCGCGGGCGGCGTCCCACGCGAGCGAGCCCAGATCGATGCCGCGTGCCGCGAGACGGTCGGTGACCAGGTCGCCGAGGGTCGGTGCACCGGCTTCATGGCCGATCCGGGCGCCGCGCGCCTGCTCGGCGACGTACTCGCGCTCGGCCAGGACGGGTCCCTCGTAGCGGCGCACGCTCTCGACGGGCAGGCCCGAGGAGTCCGCGACCTCCTGCGTGGTGGCCCCGGCGCGGATGCGTGCCTGGATCTCCCGCGGGCTCAGAGCGCCGGCGCCCTCGGCGCGCAGCTGCTCGAGCTGCGGCCGGTCCCGGCGCACGGCAGCGCGCAGCGGCTCGTCGATGCGTACGCGGTAGCGGGTGCCGTCGGCCCGCGACAGCACCAGGTGCTCGCCGTCGTCGTGCAGACCGACCAGCTCGAGCTCGTCCATACGTCCTCCCTGCCTCACGGACGAGGGTGCCACCGATGCGCCGACGCGCGGCGGACCCGGCTCGGTGTGCCGCGGACGCATCGCGCACTGCCAGGATGGCGTCGTGCCCGTCGACCTGTCCGTCGCCGACATCCCGTACTCCACCGTCCTCGAGACCGTCGGCGTGTTCGTGGGCGCCATGTCGGGTGCGCTGGCCGCGGTGCGCAAGCAGTTCGACGTGTTCGGCATCCTCGTGCTCGGCTGGGCCGCGGGCCTCGGCGGCGGCCTGCTGCGCGACGTGCTGATCGGTGCCGTGCCACCGGTCGGCATCTCCGACTGGCGGCTGATCCTCACGGCCGTGCTCGGCGCACTGGCGATGTACTTCTTCCACCCGCGCCTCGAACGTGCACGGCGGTTCATCGTCGTGCTCGACGCCGGGGCCCTGGCGTTGTTCACCGTCGTCGGCGCCGCGAAGGGGCTCGAGTACGGCACGACGCTGATCGCTGCCGTGCTCGTGGGCGTGATCTCGGGCGCGGGCGGAGGGATGCTGCGCGACCTGCTCACCGGCGAGGTGCCGGTGGTGCTGCACGACCGGCAGCTCTACGCGATCCCCGCGCTGCTCGGTGCCGTCGCGGTCGTCGTGCTGTGGGACCACGGGCTGCTCACGACCGCGAGCGAGGTGCTCGTCGTGCTCGCGATCTTCGCGCTGCGCGTGCTGGCGCTGCGCTTCCACCTGCGCGCACCCGGTCCGTGGCGCGGGCGCTCGGGTCCTGGGCAAGGATGGTCGACGTGACCGACGAGACGCACGTGCCCACCGGCCCCGACGAGATCCGGCGGCTCGTCGAGCTCGCGTCCGACCTCGCGCGCGAGGCGGGACTGCTGGTGCACGACGGACGGCCGGCGCGTGTCGACGTCCACTCGACGAAGTCCAGCCCGCAGGACGTCGTCACCGCGATGGACCTCGCCTCGGAGGACCTGCTGCGCCGCCGGCTCACGCAACGCCGCCCGCACGACGGCGTGCTGGGGGAGGAGGAGGGCTTCCGCGCGGGCACGTCGGGCGTCACGTGGGTCGTGGACCCGATCGACGGCACGGTCAACTACCTGTACGGCCTGCCCGCGTACGCGGTGTCGGTGGCCGCGGTCACCGCACCCGACCCGGCGCTCGAGCCGACACCCGAGAACTGGACGGTGCTCGCCGGTGCCGTGTTCGCGCCGTGGGACGGGCGGCTGTTCGCGTCGGGCCGGGGGATCGGCGCGACGCTCGACGGCCGCCCGATCCGGGTCAACCCCGCACGCCCGCTCGTCGACAGCCTGCTCGGAACGGGCTTCGGCTACCTGGCGGAACGGCGCCGGGCGCAGGCGGCGGTCGTCGCCGCGCTGCTGCCGCAGGTACGTGACATCCGTCGCATCGGATCCGCTGCGCTGGACCTGTGCACGCTCGCGTCGGGTGGGCTCGACCTGTACTACGAGCGCGGGCTGGCGCCGTGGGACCTGGCCGCCGCCGCGCTGATCGCGCAGGAGGCCGGTGCGCTGGTCACGGGGCTTCGCGGAGCGCCCGCGGGCCGTGCGATGACGGTCGCGGGGCCGCCCGGGTCGTTCGAGTCGCTGCGCAGTCTGCTCGAGGACCTGGACGCCGACGGCGGTGCCTGACCGGCCCGTTAGGGCAGCGGTACGGGCGCCGGCCGCACGCGCGAGACGGTTGCTCTCGTCACCTCTGCTCGCATCGGGCGGCGAAGTGGTGCACAATCCCGTGCGCGCCGGGAACATTTCGGCGCCCTCGCGCATTGATCCCGCGTACGCGACACGCACAGAAGACGGAGTGTGATGGCTACCGACTACGACGCCCCGCGCAAGACCGAGGAGGACCTGGGCGAGGATTCGCTCCAGGAGCTCCAGGCCCGGCGCTCGGACAAGAACTCGGGCGTGGTGGACGAGGACGAGACCGAAGCGGCGGAAGGGTTCGAGCTCCCTGGAGCGGACCTTTCCGGCGAGGAGCTCTCGGTCCGCGTCCTTCCTCGGCAGGCGGACGAGTTCACCTGCTCCCGGTGCTTCCTGGTGCACCACCGCAGCCAGCTCGCCTACGAGCGAGACGGCCAGCCGGTGTGCTCGGAGTGCGCCGCCTGATCTCACCAGCACGATCCACGCGGCACAGCGCCGCACAGCACGGCCAGGTCCTCTCAGCGGACCTGGCCGTGCTGCGTCGGGCACGTGCTGAGCGCGTGCTGAGCCCGTGCCGGGCAGCGGTCAGTGCGCCGTCAGCGCGGCCACGAGTTCGTCGGGGCGCCGGGTCGAGACGATCCAGTACGGCGTCGGGTCGGCGGGGTCGTCCAGCTCGACCCGGACCGCGGTGCGCACCCAGCCGCGCTGGCACAGGTAGGCCCGCGCGTCGAGCGCCGGCCCGAGCTCGGTCCGCACGTCCTCGGGCGCCAGGGCGCGCGGTCCGACGAGCAGGTCGAGCGGGATGTGGGCCTCCGCGGCGAACAGCTCGCCCTGGGCCACGCGCACGCGCGGCGTCGCGGCGACGAGCACGACGACCACGACGACGAGCGCGACGAGCCCGACGACGAGGCCGAGCAGGGCGCCGACCGGCACGAGCGCGATGCCGAGCATCCCCGCGAACGCGATCGCGGCCACCCAGCCTCCCGGCCCGGGCCACAGGCGCTCGTCGAACACGGGAGCGGGGGCGGGAGCGGGGGTGGGGGTGCCGGGCGCCGGAGCAGACATGTGCCCAGGATGTCATCCACGGGTGCACCGCCCGGCCGGCCGGCGCTGTGGACGCAGGGCAGCGCGCGTGCGAGGGCGGGTAGGGTCGGGGCCCGTGACGACCGACCCTGGCACCGAGGTGCTGCTGCTGCGCCTCGACCCCGAGCTGCCCGCACCTTCCTACGCGCACCCCGGCGACGCCGGCGCCGACCTCGTGACCCGCGTCGACGTGACGATCCCGCCCCAGGGCCGCGTCACGGTGCCGACGGGCGTCGCGATCGCGCTCCCGGACGGCTTCGCGGCGTTCGTCCACCCCCGCTCGGGGCTCGCGGCGCGCCACGGCCTCACCATCGTGAACGCGCCGGGCACGGTGGACGCCGGCTACCGGGGCGAGATCGCCGTGACGCTGCTCAACACCGACGTCGAGCAGCCCGTGGTCCTGCACCGCGGCGACCGCGTCGCGCAGCTCGTCGTGCAGCGTGTCGAGCGGGTGAGGTTCGTCGAGGTCGAGAGGCTGCCCGGCTCCCACCGTGGTGAGGGCGGCTTCGGGTCGAGCGGCGGCTGGCACGGGGCGTCGGCGGCCGGGCCGGAAGGTCGCGGCTAGGTCGAAACGGCCGGCCGGGATTACTGTCGAGACGGACGGGCCCCGTAGGGGGCGCAGCATTCGCGCGCGTGCGCGCAGGAGGAGTGTGTGGTGGCTCTGTTCCGCCGCAAGACCAAGGACGACGAGCTCGTCGAGCAGGACACCGTCGAGCAGGACGTCGTCGACGACGTCGACCTCGCGGCGCCCGACGAGGACGACGAGGTCGACGACGCGGGTGACGAGGTCGACGACGAGGGTGCGGACGAGGGAGAGCTCCTGCCCGACCCGCCGATCGACCGCTCGAACGGTCCGTGGGACGAGACCGAGGAGCCCGCGTCGCGCGCGCGCGTCGACCTGGGTGCGCTGCTCGTGCCCGGCGTCCCCGGCATGGAGCTGCGCATGGAGATCGACAAGACGAGCGGGACGGTGTCCGCCGCGACGGTCGCGATCGACGGCTCGACGCTGCAGCTGCAGGCCTACGCCGCGCCGCGCACCGAGGGCATCTGGTCGCAGATCCGCGCCGAGATCCGGGAGTCCGTGCTCGCGCAGGGCGGCGCCGCCGACGACCTGCCCGGTCCGTTCGGTCGCGAGCTGCTCGCGCGGCTGCCCGCCCGCACGCCCGAGGGGCGTACGGGCCACCGGCCGGCGCGCTTCCTGGGCGTCGACGGGCCGCGCTGGTTCCTGCGCGGCGTCGTGACGGGCCGTGCGGCCGTCGAGCCCGAGGCGGCTCGCGTGCTCGAGGACGTGTTCGGCGGCGTCGTGGTCGTACGCGGGACCGAGGCCCGCCCGCCCCGCGACCTGCTCGCGCTGCGCCTGCCGGGCGCCGCGCGTCAGGTCGCGACCGAGGGTGCCGAGGACGTCGCGGCCGCGGACGGAGGCGCGGACGCCGCCCCGACGTCCCAGGCGCCGTCGTTCGACCCGCTCAAGCGCGGTCCCGAGATGACGGAGACCCGGTGACGATCCGGGATGCCCTGCGCACGCTCGCGGCCTCGCAGGACGAGATCGAGGCCTCCGAGGAGCGTGCCGAGGCGAGCACGGCCGTGGGTTGCACCGCGGTCGGGGACCTCGCGCCGCGCGCCCGTGCGAAGGTCAGCGGCGTGATCCGCTCGGTCGTCGTGCGCCCGCGCGACGGCGTGCCCGCGCTCGAGGCGGAGCTGTACGACGGCAGCGGCTCGCTCGCGCTCGTGTGGCTCGGGCGTCGCGAGATCGGCGGCATCGACCCGGGCCGCCGGCTCAAGGTCGACGGCATGGTGTGCCAGATGGACGGCGTGCGCACGATGTTCAACCCGGCCTACGAGCTGCGGCCGCGCGCCGGTGAGTGAACCCGTGGGCGAGGGCCCGCTCGACGCGATCGACGACCTCGTGCCGCCGGACGACGGCGGCGCCCGGGGGATGCGTGCGCTGACGCAGGAGGAGTTCTCGCCGCTCGACGCCGTCGGCGGCGTGCGGGGGATCATCGAGTCGGTCGCGCCGGGCGTGCTGTTCGTCGTCGTGTACCTGATCGCCGGGCAGCAGATGACTCCGGCCCTGGTCGCGGCCGGCGGTGCCGCGCTCGTCGCGGTCGTCGCGCGGCTCGCGCAGGGCACCCCGCCGACGCAGGCGTTCTCGGGACTGCTCGGCGTCGGCATCGGCGTGATCTGGGCCTGGCGCACCGGAGAGGCCAAGGACTTCTACGCCTACGGGTTGTGGGTCAACGTCGCCTACCTCGTCGGCACGCTCACGACGATCCTCGTGGGCTGGCCGCTCGTCGGGCTCGTGATGGGGCTGTTCGCCAAGGGCGGGCCGATCGCCGGCGGGTCGTGGCGTGGCGCGGTCGCGTGGCACGACGACCGTGAGCTGCGCCGTCGCTACGCGTGGGCGACCGTGCCGTGGGTCGCGATGTTCGCCGTGCGGCTCGTCGTGCAGGTGCCGTTGTACCTGTCGTCGCAGGTCGCGTGGCTGGGTACCGCGAAGCTCGTGATGGGGGTGCCGCTGACCGCGCTCGCGCTGTGGGTCAGCTGGCTCGTGATCAGCTGGGGACGTCGTCCCCCGGAGCCGGAGCAGACCACACCGGATCCGGGGTCGCTCCCGGCGGCGAGCTGACGCCGGTCGTCAGGAGTCGTTCGAGCTCGACCTCGTCGGCGTCCCGACCGGTGACGAACAGCAGCTCGTCGCGGCCCTCGAGGGTGTCGTCGACGCTCGGCGCGATGGGCCGGCCGTCGCGGACGATGCACGCCAGGACGACCTCCTGCGGCCAGACGACCTGACCCACGCGGGCACCCGCGAGCGGCGCGCCCTCCGGGAGCGTCATCTCGAGGATGTCGGCCTTCGACTGATGGAACGTGAAGATGCGCACGAGGTCGCCGACGGCGACGGCCTCCTCGACCATCGCGGTCATGATGCGCGGGGTCGAGACCGCGACGTCCACGCCCCACGCCTCGTCGAACATCCACTCGTTCTTCGGGTTGTTCACGCGTGCGACCGTGCGCGGCACGCCGAACTCGGTCTTCGCGAGCAGCGAGATGACGAGGTTCGCCTTGTCGTCGCCGGTGGCGGCGACCATGACGTCGCACTCGTCGGTCTTAGCCTCGCGCAGCGTCGGCAGCTCGCAGGCGTCGGCCAGCAGCCAGTCCGCCTCGGCGACCTGTGCGACGCGCATCGCGGTCGGCTGCCGGTCGATGAGCGTGACCTCGTGCTCGTGCGCGAGCAGCTCGCGCGCGATCGAACGGCCGACAGAACCCGCGCCCGCGATGACGACCCTCACTGCGACTCCTCCGGTGCCTTGGTGAGCGTGCGTTCGGCGGTCGCCAGGTCGTCGACGCGCAGCACGACGTGGACGAGGTCGTTCTCCTGCAGGACCGTGTCGGCCGTCGGGAGCACGCCGTCGCCGTACCTGGTCAGGTACGCGATGCGCCCGCCGGTGGCCTGCTCGATCGTGGTCACGGGCAGACCGACCCAGCCGGGGTGCAGGTCCATCTGGGCGAGCGTGAGCTGGCCCGAGGAGTCCCGGAACTCGTCGACCGCACCGAGCGGCAGCAGCCGGCGCAGCACCTGGTGCGCGGTCCAGCGCACGGTCGCGACCGTCGGGATGCCCAGGCGCTGGTAGATCTCCGCCCGGTGCGGGTCGTAGATGCGGGCGACGACGTTCTCGATGCCGTAGGTCTCGCGCGCGACACGCGCGGCGAGGATGTTCGAGTTGTCGCCGTCCGCGACCGCCGCGAAACCGAACGCGTCCTCGATGCCGGCCTTGGTCAGGGTGTCACGGTCGAAGCCGAGGCCCGTCACCTTGTGCCCGCCGAAGCCCGACGTCAGGCGCCGGAACGCCTCGGGGTTCTGGTCGATCACGGCCACCGAGTGGCCGTGTTCCTCGAGCGTCTGGGCCAGGCTGGCACCGACGCGTCCGCAGCCCATGATCACGAAGTGCACAGCCGGTCACGCTATACCCGACCGGGCGCTCATGACGCCCGACGTCCGACGGGCCCACGCGGCGACGGCAAGCGTGCGCGGGGCGGGTCGCGCGGACCTAGCATGGTCCCTCGTGTCGGACCTCTCGGATGCCGCCAAGCGCCTTCTCATCGGGCGGCCCGTTCGTAGCGAGCACCTGGGCCACACGCTGCTGCCCAAACGCATCGCGCTCCCGGTGTTCGCGTCGGACGCGTTGTCGTCGGTGGCCTACGCGCCCGACGAGATCCTGCTGACGCTCTCGATCGCGGGGATGTCGGCGCTCGTCGTCTCGCCGTGGGTCGGCATCGGGGTGGCGATCGTGCTCGCGACCGTGGTCGCGAGCTACCGGCAGAACGTGCACGCCTATCCGTCGGGTGGCGGTGACTACGAGGTCGCGACCGTGAACCTCGGCCCCAACGCCGGTGTCACGGTCGCGAGCGCGCTGCTCGTCGACTACATCCTCACCGTCGCGGTCTCGATCTCGTCCGGGGCGCAGTACGCGGCCTCGGCGTTCCCCGCGCTGCGTGGGCACGAGGCGCAGTTCGCGATCGTGCTCGTCGTGCTGCTCACGGTCGTGAACCTGCGTGGCGTCAAGGAGTCGGGGCGCGCGTTCGCGGCCCCGGTCTACCTGTTCATGTTCGCGATCGGGTCGATCGCTGTCGTCGGGACCGTGCGGCACTTCCTGGGCACGCTGCCGATGGCGGAGAGCGCCGAGCTGACCGTCGCGCCGCAGGCGGGATGGGACCAGGGTCTGGTCGGGCTGGCCGGCTTCTTCCTCGTCCTGCGCGCGTTCGCGTCCGGGTGCGCCGCCCTGACGGGTGTCGAGGCGATCAGCAACGGCGTTCCCGCGTTCCGCAAGCCCAAGTCGCGCAACGCGGCGACGACGCTCGCGCTGCTCGGCACGATCTCGATCGTGATGATCCTGTCGATCCTGTTCCTCGCGCGCGCCACGGGAGTCAAGTTCGCCGACCGCCCGCACGAGCAGCTCCTGCTGCCCGACGGCGCTACGGTCGGCCCGGACTACACGCAGCACCCGGTCATCAGCCAGCTCGCGTCGGCCGTGTTCCAGGGCATGCCGGTGCTGGTCGCCGTGATCTCGATCGTCACCGGGCTGATCCTCGTGCTCGCGGCGAACACCGCGTTCAACGGCTTCCCTGTCCTCGGCTCGATCCTGGCGCGCGACGGCTACCTGCCGCGCCAGCTGCACACCCGCGGCGACCGGCTCGCGTTCTCGAACGGCATCGTCACGCTCGCGCTCGTCGCGATCGTGCTGATCTGGGCGTTCGACGCCCAGGTCACGCGGCTCATCCAGCTCTACATCGTCGGCGTGTTCGTGTCGTTCACCCTGAGCCAGCTCGGCATGGTCCGGCACTGGACCCGTGGGCTGCGCACCGAGCCGGTCCCGGCCACGCGCTCGCGGATGAAGCGCTCGCGCGTGGTCAACACGATCGGGCTCGGCATGACCGGCACCGTGCTCGTGATCGTGCTGCTCACCAAGTTCACGCACGGCGCGTGGATCGCGATCCTCGCGATGATCGTGGTCTTCGTCCTCATGCAGGGCATCCACAAGCACTACGTCGCGGTCCGCCGCGAGCTCGCGCTGGGACAGGAGGCCGCCGCCGCCCGGGCGCTGCCCAGCCGCGTGCACGCGATCGTGCTGGTCTCGCACCTGCACCGTCCGACGATGCGCGCGATCGCCTACGCGCGGGCCTCACGGCCGAACGTGCTCGAGGCGGTCACGGTCGGCGTCGATCCCGACGACGTCGCGCAGCTGCGCATCGCCTGGGACGAGATGGACCTGCCGGTGCAGCTGCGCGTGCTCGACTCGCCGTTCCGCGAGATCACGCGCCCGGTGCTGCAGTACGTCCGCTCGATCCGCCGGGACTCGCCGCGCGACCTCGTCGTCGTCTACATCCCTGAGTACGTGGTCGGGCACTGGTGGGAGCAGCTCCTGCACAACCAGAGCGCGCTGCGGCTCAAGGGCCGTCTGCTGTTCACCCCGGGCGTCGTCGTGGCGTCCGTCCCCTGGCAGCTCGCCTCGTCGGCAGGACAGACGGGTCTCGAGGAGCCCGACGACAGGAATGCGCGTGGCTGACATCGAGCTCGAGATCGGACCGGTCGCCCACGGTGGGCACTGCGTCGCCCGGTACGACGGGCGGGTCGTCTTCGTGCGGCACACGCTGCCGGGCGAGCGGGTGCGCGCGCGCCTGACGGAGGCCGCGCCCGAGGCGAAGTTCTGGCGTGCGGACGCCGTCGAGGTGCTGGAGGCGTCCCCCGACCGGGTGCCGTCGGCCTGGCCGGCCGCGGGTCCCGGCGGCGTGGGCGGCGGCGAGCTCGCGCACGTCGCGTTGCCCGCGCAGCGCGCCTGGAAGGCCGCGGTGCTTCGCGAGCAGCTGCAGCGGCTCGCGCGTCTCGACGTCCCCGTGGAGGTGCTCGCCGCACCCGGCGACGACGAGCGCGGCGGGCTCGAGTGGCGCACGCGCATCGAGCTGGTGGCCGACGGGTCCGGGCGTGCGGGCATGCGCCGGCACCGGTCGCACGACGTCGTCGCACTCGACGAGATGCCGCTCGCGGTGCCGGCGATCGCCGAGCTCGACCTGTTCGGTCGGACGTTCCCGGCGGGGGTCCGCATCGAGGTCGTCGCGCCCGCGGGCGGGGACCAGCCGATCGTGCTCGTCGAGGGCGAGCCGTTCGACCTGCGGCACCGCCGGCCCGACCTGCGCGCCAACGCACGTACGACGGTGCGCGAGCGCGTGCAGGTCGGCGGGACGATCTACCCGTTCCGCGTGGCCGCGAGCGGGTTCTGGCAGGTGCACCGCGCGGCGCCGGAGGTGCTGGTCGGTGCGGTCCTCGCCGGTGTCGGCGATGTGGTCGGCTCGACCGTGCTCGACCTGTACTCGGGTGCAGGCCTGTTCGCGGCGCCGCTCGCCGATGCCGTCGGGCCCTCGGGCGAGGTCGTGTCGGTCGAGGGCGACGAGCGTGCGGTGCGCGACGCGCGCCGCAACCTGCACGACCGCACCAACGTCGAGCTGCACGCGGGCGACGTGACGCGCGTGCTGACCGGGGAGCGCGACGCGGCCTCCGACGTCGTGCACGCCGACGTCGTCGTGCTCGACCCGCCGCGGGCGGGCGCCGGTCGCAAGGTCGTCGCCGCGACAGCCGCGCTGCGGCCCGAGCGCATCGTCTACGTCGCGTGCGACCCGGCCGCGCTCGCGCGCGACGTCGGGCTGCTCGCCGAGGAGGGCTACGGCCTCGAGTCCGTCGTCGGGTACGACCTGTTCCCGATGACGCACCACGTCGAGGCGGTCGCGGTCCTCACCCGGTGACCGCGTCGGGGGCCGACGTCCGGTCCGGGCTGCGATGGTGCGCGCGGTCGCCGCGGCCTAGCGTGGACACTGCGGGCACGGCCCGCGGACGACGAGAGGGGACGCAGCGATGAGCGAGCACGACGAGCACAGGCTGGCCGAGGCCCGGCGCACGGCCACCCAGGAGCTCTACAAGCAGGGAACTCCCGAGTACGACGCGCGCGCGCACCGGCGGGCCGTCGAGGCCGAGCGCAAGGCCGAGGAGGCCGTCAAGCGCGACGAGCACTGAGCGAGCACCGAGTGAGCGCAGCGCGAGCGCAGCGCGAGCACTGCGCAAGCGCTGAGCGACCACTGTGGCCCGTCGGAGCGCGCTCGCCCGGCGGGCCGCGGTCGCGCCGGCGCCCCGAACCATGTATCTTGACGTCGAGATAATCGCGTCCGCAGCGGCTACGCTGGGCGGACGCCCCGCGAGCCGGGATACCCCCAGATCCTGGCCGACTCGCCGCACGTGGAGGAGCGCCAGTGAGCACCGTCGACAGCTTCGGATCGCAGGGAACTCTCGAGGTCGGTGACGCCTCGTACGAGATCTACCGGCTGGCGGCCGTTCCCGGCCTCGAACGCCTCCCGTTCGGTCTCAAGGTGCTCGCCGAGAACCTGCTGCGCACCGAGGACGGCGCGAACATCACCGCCGACCACATCCGCGCGCTCGCCGCGTGGGACCCGGACGCCCAGCCGGACACCGAGATCCAGTTCACGCCGGCGCGCGTGATCATGCAGGACTTCACGGGCGTGCCGTGCGTCGTCGACCTCGCGACGATGCGCGAGGCGGTCGCCGAGCTCGGGGGAGACCCGGAGCGGATCAACCCGCTGGCTCCCGCCGAGATGGTGATCGACCACTCCGTGCAGATCGACGTCGCAGGGCGCGCCGACGCGTTCGAGCGCAACGTCGCGCTGGAGTACCAGCGCAACCGCGAGCGCTACCAGTTCCTGCGCTGGGGCCAGACGGCGTTCGACGACTTCAAGGTCGTCCCGCCGGGCACCGGCATCGTCCACCAGGTCAACATCGAGTACCTCGCGCGCGTCGTCATGGTGCGTGACGGCAAGGCGTACCCGGACACGTGCGTCGGCACCGACTCGCACACCACGATGGTCAACGGCCTGGGCGTGCTCGGCTGGGGCGTCGGCGGCATCGAGGCCGAGGCGGCCATGCTGGGCCAGCCGGTCTCGATGCTCATCCCGCGCGTCGTCGGGTTCAGGCTGACGGGGAACATCCCGGCCGGCGTCACCGCGACCGACGTCGTGCTCACGATCACGCAGAAGCTGCGCCAGCACGGCGTCGTCGGCAAGTTCGTCGAGTTCTACGGCGAGGGCGTCGCGGCGGTGCCGCTCGCGAACCGCGCGACCATCGGCAACATGAGCCCGGAGTTCGGCTCGACCGTCGCGATCTTCCCGATCGACGGCGTCACGATCGACTACCTGCGGCTCACCGGCCGCTCCGCCGAGCAGCTCGCGCTGGTCGAGGCGTACGCCAAGGAGCAGGGCCTGTGGCACGACCCGAGCGCCGCCGGCTACACCGAACCCGTCTACTCCGAGTACCTCGAGCTCGACCTGTCGACGGTCGTCCCGTCGATCGCCGGCCCCAAGCGCCCGCAGGACCGCATCGAGCTGAGCCGGGCCAAGGAGCAGTTCCAGCGTGACCTGCCGACGTACGCGCCCGAGGTGGCGCTCGCGACCGACGAGGCCGAGCGGGAGTCCTTCCCGGCCTCGGACTCGCCCGCGATCTCGTCGGCCGTGACCCGCACGCACCCGGTGACCGACAGTCAGGGGCGCCACTTCGAGCTGTTCCACGGCGCCGTCGCGATCGCGTCGATCACGTCGTGCACCAACACCTCGAACCCGTCCGTCATGCTCGCCGCCGCACTGCTCGCCAAGAACGCGGTCGAGAAGGGGCTGGTCGCCAAGCCCTGGGTCAAGACGTCGATGGCGCCCGGATCGCAGGTCGTGACCAACTACTACGAGAAGGCCGGCCTGTGGCCGTACCTCGAGAAGCTCGGCTTCCACCTCGTCGGGTACGGCTGCGCGACCTGCATCGGCAACTCGGGTCCGCTCGACGAGCAGGTCTCGGCCGTCGTGCAGGAGAACGACCTCGCGGTCGCGGCGGTCCTGTCCGGGAACCGCAACTTCGAGGGTCGCATCAACCCGGACGTGAAGCTGAACTACCTCGCGTCGCCGCCGCTGGTCATCGCGTACGCGCTCGCCGGGACGATGGACTTCGACTTCGAGGCGGACCCGCTCGGCCGTACCGAGGACGGCCACCCGGTGTTCCTGCGGGACATCTGGCCGACGCCGGAGTCCGTGCAGGCCACGATCGACGCGTCGATCGACCGCAAGATGTTCGAGGACGACTACGCGGACGTGTTCGCGGGTGACGAGCGCTGGCGCGGCCTCGAGACGCCCGAGGGCAACGTCTTCTCGTGGGACCCGGCCTCCACCTACGTGCGCAAGCCCCCGTACTTCGAGGGGATGGGCGCCACTCCCGAGGCCGTCACGGACATCACCGGCGCACGCGTGCTGGCCAAGCTGGGCGACTCGGTCACGACCGACCACATCAGCCCCGCCGGCTCGATCAAGGCGGACTCGCCCGCGGGTCTGTACCTGGCGCAGCACGGCGTCGACCGCCGGGACTTCAACTCCTACGGCTCGCGCCGCGGCAACCACGAGGTCATGATCCGCGGCACGTTCGCGAACATCCGGCTGCGCAACCAGCTCGTGCCCGGGGTCGAGGGCGGGTTCACCAAGAACCTGCTCACGGGCGAGGACGCGACGATCTACGACGCGTCGGTCGCGTACCAGGCCGCGGGCGTGCCGCTCGTCGTGCTGGGCGGCAAGGAGTACGGCTCGGGCAGCTCGCGCGACTGGGCGGCCAAGGGCACGCGCCTGCTCGGCGTGAGCGCGGTCATCACCGAGTCGTTCGAGCGCATCCACCGCTCCAACCTCATCGGGATGGGCGTCCTGCCGCTGCAGTTCCCCGAGGGTGAGTCGGCCGACTCGCTCGGGCTCGACGGCACCGAGACGTTCGACATCGCAGGGGTCACCGCGCTCAACGACGGTGTCACGCCGCGCACGGTCGCGGTCACCGCGACGAAGGCCGACGGCTCGGTCGTCGCGTTCGACGCCGTCGTGCGCATCGACACCCCCGGTGAGGCGGACTACTACCGCAACGGCGGCATCCTGCAGTACGTCCTGCGCCAGGTCGCCGGCGTCGCCTGATCGGCCGCGACCCCCTGCGCACGCAAGATCGCGGGGGGTCGCGACACAGTCAGGGCATGCGCGGAGCAGTGCGGATGACGGGTGCGGTCGTGGCCGGAGCGGTCGTGGGCGGCACGGCAGTCCTGGGCGGCTGTGCCGCCTCACCCACCGCGCCGCCGAGCGCAACAGCCCGCGCCGACGTCACGCGGGTGACGGTCCGGCTCGACGACGCGGACGCGCTGGACGACGTGGTCGCCGCGACATGGGCGCTCGGGGTCGAGGCGCTGCGTGAGGGCGAGGACGACGACGGGACGGTCGTCTCGCCGTCGAGCCTGCTCACCGCGCTCGCGATGCTCGGCGAGGGCGCGGGCGACGGGCACGCGCCGTTCGACGCCGCGCTGGGCGCCGTGGGCGACGAGCGCACCGACGCCGTCAACGCACTGCTGGCCGCGCTTGCACGCTACGAGGGCGACCCGGCGCTGGTGGCCGCCGACAAGCTGCCCGTCGTCCCGATGCTGCACACCGCCCAGCAGATCGTCGTCGACGACGACGCGACGCCGCAGCGGGCGTTCCTCGACCGGCTCGCGGCGGGCTACGGCGCGGGAGTCGTCGTCGACGACCTCGCGACGCGCAGCGACGCGCTCGACGAGTTCGCCCGGACCCACACGGGCGGCCTCGTGCCGACGAGCCCGATCACGCCGGACCCGAACCTGGTCGCGGTGCTGCAGGACGCGGTCGTGCTCGCGGCCGCGTGGAAGACGCCGTTCGACGTCGCCCTGTCCGGTGACCAGCCGTTCACGGTGGTCGGCGAACGCGTCCTGGTCCCGACGATGGAGGGGGAGTTCGACACGGCGGCGGTCTCCGCCGACGGCTGGCAGGCGGTCCGGCTGCCGTACCGGGACGACCTCGTCGCCGACCTGTACCTGCCGCCCGAGGGCAGCGCCGCGGCGGACGACCCGTCGGCCGCCGAGCCGACGACGCTCGCGGGCCTGTCGACCGCGCTCGACGACGCAGCCGCCGATCGCGTGCTGGTCCGGCTCCCGACGATCGACCTCGAGTCGACCACCGACCTCATGACCCTGCTCGCGGGCCTCGGGATCGTCGGCGCCGACCTCACCGGAGTCGTGGAGGGCTCCGCCGTGCAGGCGGTCCAGCAGGCGGTGCTGCAGGTCGACGAGGAGGGCACGCGCGCCGCCGCGGTGACCTCGGTCGGCGTCACCGAGTCGTTGCGGATGCCACCGCCGAACCAGGTCGTGCTCGACCGGCCGTTCCTCATGGTCGTGCGCGACACCACCACCGGCTGGCCGGTCTTCCTGGCCGAGGTGCTCGACCCGCGCGCAGGCTGACGCCGGTCCCGTCCGCCTGCAGGGATCCGGCGGATGAGCACACATGGTCGGTATGAGGATGCTGCGGGCGGGGGCGGTCCTGGGCGTGCTGGCGCTGGCAGGGTGCGGCGGCACGGTGCAGGCGGCGCAGGAGAAGACGGGCACGGGGGAGCGCGCGCGGGTCGCGGTCGCGGACGCCGGTGCGCTCGACGACGTGGTGGCGGCGTCGTGGGCGCTCGGCGTCGAGACGCTGCAGGCCGTCGACGACGACGCGGGGGCGGTGGTGTCGCCGTCCAGCCTCGTCTCGGCGCTGGCCATGCTGGCCGAGGGCGCGGTGGACGGTGAGACGGCGCCGTTCGACGCCGCGCTCGGCGCGAGCGGGCAGGAACGGACCGATGCCGTCGACGCGCTGCTCGCCGCACTGGCGCGCTATGACGGCGACCCCGCGCTCGTGGCGGCGGAGCACCCACCGACCACGCCGATGGTCCACACCCGCCAGCGCGTGGTCGTCGACGACGACGCGCGGATCGCGCAGCCCTACCTCGACCGGCTCTGGCGGGCGTTCGGTGCCGGCGTGCTCGTCACCGACCTGGCCTCGTCGGACGGCAAGGCGGCGCTCGACGCGTGGGTCGCGCTGGAGACGGGCGGTCTCGTCGACAGGTCGGCGATCGTGCCCGACGAGAGCCTCGTGACGGTGCTGCAGGACGTCGTCGCGTTCGCCGCGGCGTGGCAGCAGCCCTTCGCGGAGGCGGGCACGTCGAACGCGCCGTTCGCGATCGGCGGGGGCGCCGGCGCGGACGTCCCGACGATGCACGCGCTGCTGACCGTTCCCGCCGTGCAGCGCGACGGCTGGGTCGCCGTGCGGCTCCCGTACGCCGACGACCTGCACGCCGACGTGTACCTGCCGCCGGACGGCTCGGACCTGGCGACGGATCCCGCGGGCGCGGACCCGCAGGTGCTCTCCGCGTTGTCGGCCGCGCTCGACGACGCGGCGCCGGTGGTCGTCCGGCTGGCGCTGCCGAAGCTCGCGCTGCGCACGACGACCAACCTCGCCGGCGTGCTCGACGAGCTGGGTGTGGGGAGCCAGGCCCGCACGGGTGTGCTGGCCGACGGTTCGCCCGTCACCCTCGCGCAGGCGACTCAGCAGGCCGTGCTCCTCGTCGACGAGGAGGGCACGCGGGCAGCGGCCGTGACGGAGCTGGGCGATGCAGGCTCGGCGGCGCCGCTCGTCGACCTCGAGGTCGACGTCGACCGTCCGTTCCTGCTCGCGGTGCAGGACGGCGAGACGGGCTGGCCGGTCTTCCTCGCCGCGGTCCGCGACCCGCGCGGCTGACCGCTCAGCCGACGACGGGCCGTGCCGTGCCCGCCCCGGCAGCCACCAGGGCCTCGACCAGCCCGGCGACGAGGAAGTCGAAGCTCACGTCGACGTCGTCGGGCATCCCGAACCCGCCGGCCAGCTCGAGCGAGACGAAGCCGTGCAGCGTCGCGCGGACGGCCCGCACGGCGTCGACCTGCCGGTCCGGCGGGACGCCGAGCGCCGCGACCGCCGCACGCGCGACCCCGACGGCGCGGGCGCCCGCGACCAGCAGCTCGGCGGACGGTTCGCGCACCCAGTCGGACTGCGCAGCGGCGTAGCGGCCCGGGTGCGCGAGCGCGTGACGACGTAGTGCGTGCGCGAGCGCCACGAGGGCCTCGCTCGACGACCTGCCGTCGAGCGCACCGGCCATCACGTCGGCGAGCTCGTCCACGCAGTGCAGCGCGACGGCCGCACGCAGCGCAGGCAGCCCGGCGACGTGCTTGTAGAGGCTCGGCACCGCGACGCCGGCCCGCTGGGCGACGGCCGCGAGCGTGAGCGCATCCGGTCCGTGCTCGTCGACGACCGCGAGCGCCAGGTCGGCGACGAGCTGTGGGCTCAGCCCCGCCCTAGGCACGGGCCTGCGCGGGCGCCCAGCCCCCGACCTCGCGCGGCAGCCCCGCGAGGAAGCCGAGCACCTCGGGCACCACGACGTCGGCGCGCTGCGCGTGCGGGTAGTGCGCGGCGTCGTCGACCAGGACGACCTGCGCGTCCAGCGCGGAGCGGATCCAGGTGGCCTCCGCCCGCGGGTCGGGGAAGTCCGGGTCGAGCGCTCCGACGAACGCGATCGTGGGCGCGTCGACCTCGGCGAGGCGCGCCTCCACGACCGCGTGCGTGAGCTGGCCCGCGAGGCGACGCAGCTGCCGCAGCCGCGCGCGCGAGCGGTAGCTCGCACGCAGCTCCGCGACGTGCTCGTCGAGCCACGGCTGCTGCGCGCCGCGGTGCAGCGGCGAGCGGTAGTACGACGTCCACGCGAACGCGCCCCACGGCGGTACGAAGACCGCCTGGAACGCGATGCGGGCAGCCCCGCCGCCTCGGTTGCCCGACGGGTCGCGCAGGAACGGTCCGGACAGGGCGAGGCCGGCGACGAGGTCGGGACGCTCCGCGGCGGCCCACGCGGCCGCACCGGCGCTCATCGAGTGCCCGACGAGCACGGCCGGCCCGCCGAGGTGCTCGACGAGCGCGATCGCGTCCTGCGCGGTCGCGACGTCGCCGAAGGTACGGAACGTCAGGTCCGAGTCGCCCTGGCCGCGCAGGTCGGCGACCGCGACGCGGTAGCCCTCGGCGAGCAGGGGGCCGGTGAGCTCGCGCCAGGTGCTGCGCGTGTCGCCCATGCCGGGAAGCAGGACGACGAGCGGTGCGTCGTCGGGTCCGTCGAGGGTGTACGCGATGCGGCCCTCGTCGCG
This sequence comes from Cellulomonas composti, assembly GCF_007990245.1. Taxonomy (GTDB): domain Bacteria; phylum Actinomycetota; class Actinomycetes; order Actinomycetales; family Cellulomonadaceae; genus Cellulomonas; species Cellulomonas composti. Next base: position 464,383 of record NZ_BJWG01000001.1, on the reverse strand, counting down.
GTCGAGGTGGTGCACGGTGGTCGTCACGAACAGAAAGCTAACTGCATTAGCCACATGCGTCAACCCATGCGAAGGCCCTCGCTCCGGGGGGAGAGCGAGGGCCTTCGGTGCGCGGCAGGGGCCGCGCGTCCTGGGACGTCCGTCAGGCGGTCGCAGGCGTCGCCGGCGCGGCGGCCTCGACCTGGACAGCGGGCGCGAGCTTGCGCAGCGCGACACCGATGACGGTGACGACCGCACCCAGGCCGACCACGAGCAGGGCCACGCCGAAGGCGATGACCGACGTAAACAGCGAGGCCCGCAGGAACGAGCCGTTCATGACCGTGGTGCGGGTGTTCTGCAGCGCGATGAGGTCCTCGTTGGCGGCGATCTCCTCGTCGGACAGGCCCTGTGCGGCGAGGTCGGCCTTGAGCTCGGTCATCTCGGCGCCGATCTCGGCGTAGGTCAGGCCGCCCGAGGCTGCGAGGGCGTGGTGGTTGATGATGGCCGCCTGCGACCACGCCTCCCACGGCGTGTCGACGGTCTGACCGGCGAACGCCTCGGCGTCGTCGGAGACGGTGATGTTCTCCGCCTTGAGGTTCACCGAGACGGCGATCCAGGTGGCGGCCCCGGCGACGATGAACACGCCGCCGAAGATGATGGTGATGAGGGCGAGCAGACGGACGAGACCGTTGCTGGAGCCGGTCGCGGAGGTCGACATCGAGAGTCCTTCGGGGCGGTGGTCCGGCTGTGCCGGGCGATCCGTCAGCGGGTCGCAGAACTGATCGTTTCGGTACGCAGGGGTGAGTTCGTAGGACCAAGGGCACGTGTGCGTCAGGTCACATGGATGCGCGTGTACACCGACCGAACCGCAGGTCACGCCGCGGTGGGCGGTGCGAAGGCGTCAGAGCGCCGCGTCGAGGGAGAGCTGCGCCGCGGTGTGCCGCCCGATGACGGCCAGCGACGGGTACTCGTCGGGATGTGCCAGCAGCGTCGGGACGTACGCCGCGGCCCACGCGCGGGCGCGCTGCCAGGTCGCGTCGTCCCAGCCGCGCAGCTCGTCCGACCGTGCGACGAACGCGGCCCGCCCGGCCGGCCCGAACGTCAGCCACGCCGTCGCGAGGTCGGACGCCGGGTCGCCCGCGGACAGGTCGCCGAAGTCGATGAGGCCGACGAGCCGGCCGTGGTCGGCGAGCAGGTTGGCCGGGTGGGGGTCCCCGTGCACCCACCGCGGCGTCCCGCCGTACGCAGGTGCCGCGAGGCCCCGGGCCCACGCGTCGGCGAGCACGTCCGTGTGGGGGAGGTGCGCCGCGGCGAGCCGGGGTCCGACGACCGCCGCACGCGTCGCGAGCGGGACGGCCCGGAACGGGTTCTCCGGTGCGTCGGGCGGCGCCGGCCGGTGCAGGGCCGCCAGCGCCTCGGCGAGGTCGGTGGCCCAAACGGCCCGGTCCTCGACGCGGGTCCGGGCGGCCGTGGTGCCCGCGAGCCAGGGCACCACGGACCACGACCACGGGAAGTGCGGGCCCGGCGCACCGGTGCGCACGGGAACGGGCACCGGCACGGGCAGGTGCGCGGCGAGGCGGGGCAGCCAGCGGTGCTCGCGCTCGACGAGGGGCGCGGAGAGCGCGCGCACGGGGAACCGCAGCGCGAGGCCGTCGCCGAGCCGCCACGTGATGTTGTCCCAGCCGTGCACGCGGCCGTGCAGGGGCAGGTCGGCGAGGTCCGGGTGCTGCTCGGCGAGCAGGGTGCGTGCGAGCCGGGCGTCGACGTCGATCTCGATCTTGGGGTGCACCGGGCCGCTCACGTGCCCGGGTCCAGCACGCGACGGGTGTCCCACGGCTCGCTCCAGCCGAGGGCGTCGAACATGCGCGCCAGCACGATCGCGGTGAAGCCCCAGACCAGCACGTCCCCGACGTCGAACGCCGGCGTGCGCACCGTGCGCCCCGCGCGCTCGTGCACGACGACGCCGCGGTGCACCGGGTCGAGCAGGTCCGCGACCGGGATGCGGAACACGTCGACCGTCTCCGCGTGGTCGACCGCGGCGACGCGCGACGGGCGGGTCCACCACGCCGGGACGGGCGTGACGAGGTGGTCGCTGACCGGCAGCGCGAGCGGCGGGAGCGTGCCGAGGACCTCGACGCCCGCCGGGTCCAGGCCGACCTCCTCGACGGCCTCGCGCAACGCCGCCTCCCGCGGGCCGGCGTCGTCGGGCTCGAGCCGCCCGCCGGGGAACGAGACCTGGCCGGCGTGGTGGCCGAGCGACGCGGCGCGGCGCTGCAGCAGCACGTCCAGCCCGGCCGCGACGGCGGGCCGGTCGGCGGCCGCGGGGACGTCGTCGAGCAGCCCGAACAGCACGAGCACCGCCGCCGGCCGCGCCGACGCCCCCAGCGCGGCCCAGCGGGCGGGGTCGACCTGCCAGTCCAGGCCGCGCGCGCACAGCGCCGTGAGCTGCGCCCGGGCGTCCGGCACGGCGTCGCCCGGACCCGGCCCCGAGCCCACCGCCGAGCCCACCCCCGGGCTCACCCGCGGGCCTGCACCTGGTCCGCGAACGCGGCGACGAGCTTGCGGGCCGCAGGCACGAGCGTCGGCAGGTGTCTCGCACCGTCGCTGCGGATCTGCGCGACCGCCTCGTCGTCGAGCTCGCCGACGAGGTCGGGCGTGCCGAGCCACAGGTCGAGCATCGACGGCTCGAGCTCGATGTGGAACTGCACGCCGAGCGCCGCACCGGCCCGGAACGCCTGCACCGGCGTGGCGTCGTTCGAGGCGAGCAGCGTCGCACCGGCGGGCAGGTCGATCGCGTCGGAGTGCCAGTGCAGCACGGTCGGCCGGGTGCCGAGCGGCCCCAGCACGACGTCCTCGGCGACGACGTCGACCTCGCCGAAGCCGATCTCGGTGCCGTGCCGACGGTGCAGGCGCGCGCCGAGCGCCAGGCCCAGCAGCTGCATGCCGAGGCACACGCCGAGCACGGGCACGTCGGCCTCCACCGCCTCGGCCAGCAGCCGTCGCTCGGCCGCGAGACCGGGGAAGCCCGCGTCGTCGTCGGCGTCCATCGGACCGCCCATCACGACGATCCCCGCGAGCTCGTCGAGCGCGGGCAGGCGCGGTGCGGGGTCCCCGACGACCGTGCGGACGCGCAGCGGGGTGTCCAGGCCGGGCGCGATCAGGCCGGGGCCCTCGTAGTGGACGTGCGTGAGCACCAGGACAGGTCGCACGACGCTCACCACCCGTCCGGCAGGGGGCGGCCTTCTTCGTACCCGGCGGCGGACTGGATCCCGACGACCGCGCGGTCGTGCAGCTCGTCGAGCGTGACCGCACCCACGTAGGTCGCGGCCGAGCGCACGCCGGACGTGATCTGGTCGAGCAGGTCCTCCACGCCCGGACGGCGCGGGTCGAGGTACATCCGGGACGACGAGATGCCCTCCTCGTACACGGCCTTGCGCGCGCGGTCGAACGCCGAGCCACCGCGTGTGCGCGCCGCGACCGCACGCGCCGACGCCATGCCGAACGACTCCTTGTAGAGCCGACCGGTGCCGTCCTCGTGCAGGTCGCCGGGCGACTCGTGCGTGCCGGCGAACCAGGACCCGACCATGACCTGCGAGGCGCCCGCGGCGAGCGCGAGCGCGACGTCGCGCGGGTGGCGCACCCCGCCGTCGGCCCACACGTGCCGGCCGAGCCGGCGGGCCTCCGCGGCGCACTCGAGCACCGCCGAGAACTGCGGGCGGCCGACCGCGGTCATCATGCGCGTGGTGCACATCGCACCCGGCCCGACGCCGACCTTGACGATGTCGGCACCGGCTTCGACGAGGTCGCGCGTGCCCTCGGCCGTCACGACGTTGCCGGCGACGACCGGCACCTGCGGGTCGAGCGCACGCACCGCGGCGAGCGCCTCGAGCATCTTGCGCTGGTGGCCGTGCGCGGTGTCGACGACGAGCGTGTCGACGCCCGCCTCGAGCAGCGCGGCGGCCTTGGCCTTGACGTCGCCGTTGATGCCGACGGCTGCCGCGATGCGCAGGCGGCCCTGCTCGTCGAGCGCGGGTCGGTAGATCGACGAGCGCAACGCGCCGACCTGCGTGAGCACCCCGACGAGGCGGCCGTCGCGGACGACCGGGGAGAACCGGCGCCGGCCGGCGTGCAGCGTCTCGAACGCCGCCTCGAGGCCGCGCAGGCCGCCCTGCTCGACGACGTCCAGGTCGACGGTCGTCGGCTGCCCGGTCATGACGTCCGCGACCTGCGTGAACCGGTCGACACCCTGGCAGTCGGCCTCGGTCACGACGCCCACCGGACGGCCGTCCTCGACGACGACGGCCGCGCCGTGCGATCGCTTGCCGATCAGCGTGAGCGCGGTGTGCACGGTGTCGTGCGGCGAGACGACCACCGGCGACTCGACGACCGGGTGCGCGGCCTTGACGGAGGCCACCACGTCGGCGACGACGTCCACCGGGATGTCCTGCGGGATGACCGCCATCCCGCCACGACGGGCGACCGTCTCGGCCATCCGGCGACCGGCGACCGCGGTCATGTTCGCGACGACCACCGGGATCGTCGTGCCGGTGCCGTCGACGCTCGCGAGGTCGACGTCGAAGCGGGAGGTGACCTCGGAACGCGACGGCACGAGGAAGACGTCGCCGTACGTGAGGTCGGAGGTGGCCGACTGGCCAGGCAGGAAGCGCATGGAGGGTTCCCCTTTCCGGCCCATGGTAGGCGGATGCAGGCCCGCGACACCTGTCATCGCACGACTGCGGGCGGGGTCGGCTCTACAGTGGGAGGTCGACACGCAGTCGGCGGCCGCACCGCGCGGCAGCGCCGCCACAATCACGGACGGACCCGGACGGAGGCGAGAGGCGTGCCCAAGCCGAAGCCGATCCTGCCCACCATCGGCTCTCCCGCCGACGTGCGCGCGTTGCGCCCCGCACAGGTCACGGCGCTCGCCGAGGAGATCCGCACGTTCCTCGTCGACTCGGTCTCGCGTACGGGCGGTCACCTCGGCCCCAACCTCGGCGTGGTCGAGCTGACGATCGCGCTGCACCGCGTGTTCGAGTCCCCGCGGGACACTCTCGTGTTCGACACCGGTCACCAGTCCTACGTGCACAAGCTGCTCACGGGCCGCGGAGACTTCCGCAGGCTGCGGCACCGCGACGGGCTCTCGGGGTACCCGAGCCGGTCCGAGTCCGAGCACGACGTGGTCGAGAACTCGCACGCGTCCACCGCGCTGAGCTGGGCGGACGGTATCGCCAAGGCCAACGAGGTGCAGGGCCGCGACGACCGGCACGTGGTCGCGGTGATCGGCGACGGCGCGCTCACGGGCGGCATGGCCTGGGAGGCGCTGAACAACATCGCCGCGACCGAGGACCGCCGGCTCGTCGTCGTCGTGAACGACAACGGTCGCTCCTACGCGCCGACCATCGGCGGGCTCGCGTACCACCTCGACACGCTGCGCACGACCCAGGGCTACGAGAGCGTCCTGTCGTGGGGCAAGCGCACGCTCAACCGCTCGGGTCCGCCCGGGCGGATCGCCTACGACGCGCTGCACGGGCTCAAGAAGGGCATCAAGGACGTCGTCGCGCCGCAGGGCATGTTCGAGGACCTCGGGCTGAAGTACATCGGTCCGGTCGACGGGCACGACGAGCCCGCGGTCGAACGCGCGCTGCGCCGCGCGCAGTCGTTCGGCGCACCCGTGATCGTGCACGTCATCACGGAGAAGGGGCGCGGGTACACGCCCGCCGAGCAGGACGTGGCGGACCGGTTCCACGCCGTGGGCCGGATCCACCCCGAGACCGGCCTGCCGGTCGCTCCGTCGAGGTTCGGCTGGACCGGCGTGTTCGCCGACGAGATCGTGCGGATCGGTCGCCGTCGTCCCGACGTGGTCGCGATCACGGCCGCGATGCTCCAGCCCGTCGGGCTCGCGCCGTTCGCGGCCGAGTTCCCGACGCGCGTGTTCGACGTCGGCATCGCGGAGCAGCACGCCGCGACCTCGGCCGCGGGCATGGCCTTCGGGGGCCTGCACCCCGTCGTCGCGGTGTACGCGACCTTCCTGAACCGTGCGTTCGACCAGGTGCTGATGGACGTCGCGCTGCACCGCGCGGGTGTCACCTTCGTGCTCGACCGCGCCGGCCTGACCGGCGACGACGGAGCGAGCCACAACGGCATGTGGGACATGGCGATGCTCTCGATCGTGCCGCGGCTGCGCCTGGCGGCTCCGCGCGACGAGGCGACGCTGCGCAGCGCGTTGCGCGAGGCCGTCGACGTCGACGACGCGCCGACGGTCGTGCGCTACCCGAAAGGTGCGCTCGGCGACGAGATCCCCGCGCTCGAGGACGTGGACGGCGTCGACGTCCTCGCCCGTCACGACGGAGCCGGCGACGCGGCGACCTCGGTGCTCGTCGTCGGCGTCGGTGCGATGGCGGCGTGCGCGCTCGAGACGGGCACGCTCCTCGCCGCGCACGGGCTGCGCGTGAGCGTCGTCGACCCGCGCTGGGTGCTCCCGGTGCCGGAGGCCCTGGTCAAGCTCGTCGGTGAGCACGACCACGTGCTGACGATCGAGGACGGACTCGTCGACGGCGGCATCGGTGCGCACATCGCGCAGCGCGCGGGGGAGCAGGGCATCACGACGCCCGTGCAGTGCGTCGGCATCCCGCGCACGTTCCTGGCGCACGCCACGCGCGAACAGCTCACGGGCTCGCTGCGCCTCACGCCGCAGGACGTCGCGCGCGACGTCCTGGCCGCGCTCGACGGGCGCTGAACGGGCGCTGAACGCGCGCCGCACGGGGCCGTACGGAGGCTCTCGCGGTGCGCTGTGACAGGGCGCACACTGGTGCTGGGACGCAGGTCCTGAGACATCCCATCATTTGCTTCGTAGGTTCGAGTTGTCGGACCGATTCCAACAAGGAGCGCAGATGTCCACCACGGCCGTACCCGGCACTGATCACCTCGAGGCAACGACGCCCGCCGCATGGGAAGGGTTCGTGACCGGGCCCTGGGTGGACCACGTCGACGTCCGCGACTTCATCCAGCGCAACTACACGCCGTACACCGGTGACTCCGCGTTCCTGGCCGGGCCGACCGCCCGCACGACCGGGATCTGGGACACGCTCGCGGCGATGTTCCCCGAGGAGCGCGAGAAGGGCGTGTACGACATCGACGCGAAGACGCCGTCGACCATCACGTCGCACGCGCCCGGGTACATCAGCAAGGACGACGAGCTCATCGTCGGCCTGCAGACCGACGCGCCGCTCAAGCGCGCGATCATGCCCAACGGTGGCTACCGCATGGTGCAGACCTCGCTCAAGACCTACGGGTACGAAGAGGACCCGGTCGTCACCGAGATCTTCACCAAGTACCGCAAGACCCACAACGACGGCGTGTTCGACGCCTACCCGCCGGACGTGCGCGCCGCGCGCTCGTCGCACATCATCACGGGTCTGCCGGACGCCTACGGCCGTGGCCGGATCATCGGCGACTACCGTCGCGTCGCGCTGTACGGCGTGGACGCGCTGATCGCCGCGAAGAAGCTCGAGAAGGCCGACCTCGACATGGAGCGTTCGGTCGAGGACGTCATCCGCGCCCGTGAGGAGCTCTCCGAGCAGATGCGTGCGCTCGGCGAGCTCAAGCAGATGGCCGCGTCGTACGGCTTCGACATCTCGGGTCCGGCGACGAGCGGCGTCGAGGCGGTGCAGTGGCTGTACTTCGCCTACCTGGCCGCCGTGAAGGAGCAGAACGGCGCCGCGATGTCGCTGGGCCGCACCTCGACGTTCCTCGACGTGTTCATCCAGCGTGACCTCGACGCCGGCGTCCTCACCGAGGAGCAGGCGCAGGAGATCATCGACGACTTCGTGATCAAGCTGCGGATCGTGCGCTTCTTGCGCACCCCGGAGTACGACACGCTGTTCTCGGGCGACCCGACGTGGGTGACCGAGTCGATCGGCGGCATGGGCGAGGACGGGCGCACGCTCGTCACCAAGACGTCGTTCCGGTACCTCCAGACGCTCTACAACCTGGGCCCGGCCCCCGAGCCGAACATGACGGTCCTGTGGAGCGACGAGCTGCCCACCGGCTTCAAGGAGTACTGCGCGCAGGTCTCGATCGACACGTCCGCGGTGCAGTACGAGTCCGACGAGCTCATCCGCTGCGACTGGGGCGACGACGCGGCCATCGCGTGCTGCGTGTCCCCGATGCGTGTCGGCAAGCAGATGCAGTTCTTCGGTGCCCGCGTCAACCTCGCCAAGGCACTGCTGTACGCCATCAACGGCGGCCGTGACGAGGTCTCCGGCAAGCAGGTCGCGCCGGTCAGCGCACCCGTCGAGGGCGAGTTCCTGGACTACGACGACGTCATGTCGAAGTTCGACAAGGAGATGGACTGGCTCGCCCAGACCTACGTCGACGCGCTCAACTGCGTGCACTACATGCACGACAAGTACGCGTACGAGCGCATCGAGATGGCGCTGCACGACCGCGAGATCCTGCGCACGATGGCCTGCGGCATCGCCGGCCTGTCGGTCGTGACCGACTCGCTGTCGGCGATCAAGTACGCCAAGGTCCGCGCGCTGCGCACGGCCGACGGCCTGGTCACCGAGTACCAGATCGAGGGCGACTTCCCGGCGTTCGGCAACGACGACGACCGTGCCGACGAGATCGCGGTGGATCTCGTCGAGACGTTCATGCGCAAGATCCGCGAGTACCCGACCTACCGCAACGCGCGGCACACGCAGTCGGTGCTGACGATCACGTCGAACGTCGTCTACGGCAAGGCCACGGGCTCGACGCCCGACGGCCGTCGCGCGGGTGAGCCGTTCGCGCCGGGTGCCAACCCGATGAACGGCCGCGACACGCACGGCATGCTCGCCTCGGCGCTCTCGGTCGGCAAGCTGCAGTACTCCGACGCGCAGGACGGCATCTCGCTGACCTCGTCCGTGGTGCCCAGCGGCCTGGGTCGCACGAAGGACGAGCAGGTGAAGAACCTCGTCGGTCTGCTCGACGCGTACACGATGTCCAACGGCTACCACATGAACATCAACGTGCTGAACCGCGAGACGCTCCTGGACGCCATGGACCACCCGGAGAACTACCCGCAGCTGACCATCCGCGTCAGCGGCTACGCGGTGAACTTCGTCCGGCTGACCCGCGAGCAGCAGCTCGACGTCCTGTCCCGCACCTTCCACGGCGCGGTCTGACGCAGCACGTCCCGTGGGAGGGCTGCCCGCTCGAAGGCGGCCCTCCCACGGGACGACGAGTACGGTCGGAGCAGGCACTCACCACGACGGGAGGCGACGATGAGCACGGTGATCGAGCCGGTCGGCGCCCCCGTCGTCGAGCTGGGCATGCCGCTGATCGGGGGCGCGCTCGGCCGCGTGCAGGGTGCGGGCACCGACGGCCTGGAAGAGGCGGAGAGCGAGACCCGCTCCGACAAGCTCTCGGCGGTGCGCAAGGGCAAGATCGGCTCGGTGCACTCGTGGGAGCTCGTCACCGCGGTCGACGGCCCCGGCACGCGCCTGACGGTGTTCCTGGCGGGATGCCCGCTGCGCTGCCTCTACTGCCACAACCCCGACACGATGGAGATGCGTCGGGGCACGGACGTCACCGCCAAGGAGCTCCTCGGGCGGGTCAAGCGCTACCGCGGCGTGATGAAGGCGACCGGCGGGGGCCTGACGGTCTCGGGCGGCGAGCCGCTCATGCAGCCCGCGTTCGTCAAGCGCCTGATGCGCGGTGCGAAGGAGATCGGGGTGCACACGGCGATCGACACGTCCGGCAACCTGGGCGCGCTGTGCACGGACGAGATGCTCGACGACATCGACCTGGTGCTCCTCGACGTGAAGTCCGGCGACCCGGACACCTACCGCAAGGTCACCGGACGCGAGCTCGAGCCGACGCTCCAGTTCGGCCGCCGGCTCGCCGCACGCGGCGACACCGAGGTGTGGATCCGCTTCGTCCTGGTCCCCGGCCTCACCGACGACGTGGAGAACGTCGAGATCGTCGCGCAGTACGTGGCCTCGCTCGGTGAGTGCGTCACGCGGGTCGAGGTGCTGCCGTTCCACCAGATGGGTCGGGACAAGTGGGTCGAGCTGGGCATGACCTACGAGCTCGAGGACACGCAGCCGCCGAGCCCCGAGCTCGTCGAACGCGTCCGCGACCAGTTCCGGTCCCGCGGCCTGCAGGTCTTCTAGGAGGACCTGCCGCACTTCGTCGGCCGGCGCCCGAACGGCGCCCGCGTCCCGGCGATCGTCGCCGTGCCTGGTCAGGCGGTGGACGCGTTCGCGACCCCGTCCGGCAGGAGACGGCGACCGAGGATCCGCTCGCTGCAGCCCGTGCGGTCGAGGTACGGCGTCAGCCCGCCGAGATGGAAGCCCCATCCGGCGCCCAGGATCATGCACAGGTCGATCTGCTGCGGCGTGGCGACGACGCCCTCGTCGAGCATGTGACCGACTTCGACCGTGAGGGCCGTGAGCACCGCGTCGAGCACGCCGGCCTCGTCGAGCGGCTCGTCCGCCGACGCGACCTCGCGGACCGCGTCGAACGTCGCCTGGATCGCCGGATCGACCGGCTTGGGCAGCCCCTTGGGTGCCGACTGCACGACCTTCGTGCCGTCGGCGACGAGCTTCTCGAGGCCCGGCGAGCGCGGGAACCGTTCGCCCAGGTCGGCCCGCAGCGACGTGAGGACGTGCAGCCCCACCGCGGGTCCGACGAGGTCGAACAGCTCGAACGGCGGCATCGGCAGCCCCAGCGGGCGCAGCGCACGGTCGGCGACCTCGACGGGGGTCCCGTGCTCGACGGCGTCGACGATCACGCCCAGCAGGAGCACGAGCAGACGGTTGACGACGAAGCCGGGCCGGTCGGCCACGAGCACCGCGGTCTTGCGCAGCTTGTCCGCGACCGCGAACCCCGTCGCGAGCGCCTCGGGCGAGGTGTGCTCGGCGTGGATGACCTCGACCAGCGGCATCGCGGCGACCGGGTTGAAGAAGTGCAGGCCGACGACGCGCTCGGGGTGCGCCAGGTCGGCGGCCATCTGCGTGATCGACAGCGCCGAGGTGTTGGTCGCCAGGATCGTCTCGGGCGAGACGATCTGCTCGACCTCCGCGAACACCCGCTTCTTGAGCGCGAGCACCTCCGTGACGGCCTCGATGACGAAGTCGCAGCTCGCGAGGTCGGCGAGCTCGGTCGTGCCCGTGATCGACCCGAGCAGGCGGGCCGCGGCGGGCTCGGAGACCCGGCCCGAGGCGACCAGCCGCTCGACGGACTGCCGCACGGCGCCCAGACCGTGGCCGACACGCTCGTCGTCGAGGTCGCGCATCACGACCGGGACGCCGAGCCGCTGCGCGAACAGCACCGCGATCTGTGCCGCCATCAGGCCGGCGCCGACGATGCCGACGCGCGTCACCTTGCGGGCCAGTGCCTTGTCGGGTGCGCCGACCGGGCGCTTGCCGCCCGAGACGAGCCCGAACGCGTACACCGACGCGCGCATCTCGTCGGACATGATCAGGTCGGCGAGCGCCTCGTCCTCGGCTGCGAACGCCTCGTCGCGGGACGCGCTCCGCGCGGCGGCGACGAGGTCGAGCGCCCGGTACGGCGCCGGCCGCGAGCGGTGGATCGTCGCGTCGAGCCGCGCGCGTGCCGCGGCCGTGACGGCCCGCCACGTCTCCTCGTCGTCGAGCGCACGGCGAGGGACCTCGACCTGCCCGGCGAGCACGCGGGCCGCCCAGCGCACGGACTCGACGAGGAAGTCGGCCGCGTCGAGCACGACGTCGACGAGCCCGATCTCGGCTGCCTGCTGCGCCGTGAACGGCTTGTTGGCGGCCGGGCGGGCGAGGATGACGTCGAGCGCGCGCTCGACGCCCACGAGCCGCGGGACGAGGTAGGCGCCGCCCCAGCCCGGAACGAGGCCGAGGCTGGTCTCCGGCAGCGCGAGCGCACGCACGTCGGCGGCCGCGGTGCGGTAGTCGCAGTTGAGCGCGAGCTCCAGGCCGCCGCCCAGCGCGACGCCGTTCACGAACGCGAACGTGGGGACGCCCATGTCCTGCAGGAGCGCGTACGCGCGATGACCGTCGCGGCCCAGCGCGAGCGCGTCGTCGCGCGAGGTCACGGTCGCGACCTGCGTGAGGTCGGCGCCGGCCGCGAGGAAGTACGGCTTGCCCGTGACGGCGACGGCCCGTACCTCACCGGCCCGGACGCGTGCCTGCACGGTGGTGAGCGTCGCGGTGAGCTCGGCGATGCCCGACGGGCCGAGCGTCGTCGGCCTGGTGTGGTCCAGGCCGTTGTCGATCGTCACCAGGACGAGCGTGCCGGCGCCGTCGGGCAGTGCGACGTCGCGCGCCAGGGCGTGCGAGACGCGCTCGACGCGGGGTGCCGGCGGGGTGGTGGCGGCGTCGTTCACAGCTCGACCTCCGGGTCGTTCGTCGGGACGTAGTCCGCGTGGTGGGGGTTCTCCCAGACGACCGTGCCGCCCTGGCCGAGCCCGACGCACATGCTCGTCAGTCCGTACCGGACCTCGGGGTGCTCGGCGAACTGGCGCGCGAGCTGGGTCATGAGGCGCACGCCCGACGAGGCGAGCGGGTGGCCCACGGCGATCGCGCCGCCGTAGGGGTTCACGCGCGGGTCGTCGTCGGCGATCCCGTACGCGTCGAGGAACGCGAGCACCTGCACCGCGAACGCCTCGTTGAGCTCGAACAGTCCGATGTCGTCGATCGTCAGGCCTGCGCGAGCCAGCGCACGTCGTGTCGCGGGCACCGGCCCGATGCCCATGATCTCGGGCTCGACGCCCGCGTAGGCGAACGTGACCATGCGCATGCGCACCGGCAGCCCCAGCTCGGCGGCGGAGTCCTCCGCGGCGAGCAGGCAGCTCGCCGCACCGTCGGTCAGGGGTGCCGAGGTCGCAGCGGTGACGCGGCCGCCGGGACGGAACGGCGTGGCCAGGCCCGCGACACCCGCCATGGTCGTGCCCGGACGCGGGGGTTCGTCGGCCGTCGCGATGCCCCAGCCCCGTTCGGGGTCGCGCGTCGCGACCGGGACGAGGTCCGGCTCGATCCGGCCGGCCGCGAGAGCCGCGGCGTACTTGGCCTGGCTGGCGACACCGAACGCGTCGGCCCGCTCGCGGGTGAGCGCGGGAAACCGGTCGTGCAGGTTCTCGGCCGTCACGCCCATGTTCAGCGCGTCGTTCGCGACGAGACGTTCGGACACGAAGCGGGGGTTCGGGTCGGCGTCGAACCCCATCGGGTGGCGGCCCATGTGCTCGACGCCGCCCGCGAGCACGACGTCGGCGGCGCCGACGCCGATCGCGCCGGCCACGGTGGTGACGGCCGTCATGCCGCCCGCGCACATGCGGTCGATCGCGTAGCCGGGGACGGTGCGCGGCAGGCCGGCCAGCACGCCGACGGTCCGGCCGAGCGTCAGGCCCTGGTCGCCGGTCTGCGTCGTCGCGGCGATGGCGACCTCGTCGATCCGTTCCGGCGGGAGCTGGGGGTGGCGGCGGAGCAGCTCGCGGACGGTCGCCACGGCGAGGTCGTCGGCACGCGTGTGCGCGTACAGCCCGTCCGGACGGGCGCGGCCGAACGGCGTGCGGACGCCGTCGACGAAGACGGTGCGTCGGACGCGGGCCGGCGCAGCCGAGCGGGTCGTCGGGGGCGTGTCGGACGTGGAACCAGCGGGCGCGGGCATCGGGGCCTCCGGTGGGACGGCGGTGTCCAGGGAGTGCGCGGGACCTAGGTCCTACGCAAGTTACCCGAGAGTAACATCACGGACCCGACGAGGGGCCCTCCGTTGCGACGAAGTCCTGCGGACGTGTCGCGCGTCGCCCGGACGGGTGCGGTTCAGGAGTCCGGAAGTGCGGCGAACGCGGCTGCGAACGGCGGTGCGACGAGGTCGACCTGCCACGGCCGGGCACTGCCGGCCGTGAGGACCGTGCGGATGCCGGCTTCGTCCAGCGGGTCCGGAGGGGTCCAGCACAGCCGCCGCAGCAGGTCGGGCTGCAGCAGGTTCTCGGCCGGGACGGAACGCTCCTGCGAGATCGCTGCGACGACGTCGCGGGCTGCCGCGAGGCGAGCGGCCGCCGCCGGGTCCTTCTCCGCCCACGCCCGCGGCGGGGGCGGCGCGTCCGAGCGTGGACCGCGGACCGACGGCAGCTCGGAGTCGGGCAGGGCCAGGCCGCGGTCGATCGCGCTCTGCCACAGCGTCGCGCGCCGGCGCGTGCCCTTGCCCGAGAACGCCGGCAGGGCGATCAGAGCCGGGACCGAGCGCGGCAGCGCGTGCGCCGCGGCGACGATCGCGGCATCCGGCAGCACGCGACCGGGGGACACGTCGCGTTGCTGTGCGTTCGCGTCCCGCGCGACCCACAGCTCGCGCACCACGGCGAGTCGCCGTGCGTCGTGCAGCGTGTGCAGACCGGAGACCCGGCGCCACGGCTCGACCCGCGGCGCGGGCGGGGGAGCGAGCCGCGCGGCCTCGAACTCCTGCGCCGCCCACTCCGCCTTGCCGTCGACTGCGAGCCGCTCGGCGAGCACCTCGCGCACCTGGATCAGCAGCTCGACGTCGAGCGCGGCGTACCGCAGCCACTCGGGCGGCAGGGGTCGGGTCGACCAGTCGACGGCCGAGTGCTCCTTGGCCAGTCCGAGACCGAGGGTCTCGGCGACGACGGCCGCGAGCCCCACGCGCTCGAGCCCGAGCAGCCGTGCGGCGAGCTCGGTGTCGAACACACGGGTCGGTCGCAGGCCGACCTCGGCCAGGCAGGGCAGGTCCTGCGACGCCGCGTGCAGCACCCACTCGACCCCGACGAGCGCGTCGGACAGACCGCTCAGGTCCGGCAGCGGCACCGGGTCGATCAGGGCTGTTCCCGGACCCTCCCGGCGGAGCTGGACGAGGTAGGCGCGCTGGCCGTAGCGGTAGCCGGACGCGCGTTCCGCGTCGACCGCGACAGGTCCGGTCCCCGCGCCGAACGCCGCGATCGTCGCGGCGAGCGCCTCGGCGGTCTCGACGACGGCAGGAACGCCCTCGGCGGGCTCGGTGAGCGCGACGACGGTGCGCTCCGGCTCGTCGACCGCGTCGCTGATCCCCACGTGCCCCACCGTAGGCGCTGCACGCCTCGGCTTCGCGCAGGCGCGGGTGCGGTGTCGCCCACGTGTCAACGCAGCACGTCACGCCCGGGGCGGCACGAGCACGCACCACAGCGGCGCCGGCTGCGGCGGACCAGCGCTCAGCGCAGCAGACCGCCGCGGAAGGACATCGCGACGAGCTGGGCGCGGTCACCCGTGCCGAACTTGCGCGAGATGCGTGCGAGGTGGCTCTTGACGGTGAGCGCCGAGAGGCCGAGGTCCTCGCCGATCACGCGGTTGCTCTTGCCCTCGGCCACGAGCTGCAGGACGCTCACCTCGCGGTGCGTCAGCTCCGGCAGGGGCGGCGCCGCGGGCGGGGCGGTGGGCAGACGGACCAGCATCGGAACGGTCTGGCTGGCGATCGCGCCGCGCACGCCACCCGCGAGCAGGATCCCGAGCTCGGCGCGGCTGGCGTTACGGGTCAGGACGACCACGCGGTGCGCACCCCGGCGGCGCAGGTTGGCCACCAGCGCCGTACCGTCGCCCTCCGCGACCTCGGTGACGACGACGCACATCTGGTGCGCCGTGGTCGCGCGCTGCACAGGAGCCACCGCGGTGAGGCCAGGCCGACGGACGGCGGTCCCACGTCGCAGCGGTTCGATGGTCACAGGCAGGTCATCGGCAGCGCCCCGGTCCGACTTGAGCGAGCTGTCCAGACCTCGACGTGCGTGTGAACGGGGCGAGCACAGGAGAGGCCCGGAGATCACCCCCTGCGTCAGTACCGCGGACCGAGCGGCACGACGCCCTCAGGCAGCGGCGGCAGGCCGGCGGCGGTGCACAGCAGCGTCTCCCATGCGCGCAGGTGCGGCGCGAGATCCTCGTCGGACGCGGTCCACGAGGCCCGGATCTCCAGCTCGGTCTGCTCCGCACGGATCTCGAGCGAGCCGAAGCTCTGCGACAGCACGCGCGTCACGGTCCCCCCGGCCGCGTGCGCGTCCAGGTCGGCACCTGCGAGCGCGTCGAGGAACCACGTCCAGGCGACCTCGGCGAGCAGCGGATCGGCGCCGACCTCGGCTTCGAGCGTCGCGCGGACCAGCGTGACGAGCCGGAAGCAGCCGTCCCAGGCCTCCTGGCCCGCCGGGTCGAACAGTACGACGAAGCGGCCCGATGCGAGCTCCGCGGCCGAGACCGAGCGCCGCGCGGTGCGCACCTCCGCTGTCAGCGCGGCCGAGTACGGCGCGATCCTGGCCGGTCCGGGCACCTCGTCGAGCACGACCTCCGGACGTACCGTCACCGTCCGCAACGAGCGCAGTGCACGGATGAACTCCGCGGGGACGTCGTCGGGTCCGTTGGTCACGGCGTGAGCGTACGACCGGCCACCGGCGCGACCATCGTCGGCGCGCCGCAGTGGTGTCCCCACCCCACCGTCGAGTGCGCGAGCAGCCCCACCCGGGCGGTGGGGTCGGGGGGTTGTGGATGACGAGCGACGCGTGGGGGGCCGCCGACGTAGCGTCGGGGTCGGGCTGGTTCAGGTCAGTTCAGGTGAGTTCAGGTGAGCTCAGGTGAGCTCAGGTGGGTTCAGGTGAGGAGGGCTGCGGGATGGAGCGGACACCGGTGGGCGGCGAGGGCGACCCTGGTGGGGTGCGGGCGGCGATCGCGGCGGCGCAGGAGCGTGCGCGGACCGCCGAGCGGGTGCGCCAGGGCGTCGACGACGTACGCCAGCGCGCGCGCTCACCGCGGGGGGAGGTCGACGTGCAGGTCGACTCGCTCGGCCGGATCGTCGACCTCACGTTCGGACCCGGCGCGACCCGGCTCGCACCGGCCGCGCTCGCGACCCTGCTGCTGCGCACGACGAGCGCGGCCGAGCGGGAGGCGCGCGCCCGCGTGATGGCGCTCGTGCGCGAGGGTTTCGGCGACAGCGCGACCGCCGAGTCGATCGCGGCGAGCTGGCCCGCCCCGGCAGCGCGAACGCGCTGACCCGTCTTGCCCGGTGATCGCGCACGGAGCGGTGCGCGGGGCTCGCACTACGCTGGCGCAGGCACCCCTCACGGCCGGTGCGCACGCGCGCCCGCGGCCGACGATCCGAAGGAGCACCCCCCAGCATGGTCGACTCTGCAGCCGGCGCGACGGTCGCAACCGCACAGATCGGTGTCACGGGGCTTGCGGTCATGGGCCGCAACCTCGCCCGGAACTTCGCCCGCAACGGGTACACGGTGGCGATCCACAACCGGTCGTACGCCAAGACGCAGTCGCTCGTCGAGGACCACGGCGACGAGGGGACGTTCGTGCCGTCGGAGTCCGTCGCGGACTTCGTCGCGTCGCTCGAGCGGCCGCGCAAGGTCGTCGTCATGGTCAAGGCCGGCGCCGCTACGGACGCCGTGATCGACGAGCTGCTGCCGTTCCTCGAGGACGGCGACATCGTCGTCGACGCGGGCAACGCGCACTTCCCGGACACGATCCGCCGCGAGAACGCGCTGCGGGCGCGCGGTCTGCACTTCGTGGGCTCGGGCGTCTCCGGCGGCGAGGAGGGCGCGCTGCTCGGCCCGTCGATCATGCCGGGCGGTACGCGCGAGTCGTACGCGAGCCTGGGCCCGATCCTCGAGAAGATCTCGGCGAAGGTCGACGGCGTGCCGTGCTGCACGTACGTGGGCCCCGACGGTGCGGGCCACTTCGTCAAGATGGTGCACAACGGCATCGAGTACGCCGACATGCAGCTCATCGCGGAGGCGTACGACCTGCTCAAGCAGGGGCTCGGCGCCTCGGCCGCGCAGATCGGCGAGATCTTCGCCGAGTGGAACACGGGCGACCTCGAGTCGTTCCTCATCGAGATCACCGCGGACGTCCTGGCGCACGTCGACCCGCAGACCGGTGCGGCGTTCGTCGACGTCGTGCTCGACCAGGCGGAGCAGAAGGGCACCGGCCGCTGGACGGTCCAGAACGGCCTGGACCTGGGCGTGCCGATCACGGGGATCGCCGAGGCCACGTTCGCGCGTGCCCTCTCGGGTGGTTCGCCGCAGCGCGAGGCCGCGCGCGGCACGCTCGCCGCCGCGACCACGCCGTGGGACGTCACGGACCGCGACGCGTTCGTCGAGGACGTGCGGCTCGCGCTGTTCGCGTCCAAGGTCGTCGCGTACTCGCAGGGCTTCGACCAGATCGCCGCGGCGTCGGCGGAGTTCGGCTGGGACATCGACCGTGGCGCGATGGCGCGGGTCTGGCGCGGCGGCTGCATCATCCGCGCGCGGTTCCTCAACCGCATCACCGAGGCGTACGAGCGGGACCAGGACCTGCCGCTCCTGCTCGCCGACCCGTACTTCACCGAGGCGGTCGCCGCCGGCGTCGAGTCGTGGCGCCGCATCGTGTCCGGAGCCGCGCTGCACGGCGTGCCGACGCCGGCGTTCTCGTCGTCGCTCGCGTACTACGACGGCGTGCGCGCCGACCGGCTGCCGGCGGCGCTCATCCAGGCCCAGCGCGACTTCTTCGGTGCCCACACCTACCGTCGCACGGACCGTGAGGGCTCGTTCCACACGCTGTGGTCGGGCGACCGCAGCGAGCAGCCCGCGTGACACGCGCGCGCCGCGCCGTCACCGCCCAGGACGACCTGCAGCCCGTCGTCCTGGGCGGTGACATCGGCGCGTACAGCATCGCGCGCACGTTCCACCAGGCGTACGGCGTGCGGCCCGTGGTCGTCTCGACGTTCTCGACCGGGCTCGTGCGGCACTCGCGCATCCTGACGAACGTCGTCGAGCCGGGCATCGACGACCCGGACACGATCGTCGCGACGCTGCGCCGGATCGCCGCCGAGCACGCGGGCAAGCGGCTGATCCTGCTCGGCTCGGCGGACTGGCTCGTGCGCACGATCGTCGAGAACCGCGACCGCCTCGAGGACCTGTACACGATCCCGTACGTGCCGCGCGCGACGCTCGACCGCGTCACCGACAAGGAACGGTTCGGCGCACTGTGCCGCGAGCACGGCCTCGGGCACCCGACCACCGTGGTGCACGACGTCGCGGCCGGCGGCTCGCCGGACGTGTCGGGCCTGCGCTTCCCGGTGATCGCGAAGGCCGCGGACACCGCCGCCTACCACCTGGTCGAGTTCCCGGGGAAGAAGAAGGTCTTCACGGTCGACACGCCCGACGAGCTGGCGGACCTGCTCGAGCGCGTGCGCGCCTCGGGGTACGTCGGCTCGTTCGTCGTGCAGGACTTCATCCCGGGGGACGACTCCGGCATGCGGATCCTCACGTGCTACAGCGACCTCTCGGGCAAGGTCGTGTTCTCCGCGTTCGGGCACGTGCTGCTCGAGGAGCACACGCCCGGCGCGCTCGGGAACCCCGCGGGCATCGTCACGCAGCACGACGCCGAGCTCGTCGCACAGGCCACGCGGCTGCTCGAGGCGATCGGCTGGACGGGGTACGCCAACTTCGACCTGAAGCACGACCCACGCGACGGGTCGACCGTGTTCTTCGAGCTCAACCCGCGGCTGGGCCGCTCGAACTTCTACATCACCGCGGGCGGTCGCAACACCGCCGAGCTGTACGTGCGCGAGCATGTGCAGGGTCTCGACCCGCTGCCGCCGGGGGCCGCGGCGCAGATCACCGAGCCGCACCTGTACACGGTGCTGCCGCGCTTGCTGCTGCGCCGCTACATCGCCGACCCCGTGCTGCGCCGTCGCGTGCGTAGCCTGGGCCGTATGCGTCGCGCGACGAACCCGCTGTGGTACTCGGCGGAGTCCGATCCGCGCCGGATCGCCTACCTGCTGGTCGCGCAGGCCAACCAGTGGCGCAAGTACCGCCGCTACTACCCGGTCCCTCGGCCGCAGTCCGCGCCGCGCGTCGAGCAGGCGGAGGCCTGATGCCCGGGCGCGCGCCGGTCGGCGTGATCGGCGGCGTCGGCCCGCTGGCCACGGTGTACTTCCTCGACAAGGTCGTGCGCCTCACCGACGCGGCGCGCGACCAGGACCACGTGGACCTCGTGGTCATGCAGCACGCGACGATCCCGGACCGCACCGCGTACATCCTGGGCCGGTCCGACGAGAACCCTGGGCCGGTGATGGCGGCCGACGCTCGCACGCTCGAACGCATCGGCGTCGCGTTCGTCGTCGTGCCGTGCAACACCGCGCACCACTTCACGGCCGAGGTCGTCGCGGCGGTCGAGGTGCCCGTGCTCTCGATCGTCGACGAGACCGTCGCCGAGGCCGCCCGACGCGTGCCCGGCGGCACCGTGGGCGTGCTTGCGACGAGCGGCACGCTCGCGGCGGGCGTCTACCAGCGGTCCGCCCAGGAGCACGGGCTCGGGTCGCTCGTGCCCGACGACGCCGACCAGGCCGAGGTCATGCGGGTCATCTACGACCAGGTGAAGGCCGGCCGACCGGTCGACCTGCCGCTGCTCGCGGGCGTCGTCGAGCGGCTCGTCGCCCGCGGTGCGGACGTCGTTCTGCTCGGCTGCACCGAGCTGTCCGTCGTCGCGGACGACGCCGACCTGCTCGCGGACCCCCGGTACGTCGACTCGCTCGACGTGCTCGCCCGCCGCACGATCGAGCGGGCCGGCCACCGCGTGCGCAGCTGAGCGCCGCGGTCGGGGTCCAGCCGCCGGGGCTCAGCCCAGCTCGGACGTGCCCGAGTAGAGGTGCAGCACGGGGACCTGGAGGTCCTCACGCGCCCGTGAGGCCCAGTCCTTGTGGAACGTGTCGAGCCAGGCGTGGGGGTAGGTGACCACCGCGATCTCGCGGACGTCCCCGGCCTCGACGGCGGCCTTGAGCGCAGGCAGCGGGTCGTCCTCGACGACGCTGCCCTCGGCCTGCCGCCCGACCGCCACGAACTCGGCGAGCGAGGCCGCGAGCCGGTCGTGCGCGGTGACCTTCGCCTCCGTCACCGAGGGCTCCTTGCCGCGCAGCCGCTGCAGGGCCTCCTTGATCTCGCCGAGGCCGAGGTTGTCGACGATCGTCGGCAGCAGCGGGCGGTCGGAGTCCGCGGGCACGAGCACCCGGTAGGCGAGCTCCTCGCCCTCGTGCAGCGCCAGGAGGTGCTCGATGTCGACGGGCGCGAGAGTGTCCTCGGTGAGGACCAGGATCGTGTCGGTCACGGCCGAAGCCTAGTTCACGCCGGCAGGGGCACCTCGACACGCGACGCCACTACCACGCGGTGCACGAAGTCGAGCTTGCGCTCGACCGCCGGGACGATGCCGAACGGGTAGAGGTCACCCTTGCCCATCGCGCGGTTCACGCGGTTGAAGAACGCCGCGAGCGGCACCCAGTCCGCGAGCACCTCGCTCATCGTGGTGTCCGTGTAGTCCGACCGCGGCCGCACCGACCGACCGGCGGTGCTGACGATCGCCTCGCCGTCGAGCTGGAGGCCGCCGGTCGCGGCGACCGTGAGCGTGTCGTGCAGGTGCAGGTAGTGCGCGAAGCACTCCGCGAAGTCCTCCCACGGGTGCATGGTCGCGTACTCCGAGATGTAGCGCTCCTGCCAGTCGGCCGGGGCCCCGTCCCGGTAGTGCCGGGCGATCGCGTCGGAGTACGACGCGCGCTCGTCGCCGAAGATCTCCCGGCACTCGTCGATCCATCCGGTCTGCTCGACCAGCACCCACTCGTAGTAGTGCCCGACCTCGTGCCGGAAGTGGCCCAGCATGGTGCGGTACGCCTCACCGAGGCTCACGCGCAGGCGCTCCCGGTGCGCGTCGAGCGACTCCGCGAGGTCGATCGTGACGATGCCGTTCGCGTGCCCGATCGTCACGCGGCTCCCGCTGGAGCGCGAGGAGAGCAGGTCGAACCCCAACCCACCCGGCCGCTCGTACCAGGGCGTGACCGGCAGCCCCAGCTCGGCGAGCTGCACGAGCAGGCGCCGCTTGTCCACGGAGGTCGTGGCCAGCGTCTCGAGCGCGAGCGTGTCGCTCGCATCCGGCCGTGTGCGCGTCAGCCGGCAGGACACGCAGAACCCGGAACCGGAGTCCGGTGCGACGAGCCAGTTGCAGTTCCAGCCACGGTTGCTGCACGGGTACCACCACGCGCCGTCGACCTGCGCACCCTGCTCCGGTGCCGGCTGCATCGTCAGCGTCGGCGGGTGCAGACCGAGCGCCAGACCGCACGCGTCACACTCGAGGTACTCCTGCATGGCGGCGGCCCCGCACCGGGGGCACTTGAAGTGGCGCACGCCCGGAACCTAACGGATGCACGACCGCCTGCCTCACGCCACGCCGTCGAGCCCCCAGCGACCGAGCAGCACGCCGTCGGCGTGCAGGAGATGGATCAGGGTCGCGTCGTGCGGCGGGACGAGCCACGGGGCGCCGTCGAGCACGCGGGGCGCCGGCCCGCCGACGAGCTTCGGGCTCCAGGTCAGGAACAGCTCGTCGACCAGACCACCGGTGAGCAGCTCGGCGAGCAGCGTGGGCCCGCCCTCGGTGAGGACGTTCGTCAGACCGAGCGCACCGAGCATGCGCAGCGCGAGCCCGAGGTCCACGCCGCCGTCCCCGTCGTCCGCCACGAGCACCCGCCCGGTGCCGAGGCGGTCGCGCAGGTGCCCCAGCCGGGGGCACGACGCGCCGGTCACGACGAGCGGCGGCCGGTCGGCCGCGAGCAGCTCGGCGGGAACGTCGCCGGCGCGCGTCACCACCGCGAGCTCGGGTGGTGTCGTGCGGCCGTGCACGCGACGGGTCGCCTCCAGCTGCGGCGGCAGGTCGATCTCGCGGTAGCGCTCCTGGCGCGCGGTTCCCGCTCCGACCAGCACCACGTCGGCAAGCGTCCGCAGCGCGCGGAACACGCGCAGGTCGGCCGGGCCGTTGATCGAGCCCGTGACGCGGTCCGGCCCGGTCGCTGCGCCGTCGAGCGTCGAGATCATGTTGGCGCGCACGACGATCGGAGGCCGTGCGCCGGGCCGTCGACCATCCGGGCGTGCGGTGTCGTCGAGGAGGTCGACGAGCTCGGCCTCGTCGTCGCGGGGCTCGAGCCTGACCGGTGCCAGAGGTGCGCGAGGGAGCAGGACGTCGAGTGCAGGAACGTCGGCCATGCCCGCAACCTAGACGCCCTGGGTCACGCGCGCCCGCGTCACGGTCGCGCGGATGGCCGTCGCACAGGGTCGGGCGACCGATCGACGTGCTGGTCGACCGGCCGTTCGTCGTGCCGTCAGGTCACGTCCGCGAGGGCGGCGACGTCGCCGACGACGATGACCGCGGGGTTGCCGACGCCGCGCTCGCGTGCGGTGCCCGCGATCGTCGCGAGCGTGCCGACCGTCGTGCGCTGCTGCGGCAGCGTGCCGTTCTCGACGACCGCGACGGGGGTGCCCGGGTCGCGGCCGTGCGCGATCAGCGCGTCGGTGTACGCGCCGAGCCGAGCGACCCCCATGAGCAGCACGAGCGTGCCCTCCAGCCCCGCGAGGTTCGCCCAGTCGGGTTCGACGTCGTGCGCCGACAGGATCGTGACCGCGCGCGACAGCCCGCGGTGCGTCACGGGGATGCCAGCGGCGCCGGGGACGGCGATCGCGCTCGTCACGCCGGGGATCACCTCGACCGCGACACCCGCCGTGACGCACGCGAGGACCTCCTCGCCGCCGCGCCCGAGCACGAACGGGTCGCCACCCTTGAGCCGCACGACGCGCTTGCCGGCGCGCGCGCGCTCGACGAGCACCGCGTTGATCTCGGTCTGCGTGAGCGTGTGTGCGTGCGGGGCCTTGCCGGCCTCGATGACCTCGACGTCCGCGTCGAGCTCGGCGAGCAGACCGCGCGGACCGAGCCGGTCGACGACGACGACATCGGCCTGCGCGAGCGCGCGGCGGCCCTTCGTCGTGATGAGGCCGGGATCGCCCGGGCCGCCGCCGACGAGCGTGACGGAACCGGCGTCCGGCGCCCGGTGGTGACGCAGCGGCAGGCCGCCCGTCTCGAGCAGCACGGCGATCGCCGAGCGCAGCGCCGCCGCCCGGCGGGGGTCGCCGCCGGCGCTCACGGCGACCGCCACGTCACCCGCGCGTGCGACGGCGGGCGTCCACGCCGTCGAGGCGGTCGCATCGTCCGCGCGCACGCACCAGATGCGGGCCGCCTCGGCATCCGCCGCGACCGTGTCGTCGACCGCACGCTCACCCGTGGCGGTGTGCGCGAGCCACACGCCGTCCAGGTCGCCGGCGCGGTAGTCGCGCGCCGCCCACCGCAGCGCACCGGCCGCGACGAGGTCCGCGAGGTCCTCGCACAGCGCGGGCGCGACGACCAGCACGTCTGCACCGTCCTCGACGAGCCGCGCCGCACGGCGAGCCGCCACGGGCCCGCCGCCGACGACGAGCACCGCACGGCCGGTCAGGTCGAGGAACAGCGGGTGCCGGGGCGTCGAGCCGCTCATATGTGCAGCCCGCACTCGACCTTGCCCGTGCCCGACCAGCGTCCGGCCCGCGCGTCCTCGCCCGGCAGGACGGCCCGGGTGCACGGCGCGCAGCCGATCGACGTGTAGCCGGCCTGGCGCAGCGGGTTGAGGACCACGTGCTCGGCGTCCACGTACGCGTCGACCTGCTCCTGCGTCCACGCGGCGAGCGGGTTGAGCTTGACCTTGCCGCGCTTGGCGTCCCAGCCGACGACCGGGATGTCGGTCCGCGTCGGCGCGTCCTCGCGGCGCATCCCCGTGATCCACGCGCCGTACGGCGCGAGCCCGCGCTCGAGCGGCTCGACCTTGCGCAGCGCGCAGCACAGGTTCGGGTCGCGCTCGTGCAGCCGCGGGCCGTGCTCGTCGTCCTGCTGCTGGACCGTGCGCAGCGGCAGGATCGTGCGCAGCCGGATGTCGGTGAAGTCGGCGTAGTAGTTGCGCGTGCCGATCGTCTCGGCGAAGTGGTAGCCGGTGTCGAGGAAGATCACCTCCATGCCGGGCGCCACCTTCGCGGCCATGTGCACGAGCACCTCGTCGCCCATCGACGAGGCGAGCACGAGGTCGGAGCCGAACGTCCGCGCCGCCCACGCGAGGATCTCCTCGGGGTGCGCGGACTCGAGCTCGGCACCGGCCTGCTCCACGAACACGCGCAGCTCGTCGGGGGACAGGTCGGTGACAGATGGTGCCGAGGTGCTCATCGGGAACCCCCTGGTGCTGACGTGGGACGGATCGGTGCGTCGGGCGCGTCGTCGGGCAGCCCGAGGCCGACGAACCGCAGCGCGAACGTGCGGGTGCACGAGCGGCACTGCCACTGGCCGTGCGTCTCGCCGGCCGGCCACAGGTCCTCGCTCGCGCAGAACGGGCAGTAGTACGGGACGGCGCGCCCGCCGGAGTCGCCACTCACCGCAGGTCCTCGTCCGCGGCGCGCAGCACCCACTGCGCGAACAGCTCGCCCTCGAGGCGCTGCTCGTCGAACCGCCGCGTGACGCGCTCGACGTAGTCCTCCAGCTCGGAGGCGGGCACCCGCAGGCCGCGCAGCGTCTTGCCGAGGCCGCTCGTCATGCCCAGCCCGCCGCCGAGGTGGACCTGGTAGCCCTCCTCGCCCTGCGCGAGAGCGCCCTTGAGGCCGATGTCGGCCGTCTGGATGCGCGCGCACGAGTTCGGGCAGCCGTTGACGTTGATCGTGATCGGCTGGTCGAAGGTCGGCAGCCGCTTCTCGAGCTCGCCGACGAGCGCCGTGGCCCGGCCCTTGGTCTCGACGATCGCGAGCTTGCAGAACTCGATGCCCGTGCAGGCGATCGTGCCGCGGCGGAAGTGCGACGCGGTCCGCACGCGCAGGCCCAGGTCCTCGAGGCCGTCGACCAGCGCGTCCACGCGGTCCGCGGCGACGTTCAGCACGACGAGCTTCTGCTCGGTGGTCAGCTGCACGCGGTCGGAGCCCGCGGCGTCGGCGAGGTCGGCCAGCGCATCGAGGACGGGCCCCGAGACGCGGCCGACCGTCGGGGCGGCGCCCACGTAGAACCGGCCGTCCTTCTGGGGGTGCACGCCGACGTGGTCGCGGTTGCCGGTCGGGGGCGGGGGAGGCGCCGGCCCGTCCGAGAGGTGGAAGCCGAGGTACTCCTCCTCGAGGACCTGCCGGAACAGCTCGGTTCCCCAGTCGGCGAGCAGGAACTTCAGGCGCGCGCGCGAGCGCAGCCGCCGGTAGCCGTAGTCGCGGAAGATCGAGACCACGCCGACCCACACGTCGGGGATCTGGTCGAGCGTGACGAACGCGCCCAGACGCTTGCCGAGCATCGGGTTGGTCGACAGCGCGCCACCCACCCACAGGTCGAAGCCCGGGCCGAGCTCCGGATGCACGACGCCGACGAAGGCGACGTCGTTGATCTCGTGAGCGATGTCCTGGTGAGGCGAGCCGGAGATCGCCGTCTTGAACTTGCGCGGCAGGTTGGAGAACGCCGGGTCGCCGATGTAGCGCCGGCGGATCTCCTCGATCGCCGGGGTTCCGTCGATGATCTCGTCGGCCGCGACGCCCGCGACGGGCGAGCCGAGGATCACGCGCGGGACGTCGCCGCACGCCTCCTGCGTCGTCAGTCCGACGTCCTCGAGGCGGCGCCAGATCTCCGGCACGTCCTCGACCCGGATCCAGTGCAGCTGGATGTTCTGCCGGTCCGTGATGTCGGCGGTGTCCCGGCCGAACTCGCGCGAGATGCCCGCGACCGTGCGCAGCTGACGCAGCGTGAGCGTGCCGCCGTCGCAGCGCACGCGGAGCATGAAGTACGAGTCGTCGAGCTCGTGCGGCTCGAGCGTGGCGGTCTTGCCGCCGTCGATGCCGGGCTTGCGCTGCGTGTACAGACCCCACCAGCGCATGCGGCCGCGCAGGTCGTCGTTCGGGATCGAGTCGAAGCCCTCACGGGCGTAGATCGTCTCGATGCGGTGCCGGACGGTCAGGCCGTCCGCCTCCTGCTTGAGCTGCTCGTTACCGTTGAGCGGCTCGCGCTGGTCGAACGCCCACTGGCCTTCGAGCTTGGCGGCGGGCGGGGCGATGCGGGTCTGCGCCATGAGGCGCTACCTCCGAGTGGAACACGGCGTGCGACTGCTCCCAGGACCCGGCGGCAGCCGGGTGGCGATCCCTCGGGGCGCAGACCGCGCGCCCGGGACAGGGGACGGGGCGGGTCAGATGCTCCGCAGACAGCAGCACATGCACATGGACGCGCGACGGCATGCTGCGGCGCCCGGCCGACATGCACGCACGTACCCACTCATCCCATGAGGCTGACAGACGAACTCGATTACCGGGAGCCCCGGTCCGGATTCTGAGATCTCGGACGTCCACGTAGGCTGTGCGACCGTGATCGACGTCGAGCGCCCCGCAGCGCCGGGAAGCCTCGTCGCGCGATCCCCCCGCGTCGCCGCCGAGCGGCTCGTCGCGGAGATGGTGCCGCCACCGCATTTCGCCCGGGAGTCGTTCGACACCTACCTGCCGGACGCTGCGCACCCCTCGCAGCAGGCCGCGCTTGCGCGGCTGCGCGAGGTCGCCGCGGCGCTCGCGGCGCCGAGGCGACCCGTGGGCTCGTGGTGGTTCCGGCGCAGCAGGCGGGCCGAGTCGGTGGCCGTCTACCTCGACGGCGGGTTCGGCGTCGGCAAGACCCACCTGCTCGCCTCGCTCGCGCACGCCGTGGGAACGGACGCGACGGCCTACGGCACGTTCGTCGAGTTCACGAACCTGGTCGGCGCGCTCGGGTTCGCCCCGACGGTCGATGCGCTGGCCGCGCACCGCCTGGTCTGCATCGACGAGTTCGAGCTCGACGACCCGGGCGACACCGTGCTGATGGCCCGGCTGCTGCGCGAGCTCGCGGACCGCGGGGTCGCACTCGCCGCGACCTCCAACACGCTGCCGGGATCGCTCGGCGAGGGCCGGTTCGCGGCCGAGGACTTCCTGCGCGAGATCCAGTCGCTCTCGCAACGCTTCGAGGTGCTGCGGGTCGAGGGGGAGGACTACCGGCACCGGGCGGTGGTCACCCGGCCCGCGACGCACACGGACGACGAGGTCCGCGAGGCGCTCGCGCACCGCGCCGGCGCGACGCTCGACGACTTCGGCGACCTGCTCGCACACCTGGCCACCGTGCACCCGAGCCGGTACGGCGCCCTGCTCGACGGCGTCGCGCTCGTCGGGCTGACCGGTGTGCGGCCCGTGCGGCGGCAGGATGTCGCACTGCGCCTCGTCGTGCTGGTCGACCGGCTGTACGACCGTGACGTGCCGGTGCTGCTGGGCGGCGGCGGCACCGAGGGGCTGTTCTCCGACGAGATGCTCCGCGGCGGCTACCGCAAGAAGTACTACCGCGCCCTCTCGCGCCTCGGCACCCTGGCAACCCCCTAGCACCCCCGCCCCCACCCGCCCGCCCCGTGCTGCGATCGATGCAGCGATGGGTGCAGGTCTCGCCGGGTGGACCCCGCCGGATCTGCATCGATACCTGCATCGATGCCTGCGTCGACGGGGGGTCCACGGACCCGACCTGCTGGCCGATCGCGCGGAGCTGTCGGTGCCGGGCGGAGCCTGCTGGTGGCGCCAGAACCCGTCGGTGCAGTGATGGGTGCAGGTCTTGGCTGGTGCACCCCGCCGGATCTGCATCGATACCTGCATCGATGCTGCGTCGACGGGGTCTACGACCCCGACCGGCCGGCCGGTCGCGTGGGGGCTGTCGGTGCCGGGCGGAGTCTGCTGGTGGCGGCAGGACCCGTCGGTGCAGTGATGGGTGCGGGTCTTGGCTGGTGGACCCCGCCGGATCTGCATCGATGCCTGCATCGACGGGGTTCACGGCCCCGACCGGCCGGCCGATCGCGTGGGGCTGTCGGTGCCGGGCGGAGTCTGCTGGTGGCGGCAGGAGGCGTCGGTGCAGTGATGGGTGCAGGTCTTGGCTGGTGCACCCCGTCGGATCTGCATTGATGCCTGCATCGACGGGGTCCATGGCCCCGGCCGGCCGGCCGGTCGCGTGGGGCTGTCGGTGCTGGGCGGAGTCTGCTGGTGGCGGCAGGAGGCGTCGGTGCAGTGATGGGTGCAGGTCTGGGCGGGTGGACCCCGCCGGATCTGCATCGATGCCTGCATCGACGGGGGACGGTGCCGGGGGACAGGGGGTGGGGCGGGAGGCGGACAGGGGGGTGGGGCGGGAGGGGGTCAGGGGTCGGGGGTGGTGGGGAGGGTGTGGTCGGTGAGGTGGTTGGGGGTGCCGAAGCGGTGGGCTGTGACGCTGACGGCCTGCTCGCGCAGGAACGGGGCGAGCTCGACGCGGCCCGACTCGGTGGCGGGGTGGTCCCAGACAGCGACGTCCGGGCGGCCGTGGGTGGCCGCGACGAGCGAGCCCGCGGGGGCGCCGAGCAGGCGGATCCGGCCACCGCCCAGGGCCGCGACGCGCGCGAGCCAGGCGGCTTCGTCCTCGACGTGCAGCTCCAGCGCGGCTGCCGCGACGGCTGCGGTGATGCGGTCCGGCAGGGTGTCGGCGCTGCTCACGACGATGCGCGCTCCTGCGACGGCGGCCGCCGCCACGACGCGCACGAGCGGTCCGGCTCCCTGACCGGCGGCCAGGCGCACGAGCACGGGGTCGCCGTAGGGCAGATGGCGTAGCACGTTGCGTTCGGCCGTGAGCGCGGTGACGTCGCGCGCCGCGAACCGGGTCGCCCACGCGAGCGCGTCGCTGCGGGCGCCGCGTTCGACAGCATCTGCCTCGTCGGCCGGCAGGTCGACGCGCGCCGCCGCGACCAGTGCACGGGCATGCTCGTCGGACACGTCCGTGCCCTGCACCGCACGCGCGGTGCGCCACGTGCCCAGGCCGTCGAGGTAGCCCGGCCCGCCCGCCTTGGCGCCCGGGCCGACCGCCGAGCGCTTCCAGCCGCCGAACGGCTGGCGGCGCACGATCGCGCCCGTCGTGCCGCGGTTCACGTACAGGTTGCCCGCGTGGACGCCGGCGAGCCAGGTCGCGATCTCGTCGGGGTCGAGCGCGTGCAGGCCCGACGTGAGTCCGAAGTCGACGTCGTTGACGATCGCGATCGCCTCGTCGAGGTCGGTGGCGGTCATCACGGCGAGCACGGGGCCGAAGTACTCGGTCAGGTGCGCCGGCGCGCCGCGGCGCACGCCCACGCGTACGCCGGGGGTCCACAGCCGGCCGTCGTCGTCGAGCCGGCGCGGCGCCAGCGCCCAGCGCTCACCCTCGTCGAGCGTCGTGAGCCCGGTGAGCAGCTTGCCGCGGGCGGGTTCGATCAGCGGCCCCATCTGGGTGCGCGGGTCCTCGGGCGGTCCGACGACGAGCGAGGAGACCGCGTCCAGGAGCTGGTCCCGGAACCGGCGGGAACGCGCCACGGACCCGACGAGCACGACCAGCGACGCGGCCGAGCACTTCTGACCGGCGTGCCCGAACGCGGAGGCGACGACGTCGCGGACCGCGAGGTCGAGGTCGGCGCTCGGCGTCACGACGATCGCGTTCTTGCCGCTCGTCTCGGCGAGCAGCGGCAGGTCGGGGCGGAACGAGCGGAACAGCTCCGCGGTCTCGTACGCGCCCGTGAGGATCACGCGGTCCACATCGGGGTGCCCGACGAGCGCGCGGCCCAGGTCGTGCTCGCCGACCTGCACCAGGCGCAGGACGTCTCGCGGGACCCCGGCTTCCCACAGCGCCTCGGCGAGCACGGCCCCGCAGCGCCGTGCCGGTCCGGCGGGCTTGAGCACGACGGCCGACCCGGCGGCGAGCGCCGCGAGCGTGGAGCCCGCCGGGATCGCGACGGGGAAGTTCCACGGCGGCGTGACGAGGGTGACGCGCGCGGGCTCGAACACGGCGCCGTCGACGTGCTCCAGCCCGCGCGCGAGCTCGGCGTAGTAGTGCGCGAAGTCGACGGCCTCGGAGACCTCCGGATCGCCCTGGTCGAGCGTCTTGCCGGCCTCGGAGGCCATGACCTCGAGCAGGTCGGCGCGGTGCGCCTCGAGCGCGTCACCCACGGCGTGCAGCACCGCCGCCCGTTCGTCGGCGCTGCGCGCGGCCCAGGACGAGGCCGCGACGCGGGCGCCGGTGACGACGTCATCGACCTGCGCTGCCGTGTCGAGCCGGGCCGCGGTGATCGTGTCGGTCCCGAGCCGCGAGTCCGCGACCCGCGCAAGCACCGCGCGCGCCCACTCGCGGTTCTCGGGCACGGCCGGATCGGTGTCGGGGGTGCTCGCGAAGGCGCCCGGTCCGGGCGGCGCCGCGAGCGCGGCGTAGCGGTCCGGTACGCGGTGGCGGGGCGGGGCGTCGTCGGACATCGCGGCGACCGACATCAGGAACCGGTCGCATTCGCGCGCGAACAGCTCGGGGTCGGAGTCGAGCTCGAAGACCGCGGACATGAAGTTGTCGCTCGAGGCGCCCTCTTCGAGCCGGCGGATCAGGTAGGCGATCGCGACGTCGAACTCGCGCGGCGCGACGACGGGCGTGTAGAGCAGCAGTGACCCCACCTCGCGGCGCACCGCTTCGGCCTGGCCCGGCGCCATGCCGAGCAGCATCTCGAACTCGACGGCGTCACGGACGCCCCGGCGCCCGGCGAGCAGCCAGGCGTACGCGACGTCGAACAGGTTGTGCCCCGCCACGCCGAGCCGCACGTGCGCGACGCGGTCCGGGTGCAACGCGTAGTCGAGCACGCGCTTGTAGTGCGCGTCGGACTCGTGCTTGGCGTGCCAGGTCGCCAGCGGCCAGCCGTGCAGCTCGGCCTCGACGCGCTCCATGGGCAGGTTCGCGCCCTTGACCAGGCGGACCTTGACGGGTGCCCCGCCGCGCGCGCACCGGTCGGCCGCCCAGGCCTGCAGCCGCTGCATCGCGGGCAGCGCGTCCGGCAGGTAGGCCTGCAGCACGATGCCCGCCTCGAGGCGGAGCAGGTGGGGCTGGTCGAGGAGCGCCATGAAGACCTCGAGCGTGACGTCGAGGTCCTTGTACTCCTCCATGTCGAGGTTCACGAACTTCGGTGTGGGCGACGTGGCGGCGAGCCGGAAGAGGGGCTCGAGCTCGGCGACCGTGGTGGCGACGGTCTCGTCGTGCGCCCACGGGCTGTGGGGCGCGACCGTCGAGGAGACCTTCACCGAGACGTAGTCCACGTCGTCGCGCGCGAGCAGGCGCCGCGTGCCGGCGAGGCGCCGCGCGGCCTCCTGGCGACCGAGGATGGCCTCGCCCAGCAGGTTGAGGTTGAGCCGCACGCCGTCGCGGCGCAGGCGGGCGATCGCGTGGCCGAGCCGGCGATCGGTCGCGTCCACGACGAGATGCCCGACGAGATGGCGCAGCACGCGCCGCGCCGCGGGCACGACGAGGTGGGGGAGCAGCGGTGCCAGCGCTCCGCCGAGCCGCAGCAGCGCCCGCTGACCCGCCGGCAGGAACGCGGGCGCGCGGCCCGCGAGGTCGTCCAGCGTGCGCGCCGCGACCCGCACGTCCTGCGGCCGGACGACGCCGTCGACGAACCCGACCACGAACGGCAGCCCCGCCGGGTCCTTGAGCAGCGCGGCGAGCTGGGCGGCCGAGCCTTCGACGGGGTGGCCCGCCGCCTCGTGCAGCCAGCGCCGGACCAGGGCGACGGCCTCGGCCGCGAGCGCCGGGTCGGCGGCGTCGAAGACCGGGTCCGGGTCCGGAACGGGGTGGGCGTGGGGTGCAGGCGGGGTGGTCGTCATGGTGAGCGTCCTTCGCGTGCAGCGGGGGCCGGGCATGCGCCGTCCTCGCCAGTATTCGTCGCGCAAGTCGTCACGTACAGCGACGGTTCTGGCACAGTAGTCGTCAGTTCTTCTGATGATTCCGACGAGAGAGGCCGCCATGCTCGACCTGCGCCGGCTCGTCCTGCTGCGCGAGCTCGCCGCCCGGGGCACGTTGGCCGCCGTGGCCGAGGCGTTGAGCTACAGCCCGTCGGCGGTGTCCCAGCAGCTCAGCCTGCTGGAGAAGGAGGCCGGCGTCCCGCTGCTGCGCCGCTCCGGGCGCGGCGTGCGGCTGACGCCGCAGGCAGAGGTGCTCGTCGCTGCGGCCGGTGAGCTGCTCGACACGCTCGAGCGCGCGGAGGCCGAGCTCGCCGCATCGGCCACCGAGGTGCGCGGCCGCGTGCGGGTCGCGGTGTTCCAGTCCGCGGCGCTCGCGCTCATGCCGGCCGCGCTGCGCGAGATGGGTCGCCGGCACCCGCAGGTGCGCGTCGAGATGGTGCAGCGCGAGCCGGAGAGCGCTTTGCACGAGACCTGGGCGCGCGAGTTCGACCTCGTCGTCGCCGAGCACTACCCCGCGCACGCCGCGCCGTGGCTGATGGGCCTCGACCGGCGCGACCTGACCACCGACGCCATCCGGCTCGCCCTGCCACCGCGCGACGAGGCGCCCACCGCGGTCGAGGACCTCGACGGCGCACGCGCCCTGCCGTGGGTGATGGAACCGCGCGGGACCGCGTCGCGGCACTTCGCGGAGCAGACGTGCCGGGCCGCGGGCTTCGAGCCGGAAGTCCGGTACGAGACGGCCGACCTGCAGGCCCAGATCCGGCTCGTCGAGTCGGGCAACGCCGTCGCGCTGCTGCCCGACCTTGTCTGGACCGGTCGTCCGACCACCGCCCGCCTCGTCGACCTGCCCGCGCACCCGCGCCGGACCGTGTTCACGGCGCAGCGGGTCGCGGGCCTGCGCTCGCCCGCGGTGAGCGCGTTCCGGGACACGCTCGAGACCGTCGCCGCCGCGGTTTGACGTCGGTGCGCGCCCGCGCGCGGAGCGGGATGGTGCGTCCGGCGGCGGCGAGCGGCGGGCTACGTCCCGGGCACGAGCACGACGACCGAGGTGCCCGGCAGGAGGACGGCGGGGCCGGTCGGGTCGAGCACGGCCGGCGCCCACGCGGCGACGACCTGCAGCGGGCCGGCGTCCGGCGGGACCTCCAGCGGCACCCGGCGCTCGTCGGGCGAGAGGTTCACGACGACGAGCGCCCGCCCGCGTACGAGGACGAGGACACCGTGCCACGGTCCGTCGGCGGGCTCGTCGGGACCCTCCCAGCGCAGGTCGGTCGCCGCGAGGTCGCCCGAGGCGAGGTCGGGGATGCTGCGGCGCAGGCCGACGAGCGTGCGGTGCCAGTCGAGCAGGCGCGCGTGGCCCGGCTCGCGCCGCTCGGCGTGGTCGAGTACGGCCGCCGCCGCGGTCGCCGGGTCCTGCGGGTCGGGGACGTCGTGCTCGCCCCAGCCGTGCCGGGCGAACTCGGCCCGACGGCCCTCGCGCACGGCGGCCGCCAGGGACGGGTCCGGGAACGACGTGAAGAACGGGAAGCGGCGACGCGTGCCCCACTCCTCGCCCATGAAGAGCATCGGCGTGAAGGGCGAAAGCAGCACCAGCGCGGCGGCGCACGCGAGCGCGTCGTCCGTGAGGTGCTCCGCCGGGCGGTCGCCGCGCGCGCGGTTGCCCACCTGGTCGTGGTTCTGCAGGCTCACGACGAACCGGTGCCCGTCGGTGCCGGCGGGCACCGGGCGGCCCCAGTCCTGGCCGCGGAACGCGGACCAGCCGCCCTCGTGGACGAACACGCGGGTCAGCGCGTGCCGCAGCGTCGCGGGCGAGCCGAAGTCCACGTAGTAGCCGTGCCGCTCACCGGTCAGGAGCGCGTGCAGCGCGTGGTGCACGTCGTCGGCCCACTGCGCGGTCATGCCCCAGCCGCCGGCAGCGGTCGGCGCGACGGAGACCAGGTCGTTCAGGTCGGACTCCGCGACGAGCGACAGCGGCCGGCCGAGCTCGTCGGACAGCGCGGCGACCGCGTCGGAGAGCTCGGCGAGCAGGTGGGGGACCGAGTCGTCGGCGAGCTCGTGCACCGCGTCGAGCCGCAGCGCGTCAACGTGGAAGTCCCGGAGCCACCGCAGCGCGGAGCCGACGATCCACGCGCGCACCTCGTCGGACCCGTCGTCGTCCAGGTTGATCGCGTCGCCCCACGGAG
Source organism: Cellulomonas composti (assembly GCF_007990245.1). Lineage (GTDB taxonomy): Bacteria > Actinomycetota > Actinomycetes > Actinomycetales > Cellulomonadaceae > Cellulomonas > Cellulomonas composti. The sequence goes on along the minus strand of NZ_BJWG01000001.1, from coordinate 429,637 downwards.
TGCGGTGCCGCGGCGTGAAGTAGGGCCCGAACTCCGAGAGGTAGTTGCCGGCCGGGCCGAGGTGGTTGTGCACCACGTCGAGGCAGACCGCCAGGCCCAGGCCGTGCGCGGCGTCGACGAAGCGTTGCAGCGCCGCCGGGCCGCCGTACGCCTCGTGCACCGCCCATAGCGTGACGCCGTCGTAGCCCCAGCCGCGGGGCCCGTCGAACGTCGCGAGCGGCATGAGCTCGACCACGTCGACGCCCAGCGAGACGAGCTCCGGGAGGTGTTCGGCCGCTGCGTCGAGCGTGCCGACGGGCGTGAACGTGCCGACGTGCAGCTCGTAGAGGACGCGCCCACGCACGTCGAGGCCCGACCAGCCCGCGTCCGACCAGGCGAAACCCGACGCGTCGAACGTGCGGCCCGGACCGTGGGGACCGTCCGGCAGGCGCGGGGCGCGGGGGTCGGCGCGCGGCGGGCCGCCGTCGAGCGAGAACGCGTAGTCCGTGCCGTCCGGCAGGTCCACGTCGATGGTCCACCAGCCGTCGGGCTCGGGCTGCATCGGTGCGCGGTCACCCGTCGCGAGCGCGGTCGTGACGAGGTCCACGGCGCCGGCTCGCGGCGCCCACACGCGCACCACTCAGGCCGTCCTGACCAGCAGCGCGACGGGCAGGCGCTCGAGGAGCGGCGCGACGGGCACGATGCCGCCCGTGACCTCGTGCCCCGTGAGCACGTCCAGCCAGTCGCCGGGCGGCACGACGACGGTGTGGTCCGCCCACCCGCCGAGCCGGTCCACCGACGCCGCCAGGCGCGTCGCGACGACCACCACGCGCGGGTCGTCGGCGACCGTGCGCGCGTAGACCATCGACTGGCCCGACGAGTGCGCGAGCGGCACGTAGCCCGCCTCGGGTCCGACGAACGCATCGGGCTGGTCCCGGCGCACCCGCAGCGCGCGCGACGTGACGAGCAGCTTCTCGTCGGACAGGTCCCGCGGCCCGGCACCCTCGTCGAGACGCGTGAGGCGCGCGGCGATCGCGTCGACGTCGACCGGCCGGCGGTTGTCCGGGTCGACGAGCGTCGGCACCGCGACCTCGGAGCCCTGGTAGACGTCCGGCACGCCCGGCAGCGTGAGCTGCACGAGCTTGGTGCCCAGGGTCGTCGCCCGCACCGCCGCACGCGTGCGCTGCTCCCAGCCCTCGAACAGCCCGCTCACCACGGGGTCGGCCAGCGCGTGGCGGGCCAGGTCGAGCACCGCGGTCTCGTAGACGTCGTCGGGCGCGGTCCACCAGGTGCTGGTCTTGGCCTCGCGCATCGCCTTGGTCAGGTACGGGACGAGCCGGTCCGACGAGATCGGGCCGTCGGCCGTCCACGTGCCGGCGAGCGTCTGCCACAGCCACGACTCGATCCGGCCGTCGACGCGCGCGCTGCGGTAGGCGGCGGTCGTCGCGTGCACCCGGCGCACGAGGTCCGCCCACTCGAGCGGCAGCTCGCTCAGCGCCGCGAGCCGGTTGCGCGTGTCCTCGCCGCGCTTGGTGTCGTGCGTCGACAGGGTCGTCATCGCCAGGGGCGCGGTCTGCTGCTGCCGCGCCGCCCAGGCCGCGAGGTCGGTGGGCGTCAGCGCGAACCGGGTCGGCTCGCCGCCCACCTCGCACAGCCCGACGAGCTGGGTCCAGCGGTAGTAGGCCGTGTCCTCGACGCCCTTGGCATTCACCGCGCCGCACGTCTGCTGGAAGCGCACGACGAGCTCGTCGCGCCGGTTCCCGCGCGTGCGCCCGGCGCTGCCGACCTCGCGACCGAGCATGAGGTCGACGACGACGTCCATCGTCGCCCCGCGCTCGGCCGACATCCGCCCGCGGGCCACCGCCGCCGCGTGCTCGAGCGCCGCGACCGAGTCCGGGTGCACCTGCTGACCGGGCACGACGTAGGCGCGGTAGCGGTCGAACGCGACGAGCAGCTCGACGAGGCACTCGTGCACCGCGCGCCACGTGTGGTCGCGCAGGCGCAGGTCGTCGGAGCAGATGCTCGCCGCGAGCGTCGTCAGGCGGTACACCTCGGCGTACAGCGGACCGTCGACGACCTCGCGCTTGGCCTGCTCGACGACGTGCGCGTAGTCGTCCGACGCGTCGCCCGTGAGCCGGTGCATGAGTGCGCCCAGCGGCGCGGCGCCGCCGGGGTCGACGAACGTCTGCTGGATGCGCCACAGCGCGTCGTAGCCGGTGGTGCCGGCCGTGCTCCAGTCCGCGGGCAGGTCCTCGTCGCCCTCGAGGATCTTCTCGACGACGACCCACGCGCCCTCGCTCGCCTCGTGCAACCGCTGAAGGTATCCGGCCGGGTCAGCCAGGCCGTCGGGGTGGTCGATCCGCAGGCCGTCGAGCGTGCCGTCGGCCAGCAGGTCCAGCACCAGGCGGTGCGTCGCCTCGAACACGTCGGGATCCTCGACACGCACCGCGACGAGCGTGCCGACGTCGAAGAACCGCCGGTAGTTGAGCTCCTCGTCGGCCACGCGCCAGTACGCGAGGCGGTAGTGCTGGCGCTCGAGCAGCTCGGTGAGCGGCAGCGCCGTCGTGCCCTCGCGGACCGGGAAGACGTGCTCGCCGTAGCGCAGCACGGTCGTGGTGCCGAAGCCCGGGACGTCCGCCTCGTCGAGCGTGATCTCGCCCGAGGCGACGACCGCGCCGATCCGGTCGGCCAGCACCGGCATGAGCACCGCGCCGTCGCCGGCCGACCAGTCCACGTCGAACCATGAGGCGTAGGGCGACGCCGGCCCCTCGACGAGCACCGACCAGAGCGCCGCGTTGTGCCACACCGGCGTCGGGACGGCCATGTGGTTGGGCACGATGTCGAGCACCAGCCCGAGGCCCGCGCCGTGCGCGGCATCCGCGAGCCGGCGCAGCGCCGGCAGGCCACCGAGCTCGGGCGCGATCTCGTCGTGCCGCACGACGTCGTACCCGTGCGTCGAACCCGGCGCCGCGCGCAGCACGGGTGACAGGTACACGTGCGTCACGCCGAGGTCGGTGAGGTAGCCGACCCGGGCCGCGACGTCGTCGAGCGTGAGGTCCGGTCCGAGCTGGACCCGGTACGTCGAGGTGGGCACGGGCCGCCCGGGGGCGGGCAGCCGGCGGGCGGGGGTCTGGCGCGCGTCGGTCACGGTCCGGGCGCCTCCGGTGGGGTGGCACGCGGTCGGCGTGGCGCGCGGCGGGTCCTGCGGGCCGCCTCGTCATCGGCCGTGGACCGCCCGTCGGGCGCCGTGCCCTCGTCGGGCGCCGCACCCTCGTCGGGCACCGCACCCTCGTCCGACGCAGCGGGCACGTCGGCGTCCGCGTGGGGCTGCGAGACCTTCGTCGTCGTCCGCCCGACGGTCACCTTCGCGGCCTCGCGTGCGGCGGCGGCCACGGCCCCGATCCCCGAACCTGTCGGCACGGGTTCGACCGGCGGGCGCGTGAGGATCACCATCGAGTGCCGGGCCAGGACGAGCTCCTCGCCGGCGTTCGCCGTGTCACCGGGGTCGACCTGGGAGTCGGTGTCGAGCACGGCGGTCCACGTCTCGCCGTACTCCGGGTCGGGGATCGTGAACGACGTCGGCGTCGGCTGGCCGTTGAACAGCACGAGGAAGCTGTCGTCGACGACGTCCTGGCCCCGCTCGTCCGGCTCGATGATCGCGTCGCCGTTGAGGAACACCATCACGGCGCGCGCGAGCGAGTTGTTCCACTCGTCGTCGCGCATGTGCTCGCCCTCGGGCGAGAACCAGGCGATGTCGCGCAGCTCGGACTCACCGCCGTGCTCCGGCGCCCCGGCGAAGAAGCGGCGTCGTCGGAACACCGGGTGCTCGGTGCGCAGCCGCACGACGCGGCGCGTGAACGCGAGCAGCTCCGCCTGCGTCTCGTCGAGGTCCCAGTCCACCCAGGACAGCTCGTTGTCCTGGCAGTACACGTTGTTGTTGCCCTGCTGCGTGCGCCCCAGCTCGTCACCGTGCGAGATCATCGGGATGCCCTGGGAGAGCAGGACCGTCGCGAGGAAGTTGCGCTGCTGGCGGGCGCGCAGCGCGTTGATCGCGGCGTCGTCCGTCGGCCCCTCGACGCCGGCGTTCCACGAGCGGTTCCACGAGTCGCCGTCGCGGTTGTCCTCGCCGTTGGCCTCGTTGTGCTTCTCGTTGTAGGAGACGAGGTCGCGCAGCGTGAAGCCGTCGTGCGCGGTGACGAAGTTGACGCTCGCGATCGGGCGGCGCCCGGAGTGCGCGTACAGGTCGGACGAGCCGGTCAGCCGGCTCGCGAACTCGCCGAGCGTCGACGGCTCGCTGCGCCAGAAGTCGCGCACCGTGTCGCGGTACTTGCCGTTCCACTCCGACCACAGGGGCGGGAACCCGCCGACCTGGTAGCCGCCGTCACCGACGTCCCACGGCTCGGCGATGAGCTTGACCTGCGACACGACCGGGTCCTGGTGCACGAGGTCGAAGAACGCCGAGAGCCGGTCGACCTCGTGGAACTGCCGCGCGAGCGTGGCCGCCAGGTCGAACCGGAAGCCGTCCACGTGCATCTCGGTCACCCAGTACCGCAGCGAGTCCATGATCAGCTGCAGCACGTGCGGCGAACGCATGAGCAGGGAGTTGCCCGTGCCCGTCGTGTCGAAGTAGTGCTCTTTCTCGTCGTCCACGAGGCGGTAGTAGTTCGCGTTGTCGATGCCGCGGAAGCTGAGCGTCGGGCCCAGGTGGTTGCCCTCGGCGGTGTGGTTGTAGACCACGTCGAGGATGACCTCGATGTCCGCCGCGTGCAGCTCGCGGACCATCGCCTTGAACTCCTGCACCTGCTGGCCCGGCTGCCTGAACGCGGCGTACGCGTTGTGCGGCGCGAAGAAGCCGATGGTGTTGTAGCCCCAGTAGTTGGACAGGCCCTTGGCCTGCAGCGACGGGTCGTTGACGAACTGGTGCACGGGCATGAGCTCGAGCGCCGTGACGCCGAGCTGCTTGAGGTGGTCGATCACGGCGGGGTGCGCGATCCCCGCGTACGTCCCGCGCAGCTCCTCGGGGATCGCCGGGTGCAGCTTGGTGAGGCCCCGCACGTGCGCCTCGTAGATGACGGTCCGGTGGTACTCGTGCTCCGGCGGGCGGTCGTGCCCCCAGTCGAAGTACGGGTTGATCACCACCGAGTGCATCGTGTGCGGGGCCGAGTCCTCCTCGTTGCGCTGCGTCGGGTCGTCGAACCGGTACGAGTAGAGCGACGCGTCCTCGCCGACCTGGCCATGGATCGCCTTGGCGTACGGGTCGAGCAGCAGCTTCGACGGGTCGCAGCGGTGACCGTTCTCGGGGTCGTACGGGCCGTGCACGCGAAAGCCGTAGCGCTGACCGGGCTGCACCGCGGGCAGGTAGCCGTGCCAGACGAACGCGTCCACCTCCGGCAGGTCCAGGCGGGTCTCGGTCCCGTCGGGGTCGATCAGGCACAGCTCCACGCGAGAGGCGATCTCGGAGAACAGGGCGAAGTTCGTGCCTGCTCCGTTGTACGTGGCGCCGAGGGGGTAAGGGCGTCCGGGCCAGATGAGCATGGCGCCCAGCGTGCCACGTGCGGGCCGACGGGCACGGCCTGCCGGGGGTGAGTTCGTCACACGTCCAGGTCGCGCCGCGCCCCTCGCACGCGCAACGACGGACGCGCAGGGGTTGCGCGCGGCCCGCCGGGGTGCTCGGCTGACCGCATGACGACGTCGGGACGGGTGGTGGTGGTCGGCGGTGGGCTCGCCGGCGCCAGGACGGCCGAGGCGCTGCGCGAGCGCGGCTTCGAGGGGGATCTGACGATCCTGGGCGACGAGACGGAACGCCCCTACGAGCGCCCGCCGCTGTCCAAGGGCTACCTGCTCGGCACCGACGAGCGCGACTCCTTCGTGCGCCACGCGCACTGGGCCGACGAGCAGGAGGTGCGGCTGCGCACGGGCGTCACGGTGACGGCGATCGACCGGGCCTCCCAGCACGTGCTCGACGCCGGCGGCGGCCGCACCGACTACGACCACCTCGTCCTGGCCACGGGTTCCGAGCCGAACCGGCTCGACGTGCCGGGCGCGTGGCTCGAGGGCGTCGTCAGCTTGCGCACGCTCGACGACAGCGATCGGCTGCGCGTGCTGCTCGCGGCATCGCCGCGCGTCGTCGTCGTGGGTGGCGGCTGGATCGGGCTCGAGGTGGCCGCTGCGGCCCGCGCGGCCGGGTGCGAGGTCACGGTCCTCGTGCGCGGCGACGCGCCGCTGCACGGCGTGCTCGGCCCCGAGCTCGCCGCGATGTTCGCCGCGCTGCACCGCGAGAACGGCGTCGACCTGCGCGTGCGGACGCAGGTGCGCGCGCTCGTGCCCGGCGGTGACGGCGTGCGGGTCGGCGCCGTCGAGCTCGACGACGGGACGCTGCTGCCCGCCGACCTCGTCGTCGTCGCGGTAGGCGCCCGGCCGCGCGTGGCGCTCGCGCAGGCTGCTGGCCTCGACGTCGGCGACGGCGTGCTCACCGATGCGCACCTGCGCACCTCGGACCCCCGCGTCCTGGCGGTCGGCGACCTCGCCGCCGTCGCGCACCCGTTCCTGGGCGCGCGTGTGCGCGTCGAGCACTGGGACGCGGCGCTGCACCACGGCGAGACCGTCGCGGCGACCGTCCTCGGCGCCGACGAGCCCTACGACCGGCTGCCGTACTTCTTCACCGACCAGTTCGACCTCGGCATGGAATACACCGGGTGGATCGGGCCGGCCGGGTACGACGAGGTCGTCGTCCGCGGCGACCTCGCGGCCCGCGAGCTCGTCGCGTTCTGGCTGCGCGACGGCCGCGTGCTGGCGGGCATGAACGTCAACGTCTGGGACGTGGTCGACGACGTCCAGGCCCTCATCCGCTCCCGCACCCGCATCGACCCCACCCGCCTCGCCGACCCCACCACCCCCCTCACCGCCTGACCCGCCTCCCGCCGCCCCCACCCGCCAGCCCCACCGCCCCCCGCCCCACCACCCCGCCCCCCACGCCCCCGCCCCCCGACTCCCGTGGGTGCAGGGATGGGTGCAGGTCTCGGCGGGTGGAGCCGCGCAGACCTGCATCGATGGCTGCACTCACGGTCGGGGTGCCGGGTTGGTGGGTGCCGGCGCCGGGCTGGCGGGTGTTGGCGGTTGGTGTGCTTCGGCGGCTGCGGCACCTGGCACGGCGCACCACACTCGTGGATGCAGGGATGGGTGCAGGTCTCGGCGGGTGGGGCCGCGCTGATCTGCATCGATGGCTGCACTCACGGTCGGGGTGCCGGGGTGGCGGGGTGTCGGCGCCGGGCTGGCGGGTGTCGGCGGTTGGCGTGCTTCGGCGGCTGCGGCTCCCGGGACGGCGCCCCACACTCGTGGATGCAGGGGTGGGTGCAGGTCTTGGCGGGTGGGGCCGGGTTGATCTGCATCGATGGCTGCGTTGACGGCGCGGGTGGTGGGTGGGTGGGGGAGAGTGTGGCGGGGCTCGGTGTGTCGGCGTGCGGGGGGCGGGGGGTGCGGGATGATCCCCGCATGAGCGATGCGCGCACGACGCAGCCCGGGACGTTGGGACCGACCGGGGTCGAGGTGACCCGGCGCCGAACCGGGTGGGACGTGGTTCTCGGGATCCTGCTGGTGCTCGGCTCGTTCGTCGTGCTCGGCGACGTGGTGATCGCGACCGTGGTCTCGATCCTGGTGATCGGCTGGACGGCGATCGTCGGCGGCGTGGCACTGGCGGTCGCGTCGTTCGCGCGGCGGGGCGGCTCGGGGTTCTGGGTGACGCTGCTGGGCGGGATCGCGCTCGTCGTCGTCGGGATCCTGCTGCTCGCGGACCCGAAGGTCGGGGCGATCACCGTGACCCTGTTCGTCGGCGCGACGTTCTTCGCGGCCGGCGTCACGCGGCTCGTGATGGTGTTCTCGCAGCGGGGGCACCGCTGGCTGTGGGCACTGTCCGGTCTGGCGTCGCTCGTGGTCGGCATCTGGGTGCTGGTGAACCCGATCGCGGCGTCGATGACGCTGATCGGCGTGCTGCTGGGCATCGAGATGCTGTTCGAGGGCATCACGCTGATCGTCGCCGGCCGGCTGCACGTGCGCAGCACAGGCGGCTCGGGCCCGATCGCGTACGCCTGATCAGGCCGGTACGCGGTCGAGTTCGGTCATCGCCTCCTCGAGCGTCGGCCTGACCTGGTCGACCTGCGCCTCGAGCCCGGCCCGCAGGAGGGCCGCCCGCACGTCGTCGGGAGGCGTCGCGGCCACGCGCACGGCGCGACCGGCGAGCGTCACGGGCAGCCCCGCCGCGTCGAGCGCGACGAACGCGTCCTGCCAGCGGGTCGTCCGGACAGCCACCGCGGTCGTCCCCGCGACGATGTCGGCCTCCGAACCCGTGGCGACGCACCGGCCGCGCGACATCAGCATGAGCCGGTCGCACTGCTGCGCCTCGCTCATGTAGTGCGTTGTGACCAGGACGCCCACCCCGGCCTCGGCCTGCTCGTGCACGGCGTCCCACAACCGCGTCCGCGCGAGCGGGTCGACGCCCGAGGTCGGCTCGTCGAGCACGAGCAGCTCGGGGCCGTGCGCGAGGGCCGCCGCGAACGCCAGGCGGCGTTGGCGGCCGAGGCCGATCGTCCCGACGAGCGCGTCGGCGACGTCGGCGAGGTCGGGCGGGACGGGCACGGGGGAGCCGTAGACCGCGGCCACGAACGCGAGGTTCTCGCGCACGCTCAGGTCGTCGTACAGGCCGAGGCTCTGCGGCACGTAGCCGAGCCGGCGGCGGCCGGAGCGCGAGGGCGGCTCGCCGAACACGAGGATCCGTCCGACGGTCGGCGGGGTGAGGCCGAGCACCATCCGGATGAGCGTCGTCTTGCCCGCGCCGTTGGCGCCCAGCAGCCCGACGATCTCGCCCGCGTGCACGACGAGGGACGCGTCGTCGACCGCCGTGAAGGTGCCGAACCGACGCGTGACGCCCTGCACGTCGACGAGCGCCGGGCCGGCGGCGGGCTCAGCGGGCACTGAGGGCCTCCTTCGCGAGCGCGGCGGCGATCACCGCGTCCTCCAGGTCCGGTGTGACGGCCTCGCCCGGGGCCCCCGACGGGTCGGCGAACCACTCGCGGACCTGCGCGCCGCGGCGCCACGCGTGCGCGGGCACGGTCGCAGCAGGCACGCTGCGCACGACGCCGGGCGCTCCCGCGACGACCTCGTCGGGCGGCCCGGACGCGAGCACGCGGCCGCGATCCAGTACGAGCACTCCGGACGCGCGCTCGGCCTCGTCGAGGTACGTCGTCGCCATCACGACGGCCGTCCCCGCGACCGCGGCCGACGAGACGAGCCGCCACAGGTCGACGCGGCTGACCGGGTCGACGCCCGTGCTCGGCTCGTCGAGCACCAGCAGCGCGGGCTCGTGCAGCATCGCGAGCACGAAGCCCAGCTTCTGCCGCATCCCGCCGGACAGGTCGCCCGCGGCACGCCGGCGCACGCCGGCCAGACCCGTCGCCGCGAGCAGCCGCTCGCTGCGCTCGGCGAGCAGGGCGCCCCGCAGGCCGTACGCGCCGCCGACGAAGGCGACGTTCTCCTGGACGGACAGCTCGCGCCACGTGCCGGAGGTCGTGGGCATGAACCCGATCTCGCGCAGCGCGGGGGCGGCGACCCGGCCGGAGACGGGCGTGATCGCCCCGACCAGCGTGCGCAGCAGCGTCGTCTTGCCCGCACCGTCGCCGCCGACGACCGCGACGACCTCACCCGGGACGACGTCGAGCGTGACGCCGTCGAGCGCGGTGCGCGTGCCCCGGCGGACGGTCAGGTCGCGCACGCCCCACGCGGTCACGCGGCGACCCCGGAGGGTGCCGGGGCGTGCGCGTGCGGCCGTCGGCGGGCCGGCGCGAGGTCGCGACGGAACCGCAGCACGGCCGCGGTGAACACGACCGCGGCCATCCCGGTGAGCACCACGAGCGCGGGCCACAGCGAGTCGATGCCCGCGCCGCGCAGCATGATCCCCTGCGAGAGCTGGATGAAGTACGTCAGCGGCAGGCAGTAGCCGATCCAGCGCACGCCCGGCGGCATCGCGGCCAGCGGGAAGATGAACCCCGAGAGCAGGATCTGCGGCAGCAGCGTCATGATCGCGAGCTGGATCGCCTGTCCCTGGGTCTGCGAGGCGGTCGAGATGAGCACGCCGAACCCGAGCACGACGAGCAGGAAGCCGGCGGCCCCGGCCGCGAACAGGACCGGGTTGCCGACGAACGGCACGTCGAAGATCCAGACCCCCAGCAGCGTCACGACGAGCATGTCGAGCGACGCCAGGATGAAGTAGGGCGCGATCTTCCCGACGATGACGTCGGACGGGCGCAGCGGCATCACGGCGAGCTGCTCGAGCGTGCCGGTCTGGCGCTCCCGGACCAGGCCGATGCTCGTGATGATCGTGCCGATGAACGCGAGGATCAGCCCGACCAGGCCCGGCACCATGACCCATGACGTCGTCAGGTCGGGGTTGAACAGCACCTCGGTGCTCACCTGGTCGCCGAGGCGGCCGAGCGCGGCGACGGCGGCCTGCGCGACGAACAGGTTCGACCCGTCGACGTAGACGGTCGGCGGCACGGTGCCCGTGTCGACCACGACGTCGGCCTCGTTGTCGCGCAGCAGGCGGTGCGCCTCGTCGGCGCCCGCAGACGGGTCGGTGCCCTGGAGGTCGAACGGCTCGGGCAGCGCCGCGGCGGCGTGCTCGGCGCCCGGCCCGACGACCTGCGTGGCGACGGAGTCGATCGTGAAGTTGGCGGCGTACCCGAACACGACGAGCAGGAGCACCGGCAGCACGACGAGCATCGCGACCGTGCGCCGGTCGCGGCGCAGCTCCCGGAACTCCTTGAGGATCATGGCCCGCACGGTGCGCTCCCGGTACGCTCGTCGAGAAATCCGTACGTGAGGAAATCTAGGGAGGTGCCGGGTGCCGGTCAAGGACGGCGGCGCCGCGCCGGGCCGCCCGCGCCGGGGTCGACGACCCGGACCGAGCACCACGCGCGCGGACATCCTGGCCGCCGCACGCCGCCAGTTCGCGGCGCGCGGGCTCGAACGCACGAGCCTGCGGCGCGTCGCCGCCGACGCCGGGGTCGACCCGAAGCTCGTCGGGCACTGGTTCGGCACGAAGGAGGAGCTGTTCCGCGCCTCGGTCGTGCTGCCCTTCGACCCCGCGCAGGTCGTGGAGCAGATCGGGCACGGCCCACGCGACGAGGTGGGGCTGCGGGTCGCGGGGGTCGTCGGCGCGCTCCTGTCCGACGAGACCGCCCGCGGACCCGCGCTCGCGATCATCCGCACGGTCGCCGGCGACCGGGCCGCCGTGCCGGTGCTGCGAGGGCTCCTGGTGACCGAGCTGCTCGAGCCCGTGGCCCACGCGCTCGGCGCCGACGAGCCCGAGCTCCGGGCGGCGCTAGCGGGTTCGCAGATCGTCGGGCTCGTGTTCCTGCGGCACGTCGTCGAGATCGACCCGCTCGCCCGCGAGACCCCCGAGCGGCTCGTCGCGATCCTCGCGGCCGTGGTGCAGCACCACCTGACCGCTCCGTTGCCCGCCCTCGTCGGAGACGACCTCGACGCGACCAGCACGTGACACGGACGCGACCACATCTTGGGCGGTGCGAGGGTCGCGCGATGCCGCGGTCCCGCTCTGCGGTCCGACACGCGGGTGGGATCGACCCGTTCACGGGCCGCTCACCTGCAGTTCTCTCGATGGTGACCTGCATCACACGGTCCGTTGGTGGACAGCCGGAGTGGGGCCTCGGCTAGCGTCGATTCATCACACGGGTTCGTCCCGTGGAACGGGCGCCACCGCTGCCGTCGCATCGGCACCGGTCGGCCCCAGCCCTCCGGCAGCCGTCTCGACCGGCGATGAAGGGGGCACCATGACCACCACGTTCGACCGGCTCGTCCTCGAGCCGCGCCGCACCGACACCCCGCGGGGGGCGCCCGCCCGGCCTCGCGAGACCGAGTCCGCGCAGAGCCCGTCGCTCGTCCTGCTCGTCCTGCTCGCGAGCGCCGGGATCGTCGTGTACGCCGCCTTCCTGCTCAACCCCGCCAACCGCGGCGACTGGCTGCCGTACGTGATGGTGATGGCGGCCGAGACCGTCCTGATCGTGCACGCGCTGCTGGCGATGTGGACCGTGCTGTCCGCGGGCCACGACCCGCGCGGGTTCGCGTTCCACCACGCGCAGGACCGGCTCTACGACGTCGCGAACATCGTCCGGGCGCGCGCCGAGGCCCGGCCGCACGACTGGACCATGTACCTCCGCGACCGCCCCGTGACGATCGACGTCTTCATCACGACGTACGGCGAGGACCTCGCGACGATCCGCCGCACCGTCTCCGCGGCGCTCGGGATGCAGGGCGAGCACCGCACGTGGGTGCTCGACGACGGTCGTAGCGACGAGGTGCGCGACCTGGCCGCCGAGCTGGGTGCCCGCTACGTGCGGCGGCTGTCCAGCAACGGCGCCAAGGCCGGCAACCTCAACCACGCGTTGTCGATCGCGAGCGGCGAGCTGTTCGTCGTCCTGGACGCGGACTTCGTCCCGCTGCCGACGTTCCTGCACGAGACCGTGCCGTTCTTCGCCAAGGACGACGTCGCGTTCGTCCAGACGCCGCAGACCTACGGCAACCTGCACACCGTCGTCTCCCAGGGCGCCGGGTACATGCAGGCGGTGTTCTACCGGTTCATCCAGCCGGGCCGGAACCGCTTCAACGCGGCGTTCTGCGTGGGCACCAACGTCGTGTTCCGACGAGCCGCGATCGACTCGGTCGGCGGCATCTACTCCGACTCGAAGTCGGAGGACGTCTGGACCTCGCTGATGCTGCACGAGAAGGGCTGGCGGACCGTCTACATCCCGCAGACGCTCGCGATCGGCGACACCCCGGAGACGATCGAGGCGTACTCCAAGCAGCAGCTGCGCTGGGCGACCGGCGGCTTCGAGATCATGCTCACGCACAACCCGATGTCCCGGAAGCACCCACTCACGCTCGACCAGCGGCTGCAGTACACCGTCACGGCGACGCACTACCTGACGGGGATCGCGCCGCTGCTCCTGCTGCTCGTGCCGCCGCTGCAGATCTACTTCGACCTGACGCCGATGAACCTCACGATCACGCCGCTGACGTGGGCGCTGTACTACGCGGGGTTCTACGTGCTGCAGATCGTGCTCGCGTTCTACACGCTCGGGTCGTTCCGCTGGCAGGTGCTGCTGCTCGCGTCCGTGTCGTTCCCGATCTACGTCAAGGCGCTCACGAACGCGGTGCTGCGCCGCGACCAGGCCTGGCACGTCACGGGTTCGAGGACGGCCTACCGCTCGCCGTTCGCGTTCATCGGCCCGCAGCTCATGTTCTTCGAGTTCCTCCTGCTCACGACGATCGTCGGGATCTGGAAGGACGTCTCCAACGGCTATCCCAGCCTCGCGCTGGCCTGGAACGCGACCAACACCCTCATCCTCGGTGGCTTCGTCCTCACCGCGTGGCGTGAGGCCCGCGTCGGGCGGCGCACCGCGCGCGAGGCGCAGCGCCTCGAACGGGCGCGCGGCCGACGCCGCGCCGAGAGCCCCGAGCTGTCCACCCCGATCGCAGGAGGTGCCGCATGACCTGGCGTATCCGGTTCCGGCTCCTGGCGGGCCTGCTCGTCGTCCTCGTCGTCGCCGCGCTGGCGACCTACCACGTCAACGTCCGGCGGGGGACCGCCGTGAGCGACTCCGCGCAGATCCTCGCGCAGTCCTACGTCGTCGGGACGCCGTACGCGGGCCTCGTCGTGGGCCAGCAGGTCGAGGTGGGCGACGAGGTGGTCGCGGGCGCCCCGCTGTTCGTCGTCGACTCCGCGTCGCTCGAGCGTGACCTCGCGGACGGCACCGTGAGCGCCGCGGGCGCGTCCACGACGATCGACGCGGACGGTGACCTCGTCATCCTCGCGACCGACGCCGGCGTCGTCACCGACGTCGCCGCGCAGGAGGGAACGTTCGTCTCGGCGGCCGACCACCTCGCGACCGTGCAGCGCGCCGGGACGCTCTACGTGCAGGCGGAGTACACGCTCTCGCCCAAGGAGTACGCGCGCGTCCCGCAGGACGCGACCGTGACGATCGAGCTGCCGAACTCGGCGACCGTGACCGGGCACGTCGAGCGCGTGCAGGTCACGACGGTCGCCGGGCAGGCCCAGGCCGTGGTCACGGTCGCGAGCGACGACCTCGAGGACGGCGGCCAGAACGGCCTCATGAACGCCGGCACGCCCGTGGTCGCAAGCCTCGCGCTGCGCAACGACGGGGTGGTGACGACCGTCTCCGACGCCGTGACGTCCTACGTGCGGGGGGTGCTCGGGTGACGGCCCGCCGCTGGAGGCCGGGCGCCGTGCTGGCGTCGACGGTGCTCGTCGGGATGCTCGTCGGGACGCTCGTCGCGTGCACGGCCTCCGGCGGTCCGGACCCGTCGGCCGCGACGGGCTCGACGGGTGAGCCGAGCCCCGCGGCGGGACCGCCCGACGCCGCGGTGCCCGACCTCGAGACGGCAGCGCTGGTCGCCGCCGTGCCCGAGCGCGCCGTCACGGACCTGCCGGCCGCGCGGGTCGCCGACGGTGTGGTGCCGCAGACGAACCGCTGGTACAGCGGCCTCGTCTTCGGTGACCAGCCCGTGTTCGCGCAGCCGCTGTCGTTCCAGCTCGACGGGCCCGGCTTCACGATCGGTCTGCCGCGGCCGGTCGCCACCGCCGCGACGATCGCGGGTTCGCACGTGCCGGCGCTGACCGTCGACGTCGGCGCCGCCGAGGCCGTGGTGACCGCGGCGGACCCCGTCGCCGTGACGATCGAGCTGCGCGACGACGCGGGGGACGCGCTGGGGTCGGTCGCGCTCGCGGAGGGCTCGCCGGTGGTGACCTTCACCGCCGCGCGCGCCGTCACCGTGCGCACCGCCGGGCCGCTCGTCGCGACGCCCGAGGGGCCCGCGACCGCGTCCGGCGACGAGGACAGCACCTCCTGGCAGCTCGTCGGACCCGGGTACGACGAGGGCGCCAGCGAGCTCGCCGCGGGAGACGTGGTCGGCTGGTACGCCCTGCCCGACGATGCCGCGGACGGAGCCGCCGTCGCGCTCGCGGACGCCGCGGCGCACCCGGTCGAGGGCGTCGACGTCACCTACGGCGTCGGCGACGTCGTGCGCACGACCCTGACCTACCGCACGACCGGCGGACCCGGCGCATACGTCCTCGCGCCGCACCAGCGCGCGGGCGAGCAGCCGGGGCGCACCGGCTGCGGGCTCGGCACCTACGCGAGCGTCGGCGGCGACCTCGAGCTGTGCGCGGGCAGCGCGCTGACCTCGTTCGCGCCACTCGTCGTGCCCGCCTCCGTACCCGAGGTCACCGCCGTGACGGCCGACGAGCGCACCGCGATGCTGACGGCGCTCGAGGCGGACGTGGCGGCCACCGATCCGTTCGGGTCGGACACCTACTTCGGCGGCAAGGCGCTGTTCCGGGCCGCGACGCTCGTCGTGCTCGGCGAGGAGCTGGGTGCGCCCGCGGAGGTCGCCGACCTGCGCGAACGCACGTCCGCCGCATTGCGCGAGTGGGCGCAGCCCGACGGGTGCGAGCAGCGCGACGCCCGTTGTGTCGTGTACGACGAGGGTGCGCGCTCGGCGCTCGGGCTCACGCCGTCGTTCGGCTCCGACCAGCTCAACGACCACCACTTCCACTACGGGTACCTGCTCGCCGCGGCGGGCCTGCTGGGCGCGGGTGATCGGGCGCTCACGGCCGACCTGGCTCCGGTGCTGGACCTGCTCGCGGCCGACATCGCCGCGGCGACCCCGAGCGAGGCGCTGCCACAGCTGCGCTCGTTCGACCCGTACGCGGGGCACTCGTGGGCGTCCGGCACCGCGCCGTTCGCCGACGGCAACAACCAGGAGTCCAGCTCCGAGGCCGTCAACGCGTGGAACGGGCTCGCGCTGTGGGCCGCCGCCTCCGGGCAGGACGACCTCGCGACGCAGGCGACCTGGATGCTGTCCACCGAGTCGGCCGCGGCCCGCGCGTACTGGACCGCACCGGACCTGGGCGCGTTCACCGGGTACGAGCACGAGATCGTGTCGCTCGTCTGGGGCGGCAAGCGCGACTGGGCCACGTGGTTCAGCCCCGACCCGGACGCGATCCTCGGCATCCAGCTTCTGCCGATGGGGCCGGCGCAGCGTGCGCTCGCGACCGACGTGCCGCCCGAGCGGATCCGCGCGGCCGTGCAGGAGGCGACGCCGAACGGGTTCGACGTCCCGTTCGGCGGCTACGTCCTGGCGTACCTGTCGCTGGCAGGGGAGCAGGACGCCGCGCAGGCCTGGGACGCGTTGCTCTCGCTGCCCGACGACGCGATCGACGACGGCACGTCGCGGACCGCGCTGCTCGCGTTCGTCGCGGGCGGGTAGCTACGCCTCGTCGACCGTGCGGTCGCCCGTGCGATCGACCGTGCGGTCGACCGGTTCGGCAGCCCGCTCGTCGGACGACGCGGCCTCGCGCGAGGCCTGGCGGGCGGGGAACGCGGCGACGAGCCGGGCGACGATGGTCACGAGGTACACCTGCGCGACGAGCGCCTCGAACGTCGCCAGGCCGCGGCCCGCGTTCGTCGCGGCGGTCAGGTCGCCGTAGCCCAGCGTCGTGAGCGTGGTGAACGAGAAGTAGTGCAGCGCGGGCCCGTCGGCGAGCTCGCCGTCGGCGAAGAACTCGCCGCCCTGCAGCCAGGTCGCGACGCCGAAGACGTTCGAGAACAGCATGCCGAGCAGCAGGTACCCGGACAGCGCGGCGGCGATCGAGTGCAGCGTCACGGACGTCCGCGACAGCACCCGGTCGAGCACGATGACGAGCGTGACCAGCAGCACGACCGCGAGCACGGCGTCGGTGACCCCCCGCGCGGCCTCGTCGTCCAGCAGCGCGAGCGACAGCCCGCTGGCGATGAGCCCGAGCACGATCACGACGCGGATGGTCAGGGCCAGGCGCGGACCCGGCTGCGACGTGCGCACCGCGAGCGCGAGCGCGCCGCACTGCAGCACCACGACGAGGACCTGCACCCACGGCTGCGTCGAGAACACGAACAGGACGTAGGACGCGGTCAGGAGCGCGAGGACGTAGCCGTAGTCGTCGGGAGCCGCGCGCCGGACGCGTGCCACGATGCGCGCCCGCGAGGGCGGCCCGGAGCCGTCCCGCGCGGGCTCGGTGTCGTCGGTGGTCATGGCGCCTCCCGCGTCACTCGTCCGGGGGGAGGCTACCGCTCAGGTGCGCTCCCAGGACGCGACCGGGCCGGGGGCGACGACGAACGACGGGTGCGCGCGCACGGTCGCGGCGCGCAGCCGAGCCGCGTCGGCCGGGCTGCGCGCGTCGAGCTTCGCGAGCAGGTGCGCGACCTCGTGGTCGAGCTGGCCCGTCGTCACGACGAGCCGGACGAGGTCGACGCCCGCGGGCAGCGGGCGGGCGATCCGCGTCCGGTCGAAGCGGTACCCGCGCGCGTCGGCCTCGGCCGCGAGCCCGGCGAGGTAGCCCGCGATCGCGAGCAGCGGGTCGGGTGCCGCGCGGAACCGCTCGAGCTGCGGATGGCGACCGTAGCCGCCGGTGGGGTGGTGCAGCGCGCGCTGCGCGAGCAGCGACTCACGCCAGCACGCGACCAGGCCGATCCGGTCGAGATGCTCCGGGTGCAACGACCACAGCCGCACGTCAGGCCATCGCCGAGACGATCAGGCCCTGCGTGATCGCGAAGCCCGCGAGCAGGTTGAGCCACAGGAACCGACGCCAGCCGCGGTGGGCGTCCTCGCAGTTCTCGTCGGACAGGTGCCGGAACGGAGCGACGGATGCGAGGTACGCGAGCGGGACGACGGCCGCGAGCGCGACGGGCCGGCCCGCGGTGAGCAGGAGCAGCGCCGCGAGCGCGTACCCCAGCATCGCGAGCCGCACGGTCCGGCGGGCGCCGAGCGCGGTCGCGACGGACCCGATGCCCGCACCGCGGTCCGCCGTGACGTCCTGCACCGCACCGAACGCGTGCGACGCGCACGCCCACGCGAAGAACGCGAGCAGCGTCGCGACGACGGGCCACGACGCGTGCGCGCCGGCCAGCACCGCGCCGTACACGGCGGGTCCGACGAAGTGCGTCGCGGAGGTCGCCGAGTCGAGGCCCGGCCGTTCCTTGAACCGCAGCCGCGGCGCCGAGTACGCGACGACCGCCGCGACGCACACCGCCAGGACGGCCCCCGCCGCCGGTCCGCCGAGCGCGAGCAGCACGACGACGAACGGCAGGTTGGTCACGGTCGCCGCGACAAGGGTGGTCCGGTGCCAGCGCGTGTCGAGCACGACACCCTCGACGCCGCCCTTGCGGGGGTTGGCGACGTCGGAGGCGTGGTCCACGACGTCGTTCAGCCCGTACATCAGCAGGTTGTAGGGCACAAGGAAGTACAACGTGCCGACGACGAGCCGGACGTCGAGGCCGCCGCCCGCGAGCAGGTAGGCGGCCGCGAACGGGTACGCCGTGTCGATCCAGCTCAGCGGTCGCGAGGACCCGACGACCTGGCGCAGACCGGCCCACGCGTCGCGCCGCGCGCGTCGGGGTTCGTCCAGGGTGCGCTCGGGGGCCGCGGCGGTCATCCCCGGGCTCCCGTCGGTGCGTCCGCGCGGGTGGGCGCCGCTCCGGAGGACGGGTCGAGCAGCGTGCGCAGCGACGGGAGCAGCAGCGCGGCGACCAGCGGCCAGGCGAGGTCCTCGATCGGCGCGAGCCACACGTGCGGTCCCAGGAGCTCCTCGGGCGCGTAGCGGTAGAGGTCCGCGCCCACCATGAGGCTGTCCGCGACGACGGTGAGAGCCACCAGGACGAGCGCCGTCCACGCGGTCGGCACCAGGAGCCCCGCGGCGGATCGACCGCGGCGGGTCTCGACCACCACGGCGGTGGTCGTCACGGCGGCGGCGGCGGCCACCGCCAGCAGGGCCAGCGTCGCGTACGTCATGCCTCCACCGCAGCCCTCGTCGTGGTGGTCGGTGGACGTCGCGTCGTCGCGCTCGTCGTCGGGTGCTCCCGTGGTGCGCGCACGCGACGAACCAGCGCGTCCACGACGAGCGTGAGGTGGCACAGGAACGTCACGAACACGACCTCCTCGAGCGGCAGATGGGGGAGCAGCTCGATCCTGACCATGAGGTCGGGTGCACCGCGGCCGTAGTAGCCGGCCGCGATCGCGACGAGGTCCCACGCGAGGAACAGGACGACCCCGGCTCCGACGACGAGCGCCGCCGTCCGTCGCGAGCGCCGGGCGGGCACACCGAGCGCGAGCCGCCACCGCACGTCGAGCACGGTGACGCCCGCCCAGGACGCGAGCAGGCACGCGAGGTACAGCCCGTTCATGCGATCACCGCACGCTGGTCGAGCGGGTGCTGCTCGCGAGGGTGCAGTTCGAGCGGGTGCTGCTCGTGAGGGTGCGGTTCGAGCGGGTGCGGCGAGGCGTCGCCGCGCAGGCGTTTGACGGCGAGCTCGGCACTGATCAGGCACATCGGCAGCCCGATGCCCGGGATCGTGGAGCCGCCCGCGTAGAGCAGACCGTCGACGTGCGCGGACGCGTTGCGGCCCCGCAGCATCGCGCTCTGGCGCAGGGTGTGCGCGGGTCCGAGCGCGCCGCCCGACCACGACGACAGGTCGCG
This sequence comes from Cellulomonas composti, assembly GCF_007990245.1. GTDB lineage: Bacteria > Actinomycetota > Actinomycetes > Actinomycetales > Cellulomonadaceae > Cellulomonas > Cellulomonas composti. The sequence goes on along the minus strand of NZ_BJWG01000001.1, from coordinate 410,061 downwards.
CGCGAAGTCGGCCGGGCCGACGGTCCTGCGCACGACGATCCGGGACGCGAGGTCCGGCACGCCGGCCCACCGCGAGATCGCGGCGATCGCCTCGTCCGCGACCTGCTCCACCACCGGGTCGCCGCCGCCGTCGAGGCCACCGGACCCGATCGCGGTCTGCGCGGGGACGGGCACGAGCACGAACAGGTTCTCGTGGTCGGGCGGAGCGACGCCGGGGTCGGTGCGCGACGGCGCGCAGACGTACATCGACGCGGGCGACGGCACGCGGGGCCGCGGGCCGAGGATGGCGTCGAAGTTCGTCCGCCAGTCCCGGGTGAAGAACATCGTGTGGTGCGTGAGCTGGGGCACGCGGCCGCGCACGCCGAGATGCACCAGAACGGCGCCGGGCCCGGGGTCGCGGCGGCGCCACCACCGCTCCGGATAGGTCCGCAGCGGTGCGGGCACGAGCCGGGTCTCCAGGTCGTGCAGGTCGCCCGCACCCAGCACGACGTCGGCGGGGATCACCCACGAGCGCCCGCCGGCGGCGACCTCGACGCCTGTGACGTGCGCGCGACCGTTCGAGGTGCGCGTGCAGATCCCGGTGGCCTGCGTCGAGGTGTGCACCACCACGCCCGTCCGCCGCGCGCAGCGCGCGACCGCGTCGATGACCGTGCCGAACCCGCCCCGCGGGTAGAGCACGCCCGTGGTGAGGTCGGCGTGGCTCATGAGGTGGTAGAGCGCCGGTGCGCGGTCCGGCGCCGTGCCCAGGAACACCGCGGGGTACCCGAGCACCTGCCGCAGCAGCGGATCGGAGAACCGCCGCCCGATGAACCGTTCGAGCGAGGTCCCGAGCAGCCGCGCGAGCGTGGGTGCGCGTCGCAGCAGCTCGGCGTCGAGCAGCGCCGACGGCGAGGCCCACGTGCGGTAGAGGAACTCGCGCACCGCGAGGTCGTAGGTCTCGCCCGCGGACGCGAGGTAGGCGTCGAGCCGCTCGCCCGCGCCGGGTTCGCGCGCCTCGAACAGCTCGCGCGCGTGCCCGGTCCGCACGTCGAGCGCCTCGGCGGTACCCGGTCCCGACGAGGGTTCGCGCAGCACCCGGTAGGCGGGGTCGAGCGCGACGAGGTCGAGCTCGGCCGCCGCGCTCGTGCCGCACAGCCGGAAGAAGTGGTCGAACACCTCGGGCATGAGGTACCACGACGGCCCGAGGTCGAACGTGAACCCCGCGTGCCGCCAGGTCGCGGCCCGGCCGCCGACGGCGTCCTGCTGCTCGACGACCTCGACGACGTAGCCCTCGCGCGCGAGCAGCGCCGCACCCGCGAGCCCGGCGATGCCCGCGCCGATCACGACCGCCCGGCGCGTCACGACCGGCCCGCCGGCAGCAGCGTGCGCGCGACGACCAGGGCCTTGGCCGGTGCCGGGACGCGGACCCGCCCCCGCGCGATGGCCTGTGCCGGTGTCGCGCGCAGGCGGTGCGAGAGCGCCGCGAACAACCCGTGCGCGGCACGGACCGCGCGCCGGCTCGAGGGCGGCAGCGCCGCGATCGCGCGCGCCGCGGTCGCGAGGTCGTCGTCCACCTCGTCGAGGACCGCGTCGCGCTGCCGGTCGGTGAGGTGGTCCGGGTCGACGTCCGGCACGTACACACGGCCGAGGTCGTCACGGTCCGCGGCGAGGTCGCGCAGGAAGTTGACCTGCTGGAACGCGGCCCCCAGCCGCCGCGCCCCGGGCGCCAACCGCTCGTACCCGTCGCGCCGCAGCTCGTCGTCCGCATCGGGCGCCCCGACGAACACGCGCAGGCACATCAGGCCGACGACCTCGGCCGAGCCGTGCACGTAGCGGTCGTAGGAGGCGTCGTCGTGGCTCGCACGGTCCAGGTCCGTGCGCATCGACGCGAAGAACGGCGCGACCAGGTCGGCCGTGATGGCGTGCTCGCGGGCCGCGAGCGCGAACGCGTGCACCACCAGGTCGGTCGAGAAGCCGGTGCCCATCGCCTCGAGCGTCGCGGCCTCGAGCGCGTCCAGGTGCCGTCGCCGCTGCGCCGCCGTGAGCGGCAGGTCGGGTGCGTCGACCACCTCGTCGGCGACCCGCACCAGCGCGTAGATCGCCCGCACGTGGGTGCGCACGGGCTCGTGCAGCAGTCGGCAGGCGCGCGCGAACGACGTCGAGTACTGCTCGACGACGGTTGCGGCCGCGTGCCGGGCCGCCGCGTCGTATCCCGAGCGCCCGCCGTGCGCCGCCGGTGTCCCGGTGCCGCTCATGCGGCACGCTCGACGAGCGTGGCGACCGGACCGAGCACCGCGACGAGCAGCTCGTCGGGCAGCCCCGCCCGGGCGGCGAGGTCGCGTGCCGCGCCCAGGTGGGCGGCCGCGAGCTCGGCGACGAAGGCGCGCGCGCCGCAGTCCTCGAGCGCGCGACGCACCGCGCCCGCCTGCGCGGTCGAGAGGTCCGGGTCGCCAAGGTGCGGTTCGATGCGTGTCCACCACGGCGTCGTGGCCGCGTGTGCGACGAGCGCCGTGACCTTGCCCTCGCGCAGGTCGCCGAGCGCGCTCTTCCCGGTCACCCGGGGGTCGCCGAAGACGCCGACCAGGTCGTCCTGGAGCTGGAACGCGACGCCCGCGAGTCGGCCGAGCTCGTCGAGCCGCACGAGCGCCGTGTCGTCGGCGCCCGCAAGGAGCGCGCCCGCCCGTAGCGGCAGGCAGAACGAGTACGCGGCGGTCTTGAGGTGGGTCACGGCGAGCGTCTCGGCCAGGTCGGGTCGTTCGAGGCGTAGCGCAAGGCGCACGTCGCGCAGCTCGCCCGCCGCAGACGCCGTCACCGCCTCGTCGAGCAGGTCGAGCAGCCGCGCGACGACCGGCGCCGGCGCGGGCGTGGTCGCGAACCCACGTGCGGCGGCGACGAGCGCGAGATCGCCCGCGAGGATGCCCGCGGCCCGCGCGTAGTCGTCGGCCGGTCCGCCGGCCGCACCCGCGCCCCGCGCGCGCCGGGCGAAGGTCCCGACGACGTTCGGCCGGCCGCGGCGCACCTCGTCGTGGTCGATCACGTCGTCGTGCATGACGAACGCCCCGTGCAGGAGCTCGACCGCCTCGCCGACGTGGGCGGCCGGTGCAGGGTCGGTACCGCCGTAGGCGCGGTAGGCGGCCGCGACGAGCGCGGGCCGCAGGCGACGCCCGCCGCTGCAGGCCGCCGCCATGGCCTCGCGCAGCGCGGGCAGCTCGGCGTCGCCGGCCGAAGGTGCGTGCACGGCGGCTCTCTCGTCCGATCTGCTGGTCGATCTGCCCGTCGATCTGTCTGTCGATCGACCCGTCGAGGTGGCGGTCGGGGTGGCGGTCGCGGTCATGCGCCGACCGCCGTCGGTCGCTCGTCGAGCTCGGCGAGGCACGCGACCTGCGCGACGAGCCACGGGCTGAAGGCCCACGGTGCGGCGGTGACCGCGCGGCCGAGGTCCTCGGCGTCGACCCACTGGATCTGCGCGACCTCGTCGGGATCGGCGGCCACCGGTCCGGCGGCACGCGCGAACCAGACCGGGCACTCCTCGTGCTCGACCATGCCCGAGTCGTCGACCGCGCGGTAGCGGAAGCTCGGCAGCACCAGCGTCAGCTCGACGAGCTCGAGGCCGAGCTCTTCGCGGCCCCGCCGGCGCACGGCATCCGCCGGGGCCTCGCCGGGCCGGGGGTGCCCGCAGAAGGCGTTGGTCCAGACGCCGGGCCAGGTGCGCTTGGTCGGCGCGCGGCGCGTGACCAGCACGCGGCCGTCGTCGTCGAGCACGTAGCAGGAGAACGCGAGGTGCAGAGGAGTGTGCCGCCCGTGCACCTCGGCCCGTGGCGCGGCGCCGCTCGCGCGGCCCTCGTCGTCCAGCAGCACGACGTGATCCTCGACGGTCATGACCATCCAATCGCTAGCCTGGCTAGTAACATTCGGGACTAGTATCCGCGATGTGACGCCATACGCAAGCCCTCCCGACGAAGTGGCAGGCGAGCCCGCCGTGACACCGGGGTACTGGTACGACGACGACGGTTCCCGCGAGGTCCTGGAGTCCGTCCGCCGCTTCCGGCGCGCCGACCAGGCGATGCGCCGCCGCATCGCGTCGGGGATGTCGATGAACGAGACCGACCTGCACGCGCTGCAGATCCTTGTCGCGGCCGAGGGGGAGCCCGCGTCCGTCAGCCCGCGCGACCTGGCCCGCGCGCTCGCGATCTCGACGGCCTCCACGACCAAGCTGCTCGACCGGCTCGAGGCGTCGGGTCACCTGCGACGCACCCCGCACCCGCGCGACCGTCGCGGGATCGTCGTGGTGGCCACCGCGCACGCGCACGAGGAGATCCGCGAGCGCCTCACCCGGATGCACCAGGAGATGGCCGAGGTCGCGGCCCGGATCCCGCCCGAGGCGCGTGAGCCGGTGCGCCGGTTCCTCGAGGAGCTCGCCGACCTGCTCGACCGGCACGGCGACGTCGCACCGCTCACACCGGCACGGTGAAGGGCGCATCCACCCCTGGTCGGACGACCGTCGCCGTATCGTCAACCCACGGTGTGCCGACATTCACAGCGATGTGGTACTGCAAAACGGGGTGACACCGCCCCCGGCAACGCTAACCTTCGTCACAGCGGACCAGGGCGACGCCCCGATCCGACGCATCAGGGGGCGGCGACCCGATCGGGTCGGCGGCATGCGGAAGGGGACGAGTGTGACGCTGGACGAAGCGGCTCCGCCGCGGCTGCGGCGTTCCCGCGGCGAGATGCTGCGGGAACTCGGTCTCGTGGTGGGCCTGTACATGGCGTACAGCGCGACCCGCCTCGCGGCGAGCGGCTCGTGGGACGTGGCCAAGGCGCACGCCCGCGGGATCCTGGGCTTCGAGCGGTGGCTCGGCATCGACGTGGAGCACTCGCTCAACCACGCCCTCGCGCAGCACACGTCGCTCGAGGTCCTCTCGTCGTACTGGTACCAGAGTGCGCACTTCCTCGTGACGCCCACGCTGCTCGTCGTGCTCTTCTTCCGACGACCCACCGTCTACAAGCCGGCGCGCACCGCGCTCATCGCGGCGACCGTGCTCGCGCTGTTCGGCTACTTCTTCTTCCCGACCGCGCCGCCGCGTCTGCTCGGCGAGTACGTCGACACCGTCTCCGAGAGCGCGGCCTACGGCTGGTGGCCGACCGCCGAGCAACAGGCCGCGAGCGGCGCGAACTCGGTGACGAACCAGGTCGCCGCGATGCCGTCGATGCATGTCGGCTGGGCGCTGTGGGTCAGCCTCGTGCTCGCGGTGCTCGCACGTCGCACGTGGCTCAAGATCGCGGCGTTCGGCTACGTCACGACGACCGCGCTCGTCGTGACCGTGACCGGCAACCACTGGGTGCTCGACGCCGTCGCGGGCGCCGGGCTCGTGCTCGTCGTCTCGTGGGTGTGTGCGCGCTCCTACGGGCTGTGGCCACGCCGCGAACCCGCCGCCGCCGAGCGGACGCCGACCTTCGCGACCGCCGACGACGAGCCGTTCGCGCTCGCCTCGAGCGTCGAGCCGCCGCCCGAGCTCGACTCGGACGCGTCGCGCGACTGACCGCCGCTCCCAGGACGCCGCCGTCGGTGGCCTCACCCTGGCTGTTGGCCCCACGCGGCCCCCGGATCGCATAGCGTGTCCGGCGACCGCGGGTTCGCCCGTGGCTGGACTCGAGGAGGAGCGATGACCGAACCCGCACCGCTGCAGCCGCCCGCTCTTGCGGCACCGCTCGCGCTCGAGGCGCCTGCGCCGCTCGCGCCCGTCGCCGCGACCCAGGCACCCGCCATGGCGCCGCGCGTCGACCCCGCGGTGCTGCCCGGGCTCGACGCGAAGGTCGCGGCCTACCTCGACGGCCTGGCCTCCGCACAGGCGGGTTCGCCGGAGTTCGCCTCGAAGGCCGAGGACGTCCGCACGATGGGCGACGCCGAGATCCGGGCCGCGGCGGACACGTCGAACCGCCTGCTTCAGATGCCGGTCAAGGAGCTGCGTGACGGCGGCGTCTCGGGCACCTCGCAGGTCTCCAGCTCGCTGCTCGACCTGCGCCGCACGGTCGAGTCGCTCGACCCCAGCGAGGCGAGCCTGGGCAAGAAGCTGCTCGGCCTGATCCCGTTCGGTGACTCGCTGACCGACTACTTCCGTCGGTACGAGAGCGCGCAGAAGCAGATCGACGCGATCGTGCGGGCCCTCTACAACGGCCAGGACGAGCTGCGCAAGGACAACGCTGCGCTCAACCTCGAGAAGCAGCACCTGTGGACCACGATGACGCGGCTCAACCAGTACGTGTACGTCGCCGAACAGCTCGACACCCAGCTCGCGACGACGATCGCGCAGCTCGAGTCGACCGACCCGCAGCGCGCCAAGTCGCTGCGCGAGGACGTGCAGTTCTACGTGCGCCAGAAGCACCAGGACCTGCTCACGCAGCTCGCGGTCTCGATCCAGGGCTACCTCGCGATCGACATCATCCTCAAGAACAACGTCGAGCTCATCAAGGGCGTCGACCGCGCGACGACGACGACGGTCGCGGCGCTGCGCACCGCGGTGCTCGTCGCGCAGGCGCTCAACAACCAGAAGCTCGTGCTCGACCAGATCACGGCGCTCAACCAGACCACCACCGGGATGATCGCCTCGACGTCGAAGCTGCTCAAGGACCAGTCGGTCCAGATCCAGGAGCAGGCCGCGAGCTCGACGATCGGCCTGCCGCAGCTGCAGCAGGCGTTCAGCGACATCTACTCGACGATGGACGCGATCGACACGTTCAAGGTGAAGGCGCTCGACTCGATGGCCCAGACCATCGGCGTGCTCGAGACCGAGACCACCAAGGCGCGGTCCTACCTGGACCGCGTGCAGCGATCGGACCGCACGGGTGCGGCGACCGGCTCGCTCGAGCTGGGTGGCTGACCCGCACCCGCGGGCCGGCCGCACGACGAACAGACGACGAGGCAGGGGACCCGACGCACGATGAGCTGGTTCGGCGACACGCTCGATCGCCTGCGCGGTCGTGACCGCCGGGAGATCGAGGTCGAGCCTGCGCCGACGTCGGACGAGATCCTTGCGGCCGCGCGCGCGGTCGAGGAGCAGATCGTGGGCCGGGTGCCCGCCGCGGTGACCGCGCGCGTGCACCGGATCACCGGCGTCGTCGAGGACATGGTGCCGCGCCTGGACCGGCTCGGGGTCGGCAGCCGCCAGGCCCACACGGTGGTCGCGACCGCGACCAGCTATCTGCCCGAAGCCGTCGGCGCCTACCTGCGGCTGCCGCGCGACTTCGCCGACCGGCGCGTGGTCTCGCGCGGAAAGACGTCGCTGATGGTGCTGTGCGACCAGCTCGACCTGCTCGGCGCCACGCTGAGCCAGATCTCGGACGCGGTCTCGCGCCAGGACGCCGACGCGCTCATCGCGCACGGGCAGTTCCTCGCGGAGAAGTTCGGAGCCTCGGGCCTCGCGCTGCCGCAGGACCCGGGGGTGCCCTCGTGACGGCGCGCACCACCGCCACGCTCGCGGAGGCGCTCGACGCGCTCGTCGCGGCCGGCACCGCGGCCGGGCTCGACGCCGCCGCCGTGCGCGACGAGGGCGAGCGACTGGCCGCGGCGGTCGCGGAGAACGTGACCGGGGCGCCCCAGGCGTGGCTCGCGGAGCTGGGCCGCGACCCGGCGGCGCTCGGCGAGTTCTTCGCCGCCGCCTCCAGCGCCCGCCGGTGGCGCACCGCGCCGACCGACCTGCTCGGCGCGCTCGTCGGCGCCCGCGCGGACGTCGCACCCGCCTACGCGCAGGCGCTCGCCGAGGTCGTGTCCGCAGCGTGCGACCTCGGCCCGGCGGACCTCGAGGTCATCGCGCGCGCCTCGACGACCGCGGCATTGCACCGCGCGGCCGCAGCCGGGACCGCGGGACCTGCGCCGGACCCGTTCCCGCAGGCCGCGCTCGCCGACCTGTCGCGGCTCGGCCTGACGCTGCCGGGGCTCACGCTGCCGAGCCTCGGCGACCTCGACGCAACGTCCTGGCTGCCGACCGACGCCGGCCCGTCGACGCTGCCCGGACTGCCCGCACCGCGGGGTGCGTCGGCCACCGCAGGCGTCGCACCGGCCGTTCCCGCCGCATCCGAGCCCGAGCCGTCGCTCGACGAGCTGCTCGCCGAGCTCGACGGGCTGATCGGCCTCGACCGCGTCAAGCGCGAGATCCGGCGGCAGGCACAGGTGCTGCGCGTCGAACGCCTGCGCGTGGACGCGGGCCTGACGACCACGACGATGACGCGTCATCTGGTCTTCCTCGGCAACCCGGGCACGGGCAAGACGACCGTCGCGCGGCTGGTCGCCGGCATCTACCGTGCGCTCGGCCTGCTGAGCGAGGGCACGCTCGTCGAGGTGGACCGGTCCGAACTGGTCGCCGGGTACCTCGGGCAGACGGCCGAGAAGACGACCGCAGCGGTGCAGTCCGCACTCGGGGGCGTGCTGTTCATCGACGAGGCGTACGGCCTCGCGCAGGACCAGTACGGCGCCGAGGCCGTCGACACGCTGGTCAAGGACATGGAGGACCACCGCGACGACCTCGTGGTCATCGTCGCGGGCTACCCCGGCCCGATGGCGCGCTTCCTCGGGACGAACCCCGGGCTCGAGAGCCGGTTCGCCCTGACGATCGTGTTCGAGGACTACACCGGCGACGAGCTGCGCCAGATCTTCGAGCGTGCCGCACGCAAGTCTGACTTCGAGCCCACCCCCGAGTGCCTCGCCCGGTTCGAGGAGATCGCCGCCGCGCAGCCGCGCGACGAGGGCTTCGGCAACGGCCGGTTCGCACGCAACGTGCTCGACCAGGCTGTCACGCGGCACGCGTGGCGGCTGCGGGACGTGGCCGAGCCCACGCTCGAGCAGCTCCGCACGCTGCTGCCCGAGGACCTCGACGAGGCCACGGACCTCGACGAGCCCGACGAGACCGCGCAGCCCGACGAGACCGCGCAGCCCGACGAGACCGCGGAGCCCGACGAGACCGCGGAGCCTGACGAGGCCGTGGAGCCTGACGAGGCCGTGGAGCCCGACGACACCGTGGAGCCCGACGAGACCGTGGAGCCCGACGACACCGTGGAGCCCGACGACACCGACGACGGGAGTGCGGCTCCCGGTGACGGGACCGGGCCCGACGACCGACGAGAGGAGCCCGCGTGAGCGCGGCGACACCACCGGCGACGGCGCCGGCAGCCACCGGGGGACCGCTCGGCGGCCCCGCGACAGCGTTGATGCCCGCGCCGACGGGCACGCCCGCCGGCACCGCCGCCCGGACGCGCGAGGTGCTCTCGCCGCTGCGCCGGACGCCGGGCCGGATGCGGCTGCTCGGGGCGCTCGCTGCGCTGGCGATGCTCGCCATCGGGGTGATCGGTCTGACGACCGGGCTGGCCCAGGCGCGGTCGCTGGACTCGGCGGTCGCGGGCTCCGCGCAGCTGCTCGGCACGCAGGACGTGCGCAACCAGCTCGTGAGCGCGGACGCCGCGGCCACCAGCGCGTTCCTCGTCGGCGGGCTCGAGCCGGCGGCGAGCCGCGAGGCCTACGAGCGCTACGTCGCGGCCGCCGCGAGCGGGTTGCCGTTCCTTGCGGGCGACTCGGCGCGCAGCGACCTGTTCGGCGACGTCTCCGCGGACCTGGCCGTGTACACGGGGCTCGTCGAGCAGGCTCGAGCGAACAACCGGCAGGGCTTCCCGGTCGGCACGGCCTACCTGGAGCAGGCGTCGACCGAGCTGCGCTCCGAGATGCTCCCGGCGATGGACGAGGTGGCCTCGGACGAGGCGGACCTCGTGGAGGACGACTACGCGGCGATCGGCGCGACGGACGCGATCGTCTGGGTGGGCCTGCTCGCCGTCGTCGTCCTGATCGTGATCCTCGTGTGGTTCTCGCGGCGGACCCACCGTGTCCTGAACGCCGGACTCCTGGTCGCGACGGTGCTCGCCGTGGTGTCGGTGTGGCTGGGTGCCGTGTCGTTCGCCGGCGTGGCGTCGAAGGCGATCGACGTCCAGTCCTCGTCCGCCGCCACGGCCACGGCGACGTCGCGGGCGCTGGCGGACGCCACGGACGCGAAGTCGATGGAGTCCTTCACGCTCATCAAGCGCGGCTCCGGCCAGGCCTTCGAGGAGGAGTACCAGTCGGACGTCTCGGCCGCTCGCCGCCAGCTCGTCTCGGTGGGCAACGACGAGGTGCTCGCGCTGCTCGACGCGTGGGACGGCGCGCACGCGCAGATCCGCGCGCAGGACGACAGCGGCGACTGGGACGGTGCCGTCGCACTCGCCACGAGCACCGACCCCGGCTCGTCGAACGCCCTGTTCGAGGACCTGCGGGTCGGCGCCGCCTCGTCGATCGCGGACTCGGCGGGCACCGCCGGTGACGATCTGCGCGAGCTGCGCTCCACCTCGACGATCACCGGCTGGGCGTTGCTCGTCGCCGGGCTGGTCGGCGCGATCGCGAGCATCCGTGGCGTCAACGCGCGACTGAGGGAGTACCGCTGATGAGCACCCGACCGACCGCCGTCGCCGGCCGCCGCGCGCGGCCCGCCGCCGTCCTCGTCGCACTGGCTGCCTCGGCCGGGCTGCTGCTCGCCGGCTGCGCGAGCGGGACCGGCCCGGGCGCCGCGAGCGCCGAGCCGTCCTCGAGCGAGCAGACCGTCGAACCGACCTCTGAGCCGACCACCGAGCCGACCACCGAGCCGACCACGGAACCGACCACAGCCGGCACCACGACGGCCGCCGAGTGCGACGACCTCACGACTTCCTACGCGCCGACGAACGGGCTCGACGTCCCTGACGGCAGCACCATGGCGCGCATCCGCGAGCGTGGCGCTCTCGTCGTGGGTGTCTCCGCCGACACGCTCCTGATGGGTGCGCGCAACCCGATCACGGGGCAGATCGAGGGCTTCGACATCGACATGCTGCGGGAGGTCGCACGCGCGCTGCTCGGCGACCCCGACGCGCTGCAGTTCCGGGTCATCACGTCCGCGCAGCGGCTCGACGTGCTCGAGCAGGGCGAGGTCGACCTCGTGGCACGCACGTTCTCGATGACGTGCGAGCGCTGGGAGTCGATCGCCTTCTCGGCCGAGTACCTGCACGCGGGCCAGAAGGTGCTGGTCACGCGCGATTCGACCGCCAGGGGGATCGAGGACCTCGACGGGCAGCGGGTGTGCGCACCGGACGGCACGACGACGATCGAGCGGCTGGCCGAGTACCCGGGGATCGAGCCCGTCGCCGCCGCGACCCACACGGCCTGCCTCGTGCTGTTCCAGCAGGGCAGGGTCGAAGGCATCACGGGCGACGACACGATCCTGGCGGGCTTCGCGGCCCAGGACCCGTACGCCAAGGTCGTCGGCGACGCGTTCAGCGACGAGCCCTACGGCATCGGGGTGCCGGCCGAGAACGTCGACATGGTGCGCTACGTCAACGCCGTGCTCGACCAGCTCAAGGACGACGGCACCTGGAAGCAGATCTACGACCGGTGGCTCGGGGCGCTCGGCAAGGCACCGGCCCCGCCGGTCTCGCAGTACGGGCGGCAGCCGTGAGCGTGCCGGTCCCGCTCGACCCGCCCGCGGCCCCGGGCCGGCTCGGCGAGTCGATCCCCGCGACCGACCTGCTGACGTACCTCGCGGCGATGGAGGTCTGGACGCGGGCGACCCGCACGCAGCTCGACCACCTCGATGCGGCCGCGCACGCGTCGTCGACCGAGGGCTCGACGTCCGACGTGGTGCTCGCGCTGACGATGTGGCAGGCGATCCGAGACCGGCTCGACGAGCTCGTCGTCGTGTGGGACTCGGGCCGCGCCGACGCGGTGGCGCGCGAGCAGATGTCCCAGCTCATCTGGGGTCGGCTCGCGTCCGCGCAGGGATCGGCGCTCGTCTCCCTCGTCGAGGCCGTGCGGCTGTGCGACGCGATGGTCGACCGGCTGCGCGAACGCCTCGCCATCGACCCGGACTCCGAGGACCAGGCCGCCCGCCTGCGCGTGCTGCGCGCGGCGCTGGTGCGGTGCGAGGACGCGGCGGGCATCGACGCCGCAGCGGTCGACCGCGTGGCCGGCTGGCGCGACCGCGAGCGCGCGCTGCTCGCGCAGGTCGCCCGCGGCGCGGACGTGTCCGGCCCGCTCGCGGAGCTCGAGTCGGCCGTCGCGCGCGGTGAGCGCGACCTGATCGTCGAGGGTTCGCAGCGCCGCACGCTCGTGCGGCAGCGCGCGGACGCCCGCACGCTCGCGCAGTCGCTCGAGGAGCGCGAGCCCACGCTGCACCAGCTCGCCGAACGCTGCCGTCGCGAGGTCGTCGCGCCGCCCCGGCTCGCGGTGCCCGACGTCTCGCGTCTGGGCGACGTGCCGGAGACGCGTGAGGAGGTCGAGGCATTCGTCGAGCGGCTGCGCACCGTGCAGCGTGCGTTCGACACGGTCGCCGACGCCTACAGCGCGCCGCTGCGCGAGCGTGCCGAGCTGCGCTACCGGCTCGAGGGCTACCGGGCGGCGGCCGACACGAACGGCCGCAGCGCGTCCACGACCGTCCGTTCGGGATATGACGAGGCTCGTGCGGCGGTCGAGACGACGCCGTGCGACGTCGTGCTCGCGCGCTTCCTCGTCGAGCAGTACCAGTTCCTGACCCGCGACCTGCCGGCCCACGGGGAGGCCCCACGATGAAGTGCACCGCACCGGGATGCACCGGAACCTACGAGGACGGGTACTGCAACGTCTGCGGCTCGCCGCAGGCGCCCACCGCGCCCGCGCCGGTCGGCGGCGCCGGGTCCTCGCGCACCACACCGGCCGCCGCGGCGGGCTCGACCGGAGCCACCCGCACGGGCTCGGGGCGCACCTCCGCGCCGGACCCCGACGAGGAGCGTTCGACACGTACCGGCCGGACGAGCTCGACGCAGCTCGCGACGGTCGCGCTCGGCTCGGCGCGCTCCGGCGCGGGCGGCTCCAACGTGACGCGCCGACTCGGCACGGGCTCGACCCGACTGCGCGGCCACCGGCTCGGGGCCGGTCTGACGACCGTGCCGACGGTGCCGGTCGCCGACCCGCTGCAGTCGGTCATGGCGGTGCCCGAGGTCCCGGAGGGCAAGCGGTACTGCCCGACCTGCGGCACCAAGGTCGGTCGTGCCCGCGAGGGTCAGCCCGCTCGTTCGAAGGGCTTCTGCCCGCAGTGCGGCGCGGGGTTCGACTTCGACCCGCAGCTCGTGCCCGGCGATCTCGTCGGCGGCCAGTACGAGGTCGTGGGCTGCCTGGCGCACGGCGGCCTCGGCTGGATCTACCTCGCGCGCGACCAGAACGTCTCGGGTCGCTGGGTGGTGCTCAAGGGCCTGCTCAACGCGGGCGACGCCGACGCGGTGGCCGCGGCGATCGCGGAGCGCCAGTTCCTCGCCGAGGTCGAGCACCCGCTGATCGTCGAGATCTACAACTTCGTGATGCACGACGGCGCCGGCTACACCGTCATGGAGTTCGTCGGCGGTCGTTCGCTCAAGCAGCTCCTGCACGACCGGCGCGACGCGAACGGCGGCCTCAACGACCCGTTGCCCGTCGACCAGGCGATCGCGTACGTGCTCGAGCTGCTGCCAGCGTTCGCGTACCTGCACGACATCAACCTGCTGTTCTGCGACTTCAAGCCGGACAACGTGATCCAGCAGGGTGACGGGGTCAAGCTGATCGACCTGGGCGGCGTGCGGCGCGTGGACGACCTCGTCTCGGCCATCTACGGCACCGTCGGCTACCAGGCGCCCGAGGTGGCGCAGGTGGGGCCGTCGGTCGCCTCCGACATCTACACGATCGGCCGCACGCTCCTGACGCTCGTGCTGGACTTCAAGGGGAACACGACGACGTACGTCGCCTCGCTGCCGCCGGTCGACGAGAACCCGGTGTTCCAGAAGTACGACTCGTTCTTCCGGTTGCTCGCCAAGGCGTGCGCCACCGAGCCCGCGGACCGGTTCGGCACGGTCGACGAGCTGCGTGCCCAGCTCGTCGGCGTGCTGCGTGAGGTCGTCGCGACCGACCGCGGCCCCGGGTCGCCCGCGCTCCATTCGGCGGCCTCCGTGCTGTTCGACGCGCCGGCGGTCGACGTCGCGGACCGCGCCCTGACCTGGGACGAGCTGCCGACGCTCAAGGTCGACCCGGGCGACCCCGCCGCGAGCTGGCTCGCGAGCGTCAACGTGGCGGACCCGCGGCTGCGGATCGCGGCGCTCGAGAACGCGCCCGAGGCGACTGTCGAGGTGCGGTTGGCGATCGCGCGCGCGGCGATCGAGGCGGGCCGGCCGCAGACGGTGGGCGACGCGCTCGCGCAGATCCTCGCCGACGACCCGTGGGAGTGGCGTGCGGCGTGGCTGGACGGCCTCGCACAGCTCGCCTTCGGCAACCCTGCGGCCGCGACGGCGGCGTTCAACGGCGTGTACGGCCAGGTGCCGGGCGAGCTGGCGCCCAAGCTCGCGCTGGCGACCGCGTGCGAGGCCACGGGGGAGGACGGCATCGCCGAGCAGCTCTACGTGGTGTGCGCGCGCTCAGACGCCAACTACACGGCGCTGGCGGCATTCGGTCTCGCGCGCATCCGGGCGTCGCGCGGTGACGTGGACCGCGCGCTGGACGCGCTCGAGCTCGTCGCCTCGACCCGCGGCTCCTACGTCGAGGCGCGTGTACAGCGTGCCCGGCTGCTGATGTACTCCGACCGCGGGCTGCCGGCGCTCGCCGACGCGCTGGACGGGGTGCGCACCGTCACGCTGCTCCCGCGGGCGCGGGCGGACCTGCGGGTGGCGGTGCTCGAGGCCGCGCTCGCGCGCGTGCTGGTCGACGGGCCGAAGCCGGGTGTGCGGCTCGACGACGTGCCCGCGCAGGAGCGGGAGGTGCGGGACGCGCTCGAGGCCGCCTACCGGGAGTCCGCCGTGCAGGCGCGGGACGGCGACGAGCGGATCGGCTTCGTCGACCGCGCCAACGAGGTGCGCCGGTGGACCACGTGGTGAGCGCCGTCGAGGCGCTCTGCGCGGCGTGCGGGTCGACGCTGGCGCCGGACGCGCGGTTCTGCGAGACGTGCGGTGCGCGCATCGAGCCGGTCGAGCCGGAGGCGCCCCCCGAGCCCGACGACGTCGCGTC
Source organism: Cellulomonas composti (assembly GCF_007990245.1). Taxonomy (GTDB): domain Bacteria; phylum Actinomycetota; class Actinomycetes; order Actinomycetales; family Cellulomonadaceae; genus Cellulomonas; species Cellulomonas composti. The sequence goes on along the minus strand of NZ_BJWG01000001.1, from coordinate 395,036 downwards.
CGCCGGTGCCGGGGGAGTCGGCACCGCTGCGGCGGCGTGCGTCGCCTGCGGCGGGCAGATCGCGCCCGACGGGTACTGCGTGCAGTGCGGCCGGCCCGCGACGAGCCCACGCGACCACTGGGTCGAGCAGCCGAGCCCGCTCGTCGGCGGCGTGTGCGACCGCGGCGTACGGCACAGCCGCAACGAGGACGCGATGGCCCTCGCGGGCGGGGACGGCTACGCCCTGCTCGTCGTGTGCGACGGCGTCTCGAGCGCGCCGGACTCGGACGTCGCGAGCATGGCGGCCGCGAAGGCCGCGCTTGCGGTGCTCGAGCAGGGCGTCGCGGGCGGCGCCCGTGCGGTCACGGGCTCGGGCACCGGTCGCACGGCCGCCTGGTCGGGCCTGCTCGCCGAGGCGGCGGCCGCGGGCGACGCGGCGATCACGGCCGCGTTCACGGAGCTCGCCCACGACGTGGAGCCCCCGTCGTGCACCTTCGTCGCGGGCGTCGTGGACGGTGCGCACATCGTCGTCGGCTGGCTGGGCGACTCACGTGCGTACTGGATGCCCGACGACGCGGTGCCGCAGCAGCTCAGCGCCGACGACTCGGGTGCCGCCGAGCTGATGGCGCAGGGCGTCGCGCGGGCCCAGGCGGAGACCTCGCCCGTCGCGCATGCGATCACGCGGTGGCTCGGCCCGGACGCCCCGGACACCACGGCGCGCACGACGACGACGACCGTGCACGGACCCGGCTGGCTGCTGGTCTGCTCGGACGGGCTGTGGAACTACTGCTCCCCGGCCGACGAGCTCGCGGACCTGCTGCGGGCGACGGCCGCCGACCAGGGGGGCGATCCGGCGCTGACCGCGGGCGCACTCGTGACGTGGGCGAACGCGCAGGGCGGCAGGGACAACGTGACCGTCGCGCTGGCCCGGGTCGAACCGCCCGTGTCGGTGCGGAGCGATAGCCTGACCGCACCTACTGATCTGAACTGACCGACCAGCGACCGAGCCGATCTCGACCGACGAAGGACCGACGTGGCCGTCTTCACCGCCGAAGTGTTCCAGAACGAGTTCATGGCCGACGGGGCCACCGACGTGCACGCGATCGTCACCGTGACGTCGTCGGGCGCCGGCGCGGCGGGCGCCTCGGGTGCGGGGGTCGCCGAGATCGTCATGATCGACTCGTCGGGCTCGATGGCGGGACCGAACCTGGACGCGGCCAAGTACGCGGCGCAGGTCGCGGTGGACCAGATCGCCGACGGCACGTGGTTCGCGATCGTGAGCGGCAGCCACGTCGCGGCGCGCGTGTTCCCGTACCCGAACGCGGCGCTCGACATGGTGCAGATGGAGCAGGGCGCACGCGCGGAGGCCAAGCGCGCGATCGGTCGCATCGCGGCCACGGGCGGCACGGCGATGAGCACGTGGCTGCTCCTGGCCGACCGGCTGTTCGCGACGGTGCCGCAGGCGCGCCAGCGGCACGCGATCCTGCTCACGGACGGCAAGAACGAGTCCGAGCCGCGGCATGCCCTCAGCGATGCGGTCCGGCGCGTCACCGGTCACTTCCAGTGCGATGCACGCGGCGTCGGCTCGCGGTGGGAGGTCGAGGAGCTGCGCGAGATCTCGACCGCGCTGCTCGGCGGGCTCGAGCTGATCGCCGATCCCAACGAGATCGCGGCGGACTTCCGCGCGCTCGTGCAGCGTTCGATGGCGCGCGGCGTCGCGGACGCCGAGCTGCGGGTGTGGGTGCCGCAGGGCGGGCAGACGCTGTTCGTCCGGCAGGTCTCGCCGACGGTCGAGGATCTCACCGCGCGCCGCACCGAGGTGAACGCGCTCACGGGTGCGTACCCGACGGGATCGTGGGGCGACGAGCAGCGCGACTACCACGTGGCCGTGCGCGTTGCGTCCAAGCCTGTCGGCACCGAGCAGCTCGCCGCGCGCGTCCAGATCGCGGTCGACGGCCAGGTGCTCGCGTCGGGTCTGGTCAAGGCCCGCTGGTCCGACGACGCCTCGCTGACGGCGCGGATCAGCCCTGAGGTGGCGCACTACACGGGTCAGGCCGAGCTCGCCTCGGCGATCCAGGAGGGTCTGGCCGCGCGCGCCGCGGGCGACGAGGCCACCGCGACCGTCAAGCTGGGCCGTGCGGTCCAGCTCGCGCAGGAGACCGGCAACGACGAGGCGACGTCGCGCCTGCGCCGCGTCGTCGAGATCGACGACGCCACGGAAGGGACGGTGCGGCTCAAGCGCGACGTCGCCCGGCTCGACGAGATGGCGCTCGACACCGCCTCGACCAAGACGACCCGGGTCAAGCGATGAGCTCGGTCGTCTGCCCCGCCGGGCACACGTCCGCGTCCACGGACTACTGCGACGTGTGCGGCGCGCCGATCGTCGCGGCTGCGGCCGCGGCCCCGACGGCGCCCGCGCCGGCCGCGTCGGGGCCGTCCGAGTGCCCGAACTGCCAGTCGCCCGCGGCCGCCGGCGCGCTGTTCTGCGAGAACTGCGGCTACGACTTCACGACGGGTGCGCTGCCCGAGCCGCTCACGCCGCCGGCGGGTGTCCTCACCGGGTCGCTGCCCGTCGTCGCACCACCGGCCCCCGCATCTTCGTCGGCTCCGACGCCCCCGGCCACCGCCGCACCCTCGTCGGACCCGATCCCGACGATCGAGCCGATCCCGACGATCGAGCCCGACCCGGTCGGTGAGCCCGCGAACCTCCCGACGCCCGGCGTGCCCGGCGCGCAGGAGTGGGTCGCAGAGATCTGGGTCGACCCGGAGTGGTACGACGCCCAGAAGCCCGAGGACCCGCTGCCGTCGGTGGGCCTGCCGGTGCTCGTGCCGCTGCGGGCCCGCAGCCTGCTCGTCGGGCGGCCGTCGGTGTCGCGCAACATCCACCCGCAGATCGACTGCGGAGCGGACACCGGCGTCTCGCGACGACACTGCCAGCTCAACACGGATGGTCAGCGCTGGTGGGTCGAGGACCTGCAGTCCTCGAACGGCACCTACGTCAGCCACGCCGGTGACGCGCTGCCGAGCGTCGCGATCCCGGCGGGCCAGCGGCACGAGGTGCAGGACGGCGACCGCATCTACGTCGGTGCGTGGACACGCGTGGTGGTCCGGCACGCGCTCGACGGCGAGATCTGACAGGCGCGATCTTCAGGGCGCGGACGCCCGCATTCAGTTCCGGATGCGCGCGCTCACGGCGGCCTCGACCTCAGGGCGTAGCGTCTGCGCGAAGGTCGACGTCATGTGCCCGTGGTCGAAGTAGGTGATCGCCCCGCCGACCACGTCGTGGCACACCCCGTCCCAGCACAGCACGTCGGTGACGTCGAGCACGGAGACCAGCCCGGAGGTGTCGGCCGTGGCCGCGTCGGCGAGCGGGTCGGGCTCGACCGCGGTGTCCTGCGGCTGACCGCACGACCGCCAGCCGCCGCGCTCGCGCGCGATGCAGTCCGGCACGGGCTCGGCCGCCGCGGGGGTGTCGCGCATGACCAGCACGGGAATGCCGGCGTCGGTGAACCGCGCGATCGTGCGGGCGTAGGCGGCCTGCGCGGTGCGCCGCTGCTCGTCGGCGGGCACGTCCAGGAGCGGACGGAAGGTGCGCGCCGCGAGCACGACGAGGTCGGGGTCCTGCGCGATCGCGGCGTCCACCGCCCACCGCGTCCAGTCGGCGCAGCGCGCGCTGTTGGCGGGCACGGTGACGTCGATCGGCAGGTCGACGGGGTAGCACTCGGACGTGAGGTAGGTGGTCAGGGACCAGTCCTCGTCGTCGACCTGGCCGACGAGCGCGGGCTGCCACTGGCCTGCGTGCGAGTTGCCGAGCAGCACCACCTGGCGAGCGGGGTCGGTGGCGGCGCCGTACGTGCACGTGCGCCGTCCGGTGAAGGGCGCGTTGTTCCAGCAGCCGTCGGCGTACACGGCGGGCCGGTCCTCGGCGGCGGCGCTGGCGCCACCGATCACGGCCTCGCCGGCGGGGTCGCCGCAGGACGGGTCGCGCGTGGCCGCGGCGCCGAAGCACGGCAGGTCGCCCGCGACGGCCACGGCCAGGTCGCGACGTTCGTCGGACGCGCGGGCCGTCCCGATCCCGGTGGCGGTGAACGCCAGCGCGACGCACACGACTGCCGTGGCGCCGCCCAGCGCGAACGTGCGCGGCGACGAGCGGCGCAGCTGCACCGAGTCTCGCAGCGGGTCCTCGATCCAGCGTGTGGTCGCCGCCGCGAGCAGCAGCGTCGAGGCGACGAGCGCGAGCCGTGCGGGCGTGCCGAGCACCGCGCCGAGCGCGAAGGGCGCGAGCACGAGCAGCGGCCAGTGCCAGAGGTAGATGCCGTACGAGACGTCCCCGACCCACACGACGGGCCGTCGAGCCAGGAGCCGTCCCGGGCCGCCGGGCGTGTCGTCGGTCGCGCTCCACACCACCGCGGCGGCGCCGAGCGTGGGCAGCAGGGCCGCCGCGCCGGGGAACGGGGTGCCGGAGTCGAACGTCACGGCCGCCGCCGCGATCGCGGCGAGCCCGAGCCAGCCGACCACGGACCGGCCCCGCGCCCAGCCGACCGTGCGCGCACCGACCGCGGCGAGCACCGCGCCGAGCGCCAGCTCCCACACCCTCGTCGGGGTCACGAAGTAGGCGCGCGCCGGGTCGGCGAAGGTCAGGTGCACGCTCCAGGCGAGCGAGGCGAGCAGGCTCACGCCCACGACGAGCCCGACGGCGCGGCGCGGATGCCGGCGCGCGGGACCCACCAGGCGGACCGCGAGCAGGGTCGCGGCGAGCAGGAGCGGCCACGCCAGGTAGAACTGCTCCTCGACCCCGAGCGACCAGAAGTGCTGCACGGGCGTGGGGGAGGCGTCCGCGGCGAGGTAGTCGGTGGCCTGGTTGGCGAGCGACCAGTTCTCGACGAGCAGCGTGGAGGCCAGGACCTCGCGGCCCGTTCGCGCGAGCATCCCCGCGGGCAGCAGCGCGATCGCCGCGAGGGTCGTCACCACCAGCACGGTCGAGGCCGCCGGCAGCAGGCGCCGCACCCGGCGAGCCCAGAACGCGGCCAGCGCGCGCAGGCTCGTCGGCGGCGTGCGCAGCAGGTGCGAGGTGATGAGGAACCCGGACACGACGAAGAAGACGTCCACGCCCACGTACCCGCCCGGCAGCGCCGCGGGCCAGAGGTGGAAGACGACGACGGCCGCGACAGCGACCGCCCGCAGCACCTGGATGTCGCGACGCGTCGCACCCGCGGCGCGCGGCGGGGCGCTCGGGGGTGTGCGGGTTGCGGTGATCGAGGTCGTGGCCGTGCCTGTCGTCTCGTCGGGGCCCGCCGCGCGGTCGCGGTGACGCGGAGCGGCCGGGTCGGCCTCGCGGGCGTCCACCAGGGTACGAGGCGTTCCGGTGCGCCGCGGATCGTGCAGGATGCGGGTGTGACCGACGACACCCGCGAGGACTCCCGTGAGGACGACGCAGCCGAGGAGCGGCACGCGTCGTGGCTCGAGCTGTTCTTCGACCTCGTCGTCGTCGCGGGCATCGGCGCGCTGGCGCACCTGCTGCACGAGGACTCCACCGCCGGCGGTGTCGGGCTGTACGCGGTCGCGTTCACCGCGTTCTGGCTCGTCTGGGCGTGCTTCACGACGTACGGCAACCTGCGTGCCGCGCGCACGCAGGTGGCGACGATGCTCGTCGGGATGGCCGCGCTCGCCGTCATGACGGCGTCGGTGTTTGCGATCGACGAGCACGGGGGTGCGTTCGCCGTCGCGTACGTGGTCGGCCGGTTCGTCGCGTCCCGGCCGTGGAACCGTGGCACGGTCGTCGTCGACCTGCCCGTCGTGCAGGCGGGTATCGGCATCGTGCCGTGGGTCGTCTCGTGGTGGTTCGTCGGGACCGCGCAGCACGTGCTGTGGGCCGTCGGGCTGGGACTCGACCTGATGCTGGTGCTGTCCTCGAGCCGCGGCCGGATGGTCGCGGACATGCAGCGCCGCCTCGAGCGCGTACGGGCCGGTCGCGACGGCCGGCGGAGCCGCCGTGGACGGGGCAGGATCGCGGACCGGGACATCCCGGCGACGCTCGACGTCGCCGAGGCGGACCTGCCGCACCTGGCCGAGCGGATGAGCCTGTTCATGCTCATCGTGCTCGGCGAGTCGCTGATCCAGGCGATCGACGGCGCGGCCGACGCCGTCTGGGGCCGGCCGTTGGCGGTCACGGCGGCCGGGGTCTTCGTGCTCGTCGTCGGGCTGTGGGCGGCATCGGTGCAGCGGGGGAGCGCCGGCGTCGCGCTGCTCGCGCCCGGGCTGCTCGCACCCCGGCTGGCGTGGGTCGCGCACCTGGTCACGACCGGCGCCGTCGCGACGCTCGCCGCCGTCGTCGCGACGTTCACCGCCGCACCGCAGAGCGTCGTCTCGGCGCACGACCGCACGCTCGTCGTCGTCGCCCTCGCCGTCTACGGGGCCGCAGGCGTCGCGGTGCACCTGGGCGTCGCGCTGACGCGCCCGCCGGCCCGGTCCGCCGTGCGCCGTGCGAGCCTCGTGCGCGCCGCATGCGTCGGTCTGCCGATCACGCTGGCGGTCGGCGCGGCGCTGCTGCACCGGGACGGCACCGCCGAGCGGTTCGTGTGGGAGCTCGCCGGTGGCGTCGTTCTCGTGCTCGTCGCCGACGGCCTCGCGAGCGGCCGGCTCGGTCGTCGGTCCCCGGGGCGCCCCGGTCACCAGGGCGCCGTCGACAGCTCCTCGTCGTAGCGACCCTCCGGCCCGCACCCGCCCCGGTACCCGTCGGGCATGCGCGGGTAGACCTCGGTCCAGTACCGCTTGGCGAGCGCGCGTGCCTGGTCAGGGTCCGCGCCGAGAGCCTGCGCCGTCGCCTCGTCGCGTTGGACCGCGGCACACTCGGCGTGCGACTCGTTCTTGATCCCCGACATGTGCATCGCCTCGTGCGTCAGCACGTGGACCGCGACGACCTGGTCGAGGCTCGGCGCCGACTTGTCCGACCCGAGCCACGCGCGCAGGTCCTGGCACGGCTCCCAGGAGATCAGCGTCTTGCGCTCCGGCTCGCCGTCAGGCCCCCACTTCACGTAGCCCAGGTCCGCCGTCGCGTCGACGAACGTCTGCCCGATCGTCTGGCAGCGCACCTCGACCGGAACGCCCGCGACCTGCTCGGCGGCGGCCTGCAGCTGGTGCTCGAGTCGCACGTGCACGACGACCGGGATCGCGCACCCGAGCGCCACGAGCAGGCACAGCACCACGCTGATCCGTGGGAACGGCCGGCGACGACCGAGCCCGTCGTACTGGCGCAGGTACCAGCGACCGCTGATGAACGCGGCGAGCGCGAGGAAGCCGACGAGCACCCAGGTGAGCAGCACACCTGTCCCATCGGCCCGGCCACGCCGCGGCTGCAGCGGTTGGCGGGGCGAATCGCCCGGGCGGCGGACCGGTTGGACTCTCGGCGCGGGACTCGGTTAGAGTCTGGGACGCACACGGCACGCCGGTGAGAACCGGTGGGACGTGACGCGCGGACGTGGCTCAGTGGTAGAGCATCACCTTGCCAAGGTGAGGGTCGCGGGTTCGAATCCCGTCGTCCGCTCGGAGACATCCTTCTCGGCCCCGGCCGCGCGGGACTGCGGTCTCAGGGTGGAGTGGCCGAGAGGCGAGGCAGCGGCCTGCAAAGCCGTATACGTGGGTTCGAATCCCATCTCCACCTCGCACAGCACGACGCACGACGCAGGATGCACGACGAAGGGCGATTGGCGCAGCGGGAGCGCGCTTCCCTGACACGGAAGAGGTCACTGGTTCGATCCCAGTATCGCCCACCAGTATTACTGCAGGTCACAGGGTCGCCACCGAGAATTCGGGGCGGCCCTTTGTGGTCCGTACCCCAGTTCTGTACCCCATCCAGGTCGATAACTGGGGTACGGCTGGAGCTCGTGGACGCCCGCGGACGGGTCCAGACGACGGCGCGCGAGAGGCCCTTCCGACGTCCACACGCCTCGTGTCCGTCGAAGTCCTCGGACGTTCGTTGCCGTCGTGAGGCTTTGCGGGTGATGTGTCACCGGACCGCTCCCGTGGGCAACGGCGCGAGCCATGGCGTCAGCGGCGTGTCGCCACGCACGTACAGCGGGTGGCGCGGCGCACCGGACTTCGTCAGGCCCAGGTGATGCACGGTCTGCATCCCGGGGAGGGCCAGGACGTCCTCGACACGGGAGTCGATCCTGGACTGTGCGCCCCACGCCGCAATAACAGGCCCTGCCGCTTCGCGGATCGCGGCGACAATGTGTGCGTCGTTCTCGGGCCCGACGATGTCGCAGCCGCCCCGTGCCCTCGCAGCAAGTTCGCGTGGATTGGTCGCACGCCAGGCGTACAGGTTGACGACCACGATGCCGTCCAGGCCCCACCTGCGGGCGAACTCGACGCACCGGCGAATCGTGGGGTCGTCCGTCGCGTCGTCGGCGGTCGACGGGTTGAGCATCACGAAGGTGGCGAGGTCACCACCGTTGCCGTCGCTGCGGGTCAGTGTGTAGCGGTAGCGGCCGTCGGATGAGATGGTTGCGCCGGCGTGGGCGGTGCTCACTCGGTAACTTCGCGGCCGTCGAGGACCGTCCCAGGCGCCGGCGTGTGTCTCCACGACCAGGTCGTCGTCAGTCGCTGCCAGGGCGCGGGTCGCGTGGTCGAGCTGTGCCTGGAAATGGCGCCGGTAGGCGGCGATGGCCTCACTGCGCGACAACCAGCCGCGATCGGAGATAGCGACGGTCCGGTCGGTGCGGACGTGCACGGAGGTGAAGCGGTCTGGCATCGGTCTGCTCTCCAGGGTCTGGCTGCTCGTAGCGTGCCACCATCCGGGCCTGCAACTGCTCCAGGTGGGTCTGCTGCAGGCTTCGTTGACACTTCGAGCTACTTGCTGGCGGGCTTTCGCGACCTTCGGCCCATGTCGCGGCGTGAGTGACGCTGTCACGCTCCGCACATGGCGCTGAACTTCACGTCGATCGACTTCGAGACCGCGAACAGCACGCGGTCCTCAGTGTGCGCCGTCGGGATGGCGCGAGTCCGCGACGGCCGTGTGGTTGAGACGTACCGGCGGCTGGTGTGTCCCCCGCAGGGCGCGTACGCCTTCACCAACACCTGGATCCATGGGATCGGCCCGGAAGACGTCGTCGCTGCCCCGACGTGGGACGACCTGCTGCCCGAGGTGGTCGCATTCATCGGCGCCGACGTGCTGGTCGCCCACAACGCGTCGTTCGACGGGTCGGTGTTCTCTCGCGCGTCCCAGGAGTGCGGATGCGCCGTCTCGGGCTTGACGTTCGTGTGCACGTTGCGGCTTGCTCGCGCGCTGCTGGCACTGGGCTCCTACTCGCTGCCGTTCGTCGCGCACGAGCTGGGGCTGCCGGCGTTCGACCATCACGAGGCCGGCGCGGATGCCGGTGTCGCTGCCGAGGTAGCGGTCGCGCTCGCGGCGCGGGCAGGTGTCGACGACATCGACGACCTTGCCGACCTCGGCGGTTCGACAGGCTGGCGCCACGGCGCGAGGGTCGGTGCGGCGGTGGCGTCGGTCGAGGACTGGGTGGGCGTGGCCGCGGGCGGTGCGCTTGATGGGGAGGCCGTCTGTTTCACGGGAACGCTGCGCACCATGCAGCGCAGTACGGCACAGGCCGTGGTTGCGGCTCTGGGCGGTCGGGCCGACGCGTCGGTCACGAAGTCGACGAGCGTGCTCGTCGCCGGCGAGCTCGATCCGCGGACATTTCGACCTGGCGCGACGATGAGCGCCAAGTTGGCAAAGGCATTCCGACTGGCGGGGGAGGGTCAAGCGATCCGGGTGATGACCGAGGCCGAGTTCCTCGAATTCGTCGACATCACTCCGGACGAGGTCGCCGGCGTCAAGACCCGCGGCCTGCGTTCACTGTCCTGATGCGGAGCAACCCGACCGCGCGAGTTCGGTAGGGGCGACCGACCGGAGTGTGCGCGGGAGCCGTCAGAGACCACGCCCTGGGACGTGACATCGCAGGCTCGCGGACGCGGCCATACTCGATACGGGATCACGGGTTGGGCTTGTCGGGAATCCCCGATGAGGCGGAGCCCCGGAGGGGGAATTGTCGCATGTGCGATGAATGGCTGATGCGCGGCATGTTCGCCCTGACCCGAGGGCTTCGTGCGATAGCAGGGCTCACGGCCGTCGCAGTCGTGACCAGCATCCTGATCGCGGCTCCGGCTCCGACCCCGGCGTCGGCGCTGACGACGGGAGCCGCCCAGGTCGACGCGTCGCGGTGTGCTGACGTTCTGTTCGTCGGCGTACGTGGATCGGGTGAAGGCCCCACCGATCACGACGGCTATGGACAGAAGGTGTCCCTCGTGCTGGCCGGGTTCGTCGCCGGGCTCGATTCGTCACTGACCTACAGGTCGATCACCCTCGATTACCCGTCCCTGCCGATCGCGCCCTCGGACGGATTCGACGGTTCTCTGGTCGGAGACCTGGCGAGCTACGGCATCGGCATCCCCCCATCGCCGACTCGTCAGTACGCCGACAGCATCCAGCAGGGCACCTTTGCTCTCCTCGACGCGTACGTCCAGTCGAACCGCGACTGCCCTGATGAGCGGATCGTGCTGGCGGGGTACTCGCAGGGCGCGCTGGTGATCCACCGTGTGCTCGCGGAGACGACGCTCGGCGCCAAGCTTGCGGCGGTGGTCCTCATCGCCGATCCCGCACGGGACACGATTCACGGCAACCCCGTGAGCGGCACATCCTTCGGAAACGCCGGCGACAGTCTCGGTATCTGGCTGGAGCCGATCAGTGGGGTGGTCGCCGTCCTCTCCGCCGTGCTGGGCCCGCTCCTGGCCGGGACGACCGCGTACTTCGCGACCCGCCCCGCCGCGAGGGCCTACGACTTGTGGGACGCCGCGGCCGCGGAATCCAACCCTCACATGGCGCTGGACCCGAGCGTCGCGGCGAAGACGATCGAGATGTGCGCCGCCACCGACCTGGTGTGCGACACACAGCTCGGCTTCGGCGGGGACTGGTACTGGGCCGCGGTCGGCACGCACACCGACTACGGCACGGACCAGGCGGCCGAGGGGGCTTGACCCCGTGAGGTGGACACGCTGATTCCGAGTCTGGCTCGGAGGAAGCGAGAAGATCTGGTCATGGCCAGGAAGACGTACTCGGCGGAGTTTCGCCGTGATGCTGTCGAGCTGTACCGCTCGACGCCGACTGCCACGGTCGCGGGGATCGCCGCGGATCTGGGCGTCATGGACGCGACGTTGTCGGGCTGGATCAAGACGGCTGGTGTGCCGATCCGCGGTCAGTCTCGGTCCTCGACGTGCACGCCACCGGCGAGCGAGACTCCCGAGCAGGAGCTGGCCCGGTTGCGCGCGCGGGTCCTCGAGCTGGAGGGCGAGACGCGCAAGCTGTCCACCGAGCGGGAGATCCTGCGCGCGGCGGCGAAGTATTTCGCCGGGGAGACGAACTGGTGAGCCGCTTCCAGTTCGTCGCCGACCACCAGGCCACCTTCGAGGTGAAGCGGCTGTGCCAGGTCCTGGGGATCGCCCGGTCCTCGTTCTACAAGTGGCTGGCCGCCGCGCCCGCTCGGGCCGCACGGGCTGCGGACGACGAGGTGCTGGCCGACCGGATCCGTGTCGTGCACGAGGGTGACCGGGCGTGCGGTGCACCGCGGATCACCGCCGAGCTCAACGCCGGCGCCGAGCCCGCCGCGCGGGTGAACCACAAGCGCGTCGCCCGCGTGATGCGCGAGCGGCAGATCGTCGGGATCCGGCTGCGCAGGCGGGTGCGCACCACGGTGCCCGACCCGGACGGGCAGGTCGTGCCTGACCTGCTCGAGCGCGACTTCACGGCGGACGCGCCGAACGTCAAGTACGTCGGGGACATCACCTACCTGCCCTGCGGGGACGGCAGGTTCCTCTACCTGGCGACCGTGATCGACTGCTTCTCGCGGCGCCTGGTCGGCTGGTCGATCGCCGACCACATGCGCACCGACCTGGTCACCGACGCGCTGCTCGCCGCGGCCGCTACCCGCGGCACCCTGGCCGGGGCGATCATGCACACCGACCACGGCGGGCAGTACGTCGCCAAGGACTGGGCGGCGCTGTGCGCCCGGCTCGGCGTGCGCCGCTCGATGGGTGCCGTGGGGACCTCCGCGGACAACGCGATGGCCGAGTCGTTCAACGCGACCCTCAAACGCGAGACCCTCGCCGGCGCGCCCGGCTGGCCCGACCCGGCCACCGCCCGCCGCGAGGTCTTCACCTGGATCACCCGCTACAACACCCGCCGCCGCCACTCCACCTGCGGCTACATCAGCCCCATCGCCTACGAGAACGCCCACCGGGCCGCTACGCTCACACTCGCCGCGTGAAACCACCCGCGTGTCCGCCATCAGGGGTTAAGGCCCGAGGGGTTCCGGGCGTCCGACGTCAGCAACCTCGGTGTCATCGCTGCCCAGCGTATTCCTCGCATGGGGTGGCAGTACACCGTGGATGACCAGGGCCGAGCCACCATCACGGGAACGTCCGTGACGTCCAAGAACCTGCAGATCCCCAAGACCGTGGGCGGCTACCCGGTGACCGGCATCGGGGAGCGCGCGCTTGCCGGCAGGGCACTGACGAGCGTGGTGATCCCGACCGGAGTGACCACGATCGGCGACAGCGCGTTCTCCGACAACGCGTTGACGAGCGTGGTGATCCCCGACGGAGTGACCACGATCGGAAATGGCGCGTTCCACGACAACGTGCTTGCGGGCGTGGTGATCCCGGGCAGCGTCACGGCCATCGGGGAGTGGGCGTTCGCCGACAATGCGTTGACGAGTGCAGTGATCTCCGGCGGCGTCACGACGATCGGCGGTGCAGCGTTCTACGGAAACGACTTGACGAACGTGGTGATCCCGGGCAGCGTGACGTCGATCGGCGACAATGAGTACTACGGGGCGTTCGCGAACAATGCTTTGACGAGTGTCGTCATCTCGGCGGGTGTGAAGGTGATCGGCGACGGCGCCTTCTCGAGCAACGCACTGACAGGCGTCGTGATCCCGGACGGCGTCACCAGGATCGGCGACCGGGCGTTCTCGGGCAATGCGCTCGGGGCCATCGTGATCCCTGGCAGCGTGGCGACGATCGGCGAGAGGGCGTTCGAGGGCAATGCGTTGACGAGTGCCGTCATCGAAGACGGTGTCGTGACGGTCGGTGCGCATGCGTTCTACGGCAACGCCCTGACGGGCGTGGTGGTCCCGGGCAGTGTGACGACGATCGGCACGTGGGCGTTCGGTTCGAACGCGTTGAGGAGCGCCACCATCCGCGACGGTGTCGTGACGATCGGGGCCGCGGCGTTCGCGATGAACGCGCTGACCGGCGTCGTGATCCCGGACAGCGTCAGGACGTTGGGGACGAGCGCGTTCTACGGCAACTCACTGACGAGCGTGGTGATCCCGGACGGACTGACGACGATCGCTGACACGGCTTTCTACGGCAATGCGTTGGCGAGCGTGACGATCCCTGCCGGCGTGACGACGATCGAGAGCGGCGCATTCGCTGCGAACCGGCTGACCGGCCTGGTGCTTCCGAGCAGCGTGCGGACCATCGGCAGCTCCGCGTTCTCGAGCAATGCGCTGACGAGCGTGGTGATCCCGGAGGGCGTGACGACGATCGGCCGGGGAGCGTTCTCGAGCAACCTCTTGACGGGCGTCGGGATCCCGCAGAGCGTCACGACCATCGAACCTCTGGCATTCATGAACAACAGGTTGACGAGTGTCGTGGTCCCCGGTGGTGTCAGCACCGTCGGCAACGGCGCCTTCGTCTCCAATGCGTTGAAGAGTGTGACGATCTCGGACGGCGTCACCACCATCGGCATCGGAGCCTTCGAGAGCAACGACCTGGCGAGTGTGATCATCCCGCCGAGCGTCAGAACGATCGGGGGAAGCGCGTTCTATGCGAATCCCCTGGTGAGCGTCGTCATGCTGGGCGACGCTCCGTCGATCATCGCGGCCGGAGAGTCCGGATGGTCGGACGGCGGCGCCGATGCGGTGCCCTACCGCAGCTCCTTCGGCGACGGCGCCGGTCTCACGATCACGTATCCGGCGGGGGCTTCCGGCTACACGACACCGGTGTGGAACGGCTACGCGGCTCGTCCGACGACCCTCACCCTGACGTCCGCGACGCCGGTCATCAGTGGGACACCCGCCGTCGGGCGCAAGCTGACCGCGAAGTCGGGGGCGTGGACCAGCGGAGCGACGCTGACGTACCAGTGGTACGCGGATGGGTCAGCGATCGGTGGGGCGACAGGATCCACTTTCGCGCTGACCTCTGCGCAGCGGGACAAGGCGATCACCGTCGAGATCACAGGATCGAAGGTCGGCTACACGACGACGTCGGAGACGTCGTCCCCGACGGCCCGCGTGGCGACCACGGCGACCCCGTCGATCGGCGGAACCGCGGCGACCGGCTCGACGCTCACCGCGAAGCCAGGTACCTGGACGAGCGGAACGACGTTCACCTACCAGTGGTACGGGAACGGGATCCCCATCAGCGGAGCAAGGAAATCGACACTCGTCGTGGGGTCGGCGCACAAGGCGAAGACGATCACCGTCACGGTGACGGGCCGCAAGTCCGGCTACCCGACGGTGGCGGTCACGTCGAAGGCGACCGCGAAGGTCGCGACCGTCGCCACCCCGACGATCTCGGGCACGACGAAGGTCGGCAAGAAGCTGACCGCGAAGACCGGCGCATGGACGAGCGGAACGACGTTCTCGTACCAGTGGTACGCGAACGGAGTGGCGATCTCCGGTGCGACGAAGTCGACGTGGACGCTGAAGTCCGCGCAGGTGGGCAAGAGGATCACCGTTTCGGTCACGGGCAAGAAGGCGGGCTACACGACCGTCTCGAAGGTCTCGGCGTCGACCGCTGCCGTCGTGCGATAGAGCTCTGGCGCGGGTCGCCGACGCCGTAGCGTGGCGTCGCGCCGGTGCGGCGTCGCCACGGATCCGCCGGGTGCAGCGGCACGAACGAGGTCACGGAGGTTGCGAGTGAAGGTCACGGTGCTCTCGGGTGGGGTGGGTGGCGCCAGGTTCACGCGGGGGCTGCTGGCGCTGCTGGCCGAGCGGCTTCCGGACGGCGCGGGTGGCACGTCGGCGCAGGTCACGGTGATCGCCAACACGGGCGACGACATGTGGCTGCACGGCGTGCGGGTCTGCCCCGACCTGGACACGCTCATGTACACCCTCGGCGGCGCGGTGCACGAGGAGCAGGGCTGGGGGCGGCGCGACGAGTCCGGCCGCGTCAGCGCGGACCTCGCCGCATACGGTCTGGGCTGGGAGTGGTTCACGCTCGGCGACCTGGACCTGGCGACGCACCTCGCGCGCACCGAGCTGCTGCGCGACGGGCTGCCGCTGTCGGCAGTGACGCAGCGCCTCGCGCAGCGTTGGCGGCCCGGCGTGCGGCTGCTGCCGATGTCGGACCAGGAGGTCGAGACGCACGTCGAGCTCGAGGACGGCCGGCTCATCCACTTCGAGGAGTGGTGGGTGCGGCACCGTGCGGGTGTCCCGGCGCGTGCGTTCGTGCAGGTGGGCCTGGAGCACGCCGAGCCCGCGCCGGGGGTGCTCGACGCGCTGCGCCAGGCCGACGTGGTCGTCGTGCCGCCGTCCAACCCCGTGGTGTCGGTGGGGACGATCCTCGCGGTGCCGGGCGTGCGCGACGCGCTGCGGGACACGGCCGCGCCGGTGGTCGGGGTGAGCCCTGTGGTGGGCGGCGCACCCGTGCGCGGTATGGCGGACGCGTGCCTGGCGGCGATCGGGGTGCGCACCGATGCCGCCGCGGTCGCGCGGCACTACGGGCGGCGGGCGGAGGCGGGGGTGCTGGACGCCTGGTTGGTGGACACGGCCGACGAGGGTGCGGTGCCCGGTCTGCGCGCGGAGGGCTGGACCGCCGCGGCGGCGCCCACGCTGATGACCGACGTGCCGGCCACTTCGGCGATCGCCGCCGAGGCGCTCAGGCTGGTCGACCGGCTCCCCTGAGGGGTACGTCGCCGGCGAGGCGGTCGAGCAGGCGCGCGGTGCGCGGGCCGGGGTGCCGCTCGCGGAGCGCTTCGAGGTCGGTGGGCAGGTCGACGTCCTGGCGCAACGTCGAGGCCGCGGGGACGTCGAGCACCACGTGGCCGAGCGCGGCGTGGGCCGCCGCCGACCCGGCGCCGAAGCGGGAGTCGAACGCCGCACCGCCCGCGAACGTGAGCAGCGTGGTGCCCGTGCCTGGCGCGTCGGCGACCATCGCGCGCTCGTGCGCCGCCGCAGCGTCCAGCGCCAGGGCGAGATCCGCGGGCCGGAGCGTGGGCAGGTCGCCGAGCAGCACGCCGACGTGCGCCGAGGGGGCGGTCGCGCGGGCCGCAGCCACACCGACGCCCGCTGCGGCGTCCAGACCCGACCGCGCCCCGGCGTGCGACGGCTCCGGGACGACGCGCACTCCGGCCGCACGCGCCCAGACCGGGCGCCGGGCCTGGATCGCCTCACGCGCGACGACCTCGTCCGCGGTCACGACGACCACCTGACCGACCGCCGCGCACGCCGCAGCCGCCGCGATCGTGTCCAGCGCCATCGCGCGCACCAGCGCCGTCCGCGCCCGGTCGTCCAGCACCCCGCCCAGCCGCGTCTTGCCCGCGGCGGCGTCCTTCACGGGCACCACGACCGACCACAGCTCACGCACGCGATCACCCTACGAGCCCGCGGGGGCGTGGGCGTCGTTGCGTCTAGCGTGAGGGCCATGGACCGGGTGATCCTCATGTGCGGCGCGGCCGGGTCGGGCAAGTCGACGCACGCGCGGGGCCTCGCGGCTGCCGGATACGTCGTGCTGTCCTTCGACGCCGAGGCATGGGACCGCGGGTATCGCGAGCACCCCCTCGAGGACTCCGCCCGCGCTGAGGTCCAGCGCAGCCTGCAGGGCAAGCTGATCGACAGCCTGGCCCGCGGCGAGTGCGTCGTCGTCGACTCGTCCTTCTGGTCACGCTCGTCGCGCGACGAGTACCGGCGCCTGCTCGCCCCTTGTGGTGTCGAACCCGTCGTGCACTACCTGGACACGCCGCGCGACGTCGTGCTGGCACGGCTGGCGCGCCGGTCCGGCACCGACCCCGACGACGTCCTGGTGCCGCAGGCGCAGGCGCTCGCGTATCTCGACGGGTTCGAGACACCGACCCCCGCCGAAGGCCCGCTCCGCATCGTCGGACACCCTCCGCGGGAGGCCCGCGATCCCGAGGTCGAGGACCGGGTTCGCGTCGGGGCGTCGCCAGGTCGCTCCGTCGTCGACGGACAGGGCGAGCACCTGACCGGACCCGTCCCCTAGAACCACGACGGACCCGCGTTCACGTACGGGGCCTCCAGGGCGGCGACCTCCTCGTCGGTGAGCCGCAGGGTCAGGGCGTCGGCGGCCTGCGCGAGATGGTGGGGCCGGGTGGCGCCCACGATCGGGGCCGACACGAGCGGGTTGCGTTGGGGAGTAGGGCACCAGGCCCACGCCCATGTCGGCGCACATCGCCATGAGCTCGGGCTCGTCCTGGTTCCGACCGTATGACCATCCCGCGGCTCGAGGCAGGGTCTGGCAGGCCCGGGCTCGGTCGCGATGCTGTGGACGACGAGGTCAGCCCGGTTGGATGTCGCGCCGCGTGAACCGGGCCAGGCCGGTCCAGACGAGCCCGCCGGCGACAGCCGTCAGGACCACGAGCGGGGTCCAGGACATCTCCTCCAGCGGCAGGTACGGCACGGCGGAGAACGGCATCGCGTCGAGCAGCCAGGTCGGCAGCCCGAACACCTCGCCGAGCATCGTCACGAACCACATCGCCGCCATCACGCCCCACGTCGTGGGGACGGCGACGCGCGGCGCCCACCCGAGCAGCGCGACGGCGACCCCGACGAGCACCATGACCGCGGGCCAGTAGGCCAGCGCGGCGCCGGCCATGGTCGCGGCCTGCGACGAGTCGCCGACCGCCGACCCGTAGGTCGCGCCGAGCAGCGCGCCCCCGAGGGCCAGCAGCACCGCGGACCCGACGACGGGGATCGTCAGGCGTTGCAGCACCCAGCGGCGCCGTGAGAGCGCCCCGGCGAGCTGGGGCTCGACGATCCCGGTGGCCTCGTCGGTGCGCAGCGACACCGCCGACTGCGTCGCGAATGCGGCCGTGACCAGCCCGATCATGCCGGCAAGCAGCGCGAGCAACGCGGGCACCCCGGTGCCGCGCAGCAGGTCGTCGGTGGCGCCTCCCGCGTCGTCGAGCAGGTCGGTCATCGCCTGGACGACCGAGCCGAACAGCAGGCCGCACAGCGCCACGGCGATCGTCCAGCCGAGGATCGGCCCACGCTGCAGCCGCAGCCCGAGCCCGAGCGGCGTGGCGAACCGCGGCGGCGCCGCGTCCGGGCCGGGGCGCTCGGCGAGCAGGCCCGAGCCGAGGTCGCGGCGCGCCTCGAGGCCGAGGGCGAGGGTCAGCAGCGCGGCGGCGAGCACGACGAGCAGCGCGAGCGGCCACCAGCGGTTGCCGCCGTACGGCTGCATCTGCTGCCCCCAGCCGATCGGGGAGAACCAGGTGAGCACGCCGTTGCCGAGGTCGCCGATCATCCGCAGCACGTAGAACGCGGCGACGACGGCCGTGCCGAGCGCGTTGGCGCCGCGCGAGGTCGAGGCCACCTGGCCCGCGACCGCCCCGACGCCGAGGCCCACCAGCGCGACACCCGTGACGGACGCGCCGATGACGAGCGAGCCGGCGATGCCGGTGCCCTCCGGGTCGAGCCCGCCCGCGAGCGAGACGGCGCTGACGCCGGCCCCCACGGCCACGCACAGCAGGGCGCCGACCAGCCACGACGCGGCGGAGGAGGCGTGCACGCCGAGCACACGCGAGCGCAGCAGCTCGGTGCGGCCGACCTCCTCGTCGGCCCGCCCGTTGCGGGTGACGAGGAAGGCGACGCCGATCATCAGGGACAGCGCGATCGTCATCCAGCCCTTGGTCCACACGGCGCCGCCGAGGGTGTCGGCCGCGGGGGACAGCCCGGTCAGCGCCTTGATCCCGGGCGTGTTCGACAGCGCGGCGAAGTCGTCGAGCGACTCCTGCGTCGGGAACATCTCGCTGTAGTAGGACACGATGTACGCGAACATCCCGACGAGCACGACGAACCAGACGGCGAGCCGCACACGATTGCGGCGCACGACGAGCCGCACCATCGTCCCGAGCCCGGTCAGCGAACCGGACGCCGACCGCGTCGTCGGGCTCGTCAGACCCGGCGCCCGTGCCGCGGTCGCGGCGGTCACGATCCGCTCCCGGCACCCAGCGCGGCCAGCTCGTCGCCGTAGTGGCGCAGGAACAGCTCTTCGAGCGACGGCGGGTTCGCGACGAGCGAGCGGGGGTGCAGCCCGGCGACGACCGAGAGCACCGGCGCCAGCGCGGCCTCGTCGACCGCGAAGCTCACGTGCCCGCCGACGACGACGAGGTCGTGCACGCCGGGCAGGTCCGCCAGCCCGTCCGCCCCCGCGTCGAGCAGGCACGTGACCTGCGTGCGGGTCAGGTGACGCAGCTCGGCGATCGTGCCCGCCTCGACCGTGACGCCGTCGCGGATGATCGTCACCCGGTCGGCCAGTTTCTCCACCTCGGCGAAGATGTGGCTGGACAGCAGCACCGATCGCCCAGCCGCCTTCACCTCGCGGATCGACTCGGTGAACGCGGCCTCCATGAGGGGGTCGAGCCCGCTCGTCGGCTCGTCGAGCAGGAGCAGCTCGGCGTCCGAGGCCAGGGCCGCGACGAGCGCGACCTTCTGCCGGTTCCCCTTGGAGTAGGTGCGGGCCTTCTTCGTCGGATCCAGCTCGAAACGCTCGAGCATCGCCTGCTTGCGCTTCGGGTCGAGCGGGCCCGAGAGGCGCACGAGGATGTCGATCGCCTCGCCGCCGGTGAGGTTGGGCCACAGCGTGACGTCGCCGGGCACGTACGCGACGCGCCGGTGCAGCCGGACGGCGTCGGCCCACGGGTCGCCGCCGAGCAGGCGGGCCGTCCCGCCGTCGGCCTTGAGCAGGCCGAGCAGGATGCGGATGGTCGTCGTCTTGCCCGACCCGTTGGGGCCGAGGAAGCCCGTGACCTGGCCGGTCGGGACCGTCAGGTCCAGTCCGCGCAACGCGTGGGCGGATCCGAAGCGCTTCTCGAGGCCCTCGACGTCGATGGCCATGGTCGTGGTGGACGCGGTCGTGGTGGACATGGGATTCCTTCTCCGGCTCGAGGAGACGCCGCGCGCGGGCCGGCGCCGCCACGCGGAGGTGAAGGGGTCAGGACTGCGTCGCCGCGTCCGGCGGCTCCCACAGGTAGCGGACGTAGTCGTCCAGCACCGAGCTGTCGGTGAAGATGCCGTGCGTGAACAGCTCGAGCAGCGGCAGCAGGTGGTCGCGCTGGTACTCGTGCATCGACGCGACGAAGTCGTCGGGCGTCGTCACCGGCGAGGTGACGAAGTGCACGAGCATCGCGCCGAGCGTGACGGACGTCAGGTAGCGGAGCCGGGCCTCCTCGTCGCGCGAGGGCCGGATGATCCCGGCCTCGAGCGAGTGCGCCATCACGCCGCGCGCCTTGTCGATCAGGTGCTCGAGGAAGTCGCGCGCAGGCTCGCCCCCGGCGTGGATCGCCCGCAGCATGTAGACGGCCAAGGTCGCGGCGCGGCCGGGCTCGACCAGCAGCGACATCAGCCGGGGGCTCGGCATGTCGACCGCCTCGTGCTTGAAGGCGGAGTACTCGCGCAGCACGGCCTCGTCGCACTCGGCGCGCAGCGCGTCCTTGGAACCGAAGTGGTGCGTGATCAGCCCGGGCGAGACGCCGGCGCGCTGCGCGATCGTCCGGAACGAGGTCTCGAACCCGTCCTCGACGAAGCACTCGATCGCGGCCTCGCGGATCCGGGCCCGCGCGGTCAGGTCCGACGAGGGACCCGCGCCCCGCGCCTCGGCTGTACGCACGACCAACACGCTATACACGTGACCAGGCCGCCGCAAGGGACCGGGTCACACCCTTGTCGCGGGCCTACGGGGTCGCGTCGGCGGCGCCGCCCATCCGGGCCAGGCGGGCGCGCAGCGCGGGCACGCGGTCCGCGTTGCCGTGCAGCCCGATGTACGTGTCGCCGAAGACGTGCAGCAGCGCGTCGTCGAGCCGCCTGACCGCACCGGGCGGGTAGCGGTACGTCATGCGCTGCGTCAGCGCGTCCGCGTCGACCTCGCGCAGCGTGTCGCTCAGCTCGGACAGCGACGTGATGCCCAGCTCGAGCAGCAGCCCCGAGATCCACGCGTAGCGGTCGGTGCGCGACCAGCCCGCGTCGGCGTACTGGCCGGCCAGGAACGCCGCCAGGTCGCGCGGCGTGATGCGGGGGTCGTCGTCGTGCGGCTCGAGGATCGGCCCGGTCGCACCGGTCCGGAGCCGGTCGCGGATCGTCGAGAACTCCCGGTCCGCGAGCTCGAGCAGCCCCGCGGCGAGCGTGAAGCGGCGGTCGAAGTCGGACGACTGCTCGTCGGGGATGGTGCCCTTGTAGCGGATGTCGTGCTCGAACTCGGCCCAGGCGTGCTGCAGCACGGTGCGGATCTGGACCTGGGACTGCCGGCCGCGCAGCAGCTCGTTGCCGGGCTGCGTCGCCGCCGGCTCGTCGAGGCTGACCTGCAGGTGGCGGCTGGCGTACCCGAAGCGGCCCTCGCTGGCCGTCTCCTCGCCCAGGTCGCGGTCGTCGTGCACGACGAGCTGGTCGTGCAGGAGCTCGGCGACCGCCCGGACGTCGCTGTGCACGTAGGTGATGACCCGCACGCCGATCTGGTCGGTGATGTCGCGCACCGGGTCGGGGAAGACCGGGCGGCCGTCGACCTCGCGGGTGGCCTTGACGGCGAAGGACGTCACGGACTTCGCCCGGCCCGTCACCGTGAGGTAGTTGATGCCGGCGTCGTCGAGGATCGAGGTCACCAGCCGGACGAGCGCATCGGCGGCCCGCACCAGCTCGGGGTGCAGCGCGGTGTACTCACGCACCGCGTCGTCCGCGGCGGGGCGGACCGGTGCGACGGGCCGGGCCGGCCGCGGGCTCGGCGTGAGGCCCTCGGGCAGCGTGGGGGTCACGATGTAGCCGGTCTCGAAGTCGCCGTACGTCGTCGTGCGCTCGGGTGCGCGGTGCGCGACCAGGGCGATGTAGGCGCAGACCACGGCGTCGACCTGGTCCTCCACCACCCGCAGCTCGCTCTTGCGGCCCGCCTCCTCGACCGCGCGGCGCAACGCCTGCCAGCTCGTCGGGCCCGCGGGGTCCGGAGGGTCCACCACCAACGGCAGCTCGGCGTCGCGCAGGCCCTCGAGCAGGTCGAGCAGCACGATCAGCTCCGCGCGCAGCTGCGCGAGGCTGCGGCCGGACTTGTTCTTGTACTTGAGCGTCCGGCCGAGCCGGAAGAGCGCGACGGTCGCGGGGTGCGGGTAGACCTCGATCGCCCGACGAGCGCGCCCCGACCGTGGATCCATGTCGAGCCCCAGCCGCGCCGCGATGCGCGCGCCCCGGGGGCGCTCGCGCAGCTCCGGCTTGCCGGTGTTCGACGGGTGCGCGCCGGCGTCGAACCGCGCGAAGTCCTTGTTCAGCGCAGCCTCGGCGGGGCGGTTCCCGGTCGCGTTGGTGACGATGAGCGGCGCGTCGATCGCGACGAGGCATGCGCCCGCCACGTACGGCGCGAGCCGCTCGGCGATCTCGTCGTCGGTGCGCGCCGCGGACACGTGCACCAGGCGGCCGGCGTCGTCGAGGACCGCCAGCCCGGTGGGCTTGCGGTCGCCCCAGGCGAGGTCGACGCCGACGTAGTGCATGAGCGCAGCCTGCCGTATGTCGTCGCGCGTCACGACCGACCCTCCGACGACGAGGGCGGCGACACGCCGAGCCACGCGAGCACGCCACGTGCCGCGACCACGCCCGTGGCGAACGACGCCTGCAGCAGGTAGCCGCCCGTGGGCGCCTCCCAGTCGATCATCTCGCCCGCGACGAACGTGCCCGGCAGGCGCCGCAGCATCAACGACGCGTCGACCTCGTCCCAGGCCACGCCGCCGGCGGTCGAGATCGCGCGGTCGATCGGCATCGTCGCGGTCACGACGACCGGGACGGCCCGGACGAGCTCGGCCGTCGTCGTGGGGTCGTCGGGCAGCGCGCCGCCGCCGGCCTCGCGCACGAGCGAGATCGCGACCGGGTCGAGACCGAGCGTGCGGCGCAGCCACGACGAGCCGGAGTCCCGTGGCCGGCGGACGGCGAGCCGCCGCGCGACCTCGTCGGCCCCGAGGTCCGGGCGCAGGTCGACGTGCAGGACGCACCGTCCGGCGTCGAGGGCGCTGCGGATCGGCACGCCGAGCGCGTAGACGGGGCCGCCCTCCAGGCCCGTCGCCGTGACCATGGCGTCACCGCGCACCGAGCCGGGCTCGCCCGCCACCGACAGCGCGACGGACTTCAGCGGAACCCCCGCGAACCGCTCCGCGTGCCGCGCAGTCCAGTCGACGCGCACCCCGACGTTCGCCGCCCGCAAACGTGTCACCGCGACGCCTCGTGCGTCGAGGGTCGCCGCCCAGGTCCCGTCCGACCCGAGCCGTGGCCAGGACGCGCCGCCGAGCGCGAGCACCGTCGCGTCGGCCCGGACCTCGTGCTCGTCGCCCGCGGCGTCCATGAACCGCAGCGCGCCGTCGTCGGACCAGCCCACCCAGCGCTGCCGCGTCCGCAGCGTCACGCCGAGCTCGTCGAGCCGACGCAACCACGCGCGGAACAGCGGGTTCGCGCGGAACGCCTGCGGGAACACGCGCCCGCTCGTCCCGACGAACGTCGCCTCGCCGAGGCCCGTGCACCACGCCCGGAGGTCGTCGGGGCCGAACACGTCCAGCATCGGCGCGAGCCGGTCCGCCGACGGGCCGTACCGGCTCAGGAAGCGTTCGCGCGGCTCCGAGTGCGTGAGGTTGAGGCCGCCGTGGCCCGCGAGCAGGAACTTGCGTCCGGGCGACGGCATCCGGTCGAGCACGGTCACCGACACCCCCGCGCGCGCGAGCGTCTCGGCCGCGATCAGCCCGGCCGGCCCCGCGCCGACGACGATCGCCGACCGCCCCGTACCCGCGCGACTCACGCCCCACCCCCGAGCCCCGTCGGCCCAAGCCCTGCCCGCGGGCGCTCTGCCCGCCCGAGCCCGGCCTGCCCGAGCCCGGCCTGCGGGCGCTCTGCCTGCCCGAGCCCTGCCTGCGCGGGATCGCGTCGTGGCCGATTCACGGCGCGCTCAGGCCAGGCGGGTCCGGTCGCAGCAGCATGGCTCGAACGTAGTGCCCGGGCGGCGGCCGATCCGCCCGCACGGAGCCTCGCGTCGCGGGCGGTCGAGCCGGAGGCCGCGTGTCAGTGGTCGATGAAACACTTGTTCGATGGAGATGACGCGCACGTCGGGCAGGTCCGACGGGACGGCCGGTGGCGGCTCGGCACGTGCCGCTGTCCAGCCCACGTCTGCCAGCTACGTCGCGTCCGCCGAGCCTGCTGCCTCCGCCGAGTCTGCTGCGTCCGCCGCCCGCACCCGGTCCGCAGCGTCGGTGGTGCCCGAGCTGCCGCCGGGAGCCCCGGCCGGGTTCGTGGCGAGCGCCTGGCCCGACGGGTCGGTCGCGTACCCGAGGGAGGGCGCCGACGTGCCCACGCTCGTGGGGTCGCTGGGTGGCCGGAACGTGTCGAGCGCGTCGGACACCGACCTGCTGGCGATGGTGGTGGGCTGGCAGCAGGTGATCGGGGGTGCGATGGCCGAGCAGGCCACGCTCGTACGCGAGCTCGGGGCGCGTCGCCTGGGTGGGGTGATGTCGGCGCTTCCGGCGGAGCTTGCCGCCGCCCTGGCGTTGACGACGACGACCGCCGAGAGCCTCCTGGTGCGCGCCGAGTCGCTGGCCGAGCACCCGGCGCTGGACCGGGCTCTTCGGGACGGTCGGATCGACGCCCGCAAGATCGACATCGTGATCGACGAGGTGGCCTCGCTCACCCCGGCGAGCGACTGGGACGGCGACCGCGAGTCGCGCGCGGAGACGGTCTCACGCATCGTCGAGGCGGCCGCGACGTTCGCGTGCGGCCTCACGACGACGAAGCTGCGGCGCTTCGTGCGCCGCGAGGTGCTCGCGGCCGATCCGGCGTCCGCCGAGAAGCGCGCGGTCGCCGAGGTCGCGAAACGGCACGTGAGCATCGACTGGAAGCCGGACAGCATGGCGTGGGTGAGCGCCTACCTGCCTGCACAGGACGCCATGGTCCTGCGTGCCGTGCTGGACGCCGCCGCGGACGCGACGAGCGCCGACGACCCGCGGACGAAGGACCAGCGGCGGGCCGACACCTTCACCTCGATCTTCGCGACGATCGCCGAGACCGGACTGCTGCCCTGCGGCTCGCCGCTGCCGGCGCGGCACCGCGTGCGACCGCACATCGAGGTGACCGTGGCGGCCGAGACGCTGCTCGGCCTCGACGACGCGCCCGCCTACCTGAGCGGCTACGGACCGATCCCGGCCGGCCTCGCGCGGCAGATCGCCGCGGACGGCACGTGGCGGCGGGTGCTCACCGACGGGCGTAACGGACCGCTCCTCGAGCGCGGCCGGACGACCTACCGGCCCGGCGCCGATCTCACGGGCACGGTCATCGCGCGCGACCGCACGTGCACGTTCCCCGGCTGCGCCCAGCCCGCGGGCGCGTCCGAGCTCGACCACATCGAGCCGTTCGACGCCCGCACGGGCCGCGGGCCGACCACCCTGACGAACCTCCACGCGGCCTGCAAGCGTCACCACGACCTCAAGACCGAGGGGCGCTGGCGGGTACGCAGGGACGCGCGATCGGGTGCCGTCGTCTGGACGTCAGCGGGCGGGATCACGTACGCGATGCACCCGCAGTCGGTGCTGGCGGCGCCCGAGGCCGTCCGCGGCGAGCACGGCGGTGAGTTCCGGCGCCCGCCGGCGCTCGCTCCACCCGACGAGCCGCCGTTCTAGATCGAGGCCCCACGAGCAGCGGGCGACCGTGTTCGAGAACTCCTTCCACGCGGCTCGCTGGACTTCCCGTTCGAGGTGATCGACCACGTCCGCGCGGTCGCGGCGTCGTGTCACGACGCGCCGTTCGACACTGCCGACCCGCTGTTCCGCTTCGCGCACGGGCTGGCCCTGTAGCGCGACACCGGGCCGCTCGTCGGACGGTTCGGGGCGGCGTCGTGGCGGGCACTACCGTGGGCGGGCACTACCGTGGGCGGGTGCCTGAGCCCCGCGTCCGACCAGGATCCGCGTGGTTCGGTGACGTGCGGCTCGAGGGTGTGCTCGAGTCGGTCGACGTGGTCACCGAGCCCCAGCGGCTGCGCACGCCGGGGTGGTGGGTCCTCGTCGGGACGTTCGAGGGCGAAGTGCGCGCATGGCGCTTCGCGACGGCAGACACGGAGCCGGCGCGTGCGGCGCCGGCAGGTGGCGACCTGGCGCGTGCGGCGCCCTCGACGGCCACGCGCGCGACGGCCGCGAGCGGGGCCGACGCGGCCGAGCGCGGGGCCGCCTCGGGGTGGCGGGGGCCGGACGCCGGGGGCTGGACGTCGTCGCTCGGGCGGGACGAGTACGTCGCCGCCGTCGCGGCCGTGCGCGCGCGCATCCGCGAGGGCGACGTCTACCAGGCCAACCTCTGCCGGATCCTGTCGGCGCCGCTGGGAACCGCCGACGCCGAGCCTGACGCGCGCGCGTTGGCCGAGGTCCTCGCGGCCGGCAACCCGGCACCCCTCGCGGGGTACGTGCACGTGCCTGGCTCGGCCGTATCGCCCGCCGCCAATGTCTCGCCCGCAGACGACGTCTCGCCCGCAGGCGACGTCCCGCCTTCCGACGACGTCGTGCCCGTAGGCGACGTCCCTCCTTCCGACGACGTCCCTCCTTCCGACGACGTCCCGCCTTCGGACGACGTCGCGCCTTCCGACGACGTCGCGCCCGTGTGGGTCGTCTCGGCGTCGCCGGAGCTCTTCCTCGAGCTCGACGGCGACGTGCTGACCTCGTCGCCGATCAAGGGCACGGCCCGCACCCCGGACGGGCTGAGCGCCAAGGACGTCGCCGAGAACGTCATGATCACGGACCTGGTGCGCAACGACCTGCAGCACGTGTGCGAGCCCGGCACGGTCGAGGTCACGAGCCTGCTGGCGCGCGAGCAGCACCCCGGACTGGTGCACCTCGTCTCGACCGTCCAGGGCCGCCTCGCGCAGCACGTCCGCGACGACGAGCGCGGCTGGGCGGCGATCCTGGACGCCACCTACCCACCGGGCTCCGTCTCGGGCGCACCGAAGTCGTCGGCGCTGCGGATCATCCGCGAGCTCGAGCCGGTGGACCGCGGGCCGTACTGCGGCGCGGTGGGCTGGGTGCACGTGGCCGACGACGGGCGGACCCGCGCGCGCCTGGCGGTCGGCATCCGCACGTTCGTCTGGACCTCTGACGACGACGGCCGGGCCGACGGGTCCGGGACGCTGCGGTTCGGCACGGGCGCGGGCATCACCTGGGGGAGTGACGCGCAGGCCGAGTGGGACGAGACCGAGCTGAAGGCCGCGCGTCTCGTCGCGCTCGCCTCGCGCGCACGGGCACACTGAGCGCATGAGCGCGATCGACCCCACGGGCGTGGTGATCTGGGCCGACGGCCGGCTGCACGGCCCGACGGACGCCCTGGTCAGCGGCGTGGACCACGGCCTGACGGTCGGCGACGGTGTGTTCGAGACGTGCGGCGTCGTGCAGGGCGCGGCGTTCGCCCTGACGCGGCATCTGCGCCGCCTCGCGATCTCGGCGCGCGGGCTCGGACTCGTCCCGCCCGACGACGGCGCGGTGCGGACCGCCGTCGACGAGGTCCTCGCCTTCGCCCCGACCGCGGGCCGGGTGCGCATCACGTTCACCGCCGGGCCCGGGCCGTTGGGCTCGAACCGCGACGACGACGGGGACCGTCCGGGCACGCTCGTCGTTCTCGCAGGCCCGGCGACCCGGGCGGACGTGGGACGGGTCGTCCGGGTGCCGTGGGTGCGCAACGAGCGCTCGGCGGTCGCGGGGCTCAAGACGACGTCCTACGCCGAGAACGTCGTCGCGCTCGCCTATGCGCACCGGCGCGGGGCCGACGAGGCGCTGCTCGCCAACACGGTGGGCGAGCTGTGCGAGGGGACCGGCGCCAACGTGTTCGTCGAGCGCGGTGGCGAGCTCCTCACGCCGCACCTGACGAGCGGCTGCCTGGCCGGGATCACGCGCGAGCTCCTGCTCGAGTGGGGCGCGGCCGAAGGACTTCCGGTGCGGGAGGCCGAGCCGGGTGAGCTGCGCTACGACGTGCTCGACGACGTCGCGGCCGGTCGCGCCCACCTCGCGACGACCGGTTCGATCCGCAACGTCACGCCCGTCGTGGCGCTCGACGAGCGAGCGGTGCCGGTGGGCGAGCTGTGCCAGGCCGCACGTGACCTGTTCGCCCGACGGCAGGCGCTCGACGTCGACCCGTGAGGCGCCGTGCGGTGCGTGGGCGGAGAAACGACGACGACCGGCCCCGTCGACGTTGACGGAACCGGCCGTGTGGATGAGAAATCAGGCCGTGAGCAGCGCCGCGATGAGAGCGGTGATCTCGGCTTCCATGCGATCGCTCTCCGAACCGAGGGGGACCAGGGCCTCGGTGCCGGCAAGGAATCGCACCAGCGGCTCGCTCGGAGCGGCCAGGAGGGCGCTGCCCTCCACACCACTGAGCGAGACCAGCGCATAGTCGGGGTCTTCGTCACGCCACACCTGGACGTCACCGCTTCCGGCCGGAGCATCCGCGGTGGCGTGCATGCCCATGGAGAGCAGCTCGCGGCCGATGAGCCAGGTCGACATGGTGTGCGGGCCGGTGAAGACCGCGCGCACCGTGTACGGGTCGGAATTGCGGAAGGACAGCTCAGCGCTCACCGGGACGACGCTGGCATCGCTTCCGATCAGCTGCATGGCGACGACCTCGACGACGTCATAGGACGAATGCGTCATCGGGTCCTCCGTTCCGTTCAAGGGCTATTAGTCCCATCATGGCAGCCCGATGCCCGATTGGATCGGTCTCTCGCACAGGTTCACCCGGGCGGACGCCGAGCGGGTGAACGATCAGGTGGCAGCACCCGTGCCTGAGGCGACGAACTCGTCCCGAAAGAGTGTCGTACGCGGCGCTCGGGCGCAAGCGTACGTGCTGTCCGGTTTCGGATTCCCGGACGGGTCCGGGTAACATCCTCCGCAGCAGCGCCCACGGGCGGTGCCGCGGGCGATTGGCTCAGTGGTAGAGCGCCTCGTTCACACCGAGGAGGTCGCTGGTTCGAACCCAGTATCGCCCACACCAGAAGGCCGTTCCGGAGCTCACCGGGACGGCCTTCGTCGTACCCGACGAGGGTGCACCGGCGATGCCGGCCGGACCGGCGACCTGCGCCGACTCCCGTCGGTCCGGGTGCGGCGGCGCCGGTAGCATCGATCGGGTCCGCCGCGCGGCGGACGCCTCCACGACGCCGGAAGGTCCTCCCCGTGCCCGAGCTCATCGCCCTCACCGTCGACGGAACCGCGACCACGGTGGAGCCGGGCACGACGGGCACCGACCTGTTCGGTGACCGCCGCGACGTCGTCGTCGTCCGCGTGGACGGTGAGCTGCGGGACCTGCACCTCGAGATCCCGGCCGACGCCGCCGTCGTCGAGCCCGTCAGCATCCACGAGCCGGACGGGCTCGCGGTCCTGCGCCACAGCGCGGCCCACGTGCTCGCGCAGGCGGTGCAGGAGCTGAACCCGCAGGCGCGGCTCGGCATCGGCCCGCCCATCACCGACGGCTTCTACTACGACTTCGACGTCGAGACCCCGTTCACCCCGGACGACCTGCGCGCGCTCGAGAAGGTGATGGGCCGCATCGTCAAGGAGGGCCAGACCTTCCGCCGGTGGGACGTCACGGAGGCGCAGGCGCGCGAGATCCTGGCGGCCGAGCCGTACAAGCTCGAGCTCGTCGGCCTCAAGGGCGACGCGGGCTCGACGGACGGCGCGAGCGTCGAGGTCGGACTCGGCGGCCTGTCGATGTACCAGAACGTGCGCGGCGCGGGCCGCGAGAGTGAGGCCGTGGTCTGGCAGGACCTGTGCCGTGGCCCGCACCTGCCCAGCACCCGCCTGATCGGCAACGGCTTCCAGCTCACCCGCTCCGCGGCGGCCTACTGGCGCGGCAGCGAGAAGAACCCGCAGCTCCAGCGCGTCTACGGCACCGCGTGGCCGACCAAGGACGAGCTCAAGGCGTACCTCGAGCGCGTCGCCGAGGCCGAGCGCCGCGACCACCGCCGCCTGGGCAGCGAGCTGGACCTGTTCTCGTTCCCCGACGAGATCGGCTCGGGCCTGGCCGTGTTCCACCCCAAGGGCGGGATCGTGCGCATGGAGATGGAGGAGTACAGCCGCAAGCGCCACGTGCAGGCCGGCTACGACTTCGTCAACACCCCGCACATCACCAAGGAGCGGCTCTACCAGATCAGCCAGCACCTGAGCTGGTACGCGGACGGCATGTACCCCCCGATGCAGCTCGACGAGGAGCGCGACGAGCAGGGCAACATCAAGCGGCAGGGGCAGAACTACTACCTCAAGCCGATGAACTGCCCGATGCACAACCTCATCTACCGCTCGCGCGGGCGCTCCTACCGCGAGCTGCCGTTGCGGCTGTTCGAGTTCGGCACGGTGTACCGGTACGAGAAGTCCGGCGTGGTGCACGGGATGACCCGCGCGCGCGGGTTCACGCAGGACGACGCGCACATCTACTGCACCAAGGACCAGATGAAGGACGAGCTGGCGAGCCTGCTCACCTTCGTCCTGGAGCTGCTCAAGGACTACGGACTCGACGACTTCTACCTCGAGCTCTCGACGAAGAACCCGGACAAGTCCGTCGGCGACGACGCGATCTGGGAGGAGGCGACCGAGACGCTGCGCCAGGTGGCGACGGAGTCCGGCCTCGACCTGGTTCCCGACCCGGGCGGCGCCGCGTTCTACGGCCCGAAGATCTCGGTGCAGGCCAAGGACGCGATCGGCCGTACCTGGCAGATGTCGACGATCCAGCTCGACTTCAACCTGCCCGAGCTGTTCGAGCTCGAGTACACCGCCTCCGACGGCTCGCGACAGCGGCCCGTGATGATCCACCGCGCGCTGTTCGGCTCGATCGAGCGGTTCTTCGCGGTGCTCACCGAGCACTATGCGGGCGCCTTCCCGGCGTGGCTCGCGCCCGTGCAGGTGCTCGCGGTCCCGGTCGCCGAGCCGTTCGAGCCGTATCTCGACGATGTCGTCGCCCAGCTGCGGGCACAGGGCATCCGTGCCGAGGTGGACCGCTCCGACGACCGGTTCGCCAAGAAGATCCGCAACGCGAGCACCCAGAAGGTGCCGTTCGTGCTCATCGCCGGCGGCGAGGACGCCGACGCGGGTGCGGTGTCGTTCCGGTACCGCGACGGGCGCCAGGACAATGGCGTGCCGGTCGCCGAGGCGGTCGAGCGGATCGTCGCCGCGGTCCGCGAGCACGCGCAGGTCTGAGCCGTGCCCGACGCGACAGCCGTGCCCGACGAGACAGCCGTGCCCGACGAGACCGCCGTGCCCGATGCGGGCCCCGAGCTGGTCGACGCGCGCCTGCTCGTCGGCGAGCCCGACGGGCTGCAGCGGCTGTGGACCCCGCACCGGATGGTGTACATCGAGGGCGAGAACAAGCCCTCGGACGACGCGGCCGGACCCGGCTGCCCGTTCTGCCGCATCCCGTCGCTTCCCGACGAGGAGGGGCTCGTCGTCGCGCGCGGCGGCGTCGCGTTCGTCGCGCTCAATCTCTACCCGTACAACTCGGGCCACCTGCTGGTGTGCCCCTACCGGCACGTCGCGGACTACACGGACCTGACCGACGAGGAGGTCGCGGAGGTCGCGACCCTCACGCGCACGGCGATGCGCGTGCTGCGCGAGGTGTCGCACCCGCACGGGTTCAACCTCGGCATGAACCAGGGCGACGTCGCGGGTGCCGGGATCGCCGCGCACCTGCACCAGCACGTCGTGCCGCGCTGGAACGGCGACGCGAACTTCCTGCCCGTGATCGCACGCACGCGCGCGCTGCCCGAGCTCCTGGCGGACACGCGGGCTCGGCTCGCCGCCGGTTGGCCCACCGGACCCGACGACGGGGGGATGATCGCTCCGTGAACCGACTGCGCGGCCTGATGACCCGGATCTTCACTCCGGTGGCCAAGCTTCTGCTGCGACTGGGGGTCTCGCCCGACGCCGTGACGATCACGGGCACGCTCGTCGTCGTCGTCACCGCACTGTGGGCGTTCCCGACGGGCCACCTGTTGCTCGGGACGTTGGTCATCTCGTTCTTCGTGCTCACGGACTCGCTCGACGGCGTGATGGCGCGGACGGCGGGCCGCAGCGGGCCCTGGGGCGCGTTCCTCGACTCGACGCTCGACCGCTTCTCCGACGCCGCGATCTTCGCCGGACTGGTGCTCTGGTTCTACGGCGAGGGCGACGACCACCTGACCGGCACCCTGGCGCTCGCGTGCCTCGCGATCGGCTCGTTCGTGCCGTACGCCCGCGCCCGCGCGGAGGGCCTCGGGATGACCGCGGCCGTCGGGATCGCCGAACGCGCGGACCGGCTCGTGCTCGTGCTCGTCGCGACCGCCCTCGTCGCGTTCGGGTTGCCGGTGACGGTGCTCACGGTCGTGCTCGTCGTGCTCGCGCTCGCGTCGATCGTGACGGTCGGGCAGCGGATGGCCACGGTGCGGCGCCAGGCCAGGGAGCTGGAGCGGACCTCGTGAGCCTCGATGCCGGTCGCCTGTACGGGCTGGCCTGGCGGGTCGCGCCGCGGCTGCCGGGCGCGTTCGTCCGGGGCCTGTGCAACGTCGGTGCGGACGCCGCGTGGCTCCTGCATGGCACCGGCGTGCGACGCCTCGAGGTGAACCTCGCGCGCGTGCGCCCCGAGCTCTCGCGCGGCGACGTGCGCCGCCTGAGCCGCGCCGGCATGCGGTCCTACGTGCGGTACTTCGGCGAGACCTTCACGCTCGGGTCGCTGACCGAGGCGCAGATCGACGCGCGTGTGCGGGCGACGGGTCTCGAGGCACTGCGCGTCCACACCGACGCCGGCCGGACCGCGCTGCTCGCGCTCGGGCACATGGGCAACTGGGACCTCGCGGGCGCCTGGGCGACGCGCCACATCGCGCCCGTCACGACGGTCGCCGAGCGCCTCGAGCCGGAGGAGGTCTTCCAGGACTTCCTGCGGCTGCGCGAGGGGCTGGGTCTACGCATCCTCGCGCTCGGCGACGGCGACGTGTTCCGGGACCTCGTGCGCGTCGCGCGCAGCGGTCCGGGCCTGCTGCCGCTGCTGGCCGATCGCGACCTGACGGCACGCGGCGTCGAGGTGGACCTGTTCGGGCACCGAGCGCGGGTCGCTGCGGGGCCGGCCGCTCTTGCGGTGAGCACGGGAGCACCCCTGTTCGCGACCGCGATCACCTACGAGCGGCTCCATGGGGCGCGTCGGCGCGCCGCCGGC
Source organism: Cellulomonas composti (assembly GCF_007990245.1). Taxonomy (GTDB): domain Bacteria; phylum Actinomycetota; class Actinomycetes; order Actinomycetales; family Cellulomonadaceae; genus Cellulomonas; species Cellulomonas composti. Next base: position 361,617 of record NZ_BJWG01000001.1, on the reverse strand, counting down.
TCGCCGTGGGGGATCCGGATCGACTTCATCCCGGTGCCCGAGGTGGCGGACGACGTGCCGCGCGCCGACCGCGTGCGTGCGATCACGCAGGCCTGGCTCGACGTCCTCGCAGAGGCGATCCACGCGCGGCCGCAGGACTGGCACATGCTGCAGCGGGTGTTCGTCGACGACCTCGACCGCGCGCGTGACGCCGCGCTGCGCGCGGCAGCCACGGCCGAAGCCCCTGCCGAGGCCCCTGCCGACGCCACTGTCGACGCCACTGTCGGTGACGAGGACGTGAGGGGCGCATGAGCACCGTCGCGAACCGGCCGCTGCGCGTCGGGATCGTGTGCCCGTACTCGTTCGACGTGCCCGGCGGGGTGCAGTTCCACGTTCGCGACCTCGCCGCGGAGCTGCTCGCTCGCGGGCACGTGGTCTCGGTCCTGGCCCCGGCCGACGACGACACTCCTGTGCCGGAGTACCTGACGTCGGCGGGCCGGGCCGTGCCGGTCCGGTACAACGGCGCGGTCGCGCGCCTCACGTTCGGACCCGTGACCGCGGCGCGGACCCGCAAGTGGGTCGCCTCCGGCGCGTTCGACGTCGTCCACGTGCACGAACCGGTCACCCCGAGCCCGTCGGCACTCGCGCTGTGGATCGCGGACGGCCCGGTCGTCGCGACGTTCCACACGGCGTTCGAGCGGTCCCGCTCGCTGCAGGTCGCCTACCCGCTCGTGAGGCAGTCGCTCGAGAAGATCTCCGCGCGCATCGCGGTCTCCGAGGATGCGCGCCGCACGCTCGTCGACCACCTGGGTGGCGACGCGGTCGTGATCCCGAACGGCGTCTATGTCGACACGTTCGCCGACGCGCAGCCCGACGAGCGCTGGACGGGGACGCCGAACGCCCCGACGGTCGCGTTCCTCGGACGTCTCGACGAGCCGCGCAAGGGCCTGCAGGTGCTCCTGGCGGCCGTGCCCGCGGTGCTCGATGCGATCCCCGGGACGCGCTTCCTGATCGCGGGACGCGGTGAGACCGGACCGGACGACGCACGCGAGCTCCTGGGCGAGCGCGCCGGGTCCGTCGAGTTCCTGGGTGGGCTGTCCGACGACGACAAGGCGCGGCTGCTCTCGTCGGTCGACGCCTACATCGCGCCGCAGACCGGCGGCGAGAGCTTCGGCATCGTGCTCGTCGAGGCGATGAGCGCGGGCGCCGCCGTCGTGGCGAGCGACCTCGGCGCGTTCTCCCGCGTGCTCGACGACGGCGCGGCGGGCGCGCTGTTCCGCACCGGGGACGAGGCCGACCTCGCCCGGACGCTGGTGGCGCTGCTGCGCGACCCGGAGCGCCGCGCGGCGATGGTGCGCCATGCGTCGGACGTGGTGCGGCAGTACGACTGGTCGGCGGTGACCGACCAGGTGCTCGCGGTCTACGAGATGGCCGTCGCCGGCAGGCACGCACCGGTCGGCGAGGACCCCTCGTCGCTGCGCGGGGCACGTCTGTTCGAGCTGCGTCGGCGTGCGGGGGAGAGCCGATGACCTGGTCCGAGATCGCGGTCGTCGTCGCAGCCGTGGTCGGGCTCGCGACGTGGTGGCTCTGGCTCGTCGCCTCGCGGCTCGACCGGCTGCACCGCAAGGTGGGCGCGTCGCGCAGCGTCGTCGACAGCCAGCTCGTGCACCGCGCGACCGCGGCCGCGGCACTCGCGACGTCCGGTCAGCTCGACCCCGTGAGCTCGGTGCTCGTCGGGGAGGCGGCCTGGACCGCGCTGGCCTCGGGCGGTGCGGGCACCGAGCTGCCGCGCGACATGCCCGACGACCTGCTCGTCCTGCTCCTGGCCGACCCACGCGACCCGCGTGAGCGCGCACTGTCCGCACCGCAGCTCGTCGGGCCCGGCGCGGACGCCGCACGGGCCGCGGTCCGTGCCGCCGAGTCCCGCAGCGCGGCCGAGAGCGAGCTCTCGGCGACCCTGCGGGCCGTCCTCGACGACGTCGACGAGATCGCGGAGCTGCGCGAGGACCCGGTCGGCGAGGAGCTGCTCGACGACCTCGGCGCGTCCTGGTACCGCGTGCAGCTCGCGCGGCGGTTCCACAACGAGGCCGTGCTGCAGACGCAGCGCGTCCGGCGCAAGCCGATGGTGCGCATGCTGCGGCTCGCCGGGCACGCACCCGAACCGCGCACGCTCGAGCTCGACGACGAGTGGCCCGAGGCGCTCGGCCGGCCCGGCGTGCGGGCCTGAGACGTCACCGAGGACCGCCCGCCGCGCGGTCTACGATGACCCGGTCCGGGCCGCGCACCGTGGCCGGACCCCACCCATCCGCACCACGATCTGCGAGGCTCGACGTGACCAGCGAGAACAGCCAGCCCACCGCGACGAGCGACGCCGCCGGCGTCATCGGGACCGCGCGTGTGAAGCGCGGCATGGCCGAGATGCTCAAGGGCGGCGTCATCATGGACGTCGTCACGGCCGAGCAGGCCAAGATCGCGGAGGACGCGGGCGCCGTGGCCGTCATGGCCCTCGAGCGCGTCCCCGCCGACATCCGCGCGCAGGGCGGCGTCGCACGCATGAGCGACCCCGACCTGATCGACGGCATCATCGAGGCCGTCTCGATCCCCGTGATGGCCAAGGCGCGCATCGGCCACTTCGTCGAGGCGCAGGTGCTGCAGGCGCTCGGCGTCGACTACGTCGACGAGTCCGAGGTGCTCACGCCCGCGGACTACGCGCACCACATCGACAAGTGGGCCTTCACCGTGCCGTTCGTGTGCGGTGCGACGAACCTGGGCGAGGCGCTGCGGCGCATCACCGAGGGTGCCGCGATGATCCGCTCCAAGGGTGAGGCCGGCACGGGCGACGTCTCGAACGCGACCACGCACATGCGCACGCTGCGCGACGAGATCCGCCGGCTCCAGTCCCTCCCGGAGGACGAGCTGTACCTCGCGGCAAAGGAGCTGCAGGCGCCGTACGACCTGGTCAAGGAGGTCGCCGAGGCCGGCAAGCTCCCCGTCGTGCTGTTCACGGCCGGTGGCATCGCGACGCCCGCGGACGCGGCGATGATGATGCAGCTCGGTGCCGAGGGCGTGTTCGTCGGCTCGGGCATCTTCAAGTCGGGCAACCCGGCCGAGCGCGCCGCCGCGATCGTCAAGGCGACGACCTTCTACGACGACCCCGAGGTCCTCGCGAACGTGTCACGCGGGCTCGGCGAGGCGATGGTCGGCATCAACGTCGACGACGTGCCGGTGCCGCACCGGCTGGCCGAGCGGGGCTGGTGACCGGGGAGCACCCCCGTACGTCCGACGAGGGCGGCGGGCCTGTGCACGCCCTCGGGGACGAGTGGCGGCGCGGCGCGGACGGGATGCTGTTCCGCCGCGCCGCGCGCGTCATCCTGCTCGACGAGCACGACCGTGTGCTGCTCATCCGCGGCCACGACGTCGACCAGCCCGAACGGTCGTGGTGGTTCACGATCGGCGGCGGGATCGACACGGGCGAGAGCGCCCTGGACGCCGCGGTCCGTGAGGTCCGCGAGGAGGCCGGCATCGAGCTGGACCGCGACGGCGTGCTGGGCCCGGTGCTGACCCGGTCCGCGATCTTCGACTTCGCGTTCGAGCACTGCCGCCAGGACGAGGAGATCTTCCTGGCCAGGGTCGCGGCCGCGTCGTTCGTCGGCGAGGACCGCGCGGGCTGGACCATGCTCGAGCAGGACGTCATCGACGAGCTGCGGTGGTGGTCGCTGCCCGAGCTCGCGGGCGTCGAGATCGAGGTCTTCCCGGAGGGCCTCGTCGGGCTGGTCGCCGACCTGCTGCCCGGGTGGGACGGCGCCGTGCGGCACCTGGGGCTCGCGCGCGAGTGACGCCGGACGCCGCGGCGTCACGGCGTCGACCGGACGCGTCAGGCGGTCAGGTGACCGTCGGACGCACGCGGTGCTCGGCGGCGCGATGCTCGCCACCCGCGAGCACGGCCTCGAAGGTCCGCGCGGCGGTGAGCATGTCCGCGTGGGTCAGGTAGGGCGCGCCGACGCCGAGCCTGGCGATGCCGGGGCGGTGGTCGCCGACGACCCCGCGGGCCGCCAGCGCCCGCACGATGCCCCAGGCCTCGTCGTGCCGCACGCTGACCTGCGAGCCGCGCCGATCGTCGTCGGCCGGTGACGCGAACCGCGTCCCCGGGACGAGAGCCTCGAGGCACGCCCGCAGGAACGCCGTCAGGGACGACGACCGTCGCCGCACCGCGCGCACGTCGACGTCGTCGAGCACGACGAGCGCGGCGTCGAGCGCGGCGAGCGACAGGATCGGCGGCGTCCCGACCCGAGCCCGCGCGACGCCGGGCGCCGGCACGTAGGTGCCGCTCATCGCGAACGGGTCGGCGTGCCCGGTCCAGCCCGCGAGCACGTTCGCGAAGGCGTCCTGGTGCCGGTGCGCGACGTAGCCGAACGCCGGCGCGCCGGGACCGCCGTTGAGGTACTTGTACGTGCAGCCCACGGCCAGGTCGACGCCGTGCTCGTCGAGGTCGACCGGCACCGCTCCCGCGGAGTGGCACAGGTCCCAGACCGTGACCGCCCCGGCCGCGTGCGCGGCGGCCGTGACGCCCGGCAGGTCCCAGAGCCGGCCGGTGCGGTAGTCGACGTGCGACAGGACGACCGCCGCGACGTCGTCGGAGCCGCTCAGGCGCGCGGGCACGTCGTCGGGCGACAGGAGCGCGATCTGCCACCCGACCTGCCGCGCGACGGACGCCAGGACGTACAGGTCGGTGGGGAAGGAGGAGGGGTCCGCGAGCACGGTCCGCCGGCCCGGGCGCAGCGCGGCGGCCGCGTGCAGCGACTGGTAGAGCCGGACCGAGGTCGAGTCGCCGACGGCGACCTGACCGGGCGCGGCGCCGACGAGCCGACCGATCCGGTCGCCGACGCGCAGCGGCGCCTCCCACCAGCCGGCGTCGTTCCAGGACCCGACGAGCCCGCGGCCCCACTCCTGCTCGACCACGCGCGCGACCGCATCGCCCACCCCGCGCGCGAGCGGGCCGAGCGAGTTGCCGTCGAGGTACACCACGTCCGGGGGGAGCTCGAACCTCGCGCGCAGGTCGGTCGCCGCGTGCTCGGCGTCGAGCGCTCGGGCCGTCCGGTCGAGCTCGTCCATCCACCGCTCCTCGGGTCCCGTGCACGTCCGTCCATCGTGCCCGACGACGGACCCGCGCGGCGGGAGAACGTGCGTACCGACCAGTAACATCCCGTCACCTCGGCGCGATAGCGTCGCGGGATGGCCCGAGTCTCACCGACTTCTCCCGTCCGCGACATCCCGCGTTCCGGCATCCGCGCCGTGATGGAGCTGGCACTGCACGATCCCGACGCGATCCACCTGGAGATCGGCGAGCCCGACGCGCGGGTGCCCGCGCACGTCGTCGACGCCGTCGCCGCGGCGGTGGCGCGCGGGGAGGCGGGATACTCATCGAGCCAGGGGCGGGCCGACCTGCGCGAGGTCGCGGCGGCGCGGATCGCACGCCGCACCGGCCTCGCGGTGGACCCCGGGCACGTCGTCGTGACGCACGGCGCGATGCACGGTCTGGCCATGTCGCTCGCGACGCTGCTCGGACCCGGCGACGAGGTGCTGCTGCCGGACCCGAAGTTCCCGAACTGGGAGATGGCCGCGGTCGCGGCCGCCGTGCACGCGGGCACCTACCCGACCCGTGCGGACGCAGGCTTCGTACCAGACCCGCGCGAGGTCGAGGCGGCGATCGGGCCGCGCACGCGCGCGATCGTCGTGTGCTCGCCCAACAACCCGACGGGGGCCGTGTACCCGCCCGAGGTGATCGAGGCGCTGGTCGACGTCGCGCGTCGCCACGACCTGTGGGTGCTGGCGGACGAGTGCTACGAGGCCATCACGTTCGGCGTGCCGCACACGCCCGCCGCGACGTTCGACACCGACGGCCGCGTCCTGACCTTCCACACGATGTCCAAGACGTACGCGATGACCGGGTGGCGCACGGGCTACGTCGTCGTGCCCGACGCGGGTGTCGTCGAGCACCTCGGGCGCCTCGCGGAGGCCACCGTGGCGTGCCCGTCGACCATCGGCCAGCACGCCGCCCTCGCGGCGCTCACCGGACCGCAGGAGTGGGTGCACGACGCGGTCGAGTCCTACTGGGACCGCCGCGACGCGGCCGTGAAGCTGCTGCGCTCGCGAGGCGTGCGTCTCGTCGAGCCGGACGGTGCGTTCTACCTGATGGTGGACGTCGGGACGCAGGACACGGACCGGTTCGCGCGTGAGCTGCTCGTGCGCCGGCACGTGGCCGTCGCGCCGGGTGCGACGTTCGGGCCTGCGGCCGGCGGCATGGTGCGCGTGAGCCTGGCCGCCCCGCGGGCCGCGCTCGAGGAGGGCCTGACGCGACTGGCCGACGAGGTGCGCCCGGGTACCGGGTCGGCGGCGCTGGCAGCCGCGGCTCGCTGAACGCGCTCGGCGGACCGCTCGTCGATCGGCACCCGCGCCACTCGTAGGATGACCCGGTGCCCCCCACGATCGGAGTCCTCGCCCTGCAGGGGGACGTGCGCGAGCACGTCCGTGCGCTCGAGGCCGTCGGTGCTCACGCCGTGCCGGTACGCCGCCGCAGCGAGCTCGACGCGGTGGACGGGCTGGTCCTGCCGGGGGGCGAGTCGTCGACGATCGACAAGCTGCTGCGTGCGTTCGACCTGTACGAACCGCTGCGTGAGCGCCTGCGCGCGGGGCTGCCGGCGTACGGCTCGTGCGCCGGGATGATCCTGCTCGCCGACCGGGTGGAGGGCGCGATCGAGGGTCAGCGCACGCTCGGCGGCATCGACGTGACCGTGCGCCGCAACGCGTTCGGGCGGCAGGTCGACTCGTTCGAGACCGACCTGAGCATCGAAGGGATCGAGGACGGCCCGCTGCACGCGGTGTTCATCCGCGCACCCTGGGTCGAGGAGGTCGGACCGGCCGCGCGCGTCGTCGGTCGCGTCGAGGGTGGACCGGCCGCCGGTAGGATCGTCGCGGTCCGCCAGGGACCGTTGCTCGTGACCTCGTTCCATCCGGAGGTCACGGGGGACACCCGGGTGCACCGACTGTTCGTCGAGATCGTTGGTCAAGATCGTTCGTGAGGGCGTCCCCGAGGACGTCCGCGGGAGCGGCTGGAAGAGCCGGGAGCAGCTAGCCGATGTCGGGTCACTCCAAGTGGGCCACCACCAAGCACAAGAAGGCCGTCGTCGACGCCAAGCGGAGCAAGCTCTTCGCGAAGCTGATCAAGAACATCGAGGTCGCCGCCCGCACGGGCGGCGGTGACCTCGCGGGCAACCCGACGCTCTTCGACGCCGTGCAGAAGGCCAAGAAGAACTCGGTCCCGATCGACAACATCAACCGCGCGGTCAAGCGTGGCTCCGGCCAGGAGGCCGGCGGCGCCGACTACTCGACGATCATGTACGAGGGCTACGGCCCCGGCGGCGTCGCGGTGCTGGTCGAGTGCCTCACGGACAACCGCAACCGCGCGGCCTCCGACGTACGCGTCGCGTTCACGCGCAACGGTGGCCAGATGGCCGACCCGGGTTCGGTGTCGTACCTGTTCTCCCGCAAGGGCGTCGTGATCGTCCCGAAGGAGGGCACCGATGAGGACGCGGTCATGGAGGCCGTGCTCGAGGCGGGCGGCGAGGAGGTCAACGACCTCGGCGAGGCCTTCGAGGTGCTGAGCGAGGCGACCGACCTGGTGCCCGTGCGCACGTCGCTGCAGGAGGCGGGGATCGAGTACGACTCGGCCGACGTCGTGTTCTGGCCGGCCACGCAGATCGAGGTCGACGCCGACGGCGCGCGCAAGATCCTGCGGCTCATCGACGCGCTCGAGGACAGCGACGACGTGCAGAACGTCTACGCCAACTTCGACGCGTCCGACGAGGTCATGGCGGAGCTCGAGGACGACTGACGCGGCCCGGCAGGGGCGGAGGCGGCGGGTCGCCGCCGTGCGCCGACGAGCGGGTGCGACGATGCGCAGGTGCGCGTGCTCGGAGTCGACCCCGGCCTGACCCGGTGCGGTCTGGGCGTCGTGGACGGCCTGCCCGGCCGACGGGTGCGCCTCGTCGACGTCGACGTGGCTCGTTCGGACCCGTCGCTCGACGTCGACCAGCGACTGCTGCTCATCTTGCGGCGGATCGAGGAGACGCTCGAGGAGCACGCGCCCGACACGGTTGCCGTCGAGCGGGTGTTCGCCCAGCACAACGTCCGCACCGTGATGGGTACGGCGCAGGTCGCCGGGCTCGCCATGGTCGCCGCCGCTCGTCGTCGCATCCCCGTCGCGCTGCACACGCCCTCCGAGGTGAAGGCCGCGGTCACGGGCAACGGGCGCGCCGACAAGGCGCAGGTCCAGACGATGGTGGCGCGGCTCCTGCAGCTCGACGAGCTGCCCCGGCCCGCCGACGCGGCCGACGCGCTCGCGCTGGCGATCTGCCACCTGTGGCGCCCGGCGGGTGCGCTGGGCTCACCGCAGCGCCCACCCGAATCGATGACCGCCGCACAGCGCGCCTGGGCGGCGGCGGAGCAGGCCTCGCGGCGCTGACGTCCCGCGGCAAGCGATAGCTGGGCGTGTCGTCGTACGCGTGTTCGGATGTGTGGCAGGGTGGCGTCCTGGACGACGAGGCGTCCGGACGACGAGGAGGTGCGCGTTGATCGCGTCGGTGCAGGGCACGGTGCTCGCGGTGCGGCTGGACGCGGCCGTCGTGGACGTCGGCGGTGTCGGGATGCTGGTGCACGCGACGCCGGGGACGCTCGCCCACCTGCGGGTCGGGCAACGCGCGACCCTGCACACGTCGCTGGTCGTGCGCGAGGACTCGCTGACGCTGTTCGGCTTCACGGACGACGACGAGCGCGAGGTGTTCGAGACCGTCCAGACCGTCAGCGGCGTCGGGCCGCGGCTCGCCCTCGCGATGCTCGCGGTCCACGCACCCGAGGAGCTGCGTCGCGCGGTCGCCGACGAGGACCTCAAGGCGCTCGAGCGCGTGCCCGGCATCGGCCGCAAGGGCGCGCAGCGCATCGTGCTCGAGCTGCGCGACCGGCTCGGGGCTCCGGTGCGCGCGGTGGCCGGCGGCTCGGGTACGGTCTCCGGGCCGGGCGACGACCGTCGACAGCAGGTGGTCGACGCTCTCGTCGGGCTCGGCTGGAACGCCAAGGCCGCGGACGACGCCGTGACGACCGTGCTGGCGGGTACCGAGGGGCCGGTCGGTCCCGACGAGGTCGCCGGCGTGCTGCGTGCGGCGCTGCGGACGCTCGGTGGTGGTCGTGGCTGACCGCCGGAGCAGCGGCCAGGACGCGGACGAGCGTGACGCGGCGGACCCGCGCGAGGAGTCGCTCGTGACCGAACGGTTCCCGGCCGAGTCGCTCGTGCGGCCCGGCGCGGACGACCTGGAACGCGCGGCGGAGGCGGCGCTGCGACCGCGCAGGCTCGGCGAGTTCGTCGGTCAGCGGGTGGTGCGCGAACAGCTCTCGGTGGTGCTGCAGGCGGCCCGGATGCGCGGCCGGGCGCCGGACCACGTGCTGCTGTCGGGTCCGCCTGGCCTGGGCAAGACGACGCTCGCGATGATCATCGCGGCCGAGCTCGGGGCGTCACTGCGCGTGACCAGCGGCCCGGCGATCCAGCACGCGGGCGACCTCGCGGCGGTCCTGTCCTCGCTCGAGGAGGGCGAGGTGCTCTTCCTCGACGAGATCCACCGCATCGCGCGGCCGGCCGAGGAGCTGCTGTACGTGGCGATGGAGGACTTCCGGGTCGACGTCATGGTCGGCAAGGGCGCGGGAGCGAGCGCGATCCCGCTGGCACTGCCGCCGTTCACCGTCGTCGGCGCGACGACTCGTGCCGGCCTGCTCCCCGCGCCGCTGCGTGACCGGTTCGGCTTCACGGGCCACCTCGACTTCTACTCGTCCGACGAGCTCGAGCAGGTGCTGCTGCGCTCGGCGGGGCTGCTCGACGTGCAGCTCGCCGGGGCCGCCGCGAGCGAGATCGCGGGCCGGTCGCGCGGCACGCCCCGCATCGCGAACCGTCTGCTGCGTCGCGTGCGGGACTGGGCGCAGGTGCGCGGGGACGGGCGGCTCACGCTGGCCGCCGCGCGCGCGGCTCTCGAGGTCTACGAGGTCGACGAGCGCGGCCTGGACCGGCTCGATCGCGGTGTGCTCGCCGCGCTGTGCACGCGCTTCGGTGGTGGGCCCGTCGGGCTGACGACGCTCGCGGTCGCGGTCGGCGAGGAGCCCGAGACGGTGGAGACCGTCGCCGAGCCGTTCCTCGTGCGTGAGGGCCTGATCGGACGCACGCCACGGGGACGGGTCGCGCTGCCCGCAGCCTGGTCGCACCTCGGCCTGACGCCGCCGCACGACCCCGGGACACTGTTCGCCTGAGCCGTGCCGCGCCCCGCGGGAACCACGCCGAACGAGGGTGCGTTGGAGCGGCTAGCCGCTGCGCCTAGACTGCGGCGGACACGTTCACCTTCGAAGGACTACTTGTGACTGAGCTCAGTGCCGTGCTCGCGGCCGCCGACGATGCCTCGTCGAGCACCGGCGGCGGCAGCAACTTCACCATGATCGCCCTCCTCGCGCTTGCTTTCGGGGCGTTCTGGTTCATGTCCCGGCGCTCGCGCAAGCAGCAGGCGAAGACCTCCGAGTTCCGCAACAACCTGGTGCCGGGTGACGACGTCATGACCGGCTCGGGCATGTACGGCACGATCGTCGAGGTCGACGACGAGTCGATCACGCTCGAGTCCTCGCCGGGTGGGCCGCGCACGCGCTGGGTGCGTCAGGCCATCCTCAAGAAGATCGAGCCTCCGGTCGAGCTGGAGGACGAGGTCGTCGACGGCGACGACGAGGACCCCGCGGTGAGCGAGGCCGAGCGCATCGCGCGCGCCAACGACGCCGTGATCGACGTGCCGGACGACCTGTCGTCGCTGCCGCCGGCACGCAAGGACGACGACGACACGAAGTAGCCCCCGCGGGCCCGGGGCATTCCTCGGGTCCTGACCCGCTCCGGTCGCGTCGGCGGCCTGAGCGCGCACGAGAGAAGACACTCCGTTGGCCCCACCCACACGCCGCCGTCGCCCGGTGCGCTCGCTCGTCGCGCTCGGCGCGATCATCGTCGCCCTGTACGGGCTGATCGCACTGAACGTGAAGTTCGGTGACGCGAGCTGGACGCCGAACCTGGCCCTCGACCTCGAGGGCGGCACGCAGATCATCCTCACGCCGGTCGCGACCGACGGTTCCGAGGTGACGTCCAAGGACATCGACCAGGCGATCAACATCATCCGCCAGCGCGTCGACGGTTCGGGTGTCGCCGAGGCCGAGATCTCGAGCCAGGGCGGCAACAACATCGTCGTCGCGCTGCCGGGCACGCCGAGCGAGGAGACGCTGGACCTCGTGCGTCGATCCGCGCACATGGACTTCCGTCCCGTGCTCGTCTACGGCGCTCCGACCGCGGTCGAGCCCACGGCGGACCCGACCGCCGAGGCGACCGCGGACCCGACGACCGAGCCCAGTGCCGAGCCGTCGGTGCAGCCGTCGGCCGACGCCGCGGCCGCGCCCGCGCCGGACGCGACGGCCGAGGCGACCGCCGAGCCCACCGCCGAGCCCACCGCGGAGGCGTCGGCCGAGCCGACCCCGACGCCCACGGCCACGGAGGCCGCTCGGCCGTCGGAGCCGTCGAGCGCGAGCGACGCGAGCTACTGGATCACCGACGAGGTGCAGCAGCAGTACGACGAGCTCGACTGCACGGACCCGGCGAACCTCACGGGCGGCGAGCCGGGCGTGGCCGACGAGGCGTTCGTCGCGTGCGACAAGGACGGGACCGCCAAGTTCATCCTGGGCCCGGTCGAGATCGCCGGCACCGAGATCGACTCGGCCAGCTCCGGCCTCGAGACTCTCGCCAACGGCGCGGTGGGCAACCGCTGGGTCGTCGACATGGAGTTCACCTCCAAGGGCGCCGACCAGTTCGCGGACGTCACGACCCGGCTCGCCGAGCTGTCCTCGCCGCAGAACCAGTTCGCGATGGTGCTCGACGGGCTCGTGATCTCGGCGCCCAGCGTCTCCGACACGATCCCGGACGGACGCGCGCAGATCTCGGGCACGTTCACGCAGGCGAGCGCGGCCGCGCTCGCGAACCAGCTCAACTACGGCTCGCTGCCGCTGACGTTCGAGGTGCAGAGCGAGCAGGAGATCTCCGCGACGATCGGCTCCGAGCAGCTCGCGATGGGTCTGCTCGCCGGCCTCATCGGTCTCGTGCTCGTCGTCGTGTACTCGATGCTCCAGTACCGCACCCTCGGTCTTCTGACGGTCGGCTCGCTCTCGGTCGCCGGCATCCTCACCTACGGGCTGATCACGGCGCTCTCGCACTCGCTGCTGCCGTTCCTGCCGGGCAACGGGTATCGACTCTCGTTGGCAGGCGTCGCCGGTCTGATCGTCGCCATCGGTATCACCGCCGACTCGTTCATCGTCTACTTCGAGCGTGTCCGCGACGAGCTGCGTGACGGGCGTGACCTCACCGGGTCCGTCGAACGCGGCTGGGACCGCGCCAAGCGCACGATCCTGGCGTCCGACACCGTCAACCTGCTCGCCGCCATCGTGCTGTACTTCCTGGCGGTCGGCGGCGTGCGCGGCTTCGCCTACACGCTCGGTCTGACGACGATCATCGACGTCGTCGTGGTCTTCCTGTTCACCCACCCGGTGATGGAGCTGATCTCCCGCACCCGGTTCTTCGGGAACGGGCACCCGGCCTCCGGTCTCGACCCGCGCCGGCTCGGGGCACCCGCCCCGGTGCGGTACGTCGGTCGGGGCAAGGTGGTCCAGGGCGAGCGTGAGCCGCAGGACGCCCTCGTCGGCGCGGCAGCGGGCACCTCGACGAAGGCGACCCGGACCGCCGGCAAGGCCACCGGTCCGGTCGGCACCGGCTCGACGGGTGCGGCGGGCGCGAGTGCGGCGACGAGCGGCATGACGATCGCGGAGCGACGCGCCGCCGAGCGCGCGGCGCAAGCCGCCGAGAGCGAGCCGTACGGTTCGCCACCGGACGACACGGTCGACGACGTGCAGGACGTGACGGACGCGCCGCAGGACGGTCGCGCCGAGGGGAGCGAGCACTGATGGCCGCCGGATTCGCCCAGTGGGGCAACGACCTGTACACCGGTCGGCGTTCGTACGACATCGTCGGCCGCCGTCGGGTCTGGTACCTCATCTCCGCCGTCCTGCTCGTCGCATCGGCGTTCCTGCTGGTCAAGCCGGGACTGAACCCGGGCATCGAGTTCCGCGGCGGCACCGAGTTCGTCATCGCCGGCGTCGAGGGCGAACGCGACCAGCAGAAGGCCATCGACACCGTCCAGAGCGTCGCCCCCGGGGAGTCCCCCGAGGTGACGAACCTGGGCGACGACTCGATGCGCGTCCAGACGGCCGAGCTCACCGACGAGGAGGGCAAGGAGGTCGCCGACGCGCTCGAGGCCGCCTTCCCGGGCTCCGAGGTGTCGCGCCAGTTCGTCGGCCCGACGTGGGGCGCGGACGTCTCGCGCAAGGCGATCACGGGTATCGGCGTCTTCCTCGTCTTCGTCTCGCTCGTGATGACGCTGTACTTCCGCAACTGGCGCATGGCGGTCGCCGCACTGGTCGCGCTCGCGCACGACCTCGTGATCACCGTCGGCGTGTACGCGGGCATCGGCTGGGAGGTGACCCCGGCGACGGTGATCGGCTTCCTGACGATCCTCGGGTACTCGATCTACGACACGGTCGTGGTCTTCGACAAGGTGCGCGAGAACACCGCGGACGCGCTCGACCAGACGCGCTTCACGTACGCCGAGAAGGCGAACCTCGCGGTCAATCAGACGCTCGTGCGGTCGATCAACACGTCGGTCGTGGCACTGCTCCCCGTCGGCGCGATCCTGTTCGTCGGTGCGGTCGTGCTCGGCGCGGGCACGCTGCGCGACATCGCGCTCGCGCTGTTCGTCGGCATGCTCATCGGCACGTTCTCGTCGGTCTTCATCGCGACGCCGATCGAGGTCACGCTGCGTGAGCGTGAGCCCAAGATCAAGGCGCACACGCAGAAGGTGCTGGCCGCGCGTGCCGCGGGCCTGGTCGACGCGCCCGATTCCGAGGCGATCGCCGCGGGGTCGGGAGTGCGGCCGGCCGGTCAGCTGCGGCCGGGCTCCCACCAGGGCCAGGCGGCACAGCCGAAGCGGAACAAGCCGCGATGAGCCTGTCCGGGCCAGCCGCGCGGCGCGTGGACGAGCTCGTCAGGCTCGTTCCGGACTACCCCCAGCCGGGTGTGCTGTTCCGGGACATCACGCCGCTGCTTGCCGACGGTCCGGCTTTCGGGGACGTGGTCGACGCGCTCGTGCAGACCGCGGGCGAGGTCGACCTCGTCGCCGGCATGGAGGCGCGTGGCTTCCTCCTCGCGGCGCCGGTCGCGGCCGCGCTCGGCGTCGGGCTGCTACCGGTCCGCAAGGCCGGCAAGCTGCCCGCGCCGACGGCGTCCCAGACCTACGACCTCGAGTACGGTTCGGCGACCGTCGAGGTGCACGCCGCGACGATCCCGCCGGGTGCGCGCGTGCTCGTCGTCGACGACGTGCTCGCCACGGGCGGTACCGCTGCCGCCACCGTGACGCTCCTGGAGCGGTGCGGAGCACAGGTCGCCGGGCTGGCGTTCCTGCTCGAGCTCGTCGGGCTCGGTGGCCGTGGCGTGCTCGACGGGCGCCGGGTCGACGCGCTGATCACCGTCCACTGAGGCCCTGCGGACCGGGCCGCCCCGAAGGCTCCGGCGTCGGACGGACCCTCTCGCGGTCGTAGACTCGTGCGCACGTCACGCGAGAGGGGGACGGTTGGCCGAGAACGTCGCCACCGGCAAGGCCGACGACGTCGGCGACTCCGCACCGTCGAACGGTGAGCCGTCGACCGGTGAGCTGTCGGCCGTCGAGCAGCCGGTCGTCGAGCAGTCGGGGAGTCGCCGTTCGCGGCTCTCGCGCTTCGGCGCGCGCGGGCCCGCGTATCCCGCGCTCGAGCCCGTGCTCCAGGCGGTCCGTACCAACCACCCCAAGGTCGACCTGTCCGATCTCGAGCGCGCGTACGTCGTCGCCGAGCGGGCGCACCGCGGCCAGCTGCGCAAGAGCGGCGACCCGTACATCACGCACCCGGTCGCGGTCGCGACGATCCTCGCCGAGCTGGGTATGACGCCTTCGACGCTCGTCGCTGCGCTCCTGCACGACACGGTCGAGGACACGGACTACTCGCTCGACCAGCTCCGGCGGGAGTTCGGCCCCGAGGTCGCGATGCTCGTCGACGGCGTGACGAAGCTCGACAAGGTGACCTACGGGGACGCGGCGCAGGCCGAGACCGTGCGCAAGATGGTCGTCGCGATGGCCCGGGACATCCGGGTGCTCGTGATCAAGCTCGCCGACCGGCTGCACAACGCGCGGACCTGGCGGTTCGTGTCGGCCGCGTCGTCGGAGAAGAAGGCGCGCGAGACGCTCGAGATCTACGCGCCGCTCGCGCACCGGCTCGGCATGAACACCATCAAGTGGGAGCTCGAGGACCTGTCGTTCGCGACGCTCTACCCGAAGGTCTACGACGAGATCGTGCACCTGGTGGCGGAGCGGGCCCCGGCGCGCGAGGAGTACCTCGCGGTGGTCCGCGAGCAGGTCGGTGCGGACCTGCGCGGCGCGAAGATCAAGGCGACCGTCACCGGGCGGCCGAAGCACTACTACTCGATCTACCAGAAGATGATCGTGCGCGGCCGCGACTTCGCCGACATCTACGACCTGGTCGGCGTGCGGGTCCTCGTCGACTCGGTGCGGGACTGCTACGGCGCGCTCGGCGCGCTGCACGCGCGATGGAACCCGGTGCCCGGCCGGTTCAAGGACTACATCGCGATGCCGAAGTTCAACCTCTACCAGTCGTTGCACACGACGGTGATCGGGCCCGGCGGCAAGCCCGTCGAGATCCAGATCCGGACGCACGACATGCACCGACGTGCGGAGTACGGCGTCGCGGCGCACTGGAAGTACAAGGAGAGCGCCAAGAGCACGACGACCGACGCCGCAGGCAACGACATGGCCTGGCTGCGCCAGCTCGTGGACTGGCAGAAGGAGACCGCGGACCCGGGCGAGTTCCTCGACTCGCTGCGGTTCGAGATCGCCGGCTCCGAGGTGTACGTATTCACGCCCAAGGGCGACGTGATGGCGCTGCCGCAGGGTTCGACACCGGTCGACTTCGCGTACGCGGTGCACACCGAGGTCGGGCACCGCACGATGGGTGCCCGTGTCAACGGGCGGCTCGTCCCGCTCGACTCGACGCTCGAGAACGGCGACGTCGTCGACGTGCTGACCTCGAAGTCCGAGACGGCGGGCCCGAGTCGTGACTGGCTGGGCTTCGTCAAGAGCCCTCGCGCGCGCAACAAGGTCCGCCAGTGGTTCTCCAAGGAGCGCCGCGAGGAGGCGATCGAGCACGGCAAGGACGCGATCGCGAAGGCGATGCGCAAGCAGAACCTGCCGATCCAGCGGTTGCTCTCGCACGAGGCTCTGCTTGCCGTCGCGAGCGAGCTGCGGCACTCCGACGTCTCGGGCCTGTACGCGGCGGTCGGTGACGGTCAGGTCTCCGCGGCCGCGGTCGTCCAGCGTCTCGTGCAGGCGCTCGGCGGCGAGACCGGTGCCGAGGAGACGCTCTCCGAGGTCGCCCGTCCCGGGCCCGCCGCGCGCCGCGTGCGCACGGGAGACCCCGGGATCGTCGTCAAGGGTGTCGGCGACATCTGGGTCAAGCTCGCGAAGTGCTGTACGCCTGTACCCGGCGACGAGATCGTCGGCTTCGTCACCCGCGGCGCCGGGGTGAGCGTGCACCGCAGGGACTGCGTCAACGTCGACCAGCTGCGGTCGCAGCCGGAGCGGCTGGTCGAGGTGGAGTGGAGCCAGAGCTCGTCGTCGCTGTTCCTGGTCCAGATCCAGGTCGAGGCTCTCGACCGGTCCCGGCTGCTGTCGGACGTGACGCGCGTGCTGTCGGACCACCACGTCAACATCCTCTCGGCGTCCGTCTCGACGTCGCGCGACCGGGTCGCGATGTCGCGGTTCGTCTTCGAGATGGCCGAGCCCTCGCACCTGGCGTCCGTGCTGGCCGCGGTCCGCAAGGTCGAGGGCGTGTTCGACGTGTACCGGATCACCGGCGCCCGCGCCGAGGACCACGCGCCGCGACGGCTCTGATCCGTCTCTGACCGGCGCAGACCCTGTCCCGCCCGTCTCCGCCCGTCACGCGACCGTGTCGAGCACCTCGCGGGCGAGGCGCGCTCGTCGTCGGCCGGAGAACGTCTCCAGCAGCGTGCGCGCCGCCGCGAGGTCGAGCCCGTGCACGACGAGCCGGCGCAGGTGCTCGTGCGCGACGTCCGGCTCGAGCCAGCGTGCGACGTCCACCGCGGTGCGGACGAGGTTCGTGACGGCGACGTCCCCCACGCGGTCGAGGTCCTCGGCCGGCAGCAGCGTCTCCGCGCAGCGACGGTCGGGATGCTCGTACGGGCGTCGGCTGCCGACCGGGAGCAGGACGTCCACGCGCACCGGGGGCGGGCCGCCCGCGTGCACCCAGACTGCCGATGCCCGTCCGACGACGCCGCGCCGGGGGAGCAGGTGCGCGATCGCATGCGCCCGGTCGGTGGGGCCGGCTTCGGCATCGCCGCGGATCGCCGTCCCGCCCCACAGGGGCGTGAGCGCACCGTCGCGCACCATGCCGCTCCAGGCAGGTCCGCCGACGCCGGAGCGGCTGACGAGACGCTCGAGCTCGGGGATCGCTGGAAGCAGCGACCGCGCGACGGACGGGCCCGCCACCGGGGCGGACCGACGTGCAGACGAGAACGGGACCGTCACCGCCCCAGGATGCCGGAGCCGGTGACGATCCCGTCCGGGTCGTCGTGCGTCTGTGGACGGGCGGGGTCAGCCCCGGGCGTCCGACGCCGCGCGCTGCACCTGCTCGAGCCACGACCGCCGCGCGTCGAGTGCGGCCTGCGCGTCGGCGACCTTGCGCTTGTCACCGGCCGCCTTCGCCTTGGCGAGGTCGGCCTCGAGCGCCACGATCGCCTGCTCGAGCTGCGCAGCGGCGCCCTCGGCACGCGCCCGCGTCTCCGGGTTCGACCGCGACCACTGCGACTGCTCCGCGTCACGAATCGCGGTCTCCACCACGCGCAGGCGGGCCTCGACGCGCTGGATGTCGCCCCGCGGCACCTTGCCCGCCGACTCCCAACGGTCCTGGATGCCACGGATCGCCTGCTTGGCAGCCGCGAGGTCGCGGATCGGGACCAGCGCCTCCGCCTCGACCAGCAGCGCTTCCTTGACCTGCAGGTTCGCGGAGAACTCGGCGTCGGTCGCCGCGTTCTGCGCGTCCCGGGCGGCAAAGAACGCGTCCTGGGCGGCACGGAACCGAGCCCACAGGGCGTCGTCGTCCGAGCGGCTCGCGCGGCCGGCCGACTTCCACTGCGTCATGAGGTCGCGGAAGGTACCGGCCGTCGCGCCCCAGTCGGTGCTGGACTGCAGGCGCTCCGCCTCGGCGACGAGCTTCTCCTTGACCACCTTGGCGTCCGCGTTGCGTGCCTCGAGCTCGGCGAAGAAGTGCCGTCGCTCACGGTCGAACGTCGTGCGAGCGTGGCTGAACCGCTTCCACAGCGACTCCTCGGTGGGGCGGTCCAGGCGCGGTCCGCTGCGCTGGGCCTCCTTCCACTCGTCGAGGAGGACCCGCAGCTGCTCGCCGGCGGGACGCCACTGGATACGGGACGGGTCCGTGCCGGCGATCCGCTCGGCCTGCTCGACGATCGCCGTGCGGGACTCGACCGCAGCCTGACGAGCAGCCTGACGGGCCGCCTCGGCCTGGGCGCGTCGCTCGGCGGCGACCTCGTGCAGCGCCTCGAGCCGGGCCCGCAGGCCGTCGAGGTCGCCGACGGCGGCCGGCTCCGCGAGCTCCTCGGTGAGGCGTGCGAGCGTCTGGTCGATCTCCTTGACGGCGAGGTCGGTCGCGCCGAGCCGGGCCTCGAAGACCGTGACCTTGGCCTGCAGGTCCAGGAACCGCCGCACGTAGAGCGCGAGCGCCTCCTCCGCGGTCGCACCCGGGTACTGTCCGACGACGCGGTCGCCCGCGGCCTCGCGCACATGCACGGTGCCGTCCTCGTCGACCGAACCGAACGTCGCGGCGAGCGCGGCCTCGGCGGCGTCGACAGGGGGCGCGGGTGCCGGTGCCGGTGCGGTCGGCGCGACAGGCCCGGCCGCCGGCGTGACAGGCGGTCGCGGGACGGGCCGCGGACCGATGCTCGCGGGCGACGGTCGCGGACCGGGTCGCGGCGCGGGCGTCGGCGCAACCTCCGCGGCGCTCTCGTCGTGACCGACCTCGGCGGGAGCGACGTCGGCAGGAGCGACGTCGGCAGGAGCCTCGTCGGCGGGAGCGGCCTCGGCAGGGGCCTCGTCGGCAGGAGCCTCGTCGGCGGGAGCCTCGTCGGCAGGAGCCTCGTCGGCAGGAGCGACGTCGGCAGGAGCCTCGTCGGCGGGAGCGGCCTCGGCAGAGGCCTCGTCGGCGGGAGCGGCGTCGGTCGTCGCCGTCTCGTCGGTGACGGTCCCTGCGACGTCGTCATCGGCGAGAGCCTCGTCGGCGGGCGTCTCGACGACCTGCTCCTCGACGACCTGCTCCTCGACGGCTGCCTCTTCGACGACCGGCTCGGGAGCAACGTCGTCGGCGACTGCGTCGTCCGCGGGCGTCTCGTCGGCGACTACCGCATCGGCGACTGCGTCGTCAGCGGGCGTCTCGTCCGCGGGCGTCTCGTCCGGAAGGGTCTCGTCGGAGGGCGTCTCGTCGGAGGGCGTCTCGTCGGCGACCGGCTCGGTGACATCCGCCTCGGTGACATCCGCCTCGGCGGCGGGGGTCGTCGCGTCGTCGAGCGGGGGAGTGTCGGTCGGCTCGGGAACCGCGGTGGGGTCCGGGGTCTGCGTCACTGGATCTTCACTCCCTCGATGATGACGTCGTTCACCGGGGCGCCATCACTGGCGCCGTCCACGGTGCCCGCGTCGGCGATGGTCGTCACCACGTCCAAGCCGGACGTGATGTGACCGAACACGGTGTAGCCGCCCGCCGAGTCCGACGGGATGGTGCTGTCCTCGTAGACGAGGAAGAACTGCGAGCCCATCGAGGCGCCGTCGTTGCCGACCCGGGCCATCGCGATGGTCCCGGCGGGGTAGACGTCGTCTGTCGGGGCGTTCTCGATCGGGCCCCACGAGTATCCCGGACCGCCGCCGCCGGTGCCCTCCGGGTCGCCGCACTGCAGCACGTAGATGCCGTCGGTGGTGAGCCGGTGGCACTTCGTGCCGTCGAAGAAGCCCTGCTGCGCGAGCGTGACGAAGTTCGCCACGGCCTGCGGCGCGGCGGCGCCGTCGAGCTCGATGCCGATGTCTCCGGAGTTGAGCGTCAGGTCGCCGGTCCACGTGCGGGCCTCGGCGACCGAGGGGTCCGGGGTCAGGGGATCGCGCGTCACCTCGGGCGTCGGCTCGGCCGTGACCGGCGCAGTGGCATCGACCACGGGCGTGCTGGTCGCACCGTCGCCGGCAGCCGTGTCGTCACCGGACGTCGCCGCGACGACCCCGACGACACCGATCACGGCGACGATCGCCACGACGATGATCGTCGCGATCACCTGACGCTGGTGCCGCCGCATGTCGGCCTTCGCCACGCGGACCTGACGCTTCTCGTAACGGCGGCGCTCGTACTCGCGCTCGCGCTTGCTGGACAACCCGACTCCTTGCCGACGCACCACTGTTTGCGCCCGTGTGCGGGAGGTCCGGTGGACCGGCCACCCTGCTCCTGCGCACGACGGGACCCCGGACAGTCTAGGCAGGCCAGCGAGGGTGCCGAACGCCCTGGCGCGCTCGGACGTCACAGTCAGGTCACGGAACCGCCCACCGGCGCCGGGCCGACCCGGCTACGGTGCCTCCCGTGGACGTGCTGACGGTGATCTCCCCGGTGTTCGGTGCGCGCTGCTCGGTGCTCGTGGCGGCCGACGGTTCGTGCGTCGTCGTGGACCCGGGTGCGCTCGTCGCACCGCACGTCGTCGCGCTCGTGCGAGAGCGCGCCCTGCGGCCGGTCGCTGTGCTGCTCACGCACGGGCACGTGGACCACTGCTGGGACGCGGCCGAGGTCGGCGGTGCGCTCGGGGTGCCCGTCCGGGTGCACGCGGCCGACGCCTACCGGCTGGCGGACCCGTTCGGCACGCTCGGTGCGCTCGGCGGGCGTCCGCACGACCCGGACGGGCCGCTCGCGCAGGCGCTGCGCGCCGCGGGCGCCGATCCGACGACCTACCGGGTGCCGACGGACGTCGAGACGTTCGGCTCGGTGGGCGGCGGGCGCGACGACGAGCTCGCGCCCGTCCCCGGGTGGGACCTGGTCGCGCGGCATGCGCCCGGCCATACGCAGGGGTCGACGCTCTACCTCGTCGGGCCGCTCGTGCTCACCGGCGACGTGCTGTTCGCGGGGACGATCGGACGGACGGACCTGCCCGGCGGCGACGGCGACGAGATGGCCCGCACGCTGCGCGAGGTCGTCGCCACGCTCGACCCTGCGCTCGTCGTCGTGCCCGGTCACGGTCCGACGAGCGACGTGGCGACGGAGCTGGCGACCAACCCCTACCTCGTCGGGCGCTGACCCACGCCGTCCACAGAGCCGACCCGAGCCCCCGACGGGCTCCGACCAGATGGCAGGATCACACCATGGCGCGACCGACACCTCTGTCCGGATTCCCCGAGTGGCTGCCCGAAGGCAGGATCGTCGAGCAGCACGTGCTCGACGTGCTGCGGCGGACGTTCGAGCTGCACGGCTTCGCGGGCATCGAGACGCGAGCGGTCGAGCCGCTCGACCAGCTGCTGCGCAAGGGCGAGACCTCCAAGGAGGTGTACGTCCTGCGCCGGCTGCAGGAGGACCCGGACGCGCCGGAGCGCGGCCAGGCCGGCGGCCAGCTCGGTCTGCACTTCGACCTCACTGTGCCGTTCGCGCGCTACGTGCTCGAGAACGCGGGGCACCTGGCCTTCCCGTTCCGCCGCTACCAGATCCAGAAGGTCTGGCGTGGTGAGCGGCCGCAGGACGGCCGGTTCCGGGAGTTCGTGCAGGCGGACATCGACGTGGTGGGCGCGGGCGAGCTGCCGTACCACGTCGAGGTCGAGCTGCCGCTGGTGATGGCGTCCGCGTTCGCGGCGCTGCGCGAGATCGGCCTGCCGCCGGTGCGCATCCTGGTGAACAATCGCAAGGTCGCCGAGGGCTTCTACCGCGGGCTCGGGCTCACCGACGTCGAGGCCGTGCTGCGCACGATCGACAAGCTCGACAAGATCGGCGGCGACTCTGTCGTCGGCCTCCTCGAGGAGGAGGCGGGCGCGACGCTCGACCAGGCCACCGCGTGCCTCGAGCTCGCGTCGATCAGCGGGTCCGACGAGGACGTGGTCGATCGCGTGCGTGTGCTCGCGACCGAGTACGGCGTGCAGCACGAGCTGCTCGACATCGGGCTCGCCGAGCTCGGGCAGCTCGTCCGGGCGGCGCAGGACCGCGCACCCGGCGTCGTCGTGGCCGACCTCAAGATCGCGCGCGGGCTCGACTACTACACGGGTTCGGTCTACGAGACCGTGCTCGTCGGCCACGAGCAGCTCGGGTCGATCTGCTCGGGCGGGCGTTACGACACGCTCGCGTCCGACGGCACGACGACCTATCCCGGGGTCGGGCTCTCGATCGGCGTCTCGCGGCTCGTCTCGCGACTGCTCGGCGCGGGGCTGGTCCGGGCGACGCGTTCGGTGCCGTCGGCCGTGCTCGTCGCGGTGTCCTCCGAGGAGGACCGCGAGCGGTCCGAGGCCGTCGCCGCGGGGCTGCGCGAGCGGGGGATCCCGGTCGAGGTCGCGCCGTCCGCCGCGAAGTTCGGCAAGCAGATCCGGCACGCCGACCGGCGGGGGATCCCGTTCGTCTGGTTCCCGGGTCCGGCCGACGCGGGCGGCCAGGCCGACGAGGTCAAGGACATCCGTTCGGGGGACCAGGTGCCCGCCGACGTGCGGACGTGGGCGCCGCCGGCCGACGACCTGTGGCCGCGGGTCGTCCCGGCGGGCTGATCCGTCGCGCGGGCTCGTCGGGCTTGCCGCAGTAGCGAACACGTGTTCGAATACCCGGGTGAGGTGGGACGGGCAGAGGATCGCGGACGACGACGGCGCGCTGCCGGGCCTGTCCCTCGGGAGCCCTGCGCTGGCCGGGCTCGTGCGCACGGTGCGTACGCCCGAGTTCGCGGGCGTGACGTTCCACGAGGTGCTCGCGCGGTCGGCGCTCTCGCACGTGCCGGCGGCGTCGCAGGTGCCGTTCCGCTGGACCGTGAACCCGATGCGCGGCTGCCTGCACCGATGCGTCTACTGCTTCGCCCGCGGCACCCACCGGTACCTCGACCTCGACGCCGGCCGTGACTTCGACACGCAGATCGTCGTCAAGACCAACGTCGCCGAGGTGCTGCGCGCCGAGGTGGAACGGCCCTCGTGGGTGCGCGAGCACGTGGCGCTCGGCACCAACACCGACCCGTACCAGCGGGCCGAGGGCCGCTACGCGCTGATGCCGGGCGTGATCGGCGCGCTGGCGTCGTCGGGGACGCCGTTGTCGGTGCTGACCAAGGGCACCCTGCTGCGCCGTGACCTGCCCGTGCTCGCCGCCGCCGCGGACGAGGTCCCGGTCTCGATCGGTGTCTCGATCGCCGTGCTCGACGACGACCTGCAGCAGCGGCTCGAGCCGGGGACACCCAGCGCCCGCGCTCGTCTCGAGCTCGTCCGGGCGGTGCGGGACGCCGGGCTGCCGGTGCACGTCATGGTCGCTCCTGTGCTGCCGTGGCTCACCGACTCGGTCGACCACCTCGACCGTCTGCTCGCCGCGTTGGCCGAGGCGGGTGCGCAGCGGGCGACCGTGCTCGCGCTGCACCTACGGCCGGGCGCGCGGGAGTGGTTCCTGGCGTGGCTCGAACGTGAGCGGCCGGACCTGCTCGCGGGCTACGGCCGGGTCTACGGCGGCGGCTCGTACCCGCACCGGCCCTACCGCGACTGGTTGACCGCGCGCGTGCGCCCGCTGCTCGCGCACCACGGCCTGGACGGGCGCCGTGCGCAACCCCGGTCCGACGACGTCGAGCGACGCTGGGCCCGGCGCCCCGGCGAGACCCCCGAACCCGCGGCCACCTTGCAACCGGGCCTGTTCTGACCACCCCGGCTTCTTTCCGCCGCGGCTTGCGACCACCGCGGCCGGATGCCGAGGAATGGGGTCGGGCCCGCGGCGCGGTCGCAACTATGATCGACGCGGTGCCCGTCCGGGCGCGACCCCGACTCGAAGGATCTTCCGTGCTGCGCACCCACACCGCCGGCTCGCTGCGGGCCGAGCACCTCGGCACCACCGTCACCCTCACGGGCTGGGTGGACCGCCGGCGCGATCACGGCGGGGTCGCGTTCGTCGACCTGCGGGACGCGTCGGGCATCGCCCAGGTCGTCGTGCGCGACGAGGCGGTCGCGCACGGCCTGCGCGCGGAGTACGTGCTGCAGGTGACGGGCGAGGTCGGTCGTCGGCCGGAGGGCAACGAGAACCCGAACCTCGCGACCGGTGAGATCGAGGTCGTCGCGACCGAGGTAGTGGTGCTCAACGAGTCGGCGCCGCTGCCGTTCCAGGTCTCCTCCGCGCTCGACGAGCAGGTCGGCGAGGAGGCACGCCTCAAGTACCGCTACCTCGACCTGCGCCGGCCCGCGCCCGCGCGTGCGATCCGGCTGCGTTCGCAGGTGAGCCAGGCTGCGCGTGCGGTCCTCGAGGCGAACGACTTCGTCGAGGTCGAGACGCCGACGCTGACGCGTTCCACCCCCGAGGGCGCGCGCGACTTCCTGGTGCCCGCGCGGCTGTCGCCCGGCAGCTGGTACGCGCTGCCGCAGTCGCCGCAGCTGTTCAAGCAGCTCCTCATGGTCGCGGGGCTCGAGCGGTACTACCAGATCGCCCGCTGCTACCGCGACGAGGACTTCCGCGCGGACCGGCAGCCCGAGTTCACGCAGCTCGACGTCGAGATGAGCTTCGTCGAGCAGGACGACGTCATCGCGCTCGCCGAGCAGGTGCTGGTCGCGCTGTGGCACCTGGTCGACGTCGAGATCCCGACGCCGATCCGGCGCATGACGTTCGCCGAGGCGATGGAGAAGTACGGCACCGACAAGCCGGACCTGCGGTTCGGTCTCGAGCTCGTCGACCTCACGACCTACTTCGCCGGCACGCCGTTCCGCGTGTTCCAGGCGCCGTACGTCGGCGCGGTGGTGCAGCCGGGCGGCGCCGCCACCCCGCGTCGCGGCTTCGACGCGTGGCAGGAGTGGGCCAAGCAGCGCGGCGCCAGGGGCCTCGCGTACGTCACGGTCGGCGAGGACGGCGAGCTCGCCGGGCCGGTCGCCAAGAACATCACCGACGACGAGCGCGCCGGGCTGGCCGCCGCGACCGGCGCGCAGCCGGGCGACGCGATCTTCTTCGCGGCGGGCCGCCAGAGCGAGGCGCGCGCACTGCTGGGTGCCGCACGACTGGAGATCGGTCGCCGCGGGGGTCTGATCGACGAGAGCACGTGGTCGTTCCTCTGGGTCGTCGACGCGCCGCTGTTCAAGCCCACGGGCGAGGACGACGACGTGGCGGTCGGCGGCGGTGCGTGGACGGCCGTGCACCACGCGTTCACGTCGCCGACGCCCGAGTGGATCGACCGCTTCGAGGAGTCGCCGGGCGAGGCGCTGGCCTACGCGTACGACATCGTCTGCAACGGCAACGAGATCGGTGGCGGCTCGATCCGTATCCACCGTCGCGACGTGCAGCAGCGCGTGTTCGAGGTCATGGGCATCGGACCCGACGAGGCGCAGGAGAAGTTCGGCTTCCTGCTCGACGCGTTCCAGTTCGGCGCGCCGCCGCACGGCGGGATCGCGTTCGGCTGGGACCGGATCGTCGCGCTGCTCACGGGTGCCGAGTCGATCCGCGAGGTCATCGCGTTCCCGAAGTCGGGCGGTGGCTACGACCCGCTGACCCAGGCGCCCGCGCCGATCACGCCGGAGCAGCGCCGGGAGGCGGGCGTCGACGCCAAGCCGAAGGAGTCGAAGCCGCAGGAGACGACGCCGCAGGAGACGCCCGCGCCGTGACGTCGGCGTTCGACCTGCTGCCGCCGCGGTGGCGCGCGGACCGCCTGCTGCGGTCCGAGGCCCGCGCCTGGCGGCCGATCGAGGTGCTCGGCGACGATCGCGGCGTGGTGCTGGTCGTCGATCGGTCGGACCGGCCGACCGTGGTCGGTCGCGGCGACCCGGCAGTGGTGCGTGCGCTCGTGGTGGACCTCGCGACGCGTCGCGCGGGTCAGCCGCACGGGTGGATGAGCGTCCCCCGCGGCAGCGATCCCGCACCTGCGGTGCTCGCGGCGCTGGGGCTCGCGCCGTTCTCGTCGTGGGACTGGTTCGCGACCGCCGCCGTTCCCGACGAGGGCGCGGGCGGCCGGTCCGTCGAGCAGCTCGACCCCGTCGCGGATGCCGAGGCGATCCGTGCGTGCCTGACCGCCGCGAACCCGACGTCCTCGGCGGACCCGGGCGGCGCGCACGAGCTGGCGTGGTTCGGCGTGCGCGAGGACGGGCAGCTGCTCGGGGTGATCGGTGCGAACGCACAGGGCGGTGAGCGCCCGCAGGACCGCTCGTGGCACCTGCACGGCCTCGCGGTGCGGGCGCCGGCGCGACGCCGGGGCTGGGGCGCCGCGCTGACGGTGGCGGCGACCCGGGCCGGGCTCGGCGCCGGCGCGTCGTGGGTGTCGCTCGGGATGTACGCGGACAACCACGACGCCCGCCGGATCTACGAGCGGCTCGGCTACCGGTGCGAGGCGCGGTTCGACTCGTACGGCCCGCAGGGCGCGGACCGGCCCCCGACCTGACGCCGGCTCACCAGCGCGACGGTGGCGGTTGGGTCGGGTCGCTCAGCCGCGTGTGCCGGGGGAGCTCGGGTCCGTGGATCGGAGGCAGCTCCGTCATCCTCGGGCGTGCGCGCAGCGCCCAGCGCCACGTCACGCGCGCGACCACCACCACCGCCGCGAGCAGGCACAGCTGGAACAGCACGCCGAGCACGCCACCCGGGCCGCCCGCGGTCGCGTACAGCACGCCCGCGGCACCGAGGACGACCGTCGCCGTCACGAGCACGGCGACGGTCAGCCGCACGATGTAGCGCGCATCGAAGCGCACGCCGACCGGGCGGTTCACCAGCGCCTCGGCGGTTCGTAGCCCTCGGTGCCGAGCGAGGTGTGCCGGCGCCCCGGCTCGTCCGGGATCTCGAACGGTTGCTGCGGCACGGCCTCGCGCACCCATCCCCAGGCGCGCCAGGTCGCGAAGCACAGGACGATCGTGAGGATCGAGCCGACGAACCACACGCCGGCGAGCGCGGTCTGCGCGCCGGCGAGGATCGCGAGCGTGCTCGCGAGGTTGAGCAGCGTGAACACCGTCAGCGCGACGGCGACCCAGCGCCGCACGCGCAGCGACGTGGTGCCAGGTTCCCCCTGGTGCATCGCACCACCCCACCACATCACGTGCGCCGACCGACACACCCGTTCGGGTGGCCGCGGGGGTGGTCCGTCACCACCGCCGTGGCGGCTCGGCGGCGTCGTCGAACGCGGGGTGCCGTCGCGCGGGCTCGTCGGCGCCGCCGGGCGGCTGCGGGAGGACGGCGCGGTCGTCCCGCAGCGCCCAGCGCCACAGAGCCGGGACGAACGCGACGTACGACGCCGGCTCGGCCGGGTGGAGCAGGGGCAGGAGCCAGCGGGGCGCGATCCAGATCAGGACGGCGACGCACGTGAGCGCCAGTGCCGCGAACGCGCCGGTGATCTCGACGAGCAGGAGCACGAGCCACGCGAAGCTCCCGAGCACCACCGCGCTGACGAGGGTGGCGACGACGATGCGCCGCGGACGCGTGAGGCGTGACGCCACAGTCGGTCTCCTCTCGGTCGGCGCGGGTGCGGATGCGCTCAGTGGGTGAGCTCGAGCCGGTCGTAGATGCGCCGCATCCACGCAGGCGCCCACCAGTTCAGGTCGTTCAGGACCGTCATCGTCGCGGGCACGAGCAGCAGCCGCACGATCGTCGCGTCGATGAGGACGGCCACCGCGAGCGCGAACCCGACCTCCTTGATGACGAGCAGCTCGCCCGCGACGAAGCCCGAGAACACGACGATGATGATCGCCGCGGCGGACGTGATGATCCGGCCCGAGCGCTGCAGGCCGAGCCGGACCGCCTCGTCGGTGGGGCGGCCCGCGTCGTGCAGCTCCTTGATGCGGGAGAGCAGGAAGACCTCGTAGTCCATGGCGAGACCGAACGCGAACGCGATGACCAGCGCGATCACGTAGGTCTCGATGCCGCCGGTCGACGTGAACCCGAGCAGGTCCTCGAGGTGGCCGTCCTGGAACACCCAGACCAGCACGCCGAGCGAGGCGGCGAGCGAGACGACGTTGGTGAGCAGCGCCTTGATCGGGATGACCACCGAGCCGGTCATGAGGAACAGCAGCGCGAACGTCGCGAGGCCGACGATCAGTGCCGCCCAGAGCGCGCCGTCCGCGAGCGCTGCGGTGAAGTCGATCTGCGCTGCGGCCTGACCGGTGACCCACGTCGGGAACCCGGGATCGAGCGCCCGGATCTCCTCGACGACGCCGCGCGCGACCTCGCCGCCCGGGTCGTCGGTGTCGGGTCGCACGCCGATGGTCACGTAGGAGCCGTCGGCCGCGGGCGGGTCGACCGACGCGACGTCGTCGAGGCTCTCGAGCTCGACCGCCCACGCCGTCGCCTCGTCGAGCGAGGTCTCGGCCACGATGACGACGGGCGCGGTCGTCGACAGCGGGTACTGGTCGGCCAGCAGGTCGACGAACTCGCGCTGTGCGCTGTCGGCGGGCAGCAGCTCGGTGCCGGAGATGCGCAGCTCGAGGTGCGCGAGCGGGATCGCCATGACACCGAGCACGGCGAGCGCGCCGCCCATGACCCACCAGGGGTGGCGCTGCACGCGTCCGGTGAGCTGCGAGAACCGGCCCTCCTCGGTGTCCACGTCGGCCGTGCGGGCCAGCACCCAGCGCAGACCGGGCACGCGCGAGAGCACCGACGGCTTCGCGAGCCGACGCCCGGCGAGCGTGAGCAGCGCGGGCACCAGGGTCAGCGCGGTCAGGACCGCGATGAGGATCACGGCGCACCCGGCGGCGCCGATCGCGCGCAGGATCTCGGGCGTGAAGACGAGCAGCGACGAGATCGAGATCGCGACGGTCACCGCGGAGAACGCCACCGTGCGCCCCGCGGTCGCCATGGTGCGCTCGACCGCGGTGAGCACCGCACCGTCGCCGCGTCGCCGTCGCGCGGAGCGCCCCTCGTCGTCGTCGACGAGCCGGTGCAGCTCCTCGCGGAACCTGGACACGATCAGCAGGCCGTAGTCGATCGACAGCCCGAGCCCGAGCACGGTCACGACGTTGACCACGGACGCGTCGATGTCCATCACGTACGACAGCCCGAGCACGGTGGCCAGGCCGGCGGCGATCGACGCGATCGCTCCGGCCATCGGCATCGCGGCGGCGAGGAAGCCGCCGAACACCAGGATCATGATGAGCAGGGCGATCGGCAGCGCGATCGCCTCGCCGGTCCGCAGGTCCTGTTCCACCTGCGAGGTGATCTCGCCGACGATCAGGGTCGGCCCGCCGATCAGCCCGGTCACGTCGGGGGCCGCGTCCGCCAGGTCGTCGGGGACCGTCGCCATGCGCGCCTCGACCGCGGCCAGCGCTTCGGAGCGCGCGTCGTCGGTGAGCCCGGGTTCGATCGTGACGACGACGAGGAAGCCGTCGCCGTCCGTCGCCACCAGGGGCGCCGCCGCAGGGTTCGCGGCCCCGTCCGGGAGCGCGAGCGGGTCGATCACCGACTCGACGTCGGGGATGGCGGCGAGGTCGCTGCGGGAGGGCGCGAACGCGAGGGCGACGTCCGGGTCGGACGGGTCGACCGAGCTGAGCGCGAGCGTGAGCGACGGCCCGGACTCGGAGCCGTCGGTGAGCAGCTCACGCCCGTGCGTGCTCTCCGAGCCGGGGACGCCGGGCTCGCCCGTGCTGAGCCGGTCGAACAGCGACTCACCGTGCACACCGAGCACCGCGAGCGCGTAGCCCGCGACGGTGAGCACGAGCCAGACGACGACGGTGGAGCGCGGGTGGTGCGCGACGATGCGACCGAGGCGGGCGAACACGAGCGTCATCGTCGCAGGTCGCGGCGCCCGCGCGCACACCTTCGACCGCCCGGGTGAACCAGGACGGCGCCGAGGGTGCCGGTGGCAGGCCGCCGGGGAGCCTCCGGGTCCCGTCGTCGGGCTCGCGGTGCGCGTCCGCGTCGGTGGCCGGACGTACTCTGCACGCCATGGACCTGTTCGACGTCGCGACCCAGGGGGAGCAGGGTCTGCCCGCCGCCGGTGCCGGCGCCCCGCTGGCCGTGCGGATGCGACCACGCACGCTCGACGAGGTGGCGGGTCAGGCGCACCTGCTCGTCGCGGGCTCGCCGCTGCGCCGGCTGGTCGAGCCCGCGGGGGAGGACGCGCGGCGCGCGGCGCCCACCTCGGTGGTGCTGTGGGGCCCGCCGGGTACGGGCAAGACGACCTTGGCCTACCTGGTCGCGTCGACCTCGGGGCGCCGGTTCGTCGAGCTGTCGGCCGTGACGGCGGGGGTCAAGGACGTGCGCGCGGTCGTCGACGCCGCGCGGCGCTCGCTCGCGACGGGCGGCGTCGAGACGGTGCTGTTCATCGACGAGGTGCACCGCTTCACCAAGGCGCAGCAGGACGCGCTGCTGCCGAGCGTCGAGAACCGGTGGGTGACGCTCGTCGCGGCGACCACCGAGAACCCGTCCTTCTCGGTCAACTCGCCGCTGCTGTCGCGTTCGCTGCTGCTCACGCTGCGGCCGCTGGAGACCGCCGAGGTGCGCGGGCTCGTCGAACGGGCGGTCGTCGACGAGCGCGGGCTCGGTGGAGCGGTCGAGCTCGCGGCGGACGCGCTGGACCACCTGCTGCGGCTCGCGGGCGGTGATGCGCGCAAGGCGCTCACGATCCTGGAGGCGGCGGCCGGTGCCGCACTCTCCGCGCATCCCGGTGCCGCCGGCCCGGTGCCGGTCGACCTCGCGACCGTCGAGCGCGCGATCGACGTGGCTGCGGTGCGCTACGACCGCGACGGGGACCAGCACTACGACGTGATCAGCGCGTTCATCAAGTCGGTCCGGGGCTCGGACGTGGATGCGGCGCTGCACTACCTGGCCCGCATGCTGGCGGCGGGGGAGGACCCGCGGTTCGTCGCGCGGCGCATCGTCATCTCGGCGGCGGAGGACGTCGGCATGGCGGACCCGAGCGCGTTGCAGACGGCCGTGGCCGCGGCGCAGGCCGTCCAGCTCATCGGCATGCCCGAGGCGCGCATCGTGCTCGCCGAGGCGGTCGTGCACCTGGCCACGGCGCCCAAGTCCAACGCGGCCTACCTGGGCATCGACCGTGCGCTGGCCGACGTGCGGGCCGGGCGCATCGGGACCGTCCCGGCCCACCTGCGCGACGCGCACTACCCGGGCGCCGAGCGGCTCGGGCACGGCCGGCAGTACGTCTACGCGCACGACGAGCCGCACGGGATCGCCGCCCAGCAGTACCTGCCCGACGAGCTCGCGGGCACGCACTACTACGAGCCGACGGACCGCGGGTTCGAGCGGCAGGTCACCGAGCGACTGACGCGCATCCGCGAGGTCCTCGAGGGGTGAGCTCGACCGGATTCGGTGATCCCCGCCCGGGCCGGTAAGGTAGGACGGTCGCGCGCGGTGTTCTGCGCCGTGCGCGCTCCTGGGGCCCTAGCCGGGCGTCCGACTCCGGTCCGACGCCGTGAATGGTCGGCCCCACGCCCTCCGGACGACCGTCCGCACGTGGGTGTGACGTCATCGACACGACAGGAAGTACCGCTGTGACCAGTGTGACCCGTTCGCGCCGCCAGGTTCGCCTGAGCCGCGCACTCGGCCTGGCCCTGACGCCCAAGGCCGTCAAGCACTTCGAGAAGCGCCCCTACCCGCCCGGCGAGCACGGCCGTGCGCGTCGTCGCACCGAGTCGGACTACGCGGTCCGGCTGCGCGAGAAGCAGCGTCTGCGCGCCCAGTACGCGCTGCGCGAGAAGCAGCTCGCCCGTGCGTACGAGGACGCCCGCAAGGCCCCGGGGCTGACCGGTGAGGCGCTCGTCGAGAACCTCGAGACCCGTCTGGACGCGCTCGTGCTGCGTTCGGGCTTCGCCCGCACGATCCTGCAGGCGCGCCAGGCGGTCACGCACCGCCACCTGCTCGTCGACGGCAAGATCGTGGACCGCCCGTCGTTCCGCGTGAAGCCGGGCCAGACCATCCAGGTGAAGCCGAAGAGCCAGGCGACGACGCCGTTCCAGGTCGCCGCCGCGGGCGCGCACCGCGACGTCCTGCCGGCCGTCCCGGGCTACCTCGACGTGCAGCTCGAGAAGCTGTCGTCGGTGCTCGTGCGCGCACCCAAGCGCGCCGAGATCCCGGTGACGTGCGAGGTCCAGCTGGTCGTCGAGTACTACGCCCGCTGACCTGACACACTCTGCCGCGGTCCCTGGACCGTGGCCCGGACGCCCCGCCCGCGCTCGTCGCCGGCGGGGCGTCCGTCGTCACGGGGATCGCCCGCGGCGAGGGCAGTAGGGTGAGCAGCGTTCGAGCGCGGAGCCGAGGAAGGGAGCGCCGGTGACGGTC
Source organism: Cellulomonas composti (assembly GCF_007990245.1). Classification (GTDB taxonomy): domain Bacteria; phylum Actinomycetota; class Actinomycetes; order Actinomycetales; family Cellulomonadaceae; genus Cellulomonas; species Cellulomonas composti. The sequence goes on along the minus strand of NZ_BJWG01000001.1, from coordinate 328,920 downwards.
TCAGATGTCGCGGGGCTGATCGCCGCACTGGCCTTCGTCCTGCTGGTGGGCTTCCTGGCCCTCCCGCTGGTCAAGCTGGGACGGGTGCTCGACAGCACGCGCGACTCGGTCAAGGAGCTCACGGACCACACGGTCCCGGTGCTCGACGAGACCGCGCAGCTCGTCGCGTCGTCGAACGCGCAGCTCGAGAACATCGACACGGTCACGACCGCGGCGGCCCAGGTCTCCGAGAACGTCTCGGCGCTCACTGCGCTGTTCTCCGCGACGGTGGGTGGCCCGATGGTCAAGGTCGCGGCGTTCTCCTACGGCGTGCGTCGCGCGCTCGGCGGCTTCGCCGAGGGTGTCGTGCGCAAGGGCCGCTGATGCGCCGCCTGTTCTGGATCGGCGTCGGCGTCGCCGTGACGGTCGTCGTGATCCGCAAGGGCCGCCAGATCGCCGAGGAGTACCTGCCCGCCGGGACCACGGACGTGGTCGACGGGGCGTCGCGCGTCACGCACGCCTTCACGTCCGCGCGGCGCGAGTTCCTCGCCGGCATGTCCGAGCGGGAGACCGAGCTGCGGGCGGCTCTCGTCGGGGACGTGGACGTCGAAGAGGTTCGCGCGAACCGCGAGCAGCACGTGGCGGACCTGCGCGACGGCCTGTCCCGAGCCCGCGCGCCACGCGTGCCGGCCGACTGGGCGGGCCCCCTGGAGGACCCCGACGACGACGGCGAGGCATCCTTCTTCTGACACCCACCGGGGAGTCGGACGAATCCTGTAGACCGGCGCGCGAGCGCCGTTGCACCGTAGAGCGGCGCGCGAGCGCCGCGGAACCACAGCCCGACCGGGCCCGTCACCACGAGGACATCATGCGTACCGCCGAGATCCGCCAGCGCTGGCTCGACTACTTCTCCGCGCGCGACCACGCCGTGGTGCCGTCTGCGCCGCTCATCTCGCCCGACCCGTCGACGCTGTTCGTCATCGCGGGCATGGTGCCGTTCATCCCGTACATGCTCGGTGAGCAGACTCCGCCGTGGCCGCGCGCGACGAGCGTCCAGAAGTGCGTGCGCACGCTCGACATCGACGAGGTCGGCAAGACGACCCGGCACGGCACGTTCTTCCAGATGAACGGCAACTTCTCGTTCGGTGACTACTTCAAGGAAGGTGCGATCACCTACGCGTGGGAGCTCGTCACGGGCAGCCAGGCGGACGGCGGCTACGGTTTCGACCCCGACTCGATCTGGGTGACGGTCTTCCACGACGACGACGAGGCGGCGGCGCTCTGGAAGCGGATCGCCGGCCTGCCCGACGAGCGCATCCAGCGCCGTGGCATGACCGACAACTTCTGGTCGACGGGTGCGCGTGGACCCGCGGGTCCGTGCTCGGAGATCTACGTCGACCGGGGCCCGCAGTACGGCGCACCGGGCGGACCGGTCGTCGACGAGGACCGCTACCTCGAGATCTGGAACCTCGTGTTCATGCAGTACGAGCGGGACAACGGCGGCACCAAGGAGTCGTTCCCGATCCTCGGCGAGCTCAAGCAGAAGAACATCGACACCGGCATGGGCCTCGAGCGCGTGGCGTACCTGCTGCAGGGCGTCGACAACCTGTACGAGATCGACGAGGTGCGCCCGGTGATCGACGGCGCGGTCGAGCTGTCCGGAAGGCGGTACGGCGCGGACCGGGACGACGACGTGCGCATGCGCGTCGTGGCGGACCACGTGCGCTCGGGCCTGATGCTCATGGGCGACGGCGTCACGCCGTCCAACGAGGGCCGGGGTTACGTGCTGCGCCGGCTGCTGCGCCGCTCGATCCGGGCGATGCGCCTGCTCGGCGTCGAGGACCTGTCGCTGCCCGTCCTGCTGCCGCTGAGCCGCGACGCGATGAGCGCGTCCTACCCCGAGCTCGCACGCGACTTCGAGCGGATCAGCCAGGTCGCGTACGCCGAGGAGGAGACGTTCCGGCGCACGCTCGCGGCCGGCACGACGATCCTCGACACCGCGGTCGCGGGCGCGAAGGCGGCGGGTGTCCCCGTGTCGTCGTCGGGCACGACCTCGGATCGGCCGGTGCTCTCGGGTGCGGACGCGTTCGCGCTGCACGACACGTACGGGTTCCCGATCGACCTGACGCTCGAGATGGCGGAGGAGCACGGCGTCGACGTGGACCGCGAGGCGTTCCGCGCGCTGATGGCCGAGCAGCGCTCGCGCGCCCGGGCGGACGCGCTCGCCAAGCGCGCGGGTCGCGCCGACGTCTCGGCGTACCAGGACCTGCACGCGACGCTCGCGGCCTCCAGCGCGAAGCCGGTCACGTTCGTCGGGTACACCGACGCGACCGCGCGCTCGACGGTCGTCGGGCTGCTCGTCGACGGCGTGCCCGCGCCCGCCGCGTCCGCGCCCGCGGACGTCGAGGTGGTGCTCGACGTCACCCCGTTCTACGCGGAGGCGGGCGGCCAGCAGGCCGACACGGGCACGATCGTGCTCGACAGCGGCGCACGCATCGAGGTCGACGACGTGCAGGCGCACGTCAAGGGGCTCTCGGTGCACCACGGCCGGCTGGTCGACGGCACGGTCGCGCTCGGCGACCCGGGAACCGCGTCGATCGACACCGCGCGCAGGCAGGCGATCGCGCGGGCGCACACGGCGACGCACCTCGTGCACAAGGCGCTGCACGAGTCGATCGGCGAGAGCGCGACTCAGGCCGGTTCGCTCAACGCGCCGAGCCGCCTGCGGTTCGACTTCCGCTCGCCGTCGGCCACGCCCGCGACGGTCGTCGCGGAGATCGAGGCGCGCGTCAACGAGCGTCTGCAGGACGACCTCGAGGTGACCGACTCGATCAAGCCGATCGACGAGGCGCGTGCGATGGGCGCGATGGCGCTGTTCGGCGAGAAGTACGGCAACGAGGTGCGCGTCGTGTCGATCGGCGGCGACTGGTCGCTCGAGCTGTGCGCGGGCACGCACGTGCGGCGCTCGGGTGAGCTGGGTCTGGTGACGCTGCTGTCCGAGTCGGCGATCGGTTCGGGCGTGCGGCGCGTCGACGCGCTCGTCGGCGCGGGTGCGTACGGGTACCAGGCCAAGGAGCGCGCGCTCGTCGGGCAGCTCTCGGGTCTGCTCGGGGCGCGACCCGACGAGCTCGCGGAGCGCGTGTCCGGCCTGATGACCAAGCTCAAGGAGTCGGAGAAGGAGCTCGCGGCGCTGCGTCAGGCGCAGGTGCTCGCGGCCGCCGGCACGCTCGCGGGCGGTGCGCAGGACGTGGCCGGCACGCGCGTCGTCACGTTCGACGCGGGGGAGCAGGCGCCCGACGACCTGCGCACCCTCGTGCTCGACGTGCGTTCGCGGCTCGGTGAGTCGGCGCCCGCGGTCGTCGCGGTCGGCGGTGTCGCCAAGGGTCGTCCGGTCGTCGTCGTCGCGACCAACGCCGCGGCACGCGCGGCGGGTCGCCAGGCGGGGGCGCTCGTGCGCACCGCGTCCCAGGTGCTGGGCGGCGGCGGTGGCGGCAAGGACGACCTGGCCCAGGGCGGCGGTACCGACGCGGCCCGCCTCGGCGAGGCGCTCGAGGCGATCGTCGCGGCGCTGCGCGCCTGATGCGCGCGGACTCGCACGACGAGGTCGTGCGCGGGGCGCGGCTCGCGGTCGACGTCGGAACCGTCCGGGTCGGGCTGGCCTCCAGCGACCCGGACGGCCTCGTCGCGACCCCGGTCGAGACTCTCGCGCGCGACACGTCGCGGACACGTCCTGGACAGATGCCCAGTGACATCGCCAGGATCGTGCACGAGGCGCGCGAGCGATGTGCGGAGTGTGTGTACGTCGGTCTACCGCGCCACCTCAGTGGGACGGAAGGCGCCTCTGCGCACGGTGTACGCGCGTACGCTGGCGTACTGGCGCACGCCGTCGCACCGATCCAGGTGCGTTTGGTCGATGAGCGGATGAGCACGGTGTCCGCACATCGAGCGCTCACGGAGTCCGGACGGTCCGGGCGCCGGCACCGGCAGGTGGTCGACCAGGCCGCCGCAGTGGTGATCCTGCAGTACGCGCTTGACGCGGAGCGGTCGTCGGGACGACGCCCAGGTGAACGGGTCGACGGCGACCCGTCCGCACGCTCCGGGTCCGCGCGCCAGGGGGCTGTGGGCGAGTCGGACGACAAGGACGAACGGACAGGTGAGTAGCAGCCAGACGCAGTGGCGTACCGGACGGACGGGAGAGGGCGAAGTGATGCCGACCGACGTCGACCCCGCCACCGCGCCGTCAGGTCGCGCCGCCGGCGTCGACCCGGCCGCCGCCGGGCGCTCCGCCTACCGCGCACGCGAGTCGCACGAGCGTCGGGAACGGCGGCGGCGCCTCGTGCTCGTCGTGCTCGTCGTCGTCGGGCTGTGTGCGGGGGCCGCCTACGTGATCGCATCGCTGCTGGGCGGGGACGAGGAGGCCGCCGTCCCGACGGTCGCCGAGACCGTCGTCACCGACTTCGCGGGCCCCGGGCACGGTGAGGTGCTCGTGACGGTGCGCGCGAAGGACTCCGCGCAGACGCTCGGCGATTCGCTCGTGACCGCGGGCGTCGTCGCAGATGCGGATGTCTTCGTCGACGCCTATGCGGCCGCCGGAGCGGTGGCCCAGCCCGGCACGTACCGGCTGCAGGCCGAGATGCCCGCGGCCGACGCCGCCGCCGCGCTGCTCGATCCCGCCAACCTCGCGTCGCTGCGTCTGACGATCCCCGCGGGGCTCACGGCGGTGCAGACGCTCGCCCGGATCAGCGAGAAGACCATGATCCCGCTCGCCGACCTGCAGGCGGCCGCCGCCGATCCGGAAGCGTTCGGGTTGCCGCACGAGGCCGAGGGGCACCTCGAGGGCTGGCTGTTCCCCGGCACCTACGACGTGCCGACGGATGCGACCGCTGCCCAGGTGCTCACTCTGATGACCGGCCGCACGGCGGACGCGCTGCGCGACGCCGGCGTCCCGGCGGACGAGTGGTCGTCGACCATCGTGCTCGCATCCCTGCTCGAGACCATCGCCGTCCCGGAGGACCAGCGCCCGATGGTGGCGCGCGTCCTGCTCAACCGGCTCGACAGGGAGCAGCCGTTGAGCGTCGAGGCCGCCGTCGCCTACGGGCTCGGCTCGAGCGAGCCGGTCACGACCGAGCAGACGATGGACCCGGACAACGCGTACAACACCTTCGTCCGGTTCGGCCTGCCGCCGACGGCGATCACCACGCCGTCGCAGTCCTCCATCGCCGCCGTCGCGAACCCCGCGGACGGCGACTGGGTGTGGTGGGTGACCGTGAACCCCGAGACCGGCGAGACCAAGTACGCCTCGACCTTCGACGAGTTCCAGACGTACGACGCCGAGCTGCGCGCCTGGCAGGCGGACAACGGACAGTGATGCGTATCCCTACCCGACGAACGGTGGCCGCGACGGCGCCGTCCCCCACGACGACTCGAGAGAGGCAGCCGTGAGCAACCAGACCGACTGGTGGGCACCAGAACGTAGCGACGTCCCGCAGGAGCCGGCACCGAGCCGTGCCCGCAGCTCGCGCGAGCGCGGCTCGGTCGCGCGGGAGAAGCGGCGTCGTCGACGCCGCTCGTTCTGGGTCGTGGCGATCCTGCTCGTCGTCGTGCTCGGCGCGGGTTACCTCGTCTTCTCGATGCTCCAGAACTGGAGCGGCGGCACCGCCTCGGCGTCGCCGACCGACTTCCCCGGCCCCGGGCACGGCAGCGTGACCGTCGTGGTCAACGAGGGTGACTCGGGAGCGGCGATCGGCGCGACGCTCGCCGACGCGGGTGTCGTCGCGTCCGCGGGCGTGTTCGCCGACGCGTACTCCGCCAACCCTGACGCGGTCGGGATCCAGCCGGGCACCTACCAGCTGCTGCTCGGGATGCCCGCGAGCGATGCGGTCCTGTCGCTGCTCAACCCCGCGAGCAAGATCGAGTCGAAGGTGACGATCGCCGAGGGCCTGACGGCCGCGCAGATCGTCGCGCGCGTCGCCGAGAAGACCGACATCCCCGAGGCCGACCTGCAGGCCGCGATCGACGCTCCCGACACGATCGGGCTGCCCGCCGAGGCCGGCGGCGAGGTCGAGGGGTGGCTGTTCCCCGCGACGTACTCCGTGCAGCCCGACGAGACCGCGGTGAGCCTGCTGTCACAGATGACCGCCAAGACCGTCCAGGTGCTCACGGAGAAGGGCGTCGCCCAGGACCAGTGGGAGACGGTCCTGAACAAGGCGTCGCTCATCGAGCGCGAGGCCAAGCTCGACGAGGACCGGCCGACGATGGCGCGCGCGATCGAGAACCGGCTGGCTGACAACTGGACCCTCGGGATCGACGCCGCGGTGCGCTACGGACTGGCACCGGGTGAGGAGCTCACGAAGGCCGCGCTGCAGGACGAGAGCAACCCGTTCAACCTGCGCGTGCACACCGGGCTGCCGCCCACACCCATCGCGTCGCCGGGTACCGCCTCGATCGACGCAGTGCTGCACCCCGCGGACGGCGACTGGATGTGGTGGTGCACGCCGAGCCCGGACAACGGCAAGACGGAGTTCCAGGTGACCGAGGACGAGTTCCTGGAGTGCAAGGCGCGCTACCAGGACTGGGCCGCGGAGAACGAGTGAGCGAACCGGTCGCGCACCGGGCGGCCGTGCTCGGCCACCCGATCGCGCACTCGTTGTCACCCGCGCTGCACCGCGCCGCCTACGCCGCGCTCGGCCTCGACGACTGGGCCTACGACGCGGTCGACGTCGCCGAGGACGGGCTGGCGTCGTTCGTCGCGACGCTCGGCCCGCAGTGGGCCGGGCTGAGCCTGACGATGCCGCTCAAGCACGCCGTGCTGCCGCTGCTCGACCACGTCGAGCCGCTCGCCGGCGTGGTCGGGGCGGTGAACACCGTCCTGCTGCAGTCCGCCGGTGCCGGACGCGTCCTGGTCGGCGCGAACACGGACGTGCACGGCCTGGTCGCCGCGCTGCGTGAGGGGCTGGGTACCGCCCCGGCGCGTTCGGCGGTCGTGCTCGGCGCCGGCGCGACCGCGTCGTCGACCCTGGCGGCGCTCGCCGAGCTGGGCTGCACCACGCCGGTCGTCCTGGTGCGCTCGGCGGGCCGTGCGGGCGGGTTGCTGCGGGCGGCTCATCGCATGGGCGTCACGGTCGAGCTGCGCCGGCTCGACGAGGCCGCGACGACGATCCCTCGCGCGGACGTCGTCGTGTCCACGCTCCCGCCGCACGCCGCCGACGAGCTGGCGCTGGCTCTCACGGCGCGACCCGCGGGCGTGCTGCTCGACGTCGCCTACGACCCGTGTCCCACCGCGCTGCAGGCGGCGTGGACCGCGCTGGGCGGCGTCGCCGTGGGCGGCGAGCGGATGCTGCTGCACCAGGCCGCGGAGCAGGTGCGCCTGATGACGGGTCGCCCGGCGCCGCTCGCCGCGATGGACGCCGCCCTCGCCGGCGTGCTCGGCTGAGCGGTCGTCTCTCACACGTTCACGACTGCGCGCCCGACGTCGCGGTGGCGACGGTGACCGTGACGTTCGTCGTGCGCTGCAGCGATGCTGTGCCCCGGGCGGGATTCGAACCCGCACTGGATCGGGTTTGAGCCGATTGCCTCTGCCGTTGGGCTACCGGGGCCAGGCGCCAGGATAGTGGCCGCACAGGGGTGGTGGCGCCCGGTCCGCGGGCCGTGTGCGGCCTCACACCGGCGTGGGCTGCGGACCGGGGGACCGTGCGCACTACGCTGTCCCCGTGACCAAGGACGCCACCCCCCAGTCGACCTCCGACGAGCTCGACCTCACCGCGGCCGCGCCGCCCGCACCCGTGGCGCCGCGCGCCGCGCGCCGCGCGGTGGTCGCCGAGGACGAAGCCCTCATCCGCATGGACGTCGTGGAGACGCTGCGCGACGCGGGGTTCGACGTCGTAGGCGAGGCCGGTGACGGCGAGCAGGCGGTCGCGCTCGCGACCGAGCTCAAGCCCGACGTCGTCGTGATGGACGTGAAGATGCCCGTCCTCGACGGTATCTCCGCCGCGGAGCGGATCGGCAAGGCGCACCTCGCGCCGGTCGTGCTGCTGACGGCGTTCTCGCAGACCGAGCTCGTCGAGCGCGCGCGTGACGCGGGCGCGATGGCCTACGTGGTCAAGCCGTTCAGCCCCGCGGACCTGCTGCCGGCCGTCGAGATCGCGATCTCCCGGTACGCGCAGATCAGCGCGCTCGAGTCCGAGGTCGCCGACATGGCCGAGCGGTTCGAGACCCGCAAGCGGGTCGACCGGGCCAAGGGCCTGCTGATGTCGAAGATGGGCCTCTCGGAGCCGGAGTCGTTCCGGTGGATCCAGAAGACGTCGATGGACCGTCGCCTCACGATGCGCGAGGTCGCCGACGCCGTGATCGAGCAGGTCGGCGGCGGTTCCTGACCGTTGTCCGGTTCGGCTCTCACGTCCGCGTGAGGTCGACGACGAGCGCGCGGTGGTCGCTCAGCCCGGTCGCGCGCGCCTGAGCGCCGTCGGCGCGCAGCGGCCCGTCGACGAGGACGTGGTCGACCTGGGCGTGGGGATCGTCGGCGGGGAACGTGCCGGCGGTCGCGGCGGCACTCCAGCCGGTGACGGACCGCGCGGTGGCCGGGCCGAGGTTCAGGTCACCGAGGACCACCAGCGGGCGGGGCAGTGCGGCGCACGCGTCCACCAGCGCGCGCAGCTGCGCGACGTTCTGGCCCCGCAGCGGCGTCAGGTGCGTCGCGACGACGGTGAGGTCGCCCGCGGGGGACGCGACGCGTGCGACGAGCGCGCAGCGCGGCCGGTCACGGCGCACGCGGGGGAGCAGGTGATCCGGCGATCGCACCCACGTCCGGCGGGGACCGCCGGGCAGCGCAATCGTCGTCCAGCTCGAGACCGGGTAGCGGCTCAGCAGGGCGATGCCGTGCGCGGGCGCGGCTGCGTCGTCGTCGGGACCGGCGTCCCGCCACCGGCCGGGGCGCCCGAGCATCACCGGCGCGAACCGCCAGTGCGGCAGGTCCGCGGCCTGGGCGGCGACTGCGGTCATGTCCACGCCGCCCGAGCGGACCTGCCTTCGGTCCACCTCCTGGAGCGCGAGGACGTCCGCCTGCAGGCTCGCGACGGCGAAGGGCCAGGCGTCCGGGTCCGGTCCCGGGTCACCCGGGTGGAGACCGTGCAGCGCGTTGAAGGTGACGAACCGCATCCGTCCACCCCCGTCGATCCAGCCTCGTGGGACGAGCCGTCCCGCCCTGCGGACACCGTTTCGGCGCCGGTTCGGCCACCTGCGAGTTCATCACAACTCGACAACGAAGTGGCGACGCACCTTGGCGGCTACATCCGGTTAACAAAACATGGTTACCGTCGCGTCACGTTGTCTGCTCGCCGGCGTCGTCGGCGAGCTGACGCAACCTTCACGGAGAGGTAGTACGCCATGGTTCGTAGGCACCACGCGGTTCGAGCCGCTGCGGTCGCGGCGGTCGTCGCGCTCGCACTCACGGCATGCTCGTCCGACGACACCCCCGGCGACGACGAGACCGCCACGTCCGGTTCCACCTCCGACACCGGGGGCAGCGGTGACCCCCTGATCCTCGGCACGCTGCTTCCCCAGACGGGTTCGCTCGCCTTCCTCGGCCCGCCCGAGATCGCGGGCGTCGACCTCGCCGTCAAGGAGATCAACGAGGCCGGTGGCGTGGGCGGTCAGGACGTCCAGGTGAACCACGCGGACTCGTCCGACGCGGACCACGCCGACGTCGCTCCGCAGTCGTGGACCGATCTCAAGAGCAAGAACGTCGCGGCCGTCATCGGCGCCGCGTCGTCCAGCGTGACGAAGCTCGTCATCGACGACATCACGAACTCGAAGGTCGTGATGTTCTCGCCCGCCAACACCGCCACCACGCTGTCCGGCTACAGCCCGTTCTACTTCCGGACCGCACCCCCGGACACCGTCCAGGGCAACGCGCTCGGCAACCTCATCATCAACGACGGTGTCGAGAACCTCGGCTTCCTCGTGTTCAACGAGGAGTACGGGACCTCGCTGCGTGACGTCGTCCAGGCGACGGTCGAGGGTGCCGGCGGCACCGTCACGTACGGCAAGACCGGCCAGGAGTTCGCGACCGACGGCCCGTACGGCGACGCCGTGACGGCCATCATGACGTCGAACAACGGCGGTGCTCCGGACGCGATCGCGCTGATCGCGTTCGAGCAGACGAAGTCGATCGTGCCGCTGCTGGTCGGGGCGGGCTTCAAGGGCCGCCTGTACATGGTCGACGGCAACGTCGCGGACTACTCGGCGGACTTCGACGCCGGCACGCTCGCGGCGTGGACGACGCAGGGCACCGTGCCCGGCGCCTTCCCGTCCGACGAGTTCCAGGCACGGATGAAGGAGGTCGACCCCGACCTCACCGACTTCTCCTACGGCCCGGAGTCGTACGACGCGGCGATTCTCATCGCGCTGGCGGCGGTCAAGGGTGGCGACACCGACGGCGAGACCGTCCAGGCGAACCTCGCGGCGGTCTCCGGTGCGGACGGTGGCGAGAAGTGCACCGGCTTCAAGGAGTGCGCCGACCTTCTCGCAGCAGGCGAGAACATCGACTACGAGGCCGTCTCGGGTGCTGGTCCGTTCAACGCGGACAACGACCCGTCGTCGGCGTTCATCGGCATCTTCTCGGCCGGTGACGACAACAAGTTCACGTGGGTGAAGGCGGTCGAGGGCGCGGTCGAGTGACCTGACCTGACCCGACATACGTCGGCCCCGGCGGTCCTGGTGACCGACCGGGGCCGACGTATGTGTCGACGAGAGGATCAGGCCTCGGGATGGGCCTTGTCGGCGGCCTCGACGTCGGTCGCCAGCGTGCCGAGGTAGAGCTCGATGACCTTGGGGTCGTTCATGAGCTCACGGCCCGGCCCGGAGTACGCGTTGCGCCCCTGGTCGAGCACGTATGCGCGGTTGCAGATCTGCAGGCAGCGACGTGCGTTCTGCTCGACGATGACGATCGAGACGCCCGCCTTGTTGATCTTGCGCGTGCGCAGGAAGGCCTCGTCCTGCCGTACGGGCGACAGCCCGGCCGACGGCTCGTCGAGCAGCAGCACGGACGGGTCCATCATGAGCGCGCGCGCCATCGCGACCATCTGACGCTCACCACCGGACAGCGAGCCGGCCCGCTGGCGCCGACGCTCCGCGAGCGCCGGGAAGATGTCGGTGACGAACTCGAACCGGCGCCCGAACTGCTTGGGGTCCTGGAAGATCCCCATCTGCAGGTTCTCCTCGATGGTCAGCGAGGGGAACACGTTGTTGGTCTGCGGCACGAAGCCGACCCCGCGCTTCACGAGACGGTCCGCGCGGTGGTTGGTGATGTCCTCTCCGCCGAGGGTCACGGTGCCGGAGCGCACGGGCACGAGGCCGAACAGGGCCTTGAGCAGCGTCGACTTGCCGGCGCCGTTCGGTCCGATGATGCCCACCAGTTCGCCGGGGTGCAGCACGAGGTTGCAGCCGCCGAGGATGTCGACGCCCGGTAGGTAGCCGGCGACGATGTCGGTCGCGGCGAGCAGCGGCTCGCCCTGCGGTGCGCCGCGGTGTGTCTCGGTCGCGTTCGTCGTGGTGGTCACTGCGTCGCCTCCTCGGCCTCGGCCTCGGCCTCGTACTGCTCGACCACGTCCTCCTCGAGGAGTGCGTCGTCCCCGAGGTCGGTGTCGTGGTGCGCGCCGAGGTACGCGTCGACGACCGCCTGGTCCTGCATGATCGTCGTCGGCGGCCCCTCGGCGACGATGCGGCCCTCGGACATCACGACGACCCAGTCGGAGATGTGCCGGACCATGTGCATGTCGTGCTCGACGAACAGCACGGTCATCCCCTCGTCGCGCAGGCCCTGGATGTGCCCGAGAAGCGACTGGGTCAGCGCGGGGTTCACGCCCGCCATGGGCTCGTCGAGCATCACCATCGTCGGGCGGGTCATGAGCGCGCGGGCCATCTCGAGGAGCTTGCGCTGACCGCCCGAGAGGCTGCCGGCGAAGTCCTGGCGCTTGGTGTCGAGCTTGAACCGGGCGAGCAGCTCGTCGGCCCGTACGGTCAGCTCCTCCTCCTGCCGGCGCCAGAGCCAGGGCAGGAGCGATGTGAAGACGTTCTCGCCCTTCTGGCCGGTCGCGCCGAGGCGCATGTTGTCGATCACCGTCATGCGCGACAGCGCCTTGGTGAGCTGGAACGTGCGGACCATGCCGAGCGAGGCCATGTACGCCGCGGACTTGCCCGACACCGACCTGTCCTCGAACGACCACGTGCCCGTGTCCGCCCGGTCGAAGCCGGTCAGCAGGTTGAACAGCGTCGTCTTGCCGGCGCCGTTGGGGCCGATGAGGGCCGTGATCGCGCCGCGCTGCACCTCGAGGTGCTCCACCTCGACGGCGTTGATGCCGCCGAACGTCCGGCTCACCTTGTCGGCCACGATGATCGGGTCGGGCTTGGCCGAACCCGGCTCGCGCGGTACGTCCGCGAGGGCCCGGGCGACGGCTGCGCGCGCGTCGCCCGGCGGGCGGGAGGTCTCAGCGGACATCGATCGCCAGCTCCTTCTTGTCGCCCAGGATGCCTTGTGGTCGGAAGATGACCAGCAGCATGAGGGTCATGCCGACGAGCATCCAGCTGAAGGACTCGGACTGCGTGGGGGTGATGAACCCGAGGTCCATGTCCCGCAGCACGCTCTTGACGAGCATGAACACGGTCCACAGCAGCACGGACCCGAGCACCGGACCGAAGACGGTCGCGGCGCCGCCGAGCAGCAGCACGGTCCAGATGTTGAACGTCATCGTGCGGCCCATGGCATCGGCCTGGATCGAGCTCGGCATCGTGTAGAAGATGCCCGCGATCGCACCGCCGATGCCGCCGAGGACGAGCGCCTGCATCTTGTACGAGTAGACGTTCTTGCCGAGGGCCCGAACGGCGTCCTCGTCCTCGCGGATGCCCTTGAGCACGCGACCCCACGGGCTGCGCATCCAGAGCCAGACGAGGAAGCAGCCGATCGCGACGGCCGACCACGCGCACACGCGCAGCCACCAGCTGCTCGAGAGGCAGTTGTCGTACTCCCACGGGCCGATGGCGGTGGTGCCCTGGGGGAACGGGCACAGCGCCTCGAAGGAGTCCTTGTACCCGTCGCCCTTCGTGAGCCCGGAGTTGCCGCCCGTGAGCCACGTCAGTGAGGTCGTGCGACTGACGAGTCTGACGATCTCGGCGGCCGCGATCGTCACGATCGACAGGTAGTCGCCGCGCAGCTTGAGCGTGGGGATGCCGAGCAGGACGCCGAACACGAGCGCCGAACCGATGGCCGCGAGGATCGAGGCCCAGAACGGCCAGCCCGCGATCGCGGAGATCCCGTAGGAGTACGCACCGAGCAGCACGAACCCGGCCTGGCCGAAGTTGAGGAGCCCGGTCATGCCGAAGTGGATGTTCAGCCCGATGGCGGCCAGCGCGTACGCGGCCGTGGCCGGGGCGAAGATCTCGCCGGCGGCGTTGGTGAGGATGCGGATCCAGTCCATGTCGTCCCCCTCAGCCGATCCGGTCCCGGCGGCCCAGGATGCCCTGCGGCCGGACGAGGAGCACGAGGATCAGGATGAACAGCGCCCCGGCGAACTTGACGTCCGACGGGATGACCAGGCTCGACATCTCGGCGACCACGCCGATGACCATCGAGCCGACGAGCGCGCCCCAGGCGGTGCCGAGACCGCCGAGCGTGACCGCGGCGAACATCAGGAGCAGGACGGTGCCGCCCATGTTCCAGTACGTGGCCTGGAAGTACAGACCCATGAACACGCCACCGAGGGCCGCCAGGCCGGCGGACCCCGTCCAGACGACCCGGATGATCCGCTCCACGCCGATACCGGACGCGGAGGCGAGCGCGGGGTTGTCGGAGACGGCGCGGGTGGCCCGCCCGGTCCGGGTGTAGATGAGGAACACCGAGACGCACGCGAGCACGACGATCGAGATGACAGCCGACACGATGCTCTCGCGCGAGAGCACCACCGGTCCGATCTGCACCGGGACGGGGTTGCTCGTCACGATCCTGAGGCGGCCTCCGCCGAAGAGGAACTGGAACAGGTACTGCAGCACCATGGACAGGCCGATCGTGACGATCATCTGCTGCGTGAGCCCGATGTGGTGCTTGCGCAGCTTGTGCCAGATGCCCCAGTCCTGCGCCCAGCCGCTCGCGGCGCCGACGAGCACGGCGAGCACCGTGGCGAGCCACAGCGGCTGCCCGAGCTGCTGGACGAACACGTAGGCGAGGATCGCGCCGAGCGTGACCTGCTCACCGTGGCTGAAGCTGCTGAGCCCGGTCGTGCCGTAGACGAGCGAGAGCCCGACCGACGCGAGCGCGAGCAGCAGGCCGAAGATCAGGCCGTTCGCGAACTGCTGCCACACGCGTGCGGCGGTGATGCCGGACCCTGAGTCGTCGTCGGGCGTCGTCGTGCCGGGTCCGGTCGTCGACCCCGAGGTCGAACCGTCCGTCGGGCTCGTCGTCGGACCTGCCGCGCCGGGTTCGCCGAGCGGGAACAAGGCCCCGAACTGCGCGTTCAGCGTGACGCTCACCGTGCGGGGGTTGGCCGCGGGGTTGCGCAGCGTCTCGCCCGGGGGCAGCGTCGTCGTGTCGAGCGTGATCGTGTAGTCGCCCGCCGCGGTGACCGCCGCCGACCACCTCCCGTCCGCGTCCGACGTCGCCTGCACGGTCTGTCCCTCGCCCTCGATCGTCAGCACCACACCGGCAGCGGGTTCGCCCGCCGCGGTCTTGATGGTGCCGCCGATGCACGCGGTGCTCGCGTCGACCTGGCACGGCGCCGTGGCGGCGTGTGCCGGCCCTGGCATGGCCAGGATCGCGAGCAGCGTGAGGATGGCCAGGGCCAGGCCGGCGACGAGCGGGCGCGTGGGCGCCGCTCGTCCGGTGTGGCCAGGTGCGCTCACCGAGGACCTCCGTCCGATGGTGCGGGGCTGGTGCGGGTGTGGTGCGGGGTGCTGCGGGGGTGCTGCGGGTGGTCGTGCGGTGTGCTGCGGTACGCCGTCGTACCGCGCAGTACGGTCCGGGGCTGGGCCGACACTAGGAAGTGATTGTGTCGGTATCGTTTCGCCGCGCACAGTCCCCGGACGCGTGTCGTCCGACTGGACGCATGATCAGGACTAGGCAGGGCCCCCGCGCTGGGCCATGATCGACCTCGGCGCCACCGTGGGCAGCGGTGTCGTCACCTCGTCCGGATCCCCCTCGTCCGCCGGAGGTTTCACCGTGCGACCCGGAGTTCAGGCCCGAGCTGCCCAGCCAGACGACATGGCGGCGCTCGTCGAGCTGTGCCTCGCGGCGCGCCAGGAGGCCTCGGTCGGCTCCCAGGTGTGCACCGACGATGCGGAGCGACTGCGACGTCAGCTCGGATCGCTCGTCGCAGACACCGGCATCGTGCTCGTCGGGTTCGTGGACGACCAGCCGGCAGGTTTCCTGCTCGCGCGCCTCGTCGGGCCCAGCCTGTTCACGGATGCGAGCGCGATCGTGATCGAGGCGCTCTACGTCGTCGGGAGCGCGCGCCGGCGAGGCCTGGGGCACGTGCTGCTCGGCCTGGCGGCGAACGAGGCCGAGGCGCGCGGTGCGTGCGAGCTGTTCTCCTCACCGCTGCCGGGTGCGCGCGGGATGCAGCGCTTCCTCGCGCGGCTCGGGTTCACGTCCGCGGCCACGCACCGCGTGGTGACGACGAGCGCGCTGCAGCGGCGGCTCGCGCACGATCTCGCGAGCTCGACCCCGGGCGCCCGCCGACCGGCACCGCGCGGTCTCGAGGACCTCATCGCGCGGCGACGTCATGCGCGCGAGTCGCGGCGTGTCCCCGAGGATCAGATCGCGTCGACCAGCATGCAGGTCAACCTCGCGGTGCACACGCGGCGTCCCTCGCCGTCCTCGACGATGATCTCGTAGCTCGCGAGGCTGCGCCCGAGGTGCAGCGCGGTCGCGGTGCCGGTGACGACGCCCGACCGTGCCGCGCGGTGGTGCGACGCGTTCAGCTCGATCCCGACGGCCAGCCGCCCGGGACCGGCGTGCGCGACCGCGGCGTACGAGCCGAGCGTCTCCGCGAGCGCGGCGCTGGCACCGCCGTGCAGGAGGCCGAACGGCTGCGTGTTGCCGGCGACGGGCATCGTTCCGACGGCGCGCGCCGGGCCGACCTCGACGATCTCGATGCCGAGGCGCTCGAGCAGCGTTCCGCGTGTGTCGAGCGGGTCGAGCGCACCGGGAGCCGCTGCGACCCCGGTGGGCGAGGAGCCGGGTGCAACGGCGTCGGATGCGGCGGGGGTCGGGTCGGGCGTCTGAGGCCGGTCGGCCGGTGTGTCGGACATGGCAGATAGGTTGGCACCCGTGAGCGACGCACAGCCAGCCCGACTCCTGCTCATCGACGGGCACTCGATGGCGTACCGCGCATTCTTCGCGCTGCCGGTGGACAAGTTCGCGACGTCGTCGGGCCAGCCGACGAATGCCGTGTTCGGGTTCACGTCGATGCTCGCGAACCTGCTGCGGGACGAGGAGCCGACGCACGTGGCCGTCGCGTTCGACCTCGGCCGGACCACGTTCCGCACCGAGCAGTACGAGGCCTACAAGGGCACCCGGAACGCGACGCCCGAACCGTTCCGGGGGCAGGTCGACGTCATCCGGCGTGTGCTCGAGCCGCTGCACATCCCGGTGCTCACCAAGGAGCAGTACGAGGCCGACGACATCCTCGCGACGCTCGCGAGCCGGGCGTCGGCCCAGGGCATGCAGGTGCTGATCTGCTCAGGCGACAGGGACGCGTTCCAGCTCGTCCGCCCCGACGTGACGGTGCTCTACCCCGTCAAGGGCGTCTCGGAGCTCGCGCGCATGACGCCCGAGGCGGTCGAGGCGAAGTACGGGGTGCCGCCCGAGCGCTACCCGGACCTCGCGGCGCTCGTCGGCGAGTCCTCCGACAACCTGCCGGGTGTCCCGGGGGTCGGGCCCAAGACGGCCGCGAAGTGGATCACGCAGTACGACGGCCTGGACGGCGTCGTGGCGGCCGCGGAGCAGATCCCCGGCAAGGCGGGGGAGTCGCTGCGGGAGAACCTCGCGCAGGTCCAGCTCAACCGACGACTGAACGCGCTGGTCGTCGACCTCGAGCTCCCGCTCGGCCCGGAGGACCTCGGGGTGCGGGCGTGGGACCGCGAGCAGCTGCACGCGATCCTCGACGAGCTCGAGTTCCGCACCCTGCGCGACCGGTTGTTCGCGATGCTGCCCGACGAGGGTGGCGCGTCGGCGGTCGCGGTCGCCGCGGCGGCGCTCGACGTCGTGCCGCTGTCCGAGGGCGGCCTCGCCGACTGGCTTGCGACGCACACGGCCGAGCTGCTCGGCGTGGACGTGCGCGGGTCCGGCGCACCGGCGGGAGGCGACGCCTGGGGCATCGCGCTCGCGACGTCGGGCGGGCAGGCGGTCGTGCTCGACCTCGCGGAGATCGGTCCGGCGGACGAGTCGGCGTTGGCGGCGTGGCTGGCCGACGAGGACGCGCGCAAGGCCGTGCACGGCGCCAAGGTCGCGGCGCATGCGCTCGCGGGGCGCGGGCTGCCGCTCGCGGGCGTCGCGATCGACACCGAGCTCGCGGCGTACCTCTGCCAGCCCGACCGGCGGGCCTACGACCTCGCGGACCTGGCGATCGGCTACCTGCATCGCGAGCTGGGCTCCGAGGATGCGCAGGCAGGGGCGCAGGGCGCCCTGGACCTCGAGCTCGACGGCACCGACGAGCAACGCCGAGCGGCCGTGCGCGCCGCGGCCGTCCTGGACCTGGCGGACGTGCTCGAGGCGGAGGTCGCGGACCGCGGCGGCTCACGGCTGCTGCTCGAGGTCGAGCAGCCGCTGCAGGCCGTGCTCGTGCGCATGGAGGCCGCCGGCATCGCGGTCGACCGCGGCTACCTCACGCAGCTCGAGCGCGAGTTCGACGCTCAGGTGTCGGCCGCTGCGGCCGAGGCGTACGCGGTGATCGGGCGCGAGGTGAACCTGGGCTCGCCGAAGCAGCTCCAGGAGGTGCTCTTCGACCAGCTCGGCATGCCGCACACCAAGAAGATCAAGACCGGCTACACGACGGACGCAGCCGCGCTGACGGACCTGTTCGCGCGCACCCAGCACCCGTTCCTCGAGCACCTGCTCGCGCATCGGGACGCGATCCGCCTGCGGCAGACGGTCGAGGGTCTGCAGCGGTCGGTCGCTCCGGCGGGCCGGATCCACACGACGTTCCAGCAGACCATCGCCGCGACGGGCCGGCTCTCGTCGGCGGACCCGAACCTGCAGAACATCCCGATCCGCACCGAGGCGGGCCGGCAGATCCGGCGCGCGTTCGTGGTCGGGGACGGGTACGAGACGCTGCTCACCGCCGACTACTCGCAGATCGAGATGCGGATCATGGCGCACCTGTCGGGTGACGCGGCGCTGATCGACGCGTTCCGCTCGGGCGAGGACCTGCACTCGTACGTCGGCTCGCGCGTGTTCGGGGTCCCGACCGACGAGGTGAGCGCGGCGCAGCGCTCCAAGATCAAGGCGATGTCCTACGGCCTGGCGTACGGTCTGTCGGCGTACGGACTCTCGCAGCAGCTCGGGATCGAGGTGTCCGAGGCGTCGGCGCTGATGTCGGACTACTTCTCCCGGTTCGGCGGCGTCCGCGACTACCTGACGGGCGTCGTCGACGAGGCGCGCGTGACCGGCTACACCGCGACCGTGCTCGACCGCCGCCGCTACCTGCCCGACCTGACGAGCGACAACCGCCAGCGGCGCGAGGCCGCCGAGCGGATGGCGCTCAACGCGCCGATCCAGGGCAGTGCGGCCGACCTCATCAAGCTCGCGATGCTGGGCGTCGACGCCCAGCTCGCGACGCGCGGGCTCGGCTCGCGCATGCTCCTGCAGGTGCACGACGAGCTGGTGCTCGAGGTCGCCGCCGGCGAGCGCGACGAGGTCGAGGCGCTCGTGCGCGAGCAGATGGCCGCGGCGGGGGAGCGGCTGCCGACCGGACCGCTCGACGTGCCGCTCGACGTCAGCGTCGGCGTCGGCGCGAGCTGGCACGAGGCGGGCCACTGACCCGCCCGGCCCGGGCGTCCCGCGCGGCTCAGCCCGCGGTGTCCTGCGGCCGGTGCGCGACGAAGATGGCGGTGCCCGGCAGCAGCGCGCCCCGAACGGGACCCCAGCCGCCCCACGTCCGGTCGTGCCCGGCCGGCCACGGGGGCTCGACGATGCGGTCGAGCACGAGCCCCGCACCCACGACGTCGGCGACGTGGTCGCCCACCGTGCGGTGGTACTCGGCGTACAGCACGCGTCCCGACGCCGCCAGCTCGACGTACGGCCGGCGGTCGAAGTAGGACCGGACCGCGGTCAGCCCGACCGGGTCGTCCGGGAATGCCCAGCGCACGGGGTGCGTGACCGCGAAGACCCACCGTCCGCCGGGCCGCAGCACGCGCGCGGCCTCCGCGTGCACCGCGGCGGCGTCCGGGACGAACGGCAGCGCTCCGAACGCGGTGAACACGACGTCGAACGAGGCCGGCGGCAGCGGCAGCGCCCGCGCATCGGCCACGAGGACCGGCACCTGCGTCCCCGCGGCCTCGTCGTACCCGCGGCCGGCCGCGAGCATCGCGTGCGAGACGTCGGTCGACAGGACGCGCGCGCCACGCGCCGCCAGCCAGCGCGAGCACTGTGCGGCGCCCGCGCCGATCTCGAGCACGTCCCGCCCGGCGACGTCGCCGAGCAGCGCGGCGTCGGCCTCGCGCAGGCCCTCGGGGCACCACACGAAGTCCGCGGGGCCGAGGAAGTCACCGTGCTCGGCGAGGTAGTCCTGCGCGTTGGCGTCCCACCAGCGCCGGCCGGCGCGAGCACCCTCGTCGGGCGGGACGTCGCGGAACGCGACCTCGGCGAGCTCGTCGTCGGACCCCGACCCGGACATCGACGTGGACATGGACATGGGCCCAGTCTGGACCGCCACCGTGGGACCTCGGGCACCTCTCGCGCGCCGAGCGCTCGCTAGGCTGACCGGGACGGGTCGCCCGACGGCGCGCGACGCTCATCCCCCCACACGAGAGAAGGAAGTGCAGCGTGCGAGTCGGACTGCTCACCGGTGGCGGCGACGTCCCCGGACTGAACGCCGCGATCCGCGCCGTGGTCAAGCACGGTGAGGGCCACTACGGTCACTCGATCATCGGGTTCCGCAACGGGTGGAAGGGTGTGGTCGACGGCCAGGCCGAGCCGCTCACGCGCCAGCACATCCGCAACATGCTGCCGGTCGGCGGCACGCTGCTCGGCACCGCCCGCTACCACCCGAGGGTCGAGGACGGCAGCATGGACGCCGTGCTGGCGACGCTCGAGGCGGAGCGCATCGAGGCGCTGATCTGCATCGGCGGCGACGGCACGCTGCACGCGGCGAGCAAGGTCGCCGAGGCGGGGGTCCGGATCGTGGCCATCCCGAAGACGATCGACAACGACGTCTGGGGCACGGACGCCTCGATCGGGTTCGACACCGCGGTGACCGTGGCGACCGAGGCGGTCGACCGGATCCACACCACGGCCGAGAGCCACAACCGCGTGATGATCGTGGAGGTGATGGGGCGTAGTGCGGGCTGGATCGCCGCGACCGCGGGCATCGCCGGCGGCGCCGAGATCGTGCTCGCACCCGAGCAGCCGTTCGACATCGTCAAGATCGCGAAGTTCCTCAAGCACCGCCACCGCGCTCACGCGAGCTTCTCGATCGTCGTCGTCGCGGAGGGTGCGGTGCCCGCGGAGGGCACCGAGATGAGCTACACGACCGCGTACGGGAAGTTCGGTGAGATCGTCGCCGGCTCGATCGCGGAGCGGCTCAAGTTCGAGATCGAGCAGCGCACCGGGTTCGACACGCGCGTGACCGTGCTCGGGCACGTGCAGCGCGGCGGGACGCCGACACCGACCGACAGGATCCTCGGCTCGCGCTTCGGCGTCGCGGCGATCGACGCGGTGACGCGCGGCGAGTCCAACGTGATGACGGCGCTGCGCGGGGACAAGGTCGAGCTCGTGCCGCTCCCGGAGATCGCCGGCAAGGTGCGGTACGTGCCCGACGAGCTGCTCGACGTGGCCCGCGCACTGGCCTGATCCCGCCGTCGGGCGCTTTGACCGGGTGGCGAGCGGTCGTTAAGGTGGACGGCGGTGCCGCGCGCCCAGATGTCGGCTGCCCTCGTGGCGGTCGGTGGCATCTGATCCTTCCTGACCGGACCGCGCACCATCCCTGTCCGAACTACTTCCTGTCCGCATCGGAGCCCATCCCTACATGAGCATCTCCACCCCCGCGAAGCCCGCAACCCCGCAGGTCGCGGTCAACGACATCGGCACGGCCGAAGACTTCCTCGCCGCGATCGACGCCACCATCAAGTACTTCAACGACGGCGACATCGTCGAGGGCACGGTCGTCAAGGTCGACCGTGACGAGGTCCTCCTCGACATCGGCTACAAGACCGAGGGCGTCATCCCCTCCCGCGAGCTGTCCATCAAGCACGACGTGGACCCCGGTGAGGTCGTCAAGGTCGGCGACGAGGTCGAGGCCCTGGTCCTCCAGAAGGAGGACAAGGAGGGTCGTCTGATCCTGTCCAAGAAGCGCGCACAGTACGAGCGCGCCTGGGGCACGATCGAGAAGATCAAGGAGGAGGACGGCGTCGTCACCGGCACCGTCATCGAGGTCGTCAAGGGCGGCCTCATCCTCGACATCGGCCTGCGCGGCTTCCTGCCCGCGTCGCTGGTGGAGATGCGTCGTGTCCGCGACCTCCAGCCGTACGTCGGCAAGGAGATCGAGGCGAAGATCATCGAGCTCGACAAGAACCGCAACAACGTGGTCCTGTCGCGCCGGGCCTGGCTGGAGCAGACGCAGTCGGAGGTCCGCTCGACCTTCCTGCAGACGCTCGCCAAGGGCCAGGTGCGCCCGGGTGTCGTCTCGTCGATCGTCAACTTCGGTGCGTTCGTCGACCTGGGTGGCGTGGACGGCCTCGTGCACGTCTCCGAGCTGTCCTGGAAGCACATCGACCACCCGTCCGAGGTCGTCGAGGTCGGCCAGGAGGTCACGGTCGAGGTGCTCGACGTCGACTTCGACCGTGAGCGCGTCTCGCTGTCGCTGAAGGCGACGCAGGAGGACCCGTGGCAGGCGTTCGCCCGGACGCACGCCATCGGCCAGGTCGTCCCCGGCAAGGTCACCAAGCTCGTCCCGTTCGGTGCGTTCGTGCGCGTCGAGGACGGCATCGAGGGTCTGGTCCACATCTCGGAGCTGGCCGTGCGCCACGTCGAGATCCCGGAGCAGGTCGTGCAGGTCGGCGACGACGTGTTCGTCAAGGTCATCGACATCGACCTGGAGCGCCGCCGCATCTCGCTGTCGCTCAAGCAGGCGAACGAGGGCTTCGACCCGGCTTCGGAGGACTTCGACCCCGCGCTGTACGGCATGGCGGCGGAGTACGACGAGGCGGGCAACTACAAGTACCCCGAGGGCTTCGACCCGGCGACCAACGAGTGGCTCGAGGGCTACGAGACCCAGCGCGAGGCGTGGGAGGCCCAGTACGCGGCCGCTCACGAGCGCTGGGAGGCGCACCGCAAGCAGGTCGCGGAGGCCGCCAAGGCCGACGCGGAGGCTGCGACGGTCGACTCCGGTACCGCCGGCGCCCCGGCGCCGTCGACCTACTCCTCGTCGACGGAGGAGGCCACGGGGACGCTTGCGTCCGACGAGGCGCTCGCCGCTCTGCGCGAGAAGCTCACGGGCAACTGACGCCCCGCGGGTCCGCCCGCGACGATCCGAACGGGCCGGTCACCTCACGGTGGCCGGCCCGTTCGGCGTTCCCGGCCGACGACGCGGCGTCGGCCCACGGGTCGCCGATGCCCGACTTCGTCGTTCGGGTCGATCCCGGCGCCGGTCCGGGGCAGGATGGCGGGATGCAGCGGATCGGGTTGACGGGCGGGATCGGCGCCGGCAAGTCCGTCGCGTCGCGGCGGTTGCACGAGCACGGTGCCGTCGTGATCGACCATGACGCGCTCGCGCGCGAGGCGGTCGCACCGGGTTCGGTCGGCCTCGGCGAGGTCGTCGAGGCGTTCGGCGTCGGGATGCTGGCCCCCGACGGGTCGCTCGACCGTGCGGCGCTCGCCGCCGTGGTGTTCGCCGACGACGGGCAGCGCGCGCGACTCGACGCGATCGTGCACCCCGTGGTCCGGCGGCTCGCCGCCGAACGGGAGGCCGCCGCCGGTGCCGCCGACCACGGCGCCGTCGTCGTGCACGACGTGCCCCTGCTCGTCGAGACCGGTCAGGCCGAGGACTTCCACCTCGTCGTCGTCGTCCATGCGCCCGCGCTGCTGCGGGTCGAACGGCTCGTCCGGCTGCGCGGGATGGACCGGACGGACGCGGAGGCCAGGGTCGCCGCGCAGGCGTCCGACGACGAGCGCCTCGAGGCGGCGGACGTCGTGCTGGACGGTACGGGCAGTGAGGCGAACCTCGTCGCACAGGTCGACGACCTGTGGGACCGCGTGGCGCACGAACGGGCCGACGAGGAGTCCGCGGAGCGCCGCTGAGCCCGCCACGGGCGCCGGCCGAGCCCCAGATCTGAACCCCACGTGGCCGCTGGACGGTCGGAGAGCGCTCCATCGCGGGACGAAGGTCTCTGTCGGCCTGTTGCAACCGGGGTGATTCGGGCATCGTGTGATCCGCGCCTCAGAGCATCCGGCCCGGATGCCGATGAGAGTGGAGCAACAACAGCCGCGACAACCCTGCGGCGACGACGAGGAGGAACCCATGGCCAAGCCCGCGCAGACCCGCGCGTCGGTGTCGGTCGGCTCGACCCTGACCGAGACGCGGATGCTCGAGCTCGCGGAGAAGTGCGCGGCGAGCGTCGACGACCCGAACTGCCGCGTGCGCGTCGAGTCGCGGACGCCGCATGCGGTGACGCTCTCGCTCCGGGACCACTTCGAGGGCGACGAGCTCATGAAGTTCGTGCTCGAGACCAACCGCGCCGTGGGTCGCACGACCGCACGCACCGCCATCACGGCGTTCAACGTCAAGGACGGCGGGGTCTCGATGCTGGTGCCCGCGGCCAAGCGCAAGATCCGCGGCTTCTCCGCCTACGAGGCGTACATGGACTGGTACGTCTCGGCCATCGTCGCGGAGGACCGCGGCGCGATCGTCACCCTGGTCAGCGGCAAGGAGTAGGGGCGTAGCGGGCGCCCGGGCGCCCGCGCCCGGGCAGCGTGTCGGTGGCTCGACGTACCGTGTGGGGATGCGTCCCGTCACCGAGTTGCAGCGCACGGTCTCCCCGTTCGAGGTCGTCTCCGACTTCACACCCTCGGGCGACCAGCCGGCGGCGATCGCCGCGCTGACCGCCCGCCTCAACGCGGGCGAGAAGGACGTCGTGCTCCTGGGTGCGACCGGGACGGGCAAGTCGGCGACGACGGCCTGGCTCATCGAGCAGGTCCAGCGGCCGACGCTCGTCATGGCACCGAACAAGACGCTGGCGGCCCAGCTCGCGACGGAGTTCCGCGAGCTGCTGCCGAACAACGCCGTCGAGTACTTCGTCTCGTACTACGACTACTACCAGCCTGAGGCGTACATCGCTCAGACGGACACCTACATCGAGAAGGACAGCTCGATCAACGAGGAGGTCGAGCGCCTGCGGCACTCGGCGACCTCGTCGCTCCTGACCCGGCGCGACGTCGTCGTGGTCGCGTCGGTCTCGTGCATCTACGGCCTGGGCACGCCCCAGGAGTACGTCGACCGGATGGTCACGCTCGAAGTGGGCCAGGAGATCGAGCGGGACCGGCTGCTGCGGCGCTTCGTGGAGATGCAGTACACGCGCAACGACGTCGCGTTCTCGCGCGGCACGTTCCGCGTGCGGGGGGACACGGTCGAGATCATCCCGATGTACGAGGAGCTCGCGATCCGGATCGAGTTCTTCGGCGACGAGATCGAGGCGATCGCGACGCTCCACCCGCTGACGGGTGACGTCGTCCGCTCGGAGCAGCAGATGATGATCTTCCCGGCGACGCACTACGTCGCCGGCCCCGAGCGCATGGAGCACGCGATCGGGGGGATCGAGGCCGAGCTCGAGGCGCGGCTGGCCGAGCTCGAGCGGCAGGGCAAGCTGCTCGAGGCGCAGCGCCTGCAGATGAGGACGACGTACGACATCGAGATGATGCGTCAGATCGGCTCGTGCTCGGGGATCGAGAACTACTCACGCCACATCGACGGACGCACGGCCGGCTCCGCGCCGAACACGCTGCTCGACTTCTTCCCCGAGGACTTCCTGCTGGTCATCGACGAGTCGCACGTGACCGTGCCGCAGATCGGTGCGATGTTCGAGGGGGACATGTCCCGCAAGCGGGCGCTCGTCGAGCACGGGTTCCGGCTGCCGAGCGCGGTCGACAACCGGCCGTTGCGGTGGGAGGAGTTCGTCGAGCGGATCGGCCAGACGGTCTACCTGTCGGCGACGCCCGGTGACTACGAGCTGTCCATCTCCGACGGTGTGGTCGAACAGATCATCCGCCCGACGGGTCTGGTCGACCCCGAGGTCGTCGTCAAGCCCACCAAGGGTCAGATCGACGACCTGCTCGGCGAGATCCGCGACCGGGTCGACCGCGACGAGCGCGTGCTCGTCACGACGCTGACCAAGAAGATGGCCGAGGACCTGACCGACTACTTCCTCGAGAAGGGGGTGCGGGTGCGCTACCTGCACTCCGAGGTGGACACGCTGCGCCGCGTCGAGCTCCTGCGCGAGCTGCGGCTCGGTGAGTACGACGTGCTCGTCGGCATCAACCTGCTGCGTGAGGGGCTGGACCTGCCCGAGGTCTCGCTCGTCGCGATCCTCGACGCCGACAAGGAGGGCTTCCTGCGGTCGGGCAAGTCGCTCATCCAGACGATCGGGCGTGCCGCGCGCAACGTCTCCGGCGAGGTCCACATGTACGCCGACAGGGTCACCGACGCGATGCGCCTCGCGATCGACGAGACGAACCGCCGCCGGGAGAAGCAGGTCGCGTACAACACCGCCAACGGCATCGACCCGCAGCCGCTGCGCAAGAAGATCGGCGACATCACCGACCTGCTCGCGCGCGAGGACGCGGACACGGCCGAGCTGCTCGGCGGCGGCGGTCGGCAGTCGAGCCGCGGCAAGGCGCCCGTGCCGGGCTTCGGGTCGAAGGGCGCACCGCGGGACGAGCGCACGCGTCTGGTCGGCGCGGCGGCGGGCGACCTGGCCGGGCTCATCCAGGAGCTCACCGACCAGATGCACGCGGCGGCGGGCGAGCTGCAGTTCGAGCTCGCCGCCCGGTTGCGCGACGAGATCTCCGGGCTCAAGAAGGAGCTCCGGCAGATGCACGCGGCGACCGCGTGAGCAGCCGGGCCGAGCCCAGCGCACGGCAGCCCCCACGCAGGTCCGCACGTAGGTCCGCACGCAGGTCCGCACTCCAGGAGGAACCGATGGCCGTGAAGCTCCAGGTAACGTTCGACGCCGCGCACCCGCCGACGCTGGGGCGGTTCTGGGCGGCCGCGCTGGGCTACGTCGAGGACTCACCCCCGCCGCCGTTCACGACGTGGGAGGAGGCGCTGGACGCGATGAACGTGCCGCTCGACCAGCGCGAGTCGGCGTATGCGGTCGTGGACCCGGACGGCGTCGGGCCGCGGCTGTGGTTTCAGCGGGTGCCCGAGGGCAAGACCGCCAAGAACCGCGTGCACCTGGACGTCGGCGTCGCGTCGCACCTGCCGCGCGAGGAACGCCCGGCCGCGGTCCGAGCACGAGTGGCCGAGCTCGAGGCGCTGGGCGCGACCCGGCTGTACGAGAAGGACGAGCTCGGCAGCTTCTGGGTGACCATGACGGACCCTGAGGGCAACGAGTTCTGTGTGCAGTGAGCCGCGGGCGCCCGTATGCTGTCCGCGGTTGTGAAGGGGAGTACCCCATAAGCGATCGCGTCGTCATCACGGTTCCCGTCCGCACGGGCCCCGGCGCGGTCGGCCTCCCGGTCTCGGCGGGTGGGGGAGACCTTCGGTACTGCACCGCACCCGTACCGGAGGAATGCCCATGGATGTCTCTGGCCTGGTCTGGGCCCTGACCGCGTTGGCGATCGTCGGGCTCCTCGTCTTCGACTTCTACGCGCACGTGCGCACGCCGCACGAGCCGACGTTTCGCGAGTCGGCGATCTGGTCGGCCGTCTACATCGGCCTCGCAGTCGTGTTCGGCGTCGGCTTGGGCGTGGTCGCCGGCTGGGGACCGGGAGCGGAGTACTTCGCGGGGTACGTGACCGAGAAGAGCCTGTCGGTCGACAACCTGTTCGTCTTCCTCGTGATCATGACGAAGTTCGCGGTGCCGCGGCCCTACCAGCAGAAGGTGCTGCTCGTCGGCGTGGCGATCGCGCTCGTGCTGCGGACGGTCTTCATCCTGGCCGGCGCGGCGGCGATCGAGCAGTTCTCGTGGGTGTTCTACCTGTTCGGCGCGTTCCTCGTGTACACGGCGATCAGCCTCGCGCGCGAGAAGCACGACAGCGACGTCGCAGAGGACGTGTCGCTGCAGCGCGACGGCTTCGCGGTGCGCATGCTCAAGCGCGTCGTCCCGACGACGGACGAGTACCACGGCGACCGGCTCACGGTGCGGATCGACGGCAAGCGGCTCGTCACGCCGATGCTCGTCGTGATGGTGGCCATCGGCTCGGCGGACCTGCTGTTCGCGTTCGACTCGATCCCCGCGATCTACGGACTGACCAGCGAGCCGTACATCGTGTTCACCGCGAACGCGTTCGCGCTGCTCGGCCTGCGCCAGCTCTACTTCCTCATCGGCGGGCTGCTCGAGCGGCTCGTCTACCTCTCGCAGGGCCTGGCGGTGATCCTCGCGTTCATCGGCGTGAAGCTGCTGCTGCACGCGCTGCACGTCAACGAGCTGCCGTTCATCAACGGCGGTGAGCCGGTCGAGTGGGCGCCGGAGATCCCGATCTGGCTGTCGCTGACCGTGATCCTCGGCACGCTGGCGGTCGCGACGGTCGCGAGCCTGATCGCGACCGGTCGCGCGGACGCTGCCACGACTGCGGACGCGACCGCGGACGGGCCGACGACGGAGCCCACCACGACGGAGCCCTCCACGACGGAGCCCACCACGCCGGACCCGGCGGACCTCCCGTGACCGTCGATCCTCTCGTCTGGGCCGTGACGCTCGGGATCGCGGCCGTCGTGCTCGTCGTGGACGTCGCGATCGTGGGTCGTCGCCCGCACGTCCCGACCACCGCGGAGTGCCTGCGCTACCTCGCGCTGTACATCGGGCTGGCGGTGCTGTTCGGCCTCGGCGTGTGGGCCGTGGCCGGTCCGCGGTACTCGGGCGAGTTCTTCGCGGGGTGGTTGACGGAGTACTCGCTGTCGGTCGACAACCTGTTCGTCTTCATGCTGATCATGTCGCGGTTCGCGGTGCCACGGGCGTACCAGCAGACCGCGCTGCTCGTCGGGATCGTGCTCGCGCTGGTGTTCCGCGGGATCTTCATCGTCGCGGGTGCGGCGGTCGTCGAGGCGTTCTCGTGGGTGTTCTACATCTTCGGTGCGTTCCTGGTCTGGACCGCGTGGAAGGTGGGACGCGGCGAGGGTGGCGAGGAGGACGAGGAGTACCACCCGCCGCTGCTGCTGCGCCTGGTCCAGCGCTGGCTGCCCTCGACGCCCGAGTACCACGGTGTGCGCCTGACGGTGAAGGAGAACGGCCGCCGGCTCGTCACGCCGATGCTCATCGTGCTGGTCGCGCTCGGCGCGACCGACGTCCTGTTCGCGTTCGACTCGATCCCCGCCATCTTCGGCCTGACGAGCGAGCCCTACCTCATCATCATGGCGAACATCTTCGCGTTGATGGGCCTGCGCCAGCTCTACTTCCTGCTGGGCGACCTGATGAGCCGGTTCGTCTACCTCAGCTACGGACTGGCGGTGCTGCTCGGGTTCATCGGGGTCAAGCTGATCCTCGAAGCCCTGCACACCAACGAGGTGCCGTTCATCAACGGCGGCGAACCCGTCCCGTGGGCGCCGGAGATCCCGGTGTGGCTCTCGCTCGTCGCGATCGTCGGGATCCTCGGCGTCACCGCGATCGCGAGCCTGATCGCGACGCGCAGTCGCGGCGGCGCGGACGTCCCGGACACGGCGGCCGACGAGAGTGCGACGGTGTCGACCGCCGACGAGGTACCGCCCCAGGTCTGAGCCGCAGCGTCACACCACTGCGCTGGGTCACACCACTGCGCTGGGTCACACCACTGCGCTGGGTCACACCACCGCGCTGGGTCACACCACCGCGAACGCGAGGTGGGCTACGCCTCGCTCCACGGGCCGAGGACGATCTCCCAGACGCGGACCTCGGTCTCGGCGACGAGACCCTCGCGCTGGAACGGGTCGGCATCGAGCATCTCCTTCACGTGCTCCTCGTCCCGCGCGCGCAGCACGATGAGCGCTCCGGCCGCGCCGGTGGAGAACGGCCCCGAGCCGAGCAGAGCACCGCCGTCGGCGAGCCCCGCGAGGTACGCCCGGTGCTCCGTGCGGAAGTGGTCGCGCGCGTCGGCGCGCAGGTCGTAGGTGTAGCGGACCGCGAAGTGAGGCATGTGGGCATCCTGCCGCACACGGGCCGACGTGCGCTCGTGCGGCACGGATGCAGGTGGCAAGGTGGCGGGATGGACCTGCGGCTGCACGACGGCGTCCCGATGCCCCGGCTCGGGTTCGGCGTGTACAAGGTCTCCGACGAGGATGCGGTGCCCGCCGTGTCGACGGCCCTCGCCGCGGGGTACCGGCTCGTCGACACCGCGAGGCTGTACGGCAACGAGCACGGCGTCGGCGCAGCCGTGCGGGCGAGCGGGCTCGCACGGGAGGACGTCTTCGTCACGACGAAGCTGTGGAACGACGCGCACGGCACGGGAGCGGCGCGTGCGGCGTTCGAGGCATCGGTCGAGCGGCTGGGGCTCGGCGCACCCGACCTGTACCTGATCCACTGGCCGTGCCCGTCGCGCGGGCTGTACGTCCAGACGTGGCGCGAGCTGCTGCGGCTGCGCGACGAGGGTCGGGTGCGCTCGGTCGGGGTGAGCAACTTCCAGATCGCGCACCTGGAGCAGATCCTCGACGACAGCGGTCAGGCTCCGACGGTGAACCAGGTCGAGCTGCATCCCTACCTGCAGCAGCGCGAGCTGCGGGCGTTCCACGCGGAGCACGGGATCGTGACGCAGGCCTGGTCCCCGCTCGGGCGCGGCACCGTGCTGCGCGACCCCGTGATCACCGCGATCGCAGCCCGGCACGGGGTCTCGTCCGCGCAGGTCGTGCTGCGCTGGCACCTCGACCTGGGGCACGGTGTGATCCCGAAGTCGGTGACGCCCGCCCGCATCCGGGAGAACCTGGACCTCGCCGACGTCGTGCTCGACGCCGACGACCACGCACGCATCGCCGGGCTGGACCGCGGGCAGCGCACCGGTTCCGACCCGGACGAGGTCGCCTGAGCGGCACCCGCCGCCCCGTTGCCCCGCTGCACGACGAGCACGACGAGCACGACGAGAACGGACGAGAGGACGGGCATGTCCCGACAGCTGCGCACGATCCTGACCGACGACCTGCTCACCGCGATCCACGACCGGGCCGCCGGGCACGACCGGGACAACACGTTCCCGCACGACGACCTGGCGGACCTGGTCGCGGCGGGCTATCTGCTCGCGTTCGTGCCGCGGCGGCTCGGCGGCGCGGGACTCACGCTCGAGGAGGTCTCGCGCGAGCAGACGCGCCTGGCGGCGGCCGCCCCGGCCACGGCTCTCGCCGTCAACATGCACCTGGTCGTCACGGGGTTGGCAGCGCAGCTCGTCGCAGGCGGGGACGAGTCGGTCGAGTTCGTGCTGCGGGACGCGGCCGCGGGCGAGGTCTTCGCGTTCGGCAACTCGGAGGCGGGCAACGACCTGGTGATGTTCGGCTCACGCACGCGGGCGCAGCCGCAGCCGGACGGCGGCTACCGCTTCCACGGCACCAAGATCTTCACGTCGCTGTCGCCGGTCTGGACGCGGCTGGCCACGTTCGGTCGCGACGACACCGATCCTGACGACCCGCGGCTGGTGCACGCGGTCGTCGGGCGGGACGGCGTCACGACGAAGGACGACTGGGACACCCTCGGCATGCGCGCGACCCAGTCCGCGACGACGGTGCTCGACGGCGCGTACGCACCCGCCGAGCACGTCTACCGGCGGCTGCCGCCCGGGCCGTCGGCCGACCCGTTCATCTTCGCGTTGTTCGCGGTGTTCGAGATCCTGCTCGGCGCGGTCTACGCGGGGATCGGGCGGCGGGCCGTGGAGCTGGCGGTCGCCAACGCGCGTCGTCGGACCTCGATGAAGAACGACGGACGTGCCTACGCGCAGGATCCCGACATCCGGTGGCGCATCGCTGATGCCGCGCTGCTGCAGGACGGCACCGAGCTGCAGGTGTTCGCGCTGGCGCGTGACGTCGACGAGCAGGCGGACCACGGCGCACGCTGGTTCGCGCAGCTCGTCGGGCTCAAGGTGCGTGCCACCGAGGCGGCGCGCCAGGTCGTCGAGCTCGCGCTGCGGGCCAGCGGCGGCGGCTCGTACTTCAGCGGCAACGAGCTCGGCCGGCTCTACCGGGACGTGCTCGCGGGCATCTTCCACCCGTCCGACGACGAGTCCGCGCACGCGACGGTCGCGACGTCCGTGCTCGGTCCGCCGGAGGCGTGACCGGTCGCCGACGAGCCCGCGCGCGGCGCGCTAGTCGTCGAAGAAGCAGAACGGGTGGCCCGCGGGATCGAGCAGGACGCGCACGTGCTCCTGCGGCTGGAAGTCCGCGAGGCGCGCGCCCGTGGCGAGCGCGTGCGCCACGCCCGCGCCCAGGTCGTCGACCCAGAAGTCGAGGTGGAGCTGCATCTGCTGGTGGTCGGCGGTGGCCGGCCACACGGGCGGCTCGTACGACGGGTCGGAGCTGAACGAGATGCCCGAGCCACCGCCCGGGGGCCGCAGGATCGCCCAGTCGCCCTCGTCGACGAGCAGGCGCCAGCCGAGCAGGCGGCGGTAGAAGTCCGCGAGCGCGCCCGCGTCCCGGCACTCCAGGACCGTGTTGGCGAGCATGACGTCGAAGCCCGCCGAGCGCGTGGTCACGGCCTCGGGCAGGGGCGTCGTCATCGTGCCGACCCCCGCAGCACGACGCGCCACGGCCGGACCCGGACGGTGAGCACACCTGCGACCACGGACTGGTCGTCGCGCGTCGCGAGGCGCTCGGCCTCGTCGAGCGTGTCGACCGCGAGGACCGTCAGGCCCGCGCCGGGCTCGTCGGCGAGCGGCCCTGCCGCGACGAGCTGGCCCGCCGCGAGCCGGCGCCGGAGGAAGGCGTAGTGCTCGGCGATGCCGGGATCGTCGGCCACCGCGGTGCCGGCGGGGACCGTCGGGCCTCGCGAGTGCTGCAGCGCGAACCAGACGGTCTCGGGCAGGTCGTCCTCGGGCATGTCGTCCTCGCTCTCGTCGTACCGGTCGGTCGTGGGACTCGTCGTTCTCTCGTCGGGGCTCGTCAGGTTCGAGGGTCGGCCGTCGTCAGACACTCCCGGGGCGGGCGGCGGCGCGGGCGCACGCCTCGGCGTGGCTGTGCACCGCGCGTGCGAGAGCCAGGTGGGAGAGCGCCTGCGGGAAGTTGCCGGCCATGCGGCCGCTGACCGGGTCGAGCTGCTCGGCGAGCAGTCCGACGTCGTTGCGTGCGGCGACGAGCCGGTCGAGGACCGCGGTGGCCTCGTCGAGCTGGTCGGTGCGTGCGAGCGCGTCGGCCAGCCAGAACGAGCAGGCCATGAACGCCTGTTCGTCGCCCGGGACACCGTCGTCGGTGTGCTCGACGTGGTAGCGCCACAGGAGCCCGGGGGCGACCTCCAGCTCCTGGCGCACGGCGGCTACGGTGGCGAGCACGCGCTCGTCGTCGGCCGGCAGGAAGCCCACCTGGACGAGCTGGAGCAGGGCCGCGTCGGTGTGCTGCGCGCCGTAGGACTGCACGAACGTGCCGCGCTCGTGGTTCCAGCCGTGCCGCAGGACGTCCGCGTGGATGGCGTCCCGTGCGGCGCGCCATCGCTCCACGGGACCTGGCAGGCCGTGCTCCTCGACCGCGCGCACCGCCCGGTCCACCGCCGCCCACGCCATGACCTTGGAGTGCACGAAGTGCCGCGGCTCGCCGCGGACCTCCCAGATGCCGCGGTCGGGGCTCTGCCAGCTGCGCAGCAGGTGGTCGACGAGATGGCGCTGCATCGACCACGCGGCGGGCGTGTCCGGGATGCCGGCGCGGCGCGCCTGGTCGAGCGCGCACATCACCTCGCCGAGCACGTCGTTCTGCACCTGGCCCACGGCCGCGTTGCCGATGCGGACCGGTCGCGCGCCGCCGTAGCCCGGAAGATGCGTGAGCTCACGCTCGGGAAGGTCACGCCCGCCGTCGACGCGGTACATGATCTGCAGGTCGGCTGGGTCGCCGGCCACGGCCCGCAGCAGCCAGTCGCGCCACCGGGTCGCCTCGTGGTGGTACCCGTGCTCGACGAGCGCCTCGAGCGTCATCGCGGCGTCCCGGAGCCAGCAGAAGCGGTAGTCCCAGTTGCGTCCGCCTCCGAAGTCCTCGGGCAGCGAGGTCGTGGGCGCGGCGACGATGCCGCCCGTCTCCTCGTCGGTGAGCAGGCGCAGCACCAGGAGCGAGCGGATCACGGCGTCGCGGTAGGGGCCCTCGTAGGCGCACGCGGCGGCCCACCGGCGCCAGCGGATCCTGGTCTGGTCGAGGCGGTCCGCGATCGTGAGGAGGGCCGGGACCTCGGCCCAGGACGGGACCCAGGTGAGCGCCAGCTCGACGGTCTCGCCGGCGCGGAGCGTGAAGCGGTCGGTGTGCCGATGGTCGTGCGCGCGGGGGAGTCGGTCGCCGCGCAGCACGAGCGAGTCGGGGCCCGCGATGGCGCGCACCGCCTGCCCGCCGGAGGGGTCGTCGATGCGCATCACCCACGGCTCGATCGCGCCGTAACCGAAGCGCACGATCCACTCGTGCCACACCTCGACGGTGCCGTCGGTGCAGGTCAGGCGGCGGATCAGATCGGCGCGGCCGTCGCCCAGCGGCATCGCCTCGGTCACCACCGCGGTCCCGGTGGGTGCGATGCAGGTCGTCTCGAGCACGAACGAGTCGTCGAGGTAGCGACGCTGCACCGTGTGCGCCGCGGGAACCGTCAGCACCCAGCGGCCGTGGTCCGCGTCGCCGAGCAGCGCCGCGAAGCAGGCGGCCGAGTCGAAGCCCGGCAGGCACAGCCAGTCGACCGAGCCTCGACGAGAGACGAGAGCTGCCGTTCGGCCGTCCCCGAGCACGGCGTACTCCGCGATCGGCACCGGGCTCGGGTCGGCCCCGGGGCCGAAGGTGGGGGACGGTTCGGGAGTCGCTGCGGGGGTCATCGCTTCCAGCATGGCCGTCCGCGGTGTGCCCGGCACGCCCAGAGCACGTGCGCCGACCTGCCGCGCTGCGCCGGCGACCCGCCCGTGTGTCGAACGAGTGTGCGAATGTCGGTGGTGGAACGTAGACTTCCCGGCGTGAACGACCGACTGGTGGTGCAGGGCGCCCGCGAGCACAACCTCCGCAACGTCGACCTCGACCTCCCGCGTGACAGGCTCATCGTCTTCACCGGGTTGTCCGGGTCCGGGAAGTCGTCCCTGGCGTTCGACACGATCTTCGCGGAGGGGCAGCGGCGGTACGTCGAGTCGCTGTCGGCGTACGCGCGTCAGTTCCTCGGGCAGATGGACAAGCCCGACGTCGACTTCATCGAGGGCCTGTCGCCCGCGGTCTCGATCGACCAGAAGTCGACCAACCGCAACCCGCGCTCGACGGTCGGCACGATCACCGAGGTCTACGACTACCTGCGCCTGCTGTACGCGCGCGCCGGCACGCAGCACTGCCCCGAGTGCGGCGAGCGCGTGACGGCGCAGACGCCCCAGCAGATCGTCGACCGCTTGCTCGAGCTGCCCGAGGGGACGCGTTACCAGGTCCTGGCGCCCGTCGTGCGGGGACGCAAGGGGGAGTACGCGGACCTGTTCGCCGAGCTGCAGGGCAAGGGCTTCGCGCGCGCCCGGGTCGACGGCGAGGTCGTCCAGCTCACGAGCCCGCCCACGCTCGAGAAGAAGCTCAAGCACGACATCGAGGTCGTCGTCGACCGGCTCGTTGCCCGCGAGGGCGTGCAGCGGCGGCTCACCGACTCGGTCGAGACCGCGCTCGGGCTGGCGGGCGGCCTGCTCGTCGTCGAGCTGGTCGACGCGGATGCCGACGACCCGGCCCGCGAACGCCGCTTCTCGGAGAACCGGGCGTGCCCGAACGACCACGTCCTGTCGCTCGACGAGATCGAGCCGCGCACGTTCTCGTTCAACGCGCCCTACGGCGCCTGCCCCGAGTGCACCGGCATCGGCTCGCGTCTCGAGGTGGACCCGGACCTGGTCATCCCCGACGAGGAGCTCTCGCTCGCGCAGGGCGCCGTCGCGCCGTGGACCCAGGTCGCGCTCGGGTACTTCGGGCGGGTGCTCGAGGCGCTGGCCGACGAGATGGGCTTCTCGATGGACGTCCCGTGGCGGGCTCTGCCGCAGCGGGCCAAGGACGCCGTCCTGCACGGGCGCAACCACGAGGTCCACGTCCGCTACAAGAACCGCTGGGGTCGCGAGCGTCAGTACTCCACGGGGTTCGAGGGCGTGATCACGTTCCTCGAGCGGCGCCACGGCGAGACGGACTCGGACTGGAGCAAGGAGAAGTACGAGGCCTACATGCGTGAGGTGCCGTGCCCGGTGTGCAAGGGCGCCCGCCTCAAGCCCGAGGTGCTCGCGGTGCTGGTCGGGGGACGGTCCATCGCGCAGGTCTGCGAGCTGCCCATCCGCGAGGCGCGCGACTTCCTCGACGGGCTGACGCTCGGCGAGCGCGAGCGCCAGATCGCCGTCCAGGTGCTCAAGGAGATCCAGGCGCGTCTCGGCTTCCTGCTCGACGTCGGGCTCGACTACCTCTCGTTGACCCGGCCCGCGGCGACGCTCTCGGGCGGTGAGGCGCAGCGCATCCGGCTCGCGACCCAGATCGGCTCGGGCCTGGTGGGTGTGCTCTACGTGCTCGACGAGCCGTCGATCGGCCTGCACCAGCGGGACAACCGCCGCCTGATCGACACGCTCACGCGGCTGCGGGACCTGGGCAACACGCTCATCGTCGTCGAGCACGACGAGGACACGATCCGCACGGCTGACTGGATCGTCGACATCGGACCCGGTGCAGGTGAGCACGGCGGCCGGGTGGTGCACTCGGGCGACCTGGCCGGGCTGCTGTCGTCGGCGGAGTCCGTCACCGGTGCCTACCTGTCCGGGCGACGGTCGATCCCGATGCCGGCGCAGCGGCGAGCGATCGACCCGAAGCGCCAGGTCACGGTCGTCGGGGCACGCGAGCACAACCTTCAGGGCATCGACGTGTCGTTCCCGCTGGGGACGTTCACCGCGGTGACCGGGGTCTCCGGCTCGGGCAAGTCGACGCTCGTCAACGCGATCCTCTACACGGTCCTGGCCAACGAGCTCAACGGCGCCCGGCAGGTCGCGGGCCGGCACACCCGGGTCACGGGCCTCGAGCATCTCGACAAGGTCGTGCACGTCGACCAGGGGCCGATCGGACGCACCCCGCGGTCCAACCCGGCGACGTACACCGGCGTCTGGGACCACGTGCGCAAGCTGTTCGCCGAGACCACCGAGGCGAAGGTGCGCGGCTACGCGCCCGGACGATTCTCGTTCAACGTCAAGGGCGGCCGCTGCGAGGCGTGCTCGGGCGACGGCACGATCAAGATCGAGATGAACTTCCTGCCCGACGTGTACGTCCCGTGCGAGGTGTGCCATGGCGCGCGGTACAACCGCGAGACGCTCGAGGTGCACTTCAAGGGCAAGACGGTGGCCGACGTGCTGGCGATGCCGATCGAGGAGGCCGCGGAGTTCTTCGCGGCGGTCCCCGCGATCAGCCGCCACCTGACCACGCTGGTCTCGGTCGGCCTCGGCTACGTCCGGCTCGGCCAGCCTGCTCCGACGCTCTCGGGCGGCGAGGCGCAGCGCGTCAAGCTCGCGGCCGAGCTGCAGCGGCGCTCGACGGGTCGCACGATCTACGTGCTCGACGAGCCGACCACGGGCCTGCACTTCGAGGACATCCGCAAGCTGCTCGGCGTGCTGCAGTCGCTGGTCGACAAGGGCAACACCGTGATCGTCATCGAGCACAACCTCGACGTGATCAAGAACGCCGACTGGGTGGTCGACATGGGGCCGGAGGGCGGTTCGGGCGGTGGCACGGTCATCGCCGAGGGCACGCCCGAGCAGGTCGCCGCGGTCGCGGAGAGCCACACCGGTCGGTTCCTGGCCGACGTGCTGCCCGTGGAAGCCGAGCGCGCGTCCGCCTGACCCGCGGCCGACGCCAGTGGCGGCTCAGGAGTGGCGGCTCAGGAATGGTGGCTCAGGCCGTGACGACGCGGTGCTCGAACGCGACCGGCACGGGCTCGTGGCGCACGGTGAAGTTCACCGACCGGGCGATGAAGCAGTGCTCGTGCGCGCGGTGGTGCAGGTCGGCCAGGACACCGTCGGTCACGGGGGAGCCGTCCGGTAGGTGGTGGCCCCGCAGGGTGACTCGTGGGTGCAGCACGACCTCGGTGAACTGGCCCTGCCCGGCCGACTCGATGCGCATGGTCCCGGCTGCGGCGTCGGCGTAGCCGACCACGACCACACCCGCCGCGGCCGCCAGATGCAGGAACCACAGCATGTGGCACTGTGCGAGCGCGCCGACCAGGAGGTCCTCGGGCGACCAGCGGTCGGGGTCGCCCCGGAACGCGGGATCGGACGTGCCCGGCAGCGACTGCTTGCGACCCGACGTCAGCTCATGGTCGCGGCCGTACGACGTGTACGTCGTCGTGCCGGCCGGGCCCGCACCCGTCCAGGTCAGATCCACCGAGTAGGAATGCAGCAGCTGCGCCATGCGCCCACGCTAGTCCCGGAGTGCGCCGTGCGCGCGCACCGTCGCTGCGTGCCGAACCGCGTCCGCGCACCTGCCGGCTTCGCGCACCTCGTGGCGACGAGGTGACGCAGGTGCCGCGGGCGGACGGGCCCTACGGCGCCGCCCGGACCCGACGGCGGTCCGGGCACCCGCGGGTCCGTGTCGGACCGGCGAACTACGCTCGGAGCATGGCCGATCCCGCCTCCTACCGTCCCGCGCCGGGGGAGATCCCTGACGCACCGGGCGTGTACCGGTTCCGGGACGAGCACGGGCGCGTGGTGTACGTCGGCAAGGCCAAGAGCCTGCGGTCGCGGCTCGCGAGCTACTTCCAGGACGTCCACGCGCTGCACCCGCGCACGCAGCGGATGGTGACCACGGCGGCGGCGGTGGAGTGGACGGTCGTCGGCACCGAGGTCGAGGCGCTCGCGCTCGAGTACTCGTGGATCAAGGAGTTCGACCCCCGGTTCAACGTGAAGTACCGCGACGACAAGTCGTACCCGTACCTCGCCGTGACGCTCGCCGAGGAGTACCCGCGGGTGCAGGTGATGCGCGGCGCCAAGCGCAAGGGAACCCGCTACTTCGGGCCCTACGGTCACGCCTGGGCGATCCGCGAGACGGTCGACCTGCTGCTGCGCGTCTTCCCGGTGCGGACCTGCTCGACGGGGGTGTTCAAGCGCGCCCGTCAGCAGGGGCGCCCGTGCCTGCTCGGCTACATCGACAAGTGCTCCGCTCCGTGCGTCGGGCTGATCTCGCCCGCGGACCATCACCGGCTCGCGGAGGACTTCTGCGACTTCATGAGCGGGGAGACCGCGCGGTTCGAGCGGCGGCTCACCCAGCGCATGAAGGATGCCGCGGCCGAGCTCGACTACGAGCAGGCCGCGCGACTGCGCGACGACATCGCGACGCTGCGCCGTGCGACGGAGCGCAACGCGCTCGTCCTGCGCGACGGCACGGACGCCGATCTGTTCGCCCTCGCGGGTGACGAGCTCGAGGCGGCCGTGCAGGTGTTCCACGTGCGCGACGGGAGGGTCCGCGGACAGCGGGGCTGGGTCGTCGAGAAGGTCGAGGACCTCGACGACGGCGAGCTCGTCGAGCACCTGCTGCAGCAGGTGTACGGCGAGGACGCGGAAGGCTCCTCCGTGCCCCGCGAGGTGCTGGTGCCGGTCGTGCCGCCCGACGTCGCGCGCGTCGAGGACTGGCTGTCCGGCCTGCGGGGCTCACGCGTCTCGGTCCGCGTGGCCCAGCGCGGTGACAAGCGTGAGCTCGCCGAGACGGTCCGCCGCAACGCCGAGCACGCGCTCGTGCTGCACCGCACGCGCCGAGCGGGGGACCTCACGACCCGCAGCCAGGCGCTGCGCGAGCTCCAGGAGGCGCTCGATCTGCCGTCGGCGCCGCTGCGCATCGAGTGCTACGACGTCTCGCACAACCAGGGCACCTACCAGTCCGCGTCGATGGTGGTGTTCGAGGACGGGCTCGCGCGCAAGCCCGAGTACCGGCTGTTCTCGATCCGCGGCCCGCACGGCGAAGGCGCTCGGGACGACACCGAGGCGATGTACGAGGTCATCGCACGACGTTTCCGGCGCTACCTGGCCGAGCGCAGCGACTCCGGCGAGCTCGAGCTCGGGACGGGCACCGACGACGACGAGGGACAGCCCGCCGGCGGTCCCGTCGGACCCGACCCGCGCGACGAGTCGGGCCGCCCTCGGCGCTTCGCGTACCCGCCGAACCTCGTCGTCGTGGACGGCGGGCCGCCCCAGGTGGCCGCCGCAGCCCGTGCGCTGGCCGACCTGGGCATCGACGACGTCGCGCTGTGCGGGCTCGCCAAGCGGCTCGAGGAGGTCTGGGTGCCGGGTGACGACTACCCGGTGATCCTGCAGCGCACCTCGGAGGGTCTGTACCTGCTGCAGCGGGTCCGCGACGAGGCCCACCGGTTCGCGATCGCGGGGCACCGCAAGCGCCGCAGCAAGGGCATGACGACCTCGGTGCTGGACGACGTGCCCGGGCTCGGACCGGCGCGTCAGAAGGCCCTGCTGCGGCAGTTCGGGTCCGTCAAGAGGCTGCGCGCGGCGACCGTCGACGAGATCGCGACGGTCCCCGGCATGGGCGCCGTGACCGCCGCCGCGGTGGTCGCCGCGCTGGCCGGCACGAACCCGGGCAGCTCGGACGGCGTCGCTGTCGGGGTGTCCCGTGCATCGGACGACGCGGCTGGCATGCTGGACGCATGAGCGACGAGCCCTCGCCGATCACGGTCCCGTCCGGCATCCCCGCGATCGACGCCGCCGCGGCGCACCCGCGACTCGACCCGCCCGAGGTGCTCATCATCACGGGCATGTCAGGTGCGGGCCGCACGCGTGCGGCCGCGGTGCTCGAGGACCTCGACTGGTACGTGGTCGACAACCTTCCGGCCCAGATGCTCACGCACCTCGTCGGGATGCTGACCACCGGCCCCCCGGAGACGCGGTCGCACCGTGTCGCGGCGGTGATCGACGTGCGCGGGCGCGGTTTCTTCAGCCAGCTC
This sequence comes from Cellulomonas composti, assembly GCF_007990245.1. Classification (GTDB taxonomy): domain Bacteria; phylum Actinomycetota; class Actinomycetes; order Actinomycetales; family Cellulomonadaceae; genus Cellulomonas; species Cellulomonas composti. Next base: position 288,492 of record NZ_BJWG01000001.1, on the reverse strand, counting down.
GCGCAGGTGCTCGGTGACCTGCGTGACGCGGGAGTGGCGCACCGCATCCTCTTCCTCGACGCATCCGACGAGGTGCTCGTCCGCCGCTACGAGCAGGTGCGCCGTCCGCACCCGCTGCAGGGCGACGGACGGATCCTGGACGGCATCGCCGAGGAGCGTGCCGTGCTGTCCGACATCCGCGAGCGGGCCGACACGGTGATCGACACCTCCGACCTCAACGTGCACGACCTGGCGCGCGAGGTGCGGGCGACCGTCACGGGTGACAGCACGGACGTGCTGCGGATCTCGGTCCTGTCGTTCGGGTTCAAGTACGGCATCCCGCTGGACGCCGACCACGTGGTCGACGTGCGGTTCCTGGCCAACCCGTACTGGATCACCGAGCTGCGGCACCTGACGGGCCGGGACCGGCCGGTGCGCGAGTACGTCCTCGGGCTGCCGGGGGCGGTCACGTTCGTCGACCGCTACGTCGCGGCGCTCGAGCCGGTGCTCGCCGGCTACCTCAACGAGGAGAAGCGCTACGTGACGATCGCGGTCGGCTGCACGGGCGGCAAGCACCGCTCGGTCGCGATCAGCGAGGCGATCGCCGCGCGGCTGCGGGGTGCCGGGCACCGCGTCTCGGTCGCCGCGCGCGACCTCGGCAAGGAATGAGGACGCCGACCCCGGCCCGGACCATCCCGCGCGGCCCCGCGGTCACGGCACTGGGCGGGGGACACGGGCTGGCGGCGACGTTGTCGGCCGTGCGTCTGATGACGGACCGCATCACGGCCGTCGTCACGGTGGCCGACGACGGTGGCTCGTCGGGTCGTCTGCGCGACGAGCTGGATGTGCTGCCGCCGGGTGACCTGCGGATGGCGCTGGCAGCGCTGTGCGACGACTCGGAGTGGGGTCGCACCTGGAGCGACGTGATGCAGCACCGGTTCGCGTCGCAGGGTTCGCTGGACGGTCACTCGGTCGGCAACCTGTTGATCGCGGCACTGTGGGAGCTGTTGGGGGACACGGTCGAGGGGCTCGACTGGGTGGGTCGACTGCTCGGCGCGCGCGGGCGCGTGCTGCCGATGACGGAGATCCCGCTGCTCATCGAGGCGCGGGTGAACCGGCCGGACGGCACCGTCGAGACGGTGCGCGGCCAGAGCGCGATCGCGCGCACACGCGACCCCATCGCCCACGTCCGGCTGGTCCCGCACGACCCGCCGGCGTGCGCGCAGGCGGTCGCGGCGATCGACGACGCGCAGTGGGTGATCCTCGGTCCGGGGTCCTGGTACACGTCGGTGATGCCGCACCTGCTGGTCCCGGGGCTGCGCGACGCGCTGCACCGGGCGGGCGGCCGGCTCGTCGTGAACCTCAACCTCTCGCCCGACGAGAAGGGCGAGACGACCGGGATGCACGCCGAGGACTACCTGGACGTGCTGCACGCGTACGCGCCCGAGCAGCGGGTGCACGCGGTGATCGCCGACCCGGCCGCGGTCGAGGACGTCGACCGGTTGCTCGACGCCTGCGCCGCCCGTGACGCGCGCCTGCTGCTGCGCCAGGTCAGCCGGGGCGACGGCACCCCGCGGCACGATCCGCTGCGACTCGCATCCGCGCTGCGGGACGTGATCGACGGTGTGGTCGGGGACGTGCACGACGACGAGGGCGACGACCGAGGCAACGACTGAGGCGACGACCGAGGCGACGACGACCGAGGTCGTGTCGTCCCGCCAGTCGGACGGAAGTCCGGGACGCCCACGCGGCGCGCGACTGGGTGGCAGGATGACGCCATGGCGTTGACGGCACAGGTGAAGGACGAGCTCGCCCGACTCCAGGTGGACAAGACCTCGTGCCGCAAGGCGGAGGTGGCGGCGACCCTCAGGTTCGCGGGCGGGCTGCACATCATCTCGGGGCGCATCGTCATCGAGGCCGAGCTCGACACGGCGATCGCCGCGCGCCGGCTGCGGCAGGCGATCTCGGAGGTCTACGGGCACGAGAGCGAGATCATCGTCGTCTCGGGCGGTGGGCTGCGGCGCAGCAGCCACTACGTCGTGCGCGTGGTCAGGGACGGCGAGTCCCTCGCGCGCCAGACCGGTCTGCTCGACAACCGCGGTCGGCCGGTGCGAGGACTGCCGCCGCAGGTCGTCGCGGGTGGCATCGGCGAGGCGGAGGCTGCCTGGCGCGGAGCGTTCCTCGCGCACGGCTCGCTCACGGAGCCGGGCCGGTCGTCGTCGCTCGAGATCACGTGCCCCGGTCCGGAGGCCGCGCTCGCGCTCGTCGGCGCAGCACGGCGGATGGGGATCGGCACCAAGGCACGCGAGGTGCGCGGCGTCGACCGGGTCGTGATCCGGGACGGCGACGCGATCGGTGCGATGCTCACCCGGCTGGGCGCGCACGACGCGACGCTGGTCTGGGAGGAACGCCGGGTGCGCCGCGAGGTGCGCGGCACCGCCAACCGGTTGGCGAACTTCGACGACGCGAACCTGCGGCGCTCGGCGCGCGCGGCGGTCGCGGCCGGTGCCCGCGTCGAGCGGGCGTTCGAGATCCTCGGCGAGGACCTGCCCGAGCACCTGCACGAGGCGGGCCGGCTGCGCCTCGACAACAAGGACGCGTCGCTCGAGGAGCTGGGCAAGCTCGCCGACCCGCCGCTGACCAAGGACGCGGTCGCGGGGCGCATCCGGCGCCTGCTCGCGACCGCCGACAAGCGCGCCGCCGAGCTGGGCATCCCGGACACCGAGGCAGGGCTCTCGCCCGACCTGCTCGACCTCTGACAGAAGCGGCGACAGGTCCGACGAGGGCGCATATCCCACCACGTGGACAGGCGTCCGATCCGGGACCTTCGCGACGTGCCCATTGCGGATACGGGTATAGGCTCGGGACATCCGATCGTCACACGAGCGTCACGTGCTGGGCATGAACCGGTATCGCGTCGGTCGAGGACGAGAGGCACGCACATCGGCGTGCGAGAACCCACCACCAATTGTGTGCGCCGACCCCGTCGGCGCTGCCGAGGAGGGCACGTGACCATCAAGGTCGGCATCAACGGCTTCGGCCGCATCGGTCGCAACTTCTACCGTGCGATCGTCGAGTCCGGCGCGGACATCGAGATCGTCGGGGTCAACGACCTGACGGACAACGCGACGCTCGCGCACCTGCTCAAGTACGACACGGTCCTTGGCCGCTTCCCGCTGAGCGTGTCGTACGACGACGACAACATCATCGTCGACGGCAAGCCGATCCGGGCTCTCGAGGAGCGCGACCCCGCCAAGCTGCCGTGGGCCGAGCTGGGTGCCGACATCGTCATCGAGTCGACGGGTTTCTTCACCGACGCGACGAAGGCGAAGGCGCACATCGAGGCCGGCGCCAAGAAGGTCATCATCTCCGCGCCCGCCAAGAACGAGGACGCGACGTTCGTCGTCGGCGTGAACCACCTCGACTACGACCCGGCGGCGCACCACATCATCTCGAACGCGTCCTGCACGACGAACTGCCTCGCGCCCATGGCGAAGGCGCTCAACGACGCGATCGGGATCGAGAAGGGTCTGATGACCACGATCCACGCGTACACGGGTGACCAGAACCTGCAGGACGGCCCGCACCGCGACCTCCGTCGTGCACGTGCCGCCGCGCAGAACATCGTCCCCACCTCGACCGGCGCGGCCAAGGCCGTGGCGCTCGTGCTCCCCGAGCTCAAGGGCAAGCTCGACGGCTTCGCGATGCGCGTGCCGACGATCACCGGCTCGGCCACGGACCTGACGTTCACCGCGTCGCGCGAGGTCACGGTCGACGAGGTCAACGCCGCCGTGAAGGCCGCCGCCGAGGGCCCGCTCAAGGGTGTCCTGGAGTACGTGACGGACGAGATCGTCTCGAGCGACATCATCACCAACCCGCACCAGAGCATCTTCGACTCGAAGCTGACGAAGGTCTCGGGCGACCTGGTCAAGGTCGTCTCCTGGTACGACAACGAGTGGGGCTACTCGAGCAGCCTCGTCAAGCTGACGGTCTTCGTCGGCGAGAAGCTCTGAGCCACACCGCTCAGCAGTAGGTGATGCGTCCGCGTGCGCTTCGGCCCCGGCCGTCGCGCACGCGGACGCACCCATGTCCGGCCCCCCAGTGAGGATGAGATGAAGACCATCGAGGACCTCGGCGACCTGCGCGGCAAGCGCGTGCTCGTCCGCTCCGACTTCAACGTGCCGCTCGACGGCACGACCATCACCGACGACGGCCGCATCCGTGCGGCGCTGCCCACGCTGCAGGCGCTGCTCGGCGCCGGCGCACGGGTTGTCGTCACCGCGCACCTCGGCCGTCCCAAGGGCGAGGGCTTCGAGGAGAAGTACTCGCTCGCCCCCGTCGCGGCGCGACTGTCCGAGCTGCTCGGCCAGCCGGTCGCGCTGGCCAAGGACCTCGTCGGCCCGTCGGCGCAGGAAACGGTCGCGGCGCTCGCCGACGGCGAGATCGCGCTGCTCGAGAACGTGCGGTTCGACGCACGCGAGACGAGCAAGGACGAGGCCCAGCGCTCGGCGTTGGCCGACGAGCTCGCGGCGCTGGCCGACGCCTACGTGTCGGACGGCTTCGGCGTCGTGCACCGCAAGCAGGCGTCGGTCTACGACGTCGCGCTCAAGCTGCCGCACGCCGTGGGCAAGCTCGTGCTCAACGAGGTCTCCTCCCTGCGCAAGGCGACCGACGACCCGGAGCGCCCGTACGTCGTGGTGCTCGGCGGCTCGAAGGTCTCCGACAAGCTCGGCGTCATCTCGAACCTGCTCGGGAAGGCGGACCGCCTGGTCATCGGCGGCGGCATGCTGTTCACGTTCCTCGCGGCGCAGGGGCACACGGTCGGCGCCTCGCTGCTCGAGGCCGACCAGATCGACACCGTGAAGGGCTACCTCGAGCAGGCGGCCGCGAGCGGCGTCGAGATCGTCCTGCCGGTCGACATCCGCGTGGGCGACACGTTCGCGGCGGACACCTCGGTCGCGGTCGTCGCGGCCGACTCGATCCCGGACGGCAAGATCGGTCTCGACATCGGCCCCGAGTCGGAGGCGCTGTTCGCCTCGAAGATCGCGGACGCCAAGACGGTCGTCTGGAACGGTCCCGCGGGCGTGTTCGAGTTCGAGGCCTTCGCGGGCGGCACCAAGGCCGTCGCGCAGGCGCTCATCGACGCCGGCGCGGCCGGCGGCTTCAGCATCGTCGGCGGTGGCGACTCCGCGGCCGCGGTGCGCATCCTCGGCTTCGACGAGGCCAAGTTCGGCCACATCTCCACCGGTGGCGGGGCCAGCCTCGAGTTCCTGGAGGGCAAGACCCTCCCCGGCATCGCGGTCCTGGAGGACTGATGGCACAGCGCACCCCGTTCATGGCGGGCAACTGGAAGATGAACCTGGACCACCACCAGGCGATCCAGACGGTCCAGAAGCTTGCATGGACCCTCAAGGACGCCAAGCACGACTACGGCACGGTCGAGGTCGCGGTGATCCCGCCCTTCACCGACCTGCGCAGCGTGCAGACGCTCGTCGACGCGGACAAGCTCGAGCTCGTGTACGGCGCGCAGGACGTCTCCGCGCACGCCTCGGGCGCGTACACGGGTGAGATCGCGCCGGCGTTCCTCGTCAAGCTCGGCGTGACCTACGCGGTGATCGGTCACTCCGAGCGTCGCGAGTACCACGCGGAGGACGACGCGCTCGTCAACGCCAAGGTCACCAACGCGCTCGGGGCCGGCCTCAAGCCGATCCTGTGCGTCGGCGAGGTGCTCGAGGTCCGCAAGGCCGGCAACCACGTCCCGCACACGCTCGCGCAGCTCGACGGCGGCCTGGCAGGACTCACGGCGGAGCAGGTCCGCGAGGTCGTCGTGGCGTACGAGCCCGTCTGGGCCATCGGCACGGGCGAGACCGCGACGCCGGAGGACGCGCAGGAGCTCTGCTCGGCCATCCGCGTGCGGATCGCGGAGCTGTACGACCAGGACACGGCCGACGCGGTCCGCGTGCTCTACGGCGGTTCGGTGAAGTCGTCGAACGTCGCCTCGATCATGGCCAAGCCGGACGTCGACGGGGCCCTCGTCGGCGGCGCGAGCCTCGACCCCGAGGAGTTCGCGAAGATCGTGCGCTACCAGTCCCACGCGGTCGGTCTCTGACCGCACGCAGCACGCTCCGTGGCGGGCACCGGGCCGATCGGTCCGCGCCCGCCACGGCGCTCCGGGTGGCGATGTGGCCTCGCACGCTGGTCGTCGCCTACCCTGGACCCCGGCCCCCGCGTCGAAGCCGGGTCCGGTCCGCATGCAGACCCCGCAGTCCAGTGAGGAACGACACCCACGTGACCGTCTTGAAGATCTCGATGCAGGTGCTGCTGGTGGCCACCAGCCTGTTGCTCGTCCCGCTGGTCCTGCTGCACAAGGGCAAGGGCGGCGGCCTGTCGGACATGTTCGGCGGCGGCATCACCTCCGGCGCCGGCTCGTCCGGCGTCGCCGAGCGCAACCTCAACCGGATCACGATCGGGGTGGCCCTCGTCTGGACCATGACGATCGTGGTCCTGGGGCTCGTCGAAGCCCAGGACGCCTGAGGCTCCGGAGATGGCGAGCGGGAGTGCGATCCGGGGTTCGCGCGTCGGCGCGGGCCCGATGGGCGAGGCCGAGCGGGGCGACAGCGCGCCGCGCGTGTGGATCTCGTACTGGTGCGCGAACGGCCACGAGACGCGGCCGAGCTTCGCGGAGGAGGTCGCGCAGGAGGCGCCCGTGACGTGGGACTGCCCGCGTTGCGGCTTCCCGGCCGGGCAGGACCAGGAGAACCCTCCGGCACCGGTGCGCAACGAGCCGTACAAGACGCACCTCGCGTACGTGAAGGAGCGACGGTCCGACGAGGACGGCGCGGCGATCCTCGACGAGGCGCTGGCCGCACTGCGGGCCCGCCGCGGCGGCAGCTGAGCCCACCCGTACGGCAGCGCGTCAGGGCAGGACGCGCAGCAGCGCGAAGCCGTCGTGGCCCTTGACGCCGACGGTCTGGATCACGGTCGGGTCGAGGCGCGGGTGCTCCGCGAGCAGGTCCACCATCCGGCGCACACCCTGGACGCGGCCGTCCGGGTGCGAAGGGTCGACCACGGCGCCCTGCCGGACGACGTTGTCGACGATGATCGCCGTACCGGGCCGTGACAGCTCGAGCGAGAGCTCGAGGTAGCGCGCGAGCGCCTCCTTGTCCGCATCGACGAAGACGAGGTCGAATGGTTCGGTGCCGTCCGCGACCATGCGCTCGAGGCTGTGGACCGCAGGGCCGACGACGATGTCCACGAGCGACCCGACACCCGCCTGAGCCAACGACGAGCGTGCGACGCGGGCGTGCGCGGGGTCCAGCTCGAGCGTGACGAGCGTGCCGTCGGGCGGCAGTGCGCGTGCGAGCCACAGCGTGCTGTAGCCGCCGAGCGTGCCGATCTCGAGGATCCGCCGGGCGCCGACGAGCGCGGCGATCAGGTGCAGCAGCTTGCCCTGGTTCGCGGCCACCGCGATGTCCGGCAGACCGGCCTGGTGGGCGGCGTCGCGCACCGCCACGAGGTGGGGGTCCTCGGGTGCCAGGACGGCGAAGTAGTCGTCCACCTGGGCCCACAGGTCGAGCGCGTCGATGTCCACCGCGGTGTCCTTCCGTGTCGGGTTCGTCGGCCCGTCCGGCGGTCGTCAGGCTGGGGGAGCCGACTCCGGGAGGTCGAGGGCCCCGGTAGCGGCGACGTCGAGCAGCCAGAGCGTGCGCGTGGTGCCGAGGGCGCCCGCGGCGGGCGTGACCTCCACGGGCGCGGAGGCGAGCGCCGAGGCGACCGCGGCGGCCTTCTCGGCGCCGGCGGCGACGACCCAGACCTCGCGGGCTCGTCGGATCGCCTCGAAGGTCAACGAGACGCGCTCCGGCGGCGGCTTGGGGGAGCCGTGCACCCCGACCGTGGACGCGTCGGCGACCGTGAGCGCCGGGTGCCCGGGGAACAGCGAGGCGACGTGGCCGTCGGGCCCCATGCCCAGCAGGAGCACGTCGAACGCGGGCACCGACGATCCGGAGCCCTCGGGCGTGGCGAAGGCCGCCAGCTCCGCGGCGTAGGCGGCGGCGGACGCCTCGGGCGTCGGGGTGGCCTCGCTCGGTGGCGCCATGGGGTGAAGGTGGGCCGCGGGCAGCTCGTCGCCGAGCGCGTCCAGGAGCGCAGCACGGGCCTGGGTCTCGTTGCGGTCGGCGTGGCCGTCCGGGAGGAACCGCTCGTCGCCCCACCAGACGTGCACGCCGGACCAGTCGACAGCCGCGCGCACGGGAGACTGCGCGACGTGCTCGAGCACCTTGATGCCCACCGTGCCGCCGGTCAGGACCAGGTGCACGGGGGAGCGGTGGCACTGCGCATCGACGAGCGCCGTGAGCAGGCGGGCGGCCGTGGCAGCCGCGAGCACCTCGGCGTCCGGGTGGACGACGACGTCGCGCGGCGCGGTCATGCCTCGAGCCTCGCGAGGCCCTTCGTCAGCACCTCGCCGTAGACCTCGTCGGGATCGAGCCGACGCAGCTCCTCGGCGAGGCACTCGCGCAGGTGCCGGATCGGCAGCGCGATCCGGTGCTCGGGCTGGCCAGGCTGGTGCAGCGCGGCGGTCTTGCCGTCGGGCCGGTCGAGGATGATGTCGCCGCTCGCGCGTTCGAGCTTGACCTGCACGATCGCCGGCGCGCCGGGGATGCGCTCGATGTCGACGGGGCAGCGCAGCGCGTGCGCGAGCCACGCGGCGACCATGTCGACCGACGTGTGGTTGCTCTCGCCGGCGATCGACGCGCGGCGCACGGGCTCGTACGGCGGCTGGTCGAGCGTCGCGGCGATGAGTCCGCGCCATAGCGTGGCCCGGGTCCAGGACAGGTCCGTGTCGCCCTCGACGTAGTTCTCCGCGAGTCGACGCAGCGTCGGACGGGGGTTGGTGCAGCGCGACGTGTCGGTGATCCGGCGCTGCGCCATCTTGCCCAGCGGGTCCTCGGACGGCGCGGCCGGCGGCTGGTACGGCCACCAGGCGACGATCGGCGCGTCGGGCAGCAGCAGCGGCATGACGAGCGTGTCGAGGTGGTCGGCCAGCTCGGCGGCCGGGCGCAGGATGATGACCTCGGATGCGCCGGCGTCCCCGCCGAGGCGGATCTGCGCGTCGAGCTGGGTGCCCTCGGTGCCCGAGGCGATGAGGATGATCCGGCACGGGTGCTCGTGGCTGGCCGCGTTGGCCGCCGAGATCGCGTGCTCGGGGTCGTGCGCGCCGACGTGGACGAGCAGCGTGAGGACGCGCCCGAGGGCGACGGCGCCGCCCTCGTCGCGCTCGGACAGGAGCCGCTTGGCGACGTCGCGCGTCGTCGTGTCCGGCATGTCGATGATCACGGGAGCCTCCAGGCGCGCCCGTCGCGCGCCATCATCTCGTCGGCGGTGCGCGGACCCCACGTGCCCGCGCGGTAGTCGTCGGGCTTGCCGTGGTTGGCCCAGTAGTTGATCACCGGGTCGAGGATCTTCCAGGACAGCTCGACCTCGGTGTTCTGCGGGAACAGCGGCGGATCGCCGAGCAGGACGTCGAGGATGAGCCGCTCGTAGGCCTCGGGGGAGGCCTCCGTGAACGCGTGCCCGTAGCCGAAGTCCATCGTGACGTCGCGGACCTCCATCTGCGTGCCCGGCACCTTGGCGCCGAACCGCAGCGTGACACCCTCGTCGGGCTGCACGCGGATGACCAGCGCGTTCTTGCCGAGCTCCTCGGTGGCGGTCGACTCGAAGGGCAGGTGCGGCGCGCGCTTGAAGACGACGGCGATCTCGGTGACGCGCTTGGCCAGCCGCTTGCCGCTGCGCAGGTAGAACGGCACGCCGGCCCAGCGCCGTGTGTCGATGTCGACCCGGATCGCGGCGAACGTCTCGGTCGTCGAGTGCGGGTTGAAGCCCTCCTCCTCGAGGAAGCCGACGACGCTCTCGCCGCCCTGCCACCCGGCGGTGTACTGGCCGCGCGCGGTATGGCGGCCGATGTCGCGCGGCACGCGCACTGCCGAGAGCACCTTCTCCTTCTCGGCGCGCAGCGACTGCGCGTCGAACGAGACGGGCTCCTCCATCGCGGTGAGGGCGAGGAGCTGGAGCAGGTGGTTCTGGATGACGTCACGCGCCGCGCCGATGCCGTCGTAGTAGCTGGCCCGGCCGCCGATGCCGATGTCCTCGGCCATCGTGATCTGCACGTGGTCGACGTGGTTGGCGTTCCAGATCGGCTCGAAGAGCTGGTTGGCGAACCGCAGCGCGAGCAGGTTCTGCACCGTCTCCTTGCCGAGGTAGTGGTCGATGCGGAAGATGTCGTCGGGCCGGAAGACGCTCGACACGATGTTCTGGAGCTCGCGGGCGCTCGCCAGGTCGTGACCGAACGGCTTCTCGATGACGACGCGGCGCCAGGCGTCGCCGGACGGCTGCGAGAGCCCGGAGCGGGACAGCTGCTCGCACACGACCGGGAACGACGACGGCGGCACCGAGAGGTAGAACGCGTGGTTCCCGCCCGTGCCGCGGGACCTGTCGAGGTCCTCGACCGTGGTGCGCAGGCGGTCGAAGGCGTCGTCGTCGTCGAACGTGCCCTGCACGAAGCGGATGCCCTCGGACATCTGCCGCCAGGTCGCCTCGCGGAACGGCGTGCGCGCGTGGTCTCGGACCGCGTCGTGCACGATCTGGGCGAAGTCCTCGGTCTCCCAGTCGCGCCGCGCGAAGCCGGTCAGCGCGAAGCCGGGCGGCAGCAGGCCGCGATTGGTCAGGTCGTAGACCGCGGGCATGAGCTTCTTGCGCGCGAGGTCCCCGGTCACACCGAAGATCACCAGGCCGCACGGGCCGGCGATCCGTGGCAGCCGACGGTCACGGGGGTCACGCAGCGGGTTGACGCCGGGTGCGACCTTCGCCCGGCTCACCGGGCGTCCGCCAGGCGGTTCGCCGCGACCTGCAGACCCTCGGACACCTTCGCCAGCAGCTGCTCCCAGCTCGCGATGAACTTGTCGACGCCCTCGACCTCGAGCTTCGTGGTCACCTCGTCGAGATCGACGCCGACCGCGGCGAGGCCTTCGATCACCGCGACGGCCGCGTCCTGCGTCCCCGTGACGGTGTCCGCACCGCTGCCGCCATGGTCCTCGACAGCCTTCAGGGTCGCCTCGGGCATGGTGTTCACGACGCCGTCGACGACGAGCTCGTCGACGTACAGCGTGTCGGGGTAGGCCGGATCCTTGACTCCGGTCGAGGCCCACAGCGGTCGCTGCGGGTGCGCGCCGGCGGCCGCGAGAGCCTGCCAGCGGCGCGCGGCGACGACCTCGAGGTAGGCGCCGTACGCGATGCGCGCGTTCGCGATCGCCGCGGTGCCGCGCAGCGCGGCGGCCTCCGGGGTGCCGAGCTCGTCGAGCGCCGGGTCGATCGCGGTGTCCACGCGCGAGACGAAGAACGAGGCGACCGACGCGATGCGGTCCAGGTCGTGGCCGGCCACGCGGGCCTGCTCGAGCCCGGCCTGGAATGCGTCGAGCACCGCGAGGTAGCGCTCGAGCGAGAAGATCAGCGTGACGTTGACACTGATGCCCTCGGCGAGAACGGCGGTGATCGCGGGCAGGCCCTCGACGGTCGCCGGGATCTTGATGAAGACGTTCGGCCGGTCGACGGCCGCCCACAGCGCCTTGGCCGAGGCGACCGTCCCGTCCGTGTCACGCGCGAGGCGCGGGTCGACCTCGATCGAGACCCGACCGTCCTGCCCCGACGTGCGGTCGTAGACCGGTCGCAGCACGTCGGCTGCGGCCCGGACGTCGTCGGTCGTGATCGTGAAGACCGCGTCGTCGACGCTCGCGCCCGACGCGGCGAGCACGCGCAGCGCGTCGTCGTACGCGTCGCCGTGCGAGATGGCGTTGGCGAAGATCGTCGGGTTCGTGGTCACGCCCACGACGCCGCGTTCGACGAGCTCGGCCAGGTTGCCGCTGCGCAGGCGCTCGCGCGAGAGGTCGTCGAGCCAGACGGCGACCCCCGCCTCCGAGAGCCGGGCGAGGGGTCCGCTCGGTGCCATGGTCGTTCCTTCCCTCGTGGTGCGGCCGCGCGCCGACCAGGGCGCGCGACTGCCTCGTCGTCCATCCTCATGCCCCCGACCGCGTGGCGCCCGCTGGAGCGGCGCCACGCGACCTGGGGTCAGGCCTGCTGGTCGCCCGTGCCGGGGGCGGTCGGGACGACCCCCGCGGTCGACGGGGCGTCGTCGCCGCGCACGGCCGCGAGCGACTCGTGCGCCGCCGCGACCACGGCTTCGGCGGTGATGCCGAACTCGCGGTAGAGCGTCTCGGCGTCGGCCGAGGCACCGAAGTGCTCGAGCGAGACGCTGCGGCCGGCGTCGCCGACGATCCGGTGCCAGGACAGCGCGATACCGGCCTCGACCGAGACGCGCGCGCGCACCGCCGCCGGGAGCACCGACTCGCGGTAGGCGGCGTCCTGCGCGGCGAACCACTCGAGCGAGGGAGCCGACACGACGCGGGTCGCGATGCCCGCGGCCTCGAGCGTCTCGCGCGCCTGCACCGCGAGCTGCACCTCCGAGCCCGTGCCGATCAGGATCACGTCGGGCGCGCCGGTGCTCGCCTCGAGCAGCACGTACGCGCCCTTGGCGACACCGTCGGCGGGTGCGAAGCCGTCCTCACCGCGGGGGAACGTCGGGACGTTCTGGCGCGTGAGGATCAGGCCCACGGGGCCGTCGCGGTGCTCGAGCGTCGCCTTCCATGCCTGCGCGGTCTCGTTGGCGTCGGCGGGGCGCACGATCGTCAGGCCCGGGATCGCGCGCAGCGCGGTCAGGTGCTCGACGGGCTGGTGCGTCGGGCCGTCCTCACCGAGACCGATCGAGTCGTGCGTCCAGACGTAGATCGACGGGACGCCCATGAGCGAGGCGAGACGCACGGAGCCGCGCATGTAGTCCGCGAACTGCAGGAACGTGCCGCCGTACGCCCGGGTCAGGCCGTGCAGCGTGATCCCCGACAGGATCGCGCCCATCCCGTGCTCACGGATGCCGAAGTGCAGCGTGCGGCCACCCTCGTCGCCCGCGAACTCGTGCGTCGAGCGGTGCGCCGGCAGGAACGACGGCTGACCCTTCATCGTCGTGTTGTTGGAGCCCGCCAGGTCCGCGGAGCCGCCCCACAGCTCGGGCAGCTCGTCGGCGATGGCGGAGAGCACCTCGCCCGAGGCGGCGCGCGTCGCGACCGACTTGCCGGCGGGGAACACGGGAAGCGCCTGCTCCCAGTCGGCCGGCAGCTCGTGCGCGACGAGGCGCTCGAGCAGGGCGAGCCGGTCGGGGTTCGCGGCGGCCCACGCGTCGAACGCCTTCTGCCACGTGGCGCGTGCGCCGGCCGCACGGGCCGCGAGCGAGCGCGTGTGCGCGATGACCTCGGGAGCGACCTCGAAGGTCTTGTCCGGGTCGAACCCGACGAGCTCCTTGAGGCCGCGGATCGCGTCGGTGCCCAGCTTCGAGCCGTGCGACGAGTGGTCGTCGGTCTTGCCGGGCGTGGGCCAGGCGATCAGCGTGCGCAAGCCGATGAAGGACGGCTTGTCGGTGACGGCCTTGGCGGCCTCGATCGCCGCGGCGAGCGCGTCGACGTCCTCGCGGTACTCGCCCCCGGCGGTCCAGTCGACGAACTGCACGTGCCAGCCGTACGCCTCGTACCGCGCGAGCACGTCCTCGGTGAACGCGATCTGGGTGTCGCCCTCGATCGAGATGTGGTTGTCGTCCCACAGCACGATCAGGCCGCCGAGCTCCTGCGTCCCGGCGATGGACGACGCCTCGCTCGTGACGCCCTCCTGCAGGTCGCCGTCCGACGCGATGACGTACGTGAAGTGGTCGAACGGGCTCGTGCCGGGTGCCGCCTCGGGGTCGAGCAGGTGCCGCTCGCGCCGCTGCGCCATCGCGAACCCGACGGCCGACGCGAGTCCCTGGCCCAGGGGACCGGTCGTGATCTCGACACCCGTCGTGTGCTTGTACTCGGGGTGACCGGGGGTCTTGGAGCCCCACGTCCGCAGCGCCTGCAGGTCGTCGAGCTCGAGCCCGAAACCAGCCAGGTACAGCTGGATGTACTGCGTGAGGCAGGAGTGGCCCGCCGACAGCACGAAGCGGTCGCGGCCGAGCCACGCCGGATCCGTCGGGTCGTGCCGCATCACGTTCTGGTAGAGGAGGTAGGCGGCGGGGGCGAGGCTGATCGCCGTGCCCGGGTGCCCGTTGCCGACCTTCTCCACGGCGTCCGCGGCCAGGACGCGCACCGTGTCGACGGCGCGCACGTCCAGGTCGGTCCAACCGACCGAGTCCGCCAGGGGAGCCTTCGCGTTCACCAGACCTCATTCCCACCCGATGGCAGTCGGGTGATGTCGCTGAGAGTGTCGGGCGCCCGTCGCAGGGCGCCGGCCGGAGCGGCCGGGGACGTGCCAGGAAGGCTCGTGCGGTGGCCGGTCCGTGCCGCTCGAGCCTATAGCGGACCGGGTGGGACGGTGTCACGCCGACCATCGCTCGGCCACCCTCACGTCCGCGGCGCGTCCGTCGTGAGCCGGGCGCAACATCCCCGACGCGTGAGCGACCGAACTCACAGGCCTGCCGGGCCCCGCGCGCAGGCCTTTCGTCCCGCCCAGGTCGTAGCATGGCTGCGCACGAACCTGTCCCATCGACCTCCCACAGGCCCCACAGTCCCGAGCACCGAACGGAACCCCCAGCGCGTGCGCCTCTCCAACCCCCCGTCCGTCGACGACGCCGGCGTCCCGGACGCTCCCGGACCCTTGGGGGCGGGAGCGTCGACCGAGGGCTCGGCCCACGGATCGGCTCATGGGTCGGCTGCGGACGAGGTGGCGGGCGCGGCGCGGCGGAGCCTGTGGGGCCGGGCCTGGGACCGCATCAGCCCGTTCGTGGTTCTGACCAAGCCGCGCGTGATCGAGCTGCTGCTCGTCACGACGATCCCGACGATGATCCTCGCCGCGGACGGCTGGCCGAGCCCGGGGCTGGTGCTCGCGACGCTCGTCGGAGGCGCGGCCGCGGCCGGCTCGGCGAACACGCTGAACTGCTACATCGACCGGGACATCGACAAGGTGATGAACCGGACCCGCCGCCGCCCGACGGTCACGGGTGCGGTGAGCCCCGGTGCGGCGCTCACGTCGGGCCTCGTGCTCGGCGTTGCGAGCCTGCTGTGGCTCGGCCTCCTCGTGAACTGGGTCTCGGCGCTGCTCGCGGCGGGGGCGATCCTCATCTACGTCGTCGGCTACACGATGATCCTCAAGCGGCGCACGCCGCAGAACATCGTGTGGGGCGGCGCCGCGGGCTGCATGCCGGTGCTGATCGGGTGGTCGGCGGTCACGGGCGACGTCGGCTGGCCGGCCGTGCTGCTGTTCGGCGTGATCTTCTTCTGGACGCCGCCGCACTACTGGCCGCTGTCGATGAAGTTCCGCAGCGACTACGCGGCCGCCGGCGTGCCGATGCTCCCCGTCGTCGCGAAGGACACCAAGGTCGCACGCGAGATGATCGCCTACACGTTGGCGATGATCGCCTGCTCGCTCCTGCTGATCCCGGCCGCCGGGATGACGTGGGTGTACGCAGTGGTCGCGAGCGCGCTGGGCGGCTGGTTCCTGTGGGCGTGCATCTCGCTGCTGCGCCGTGCGGAGGACCCGGCCCGCGGCAAGCTACGGGCCATGAACGTCTTCCACGCGTCCATCACGTACCTCACGCTGCTGTCGGTCGCCATCTCGGTCGACGTCTTCCTGCCGTTCTGAGCGGGGTCCGTCCGTGTCCGTCGAGGCGCCCGCCGAGGCGCTGAGCCGCTGCCTGCAGACCTATCTCGCGCACCTGGCAGTCGAGCGCGGGCTCTCGACGAACACGGTTGCCGCCTACCGCCGCGACCTCGGGCGGTACGTCGTCTTCCTCGTCGGACGCGGTCGCCGTGTCCCCGCGGACGTCGTGGAGGCCGACGTCGAGGACTTCCTGCTCGCGCTGCGCACCGGCTCGGACGGGCGCGCGGTGCTGTCCGCGTCGTCGGCGGCCCGTGCCGTGGTCGCGGTGCGCGGCTGGCACCGGTTCTGGGTGCTGGACGGCGTGACGTCCGACGACACCGCCCGCGCGGTGCGCCCACCGGCCCAGCCGAAGCGACTGCCCAAGGCGATCTCGGTCGACCAGGTCACACGCCTCATCGACGCCGCCGGCCTGGGAGAGGGCCCGGTGCCGCTGCGCGACCGCGCCCTGCTCGAGGTCCTGTACGCGACCGGTGCGCGGATCAGCGAGACCGTGGGCCTGGACGTCGACGACGTCGACCGCAACCCCGACCGTGCCGCCGTCCGGCTGCTCGGCAAGGGCGGCAAGCGGCGCATCGTGCCGCTCGGGTCGTTCGCGCTCGAGGCGCTCGAGGCGTACCTCGTGCGTGGCCGGCCCGCGCTGGCCGCGGGGGGCCGGGGCACGCCCGCGGTCTTCCTCAACGCCCGGGGCGCACGGCTGAGCAGGCAGAGCGCGTGGGCGGTGCTGCGCACGGCCGCCGCGCGGGCGGGCCTGGGCGACGTCGAGCACGTCTCGCCGCACACGTTGCGGCACTCGTTCGCGACGCACCTGCTCTCCGGCGGCGCCGACGTGCGGGTGGTGCAGGAGCTGCTCGGCCACGCCTCGGTCGCCACGACGCAGGTCTACACGCTCGTCACGCCCGACGCGCTGCGCGAGGTGTACCGCACGTCCCACCCCCGCGCGATCTGATGCCCGCGGGCTCGTCGGCAGGCGCCGGCGCGAACCCGACGAGGTCGCGTGCGCGCCGCCGGACCGCGACGGCGCGGCTCCGGTAGGTTGTGCGACGTGGTGAGCGCGACGCAGCAACAGGACGCCGTCGGTCGTCCCCTGGTGGACTTCCCGGTGCCGGCCCCGTTGGGATCGCACGGGCCGGCGCGCGTGATCGCGATGTGCAACCAGAAGGGTGGCGTCGGCAAGACGACGACCACCATCAACCTGGCCGCCGCGCTCGCCGAGTACGGCCGACGCGTCCTCGTCGTCGACTTCGACCCGCAGGGCGCCGCGTCGGTGGGGTTCGGGGTGAGCCCGCACGAGCTCGACCAGACGGTCTACAACCTGCTCATGGAGCGCGATGCGCGGCTCGAGGACGTCGTGCGCACGACCGCGATCCCCGGGCTCGACCTACTCCCGGCCAACATCGACCTGTCGGCGGCCGAGGTGCAGCTCGTGGGCGAGGTGGCCCGCGAGTCGGTGCTCTCGCGGGTGCTGCGCCCGGCGCTCGACGACTACGACGTGGTCCTCGTGGACTGCCAGCCGTCGCTGGGCCTGCTCACCGTCAACGCGCTCACGGCCGCGCACGGCGTACTGATCCCGCTCGAGTGCGAGTTCTTCGCGCTGCGCGGCGTCGCACTGCTCATCGAGACGATCGAGAAGGTGCGCGACCGGCTGAACCCGCGCCTCGAGGTCGACGGCATCCTCGCCACGATGTACGACTCGCGCACGCTGCACGCCCGCGAGGTCGTCGCGCGCGTGCACGAGGCGTTCGGCGACCAGCTCCTGCAGACGGTCATCAACCGGACCGTGAAGTTCCCGGACGCGACCGTCGCGGCCGAGCCGATCACCACCTACGCACCCACGCACCCGGGTGCGGAGGCCTACCGGCAGCTCGCGCGCGAGCTCGTCGCCCGTGGCGACGCCGCCTGACCCGGGCGTCGCGGCAGAGCTCGCCGACGGATCGGCCGCGCCCGCGGGCACGGCCGGGTTCGAGGTCCACCTCGACAACTTCAGCGGACCGTTCGACCTGCTGCTGGGCCTGATCGCGAAGCACAAGCTCGACATCACCGAGGTCGCGCTCGCGCGCGTGACGGACGAGTTCATCGGCTACATCCGGGCGGCCGAGGCGGACTGGGACCTCAACCGGGCCTCGGAGTTCCTCGTCGTGGCCGCCACGTTGCTCGACCTCAAGGCCGCCCGCCTGCTGCCGTCCGCGGACGTCGAGGACGCCGAGGACCTCGAGCTGCTCGAGGCGCGCGACCTGCTGTTCGCCCGGCTCCTGCAGTACCGCGCGTACAAGCAGGTCGCCGCTCACCTGGCGCAACGGTTCGCCACCGAGGGTCGGCGCTTCCCCCGGCAGGTGGCGCTCGAGCCGCACCTGGCGGCGTTGCTGCCGGAGCTGGTCTGGCAGATCGGGCCGGCCGAGCTCGCGGTGCTCGCCGCGCGCGCGACCGCCCCGAAGCCGCCGCCCCCCGGGGTCGACATCAGCCACCTGCACGCCCCGCGCGTGAGCGTGCGCGAGCAGGCGGCGGTGCTCGTCGACCGGCTGCGGCACCACGGCACGACGACGTTCCGCGCGCTGGTCGCGGACGCCGACGGGACCGTCGTGGTCGTCGCCCGGTTCCTCGCGCTGCTCGAGCTGTTCCGCGAGGGAGCCGTCGGGTTCGAGCAGGTCACGCCGCTGGGGGAGCTGTCCGTGCGGTGGACCGGGACGGCCGAGGGCGACATCGCGGTCTCCGACGACTTCGACCAGCTCGACACGACGCAAGGATCCGAGGGCGCACCCGACGCGCCGTCCGACGACGAGCCTGACCTGACGTCCGGGACGACGTCCGATGCGGTGGCCCCGCCCCCGACTGCCGAGGAGGACCAGTGAGCGACCAGATGGCACCCGACCTGCCGCCGTCCGACGAGATCCTTCCCGACGAGGATGCGCGCGCGGCCGGGCCCGAAGACGCAGTGCCCGGAGATGCAGTGCCCGACGAGCTCGCGTTCGACGTCGAGGACCTGCCCGGCGGCGCGCTGGCCGCGCTCGAGGCGGTGCTGATGGTCGTCGACGAGCCCATCTCGGCCGTGCGGCTGGCGACGACGCTCGCGCTGCCGACGACGCGTGTCGAGGAGCTGCTCGAGGAGCTGGCGGCCGACTACCGCGGCGAACGCGGCGGCCGACCACGGGGCTTCGAGCTGCGACGCGCGGGTGAGGGCTGGCGCGTGTACTCGGCACCGCCGTACGCGGACGTCGTCGGACGGTTCGTGCTGGACGGCCAGAGCGCACGCCTGACGCAGGCCGCACTCGAGACGCTCGCCGTGATCGCCTACCGCCAACCGGTGACGCGCGGCCAGGTCTCGGCGGTGCGCGGCGTCAACGTCGACTCGGTGGTGCGGACGCTCGGCGCGCGCGGGCTCGTCGCCGACATGGGCACGGATCCGGTCACGGGCGCGGTGCTGTACGGGACCACGGGATACTTCTTGGAGAGGCTGGGGCTCTCGGGTCTGGACGACCTGCCCCCGCTCGCGCCCTACCTGCCTGATGTCGAGGCACTGGACGGCGTGGACGACGAGATCGGAGACGGGTCATGAGCGACCAGCAGCGCGGCGCATCGGGCGGTTCCAGGGGCAGTTCCAGGGGTGGCTCCAGGGATGGTGCGCGCGGCGGCGGGTCCGCGGGGGGCCGTCCGCAGGGCGGCGGTTCGCGGGGCGCGTCGTCGGGCGCGCGGTCCTCGTCGGGCAGGCCCACGGGCGGACGGCCGACGGGCGGCAGGCCCACGGACGGCAGGCCTACGGACGGCAAGAGCGCCGGCGGCAAGCCTGCGACCGGGAGGGCTGCCGGCGGCAGGCCCGCATCCGACAAGTCCGCATCGGGCAAGTCCGCATCCGGCAAGTCCGCTACGGGCAGGTCGGGCGGCGGCAAGCCCACCGGTGGTTCGTGGTCGACCGGCAAGCCCGGGGGCAAGGCCCCGGCGCGCCGTGCTGCGGGTCCGAGCCGACCCGTGCAGCAGCGTTCGCCGAAGCGACCGGCGCCGCTCGTCGAGGTCGACGTGCACGATCCGGACGGTGTGCGCCTGCAGAAGGTCCTCGCGGCCGCGGGCATCGGATCGCGCCGTGCGTGCGAGGACCTCATCGCGAACGGTCGGGTCGAGGTCGACGGGCAGGTCGTCACGGAGCTCGGCGTGCGGGTGGACCCCAAGCGCCAGCCCATCCACGTCGACGGCATGCGCGTGCAGCTCGACGAGTCGATGGTGACGATCGCCCTGAACAAGCCCAAGGGCGTCGTCTCGACGATGCACGACCCCGAGGGTCGACCGTCGATCGGGCAGTACGTGGCAAACCGCGAGGAACGGCTGTTCCACGTCGGTCGGCTCGATGCGGACACCGAGGGTCTGATCCTCCTGACGAACGACGGCGAGCTGGCCAACCGGCTCTCGCACCCGTCGCACGGCGTCGCCAAGACCTACCTGGCCGAGGTCGAGGGCAAGGTCACCGCGGCGACGGCCGCGAAGCTCAGGCGCGGTGTCGAGCTCGAGGACGGGCCCGTGGCGATCGACACGGTGACCGTGGTGCAGGCGCTCTCGCACCTCAGCCTCGTCGAGCTCACGCTGCACGAGGGCCGCAACCGTGTGGTGCGGCGGGTGTTCGAGGAGGTCGGCCACCCGGTCACCAAGCTCGTGCGCACGCGCATCGGCCCGATCCGGCTGGGCGACCTCAAGCAGGGTCGCACGCGGGTGCTCTCGAAGACGGAGGTCGGCTCGCTGATGACCCAGGTGGGGATGTGAACGCAGCGACACGCGGGCCCGTTCTCGTCGTGGGCACGGGGTTGCTGGGCACGTCCGTCGGGCTGCGTCTGACGGCGCTGGGCGTCGACGTCCGGCTGCAGGACCCGTCGCGTACGGCGGTGGCGCTCGCGCGGGACGTGGGTGCGGGCCGCCCGACCGCGCCCGACGACGACGAGCCCGCGCTGGTCGTCGTCGCCGCACCGCCCGACGTCACGGCGGACGCGGTCGCCGCGCAGCTCGGCGCCCACCCGCACGCGGTCGTCACGGACGTCGCATCGGTCAAGGGCCACGTGCTCGCCCAGCTGGAAGCGGCGGGCGCCGACCTGAGCCGCTACGTCGGCTCGCACCCGATGGCGGGGCGCGAGCGTTCGGGCCCGTCCGCGGCGGTTCCTGACCTGTTCCTCGGGCGGCCGTGGGTGATCGCCCCCTCGCCCGTGACGACGTTCGACGCGCAGCTCGCGGTCCGTGAGCTCGCGGTCGACCTGGGTTCGGTTCCGGTCGTGATGGCGGCGGACGCGCACGACGCCGCGGTGGCCGCGGTGTCGCACGTGCCGCAGGTCGTCGCGTCGCTCGTCGCCGCACGTCTCGTCGCTCTGTCCGACGACGCGCTCGGGCTGGCCGGTCAGGGCCTGCGGGACGTGACCCGGATCGCGGCGTCCGACCCCGGGCTGTGGACGTCGATCCTTGCGGCCAACTCGGCCGCGGTCGCCCCGGTCCTGGCGGCGTTGCGCGACGACCTGGACGGCGTGCTCGCGGCCCTCGCGGTCGCCGACGAGGCCACGGGACCGGAGTCGGTGCGCACCGGCACGCTGCTGTCGATCGCCGACCTGGTCGCGCGCGGCAACGACGGCGTCGCGCGCATCCCGGGCAAGCACGGCGGCGCGCAGCGGCAGTACGCCGAGGTCACGGTGCTCGTGCCCGACGAGCCGGGCGAGCTCGCTCACCTGCTGCAGGACGTCGGCGACGTCGGCGTGAACCTCGAGGACCTGCGCATCGAGCACGCGGCGGGTCGCCCCGTCGGGCTGGCCGCGATCTCGGTGCTGCCGAGCAGCGTCGAGCATCTCGAGGCGGAGCTGTCGGAGCGGGGCTGGAGGGTCGTGCGGTGAGCGGGCTGGTGGTGGCGATCGACGGACCGTCGGGTTCGGGCAAGTCGAGCGTGGCGCGCGGGGTCGCGGTCGCGCTGGGGCTCGCGTACCTCGACACGGGTGCGATGTACCGCGCGGCGACGCTGTGGTGCCTGACCCAGGGCACGCCGCTGACCGATCGTCACGCGGTCGCCGAGCAGGTCCGGGCGCTGCCGCTCGAGATCGACCTGGACCCGGCCGCGCCGGCCGTGCGCGTCGCCGGCGAGGACGTGTCGGTGGCCATCCGGGCGACCGAGATCTCGTCGGCCGTGAGCGCGGTCGCGACGAACCTCGAGGCGCGTGCGGAGCTCGGTCGGCGGCAGCGGACCGTGATCGAGGACGAGAGCACCGGCGGCTGGTCGGGCGGGCGCGGGGTGGTCGCGGAGGGGCGTGACATCACGACGGCGATCGCGCCCGACGCGGACGTGCGCGTGCTGCTCACGGCCTCGGAGGCCGCCCGGCTCTCGCGGCGCGCCAAGGAGCTGCACGGCAGCGACGACGAGGCCGCGGTGGCGGCGACCCGCGACCAGGTGGTGCGCCGCGACGCCGACGACGCGACGGTCGTCGAGTTCCAGGTCGCTGCCGACGGCGTCGTCACGGTCGACTCGTCGGACCTGAACCTGGAGCAGACCGTGGCGGCCGTGCTCGACGTCGTGGCCCAGGTGGCTCCCCGGTGACCGACGTCCCGTCGCCCCGGGGTCCGCGCTGGTGGCGCTGGCTCGGGGTGCTGCTCGCGCGGGTCGTGTGGGGGACCCGCGTGTCCGGCCGCGACAACGTGCCTCGTAGCGGTCCCGTCCTGCTGGCGGCCAACCACACAGGCGTGATCGACGGACCGATCCTCGTCGGTGCCGCGCCCCGGCCCACGCACGTCCTCGTCAAGGAGGAGATGTTCCACGGTCCGCTCGGGCTGCTGCTGCGCTCGGCGGGCCAGATCCCGGTGGACCGCGAGGGCGGGCGGGGTGCGCTGACCGCGGCGCTCGGTGTGCTGCGCCGCGGCGGCGTCGTCGGGATCTTCCCCGAGGGGAACCGGGGCAAGGGCGATGCCTCGGGCGCACGCGCCGGGATCGCCTGGCTCGCGCTCAACGGTCACGCGCCGGTCGTGCCCGTCGCGGTCCTGGGCACCCGCCGCACGGGCGAGTCGGTCGGGCACGTGCCGGGCGCCCGTCGTCGGCTCGCGGTGGTGTTCGGCCCGCCGGTGAGCATCGAGCGACGACCGGGCGCGACGGGTCGTGAGGCGCTCGCCGAGGCGAACGAGCGGATCCGTGAGGCACTGGCCGCGACCGTCGCGGACGCCGTGGCGACGACCGGTCTCGCGCTGCCGGCCGACGACCCGAACCGGACCGTCGACGCCTGACCGGGCGCCCGCGGAGCGTTGCGGCGTCCGACGCGCTCGTCGTCGGGGACAATGGCCACATGAGTGAGACCGAAGCCGAGTTCGTGCTGCCCGAGAGCGACGAGGCGATCATCCTGCCCGACGAGGCGGACGACGCCGACCGTGAACGGGCGCTGCGCGCCGGTCTCGCCGACTACGACCTGGGCGACGAGGACCTCGCACTGCTCGAGGGCGACCTCGACGACAAGGACTTCGACGGCTCGGGTCGCGCGCTGCCCGTGCTCGCGGTCGTCGGGCGGCCGAACGTCGGCAAGTCGACCCTCGTCAACCGGATCCTCGGCCGCCGCGAGGCCGTCGTCGAGGACAAGCCCGGCGTCACGCGCGACCGCGTGAGCTATCCCGCGGAGTGGGCGGGGCGGCGCTTCACGCTCGTGGACACCGGCGGCTGGGAGGTCGACGTCGCGGGGATCGACGCGCGCGTCGCCGAGCAGGCGGAGGTGGCGATCGCACTGGCCGACGCGGTCGTGTTCGTCGTGGACGCGACCGTTGGCTCGACCGACACCGACGAGCAGGTGGTCCGGCTGCTGCGCCGCTCGGGCAAGCCCGTCGTGCTGTGCGCCAACAAGGTCGACGGACCGGCGGGGGAGGCCGACGCCGCGACGCTGTGGGGCCTCGGTCTCGGTGAGCCGTACCCGGTCTCGGCGCTGCACGGCCGCGGCACGGGAGACCTGCTCGACGCGGTGCTCGACGCCCTGCCCGAGGTCTCGGCGCACGGAGTCGTGCTGCCCGACGGCCCGCGCCGCGTCGCGCTCGTCGGACGGCCGAACGTGGGGAAGTCCTCGCTGCTCAACAAGGTGCTCGGCACCGAGCGCGTGGTCGTCGACTCCGTCGCGGGCACGACCCGCGACCCCGTCGACGAGCTCGTCGAGCTCAAGGGCATCCCGTGGGTGTTCGTCGACACCGCGGGCATCCGCCGGCGCGTGCACCAGACCTCCGGCGCGGACTTCTACGCGAGCCTGCGCACGCAGGCCGCGATCGAGAAGGCCGAGGTCGCGGTCGTCTTGCTCGACGCGTCGACCGAGCTCACCGAGCAGGACATCCGCGTGGTGCAGCAGGTGATCGACGCGGGCCGCGCGGTCGTGATCGCCTACAACAAGTGGGACCTCATGGACGAGGACCGCCGCCCGTACCTCGAGCGCGAGATCGAGCAGGAGCTCGTCCAGGTGCGCTGGGCGCCTCGCGTCAACATCTCCGCGAAGACCGGCTGGCACGCCGACCGGCTCGTGCCCGCGCTCGAGCGCTCGCTCGCGTCGTGGGACACGCGCATCCCGACCGGCCGTCTCAACGCGTTCCTCGGCGCGCTCGTCGCGGCGCACCCGCACCCCCTGCGCGGCGGCAAGCAGCCGCGCATCCTGTTCGCGACCCAGGCGTCCACCCGGCCGCCGCGGTTCGTGCTGTTCACCACCGGCTTCCTCGACCCGGGCTACCGCCGGTACATCGAGCGTCGCCTGCGCGAGACGTTCGGCTTCGAGGGCTCGCCCATCTCGATCGGCGTGCGGGTCCGGGAGAAGCGCAAGCGGTGACCGGCCCGTGGGGCACGAATGGTCCGGCGCAGCGTGCGCCGAACCCCGTGCGCCGCGCGCTGCTGCGGCTCGGCCTGCCGCGCGCCCCTGCGGGCGGTCGGCACCTCATGGCGTTCCTCGTCGTGGCGGTGCTCACGGTCCTCGTGACGCGCGGCGCGCTGGCCGCGTCCGGCTACCCGCAGGTCGGCGGGTCCGGCCTGCACCTGTCGCACGCGCTGTGGGGTGGCCTCCTCATGGCCGTCGCGTTCGTGCTCATGCTCTCCTTCGCAGGTCCGGTGGTGCGGCCACTCGGCGCGCTCGTCGGCGGCGTGGGGTTCGGTCTGTTCGTCGACGAGATCGGCAAGCTCGTCACGTCGGACTACGACTACTTCTACGCGCCGACCGCGGCGCTCGTGTACATCGTGGTCGTCGGCCTGGCGCTGCTCGCGGAGGCACTCGATGCCCGCAGCCGCCCGGTCCCGGCCGAGCAGCTCGCCGGTGCGACCGACCGTGCCGTGGCGGGCCTCGCGGGCGGCCTGACCTCGCGCGGGCGCCGGCACGCCGACGAGCAGGCCGACCGTGGGCGCGGCGCCCCGGGGTACGACGAGGTCGTCGCGCTCGTCGCCGCGGTCCCCGACGGCGGCGGCGGGCTGCCCGACCCCGTCGCGTGGGTGTCCGACCACGTCGTGCGCACCACGCGGCGGCTGGTGCGCGAACGGTGGGTACCGACCGTGGCGGTGGTCGTCCTCGTCGTCGCGGCCGCCCTGGCCGTCTGGCGCGGTCTCGCCGCCGACGCCGACGCGCCCCGGTGGGCCGTCGTGATGCTCGTCGCCGGCGGTGCGCTGACCGTCGTCGGCTGTGTCGTCGGCCTCGTCGTCGCGCAGGCCGACCGGGAGCGCGGGTTCACCTGGTTCCGGCGGGCGACCCTCGTGAGCCTGCTGGTCACACAGGTCGGCCTGTTCCGTCTCGACGAGTGGGCCGCCGCCGGGGGACTGGTCCTCGACCTCGTCGTGCTTGGCCTGGTCGCCGCGGAGCTGGACGTCCTGCGCAGGTCACCCGCGCGGGTGGGGTAGGCTTTCCGCGGTCCTTGCGGGGACCATCGGGCTGTGGCGCAGCTTGGTAGCGCACTTGACTGGGGGTCAAGGGGTCGCAGGTTCAAATCCTGTCAGCCCGACCGATGTACGCAGGTCAGAGGCCGTTTCCGTTCCGCGGGAACGGCCTCTTCTGTGTCGAAGGAGCAGCCGGCCGCGGTCGTGAGACCCGGCGGCTCGTCGGCCGGTGGATCGACCCGGCTGTGCCCGGGATCGACGACACCGCCCGGCGGCCCCGTCGTGTCGCAATGCTAGCCTCGACCGGATCGTGCGACAGGACGAGGAGGTGGGACCCGTGAACGGATCGACGTGGGCGCTCCTCGTTGGGGCCACGGTCGGGCGGTAGGTCGTCCGGGAGCGCCGTCCAGCGCACTCCTGAGAGGCACGACCATGCACTTCAGCTCCGAGACGCGACGCGACGACGGCGTCGTCGAGCGCGACTTCACCATCGGTGAGATCCCCGGTGTCCTGTGGACGCCCGAGGCCGCACCCACCCCCGTCCCGCTCGTCCTGCTCGGCCACCCCGGCGGGCTGAGGACGATGCGTCCACGGCTTGCCGCCCGGGCCCGGAGCGCCACGCGCGACGGTCTCGCTGCAGCGACCATCGAACTGCCCGGCAGTGGCGAGCGACCCCGGGGGGCGAAGGTCGATGCGGTGCGGGCAGAGCTGCGCCAGGCGCTGCAGACCGGCGAGCCGGTCACGCCCGAGATCGTCGACCGGCTCGTCCTGCCTCTCGTCGAGCAGGCCGTCCCGGAGTGGCAGACGTGCCTCGACGCTCTCCTCGAGCTGCCGGAGATCGGCGGTCCGGTCGGCCTCTCGGGAGGGGTCATCTCCATCGGCGTCCGGCTGGCGGTGGTCGAGCCGCGCATCGCGGCGGCGGTGCTGTTCGCCGGGAGCTTCGTGCCGCGCGTCGTGCTCGAGGAGGCTCGTCGGGTCACGGTGCCCGTGCACGTCCTGCTGCAGTGGGACGACGAGGGCAACGACCGCCAGGTGGCCCTGGACCTGTTCGACGCCCTCGGCTCCCCGGAGAAGAGCCTGTACGCCAACCTGGGCGGGCACACAGGCGTCCCGGCGTTCGCGGGCGAGGAGGCGGCGCGGTTCCTCGCCCGGCACCTGCGGTAGCAGCTGTCCGACGAGTGTCGGTGCCCTGACCTACGCTTCGACCGGTGAGCGACGTGGAGCATGGTGACGAGCATGGTGGCCAGGGCGAGGCGCCGCCGCTCGTCGTGGCGGATGCGGCGGCGTGGCGGGCCTGGCTCGACGAGCACGAGGGCGCGTCCGACGGGGTGTGGCTCGTGCTGGCCAAGAAGGGGACCGTCGAGCCGACCTCGCTGACGTACGACCAGGCGCTCGAGGAGGCGCTGTGCAGCGGCTGGATCGACGGGCAGCGGCGCTCGCTCGACGTAGCCACGTTCCGGCAGCGGTACACGCCGCGACGGCGCAGGTCGATCTGGTCGCAGCGGAACGTCGCGCTGGTCGCGCGGCTCGTCGACGAGGGGCGGATGCGGCCGCGGGGCGCGACCGAGGTCGAGCAGGCCCGCGCGGACGGCCGGTGGGACCGGGCGTACGCGGGGTCGGCGAGCGCCACGGTGCCGGCGGACCTCGAGGCCGCTCTCGCGGCCGACCCGGTGGCGCGCGTCGCGTTCGACGCGCTGGACAGCCGCAACCGGTTCGCGGTGCTGCACCGCGTGACGACCGCGCCGAGCCCGACGAGCCGAGCGGGCAAGATCGACCGACTCGTGGCCATGCTCGCGCGCGGCGAGGTGCCCTATCCGCCCACCTGAGGCGGCACCGCCGCTCAGGTGCGGACGTGGGTGTGCTGCTCGACGCCGGCCTCGTTGAAGATGCTGAGGATCTGGGCCGGCCGCGACCCTGCCGCCGACATCGCGTGCGGGATCCGGGTGTCGAAGTCCGCGGCCTCGCCGCGGGTGAGGACCAGGTCCTGGTCGCCGAGGCGCAGGCGCAGCCGGCCGGCGAGCACGTACAGCCACTCGTAGCCGTCGTGCGTCTTGAGCGACGGCGGCACGTCGACGGGTGCGTGGGTCGCCTTGAAGGTCTGGATCGGCGCGCCCTCGGGTGTGAGCGGCACGATCTCGAGGCCGTCGCGGCGCACGACGGGGCGACGTACGCGCGGGTCCTGCACCGGCGGGCGCACGAGGTCGTCGATGCGCAGGCGCAGCTCGCGCGTGAGCGGGATGAGCAGCTCGAGCGTCGCCTGCCGCTTGCCCTGCTCGAGGCGCGAGAGCGTGCTCGGCGACATCCCCGCCCGCCTGGCGAGCTCGTCGAGCGTCCAGCCGTTGGCGCGACGGGCGACACGTAGCCGGGCGCCGACCTGGTCCAGCCCGTCTGGCACGGGTGGTCTCCTCACCTCTCGATCTTGCCGATTCGGCAAGATGGTTTGCGTCGGGTCCATCATGCGCCCGACGCTGGCCGCATGGAGGACGAGACCTGGGACGTCGTGGTGGTCGGTGGGGGAGCAGCGGGCCTGAGCGCCGCGCTCATGCTGGGACGGGCGCGGCGCCGCGTGCTGGTGCTGGACGCGGGTAGCCCGCGCAACAGGTTCGCCGCGCACATGCACGGCGTGCTGGGCCACGACGGGCTGGACCCGCTCGAGCTGCTGGCGCGCGGGCGGGCCGAGGTCGCGGCCTACGGCGTCGAGGTGCGGCCCGGCACGGTCGATCACGTCACGCAGGACGAGGACGGCGTCACCGTCGAGGCGGGCGAAGACCGGCACCGCGCCCGGGCGCTGGTCGTCGCGACAGGGGCGCGCGACGAGCTGCCCGACGTCCCCGGCCTCCCGGAGCACTGGGGCACGGGTGTCCTGCACTGCCCCTACTGCCACGGCTGGGAGGTCCGCGACCAGCGGCTTGCGGTGATCGTCTCCGCGCCCGGTGCGACGCACCAGGCCGAGCTCGTGCGGCAGTGGAGCGACCGGCTGACGGTCGTGGTCACACCCGGTGTGACGATCGACGACGACGTGCGCCGTCGGCTGCTGGCGCGGGGCGCCGACGTGGTGGACAGCCCCGTCGTCGAGGTGGCCGCGGTCCACGACGAGGTGCGCGGCGCCCGGATCGACGCGTTGGTGACGCAGGACGGCAAGCGCCGGCCGGTCGACGCGGTGTTCGCCGCGACCGCGCCGCGACCCGTCGACGGCTTCCTCGACGGCCTGCGACTCGCGCGCAGCGTCGGACCGACGGGGGACGTCCTCGACGTCGACGCCAACGGGCGAACGAGCAGCCCGCGGGTGTGGGCGGTCGGGAACGTCGTCGAGCCCCACGCGCCCGTGCCCGTCGCCGCTGCGGCCGGCACACGAGCCGGAGCACAGGTGAACGGCGTCCTTGTCGAGCAGGACGCCGCGGCGGCGCTCTCCGCGCACGATCCGACCAGACACGCCTGGCCGGACGCGGCGCCCGCAAGCTTCTGGGAGGAGCGCTACGCGGGCTCCGAGCGCATCTGGTCCGGGCGGCCGAACGCCGCGCTGGTCGCTGTGGCGGCGACGCTGACGCCGGGTCGCTCGCTCGACCTGGGTTGCGGCGAGGGCGCGGACGTCGTCTGGCTCGCGCAGCAGGGCTGGCGGGCGGCGGGTGTCGACATCTCGCCGACCGCGGTGGACCGCGGCCGGCAGGCGGCCCGCGCCCTGGGAGTTCCGGACGACCGCATCGAGTGGACGGTGGCGGACCTGTCGGCGTGGCACGACGAGGGCGCGTACGACCTGGTCAGCGCCAGCTTCCTGCACTCGCCGGTCACGCTCGACCGGACCACCCTGCTGCGGCGGGCGGCCGCACGCGTGGCGCCGGGAGGACGGCTGCTCGTCGTGTCGCATGCCGCCGCGCCGCCGTGGGCGGGCGCGGACGCGCACGAGCACCACTTCCTCACGCCCGACGAGGAGGTGGCGGAGCTGGCGCTGGACGCCGACCGCTGGGAGGTCGAGCTCGCCGAGGTGCGTGCGCGGCGGGCGGTCGGCCCGGACGGCCGCGAGGCCGAGCTCGACGACGGCGTGCTCGTGCTGCGCCGACGCTGACGCGACGTGCGTCTCAGCCGGTCCGGAGGGTGCCGGCGCGCGACCGCAGGCGCCACCAGGCGAGGGTCGCGCCGCCCATCAGGAGTGGTCCGGCGAGCGTGACGACGCGCCACACGATGGTCGCGGCGACGATCGAGGACTCGTGCTCCACGCCTGCGACGGCCGTCCAGGTGCCGACGAGGACCGCGTCGAGCACCCCGAGCCCGAACAGCGGCATGAGCGTGAGCGGGTAGGCGAGGAAGAACGCGGTCAGGACGTCGAGCACCGTCAGCTCGGCCGTACCGACGCCCACGGCCCGCAGCGAGACCAGCAGCACGAGCGCGTCGACGACGATCATCGACACGAGCGCCAGCAGCGCGGGGGCGAGCCCGCGGCGCAGGCTGTCGGCCGTCTGCGCGCGCAGCCGCACGGTTGCCTGCGCCCACTGCTCGGGGTCGACCGACGAGCGTACGGATCGGACGGCCCGCCCGGCCGTCCGGCCGATCCGGGCCGCGAGCTCGTCGCTGCGCAGGAGCAGGAGCAGCAGCACGAGCATCGTCGTGGCGATCGCGCCGCAGCACAGCGCGACGACCCACTGCCGGTGCTCGACTCCCTCGACGGCGAGCAGCGCGATCCCGACGACCGGCGCGAAGAACCGCGCCGCGTAGAAGGTGAGCATGTTCAGCGTGACCCCGGCCATCCCGAGCACGGGGTCCACGCCCCAGCTCCTGAACTGGGCGACGCGGATGGCGATGTCGCCGGGCGGCGGGGCGAACGTGCCGACGACGTTGGCGGCGAGGTCGTTCTCGAGCGAGCGGGCCAGTCGCAGTCCGGGGACGTAGAGGGCGAGCGGCACGGCGTTGAGCACCTGGCGGGCCAGCAGCAGCGCGAGCAGCGGGACCAGCATCCACCAGTGCAGCAGCGCGAACGCGTCGGCGACGGCGGACCAGTCGAACCGGCCGACGATCCGGACGACCGCGAACCAGGCGAACACCACGACGGCGATCCACAGCGCCGCCTTCAGCAGACGGCGGCGCACGCTCCGAGGCGCAAGGACGGCCGGGTCGACACGGTCGCCCGCGGTCACCGGGGTGAGGTCGGCGGGGCGGGACCGGCTCACGGAGCCCACAACAGCGGGATGAGGCCGACGGCCACGACGAACCAGGCCGCGGTCGTCACGAGGCCCAGCTTCCAGTAGTCGCCGAAGCGGTAGCCCGCCGGGCCCATGACGATCATGTTCGCCGGCGTCGCGATGGGCGTGAGGAACGAGGCGGCGCCCGCGACCGCGACGAGCATGAGCACGGGTGCGACCGCGACACCCGAGTCGTGCGCCGCGGCGATGGCGATCGGGGTCACGACCAGCACGGTCGCGGTGTTGCTGACGACCTGGCCGAGCGCCACCGTCAGCACGAACAGCGCCGCGAGCAGCAACCGCGGCCCGCCGCCGTCGACGAGCGCGACGAGGTGGCCGGCCACCAGGTCGGCCGCGCCGGAGGTGCTGATCGCGACCGAGAGCGGGATCAGCCCGCCGATGAGCACGACGGTCTGCCAGGAGACCGCGCGGTAGACCTGCAGCGGGGTCAGGACGCCGAGCAGGACCATCGCGGTCGCACCCACCAGGCCCGCTATCGCCGGTGTCGTCACCCCGGTCGCGAGCAGCACGACGACGAGCGCCAGCGCGGCCAGCGCGCGCCACGCGGGCGGGCCGAGCGGGATGTTCTGCTGACGGACGAGCTGGGGATCGGCGACGACGAGCACGGTGTCGTCCTGGGCCAGGTCCGCGACGGCCGGCCAGGGGCCGTGCAGCAGGAGCATGTCGCCCTCCGCGACCCGCGTGGGCCTGGGTCCACGATCGCGGCCCAGGCGGTGCACCGCGAGCACGGTCAGCCCGGACCGCACCTGGCCGGGGAAGACCCGCTGGCCGACGAGCGCCGAGCGCGGTGGGACGACGACCTCCGCGACGCCGGCCTCGCGCCCCAGCAGCGCCTCGCGCGTGCGGCGTGTCAACGGGGTCGTGACGATCTCGAGCGCGCACGCGTCCGCGAACCCCGCGACCTGCGCCGGCGTGCCGGTCACGACAAGGACGTCATGGGCCAGCACGGCGTCGCCGACGTCGCCGGGATCCCCGTCGGCATGCTGCACCCCGACGAGCGTGAGCCCCTCCGGCAGCACGAGCTCCGGAACCGGTACGCCCTGCAGACCCGATCCCGGTGCGACCCGCAGCCGCGTGAACCCCACGTCCAGGCGGTAGTGCTCGAGCACGGTCTCCAGGTGGTCGGACACGTCGAGCACGGAGCCCTGCGGTGCGCGGTGGGGGAGGAGTCGCTCGCCGAACAGGACCGCGATCGCCACGGTCACCAGCAGCAGCGGCAGGCCCATGAGCGCGAACTCGAAGAACCCGAAGGGTGCACCGGTCTCGTGGCGAAGCGCGTCGGAGACGATCACGTTCACGGGGCTGCCGGACAGCAGCAGCAGCGCGCCGGTGCTCGCCGCGAAGGCCAGCGGCAGGAGCAGGCGCGACGGCGCGAGGCCCGCGCGGCGGGCCGCCAGCACGACGACCGGCAGCAGCGCCGCTGCCGATCCGTTGGGCGTGACGAGCGCGGCGAGCACGGCGGACAGCATCATCACCGCGAACACGATGCGCGCCCGGTCGGTGCCCGCACGTCGCACGAGCTCGCGCCCCGCCCATGCCGTCACGCCGGACGCCTCGAGCCCGCCCGCGATCACGAACAGGCACGCGATGAACACGACGACCGGGTCGCCGAAGCCTGCGACGGCCGCGCCGGCGTCGAGCACGCCCGTGACATACAGCGCGAGCGCACAGCCGATCGCGACGACCTCGACCGGAAGACGGTTCCAGACGAACAGCGCGACGGTCACAGCCAGCACGACGAGGCTCGTCGTGGCGTCGTCCACGTACCCTCCGCAGGTTGTGGGGGCGGTGGTCGGTCACCGACGCCCTCGGACTGTCCTCCGGCAGTCTGCCTCTCCCTCGCACTCGGCGTCGACGACACGCCGGTCGACCCTCACCTGCGAAAGAACGTCCATACCGGCTCGTATCGCTCTAGGGTGCGACACATGGATGCTCCGCTGCTCGACGACGCCGGCATCGCTGCCGAGGCCGCACGTCTGACACCCGGACTCGTGGACGACGTCGTCCGACTGTCCCGCATCCCGTCGGTCGCGACCGACGGCTTCCCGGTCGGTCCGCTGCACGAGGCCCACGACGTGGCCGTGGACATGCTCCGTGCCGCCGGGGTGCAGGAGATCAGCCAGATCATGCTCGACGGCATGACGACCCCGACGATCGTCGCGGACGTGGCCGGACCGCCCGGCGCCCCCACGGTGCTGGTCTACACGCACTACGACGTGGTCCCCGCAGGCGACGACGCGCTGTGGTCCTCGCCGCCGTTCGAGCCGGTGGTGGTCGACGGCACGGTCGTCGGCCGCGGCACCGCGGACTCCAAGGCGAACATCGCCGCGATCGCCGGAGCGATCCGGGTCTGGGGTGCCAGGCCGCCCGTGACGCTGCGGATCATCCTGGAAGGGCACGAGGAGTTCGGCAGCTCGTACGAGCTGCACCCGTTGACGTCGCCGGACACGTACCGCGCCGACGCGATGGTCATCGCCGACGTCGGCAACGTCCGGCCCGGTCAGCCGACCCTCACGATCGGGCTGCGCGGTTCGGTCTCCGTGACGGTCGAGGCGCACACGCTGGGCACCGACAAGCACTCCGGGCAGTTCGGCGGCGCCGCACCGGATGCCCGCACCGCACTGATCCGCGCCCTGGCGACGCTGCACGACGATGCGGGCGACGTCGTCGTGCCGGGCCTGCTGCGCGAGCCCTGGACGGGCGCGAGCTACACGCAGGACGAGTTCCGCGACCTCGCCGACGTGCTGCCGGGCGTGCCGCTCGTCGGCACCGGAGACCTGGGCTCGCGGATCTGGTCCGGCCCCGCGATCACGGTGATCGGCTTCGACGCACCCCCGACGACGGCGCCGCTCAACGCGGTCGCCTCGAGCGCACGGGCCGTGCTCAACCTGCGCGTCCACCCTGGTCAGAAGGCCGCCGAGGCCGGTGAGGCGCTCGGGGCGCACCTGCGCGCCCAGCGGCCCTTCGGCATCCCGCTCGAGGTCACGGTCGGCGAGGCCGGTGACGGCTTCCTCGCGAAGACCGGCGGTCCGGCGTGGCACGCCGCCGAACGTGCGCTGAGCATCGCGTGGGACGGCGCACCGGTCGACACGCTCGCGATGGGCGGTTCGATCCCCATCGTCATGGCGTTCGACGAGGCGGTGCCTCAGGCCGAGAAGCTGCTGTTCGGCGCGACCGACGGCTACTGCAACATCCACGCACCCAACGAACGGCTTCTGATCGACGAGCTCACGCGCACGGTCGTCGCGATGGCGATCTTCTGGCGTGAGGTCGCGACCGCGCTCGACACGACGGACGAAGAGGCGTGATGAGCACGACGACCGAGCAGCAGGCACCGACTGAGCCGAAGCGTCGCCGCGGCTTCAGCTTCCCGTCCGCCGTCACCACCCTGGGGATCGTCACGGTCCTGGTGTGGATCGCGGCGATCTTCATCCCGTCCGGCCGCTACACGCACGACGACCAGGGTGCGCCGATCCCCGGATCCTTCGAGAACATCCCGTCGCCGCTCGACGCGTGGGGCCGGGTCCAGGAGCTGATCCTGTCGCCCGTGAACGGGCTGTACGGCATCGTCGACGGCGACACGGGCTTCGTGAACACCGAGAACGTCGGCTGGATGTTCGGGTCGATCGGCGTCGTGATGTTCATCATGGCGCTCGGCGCGTTCATCTCGGTGAGCTTCTCGACGCGCAGCCTCGAGGTCGCGGTCTCGCGGCTCGGCGACAGGCTGCAGTCGCGGGGGTGGCTGCTGATCGTCGTGATCATGGTGCTGTTCTCGCTGCTCGGCTCGACGATGGGCTTCTCGGTCGAGACCTTCGGGTTCTACCCGCTGCTGATCCCGCTGTTCCTGGCCCTGGGTTACGACCGGATGGTCACGGCAGCGACGATCATCCTCGGTGCGCTGACCGGTTCGATGGCCTCGACGGTGAACCCGTTCTCGATCGGTGTCGCCTCGGGTGAGGCGGGCGTGTCGATCGGCGACGGGATCGTGCTGCGGGTCGTGCTCTGGGTCGTGCTGACGACGATGGCGGTGCTGTTCGTGCTGCGTTACGCGGCCAAGGTCCGCCGTGACGCGTCCGCGTCTGTCGTCGGGTTCGTGGAGCCCGACGAGGGCGAGGACGCCGACGCGCCGCCCCCGGTGGCCCCGGGCACCAAGCTGACCCGCACGCAGGTCTGGGTGCTGGTCATCACGGCGTTCACGTTCGCGCTCATGGTGTTCTCGGTCGTGCCGTGGTCGAGCATCTTCGGCGGCGCGAGCGTCGACCCCGAGGACGCCCTGCTGCACGCCGCGAGCGTCGAGCCGTACTGGTTCGAGCTCGGTTGGTGGTTCCCGCAGCTGACGATGCTGTTCATCGTCGCGGCCCTGGTCGTCGGCGTCGTCGCGAGGATGGGCGAGGGCAAGATCGTCTCGCTCATCGGGCGCGGCGCCGCGGACATGATCGGCCCCGCGATCGTCATCCTGCTGGCCCGCGGCGTGTCGGTGATCATGACGAACACCGACACGATCGACACGGTGCTGCACGCGATGGAGAACATCGTCAGCGGTGCGTCGGCCGCGATGTTCGCGATGCTCGTCACGATCGTGAACATCCCGCTCGCGTTCCTCATCCCGTCGTCGTCCGGGCACGCGACGCTCGCGATGCCGCTGCTCGCGCCCCTCGGGAACTTCGCCGGGGTGAGCCCGTCGCTCGTCATCACCGCGTTCCAGATGGGTCACGGCTGGATGCTGCTGTTCGCGCCGACCAACGCGGTCGTGGTCGGTGGTCTGGCGATCGCGCGCGTCGGGTACGACAAGTACCTCAAGTTCATCTGGCCGCTGCTGGCCGCGAACCTGGTCGTCGTGCTGGTGATCGTCGGAGTCGCGGCCGCCGCAGGCTAGGCGCGCCGTGCGTCAGTGGACGAGCTTGAGCCCGACGACGCAGCCGACGATCCCGAGCAGCAGGAGCACCCGGACCACGGAGACCGGTTCGGCACCCGTGAGCATCGCGTAGGCGACCGTGAGGACCGCACCGATGCCCACCCACACGGCGTAGGCGGTGCCGACGGGCAGCGTGCGCATCGCGTAGCCGAGGCCGATCATGCTCGCGGTGAGCGAGACGAGGAACACGATCGACGGCACCAGGCGGTGCAGGCCCTCGGAGCGGCTGAGCGCCGTGGCCCAGACGGACTCGAGGACACCGGACAGGATGAGGACGATCCACGGCATGACGACTCCCTGACGGCCGTCTTGTCGCTGTCCGGGTACGGCACCCTCGTCCGGGAACCCGTGGGGGCTCTGCCGACCATGGTCTCACACGCCGCCGGCCCCGGCACCTGACGGGACGGACGAAGGCCCCGCGCGGACGGTCACCGCGTCGGGGCCCTCGTCGACGCCCACGGCGTCGCTCCTGGTCAGGCTCTGGTGGTCAGGCTCTGCACGCCAGGCTCTGCACGTCAGGTGGTCAGGACAGGCCGTCCTTGACGTCCTTCGCGGCGTCCTTCACCTTCTCGCCGGCCTTCTCGAAGCCGGCCTTGGCCTGGTCGACCTTGCCCTCGGCCTCGAGGCCGTGGTCGCCGGTCGCCTTGCCGATGCCCTCCTTGGCCTTGCCCTTGAGGTCCTCGGCCTCGTGCTCGATCTTGTCGCCGATGCCCATGGCATCCCCTCTCGTCGGCGCCCGGTCGGGCGCGCTGACCCATGCGGCCGCCAAGCCTTGGTCAAGGTGGCGTCCGGGTCGATTCATGACTTCATCGGACTTCTCGACGGTAACCCCGTGCCACGCGGGTCGCACCCGGGGGAGTGCCGGTCAGCGGTCGAGCGTCGCGCGACCCGTCACGGAGATCGTCACGGCGGCGGCGTCGCCGAGCAGCGCACGGGCCGCCGCCGGGAGCGGCACGCGTACCGTCCAGGAACCCGGGTGCGGGTCCTCGTCGACGAGCGGGGCGTCGCGTTCGGGGTCCGGCACCCAGTCCCGGATCGCCCCGCCGAGCGTCGAGCCCCACACACCCCAGGTGGCCGGGGCCGCGCCGGGCTGCAGGCGGATGTCGACGACGAGCACGTCCGCCCAGTCCTCCGTCTGCTCCAGGTGGTCGAGGAAGGACATCAGCCCGCCCTTGGTGCGCAGCGAGAGCAGCCGCAGCCGCAGGACGTGCCGCATCGTCTCCATCTTCGCGCCCGTGCGCGGGTCCGGGGGGCGGGTCGCGGCCGACGAGAGGTAGGTGCG
The DNA here is from genome assembly GCF_007990245.1 of Cellulomonas composti. Taxonomy (GTDB): domain Bacteria; phylum Actinomycetota; class Actinomycetes; order Actinomycetales; family Cellulomonadaceae; genus Cellulomonas; species Cellulomonas composti. Next base: position 251,584 of record NZ_BJWG01000001.1, on the reverse strand, counting down.
CACGAGCGGGACCGGCGTCGCGGCGTCGTCCTCGCGAGCCGGTCGCTCGATCTGGATCGGGCACAGGTGGGCCGTGCTCTGCTCGTGCAGGACGACCGGCAGCCCCCGGATCGACATCGCCGCCTCGAGCTGCCACGTCGTCTCGTCGGCGGGGGAGCCGGGCAGGCGCAGGTCGGTGAGGTCCGCGCGCACCTCGAGGTCCCCGAACAGGAACCGGCGCAGGTTCTGGTAGCCCTCCTCGGAGTTGACGATGCCGAACCGGCCCGAGTGGCTGCGGTGCACGAATGCGCGGGGCGTGTCCTTCACGTACGCGTTGTCGATCTGGACCAGGCCGTCGCTGCGGGGCCCGACCGCTCGCGCCGACAAGCCGTGCGCGACCGTGTAGTCGGTCGCGTTCGTCCCGACGAGGCAGAACAACCGCTCGTGCGGGAACGAACCCTCCGGGATCACGGTGGCGTCGAACGGTGCGGCGCGCGGCGGCGCGGGCAGCCGCTGCGGCGTGAGGAACTCCTCCATGCGCTCGGGGCCGAAGATGTCCGCCCCGTTGAGGCCGGTCGCGTCGCGCAACCGCTCGAGCAGCCCGAACCCGATCGCGAACTCGATCCCGCCGTGCGGCGTGGCGTAGGTGAACACGCGGTCGACGAGGTCCGTCGCGGCGTCGCGCGTGCCGCCGAGCTCGTCGTCGTCGGGCACGAAGCGCTGCAGCATGCTGCGCACGACGAGACCGCCCATCGAGTGCGCGACGAGGAACACCCGCGGCGCCCCGGTCTGGCGCCGCACCAGCTTGACGAGCTCGAACAGGCTCTGGGCGGCGGCCTCCAGGCTGAACGTGTTCGGGTCCTTGGTGAGCTTCGGTGCGTAGATGTCGTAGAACCGGTGCACCCAGATCGTCGCGGCCGGCACCGACCCCGGCTCCTGGTCACGCAGGTACGCCTGCTGGTCACCCCGGACGAGGAGCTCGTAGTCGTGGTCGATCATGAGCCGCAGCAGCGGGCTCTCGAACTGGTGGAAGCTCGGCCGGTCGGCACCGTCGACCCGCACCTGCACCGAACCCTCGTTGAAGCCGTAGAACGGGTCGTCGACGGCGGTGTCGATGCCCGACGGTCCACCCGCGTAGCCGCGCACGTACACGACCGGCAGCCGGCCGTCCCCGGGGTACGTCATCGTCCCTCTCCTCCTTGCGGCGGCACCGGCGGCTGGGCGCGACGGCACTCACCTCTCAGGATGACGGGACGAACCGGGGGATACCAGGGTGAAGCAGGCAGTTCGGGCGCTCGGACCTCGGGGCCTCGGCGGGACGCGTGAGCCGGGTCAGCGACCGACCGTGTGCACCGCGCCGCCCGTGATGCGCACGAGCTCGTCGAACGTCGTCGGGAAGACTGTGTGCGGGGTGCCGCCCGCGGCCCACACGGTCGAGTAGTCGGCGAGCGCCTCGTCGACGACCGTCTCGAGCGGGCGCGGGTGGCCCACGGGTGCGACGCCGCCGATCGCCTGGCCCGTGGCGGCACGCACCTGCTCGGGAGTCGCGCGCTCGATCGAGGACCGGCCGAGCTGCCGCGCGAGCATCGTCGTCTCGACGCGGTGCCGCCCGCTCGTGAGCACCAGGAGCGCGGCGCCGTCGGACCAGAACACGAGCGAGTTCGCAATCTGGCCGATCTCGCAGCCCAGGGCGGATGCGGCCTCGGCCGCCGTCCGTGCGGAGTCGGGCAGCTCGACGACCTCGCCACGCACGCCGGCGTCGACGAGCGCCTGTGCGACGAGCCGGGCGCGGGGCGGCAGGGGGACGATCGACACGCGCGACATCATGCCCGAACCGGGTACCGCGCGTAGCGTCGCGTTCATGTGTCGCAACATCACGACGCTGCGCGGTCTGGAGCCGCCCGCGTCCGCCGAGGAGATCGAGGCCGCCGCACGCCAGTACGTGCGCAAGGTGACGGGGGTGACGTCGGTGTCCGACGCGACCCGTGAGGCGTTCGAACGCGCCGTCGCGGCGGTCGCCGCGGTCACGACGACCGTGCTCGACGAGCTGCCCGCACGGCGCAACCCGCCGGCGACCGTGCCGCCGCTGCGTCGGCCCGACGTGCAGGAGCGGATCGCGGCCAGGATGGCTGCGCGCGAGGAGCACGAGCGCGCGCACGAGCTGGGCCTGGCCCACACGCACGACGAGGACGGCGCGATGCTCGCGGCCCCCTGATCAGCCCTGATCGGCCCTGATCGGCCCCCGTCAGGAGGCGGGTGCGTCCGTCGTGGTCAGCGGCCACGGCACCAGGCGGGGGATCTGCGGCGGGGCGACCGCGGCCAGCGCGAGGAAGCGGGCCTCGGCGCGGTGCAGGCGGATGTGCTCGTCGAGCGACCACGTCGGGCCGTTGGTGAGCTGCATGCCGCACGCGCACCCGATGGTCACCCGACCGTCGGGCAGGGACTCGACGAGCCCGACGGTGGTGTGCTCGGTCGCGGCCTGGACCTTCGCGGCGCGCATGAGCGCGCTGACGGGCTCCGTGGCCGGTTCGTCGTGCATGAGGACGGAGGCTACGCGCTCCGGACCGCTCAGCGCTGCGCCGACACGGCGTCGTCGGACAGGTCGAGCTCCATCGCCTCGTCCCACTCGCCGCCCCCGAGGCTCGGCATCATCTGGCGCAGCACGGGTCGCCAGTCGTCGACCTTGCCCGGGAAGCAGCGCTCCAGCAGGTCGACCATCGTGGCGACCGCCGTGGACGCGCCGGGGGAGGCGCCCAGCAGTCCCGCGATCGAGCCGTCCGCCGCGCTGACCAGCTCGGTGCCGAACTCGAGGACGCCGCCGCCCGGTCCGCGCTTGATGACCTGGACGCGCTGTCCGGCCGTGATGAGCTCCCAGTCGGCGGGACGCGCGGTGGGCACGAACTGGCGCAGCGCCCGGAACCGGCCCTCGCTGGAGGTCGTGACCTCGCGGATCAGGTAGGTGAGCAGGTCGAGGTTGCGCAGCCCGACGGCCGCCATCGGGACGAGGTTGCCGGGACGCACCGAGCGGACCAGGTCGAGCCACGAGCCGTGCTTGAGGAACTTCATGCTCCACCCGGCGTACGGGCCGAACATGAGCGCGGTGCCGCCGTCGACCACGCGCGTGTCGAGGTGCGGGACCGACATCGGTGGGGCGCCGATCTCGGCCCGCCCGTAGACCTTCGCGTGGTGTGCGGCCACGACGTCCGGGTTCGTCGTGCGCAGGAACTGCCCGCTGATCGGGAAGCCGCCGTAGCCCTTGGCCTCGGGGATCCCCGACTTCTGCAGCAGCCGCAGCGCACCGCCGCCCGCGCCGATGAAGACGAAGCGCGCGTGCACCGTGCGGGAGCGCGAACGGCCGTTCCAGCGGCGGTCGCGCACCGTGACGCGCCAGCCACCCCGGCGATCGCGACGCAGCCGGGTGACCTCCGACTCGAGGTGCAGGTCGGCGCCGCGCGCGACGACCGCGTCGACCATGGCGTGGGTCAGAGCACCGAAGTCGACGTCGGTCCCGGCGGCCGAGCGGGTCGCCGCGACGGGCTCGGCCGGGTCGCGGTCGGCGACGAGCAACGGCGCCCAGCGCGCGATCTCGTCGGGGTCCGTCGACAGCTCGAGGTCCGAGAACAGGGGGTGGGCGCGCAGCGCGTCGAACCGGCGGCGCAGGTGGTCGACGCCGTCTGCGCCGCGCACGAAGGTCATGTGCGGGGTCGTGGAGACGCTGGTCGAGCCGCCGGGCAGCCGGTCGTGGCCCGCGAGGTAGTCCCACAGCTCTCGCGAGAGCTCGTACTGCTCGTTGATCGTGACGGCCTTGGAGATGTCGATCGAGCCGTCCTCGCGCTGCGGCGTGTAGTTCAGCTCGCACAGCGCGGCGTGGCCGGTGCCCGCGTTGTTCCAGGCGTTCGAGCTCTCCTGCGCGAGCCCGTCGCGCCGTTCGTGGATCTCGATCGTCCACGTCGGCTCGAGGGTCGACAGGAGCGCTGCGAGCGTGGCGCTCATGATCCCGCCGCCGATGAGGACGACGTCGACGGTGGGCTCGCGATCAGTGGTCGGCACGCGCTCGATCGTAAGTTGACGTCGAGATACTCGACCACGACGAATCTGTGACGTTCGTCTCGCGGACAGGGGTGCATCCGGCGGCCGGGGAGGGTAGAACGGGCATCATGAGCCACGACCGCGACCTCGTCTCCGACCCCGCTGCGGAGCACATCGCACCGCCGTCGGAGACCGAGGCGGCACTGGCCGCAGCCGATGCGCGGTCCGGGGGCGACCCGACCCGCGCACCGCGTTCGTTGACGTCCGCCGAGCTCGTCGCGGACGACGAGGCGATCTCGTCCAACGACGAGTGGGACGACCCCGCCCGGCTCTGAACGCGGGACGCGAGCACCGCGTGGCTCACTCGAGCGACAGGCCGCCGGCTTCGATCCGACGGAGCAGCGCGTGCCCGTCGGCTCCCTGGAGCACGGGCACACCCGCGGAGGTCCGCGACCCTGACGGCCCGCCGCCCGGTGCGGCGGCGATCAGACCCCGTGCGAGCACGTGCTCGGTGAACGTGAGCTGGCGGACGAGGATCCCCGCGACCCGGTCCGGCCGCGCACCGGCCGCCGCGGCGTAGATCCGGGGGTCCTGCTGCCCGTCGTCCCCGACGAGCACCCAGCGCACGTCGGGCAGCTCGTGCATGAGGCGTTTGAGCTGCGTGATCTTGTGCCGCGGACCACTGCGGAACCAGCCTGTGTTGGTCGGGCCCCAGTCGGTGAGCAGCAACGGACCGGACGGGAAACCGTTGCGGTGCAGGAACCGGCCGATCGCCGGTGCGGCGTTCCACGCACCCGTCGAGAGGTAGACGACGGGCGCGCCCGGGTGCTCGTCGAGCAGCGCGGCGTACAGGTCCCTCATGCCGGGGACGGGCTCGCGCGCGTGCTCGTGCCGCACGAGGATGTTCCACGCGGCGACCACGGGCCGGGGCAGGCGGGTCACCATCACGGTGTCGTCGATGTCGCTGACCAGCCCCCAGCGTGCGTCCGGGTGCGTTACGTGCACCGGTGCGCAGGCCCGCACGACGCCCTCGGCGCTGTCCTCGAGCACGACGATCTCGACGTCGTGCCACCCCGGCGGCAGGTCCGAACGCAGCCGGATGTCGAGGTACCCGCCGCGGTCGGTGTGCACGTGGTGCTCGATCGTGCCGACCCGCACGAGCAGCGGCACACCCGCGACCTGTGCGGTCGCGTACGAGCGCCAGCCGCGCAGTGTCGGCGCGCGCGTCGAACCCGCCTGCTCGGCGCCGCCGGCGCCGGGCAGGTCGTCGGTACGCACGCCAGGAGCCGCGAGCATCGTGCGCGCGAGGACGCGGACCCAGCCGACGGCGCCGTAGCCCGCGTACGGCTCGACGCGCACGCTCCAGCCGCGTCGCCGCAGCAGGCGCGCGAGCCCTCGGTCGAAACGGTCCTCGAGGCGCGCCGCGACGTGCAGGCGCTCGAACGCGCCCGGGTGCGCGGATCCCGGGCGGGGTACGCCCGGACGTGCGGTGCGCAGGCCGGGTCCGGCGGCACCGACGGGCAGGGGGACCGGGCCGTGCGCCGGCCCGTTCTCGTCCGCCATGCCCGTCCGTGCCGCCCGGTCGGGGTCGCTCAGGAGGCCTTGGCGGCCCGAGCGGCCGACTTCTCGGTCTGGGAGCCTGCGGTCGACAGCGCGCCGCCGGCCGACTCGAGGTGGGCGCGCACGAACCAGTGGAACAGCTCGAGCTCGTGCAGGTGGCCGACCAGGAGGTCGTTCGTGACGTCGTCGAGCTCCTCGGTGTCGGTCGCGGCCTGCCGGTGCGCGGTGATCACGCCGACGTACACCTTGTCGAGCGCGCCGAGGTGCTCGGCGGTCGAGGCGCGGCCGAGCGAGTAGTCGTCCCAGGTGCGGTTCTTGACGAGCGCGCCGGGCGTGCCGATCGGGGCGCCACCGAGCGTCGCGATGCGCTCGGCGATCGCGTCGACCATGAGCCGCACCGCGTCGACCTGAGGGTCGAGCATCTCGTGCACCGCGATGAAGTGCGGACCGACCACGTTCCAGTGGATGTGCTTGAGCGTCAGGGCCAGGTCGTTCAGCGAGTCCAGGCGGGTCTGCAGGATCGCCGCCACCTGCGCACCCTCCTTCGGGGTGAGGGAGGGGACGGTGTACTGCGGGAGGTCCGGTGCCATGGGTGGTGCGCTCCTTCGGTGGTGGACGGCTCGGTGGGGTGCTCGGCGAGATGGCGGGCGTGCTCCCGCCACGACGTCCACGCTACTCATCGGCGCACCGACCGGCAGCGCGGCGCCGTCCGAACGGGCAGGTCAGGTTGCGCCCGTGGCGAACGGGTCGCCACGTTCGACGAGTCGGCGCGCGACCTCGTCGGGAGAGAGCTGCTGCAGGCCGGGGCCGATCTCGTCCCACCACCGCGGCGCGGCCACACGCGGCAGCTCGCGTCCGCGCAGCGAGTAGGGCGTGATCGTGGTCTTCGCGAGGTGGTTCTGCGACCAGTCGAGCAGCACCTTGCCGCTGCGCAGGTCCTTGCGCATGACCGCCACGACGAGCCGCGGGTGGTCCGCCGCGAGGGACCGCGCGAGCGTGCGTGCGTACTCGCGCACGTCGCCGACACGGTCACGGACCCCGCGCCCGGCCGGCAGTGGCGCGTACAGCTGCAGGCCCTTCGAGCCGGAGGTCACGGGCACGACCTCGTCGAACCCGTCGGTGCGCAGCCGGTCGGCCACCAGGTGTGCGACGGCCGCGCACTCGTCGAGGCCCGCGGGCGGTCCGGGGTCCAGGTCCACGACGAGCCGGTCGGGGGGCCGGACCTTGCCCCGTCGACCGACCGTCCACTGCGGGGTGTGCAGCTCGAGCGCCCCCGCGTTCGCGGCCCAGACCAGGGCCGCGAGGTCGTCGAGGAACGGCAGGTCGAGCCGCGTGCCGGCCTCCTCGTCGGGTGAGGCCGGCAGGTCGAGGTGCCGCACCCAGGACGGCGCGCCGCGCGGGACGTTCTTCTCGAAGAACTGCTCGCCCGCGACGCCGTCCGGCCACCGGATGCGGGTCACCGGACGCTCGTGGAGCTGGGCCAGCAGAGCGGACGAGACCCGCACGAGGTAGTCGATCACCTCGGCCTTGGTGGTGCCGGTCGTCGGGTACATGACCTTGTCGAGGTGGGACACGCGCACCTGGCGACCACCCACGTCGACCACCTGGCGCTCGGGCGTCACGGCGTCTCCCAGTCGTCGGGGTCGACGTCGAGGCGAGCGCCCCGTACGACGGGTTGGCGCAGCCGGCCGGCGGGGGAGCGCGTCAGGTAGCGCACGTCCACGACGAGCCGGGGTTCGCACCAGCGGGCTCCAGCCGCGTCTGCTGCCGGGACCGGCTCGTCGAACGGCGACGTCGCACGCGCATCGGAGTCGAGCTCGGCGCGGATCGCCTTCGCGGCCGCCGTCGTCAGACCGCTGCCGGCGCGGCCGAGGTAACGCAGCGCGCCGGACTCGTCGGGCGCTCCCAGCAGCAGCGCGCCGAGCCGCCCGGACCCGGTGGACTCGCTCCGCCAGCCTCCGACGAGGGCCGCCCGGGTGCGCCGGTGCGCGGCCTTGACCCAGTCGTCGCGCCGGCCCGAGCGGTACGCCGAGGCGCGTCGCTTCGCGACGACACCCTCCAGCCCGTGCTCGAGCGTCACCGCCCAGAGCTCGGCGCCGTCGTCGTAGACGGGCGAGAGCTGTACCGACGGAGGCAGGTCGAGGGCGGCGAGCACGCCACGTCGCTCGTCGTAGGTGTCAGCGGTACGGTCCACGCCCTCGCTCCGCAGGACGTCGAAGACGAGGTAGGTGACGGGGACCCGGCGCACGAGCGCGGCCACGCGCTGCCGGTCGCGCACGTGCATGCGCTCAGCGATCGCGGCGAACGACGGCACGCCGTCGGCGAGCGCGACGATCTCACCGTCGAGGATCGTGTCGGCCAGGTCAGCGAGCGGCGCGAGCTCGGGGTAGCCCGCGGCGACGTCACGCCCGTTCCGGCTCCACAGCCGCAGGCGTCCGTCGGTGGTGTCCGCGAGCGCACGCACGCCGTCCCACTTCACCTCGAAGGCCCAGCCGCTCCCGCGTGGCGGCACGCCGGAGGCCGCCGGGGTGGCGAGCATGGGGTCCACGGGTCCATCCTGCCCAGGACGGGGTCGCACCACGAGGCCGGACGAGACACGCGCGGGCGCGCCCGGCGGGACGGAGGCAGCCATGCGGGCGATCTGGAAGGGCGCGGTCGCGTTCGGCCTGGTGAACGTGCCCGTGCGGCTGTACTCGGCGACGGGCGAGCACGAGGTCACGCTGCACCAGGTGCACGCCGCCGACGGCGGCCGCATCCGGTACCGCAAGGTGTGCAGCATCGACGGCGAACCCGTCTCGATGGACGAGATCGCCAAGGGCTACGAGACCGCGGACGGCGAGCTCGTCGTGCTCACGGACGACGACTTCTCCCGGCTGCCGCTGCGCTCGGAGCGCGAGATCGAGGTCATCGAGTTCGTCCCGGCGGACCAGGTCGATCCGATCCTGCTCGGCAGGACGTACTACCTGGAGCCCGACAAGACGGCCGCCAAACCGTACGCGCTGCTGCGCGAGGCGCTCGAGCAGGCCGACCGGATGGCCGTCGTGCGCGTCGCGCTGCGGCAGCGCGAGTCGATGGCCGTGCTGCGCGTACGCGGCAAGGTGATCTGCCTGCAGACGCTGCTATGGCCCGACGAGGTGCGTGAGGCCGACTTCCCGATCCTCGACGCCGAGATCGACGTCAAGCCGGCCGAGCTCGCGATGGCCAGCTCGCTCGTGGAGTCGCTCGCGGCGCAGTTCGACTCGTCACAGTTCTCGGACCGCTACGAGAGCGCGCTGACCGAGCTCATCGAGGCCAAGGTGAACGCGGGGGACACGCGTGCGCTGCCGCAACCGGGTGGCGACGAGCCGGCCGAGAGCGGCGCCCAGGTGGTCGACCTGCTCGCCGCGCTGCAACGCTCGGTCGAGAAGGCCCGTTCGGCGCGCGGCGAGGCCGCGCCCGAGGAGGCGGACGCCGAGGGCGCCTCGTCCGGTTCGTCGGGCGGGACCAAGAAGAAGGCGCGGACGACGAAGGACGGGTCTGACGAACCGCGCAAGACGAAGAGCAAGTCGAAGGCCCAGGCGTCGTGACCGACGCGGCCGCGCGCCGCGACGAGGCGGTCGCGGCGCTGCGGCGCGTGGCGTTCCTGCTCGAGCGTGCGCAGGCGTCCTCGTACCGCAGCGAGGCGTTCCGCACGGCCGCGGGGGTCGTCGAGCAGCAGCCGCCCGACCGGCTCGCCGCGCTCGTGCAGGCCGGCGCGGTCAGCGAGCTGACGTCGGTCGGCGCTCGGACCGCGGGCGTCGTCGAGAACGTCTGGCGGGGCCGGGACGTGCCGTACCTGCGCGAGCTGGAGGAGGCGCTGGCCGCGACGCTCGCGACCGAACGTGCGGCCGCCCCCGCCGGGTCCGACGAGCTGCGCGCAGCCCTGCGCGGCGACCTGCACGCCCACAGCGAGGCCTCCGACGGCGCCACGTCGATCCAGGAGATGGTCCTGGCGGCGCTCGAGCTCGGTCACGAGTACCAGGCGATCACCGACCACTCGCCGCGACTGACGGTCGCGAACGGGCTCTCGGCCGCCCGCCTGCGCGGGCAGGTCGAGCACGTGCGCGCGCTGAACCGGGCGGTCGCGCCGTTCGTCGTGCTGACGGGGATCGAGGTCGACGTGCTCGACGACGGCTCGCTCGACCAGGACCCCGCGCTGCTGGCCGAGCTCGACGTCGTCGTCGCCTCCGTGCACTCCAAGCTGCGGATGGACCCGGCCGCGATGACGCGCCGCATGCTGCGGGCGGTGCGCGATCCGCACACCGACGTGCTCGGCCACTGCACGGGCCGACGACTGCTCGGCAAGCAACGGCCTCGGAGCGAGTTCGACGCGCGGGCGGTCTTCGAGGCGTGCGCCGAGCACGGCGTCGCTGTCGAGATCAACTGCCGCCCGGACCGACTCGACCCGCCGCACGACCTGCTCGCCATCGCGGCGGAGGTGGGGTGCGACTTCGCGATCGACACCGACGCGCACGCACCGGGGCAGCTCGACTGGCAGGCCGTCGGCTGCGCCCGGGCGGCGCAGCACGGGATCACGGCCGGGCGCGTCATCACGACGTGGCCGGTCGAGCGCCTCCTCGCGCGCACCCGCACCTGACTACACTTGCGAACGACTCTCAGCAAGCGGGCGGACGGAGGTGTGATGACGGTTCGACAGACGCGGCAGCGCACCGAGATCCTCGACCTGCTCGCGGACCTGGACGAGTTCCACAGCGCACAGCAGCTCCACGAGCTGCTGCGCACGCGCGGCTCGGGCGTCGGGCTTGCGACCGTGTACCGGGCCGTCCAGTCGCTCGCCGAGGGCGGTGAGGTCGACGTGCTGCGCACGGGCGACGGCGAGGCCGTCTACCGGCGCTGCGCGCAGCGCACGCACCATCACCACCTGGTGTGCCGCTCGTGCGGGCGCACGGTCGAGATCGACGCGGGCGAGGCCGAGGCGTGGGTGGGCCGGGTCGCGCAGACCTACGGCTTCGTCGACGTCGACCACACCATCGAGTTCGTCGGGACGTGCGTGAGCTGCCGGGCGGCGGCGACCGCCACCGACACGCCGGACCACAGCACCTGACCCTCCCCGCGCCTGACCTCTCCGCGCCTGACCTCCCCGCGCGGCGGTCCCGTCAGGTGCGCGCCCGGCGCGCGATGACGAGCGCGAGCACCCACCAGCACGCGACGAGCACGACGAGCGCCGTCGCCCCCACGACCACGCCTGCCGGCCGGGACACGACGACGTCGAAGATCAGCGCGGAGCTCCCGGCCAGCACCAGGCCCAGCACGAACAGGCCGACACGCGCCAGCACGTTGCCGCTCTCGACGAGCTGGGCCTTCATCCGTCGGCGGAACAGCACCCGGTGCAGGCTCACGGGCGCGACGATCAGCGTGGTGGCGAGCACCGCGAGCACGACGAGCGCGAGGTAGAGCCCGCGCTGGTAGCCGTCCAGGTCACCGAACCGCTGCTGGAACGGGATGGTGAGGAGGAACCCCGTGAGGATCTGCGCGCCGGTCTGCGTCACGCGCAGCTCCTGCATCAGCTCGTCCCAGTTGCGGTCCATGCGTTCGGTGAAGGTCTCGGTCCGCCCGTCGATCGGGTCGACGTCCTGGTCCACGGCACCCTCCTGCGTCGTCGGGCCGATCATGACCCACGGCGGCCCGGTCCGCCGAACAAGGCCCGCGGGCGCGTCGCCGGAACCCCCACGCGCGGGGCAGACTGGGCCCGTGAACCCGCTGCACGACGCGTCCCGCCGCGACTTCGGCTCCGACAACTACGCCGGCATCCATCCGCTGGTGCTCGCCGCGCTCGGCGCCGCGAACGGCGGCCACCAGACCAGCTACGGCGAGGACGTGTACACCGCGCGCCTGCAGGAGGTGGTGCGCGAGCAGTTCGGCGAGCGCGCGGTGGCCTACCCCGTGTTCAACGGCACGGGCGCGAACGTGCTGAGCCTGCAGGCGGTGCTACCGCCGTGGGGTGCGGTGATCTGCTCGACCGACGCGCACATCCACACCGACGAGAACGGCGCACCCGAACGGGTCGCCGGGATCAAGCTGCTCCCCGTCCCGACGCCCGACGGCCGGCTCACGCCCGAGCTCGTCGACCGCGAGGCGTACGGGTTCGGCGACGAGCACCACGCCCAGCCCGGGGTCGTGAGCCTGACGGAGTCGACCGAGGTCGGCACGCTCTACACGCCCGACGAGATCCGCGCGCTCGCCGAGCACGCGCACGGGCTCGGGATGCGCGTGCACGTCGACGGTGCGCGGCTCTCGAACGCTGCCGCGAGCCTGGGCCTGCCGCTGCGGGCGCTGACCACCGACGTCGGGGTGGACGTGCTCTCGCTCGGCGGGACCAAGAACGGGCTGGCGTTCGGCGAGGCTGTCGTCGTGCTGGACCCCGACGCGGCGGTCGGACTGAAGTACCTGCGCAAGATGGACATGCAGCTCGCCTCGAAGATGCGCTTCGTGTCCGCGCAGCTCGTCGCGCTGTTCGAGGGTGATCTGTGGCTGTCGTCGGCCACGCACGCCAACGCGATGGCGACCCGCCTCGGGGTGGGTCTGCGCGGCCTGGGGGTCGAGCTGCTGCACCCGGTGCAGGCGAACGGCGTGTTCGCGCGCCTGACGCCCGCGGTCGCCGACCGGCTGCGCGAGCGCTGGCGGTTCTACGACTGGGGGCACGGCACCGTCCGCCTGATGTGCGCGTTCGACACCACCGAGCAGGACGTCGACGACTTCGTCGCTGCGACGGGCGAGCTTCTCGGGGGCTGACGACGAACCGCCCCGCCGTCGCGCCGCCGCGCGTGGGCGCGGGCGGGCTCCGGTCGGGGCGGTTCTGTGCGACGTGCGCGTCGCGGGACGGTCAGCGGCGGTGCGGCGCCGGGGCGTACGTGCCGCGGCTCGCGCCGTGACCCGGGCGCGGACCCTGGTCCAGGCGGATGTGCAGGGGTCGACCGGCCACGCGCGTCCGTGAGAGCCGCTCGATGGCCGCCGGGGTCAGGCCGCCCGGGATGTCGACGAGCGAGAAGCTCCCGAAGATGTCGATCTTGCCGACGTCCTTGCCGGTGAGGCCGCCCTCGCCGGTCAGTGCGCCGACCAGCGCGCCGGGCTGCACACCGTCGCGGTGACCGACGGCCACGCGCCAGCGCGGCGGACCGCCCGCGATGTGCGTGTTGGTCCGACGACGTTCACGCGGCTGGTCGTCGTCCTCGCGGTGCCGCGTGCGCTCGGCGGGCAGGTGGGCGCGCGCGAGCGCGTCGTCGAGGTCGTCGCCGGTGCGCGGCTCGGGCCCCTCGTCGCCGACCGCGAGCGCGAGAAGCGCCAGGAGCAAGTCGTCGGAACCCTGGTCAGGGTGCTCGGCGAGGTACGCGTCCAGTGCGCCGCGGTAGACGTCGAGGCGGCCCTTGGCGGCCCGCTCCGGCACCCGCGCGAGCAGCGTGCGTACCCGGTGCGCGCTGACCTGCGCGGGGCTGGGGATCTCGACCTGCACGAGCTGCGTGCGGATGGTGCGCTCGATCTGGCGCAGCCGCGGCTGCTCGGCGGGCGTGACGAACGTGAGCGCGATGCCCTCACGCCCGGCCCGGCCGGTGCGGCCGACACGGTGCACGTACGTCTCGGGCTCGCGCGGCACGTCGACGTTCACGACGAGCCCGATGCGGTCGACGTCGAGCCCACGGGCCGCGACGTCGGTCGCGACCAGCACGTCGAGCGCACCCGAGCGCAGGCGCTCGACGATCTTCTCCCGCTCGCCCTGAGCGACGTCGCCGGAGATGTAGGCGGCGGAGACGCCCTTCTCGACGAGCGCGCTGCCGAGCTCCTCGGCCGCGCCGCGGGTCCGCACGAACACGATCGCGGCATCCGCCTCGGTCACCGCGAGGACGCGCGCGAGCGCACCGGCCTTGTGCCGGTGGGGGACCACGGAGTAGGTCTGGCGGACCGTCGTGACGGTGGACGACTGGCGCGCGACGGTCACCTCGACCGGGTTGACCAGGTGCTGCTCGGCCACCCGGCGGATCGCGGGCGGCATCGTCGCGGAGAACAGCGCGACCTGACGGCTCGACGGGACCCGCTCGAGGACCTTGTCGACCTCCTCGGCGAAGCCCATGCGCAGCATCTCGTCGGCCTCGTCGAGCACCAGGAAGCGAACCTGGTCGAGCTTGAGCGTGCCGCGCTCGAGGTGGTCGATCACGCGGCCGGGCGTGCCGACGACGACCTGCGCACCGCGCGCCAGGGCGCGCTGCTGGGGCAGGTAGGGCGCGCCGCCGTACACGGCGAGCACGTCGAGCCCGGGCAGGTGGGTCGCGAACGAGGAGATCGCGTCGGCGACCTGCATCGCGAGCTCACGCGTCGGGGCCAGGACGATCGCCTGCACGGCGCCGATCGCCGGGTCGACGGCCGCGAGCAGCGGCAGACCGAATGCGGCGGTCTTGCCGGTGCCGGTCTGCGCCACGCCGACGAGGTCGCGACCCGCGAGGAGCACGGGGACGGCCTGCGACTGGATCTGGGAGGGGATGGTGAAGCCGAGGTCCGCGATCGCGCTGCTGAGCGCGGCGGGGAGGTTCAGGTCGTCGAACGACCCGACCTTGTCGGGAGCGGGCGTGCTGGAAGAGCTCATGGCAGGGGGACCTGTCTGAAGTCGGGTGGGAGCCCTGAACCGGCACCGGGACGGCACGCGGCAGGTCGCACCCCGACACCACGGTGGCCTCAGCCACCCAGTCGACCAGTTCCATTGGCGCGCCGCTGCACCGGCTCCTGGCCGGCGCCCGGGCGCCCACAGGGGACGCGACGAACTCCACTATCGCCGGTGATCTTACCGGCCGAGGCGGTGGATCGGGGTGCGTGCGGCGCGATCGTCGCGGTGACGTCGCGCACACGCGGTTCGGCCGCGGGTCAGACGAGGCCGCGCCGCGATCCCTCGATCGCCGGGCACGCGTCCATCACGACGTCCAGGCCCGCCGCCTGCGCGCGCTGCGCCGCGGCCTCGTCGACGACGTCGAGCTGCAGCCAGACCGCGCGGGCACCGATCGCGATCGCCTGGTCGACGACGTCGCCGGCGAGGCGCGCGTTGACGAACACGTCGACCACGTCCACGGGCCCGACGACGTCGGCGAGGGTCGCGACGCCCGGCTCGCCGTGCACCGTCGGCGCCGCGGGGTGCACGGGCACGATCTGCTTGCCGATGCGCTGCAGGTACGCGGCGACGCCGTACGCGGCGCGCGCGGAGTTCGTCGAGAGCCCTACGACGGCCCAGCGCCCTGGTTCCCGCAGCAGCCGGTCGATCACGTCGGGGTCGTTGGAGTGCACAGGGCCACCATGCCACGGCGCATAGGATCGGGCCGTCGCGATCGCTCGCGACCATGCAGGCGAGAGTCGGGCTCGGGTCAGGTGCGAGGCGGGGTGACGGTGACGGAGCAGGCTCAGGACGACGCGGTCAGCACCCGGATCCTGACCGTGCCCAACCTGATCTCGTTCGCGCGGCTCGCGATGGTGCCGGTGTTCGGGGTGCTGATCGCCACAGGCCGCGACGGCTGGGCGGTGGTCGTGCTCGCCCTCTCCGGAGCGAGCGACTGGCTGGACGGCGTGCTCGCGCGGCGGCTGCACCAGGTCTCGCGGCTCGGGCAGCTGCTCGACCCGGCGGCCGACCGCCTGTTCATCCTCGTCACGCTCGTCGGCCTCGCGTGGCGCGGGGTCGTGCCGTGGTGGTTGCTCGTCGTGATCCTCGCGCGTGACGTGGTGCTCGGACTCATGCTGATCGTGCTGCGCCGCGCGGGCTATCCGCCCCCGCAGGTGCACCTGGCCGGCAAGGCCGGCACGTTCATGCTGCTGTACGCGTTCCCGCTGCTGCTGCTCGGCGGATGGGACTCGTGGGTCGGCACGCTGGCGCAGATCGCCGGCTGGGCGTTCGCGCTCTGGGGCGTCGGGCTGTACTGGTTCTCGGGCGTGCTCTACCTGCGGCAGGCGGCGGGCCTGCTGCGCCGGCGCGAGGGGGAGCCGGCGTGACCCAGCGGCACGGTCAGACGGGACCCCCGCGGCCGCCCGACGCCTCGATGACGCTGCTCACCGAGTTCTACCGCCGCCCGCTCGACCCGGGCTACGCCGAGGCGGCCCGCCGCCGGGCCGCGGGGCAGGCTCCTCGCCGCACGCCCGCCGGCGTCGTCGCGACCGCCGTCGTGGCTCTCGCACTCGGACTGGTCGTCGCGGCCGCGACGCTCGCGCTGCGGCAGCCTGCGGGCGCGGCGCAGCACGCGCGCGACGTGCTCGAGTCCTCGATCGAGCAACGCACCGCCGAGGTCGCCGACCTGCAGGGCCAGGCCGACGACCTGAGCGCGCACGTCGCCGCGCTCCAGCAGGCGCTCGTCGGGCCGGGGGAGTCGGCGCTGCAGGACCAGCTCGCCGCCGGTGCGGTCGAGGCCGGCTCGGTCGACGTCACCGGCAAGGGCCTGCGTGTCGTTCTGACCGACGCCCCACCCGACGCCGACGGCGAGGTCGACGAGGACTCCCGGGTCCAGGACATCGACCTGCAGGTGCTCGTCAACGGCCTGTGGGCGGCCGGTGCCGAGGCGATCGCGATCAACGACCAGCGACTGACGGCCACGACCGCGATCCGCGCGGCGGGCAGCGCCGTGCTCGTCGACCTCGTCCCGCTGTCGAGCCCGTACGAGGTCGACGTCATCGGCGACCCCGTGACCATGCAGACCGACCTCGCGCGTTCGACCGCGGGACAGCACCTCGCGACCCTGCGCAGCACGTTCGGCATCGGCGTCGACATCTCGTCGGAGGGATCGCTCGTGCTGCCGGGTGCCGGTGCGGTGGTCCTGCACCACGCGACCGTGCCCGACGACGCGCTGCCCGACGCCCTGCGGGAACCGGCCGCCTCGCCCACCCCGGACACCACCCTGGACACCCCCGCGAGTCCCACCGGTGCCGATCCCACCGCCACGGGTGCGACAATCGCGGCGGACCATGCCGGAGGGGGATTGTCGTGATCGCGGTCATCGGGCTCGTCGTCGGGGTCGTCGCGGGCCTCGTGCTGCAGCCGACGGTGCCGGCCGAGCTGCAGCCCTACCTGCCCATCGCGGTCGTCGCGGCGCTCGACGCCATCTTCGGCGGCGTGCGCGCGATGCTGGACGGCATCTTCGACGACCGGGTGTTCCTCATCTCGTTCCTCTCGAACGTGATCGTCGCCGCGCTCATCGTCTTCCTGGGCGACCAGCTCGGGGTCGGCACCCAGCTGTCGACCGCCGTCGTCGTCGTGCTCGGGATCCGCATCTTCTCGAACGCCGCGTCCATCCGGCGGCACCTGTTCAAGGCATGACCCGATGACCGAATCCGACGACCGCGCCCCGGAGGACCTCGACGAGCTCGAGTCGCAGCAGCATGCGCCGGATGCGATCGGGCACGACGAGGCAGACGTCGATGCGGCCGGGCCCGAGCTCGTCGAGCCCGAGGTCGTCGAACCTGAGGTCGAAGCCGAAGTCGTCGAACCCGAAGTCGTCGAACCCGAGGTCGCAGAGCCCGAGGTCGTAGAGCCCGAGAACACGGGCTCTCCCGGGCCCGAGGCCGGCGGTGCGGTGATCGCGGGGCGCGACGACGGGTGGGTGGTTCTCGGACGTGCCCTGCGGCCGAGAGCGACGCGCGCCCAGCTCCTGGCGGGTCTGCTGTGCGCGGCGCTCGGGTTCGCGGTCGTCGTGCAGGTCCGTCAGACCGACGAGTCGACGCTGTCCTCGCTGCGCCAGGAGGACCTCGTGCGCATCCTGGACGAGACGACCGAGCGCGGCGACGCGCTGCGCGAGGAGATCACGGACCTGCGAGGCGAGCTCGACGAGCTGGTGTCCGGCTCGGACCGGCAGCAGGCCGCGCTCGACGCGCTGCGGCGCAGTGCCGTGACCCAGGGCATCCTGTCCGGGCGGTTGCCTGCCGAGGGGCCGGGCGTGCGGGTCGACGTCGTGGACCCCGACGGCGGCCTCGAGCCGATCACGATGCTCAACCTGCTCGAGGAGCTGCGCAACGCCGGCGCCGAGGCGATCCAGCTCGGCGACCAGCGGGTCACGGCGAGCTCGGCGTTCACCGGGTCGCGCGGACACCTCCAGCTCGACGGGCAGGAGCTGTCCTCGCCGTACACCTGGTACGCGATCGGGGACTCGCAGACGCTGTCGATCGCGCTGCAGATCCCCGGCGGCGCACTCGCGACGGTCCGCGGCGACGGCGCGACGGGTGCCGTGACGGCGCTCGACAAGGTCGAGATCACCGCAGTGCGCGACCTGCCGGACCCGCAGTACGCGTCCGCCGTCACGCCGTCGGGCGAGTGAACCGGACGTTTCACCCACTCGGTCCACCGCGTGCGGCGACTTCGCCCGCGGCACGCGCAGGCTGGGGTGTGCGCGGGCCGTAGGTCCGCATAGGGTGGGCAGAACGGCACGCGCGGGCGCGCCGGGGACCTTGTGCAGGAGGGGCGATGACGAGCGACGACGAGGCCGCCTACAGCCCTGGCCCCGAGACGACCATCAACTTCGGCCAGCTCGCCCCGGTGGAGATCGAGTCCGGCGCCCCCGTCGGCCTGACGCCCGACGAGTCGGCGGCCGTGCACGCTCTTCCGCCCACGTCCGCGCTGCTCGTGATGCAGCGCGGTCCGTCGGCCGGTGCGCGTTTCCTGCTCGACGCCGACCGTACGGTCGCGGGCCGTTCGACGCGCGCGGACATCTTCCTCGACGACGTCACGGTCTCCCGCAAGCACGCCGAGTTCGTGCGCGAGGGGACGCAGTTCGTCGTGCGGGACATCGGCTCGCTGAACGGGACCTACGTCAACCGCGCGCGCATCGACCAGATCGTGCTGCGCTCGGGCGACGAGGTGCAGATCGGGAAGTACCGGCTGACCTTCCACCCGAGCCCGCACCGCGAGCCGGCCGAATGACGGGGACGACCCTCCCGGTCGACCGCAGGGGAACGGCATGAGCGCTCGTGACCTTCGGGCCGCCTCGGAACTGCCCGACGAGCCGGAGGAGGCTGCTGCCGTCCCCGGCGGTGCCGTCGAGCCTTGGCCGCGGGGGATCTCGCGGCGCGCGAGCATGCGCATCTCCGACGTGCTCGGCACGCTGCAGCTCGAGTTCCCGGCGGTGACGCCCTCCAAGCTGCGCTTCCTCGAGGAGCAGGGCCTGGTCGGGCCGGTGCGCACGCCGGCCGGTTACCGGCAGTACTCACCGGCGGACGTCGAGCGGCTGCGCTTCGTGCTGCGCCTGCAACGCGACCGCTACATGCCGCTCAAGGTGATCGGAGAACGCCTCGCGGCGCTCGACGCGGGGGAGGAGGACGAGCCCGCTTCCAAGGCGCGGCTGGTCGCCTCGGGCGGCGAGGTGCACCGTACGCAGGAGCGGCTCTCGGCGGACGCGCTCGCGCGCGAGGCGGGCGTCGAGCCCGAGCTGGTGGACCGGCTCGTCGAGGCCGGGGTGCTTGCGCCGCGGCCGGGCGGGTCGTTCGACCCGTGGGCGCGCGAGGTCGTCGCGGCCGCCGGGGCGCTGGCGGAGCACGGCATCGACGTGCGTCACCTGCGCCAGTTCCGTACGGCCGCCGAGCGGCAGGTGGACCTCGTCGAGCAGGTGGTCGCCCCGCTGCGCGGCCAGCGCAGCGCGTCGTCGCGTGCGCACGCCGCGACGCTGGCGGCCGAGGTCGGGGAGCTGTGCGCCCGGATGCACACCGCGCTCGTGCGGGCCGCGGTCGCCGACGTCGCTCCCTAGCGCGGACCCAGGCTCGGATGCGTAGCGTGGACCTGTGACCGACGAGCGGCTCGTGCAGGTGGAGGTCCTCGGCGTGCGCCAGCACCAGGCCTCCGACGAGATCGTCGTGCTCCTGCTCGATGCGATCAGCGAGCTCGTGGTGCCGATCCTCATCGGGCCGGTCGAGGCCGGCGCGATCGTCGCGGCTCAGGAGGGAGTGGTCCCGCCGCGACCGATGACGCACGACTTGCTCTGCGAGGTCATCCGAGCCGAGGGCGACACGTTGCGTCGCGTCGTGATCACGAGCCTCGAGGACGGCGTGTTCCATGCCGAGCTGGAGCTCGGCAACGGCGCGCACGTCGACTCCCGCGCGTCGGACGCGATCGCGGTCGCGCTACGACTGGGGGCGCCTGTCCTGTGCTCCGCCGAGGTCGTCGCGGACGCCGGTGTGCAGGTCGAGCCCGTGATCGTCGAGGAACCTGAGGAGATGGACGTCGAGGCGTTCCGCGAGTTCCTGGACCAGGTGCAGCCCGAGGACTTCGAGACCGAGCCTCCCGCCGCCGGCGATGCCGCGGGCGAGGGCGACGAGGACGAACCTTCACCCTGAGGTCGAACCTCAGACTCGCCGGGTGCGACACGCCCGCAGCGTCGTTGCGCTGGGTGCCCGGCACGCCTAGCGTGGCAGCAGACGACGGCGCGACGGTGTTCAACCGGTTCCGCGGCCGGAACGCGACCTGTGGAGGACCCCGTGGCCAACGAGAGCGCCGAGAACGCTACCGGCATCCCGCAGCGCGCTCAGGGCCTCCTCTTCGACGACGACCTGCCCGACCTTGACGTCACGACCGGCTACCGCGGTCCCACCGCGTGCCGGGCCGCCGGCATCACCTACCGCCAGCTCGACTACTGGGCCCGCACGGGTCTGGTGGAGCCGACGGTGCGCCCCGCGACGGGCTCCGGCACGCAGCGGTTGTACTCGTTCCGCGACATCCTGGTGCTCAAGGTCGTCAAGCGGCTGCTCGACACGGGCGTCTCGCTGCAGCAGATCCGCACGGCCGTCAGCCACCTGCGCGAGCGGGGGGTCGACGACCTGGCACAGATCACGCTGATGTCCGACGGCGCCTCGGTCTACGAGTGCACGTCCGCCGACGAGGTCATCGACCTCGTGCAGGGCGGTCAGGGCGTCTTCGGCATCGCGGTCGGCCGGGTCTGGCGTGAGGTCGAGGGCACACTCGCCGAGCTGCCCACGGAGCGTGCCGACGAGGGTGCCGAGGCGCCCGCGGTCGCGAACGACGCACAGGACGAGCTGGCGCTGCGGCGTCGCGCCCGCACCGCAGGCTGACCTTCAGCTCGGGCGGCCGGTCGTCGGGTCAGCGCCGGGGCGCGCGCAGCGCCCGGTCCAGCAGCTGGTCGAAGGTGCGCGAGAGCTCTGCCGCCGCGGCACCCGGCCATGCGTGCACCGGTTGGGCCGCGCCCTGCGCCTGCTGCAACGCGGCGCGCTCGGGCACGAACGGGGACAGGACCAGCGGCCCGTAGAGGTTCTGCAGCTCCTCGAGCCGGTACGCCTGCTCGAGCGAGCGCGCCCGCACCCGGTTGATCGCGATGCCGAGCGGCTGCAGCGACACGGCCGGGCCACGGCGCAGCTCGTCGATCGTGCGCATCGCGCGGCCGACGGCCATCACGGCGAACAGCCCGGGCTCGGTCACGACCATCGCGCGGTCGCACGCCGTCAGGCCCGTCCGGGTCAGACCACCGAGCGAGGGCGGGCAGTCGACCAGCACGAGGTCGTAGGCCTGCACCCACGACAACGCGAACCGCAGGCGGTCGACGTCATGGTCGTCGAGTCGGTCGTGCAGGGCGCTGCGCTCGGAGCCGGCGAGCACGTCCAGGCCCTCGTCGGCCCACGAGCTGGGCACGGTCGCCGCACGCACGCTCGCCTCGCCCGGCTCATCGAGCACGCCGGCGACGTCACCGGCGATCGGTCGCACGCCGAGCGCCATCGTCGCGTCACCCTGCGGGTCGAGGTCGACGACGAGCGTGCGGACACCACGCTCCAGCGCCGCCGACGCGAGGCCGAGCGTCACCGAGGTCTTGCCGACCCCGCCTTTGAGGCTGCACACACCGAGCACGAGCACGCGGCCACCGTACCGGCTCGGACGGCCCGGCGAGGCATCGCGCCAGGTCGACGGCACCGAGTCCGTCCCGTCCGCGTGGGGTCGAGGTGCGTTGTCCGGGCAGGCCGGAGCAAGATGGCGCCATGACGACGATGACCTGGTGGGGGCACTCCTGCGTACGGCTCGACGGACCCGGGGGAGCCCTGGTGATCGACCCGGGTGCGTTCTCGGACTCGGCGTCCGCGTTGGCGGGTGCCGAGGCGATCCTCGTCACCCACGAGCACGTCGACCACGTCGACGTGGAGCCGGTCGCCGCGGCCGTCACGGGTGGAGCAAGGCTGTGGTCCACCGCCGCGGTCGTCGAGCTCGTCGCCGCCGCGGGAGCGCCCGCCGACCGGCTCACGGTCGTTGCCTCAGGCGACACGATCGACGTCGCGGGGTTCACCGTCCGGGTGATGGGGGAGCGGCACGCCGTCGTGCACGCCGATGTGCCGGGAATCGCGAACGTCGGCTACCTCGTCGGCGGCATGCTCCACCCGGGCGACGGGTTCGCCGCCGTCTCGGCGGACGTGGACCTGTTGCTCGTCCCGGTCTCGGGGCCGTGGCTGCGGCTGGGGGAGGCGATCGACTGGGCGCGGTCCGTGGCGCCGCGACGTGTGATGCCGATCCACGACGGTTTGCTGAACGAGCGCGGCCAGGCGCTGTCCCGCCGCCTGCTGGCCCTGGCGGGCGGCGAGCTCGTGACACCCGCCGTCGGCGAACGCGTCGCCCTGCCGGGCACCCACGACCCGCACGACGACGTCCCGGAGCTCGAGTACGACGAGACGGTGCCGCCCCGCCCCGAGGAGGAGATCGCCGACGTGGCCCGCAGCGTCCCCGACCCGCAGGGGCACGGGGGAGCGCCCTCGTCGGACTGAGAGCACGTCCGCGTCCGGCGAGTGACGAAGGCAACTGTGCAAGTCAGCGCGTCACTCGGGCGTGGTGTGCAGGACGCGCACCGGGCGATAGGGCATCCTGTGGGCGTGCAGATCACGCGCGCAGGTGAGGACGACTGGACGCAGGTCCGAGAGGCGCGCCTACGTGCGCTGCGCGAGGACCCGACGGCCTTCGGCTCATCCATCGCGCGCGAGGAGCGTTTCAAGGAGTCGCACTGGCGCATGCGCGTGCGCACCGTGCCCACGTGGCTCGCGATCGACGACGACGGGATCGTGCGGGGCCTGGTCTCGATGCTCCAGGAGCCGGGTTCACCGGTCGACGACAGGCACATCGTGAGTCTGTGGGTCGCGCCCGAGTCGCGGCGGATCGGCGTCGGCTGGAACTTGCTCGACGCGGCCAAACGCGCCGCCCGCGCGGAGGGTGTGCGGACGATGTCGCTGTGGCTCGTCGACGGCAACAACGCCGCCGGCGACCTGTACGTCCGCTCCGGCTTCACCCGCACCGGCGAGCGCATGGCCCTGCCGCGCGACCCGGACATCACCGAGGAGCGCTACGTCCTCACGCTGTAGTCGCTCGCGGGGGGAGATCCGCGGCGATCACCGTCCGACGCCGGCTGCGGCCGCCGACGTCGGTAGATTGTCATAATGCACATTATCGGCGCACAACCGGTACGTGTTGCATCTGATGTGGGAGCGGTATCAGTTGCCGCTCCAACTGACCGTCGTGAGCCGCCGGTCGGCCGCGGCTCCTCTAGCAAGCGTCGCGAGCACTTCTGGACAGCGGTCATCGCGGATGAGCGGTACCGCGACCGGGTCTCGGCTGTCGCCGAGGTGGACGGCACGATCGTCGGTCTCGCGCTGGCCGGTCCGCCGTCCGACGAGGATGCCGCGTGGGCGCAGCAGCTGTACGCGCTGTACACGTACGTGGCGTACCACGGCTCGGGCGCCGGATCGGCGCTGCTGGCTGCGGTGCTGGATCCGCGGGCGTCGGCGGGCCTGTGGGTCGCCGACCCGAACCCGCGCGCCCAGGCGTTCTACCGCAAGCACGGCTTCGTGCCCGACGGCACCACGAAGGTCGATCACGGCGTCCACGAGCTCCGCATGGTCCGCCCGGGCGCCCCCGGGATCACGTAGGCGCGACGTAGGTCGCGAGGTGCTGGGCCGTGAGGGTCGAGCCGGCCGCGATCAGGTCTGCCGGGGTGCCCTCGAAGACGATGCGACCGCCGTCGTGGCCGGCGCCGGGACCGAGGTCGATGATCCAGTCGGCGTGCGCCATCACGGCCTGGTGATGCTCGATCACGATCACCGACTTGCCCGAGTCAACCAGTCGGTCCAGCAGGCCGAGGAGCTGCTCGACGTCGGCCAGGTGCAGGCCCGTCGTCGGCTCGTCGAGGATGTAGACCCCGCCCGGCTCCCCCATCCGGGTCGCGAGCTTGAGGCGCTGCCGCTCGCCGCCGGACAACGTCGTCAGCGGCTGGCCGAGGCTGAGGTACCCGAGGCCCACGTCGGCGAGGCGGGCGAGGATCGCGGACGCCGCGGGTGTGCGCCCCTCCCCCGCCGCGAAGAACTCCGCGGCCTCCGTGACGCTCATCGCGAGCACCTGGGCGATGTCCTTGCCGCCGAGGTGGTACTCGAGCACCGCGGCCTGGAACCGCTTGCCCTCGCACTCCTCGCACATCGTCGACACGACGTCCATGAACCCGAGCTCGGTGAAGATCACGCCCGCGCCGTTGCACACCGGGCAGGCGCCCTCGGAGTTGGCGCTGAACAGGGCCGGCTTGACGCCGTTCGCCTTGGCGAACGCCTTACGGATCGGCTCCAGCAGCCCGGTGTAGGTCGCGGGGTTGCTGCGGCGCGAACCGCGGATCGCACCCTGGTCGATCGTCACCACCTCGTCGCGCCGCGCCAGCGAGCCGTGGATCAGCGAGCTCTTGCCCGAGCCCGCGACACCGGTGACGACGACGAGCACGCCCAGCGGCACGTCCACGTCGACGTCGCGCAGGTTGTGCGTGCTCGCGCCGCGGATCTCCACGTGGCCGGACGGCGTACGCAAGTCCGGCTTGAGCCGGGCACGGTCGTCCAGGTGGCGGCCGGTGAGCGTGCCGGACGCGCGCAGCTCGTCGAGCGTCCCCTCGAAGCAGATCGTGCCGCCGGCGGCGCCGGCGCCGGGACCGAGGTCGACGACGTGGTCCGCGATCGCGATCGTCTCGGGCTTGTGCTCCACGACGAGCACGGTGTTCCCCTTGTCGCGCAGTGCCACGAGCAGCTCGTTCATGCGCGCGATGTCGTGCGGGTGCAGCCCGATCGTCGGCTCGTCGAACACGTACGTCACATCCGTGAGCGCGGAACCGAGGTGCCGGATGAGCTTGGTGCGCTGCGCCTCTCCCCCGGACAGGGTCCCCGAGGGGCGGTCCAGCGACAGGTAGCCGAGCCCGATCTGGGTGAACGAGTCGAGCGTGTGCCGCAGGTTCGCCAGCACGGGCGCGACCGACGGCTCGTCGAGCCCGCGTACCCACTGCGCGAGGTCGCTGATCTGCATCGCGCATGCATCCGCGATGCTGATGCCCGCGACCTTCGACGAGCGCGCCGGCGCGTTGAGCCGCGTCCCGTCGCACTCTGGGCACGTCGTGAACGTCACCGCACGCTCGACGAACGCGCGGATGTGCGGCTGCATCGCCTCCTTGTCCTTGGACAGCATCGACTTGGTGATCTTCGGCACCAGGCCCTCGTAGGTCATGTTGGCGCCGCCCATCGGCACCTTCGTCGGCTCCTTGTAGAGGAAGTCGTCGCGCTCGCGCTTCGTGTACTCGCCGATCGGCTTGTCCGGGTCGAGGAAGCCCGACTCCATGAACAGCCGCACGTACCAGCCGTCCGGCGTGTAGCCCGGGACGGTGATCGCGCCCTCGGCGAGCGACTTCGACTCGTCGACGATCTGCGTGAGGTCGATGTCGTTGACGCGACCGGTGCCGTCGCAGCGCGGGCACATGCCTCCGAGCTGCGTGAACGTCACCCGCTCGGCCTTCTGGTTGCCGCGCTCGATCGTGCGGGCGCCGCTGGCGTGCACGGTCGGCACGTTGAACGAGAACGCGTTCGACGTGCCGATGTGCGGCTGGCCGAGGCGGCTGAAGAGGATGCGCAGCAGGGCGTTGACGTCCGTGACCGTGCCGAGCGTCGAGCGCGGGTTGGCGCCCAGCCGCTCCTGGTCGACGACGATCGCGGTGGTCAGGCCCTCGAGCGCGTCGACGTCGGGCCGCGCCAGGCTGGGCATGAACCCCTGCAGGAACGCGCTGTACGTCTCGTTGATCATGCGCTGCGACTCGGCGGCGATCGTGCCGAACACCAAGGAGCTCTTGCCGGAACCCGAGACGCCCGTGAACACGGTCAGGCGCCGCTTCGGCAGCTCGAGCGAGACGTCCTTCAGGTTGTTCTCACGAGCACCCTGCACGCGGATCAGGTCGTGCGCGTCGGCGCGGTGGGGCGCTCCGGGCGCATCGGTCTGCGTGCTCGTCGTCGTGTTCACAGGCGATCCCGTCCGTCGATCAGGCGGTTGGTCAGGTGGTCTGGTTGATGCGCAGCAGGTTGCCGGTCGGGTCCCGGAACGCGCAGTCGCGCACACCGTACGGCTGGTCGGTCGGCTCCTGAACCACCTCGGCGCCGCTCGCCGCGAGCTTCTCGAACGTCGCGTCGAGGTCGTCGGTGGCCAGGGTCAGCGAGGCGTAGGTCCCCTTGGCGATGAGCTCGAGGATCGTGCGGCGCTCGTCGTCGGTGATGCCCGGGTCGGCGGCCGGCGGGTGCAGGACGATCGACGTCTGCGGCTGGCCGGCCGGGCCGACCGTGAGCCACCGCATGCCGCCGTAGCCGACGTCGTTGCGCAGCTCGAAGCCCAGGGTGTCGCGGTAGAACGCCAGCGCGGCGTCCGCGTCCGTGTGCGGCAGGAAGGCGTAGTGGATGGTGATGTTCATGGGCGTCACGTTAGGCGCGCCCGGTCGGGGCGTGCTTCTCGATTCCTGACGGGTCGCGTGACCTGCCTGGTGACGCACGACGGCATCTCCGGAGCGCCCGACGCCGACAGTCGCCGATAGGTGCTCGGGGGCACGCCCACCAGCTCGGTGAAGCGCGTGCTGAACGTGCCCAGCGACGAGCACCCGACCGCGAAGCACACCTCGGTCACGCTCAGGTCCCCCCGCCGCAGCAGCGCCATCGCCCGTTCGATCCGCCGCGTCATCAGGTAGGAGTACGGCGACTCGCCGTAGGCCCGTTTGAACTCGCGGCTCAGGTGCCCGGCGG
Source organism: Cellulomonas composti (assembly GCF_007990245.1). Lineage (GTDB taxonomy): Bacteria > Actinomycetota > Actinomycetes > Actinomycetales > Cellulomonadaceae > Cellulomonas > Cellulomonas composti. The sequence goes on along the minus strand of NZ_BJWG01000001.1, from coordinate 224,974 downwards.
ACATGTGCACACCGCGCGCCAACGCCTCCACGTCCAGCGGCCGGGCGTACTCGCGGTCCATCCGGTCCCGCACGCGCCGCAGGCGCGCGAGATCCCGCAGCCGCTGCTCGTCGACGTCCCCGCTCACCCCGGCGATGCTGCCACGTCCCTCCGACACGGCGCAGCCCGGGCGGGAGTCGTAGCGGTAGGTGCGGGCGCCGCCCCCTACCCTGGGCCCGTGGCGAGCCGCGGGATCTACGTCGAGACGCACGTCAGGGCGCCGCTCGACGTCGTGTGGGCGCGCACGCAGGACCCGGTGCAGCACGTGCGCTGGGACGTGCGGTTCTCGCGCATCGTCCCGGAGGTGCCCGACGACGACGGTGCCGCGCGCTTCACCTACGAACGGCGGGTGCCGCTGCGCACCGTCCGCGGCGACGGCATCAGCATCGGTGAGCAGGCCCGCCCCGACGGTACCCGCACGTCCGCGCTGCGGTTCGCGACCGCCGACCGCTGGTCCCCGATCCGCTCCGGGCGCGGCTACTGGCGCTACGTCCCGGACGGCGCCGGCGTCCGCTTCATCACCGGCTACGACTTCGCCCCCGGCTGGGGTTCGCTGCTGGACCGCGTCGCACGCCCGGCGCTGGGCTGGGCGACCGCCTGGAGCTTCGACCGGTTGCGCATCTGGGCGGAGCGCGACGAACCGCCCGAGCGATGGCCCCTGCGCAGCGTGCTGTGGTTCTGGCGGCCGGAGCGACCGCGTGCGTCGCGCTGCTTGCGCGCCCCGCGCGGCGGTCGTCGTCGCGACGACCACCTGCTGGATGCGCCCACGACGCTCGACGCGCTCGCCGCACCCCACGCGGAGCGGGCGCCGTGAGCTCGATCTTCCAGGAGGCGATGGGCGCCGGAGTTCGAGCGCCTGCACCCGATGATGCAGCGGCGGTTCTCGGTCGGGCTCGACTCCGCCGTGGCGTGCGTCGGGCGCGGCGTGATGACCTCGGTGCGTCGCGGCCCCTGGTGGACGGTGCCGTTCGTGCAGCTCGGTCGGCTGCGCAACATCCTGGTCCCGGACGTCGGCACGGACATCCCCTTCGTGATCGAGAACTACCCGTACACCGACCCACTGGGCCGCGAGACGGTCACCTTCGTGCGCTCCTACGACTTTCTTGGTCACGCCCGCCGGTTCGACGCGACGATGATCCGCAGCGAGCGCGGCGTCGTCGACTACCTCGGCACGCACCAGCACCTCGCGGTCGACCTGGACCTGCACGTCGACGACGAGGGCGGTCTCGTGCTGACCACCGGCGCGCAGCGCTTCTACGAGGGTCCGATCGCGTTCCGCTTCCCGATGATCGGCAGCGGGCGCGCGGTGCTGCGCGAGCGGTACGACGAGGAGGCACAGGTCTTCCAGGTCGACCTCGAGGTCCGCAACCACAGGTTCGGATTCCTGTTCGGCTACCGCGGCTGGTTCACGTGCGAGTGGGTGCCGGCCGACGACGCTCCGGCGCGTCTCAAGCCCCGCCGGCACGAGCGGCGCACCTGAGTCGGCCCCCCGCGCACGACAGCGCGGTCACCGCGTTCCTCCTCGCCGCCGGCGCCGGGCGTTAGCGTGACGACGTGGGTGCCGCGCAGGAGGACGTGAACCGGCGGCTGCTGCGTGCTCGGGACGCGATGGACCGGCGATACGCCGACCCGCTCGACGTCGCGGCGCTCGCGCGGATCGCGTACATGTCCACGTCGCACTTCGCGCGCGAGTTCCACCGTGTCTTCGGCGAGACCCCTCACCGGTACCTGCAGCGACGTCGCATCGAGCGGGCGATGTTCCTGCTGCGGACCACCGACGCAGCCGTGACCGAGGTCTGCGTCCTCGTCGGGTTCACGTCGTTGGGGACGTTCAGCCGCCGGTTCACGGAGGTGGTCGGATGCTCCCCCACGGAGTTCCGCTCGGTGACCGAGGGCGTGCCGATGCCCACGTCAGGGTCGTTCGCGATGCGCTGGGGCAGGCCGAGCAGTTTCGGAGAAGCGCGCGCGGGGCTCGAGCACCTAGCGTGACGAGCGCCGGGCACGACCGGCGACACCCACGACGATCCTGGAGCCGTCATGCTGCTGCGCAACAACATCTCGTCGATCTTCGTCCTCGACCAGGACCAGGCACTCGACTTCTACGTCGGCCTGCTCGGGCTCGAGGTCAGCGCGGACCTGAACTTCGGTCCGATGCGCTGGCTCACCGTGCGCGTCCCCGGTGACGCCAAGGAGATCCTGCTCGAGCGGCCCGGCGCCCCGGCGATCGACGACGCCACGGCCGAGCAGGTCCGCGAGCTGGTCACCAAGGGCGCGGGCGGCGGGTGGTTGGCGTTCACGACCGACGACGTCGACGGCACCTTCGAGCGGCTCGAGGCGGCGGGCGTGGACGTCACGCAGGAGCCCACCGATCAGCCGTACGGCCGCGACTTCGGCATCCGGGACCCGTTCGGCAACCACCTGCGCATCGGCAGCGTGTACGCCGGCTGAGTCCTCCGAGGACGCAGCGCGTCCGGGGCCGGAACAGGGGGTGCCGCCTCGGGGTTGTCGTCACTGGCGCATGACGACAGCAGAGGAACCCCCACATGCCTGACTACGGCCACGAGATCCAGCTCGGCACGTTCCTGACCCCCTCGGCGGCCGACCCGCGACGGGTCGTCGCGCTCGCGCAGGCCAGCGAGGACGCCGGGCTGGACCTCGTGACGTTCCAGGACCACCCCTACCAGCCGCGTTTCCTCGACACGTGGACGCTGCTGACCTGGGTCGCGGCCGCGACCGCACGCGTCACGCTCGCGGGCAACGTGCTCAACCTGCCGTTGCGCCAGCCCGCGGTGCTCGCCAAGGCCGCCGCGAGCCTGGACCTGCTCTCGGGCGGGCGGGTCGCGCTCGGGCTCGGCGCGGGTGCGTTCTGGGACGCGATCGAGGCCATGGGCGCGCCGCGCCTGTCCCCCGGCGACGCCGTGACCGCTCTCGACGAGGCGATCGCCGTGATCCGCGGGTTGTGGGACGACGACGAGCGCGGCGTGCTCAGCGCCGGCGGCCGGTTCCACGCGGTTCACGGCGCCAAGCGCGGGCCGGCGCCCGCGCACGACGTGCCGATCTGGGTCGGCGCCTACAAGCCCCGCATGCTCGAGCTCGTCGGCCGCACCGCCGACGGCTGGCTGCCGAGCCTCGGCTATCTCCAGATCGCCGACGCGGCCGCCGCGAACGCGCGGATCGACGAGGCGGCGCTCGCCGCCGGCCGCGACCCGGGCGAGATCCTCCGTCTGCTCAACGTCGGCTCCGGCACGTTCTCCGCGTCGTCGTCGGGCTTCCTGCAGGGCCCGCCGGAGCAGTGGGTCGACGACCTGCTGCCCCTCGTCCTGGACGAGGGCTTCTCGACGTTCGTGCTCGGTTCCGACGACGAGACGACGATCACGCGCTTCGGCGAGGAGGTCGCACCCGCACTGCGTGAGGCCGTGGCTCAGGCGCGGCGGGAGTCGGGCACGACGACCGGGACCGTTCGTCCGGCGGCGTCGCTGGCCGCGCGTACGCCGGGGCTGGACTACGACGCCGTGCCCGACGAGCTGCGCGGACGTGCCGTCGAACCCGGCGACCGGGCCTACCGGGACGTCCGTTCGACCTACGTGTGGCCCGGCTCCCCCGCGCTCGTGCTGCGGCCCGCCGACGCCGAGCAGGTCGGCGCCGCGGTGCGGTACGCCCGCACGCAGGACGTGCCGCTCGCGGTGCGTTCAGGCGGGCACGGACTGGCGGGCCGGGCGACGAACGACGGCGGGATCGTCGTCGCGCTCGAGGCCCTGTCCGGGATCGAGGTGCTCGACGAGTCTCGACGCCTGGTGCGGATCGGCGCGGGCGCCCGCTGGGGTGACGTCGCCGCCGCGCTCTCACCGCGTGGCTGGGCGATCAGCTCGGGCGACATGGGCGACGTCGGCGTCGGCGGCCTGGTCACGGCCGGCGGGCAGGGGCTGCTCGGCCGTGCGCACGGCCTCACGCTCGACCACGTCGTCGGTGCCGAGGTCGTCCTGGCGGACGGCTCGGTGGTCCGGGCCACGCCCGACAAGCACGCGGACCTGCTCTGGGCCGTGCGCGGTGCCGGGTCGCACGTCGGGGTGGTCACGTCCGTCGACATCGAGGCCGCTCCCGTCGGCGACGTCGTGTTCGTCGTCGTCGTGCAGGACGCGAGCGAACCGGAGCGCCTCATGACGCGCTGGGCGCGGCACGTCGAGGCCGCGCCGCGCGATCTGACCAGCTTCCTGACGTTCGCACCCGCGCGTGCCACGCAGCCGGCGGTCGCCTACTCGATGAGCGTGTGGGCGGACGACGACACCGAGGCGGCGGTCGCGGCGATCGAGCCGATCCTCACGCTGGCGCCCGTGCTGCAGCAGCAGGCGCAGCTCGTCCCGTACGCAGCGGTGGTGCCGGCGGCGCACGCGCGACACTCCGCGCAGGCCACACCGGCGTTCCGGGGCGGGCTCGTCGAGCACGTCACGGACCGCGTCGCGCAGGTGCTCGGCGGCCTCGTGCGGCACGGGCTGGCCGACATGACGCAGCTGCGCGCGGTCGGAGGCGCCGTCAACGACGTCCCTGCCGACGCCACCGCGTACGCGCACCGCACGCAGGCCTTCTCCCTGCTCGCGACGTCCTCCAGCGGCCGGTCGGCGACGATCGACGGGCACTGGGGCGCGCTGCGCGACGACATCACGGGCGTCTACCGCAGCTTCGACGCGGCCCCGGACCGCCTGGCGCTCGTGTACCCGCCGGCCACGCTCGCCCGGCTCCGGACGATCGCCGCGACCTACGACCCGGACGGCGTGTTCGGACGCGACCTGCCGCTCGCCTGACGAGCACACGAGCGCTCGCGACCCGCCCCCAGCCCGCGACGGACGCGCGCCGCGCACCGTTGCGGTCGGTGCGGCCGCACGGGTCTTCGGGCGCGCAGCAGGGTGGCGGCATGACGACCTCCAGCCGCCTCGGACCGACACCCGACGACGAGCGCCCCCGTGCGATCGACCTGTCCGCCCTGGGCGATCCCCCGACTCGGGCACACACGTTCGACCGGTTGTGCTGGTGCAGGGACGACGCCGGTGCGGACTACCTGCCGCCGTGGTTCGACGACCCGGACGAGCTCGACCGGCTGGATGACGGAGGGTTCTTCGACGGCCGGCTCCTGGATGACCGGCTGATCGATGACGGTGCGTACGACGACGAGGACGACGACGAGGACGACTGGTTCGACGTCGCCGGGCCGGACGACGACCTCGCGGACCTCACCGTGCCCGGGTACCCGTTGCTGACCGACGACGACGTGCTCACCACGCTGCTCGGCCTCGTCGGACCGCGCGACACCCCCATGTCGTTCTGGGGCCTGTTGCTCGACGACGAGCACCGCACCCTTCCGGTCGTGCTGACGTTGCCGCTGCCCGCGATCACCGGCAGTGGACGCGAGCACCACGTGCGCGCCCGCGGGATCTTCCGTCAGCTCCGCTCGGCGCTCGACGCCATGGCGCCGGGCGGGTCGGCCGTGGTCGCGCTCGTGCGCCGCGGCGGTGGCGCGCTCGCACCGCAGGAGCACGCCTGGCTGGAGGTCCTGGCTCCCGCCGCCGACGACTTCCGGGTGCCGATCCGGGCAGCCGCGGTGATCGGTCCGGCGCGCGCTCGAGTCGTACGGCCACGAGCAGGTCGTTCGGGACGCTCGTGGAGGTGAGCCCTGTGCGCGCGAGGTGCGTGCGCGTGCGTCGTCGCGACGTGTCAGGCCGGGCCCGGCGCCGCGTCGTCGATCGCGGCGAGCTGGTCGAGCGTGGGCTCCCAGAGGGTGGCGGTGACGTTCGCGCGCACCTGCTCGGGCGTGCGCGCCCCGGCGATGACGGTCGCGACCGCAGGCTGCGCGGCCAGGCCGCCGAGCGCCACGGTCGGCAGGTCGATCCCCCAGTCGGCGGCCAGTGCACTCAACGCGTCGATGCGGTCGAAGTCCGCCGCGCGCAGCCGGTCCGGCATACGGGTCAGCCGAACGCCGGCGGGCGCCGGCTCGTCGCGCCGGTACTTGCCCGTGAGCAGGCCGGACGCGAGCGGGACGTACGGGATCATGCCGACGCCGACCGCCTCCGTCGCGGGCACGAGCTCACGCTCGGCCGAGCGGTCGAGCAGGTTGTAGCGGTTCTGTGCGGAGACGAACGGGGTCAGCCCGGACGAGCGCGCGGTCCAGTCCGCCTCCACGACCTGCCAGGCGGCGAGGTTCGACGAGCCGACGTAGAGCACCTTGCCCTCGAGCACGAGCTCGTGCAGCGCCGCCAACGTCTCCTCGACGGGTGTGAGTGCATCGGGCGCGTGCAGCTGGTAGAGGTCGATCCGGTCGGTACCCAGGCGCCGCAGCGAACCCTCGACGGCGCGCCGGACGTAGCGCCGCGACCCGCGCGCTCCCCAGTCGGGCCCGTTCAGGCCGCCGGTGTCCATGCCGAACTTGGTCGCCACGACGACCTCGTCGCGCACCGCCCGCAACGCTGCGCCGAGCAGCTCCTCGCTCTGGCCGGGCGTGCCGCCGTAGACGTCGGCCGTGTCGAAGAACGTCACACCGGCGTCGAGCGCGGCCGCGACGAGGCCGGGCACGCCCTCGGGCGCGAGCGTCGCGCCGAAGGTGTTGCACCCCAGCCCGGCGGTGGAGACGGTCAGGCCGGAGTCGCCCAGGCGGCGAAAGGTCATGTCGGGGAGGTTCTCGTCAGGCACATCCGCACCCTAAGCCTCCCCGTCGCTCTCGGCGTGCGTTCACGAACCCTTCACGGGAGGCTGGAACAGTTGAGGGAGCCCCGCCGTTGTGCACGGTGGAACCCCCAGAACTCTCGACGGCCGAAACCCGGCACGGAGGCTGATCTTCATGGCAAACCGGTCCCTGCGCGGCATGCGCATCGGGTCGCAGAGCATGGAGTCCGACGAGGGCGTTGACTTCGCCCCGCGGCTCCAGGCCCACTACGACTGCCCCAACGGGCACACCATCATCCTGCCCTTCTCGATCGAGGCGGACGTCCCGGTGGTGTGGGAGTGCCGGTGCGGCGCCGAGGCGCTGCTGCGCGACGCGTCCAAGCCCGAGGCGAAGGCCACCAAGCCCCCGCGTACGCACTGGGACATGCTGCTCGAGCGCCGCACGATCGGCGAGCTCGAGGAGCTGCTCGACGAACGGCTCGACCTCCTGCGCGCCGGCAAGCTGCGCCGCAGCGCCTGAGCTCCACGCGAGCACCCGATGCTCAGGAACGACGTCTGAGCATCGGCACAGCCGGCGTCACGCGCCGACGTGCTCCTTCTTCCGGAACGCTCCCGCCACCCGGCGGGAGCGTTCTGCTATGCCCCACCGGGTCACGTTGACCAGCGCCTCGAACACGATGTCGCGGCTCATCTTCGAGACGCCCAGCTCGCGCTCGACGAACGTGATCGGCACCTCGACGACGCGGGCACCCTGCTGGACGGACCGCCACGCCATGTCGACCTGGAAGCAGTACCCGCGTGAGGAGACCTCGCCGAGGGGCAGCGCGCGCAGCAGCTCGGCACGGTAGGCGCGGAAGCCGCCGGTCGCGTCATGCACGGGGATACCGAGCATCAGACGCGTGTAGGTGTTGGCGCCGCGCGAGAGCACCTCGCGGTTCTTCGCCCAGTTCTCGACGCGTCCACCGGGGATCCAGCGCGAGCCCAGCACGAGGTCGGCGTCGTCGATCGCGGCCAGCAGCCGCGTGAGGTCCTGAGCACGGTGCGAGCCGTCCGCGTCCATCTCGACGACGACGTCGTACCCGCGCTCGAGCGCCCACCGGAAGCCCGCGACGTAGGCCGTCCCGAGCCCGAGCTTGCCCTCGCGGTGCAGCACCGAGATCGTGCGACCGGAGTCGGTCGCGGCCTCGTCGGCGGCGATCTTCTCGACGAGCGCACCCGTGCCGTCGGGCGAACCATCGTCGACCACCAGCACGTCGACGTCCGGCGTGTGCTGGGCGAGGCGGGCGAGTGCGACCGGGATCGACTCGCGCTCGTTGTAGGTGGGGACGACGACCAGCGTCCGCTCGCTCACGCGCCGACCTCCCGCGCGTCGGCACGCCGCCGCGAGGCACCGACCGCACCCGCGACGACGGCGCACACCGCCAGCGCCTCGGCGATCCACGCGGGCCAGCCGCCGAGCCGGGCGGCGGGGGTCAACGAGGTGCGCAACGGCAGGGTGGTGACCATCTGGTCCGCGGTGAACAGCTCGGTGGACTGCGTGACGACCCCGTTCGGCTCGATCACGGCGCTCACGCCGACGGTCGAGATCTGGACCGTCGCCCGGCCGTGCTCGATGGCACGCACACGCGACATCGCGAGCTGTTGCGTCGACTCGTCGGACCAGCCGAACGTCGCGTTGTTGGTCTGCACCACCAGCACCTCTCCGCCCGCACGCACCGTGTCGCGCACCAGCCCGTCGTAAGCCACCTCGAAGCAGATCACGTCGCCGATGCCGACCGTCCGCCCGAGGCGCGGTGAGTCCAGCGGCACGTACCCCGGCGAGTCCCCCGGAAGCATGTCACGGGTGACGCGGTCCACGGCCGACGAGAAGCGGCGCGCGATCGAACGCATCGGGATGTACTCGGCGAACGGCGCCGGGTGCTGCTTGGTGTACGTCGCCACGACGCCCACACCGGGCTCCCAGAGCACCGCGGTGTTGTACCGACCGCCCGTGGGCGGGTACTGCACGGTTCCGACGAGCAGCGGCGCGCCGACGGCCACCGCGGCGTCGTCGATGAGCCGGGCGGCCTCCTCGTCGACCTGCGGGTCGATGTCGGTGCCGTTCTCCGGCCACAGCACGAGGTCGAGGTCGCCCTGGTCCACCTGGTCCAGCAGCGCGTAGGTGCCGTCGATGTGGTTCTGCAGCACCTGCTCACGCTCGCCGAAAGCGTCGAGCCCCTGCCCGGGGACGTTGCCCTGGACCGCGCCGACGTGCAGCGACCCGGCCTGCGCGCTCGTGGGCAGCGGCACCAGCAGCCCGGCCAGCACCGCGACCAGGGCGACGAGCGCCGCGACGCTCGCCGCGAGCACCTGCGCGCGTCGCACGGTCACGACGACGCGCGCCAGGAGCACTCCGACCGCGCACACCAGCGCGCTGACCAGCGGGACCCCGCCCCAGGCGGCGAACGGGACGATCGGTGAGTCGGCCTGCGAGAACGCGAGCCGACCCCACGGGAAGCCGCCGAACGGCCACGCCGAACGCACCTCCTCGACCGCGACCCACAGGAGTGTGAACGTGAGCAGCTGCCACCAGGCCGAGCGCCACACCCCCGTGCCGCGGCGTGCCCACGTCCAGGCGACCGCGAAGCCGGCGACGTAGCCGGCCTCCGTGATCGAGAGCGCGAGCCAGGGCACGGGTCCGACGGCCTCGTCCGCCCAGGTGATCAGCAGCGGGAAGAAGGCCAGGCCCCACACGAGCCCGACGAGCGCGTTCCAGCGGGCGCTGTCGCGACGGAGCGCGAGGTACAGGAGCGCGATCCCGACGAAGGAGGTGGCCCACCAACCCGGCTCGGGGAACGCCAGCCGCGTCGCGATCCCGCCCGCTGCCGCCAGCACGAGCGTCCACCAGCGGGACGGTTGGACGGGGCTCACCGGGCAAGAGTAGGCGAGGAATCTGCGCAGGTGGTGGGCCGACCGACCGGCCCGCGTGTCCTTCGTACCGGACGGCCGCCGGGGCGGACCGACCGTTGTCTACTGAACACGCGGGCCCGGTCGGAGCCCATGGATCCGCCACCCCGAGCGACGCCCGGATCGGGTTGATCGACCTCGTCGTCGTCGTCCCGTGGCAGTGGGTCAGTGGGAAACCTATCGAACCCACGGGGCGTGTCAAGCGCGCGTCTACGCAGGTCAGGGCACTTCCTGCAGGTCATCTAGGTGAACAGCAGGCGGACATCACGCATCGGCACGGCGTGTCGCCCCGCGTGTCGCGGAAGCGATCTCCTTCAGGGTGCATCGCGAGGGCCGATCCGCGCGCGGGGTGCTCGCGAAGATCACCCGGACGGCCCACATCACCCGAGGGTGTCGAAGATCGTGACGCCCGCCCGGACGGTCCGCAGGCAGCTCGGCGGCGGCTCGTCGCCGCCGAGCAGGGGCAGCAACGGTGTCCCCGCCTGTGCGTCGGGGTTCCACGCCGACAGGCGGCCGTCGGGTGCCTGGACCGCGAGGTGGTCCGCGCGCCAGACCGCCAGGTGCGCGGGCGCCCCGACCCGCAGGTCGCCCGTCCCCCAGTGCTCGGGACCCGCGAGCCGCCAGCCGCCGCGCGTCGCGGCGCGGAAGGCCGCCCGCGCCGAGATCCGCTGCTCGGTGGCGTGGTGCTCGACCGCTGCGCGCACGCCCGCCCACGGGTCGACGGGCGTCACCGGGGCATCGGAACCGAACGCGAGCGGCACTCCCGCACCCGCCAGGTCCGCGAACGGGTTGAGCGTCGCCGCGCGTCCCGCGCCGAGCCGGTGGGAGTACATGCCGTCCGGCCCACCCCACGCGGCGTCGAAGGCGGGTTGCACGCTGAGGGTCACGCCCAGCAGGAGCAGCGTCGCGAGGGCCGGCGCGTCGACCATCTCGGCGTGCTCCAGCCGGATGCCGGTGCGCGCGAGCGCGGGCACGCCCTCGACGTCGCAGGCCGCGCGCAGCCCGAGCAGCACCTCGTCCATCGCACGGTCGCCGATGACGTGGAAGCCCGACTGCAGCCCGGCGCGCGAGGCTGCCGTGACGTGGTTCGTGATGCGCTCTGCGCTCAGGTACAGGCTTCCGGACCCGGCGGAGGCGTCGGAGTACGGCGCACGCAGGGCGGCCGTGCGCGAGCCCAGCGACCCGTCGACGTTGAGGTCTCCCCCGAGCCCGGTGAGCCCGGGGACAGCCGCCAGGATCTCTCGCGCGTCGTCGACCGTGACGCACACCTCACCCCGGTACGCGACCAGGTGCGGCAGCGCACTGCCCGGCTCCCCCGTGAGCTCGAGCAGCTCGACGAGGCCGGCGCGCGTGTCGATCCCCGGCGCGGAGTGCTCGTGGACGGAGACGACCCCCCGCGCAGCGGCGTGCTCCAGCGCCGCGCGGTACAGCCGCGTGCGCGTCGCGGGGGTCAGGTCGCGCACCGCGTCGCGCGCGCCGTGGTGCGCATCGCGCACGACGAGGCCGTCGTCGCGCCACCCCTCGAGCGCGGGCAGGCCGGCGCGTTCGGCGAGCGCGCTCGAGACGACCGCGGAGTGGATGTCGGCCCTCGCGAGGTACACCGGGGCGCCGCCCGCGGCGGCGTCGAGCTCGGTCCGGGACGGCGGGCGACCCTCGGGCCAGTCGCCCTCGTCCCACCCGAAGCCCAGCAGCGGCTCCTCGCGCCGGTCGCCGGGCCGCCCGGCCGCGGCACGGCGCACCGCGTCGAGCGCGTCCGCGAGCGTCCGGACGCCGCCCGAGGCCCCGAGGTCGATGCTCTCGAGCGAGAGCCCCGTCTCGAGGACGTGCACGTGCGCGTCGACGAAGCCCGGCGCGACGAGCGCGCCGTCCAGGTCGATCACCTCGTCGGCCCGGGCGGCGAACCCGTCGGCCGTGTCGTCGGCGCCCAGCCAGGCCACGACGCCGTCCTCGACGAGAACAGCCTCCGCGAAGGGGTCGGCGGGCGAGTGCACGACGCCGCCTCGGTACAGGGTGGAGCTCACAGCCGCACGATAGGGCAGGTCGCCGACCGCTACACCGACGAGTACGCGACCACGCCCCGGCGGATGGCGTCGATCGCGCGGGACGCGGTCGCCCGCAGGCGTTCCTGCGGTGCCGCCTTGGCGAGCTGGTCGAGCACGTCGATCACCTGCTTGCACCACCGCACGAAGTCGCCGGCCGTCAGGTCCGATCCGCGCAGGACCACGTCCAGGCTGCGACCGGCCGCCCAGCGGTGCACCGCCTCGACCAGGCCCTCGTCGAGCGGGACGATCGTCTCGAGCCGGTGCACGCCCTCGAGGTCGTCGAGCTCCGACCACGCCCGCAGCGTCCCTTCCAGCGCGAGGCCGAGCCGCCCGTGCGGTCCCCCGGGCACCCGAGCCTCGGTCTCGTCGTCGCGGCGCGAACGGTAGACGACGGTCGAGACGGCCGCCGCAAGGCCGGGCGCGTCGAGCTCGTCCCACACGCCCCGACGCAGGCACTCCGCGAGCAGCAGGTCGTTCTCCGCGTACAGGCGGCGCAGCCAACGGCCCTCGTCGGTCACGCGCAGCACGCCGTCGGTCTCGACGAGGTAGCCCAGCTCGACGAGCACGTCGCACGTGCGGTCGAAGACCACGGAGATCGAGCCCGTGCGGCCCGTGATGCGCTGCACCAGGCTCTCGTGCTCGGCGCGCAGCCGTTCCCAGCGCTCGGCCCAGCGCGCGTGCTCGTCGCGTTCGGGGCACTGGTGGCACGGGTGCGCCCGCAGTCGCCGTCGCAGCGCCTGCACGTGCTCGTCGTCCTCCTGCGCGCGACGACGAGCTCGCCCGGCGTGCGGCGCGGGGGCGCCGTCGAGCCCTGCGACCAGCGCGCGCAACGCGGCGGCCAGGTCACGACGGGTCGCCGCGACGCGCACGCTGAACCCCGGTGGGACACGCAGCCGCCCGACCCTCCGCACGCCCGGACCGACGTCGGCAGCCGTCAGGCGCCGCACCTCGCGATCGGGTGTGAGCACCGTGGGCTGCGGTCCGTCGAAGCCGCCCGCACCGCCCGGGTCCACCACGACGCCGTACCCCCGGCGCCGGCCGGTCGGGACCTCGACGACGTCGCCGACCTCCAGACCCTCGAGCGAGCGCACCGCGTCGGCGCGGCGTGCACCCGCGGCGGCGCGCGACGAGTCGCGCTCGGCCTGGCCGATCTCGCGTCGGATCTGCGCGTACTGCGCGAAGTCGCCGAGGTGGCACGACATCGCCTGCTCGTACCCTTCGAGCGCCTCGGCGTGCGCCTGGGCCTGCCGTGCGAGGCCGACGACCCCGCGGTCCGCCTGGAACTGCGCGAACGACGTCTCGAGCACCTCACGTGCGCGCTCGCGGCCCACCTGCGCGACGAGGTTGACCGCCATGTTGTACGTCGGGCGAAAGCTCGAGCGCAGCGGGTACAGGCGCCGCGACGCGAGGCCCGCGAGCTGCACCGGGTCCAGGTCGCGGTGCGCGAGCACCACGGCGTGCCCCTCGGTGTCGATGCCGCGCCGGCCCGCGCGGCCCGTGAGCTGCGTGTACTCCCCCGGGGTCACGTCGACGTGGCGGCTGCCGTCCCACTTGACCAGCTTCTCCAGCACCACCGAACGGGCGGGCATGTTGATCCCGAGCGCCAGGGTCTCGGTCGCGAACACGACCTTGACCAGCCCGCGCGAGAACAGGTCCTCGACGGTCTCCTTGAACAGCGGCAGCATGCCCGCGTGGTGGGAGGCGACGCCGCGGCTCAGCGCCTCGACGAGGTCCCAGTAGCCGAGGACGTCCAGGTCCTCGGGCGGCACGGCGGCGCAGCGCTGCTCGACCATCCGGCGGATCTCCGCCTGCTCGGCCGGCGACGTCAGCCGGACCCCGGCGGCCAGGCACTGCTGGACCGCGGACTCGCAGCCGGCCCGCGAGAAGATGAACACGATCGCCGGCAGCAGGCCCTCGCGGTCGAGCACGTCGACCACCGCGAAGCGCGGCGTCGGCCGCCCTCCTCCGCCGCCCGGCCCTCCTCCGCCGCCCGGCCCTCCCCCGGGTCGACCACCGGGGCCGCCCGCCGGCTCACCCGGCCGGCCGGGGCGCCGCCCGCCGCGTCCGCGGTACCCGCGGTCGCCGGGACCCCCCTGGTCCGCGCGGTCACGTCCGAGCAGGCGCCGCAGGTCGGGGTTGATCGGTGGGTCGACGCCGGGGTCGGTCGGGTCCACGTGTCCCGCGTACAGATCGACGAGCTCTCGTTGTACGAGGACGTGCTGGCCCAGCGGCACGGGCCGATGCTCGCTCACGACCACCGTGGTGTCGCCCCGGACCGTCGCCAGCCAGTCGCCGAACTCCTCCGCGTTGGAGACCGTCGCCGACAGCGAGACGAGCTGCACGTCGTCGGGCAGGTGGATGATGACCTCCTCCCAGACCGGTCCCCTGAACCGGTCCGCGAGATAGTGCACCTCGTCCATCACCACGAAACCGAGCCCGACGAGCGTCGGCGAGTCCGCGTACAGCATGTTGCGGAGCACCTCGGTGGTCATCACGACCACGGGCGCCTCGCCGTTGATCGTCGTGTCCCCCGTGAGCAGCCCGACCTGTTCCGGTCCGTACCGGCGCACGAGGTCCGCGTACTTCTGGTTCGAGAGCGCCTTGATCGGCGTGGTGTAGAACGCCTTGCGCCCGGCACCGAGCGCGAGGTGCACCGCGAACTCCCCCACGACGGTCTTGCCGGCGCCCGTCGGCGCCGCGACGAGCACGCCGCTGCCGCGTTCGAGCGCGACGCACGCCTCGACCTGGAAGTCGTCGAGCGGGAAGCCGAGCAGCTCGCGCAGCTCGCCCAACCGGCCCGTGTCCTGCGCCTGCCGACGACGTGAGGCGGCGTACCGCTCGGCCGGTGACGGTTCGGGCTCGGGTCCGCGCCCCACCGGACCGCCCCCGGGCGGGCTCACCGCGGCCGGGGCCGCCGGATCGGGCTGCGACCGCTGGCGATGACGATGGCGGGACGGCACGGGCCCACCCTAGGGCCGGGGTGGCGCCAGCACCTGCAGCGCACCGGCGACCAGCTCGGCGCGCAGCGGCAGGGGGCCGATCCGCTCGCCGTCCGCGAACGCCGGCGGCGGCGTCGCGCCGATCGTCGGGACGGGCTCGATCAGCACCGTGCGCGACCGGCGGATCTGCACCCGCGGGTCGTGCACGTGCCGTCCGCGGTAGATGCCCGGGAAGATGCGGACCACGCCGGGCTTGGTGAACGGTCCTGCGAGCACGACGTCGAGCAGGCCGTCGTCCAGCAGCGCGTCCGGCGCGACGTGCAGCCCGCCGCCGAACCACGGCGCGTTGGCCACCGCGACGAGCGTGCCGGCGGACTCCCACACGTCGTCGTCGAGCGTCACCCGGTACCCGTACGGGCGGAACGAGGTGAGCTCGGCGAGCAGCGCGCGCACGTAGCGCGCCTCGCCGCGCGGCCACCGCAGGCCGTTCGCGCGCGCGTTCACCGCCGCGTCGATGCCACCCGAGAGCACACCGACGTACCACTCGTACGCCTCGACCCCGGGGGGCGCGACCCGCACCGCGTCGACCGCGCGGGGACCGTGGGCGATCGCGTGCTCGAGCACGGCGAGCGCCGCGGCGACGTCGGTGCGCGGCAGCCCGAGTCCGCGCGCGAAGTCGTTCCCCGTCCCGGCCGGCACGATGCCCAGCGGCATCGTCGTGCCCGCGACCACGTTGGCGCCCAGGTGCACCATGCCGTCACCGCCCACGACGACGAGCGCGTCGAGCCCCGCGAGCGTCGCGGCGCGCGCCCGGTCGGTCGCCTGCGCGAGCGTCGGGGCCGAGAGGTCCTCCACGTCGAACCCGGCCGCACGCAGGCGCTGGTGGGCCTCGTGCCCGGCCTGCGTGCCGCGCCCCTTGCCCGCGGTCGGGTTCACGACGAGCCCGATGCGCGTCATGCGGCGACCTCGGGATCGGGTTCGGACGGCCACGAACCGTCGAGCCGCGGCAGACCCGCCGCGTCGCGCTGCCGGTCGACGCGACGGTCGTGCAGCACGCAGATCCCGAGCGCGACGAAGTACAGGACGCAGATCGGCATCGCGAGCACGAACATCGACAGCACGTCGGGTGTCGGCGTCATGACGGCCGAGAAGACGAATGCCGTGAGAACGGCCCACCGCCACCCGCGCGCCCAGGCGCGGGCCCGCACCACCCCGGCGAAGGTGAGCGCGACCATGATCACCGGCAGCACGAACGCGACCGCGAACGCGAGGATGAACCGCATGACGAACGAGAGGTAGGTCTGCGCGTCGATGAGGTTGGTCGCACCCTCCGGCGTGAACTCGGTGAGCACCCGCACCGCGTTGGGCAGCACGAGCGCCGCGAACGCGGCACCCGCCCAGAACAGCGGCAGCGCGGCCGCCACGAAGCTGTACGCGTACCGCCGCTCCTTGCGGGTCAGGCCGGGCGTGATGAACGCCCACAGCTGGTACAACCACCACGGGCTCGACAGCACGACGCCGATGAAGAACGCGACCTTGAACTTCATGTCGACCGCGGTGATCAGGCCCGCGAAGTTGACCGAGACGATGCTGCCGCGCTCCTCGGCCACGCTCAGCAGCGGCTCCTGCAGTGCCGCGAAGACCCGGTCGTAGAGGAACCAGCCGACCGTGGCCCCCGCCACGACACCGAGCGCGGCCAGCACGATCCGGCGGCGCAGCTCGCTCAGGTGCTCGCGCAGCGGCATCCGGCCGTCGGGCGGCCGGGCGGGTCGCGCCACTCGAGTCAGGCCGTCGGCCTGGAGTCGCCCGACGAGGGCGTCGCGGTGTCACCGTCGACCACGGGGTCGACGGGCGTCGTCGCGACCGGCGGCACGACAGGTCCGGCAGGCACGGCAGGTGTGGCGGGCGCGGCGGGCGTCGCCGGTGCGGACGGTGCCGGGTCGTCCTTGATGTCCTTCACCTCGGACTTGAAGATCTTGAGCGACTGCCCGACGCTGCGGGCCGCGTCCGGCAGACGCTTGGAGCCGAACAGCACGATGATCAGGACCAGCAGCGCGATGATCGTGACCGGGTGCTCGAGGATTCTCACGTCGGAACTCCTTGGGGGTGTCGTGCGCAACGGTCGCGCACAGGCGTCGTGCTGATCGTAACGCCCGGCCCGCGGCGGTCGCCGCGACCAGGTCAGGTCCAGTAGACGCGCCAGCCCCGCGCGACCTCGAGCCGGCGTGCCCGGCGCCCCGCACGTTCCGCCCGCAGCTCCTCGCGCCGCGCGCGCAGCGGCTCGGGGTCCGCGAACAGCGTCGGCCCGATGGGCACGCGAGAGGCGGCCGCGATGGCCTGCAGCTCGTCGACGCGCTGCGCGAGCTCCGCGGAGACCTCGGTCGCCCGAGCCAGCTCGCGACCGAGCGCGAGGGCCGAGCGCCACAGCCGCCGAGCCAGGAAGAACGCCCCGACGAGCGTGCCGACGACCAGAACGGTCCACAGCCAGAAGAACACCGTGCTCACCCCCGCCCGGCTTCGGCGTCCGCGAGCGGTCCGTACGCGGCCAGCGCGTCGCGCGCGGTCTGTGCGACGTCGACCGCGAGCCCGGCGGGCCGGACGTCGATCACGACACCGGCGACCTGCGTGAGCAGATGACGCAGCCACGCCGGCGAGACGACCCGCAGATCCACCTCGAACGAGCCGTCCTCGAGGTTGCGCACGTCCTCGACCGGGCTCGACTCGGCGACCCAGCGACCCTGGCTCGCCAGGTGCAGCGTCACCAGCTCGCCGTCCGGCCCCGGTGCGAACCGGTCCGAGCTCTCGCTCAGGGGGTGCAGCTCGGTCGGGACGTCGAGCACCTCGGCCGCGACGATCCGGTCCACGCGGAACAGCCGTTCGCCGTCGGCGGCGCGGCACCAGGCGAGCAGGTAGCCGCGGTCGGCCTCGGCGACCAGACGCACCGGGTCGACGTCCCGCTCGGTCACCGCGTCCGACGCGTCGACGTAGCGCAGGTGCAGCCGGCGGTCGAGTCGCAGCGCACGGGTGAGCGCCGCCGCGACCTCGGGCCGTGCTCCGACGGCGAGCTCCACGTCGACCGCCCCCGCGAGCTCGCCCGTCGCCGCACTGAGCTTGGTCAACGCCGAGCTCACCACCTGCGCGCGCTCGTCGTCGAGGGTGCCCTCGAGCGCCGCCTGCAGCGCGCGCAGCGCGGCGACGAGCGCGAGGCCCTCGCGTGCGCCGAGGCGCAGCGGACGGGTCATGTTCCGCGACTCGGTGAGCCGCACGACGCCCTCCTCGAGCGACGTGACGTCGAAGTCGATGAGGTCGTACGGGAGGTAGCCGGGCGTGCCGGTGAGCCACAGCGTCTCGACGTCGCGCACCACCTGCTGCGGTGTCACGCCGAACTGGCGCGCGAGCTCGTCGACGCGCACGCCCTCGTGCCGGGCCAGGTAGGCCACCATCCCGAGCAGCCGCAGCACCCGGTCGCTCGCGCGCTCAGCCACGGGACACCTCCTGCTCGTCGGAGGGCTCCTCGTCGGACGGCTGCTCGTCGGACGGCTGCTCGTCGAGGCGGGCCGCCGTGCGTAGCAGCGCGATCGCGTGCTCGCGCGCGTCGGGCGGGTCGAGCACCAGGACCGCGTCCCCGTACCCGACGACCTCCTCGGCGAGCTCCCAACCCGCACGGAACGTCACGTGCACCACGTCGCGCCCGACGAGCAGCGGCGCGAACGCCGGATCGCCGTGCAGCTCGGCGGCGTCGGCGGGAGCGGCCACCGCGCGGGCCCGCAGAGCCCCGGCGCGCTCCGGTGCGACCGCGAGCGTCGCGATGCGCTCGGGGCCGCCGCCCTGCCACTGCGCGCGCGCCCGCTCGAGCTCGTCGGCCGCGGGCGGGCCGAACGCGTCGTCGGGTCCCACCGCTCGGACGGCGCCCTCGATCCGGGACAGCCTGAACGAACGCGCCGCACCACGTGACCGGTCCAGCCCGATGAGCACCCAGCCCCCGCGGCGGCCGAGCAGCTGCCACGGCTCGACGACGCGCTCGCGGACCTCGCCCGTCGCCGCGGCCCGGTACGTGAACCGCACCGCACGGCGCGCCTGAACGGCGTCCAGCAACGGCTCGAGCGCACCGCCACCCGGGCGGACGCGCGGCGCGAGGCCGGGCAGGAGGTCGGTCGCGCCGGCGCCCTGGCCCACGGCCCGCAGCTTGGTCAGCGCACGCGACGTGTCGGTCCGCAGCGCGCGGTCCTGCCAAAGCTGTGCAGCGAGCGCGAGCACGCCCAGCTCGGCGGGCGTGAGCTCGAGCGGTGCGAGCTCGTACGCGTCGAGGTCGACGCGGTAGCCGATGTCGTCGCCGTGCCGCGGGTCGGTCACGGTGACCAACGGGATGCCGAGCTCGCGCAGCGTGTCCTTGTCCCGCTCGAACATCCGCTCGAAGGCTTCGCCGCCGTCGGCCTCGTGGTAGCCGGCCACGGACGTGCGCACCTGCTCCTTGGTCATCCGCCCGGTCGTGTTGACCAGGGCGATGACCAGGTTGAGCAGGCGTTCGGCGGCGTCGATCTCGGAAGGCATCAGGACAACCGTAGTGGCCGGTAGCGTGGAGCGGTGATCACATGGCGTGCGGGTGTCGTCGACGAGGTCGGGGCCGCGTGGGAGGGGGCGCAGGAGCTCGTCGTGGCGCTCGACCACCCGTGGGCGGACCCGGGCCTGCCGGCCCGCGTCAAGGCGCTCGCGTACCCGTTGCTGACCGGCCCGGTCGACAAGGGCTCGCGCGTGCTGCTCAACGTCTCGGCACTGGCCCGTGGGCTCGGCACCGGCGGCTACGCGTTCGTCGTCGGACCGGAGGGTGCAGTCCCGCGCGACACGCAGCGCGGCCCCGGCCACCTCGTGAAGGCGCGCTACACGCCCCTGCAGGCGATGGTCCTCGGCGTGGACGACCAGGAGTCGGAGCACCACGACGTGCTGCGCGACGCGGACGACCTGGGCGGGATGCCCGTCGTCGTCGCCGACCTGCACTCCGCGCTGCCGGCGATCGTCGCCGGCGCGCGCCTCGCCGCGCAACGGACCGGGCGGCCCGCACCGCGCGTGGCCTACGTCATGACCGACGGTGGCGCGCTGCCCGCGTGGTTCTCACGCACGGTCGCCGGTCTGCGCGAGGCGGGCTGGATCTCGACGTGCATCACGGTCGGGCAGGCGTTCGGCGGCGATCTCGAGGCCGTCTCGGTGCACACCGGTCTGCTCGCGGCCCGGTTGGTCGACGGGGCCGACCTCGCGGTCGTCGCACAGGGTCCGGGCAACCTCGGGACGGGCACGCGCTGGGGGTTCTCGGGCATCGCGGCCGGGGACGCGGTGAACGCCGTCGCCACGCTCGGCGGGCGTCCCGTCGCGTCGTTGCGCGTCTCGGGTGCCGACCCACGCGGACGCCACCGCGGCGTCTCGCACCACTCGCTGACGGCCTACGGGCGGGTCGCGCTCGTGCCCGCGGACGTCGTCGTGCCCGTCCCCGACCTGGGCGACAACGCACTCTCCGAGCTGGGGCGGCACGTCCGCGACCAGGTCAAGGAACTGGTCGCGCCGGCCGGCCGGCACCGTCTCGTCGAGCTGCGGGTCGACGACGAGCTCCGGGCCGCGCTCGCGGCCTCGCCGGTGCGGCTGTCCACGATGGGCCGCAGCCTCGAGCAGGACCCGCTCGCCTTCCTCGCCGCGGGCGCCGCCGGGGTGCACGCCGAGCACCTGGTGTAGCTGCTCAGTCGTCGCGTTCGGTGCTCGACATCGCGGCGACGAGCGTCGCGAGCCGGCGCGCCTCACCCTGCGCGTACTCGCCGTCGGCGCGTTGGATCCCCATGACGGCCAGCGTGTCCCCGTTCGCGAGGTCGAGCTGCACCCAGGGCCGGTCGCCGAAGCTCACCGCGACCACCTGGGCCCAGGTCAGCCGGGTCGTCACGACGAGGTTGCGGACCGTGAGGCCGTCCTCGTCGGGTACTGCCCGCACGCTCGCCTGACGCCAGCAGAACCACACGATGAGCAGCCCGAACACGACGAAGCTCGCCCGGTCGAACCCCGTCAGCCCGCCCATCAGCACGACGAGCGCACCCGCGGCGACCAGCACCACCGCGGCCAGACCCAGCGCAACGTTGCGCGCGAGCCGTGGCCGGAACGGGGTCATGTCCACGTGTGGTCCGCGTGCTACAGCCGGCAGGCGTGGATCGAGGTCACGAGGATCGCGCGCGCGCCCAGGTCGTACAGCGCGTCCATGACGCGGTTGGTCTCCTCGCGGCGCACCATCGCGCGCACCGCGGCCCATTCGTTGTTGTGCAGCGCAGAGACGGTCGGCGACTCGAGACCGGGCGTGATCGCGACGGCCTGCTCCACCAGCGACGTCGGCACGTCGTAGTCGAGGAGCACGTACTGCCTGGCGGTGAGCACGCCCTGCAGCCGGCGGGTCAGCACGTCGAGCCCGGCCGGCACGTCGACGTCGGACCGCCGCACGAGCACGGCCTCGGAACGCAGCAGCGGCTCGCCGAAGATCTCGAGCCCCGCGGCGCGCAGCGTCGTGCCCGTCTCCACGACGTCCGCGATCACGTCCGCGACGCCGAGCCGGATCGCGGTCTCGACCGCGCCGTCGAGGCGGACGACCGCCGACGGCGTGATGCCGCGCTCGCGCAGGTGCGTCTCGACGAGCACCGGGTAGGACGTCGCGACGCGCTGGCCGTCGACCTGCGCGAGGTCGGTCATCGTGCCCGCGGTCGTCGCGAACCGGAAGGTGGACCGTGCGAACCCGAGCGGCAGGTGCTCGGTCGCGGGCGACGACGAGTCGAGCAGCAGGTCCCGGCCCGTGATGCCGACGTCGACCGTGCCCGCACCGACGTACACCGCGATGTCGCGGGGGCGCAGGAAGAAGAACTCGGCGTCGTTGTCCGGGTCCGGCAGCACCAGCTCGCGCGCGTCGCGGCGCTGGCGGTATCCCGCCTCGCGGAGCAGGTCGGTGGCCGGCTCGGAGAGCGAGCCCTTGTTCGGGACGGCGATGCGCAGCACGGGAATCCTGTCGGGTCTGAAGGCTGGGGGTTCGGCGGCCGGTCAGAGGTGGCGGTAGACGTCCTCGAGCGTGAGCCCGCGCGCGATCATCAGCACCTGCACGTGGTAGAGCAGCTGCGAGATCTCCTCCGCCGCGCGCTCGTCGCCCTCGTGCTCGGCGGCCATCCAGGCCTCCGACGCCTCCTCGACGACCTTCTTGCCGATGAAGTGGACGCCGGCGTCGAGCTCGGCCACCGTGCCCGAGCCGTCCGGGCGCTCGAGCGCCTTCGTCGAGAGCTCGGCGAACAGCGTGTCAAAGGTCTTCACGTCGGCCAAGACTAGACGCAGGCGCACGCACGCTTCGCGGCGGCCCGTCCACTGGGACGCGCGTCATGGGGCCGGCCGGGCCTGGCCGGCCCCGGTCGGACCCCGCCGGGCCCGACCGGGCACCCGTGCGTCACTCGCGCAGCGGCCGCAGGGCGACGACGGTGGCGACGGCGGCCTGGGCAGCCTCGTAGCCCTTGTCCTCGATCGAGCCCGGCAGGCCGGCACGGTCCAGCGCCTGCTGCTCGTCGTCGCAGGTCAGGACCCCGAACCCGACCGGCACACCGGTGCTGGTCGCGACGTCGGTCAGCCCCGTCGTCGCACCCGAGCAGACGTAGTCGAAGTGCGGCGTCCCCCCGCGGATGACGACCCCCAGCGCCACCACGGCGTCGGCACCGCCGCGCGCGGCGACCGCGGCGCCGACGGGAAGCTCGAACGTGCCCGGGACGCGCACCAGGGTGACGTCCTGCACGTGCGCGTCGGCGAGCGCCCGGCGCGCACCGTCGACGAGTCCGTCCATCACGACGGTGTGCCAGCTCGCGGCGACGACGACGACGCGCAGGCCGGTCCCGTCGACGGTCAGGGTGGGTGCTCCGGCGCCGCTCATGCGAGGTCCTCCAGTGGTTCGAACGCGTGGTCGTGGGTGTCGGCGCCGGGGACGGTCGGTGCGGCGCGCACCGGGGCGACCGCGATCGCCGGGGCCACCGCGTCGATGTCGCCGTCGAGGTGCAGGTCATGGCCCATCGAGGTCGCCTTGGTGCGCAGGTAGGCCTCGTTGTGCGGCGTGCGGCCGACCTCGAGGTTGCGTACCTCCGCGACCTCGATGCCGTGCGCGCGCAGCCCCGCGACCTTGGCGGGGTTGTTGGTCAGCAGCGTCACGCGCTCGATGCCGAGGTCCGCCAGTATCGCGGCCGCGGCGCCGTACTCGCGCCGGTCCGCGGGCCAGCCGAGGTCGAGGTTCGCCTCGACGGTGTCGCGGCCCTCGTCCTGCAGCGCGTACGCCGCGACCTTGGCCAGCAGCCCGATCCCCCGGCCCTCGTGACCGCGCAGGTAGACGACCGCACCGCCCTGCTCCGCGGCCAGCCGCATCGCCGCCTCGAGCTGCGGCCCGCAGTCGCACCGCGCGGAGCTGAACGCGTCGCCGGTCAGGCACTCGGAGTGCACGCGCACCGCGGGCGTCGCCGCGAGCCCCCGCGTCGGCACGAGCGCGACGTGCTCGTCGCCCGTGCGCAGGTCGCGGTAGCCGTGGATGCGGAACTCGCCGTGCCGCGTCGGCAGGTACGCGGTGTGGGTCGCGTGCACGCGCGCCCTGGAGGCGCCGTCCGTGACCTGCTCGGCGCCCTCGACGGTGTCGCCGTGCTCGCGGCGCCAGGCGACCAGGTCCTCGATCGTCAGGAGCACGAGCCCCTCGTCGGCCGCGAGCCGAGCGGCGTCGTCGAGCCGCATCATCGTGCCGTCGTCGTGCACCAGCTCGCCGATCGCGCCGACGGGCGCCAGGCCCGCGAGGCGGCACAGGTCGACCGCGGCCTCCGTGTGGCCGGCGCGGTGCAGCACGCCGCCGGGCACCGCCCGCAGCGGCAGCACGTGGCCCGGACGGATCAGGTCCCCCCGGCCGCTCGCCGGGTCGGCCAGCACCCGGATCGTCCGGGCACGGTCCGCGGCCGAGATGCCGGTCGTGACGCCCGTGGCCGCGTCCACGGTCACCGTGTAGGCGGTGCGGCGCGGGTCCTGGCTGTGCGGGACCATGAGCGGCAGGTCGAGCGCATCGGCGCGCGCGGCCGGCATCGGCGCGCACAGGTAGCCCGACGAGTGCCGGATCGTCCACGCGACCCACTCGGTCGTCGCCGACTGCGCCGCGAGGATGACGTCGGCCTCGTTCTCGCGGTCCGGCGAGTCCGCGACGAGCACGGGCCGCCCCGCGCGCAGCGCGTCGAGCGCCTCCTCGACCGTCCCGAGCACGATCTCGCTCATGCGCGCACCCCCAGCAGCCGCTCCGCGTACTTGGCCAGCACGTCCACCTCGAGGTTGACCGCATCGCCCACGACGAGCGTGCCCAGCGTGGTCGCCGCCAGGGTCGTCGGGATCAACGAGACGCCGAACGACTCGTCGGACACGTGCGTGACCGTCAGGGAGATGCCGGACACCGCGATGGACCCCTTCTCCGCGACGTAACGCGCGAGCTCGGGCGGCAACGCGATCTCCACGTCGTCCCACCGCTCCCCCGGAGTGCGGCTCACGATCCGGCCCACGCCGTCGACGTGACCCTGCACGACGTGACCGCCGTAGCGCCCGCCGACGGGTAGCGCGCGTTCGAGGTTGACCGGTCGCCCGGTCGTCACCCCGCGCAGCGCGCTGCGTCGCAGCGTCTCGGGCATGACGTCGGCCGTGAATGTCCCGTCGCCGGGCAGCGCCGTGACGGTCAGGCACACGCCGTCGACCGCGATGGAGTCACCCGCTCGCGCGTCGGAGGTGACGAGCGGACCGCGCACGAGCAGCCGCGAGTCGGGACCGTGGTCCTCGACGGCGACGACGGTGCCGATCTCCTCGATGATGCCGGTGAACACGTCAGGCCTCCTGATGGGGCGGGGTGGGAACGGGGGTCGGGACGGCGACGACGAGCACGTCGGGGCCGAGGGGTTGCACGCTCGTCGGGACCAGGCGCAGCGCGTCCGCGATGCCGGCGATGCCGAGGTCGCCGATCGCGGTGGGACCCGCGCCGAGCAGCACGGGCGCGACGTAGGCATGGACCTCGTCGACGAGACCCGCGCGCAGGAACGCCGTCGCGAGCGTCGGGCCGCCCTCGACGAGCACATGGCGCACCTCGCGCTCGACCAGAGCGGCAAGGACGTCGGCCGGGTCGTGGCTGCGCACCTGCACCAGGTCGCCCCCCGGTCCGCGCAGCCGCGCGCCCGCGGGAACCTCCCGGTGCCCGACGACGACGCGCAGCGGCTGGTGCGCCGAGAGCTCGCCGGAGGCGGTGCGGGCCGACAGCGACGGGTCGTCACGCAGTGCGGTGCCCGTGCCGACGACGATCGCGCCGACCTGGCCGCGCAGCTCGTGCGCGTGGCGCCGGGCCATCTCCCCCGTGATCCAGCGGCTCGAGCCGTCGGATGCGGCCACCCGGCCGTCGAGGCTGGCCGCGATCTTGAGCGTGACGAACGGGCGGTCGCGCTCGACGGCCGGCAACCAGGCGCCGAGCAGCGCACGGCCCTCGTCGGCCAGGACGTCCGTGACGACCTGCACCCCTTGGTTGCGCAGGCGCTCAGCGCCGCCCGCGGCGAGCGGGTTCGGGTCCGTCACGGCGACGACGACGCGCGCGACGCCCGCCGCGAGCAAGGCGGCCGTGCACGGTCCGGTGCGGCCGGTGTGGTCGCACGGCTCGAGGGTGACGACCGCGGTCGATCCTCGCGTGGACGTCCTGCGCTGCGCGGCGTCCGCGAGGGCGGCGACCTCGGCGTGCGGGGTACCCGCGCCCCGGTGCCAGCCCTCGCCGATCGTCTCGCCGTCGGCGCCGAGCAGGACGCAGCCGACGCGCGGGTTGGGCCCGTGGTGCGGGCCGCGCCGGGCCAGGTCGAGCGCGCGGCGCATCGCCGCGACCTCGTGGGCGCTCACCGTGCTCATGTGCCACCTCCCCAGCCGTCGTCGGCTCCGGGGGTCGGCGGCAGGCACGCTCCGCCCACAGCGCACGTCAGACGTGCGCCGCCACGTACTTCCTCCCATCCGGACTTTCACCGTCGGTCCTGGAGTTCCACCAGGTCAACCGTCCGGTCCCGAAGGACCGTGCGGGTCGCGGACTGTCACCGCCGGCTCGGAATTGCACCGACCCCGGAGCACGTGTGTGTTGTTGCTCGCGACGCCTCGCGGCGTCGTTCGCGTCAACGATCATGCCACAACAAGGATTCCGGCAGCCGTGCCGGTCCGGTCAGTGATCGGCGGTCAGGCCGACGTCAGGCCGACTTCAGGCCCAGGTCAGCGTCGCGAGGTCGCGCAGCGCGGCGATCTCGGCCGCGATGTCGTCGGCCCCGTAGACCGCGGAACCCGCGACGAACACGTCGGCGCCCGCCTGCGCGACCCGAGCGATCGTCGCGCGCGAGATCCCGCCGTCGACCTGCAGCCACGTCCCCGTGCCGGCCGCGTCGATCGCGGCCCGCGTGCGGGCGATCTTCGGCAGCATCCCCTCGATGAACGACTGCCCGCCGAAGCCGGGCTCGACGGTCATCACGAGGATCATGTCGAGCTCCGTGAGCAGGTCGAGGAACGGCTCGACCGGCGAGGCCGGCCGCAGCGCCAACCCCGCGCGCACGCCCATCTCGCGCAGCTCGCGCGCCAGGCGCACGGGTGCCTGCGTCGCCTCGGCGTGGAACGTCACCGACGCCGCGCCGGCCCGCGCGTACTCGGGCGCCCAGCGGTCGGCGTCGTCGATCATCAGGTGCACGTCGACCGGGACGGGCGAGACCTCCGCGATGCGCTGCACCACGGGCAGCCCGAGCGTGAGGTTCGGCACGAAGTGGTTGTCCATGACGTCGACGTGCACGAGGTCGGCGCCCGCGATCCGCTGCAGGTCGCGCTCGAGGTTGGCGAAGTCGGCGGACAGGATGCTGGGGCTGATCAGGGCGGGCACGCGGCCAGACTAGCCAGCCCGGGGCCGCCCGCGCCCGACCTGTACCGCCCGCCCTGTGCCGCCTGTCCTGAGCCGTCCGTCCTGAGCCGTCCGTCCTGAGCCGCCCGCCCGGCGGCCCGCTCAGAGCCGGCGCAGCAGGGTCAGGTGCATCGCGTCGGTGCCGTGCACGTGCGGCCACAGCTGCACGTCCGGACGCTCGGGCAGGTCGAGCGGGCCCGCGGCGACACCCCGCACGACCGCGCGTGCGTCGAGGACCTCCACGGCCAGGCCCGCGCGGCCGGCCGCCTTCACGGCATCCGTGACGACGAGGCGGGTCTCGGCCAGGTGCGGCGAGCACGTCACGTACGCGACGACGCCGCCCGGCCGCACGGCCCGCAGCGCCGATCCCAGCAGCTCGCGCTGCAGCACGCCGAGCGTCGCGAGGTCGGCGGGCGTGCGGCGCCAGCGCGACTCCGGCCGGCGCCGCAGCGCGCCCAGCCCGGTGCACGGCGCATCGACCAGCACGCGGTCGTAGGCGCCCGGCTCCTCGTCCCCGAGCGTCCGCCCGTCTCCCGTGCGGACCTGTTCGACGGCGCCGTCCGGCGCGGCGCGCAACGCCTGCTCGACCAGCCGCGCCCGGTGCGGCTGCACCTCGTTGGCCACCAGCCGCGCACCCTGGCGACCGGCGAGCGCCGCGAGCAGTCCCGCCTTGCCGCCCGGCCCCGCGCACAGGTCGAGCCACCGCTCGTCGGGGCCGTCCAGCGGCGCGGCCGCAAGCGCGAGCGTGACGAGCTGGGAACCCTCGTCCTGCACCGCCGCCGCGCCCGAGCGCACCGCCGGGAGCCGGCCCGGGTCGCCGCCGCGCAGCACGACCGCGTCCGGCGCCACCGCCCCCGCAGTCGCCTCGTCGCCCGCCTCGGCCAGCAGGTCGGCGCCCTCCACCAGGCCCGGCCGCGCGACGAGCGTCACGCGCGGGGCCTCGTTGTCGGCCGCGAGCAGCGCGGCGACCTCGTCGGCGCCGCGACCGTGCCCGACGAGCGACTCCCGCAGTGCGCGGACCACCCATGCGGGATGGCTCTGCGTGACCGCGAGACGCGCGACCGGGTCGGAGTCTCCCGGGTCGGCCGCGTCGCCGATCGTCGTGAGCCAGGTCCCGAGGTCCCGCTCGGCGACGCGGCGCAGCACCGCGTTGACGAACTGCGACGCGCCGGCGCCGGCCCGCGCGCGCGCGAGGCCGACGGTCTCGGAGACCGCCGCGTGCGCCGGGACCCGCATGCCGAGCAGCTGGTGCGCGCCCAGGCGCAGCAGGTCGAGCACCGGCGGGTCGATGCTCGCGAGCTCGCGCGCCGCCGCCTGCTCGACGATCGCGTCGTACCGCCCGCGCAGCCGAAGCGTCCCGTAGGCGAGCTCGGTCGCGAACGCCGCGTCCCGGCCCTCGATGCGCCGCTCGCGCAGCAGCGGCGGCAGGACGAGGTTCGCGTACGAGTCGCCCTCGTCGACCGCCCGCAGCACGTCGTACGCCGCCGAACGTGCCGCGTCGCCGTGCCGGGACCGCTGCGACGGCGCCTGCGCCGAACGCTGCACCCGTCCGGCGGCGCGTGCGGCGCCGCGCTCGCGGCCGCGCTCGTCGCGTCGGTCGTCGCGTCGGTCGTCGGACCCCGACCGCCCGCCCGACGACGCACCCGACGAGTCCCCCGACGAACGGGGCCGGTCGCCGCTCATGCGTTCACCTGCGCCTGCGCGCCGAGCCGGGTCCCGTCGGCAGGCCGCGCACCGCGCGCCCAGTCCGCGGCGGGCATCGACCGCTTGCCGGCCGGGACGACGTCGCCGAGGCGGACCGCATGCGTCGCGGTCCCGACGAGCACGTCGCGACGCCCGACGCGCAGCTCACCGGGTGCCAGGTCGTCGACCTCGGGCGCGAGCGCGACCGGGCCCAGGCCCAGCCGCGACCCGTCGGGCAGCGTGGTCCACGCCCCCGGCGCGGGGGTGCACCCGCGCACGCGCCGGTCGACGGCAGCCGCGGGGTGCGACCAGCGCACGCGCGCGTCGTCGACCTCGAGCTTGGGCGCCAGGCTCACGCCGTCGGGTGGTTGCGGTACGGGACTGAGCGCGCCGTCCTCGAGCGCGTCGAGCGTGCGCACGAGCAGCTCGGCGCCCGCCACGGCGAGCCGCCCCAACAGGTCGCCCGCGGTGTCGCGCGGCCGGATCGTCTCGGTGAGCATCCCGAGCACCGGACCCGTGTCGAGTCCCTCCTCGAGCAGGAACGTCGTCGCACCCGTCACCTCGTCGCCCGCGATCACGGCGTGCTGCACGGGTGCGGCGCCGCGCCAGGCCGGCAGGACCGAGAAGTGCAGGTTGACCCAGCCGTGGCGTGGCACGGCCAGGAGCGCCGGCGGGACGAGCGCGCCGTACGCGACGACCGGCGCCGCGTCCACGTCGAGCGCGCGCAGGTCGTCGTCGAACGCACCTCCCCGCAGCGAGTCGGGCGTGAACACGGGGATGCCGTGCTCGAGCGCGACCTCCTTGACCGGGCTCGGGGCGAGCGAGCGCCCGCGGCCCTGCCGTGCGTCGGGCCGGGTCAGCACGCCGACGACGTCGTGCCGTGACGCGAGCAGCGCCTCCAGCGCGGGTACGGCGGGCGCGGGCGTACCGGCGAACAGGAGGCGCATGCCGCGATTCTAGGCGTGCGGCCGCGCAGCGCCCCGCCGGGACCGTCGTCGACGCGGCCGTGGCAGCGGCGGTGGGGACGATGCCGTCAGCGCAGGTCCTGGGGGTCGAGCTGCACGGTCAGGGTGCCGCCCTCCCGGCGTGCGCTGCGCACCGCGAGCGAGGCAGCCAGCGCGCGTGCGAGCACCGTCCCACCTGCACGCGGCACGCGCAGCACGGTGCGCACGTCGGGCGTCAGGTCCCCGGTACCGGGCACGGGCACCGGACCGAGCACCTCCAGGTCCGGGACGGTGACGCGTTCGACGACGGCGAGCACCGCCTCGCGCGAACCCTGCACCGCGGCGAGGCGGACCGCGGGTGGCAGCCCGAGCGTCCCGCGTTCGGCGAGCTCACGGCTCGCGAGCCCGACGGGGTCCCAGCGCACGAGCGCCTGCGTCGCACGCTCCTCGGCGTCCCCGACGAGCAGGACCACACCGCCGTCCGACGCGGGCCGCACGAGCGCCGCGGCCCCGAGCCAGCGCCGCAACGCATCGGGCAGCACCCCGAGCGACGAGCCCGCGGTGGCGACCGCGGCGTCCAGCAGCACGGCCGCGGCGTAGCCCGCGGGCGTCACCGGCTCGGCCCCGACGGTCGCCACGACGACCGCGGGCCGGTCCGGGACCTCGGCCAGCACGCCACCCGTGGCCCGACCCGAGACCCGCACCGTGATGCCGGGGAACGCCCGCCCGAGCTCCTCGGCCGTGCGCTGCGATCCGATCCGTACGGAGCGCAGCGTCGCGCCGCCGCACTCGGTGCAGCGCCAGTCGGCGGCAAGTCGCCCGCACCAGCCGCAGGTCGGCGTCCCGTCGGCCTTGGCGAGTCCGAGCGGGCCGTGGCACGTGCCGCAGCGGGCCGCCGCACGGCACCGACCGCACGCGACCGCCGGTACGTAGCCGGCGCGCGGCACCTGCACGAGCACGGGGCCGTCGGCGAGCCGTTCGCGGATGGCGCGCCACGCCGGGGTCGGCAGACGTGCCGCCGCGGCGGGGCCCTCCCGCGCGAGCTCGGTGGTCGTGAGGGCGCGCACCCGCGCGGTCCGGGCCCGCACCTGCCGCCGGTCCGCCGCGACCTCGTGCGCCCACCCGTGCTCGACGAGCGCCTGCGCCTCGACCGTGCGCGCGAACCCGCCCACCAGGAACGCGCAGCGCTCGAGCTCCGAGCGCAGCGCGAGCACCTCACGCGTGTGCGGGTACGGCGCTCGCGGTTCGGCGTGCAGCGGGTCGCCGTCGTCCCAGCACACGACGAGCCCGAGGTCCGCGACGGGGGCGAACGCCGACGCCCGCGTCCCCACGACGACGCTCGCGTGCCCGCGCAGCGCCGCGAGGAACGCCCGGTAGCGCGCGGCGGGCCCCTCGTCGGCCGTCAGCCGGACCGCTCCCCCGCTCGTGCCGGGCGTCCAGCGCGGCACGCCCGCCGCCGCCAGCGCCGCGAGCACACGGTCCACGTCACGCGCGTCCGGCAGCACGACGAGCGCGCCGCGGGCACCCAGGCGCGCGGCGACCACCGCCTGCGCGATCGCGTCGGGCCAGCCCCGCCCCGGTTCGCCCGGCAGCGCGGTCCACACCGCGCGCGGCGCCCCGCCCGCGGTCACATGCGTCAGGAACGCCGGCCCGCCCCGGTGGTCGGCCCAGGCGCTCGCCGCGGGGGCCGGCACGGGTTCGGGCGCACGCTCGTCGGAGCTCGGCACCTCGCCCTCGACGCGCGCGTGCCGCGGCGGCACCGCGAGGCGCAGCACGTCGGCCAGGGTGCCCGCCCACCGGTCCGCGGTCGCCCGGGCCAGGCGTGCGACCTGCGGTGTCACGACCGGCAGCCCGTCCACGACGCGCCGCAGCGGCACGAGCTCGCCGTCGTGCTCCGCCTCCGTCACGCGTTCGAGCACGTACGCGTCGACGTCCTGGCGTCCGAACCGCACCTTGACGCGCACGCCCGGGAGCGCCTGGTCCGCGAGTGCGGCGGGGACCGCGTACTCGAACGGGTGGTCCAGGTGCGGCGGCGGCAGGTCGATGCACACCCGCGCGACCGGGAGCTCCGTTGCGAGCACGACGCCCTCGGCACGCGTCCGCCGCCGGCGGCGGACCGTCGGCAGGCCCTCGAGGGTCAGCTGCTCGCCGCGGGCACCGGCATCGCTGCGCCGCGCATCCGTGGGCGGCAGGGCCGACTCTCCAGGCACGCGCCTATCTCACCACCCGCGGCCGACGCGCAGGACCGGTTCCCACAGACGTCGCCTCCGTCCGGTCTCGCGACGACAGCGGGGACGTCGACAGCTGCGGCGTCAGCAGTTGCGGCGTCGACTGCTGCGGCGTCAGCCGACCGCGGACAGCAGCTCGGCGGTGCGGTCCGTGCGCTCCCACGTGAACTGCGGCAGCTCGCGGCCGAAGTGCCCGTACGTCGAGGTGGCCCGGTAGATCGGGCGCTTGAGGTCGAGATCGCGGATGATCGCCGCGGGCCGCAGGTCGAACACCTCGCTGATGGCCGCGGTCAGGCGCTCGTCGGAGACCGCACCCGTGCCGAAGGTCTCGACGTACAGGCCCACGGGGTGCGCCTTGCCGATCGCGTACGCGACCTGGACCTCGCAGCGCCGGGCCAGCCCGGCGGCCACGACGTTCTTCGCGACCCAGCGCATCGCGTACGACGCGGAGCGGTCCACCTTCGACGGGTCCTTGCCGGAGAACGCGCCGCCGCCGTGCCGCGCGTACCCGCCGTAGGTGTCGACGATGATCTTGCGTCCCGTCAGACCGGCGTCGCCCTGCGGACCGCCGATCACGAACTGCCCGGTCGGGTTCACGTACAGCGCCATCTCGGACGCGTCGAGGTCGACCAGTGCGAGCACGGGCTCGATGACGTGCTCGACGATCGCCGGCTGGAGCTGCGACTCGAGGTGCAGGTTCGGCTCGTGCTGCGTCGAGAGCACGAGCGCGTCGAGCCGCACGGGGCGGTCACCCTCGTACCCCACGGTGACCTGCGTCTTGCCGTCCGGACGCAGCCCCGCGACGAGCCCCTGCTTGCGCACGAGAGCCAGTCGCTCGGACAGCCGGTGCGCGAGCCAGATCGGCAGCGGCATCAGCGACGGCGTCTCGTCGCACGCGTAGCCGAACATGAGGCCCTGGTCGCCCGCGCCCTGCTCGTCGAGCTCGTCGTGGTCCGAGGAGTCCTCGCGCAGCTCGAGCGACTTGTTGACGCCCTGGGCGATGTCCGCCGACTGCGCGCCGATCGACACCGAGACGCCGCACGACCGTCCGTCGAACCCGATGTCCGAGGACGTGTACCCGATGCCCGTGACCGTCTCGCGGACGATCGTCGGGATCTCGACGTACGCCTCGGTGGTGACCTCGCCCGCGACGTGCACGAGACCGGTGGTCACCATCGTCTCGACCGCGACGCGCGCACCGGGATCCTGCTCGAGGATCGCGTCGAGGATCGCGTCGGAGATCTGGTCGCAGACCTTGTCGGGGTGGCCTTCCGTCACGGACTCGGACGTGAACAGGCGCGCCGGGGTGGACATGTGCCCAGGGTAGTCGGGGCGACCGACAGCCCCGATCAGCGCCCGCGTCGTGGACCGTCGGGCCGTTCGTCGGGCCTTTCGTCGGACCGCACTACGGCTGGAACGGCTCGTCGAGCAGCGCGACCGTCGCGTCCCACACGGCGTCCGCGACCGTCTCCTTGGACCCGCGCGCCGTGGTGAGCACCGAGCCGTCCGCGCGCAGGATCGTCACGTCGTTGTCGCGGGTGCCGAAGCCGAGGCCGTCCCCGACGGCGTTCACGACGAGCAGGTCGGCACCCTTGCGCCGGGCCTTGGCCTGGCCGTGCTCGAGCACCGAACCCTCGGCGTCGCCGGTCTCGGCCGCGAACCCGACGACGACCTGACCTGCTCGCAGCCGGTCGCTCGCGAGCTCGGCGAGGACGTCCACGGTCTCGGCCAGCGCGATCGTCGGCGGCGCGGCGCCCGGGCGCTTCTTGATCTTGACGGTCGCCGGGTCCAGGGGCCGGAAGTCGGCGACCGCGGCGGCCATGACGACCGCGTCCGCGTCCTTCGCGGCGACGCGCACCGCCTCCCGCAGCTCGTCGGCCGTGCCCACGGGCACGACGTCGACCCCCGCCGGCGCGGCCACGGACAGGTGCGCGGCGACGAGCGTCACGCGCGCGCCGCGGGCCGCGGCCGTGGCGGCCAGCGCGACGCCCTGGCGGCCGGACGAGCGGTTGCCGAGGAACCGCACCGCGTCGAGGGGCTCGCGCGTGCCGCCCGCGGAGACGACGACGTGGCGACCCGCGAGGTCCCGCGGCCGGACCAGCGCCAGCGCGGCGGCGGCGATCTCGTCGGGCTCGGGAAGCCGACCGGGGCCTGAGTCCGTCCCGGTCAGCCGCCCCGAGGCGGGGTCGAGCACGTGCACCCCCCGTGCGCGCAGCGTCGCGACGTTCGCGACAGTCGCGGGGTGCTCCCACATCTCGGTGTGCATCGCGGGAGCGAGCAGCACGGGCGCCCGCGTGACGAGGAGCGTCGCGGTGAGCAGGTCGTCCGTCTGGCCCGTCGCGGCCCTGGCCAGCAGGTCCGCGGTCGCGGGGGCGACGACGACGAGATCGGCCTCCTGGCCGATCGCGACGTGCGCGACCCGGTCGACGTCCTCGAACACGTCGGACGTCACGGGTTGCCCGGACAGCGCCTCCCACGTCGGGCGGCCGACGAACTCGAGCGCAGCCCTCGTCGGGACCACGCGCACCTCGTGCCCCGCCTCGCGCAGCAGGCGCAGCAGCAGGACGGCCTTGTAGGCCGCGATCCCGCCGGAGACGCCCAGGACGACGCGCATGGCAGCGGGGCCGGGGTGGAGGGTCAGGCCTCGGAGGGGACCGACTCGACCGTGAGCAGGCCGCGGTCGATCTCACGCATGGCGATCGAGAGCGGCTTCTCCTGCGGGCGCGTCTCGACGAGCGGGCCGACGTACTCGAGCAGGCCCTCGTTGAGCTGCGAGTAGTACGCGTTGATCTGGCGGGCACGCTTGGCCGAGTACAGCACGAGTGCGTACTTCGAGTCGGCGCGCGCCAGCAGGTCGTCGATCGGCGGGTCGGTGATGCCCGTGGGTGCGGCGACGGTTCCGGCCATGGTGGACTCCCGGGGAGCTAGGGGGTGTGGTTTCGAGGCGGGGCCTCGCACGACTGCGGACGATTCTACCCGCTGACCACGCCCATGACGCGGACCAGCTCGTCGGTGGCCCGGTGCACGTCGTCGTTGACGATCACGTGGTCGAACTCCGAGGCTGCCGCGAGCTCGACGCGAGCGGTCTGCAGGCGGCGCTCGCGCTCGGCCTCGTCCTCGGTGCCGCGTCCGACGAGCCGGCGCACGAGCTCGTCGAATGACGGCGGGGCGAGGAAGACGAACTGCGCGTCCGGCATCGTCTGCCGCACCTGCCGCGCACCCTGCAGGTCGATCTCCAGCAGCGCGTGCTGCCCGGCGTCGAGGCGCTGGCGCACCGGCCCGCGCGGCGTGCCGTAGCGGTGCACGCCGTGCACGATGGCCCACTCCAGCAGCTCGCCGGCCTCGACCATGCGCTCGAACTCGTCGGCGGACACGAAGTGGTAGTGCACGCCGTCGATCTCGCCGGGCCGCGCGGGCCGCGTGGTCGCGGACACCGACAGCCAGACCTGCGGGTACCGGTCGCGCACGTCCGCGGACACCGTCCCCTTGCCCACGGCGGTCGGTCCGGCGAGAACGGTCAGCCGGGCGGGCGTCGTGGTCATGGGTGGTGCGGTGCTCCTCGGTGCGGGGGTGCGGACACTCACCTCACCCGAAGCGCTTGACCAGCTCC
Source organism: Cellulomonas composti (assembly GCF_007990245.1). Taxonomy (GTDB): domain Bacteria; phylum Actinomycetota; class Actinomycetes; order Actinomycetales; family Cellulomonadaceae; genus Cellulomonas; species Cellulomonas composti. The sequence goes on along the minus strand of NZ_BJWG01000001.1, from coordinate 189,936 downwards.
TCCACCTGGTGAGGGCCGAGGCCGCGGACGCGCCGCGTCTCGGAGATCCCGATGTCGGACATGATCGCACGAGCCTTGACCTTGCCGACGCCCGGCAGGGATTCGAGCAGCGCGACGACCTTGAGCTTGCCGATGGTCTCGTCCCGCTGGCCCTCGGCGACGACCTCCGAGAGCTTGCCGTTCGAGTACTTGAGGCGATTCTTGACCTCGGCGCGGGCCTGCCGGGCGGCGGCGGCCTTCTGCAGCGCTGCAGCGCGCTGTTCGGGAGTCAGCGGAGGGAGAGCCACGCGCGTCACCTTCTCATTCAGTGCTCGGACGGGACCGTTCTGACCTACCGGAGCAGGTCGTACCTGTGAACCTAGCGACCCCCGTGGACTCCGGCAATGCGGACGCGGGTGCCGCCACCTGCAAGAACGAGGGTGAAGCTCAGTCGCGGCCGAGTGCGACGCGCGCCTCGTCCGCTGCGGCGCGCGCGGTCGAGCGCAGCGCCGCCACGTCCGGACCCGCCTGCAGCACGCCGCGCGACGACGATGCGAGCACCTGTCGGCGCGCCGCACCGAACACCGCGGCGAGCTCGGCCGCACCGGCGCCCTGCGCGCCGACGCCCGGCGCGAGCAGTGGACCGTTGACGGCCAGGTCGGTACCCGTGCGCGCGGCCGCGTCGCCGATCGTCGCGCCGACGACGAGACCGATCGAGCCCATCGGCGCCGCGTCGGCGTTGAGCGCAGCGGCACGCGCGGCCATCAGGGCCGCGACGGTCCCGTCGTCGGTGGTGCGCGCGTGCTGGACCTCGTGGCCCTCCTTGTTGGAGGTCAGGCACAGCACGAACAGCCCGCGTCCCGACGAGAGCGCGAGGTCGACCGCCGGGTCCAGCGAACCGAAGCCCAGGTAGGGCGAGACGGTCAGGGCATCGGCCGCGAGCGGCGAGCCGTCCCGCAGGAACGCCTCGGCGTACGCCTCCATCGTCGAGCCGATGTCACCGCGCTTGGCGTCCAGCACGACGAGCGTGCCCGTCTCGCGCCCGGCGGCCACGACCTCCTCCAGCACCGCGACCCCGCGCGAGCCGTGCCGCTCGAAGAACGCCGCCTGCGGCTTCACCGCGGCGACGCGGCCGGCCACCGCCTCCATCACCGTCAGCGCGAACCGGCGCAGCCCCTCGGCGTCGTCGGACAGCCCCCACTGCGACAGCAGCGTGGCGTGCGGGTCGATGCCCACGCACAGCGGGCCGTGCGCGTCCATCGCCGCGGCGAGGCGGGCACCGAACGGAGCCCGCTCCCCCGCGCTCACGCGTCCACCGGCCCCGCGGACGCGCCCGTGACGGACGCTGCTGCGGCCGCCCGGCGGGCCGCCGTGGCCGCCTCGTGCTCCTGCAGGCTCGTGACCGTGAACGGCCCGGCCTGCGCGGCCTCGATCGCCTGGACGGCGGCGCCGAGCTGCTGCACGGTCGTCACGAGCGCCTTGTCGGCCGCGACCGTCGCGGCGCGGATCTCGTAGCCGTCGGCGCGCGCGCCCTGGCCCGAGGGCGTGTTGACCACCATGTCGACCAGCCCGTCGATGATGAGGTCGACGATCGTCGGCTCGCCGTTCGGGCCGCGGCCCGTCGAGTGCTTGCGCACGACGGTCGACCGGATGCCGTTGCGGCGCAGCACCGCGGACGTGCCCTCGGTCGCGAGCACCTCGAACCCGAGCTCGGTGAGCCGCTTGACCGGGAAGACGATCGAACGCTTGTCGCGGTCGGCGACCGAGATGAACACCTTGCCCGACGAGGGCAGCCCGCCGAACGCGGCGTCCTGCGACTTGGCGAACGCCGTCGGGAAGTCGGCGTCGAAGCCCATCACCTCGCCCGTCGAGCGCATCTCCGGGCCCAGGACGGTGTCGACCACGTGACCGTCGCCCGTGCGGAACCGCTTGAACGGCAGCACGGCCTCCTTGACGGCGATCGGCGCGTCGAGGTCGAGCACCGAGGCGTCGGTGGCCGGCAGCAGGCCCTCGGCCTTGAGCTGCGCGATCGACTTGCCCGTCATCACGTGCGCCGCGGCCTTGGCCAGCGAGACGCCGGTCGCCTTGGACACGAACGGGACGGTGCGCGACGCGCGCGGGTTGGCCTCCAGGACGTAGAGCACGTCGCTGACCAGTGCGAACTGGATGTTGAGCAGGCCGAGCACCCCGACGCCGCGCGCGATGGCCTCGGTCGAGACGCGGATGCGCTCGAGCTCGGCGAGCGAGAGCGTCACGGGCGGCAGCACGCACGCGGAGTCGCCCGAGTGGATCCCGGCCTCCTCGATGTGCTCCATCACGCCGCCCAGGAACAGCTCGGTGCCGTCGAACAGCGCGTCGACGTCGATCTCGATCGCGTCGTCGAGGAAGCGGTCGATGAGCAGCGGCGAGACCGTGCCCGCGCGGCCGCCGTCCGCGGCGTTCTCCAGCGCGCGCTCGACGTACCCGGTGAGCTGGTGCTCGTCGTAGACGATCTCCATGCCACGTCCGCCCAGGACGTAGGACGGGCGCACGAGCACGGGGAACCCGATCCGGCGCGCCGTCTCCTTGGCCCCCGCGAGCGTCGTCGCGGTGCCGAACGCGGGCGCGGGCAGCCCGGCCGCGGCGAGCACCTTGCCGAACTCGCCGCGGTCCTCGGCGGCGTCGATCGCCGCGGGCGAGGTGCCGAGGATCGGCAGGCCGGCGTCCTGCAGGCGCTGCGCGAGCGACAGCGGCGTCTGGCCGCCGAGCGTGACGATGATCCCGGCGACCGGCCCCGCCGCGAGCTCGGCCTCGTAGACCTCGAGGACGTCCTCGAACGTCAGGGGCTCGAAGTACAGCCGGTCGGAGGTGTCGTAGTCGGTCGACACCGTCTCGGGGTTGCAGTTGACCATGACGGTCTCGTACTCACCCTTGAGCGTGAGCGCCGCGTGCACGCACGAGTAGTCGAACTCGATGCCCTGGCCGATGCGGTTCGGGCCCGAACCGAGGATGAGGATCGCCTCGCGCTCACGCGGGCGAACCTCCGTCTCCTCGTCGTACGTCGAGTAGTGGTACGGCGTGAGCGCCGCGAACTCGGCCGCGCACGTGTCGACCGTCTTGAACACCGGCCGCAGGCCCACCGCGTGCCGCGCGCGGCGCACGGCGTCCTCGGTGGTGCCCCGCAGCTGTGCGACCTGCACGTCCGAGAGCCCGTGCCGCTTGGCGCGCGCCAGCACGTCGCGCGTGAGCGCGTCGGCCGTCCGGGTCGCCTCCGCGACCTCGTTGACCAGCACGATCTGGTCGAGGAACCACGGGTCGATGCCCGTCAGTTCGTGGACCCGCTCCACCGGCACCCCCGCGCGCAGCACCTGCTGCACGTCGATGAGCCGCCCCTCGGTGGGCCGCGAGATCGTCGCGACGACCGCCTCGAGGGCGTCGCCGCTCAGCGCCTGGCCGGCCCAGTGGAAGACCGAGCCCTTCTTGTCGATCGACCGCATGGCCTTGCCGAGCGCCTCGGTGAAGTTGCGGCCGAGCGCCATCGCCTCGCCGACGGACTTCATCGTCGTGGTCAGCGTCGGGTCCGCGGCCGGGAACTTCTCGAACGCGAACCGCGGCACCTTCACGACGACGTAGTCGAGCGTCGGCTCGAAGCTCGCGGGCGTCGAGCCGGTGATGTCGTTGGGGATCTCGTCGAGCGTGTAGCCCACCGCGAGCTTCGCGGCGATCTTCGCGATCGGGAAGCCCGTCGCCTTCGACGCGAGCGCGGACGAGCGCGACACGCGCGGGTTCATCTCGATGACGACGACCCGGCCCGTGTCCGGCTCGACGGCGAACTGGATGTTGCAGCCACCCGTGTCGACGCCGACCTCGCGGATCACCGCGATGCCGATGTCCCGCAGCCGCTGGTACTCGCGGTCCGTCAGCGTCAGGGCCGGCGCGACCGTGACCGAGTCGCCCGTGTGCACGCCGACAGGGTCGACGTTCTCGATCGAGCAGACGACCACGACGTTGTCGTGCTTGTCCCGCATGAGCTCGAGCTCGTACTCCTTCCAGCCGAGGATCGACTCCTCCAGGAGCACCTCGGTGGTCGGGCTGTAGTGCAGGCCCTGTCCGACGATCCGGCGCAGGTCGGTCTCGTCGTACGCGATCCCCGAGCCGAGCCCGCCCATCGTGAACGACGGGCGCACGACCACCGGGTAGCCGAGGTCCTGCACCGCGGCGAGCGCGTCGTCGATCGTGTGCACGATCGCCGACCGCGCCGACTCGGCACCGCAGACCTCGACGACCTCCTTGAACTGCTCGCGGTCCTCGCCCTTCTGGATCGAGGCGATGTTCGCGCCGATGAGCTCCACGTCGTACTGCTCGAGCACGCCGGCCTCGTCGAGCGCGATCGCGGCGTTGAGCGCGGTCTGGCCGCCGAGCGTCGGCAGGATCGCGTCCGGGCGCTCCTTGGCGATGATCGAGGTCAGCACCTCGGTGGTGATGGGCTCGACGTAGGTCGCGTCGGCGAACTCCGGGTCGGTCATGATCGTGGCCGGGTTCGAGTTCACGAGGACGACCCGCAGGCCCTCCTCCTTGAGCACGCGGCACGCCTGGGTGCCGGAGTAGTCGAACTCGCAGGCCTGGCCGATGACGATCGGGCCGGACCCGATGACCAGGACGCTGGAGATGTCGGTGCGGCGAGGCATCAGGCAGCGCCCTTCGTGTTCGTCGGGTTCGCGGTCATGAGGTCGAGGAAGCGGTCGAAGAGGTAGGCGGCGTCGTGCGGACCGGCCGCGGCCTCGGGGTGGTACTGCACCGAGAACGCCGGCAGGTCGAGCGCCCTCAGCCCCTCGACGACGTCGTCGTTGAGGTCCACGTGGCTCACGACGACGCGGCCGTAGCGACCGCCGTCGTGCGGCGCGACCGACTCGCCCTCGAGCGGTGCGTCGACCGCGAAGCCGTGGTTGTGCGCCGTGATCTCGACCTTGCCGGTCGCGCGGTCGACCACCGGCTGGTTCACGCCGCGGTGGCCGTAGCCGAGCTTGTACGTGCCGTAGCCGAGCGCGCGGCCCAGCAGCTGGTTGCCGTAGCAGATGCCGAAGAACGGGATCCGCCGGTCCAGCACGTCGCGCAGCAGCTCGATCTCGTGCGTCGCGGCGCTCGGGTCACCCGGGCCGTTCGAGAAGAACACCCCGTCCGGCCCGGTCGCCAGCACGTCCTCGATCGTCGCCGACGAGGGCAGCACGTGCACGCGGATCCCGCGCTCGGCCAGGCGCTGCGGGGTCATCGCCTTGATGCCGAGGTCGACCGCGGCGACGACCGCGCGCGGCTCGGCGAGCGGGGCGCCGTTCTCGTCGAGCGCGTCGACCACGTACGCCTCGCTCGTCGTGACCTCGCCCGCGAGGTCCGCGCCCGCCATGAGCGGTGCGTCGAGCACGTGCTCGAGCAGCTCGGAGTCCGTGCGGTCGCCCAGGGCGTCGCCCGAGAAGATGCCCGCGCGCATCACGCCGCGCTCGCGCAGGTGGCGCGTGAGGGCACGCGTGTCGATGCCGCTGATCCCGACGATGCCCTGACGCACCAGGTCGTCGTCGAGCGACCGGCGCGAGCGCCAGTTGGAGGGCACTCGTGCGGGGTCGCGCACGACGTAGCCGGCCACCCAGATGCGGGCGGACTCGTCGTCCTCGTCGTTGACGCCCGTGTTGCCGATGTGCGGCGCGGTCATCACGACGATCTGGCGGTGGTAGCTCGGGTCCGTGAGCGTCTCCTGGTAGCCGGTCATGCCGGTGTTGAAGACGATCTCGCCGAGGGTCGTGCCGACGGCGCCGTACGCCTCGCCGGCGAACGAGCGGCCGTCCTCGAGGACGAGGACCGCGCGGGTCGTGTCGGTCATGCGTTCTCCTTGCTTCGAGCCGCACCGTCGCCGGTCGGCGTCACGAGAGTGGCGACCGCGTCGACCAGGGGGTCGCGGTCGTCGTGGTCACGGGTGAGGAGGCCGGTGTCGAGCCCGCCGGCCTGTGCGTCGGTGTCTGCGTCGGCGCCGGGCGGCTGCCAGGTCACGACGACGAGCCCGTGCCCGCCGACGACCTTGCCCGCGATCCCCGGCGCGGTCGTCACGGCGCGCAGCGCGGCCGCCGGGACGAACAGGTCCGTGGCGCCCGTCCGCTCGACCAGCAGGCCGGCGTCGTGCACCGTGACCGTGGCCGGGCTGCGCACGCCGAGGTCGGCCGCGACGACGCGGTCGAGCCAGTCGCCCGCCGTCGTCGTCGAGACGTAGACCGCGGCCACAGGTCCGAACCGGGTCGCGCCGAGGTCCGCCGGACGCGTGGGCAGCGCGCCGACGACCTCCGCGGTCCGTCGTCGGCGGTGCTCCCAGCCGCGACGCATGCCCCACCACGACAGCGCGACGACGCCGACGAGCACGAGGGTCGCGGCCAGCTGGGTGCCGGTCACCGGGCGACCACCACGTCTTCGTCGCACGACCCGCCGTCGAGGACCGTCGCGCGGCCGCGCAGGAAGGTCGCCACCACGCAGCCCGAGAGCTCGCGCCCGCGGAACGGCGAGTTCACCGACTTCGTCGCCTGCTCGGCCGGGTTGATGACGCGCCGGATGCTCGGGTCGACGAGCGTGAGGTTCGCGGGCTCGCCGACCGCGATCGGGCGGCCGTGGCCCTCGACGCGGCCGATCCGTGCGGGGTTGGCCGACAGCACGCGCGCGACGTCCGTCCAGGTCATGCGGCCGGTGTCGACCATGGTCTCCTGCACCACCGAGAGTGCGGTCTCGAGCCCGGTCATGCCGAACGCGGCCGCCGCCCACTCGCAGTCCTTGTCCTCGCGCGGGTGCGGCGCGTGGTCGGTCGCGACGATGTCGATCGTCCCGTCGGCGAGCCCGGCGCGGACCGCCTCGACGTCGCTCTGCGTGCGCAGCGGCGGGTTGACCTTGAAGGTTGGGTCGTAGCCGCGGACCAGCTCGTCGGTGAGCATGAGGTGGTGCGGCGTGACCTCGGCGGTCACGTCGATCCCGCGCGACTTGGCCCACCGGATGATCTCGACCGAGCCCGCCGTGGACAGGTGGCACACGTGCAGTCGCGAGCCGACGTGCTCGGCGAGCAGCACGTCGCGCGCGATGATCGCCTCCTCCGCGACCGCGGGCCAGCCCGCCAGGCCCAGCTCGGCGGACACGACGCCCTCGTGCATCTGCGAGCCGGCGGTCAGCCGCGGCTCCTGCGCGTGCTGCGCGATCACGCCGTCGAACGCCTTGACGTACTCGAGCGCGCGCCGCATCACGACCGGGTCGTGCACGCACCTGCCGTCGTCGGAGAACACGCGCACGCGTGCGGCGGACTCCGCCATCGCGCCCAGCTCGGCGAGCCGTTCGCCCTCCAGGCCGACCGTGACCGCACCGACCGGGTACACGTCGACCCAGCCCGCCTGGCGGCCGAGCCGCCAGACCTGCTCGACGACCCCCGCGGTGTCCTGCGTCGGCGTGGTGTTCGCCATCGCGTGCACCGCGGTGAAGCCGCCCAGCGCCGCCGCCCGCGTGCCGGTCGCGATCGTCTCGGCGTCCTCGCGGCCCGGCTCGCGCAGATGCGTGTGCAGGTCGACCAGGCCGGGCAGCAGGACGAGGCCGGAGCCGTCGATCACGGTCGCGCCGTCCCGCGTCAGGCCCGCGCCGATCTCGGCGATCACGCCGTCGGCGAGGACGACGTCGGTGCGCCCCTCCCCGAGCGGGGAGACGTCGCGCAGGAGGTACTCGGTCACTGGCCCACCTTCTCGTTCGTCTGCTCCCCGGCGAGGAGCAGGTAGAGCACCGCCATCCGCACCGCGACGCCGTTGGCGACCTGCTCGACGATCACGGCCCGCGGGGAGTCCGCGGCGTCCGCCGAGATCTCCAGCCCGCGGTTCATCGGGCCTGGGTGCATGACGATCGCGTGCTCCGGCAGCGCGGCCAGTCGCGTGGCGTCCAGGCCGTAGCCGCGCGTGTACTCGAGCGGGCTCGGGAAGAACCCCCCGCCCGCGCTCGACATCCGCTCGCGCTGCACGCGCAGCATCATCAGCGCGTCCGGCTTGCCGTCGCGCACCACCTCGTCGAGGTGGTAGCTGACCTCGCACGGCCACGCGGAGACCCCGACCGGCACGAGCGTGGGCGGCGCGACGAGGGTCACCCGTGCGCCCAGCGTGGTCAGGAGCTGCACGTTCGAGCGCGCGACCCGGCTGTGCAGGACGTCGCCGACGATCGCCACGTGCAGACCGTCCAGACCACGTCCCGTGGCGTCCGTCCCGACGAGGTGGCGGCGCACCGTGAACGCGTCCAGCAGCGCCTGCGTCGGGTGCTGGTGCGTGCCGTCGCCCGCGTTGATCACGGCGCCGCTGGTCCAGCCCGCGGCCGCGAGAGTGTGCGGTGCGCCGCTCGCCTGGTGCCGGATCACGACCGCGTCGGCGCCCATCGCCTGCAGCGTGAGCGCGGTGTCCTTCAGCGACTCGCCCTTGGAGACGCTCGAGCCCTTGGCGGAGAAGTTGATGACGTCGGCCGACAATCGCTTGGCCGCCGTCTCGAAGCTGATGCGCGTGCGCGTCGAGTCCTCGAAGAACAGGTTGACGACCGTGCGGCCGCGCAGCGTCGGGAGCTTCTTCATCTCCCGGGACTGCGTCGCGGCCATCTGCGCCGCGGTGTCGAGGATCAGCACGGCCTCGTCGCGGGTCAGGTCCCCCGCGGACAGCAGGTGCCTCATGCGTCGTCCCCCTCGATGAGCACCGCGTCGCGGTCGTCCTGCTCGCGAAGGAGCACGCGCACGCGTTCGGACTGCGAGGTGGGCAGGTTCTTCCCGACGAAGTCGGCGCGGATCGGCAGCTCGCGGTGTCCCCGGTCGACGAGCGCGGCGAGCTGCACGGCGCGCGGGCGGCCCAGGTCGGAGATCGCGTCGAGCGCGGCCCGGATCGTGCGGCCCGAGAACAGCACGTCGTCGACGAGCACGACGACCTTGCCGTCGATCGTCCCCGGGATCTCCGTGGTGCCGATCGACCTCGTCGGATGGTGGTGCAGGTCGTCGCGATACATCGTGATGTCGAGGCTGCCGACCACGCGGCGGACGTCGAGCGTCGGCTCGACCTCGACGAGGCGGGCGGCGAGGCGGTGGGCGAGCGGGACGCCGCGCGTGGGGATCCCCAGCAGCAGGACGTCGTCACCACCCTTGTTGCGCTCGAGGATCTCGTGCGCGATGCGCGTCAGTGCGCGTGCGATCTCGGCTTCACCGAGAACGACCCGGGCGGCCGACCAGTCGTCGGACGCGGGCGTGGCTGAACCCATGCGGCATCTCCTTCTCCGCCTCACAGGACGGGAGTTAAAGGAAGCTGTGCGATCGCCCCACCCTACCCCGTGCCCTCACCCGTACCGGACACCGTGCCGGACACCGCCGGGGCCCGACCAGACACGCTGGTCGGGCCCCGGCGGACGTGCGGAGCGGGATGCGGATCTCGCTCAGGAGACCTTGCCGGTCGGCTTGGACGTGCTCGCCATCGACACGAACGAACCCGTGCTCTTCGGCGTGACCCGCACCGTGATCTGCTTGCCCTTGTCGGCGGAGACGAGCAGGTAGCTGGCCTTCGTCGCGCCGGCGATCGCGGTGCCGTTGCGGAACCACTGGTAGTTCTTCGTCGTGATCTTGCCCGTGAAAGCGACCTTGACCGACAACCGCTTGCCGACCTTGGCGCTGCCCGTGATCGTCGCGCGGCTGGTCGCCGTCAGGATCTTCGACAGGTCGAAGTAGCCCTTGCCGCACGTGCCGTTGCAGTTGTACTCCGCGACGGGGGACGTGCTGGCGTACTTCGGCAGCGGCGAGTAGGCCTTGCGGACGGCGTTCTCCAGGGCGCTGCCCTTCAGGCCGAGCGAGGCGATCAGCGCCGCACCGCCTGCGACGTTGGGTGTCGCCATGGACGTGCCCTGCATGTAGGCCCACGTCCCGGAGCCCGGCTTGGTGGTACCGAGGTTCCAGGTCGACAGGATCTGGTACGCGTTGGTGCTGGAGTAGCTCTGGCCGCCAGGTGCCGCGAGGTCGACGACCGAGCCGTAGTTGGAGTACGTCGCGCGGAAGCCGGTGTCGCTGATCGACGCGACCGTGATCACGCCGTTGCAGTTAGCGGGCATCGTGTTCGCGGCGTCCGTGGCATCGTTGCCGGCCGCGACGATGACGACCGCGCCACGGCTGCGTGCGCGGTTGATCGCGTCCTGCATCGTGGACGAGCACACGCCGGTGCCGCCGAGCGAGAGGTTGATCACGCGCGCCGGGGTCTTGTTGACCGGCTGGTCACCGACCTTGTCCCCCGCGGCCCACCGGACAGCGGCGGCGATGTCGGAGGTGGTGCCACCGCCGACGCCCAGGGCGCGCACGTGCTGGAGGCGGACGCCCGGGGCGTTGCCGAGGCCGGCCTTCCCGTCCTTGGCGGCCGCGATGATGCCGGCGACGTGCGTGCCGTGCCAGCTGCTGGAGCCGCCATCGCCGAGGTCGCCCTGGTCCTGAGGGTTCGCGTCGCGCCCGTTGCCGTCCCGCGCCCGCGATGCCTGCGAGATCATGTCGTACCCGGCGACCGTCTGGGAGTTCAGCTGCGCGTGCGACGTGCTCCCCGTGTCCACCACGGCGACGACGACGTCCTTGACGCCGAACGTCCGCTTCCACAGCGACGGCGCGTGAGTCGAGTACCCGCCCGCGGGGAACTTCACGCCCTCGTAGGTGCCGTCCCACGTGTCCCAGAGGTAGAACTGGTACTTCGAGAAGTACGGGTCGGACGGCTTGACGGGCGAGGCTGCCTGCGCCGTGAGCACGAGGTCCAGCTCGGCCGACTCGACGCCCACGACCTTCTGCACCGCGGCGAGCTCGTCGAGCGCCTCGGCGGGCGGAACCGGCTCCGGGAAGCTGAGCGCGTACGTCGTCCCGTCGTCCACCGCGGCCGGCGCCGTGCTCGTCGAGAGCGACGACGCCGTCGCGCGGGCCGAGGCGCCGGCGCCGTTGACGATCGCGGCGACTGCCGACGCGACGGAGTCGGCGCGCGACGGCGTTGCGCCGCGCGCGGCCGTCGTCGGGGCGTCCGCGAGGGTGTAGATCACGCCGGCCGCGAGCGTCTCCTGCGCGGGGGTGTCCTCGACGACGGGCGTGCCGCTGTCGCGTCCCGGGTCGGCCGCCGCCACCGGCAGCGCGTTCACGCCGGTCAGGGCCACGCACAGACCCGCCCCGGCTGCGACCGCCGCGATCTGCCGCCGCCTTGTCGTACTTCTCGCCACGAGATCAGCTCCTTCGGCCGCCGGACGGCCGTCGCTCGTCGGCGACACGCCCCTGCGCACCGCCCGGGGCGTCAAGCCGGTAGCCCCGGGCGACCATACCTGGCGAAACCGCCGATCCCCGCTCGAGTCCACCGATTCGTCCGTGTGCCGCGGGCATTTCACCTCCGCCCGACGACCACGGTGCCGTCGACGTCGTCGTCGCGCCGCACCGAGGTCGCGAAGCCAGCGTCGGCAAGGAGCGCGACCGTGGAGGCGGCCTGCTCGCGACTCGTCTCGACGAGCAGCACCCCACCTGGCACGAGCCACGGCGAAGCACCGCGGGCGATCCGGCGGTGCAGGTCGAGGCCGTCCGCGCCGCCGTCGAGCGCCACCGCGGGCTCGTGGACCCGTGCCTCGGGCGGCATCGTCGCGATCGCGGCCGTGGGGACGTACGGCGCGTTGGCCGCGATCACGTCGAAGTGCCCCCGCAGCGCGTCCGGCAGCGCCGCGAACAGGTCACCCTCGTGCACCCGGTCCGGGGGCAGGTTGCGCCGCGCGCAGGCGACCGCGGCGGGGTCGAGGTCGGCGGCGTGGACCTGCGCGTCGGGCCGTCGGGCGAGCACGGCGGCCGCGACGGCTCCCGTGCCGCAGCACAGGTCGAGCACGGCCGGATCGGCGCGCCCGGCCACACTCTCGACCGCGACGTCGACGACCAGCGCTGTGCGGCTCCGAGGGACGAACACGCCCGGAGCCACGACGACCCGCACACCCGCGAACGACGCCCAGCCGAGCACCACCTCGAGCGGCTCCCCCAGGCACCGGCGTACCAGCGCCCGCTCGAGGGCCGCGTCGTCCAGACCCTCGCCGAGCAGCAGCGCGGCCTCGTCCTCCGCGAACACGCACCCCGCGGCGCGCAGCCGCACCACCACGTCGTCCAAGGAGTCGGTCACACCCACACCCTGACACGACGACGGGTGGCGGCCCGGACCTGCCGGACCGCCACCCGTCGATGGTTGCTGCTAGAGCGCCTTGCTCAGGTCGAGGATGCCCTCGCCGCACAGCGCCTTGGTGCAGTTGTTCCCGGTGTAGAAGCTGTACGTCGGGAAGCCCCGCACCGACTTCAGGAGCTTCTTCTCGAGCGCCGCGCCCTTCAGGCCCGTCGAGGCGAGCAGAGCGGCGGCACCTGCGACACCCGGCGTCGCCTGGCTGGTACCCATCATGAAGCCGTAGCCGGCGGCCACCGGAGTCTTCTTGCCGGTGTTCACGGTCGACTTGATGAGCAGGTACGGGCCGTAGTACGGGTCCTCACCACCGGTCGTCGCGATCTCGATGGTCGAGCCGTAGTTCGAGTACGACGCGCGCTGGCCGTACTGGTCCAGCGAGGCGACCGTGATCACGCCCTTGCAGTTGGCGGGGGCGAAGTACGAGGCGTCGTAGTTCGAGTTGCCCGCCGCGACGATGACGACGCTGCCGCGCGAGCGCGCACCGTCGATCGCCGACTGCAGCGCCGGGTAGTCGCTGCACTGCGCGTAGCCGCCGAGCGACAGGTTGAGCACCCGTGCCGGCGTCTTGTTCTTGGTCACGCCCGAGACCGAACCGCCGGACGCCCAGGTGATCGCGGCCGCGATGTCGGACATCGAGCCGCCGTCCTTACCGAGCACCCGCACGTGCTGGATGCTCACGTTCGGGGCGTTGCCGACGATCGTCTTGCCGTCCTGGAGCGCGCCGACGATGCCGGCGACGTGCGTGCCGTGCCAGGAGCTGGGAATCAGCGAGCCCGAGTCCGACGTTCCCCAGTCGCCCTGGTCCTGCGGGTTCGCGTCGCGACCGTTGCCGTCGCGGGCGTTGGAGGCGGAGCTGATCATGTCGTAGCCCGCCACGGTGTGGGCGTCGAGCTGGGGGTGCGCGGTCCGGCCCGTGTCGATCACGGCGACGACCGTGCTCAGCTTGCCCTTGGTCTTGGTCCAGAACGACGGCGCGTGGCTGCTGTACCCGCCCTTCGGCAGGGTGATCGCGGCGCCACCCGAGACGGGCGACGGGCGCTTGTCCTTGAAGTCCCAGATGTTGAACAGCGTGCCCTTGCGGAAGTCCGGGTCGCTCGGGTTCACCGGCGGCGTCGAGTCGGTGGTCAGCAGCAGGTCGGGCTGGGCCCAGGTCACGCCGGGCACCTTGGCGAGGCGCGTCGCGGCATCACGTGCGGCCAGGACCGAGACGGGCTCGACGAAGTCGACGACCCCCGCCTCGTCGACCGTCTGCAGTCGCACCCCGGCGACCGACGCGCCGACGCCGAGAACGGCGGACCGCACCAGCGTGGCGTCGACCTTCGCGCCGGGCGCAACCGTGTACATCACACCCGAGGCGCGCTGCTGCGCCACGAGCTGCGCCGCGGTCGTCCGACCGGCGGTGTCCTTGCCTGTGCTCTCGCCTGCCGCTGCCGGCAGGAGCGCCGATCCCAGCATCGCTGCCGCCAGACCGACGGTCGCGACCGCCCCTACCGTCCGGCGTCGGGTCGTCCAGTTCACGAGTCTGTCCCCCTTCTCTCCGCCTCGGCTCCCGCACACGGTCCCCGGACGGTCGAATCGCCTGCGTCTCCAACGGCACAGGCGCTTCGGTGAGCCTAGCCACCGAGCACACAACTCGGACACCGTGCCGGGGGGTGACGTTTCGTCGGAAGCCGTGATTCCACCTACGCGTCACCCGGATGCCACGTCAGGTTCATCCTGAGGTGAGCCGATGTCACCGAGGTGCTCGGGTCCGTGCCTACGTGGGTCGGCGTCATCCAGTTGCTCGCGGCTGGCCTCGTCGCCGGTCTCTGCGTGCTCCAGTGGGTGTGGTGGCGCGGCGAGCAACGGTCCGCGGGTGCGATGTGGGGCTTCGCGTGGTCGTGCGACATCGGCCTCATGCTGCTCGTCGGCGGGCTCGGCGCCTTCCTGGGCGACGGCCCGTGGAACACGCTCGTCGGGTTCGTCCACGCACAGCTCATGGGCGGCTTCCTGCTGATCGCGATCCCCGCGACCTGCGCGTTCGGCCGCGGGCCCCGCGTGCGCTGGTGGGTGCTCGGGGCGGCTGCGCCTCTCGTCGTGAGCCTGCTGGCCTGGTTCTGGCCGATGGCCGACGAGAACGTGCGCATGACCGTCATCGGCAGCGGGCTCATCGTGAGCGCCGTCGTCGTGCTCGGCTACGTCGTCGCGACCGTCGGGCGGCTGTCCGTGTCGCTGTGGGGCGTGCTGCTCGTCGTCGCGGGCCTGGAGTCGCTCGCGATGCTCACGGTCGGCGGGCTCGTCCCGGACCGCACCGTCGGCGGGTTGCTCGTGGCGCTGTGGGCGCTGCCGATCGCGTTCGGCCTGGCGGGCCTCGCGCTCGCCCGGGTGCGCGAGGCGCAGGACGCGGCCCGCCGTCAGCACCGCATGCGCGACGCCACCGCCCGGCTGTCCAACACGGCCTGGTTCGCGCACGACGCCGACGCCCTGCTGCTGCGGGCGCGCGACGAGGCGCGCACCGTCGTCGGCGATCCTTCGGTCGAGGGCTCGCTACGACCCATCTCGCACGGCCGGTTCGTCGCCGAGCTGTTCTCCGCCAACCATGCGCCGCACGACGGCCAGGAGCGGGCCTTCCTCGTCGACCTCGCGCAGGTCGTCGCGACCGCGGCCGAGCGGTACGCGCTCACCGAGCGCCTCAACCGGACCGCGTTCAGCGACGCGCTCACCGGGCTGCCCAACCGTCGCGCGGTCGAGAAGCACCTCGTCGAGATGATCGAGCGCGCCAACGTCGAGCGGACCCGCGTCTCGCTCGTCTACTGCGACCTCGACGGGTTCAAGCGCTACAACGACATGCACGGGCACGCCGGCGGTGACGCCGTGCTCGTCCGCGTCGCCGAGTACCTGCGCGGCGTCATGCGCGGCGACGACACGTTCGTCGGCCGGCTCGGCGGCGACGAGTTCGTCATGGTGATCGCGCGCGCCCCGCAGGACGTCGAGCTCGTCTCGCTGGCCCGCTCGATCCGCGAGGGCTTCGTCGACCGCCGGTTCGGCAACCGCCCGGCCCGCCTGTCCGTCGGCGTGGCGACCTGGGTCCCCGGCGACGTCGTCGACCCCGACGCGCTCGTCCGGCATGCGGACACCGCGATGCTCGAGGCGAAGCGCTCCCGGTCCGGGTTCCGTGTGTTCGACCGCGCCCTGCGCCGGCGAGTCGAGGCCGAGCGCCTGCAGCGTGCCGCGCTCGAGTCGGCGGTCGAGCAGGGGCTGTTCACCGCGCACTTCCAGCCGATCGCGGACTCACTCACGCTCGAGGTCGTCCAGGTCGAGGCCCTTGCCCGGTGGGACCACCACGGCAACCTCATGCTGCCCGCGGACTGGCTCGACCTCGCCGAGGAGACCGGCCTGATCCTGCCGATCGGGCTGCAGATGCTCGCCGAGGCGCGGCGTGCCCTGACGCGCTTCCAGGTGCCCGTCGCGGTCAACATCACCGGCCGGCACCTCTCGGAGCCCGATGCGCTCGAGCAGATCGAGACCGCTTGGGGCGACGAGTACTGGGAGCACCTGACGCTCGAGATCACCGAGAGCGCGCTGGTCCAGACCGTCGCGGCCGTGCCCGTGCTGTCCGAGCTGCGTGCGCGCGGCGCGCGCATCGCGGTCGACGACTTCGGAACCGGGTACTCCTCGCTGGCCCGCCTGTCGCGGCTGCCGGTCGACATCCTCAAGATCGACCGCTCCTTCGTCAAGGAGATCGACACCGACCGCGGCCGGTCCGTCGTGCGGGCGATCGTCGAGCTCGCCGGCACCCACAACCTCGAGGTCGTCGCCGAGGGTGTGGAGCGCGCCTCCGACCTCGCGACCCTCGTCGAGCTCGGCGTGCGTCGCGTGCAGGGCAACTTCCTGGGCCGCGCGATGCCGTCGCTGCCGGTCCGCGGCCCACGCCCGGGAAGCATCGAGGAGACGCGTCCGCTGCGGGTCGTGCCCGAGCCTCGACCGGCCGAGGGCGGCTACGCGGCGCTGCACCGTCAGGCCTGACCCGTCAAGCCTGACCCGTCAGTCCTCGTCGACCGGCACCACGCGCACCTCGCCCGTCGCCGCTTCACCGCCCTCACGTACGACGACGAGCGTCGCGGTGCCCTGGGTGGCGTCCGCCGGTACCTGCGACGTGAGCTGGAACAGCCCGCCGTCGACGAGCCGGGACTCCCCTAGCTCCTGGTCCGTGCCGGACTGGCGCCAGTACACGACCACGTCGCGATCCCCCGTCACGCGGCCCTGCTGCGAGCAGAACTCCGACCCGGTGTCGTCGCAGAACCCGAAACCGTAGCCGACGACACTGATCGGGGCGCCGGGCGCCAGGTCGGGCGGGTCGTCGAACTGTGGCTCATCGGCGTGCGGGTCGTCGGCCAGCCTGACCCCGACCCCCGGGGGCGCGCACGCCGAGGCCGTCGGTATGCACCCGGACGCCACACCGACCATGCCGACGATCAGCACGCCCGTGACCGTCAGGCCACCCACGACCCACCAGGACGTTCGCGCCATCGCTCCCCCTCGTCACCAGCACCTGGCTCCGGTCTACCAGCCGGCAGGCGCCCGGCACCGAGGCACGGGTCACGGTTCGACGACGAGAGTGCGGCGTTGTCGTCTCGAGGCTGACGTCGGCCTCGGGGAGCCGTCGTCAGGCGAGCAGCGTCGGCTTCAGGTCGACGACACGGCCCAGCAGCCCGTTGACGAAACCGGGCGAGTCGTCCGTCGACAGCGACCGGGCCAGGTCGACAGCCTCGTCGACGGCGACCGCGTCCGGGACGTCGTCGTTGAACAGGACCTCCCACGTGCCGATCCGCAGCAGCGCGCGGTCGACCGCGGGCATGCGATCGATCGTCCAGCCGTGCGAGTGGGTCGCGAGGATCTCGTCGATGCGGTCACGATGCGCGACGACGCCCTCGACGATCTCGACCGCGTACTGCGGCAGTGCGGCCTCGGTCCCCGGTTCGGAGATGCGCTGCGCGAGCAGCGTCAGCGGCACGAGGTCGCGCTGATCCGCCTCGAACAGCACGTCGAGGGCCCGCTTGCGGGCCTTGGTGCGCGCACCCACGTCAGTCGTTCACGCGGCCCAGGTAGCTGCCGTCACGCGTGTCGACCTTCACCTTGGTGTTCGCCTCGAGGAACAGCGGCACCTGGATCTCGTAGCCCGTCTCGAGCGTCGCCGGCTTGGTGCCCGCGCTCGAGCGGTCGCCCTGCAGGCCCGGCTCCGTGTACGTGACCTCGAGGACCACCGACGGCGGCAGCTCGACGTACAGGGGCGCACCCTCGTTCGTCGCGACCAGCGCGGTCTGGTTCTCGAGCATGAAGTTCGCCGCGTCGCCGACCGTGGCGGCCGGGACGTGCAGCTGGTCGTACGTGTCCGTGTCCATGAACACGAAGTCGTCGCCGTCCTTGTACAGGTACTGCATGTCGCGCTTGTCGACGCTCGCGGTCTCGACCTTGATGCCGGCGTTGAACGTGCGGTCCACGACCTTGCCGCTCAGGACGTTCTTGAGCTTCGTGCGCACGAACGCACCGCCCTTGCCCGGCTTGACGTGCTGGAACTCGATGACGGTCCACAGCTGGCCGTCGATGCGCAGCACGATGCCGTTCTTGAGGTCGTTGGTGGTCGCCACGATTCGTCGCTTCCTGTCGAGGTTCGGCGGAGGCCCGGGTGTCCCGGACTCGTCGGTGGTCTCACCGTCGCACGTCCGTCCGCAGGCCGTCGGTCATCCTACCGCCCGCTCAAGCGGCGACGCGCCCCGGCCGGTCGGTCCGGCACCTCGTCAGACGAGCAGCGCGCGCCCCAGCGCACCGATGCCGACGGCCCAGACCAGCGACGCGAGCGTGCCGATCACGAACCGCTCCGAGGCACCGGGGTTCTCGCGCAGCTCCGGGTAGCGGCCAAGGCCCTTGATCGCGACGACGACAGCGATCCCGGTCGGCTCCCCCAGCAGCACGGTCCCCGTGACGGCCAGCCGCTCGAGCAGACCCACCCACGTGCCGCCGCGCAGCACCGCCTTCGCACGCGCCCCGTCGGGCCCGTCCAACCCGGCCGCACCCCCAACCGCCGACGAGGCCGCTCCGGCCGCTCCCGCCGAACCCGCGGACACAGCCGCCCCGCCACCCGCCGCCGGCCCGCCCGCTCCTGTCGAACCCGCGGACGCCGCCGGCCCGCCACCCGCTGCCGGCCCGCCCGCTCCCGACGAGCCCGCGGCACCCGACGAGCCCGCAGCACTCGCCGAGCCACCGGCATCCGGTGAGTGCGAGGCCAGGCGCAGGGTGCCGCCGACGACCAGCCACCCGCCGCCCACAGAGACCAGCAGCGCGAGCACCACCACGACCGCGTCCAGCACACGAGCTCCCTCCGTCGCGACGACTCCGCCGCAGGCACACAACCACATCCCCGCCTCCCCCGCACCCACCCCGCACCCCGCCGACTCCCACCCACCCACCACACCGATCGGGATCGTTCGAAGATTCGGCCACAATTCGTGGCCCATTCCTCGCACGATCCCCATCGGGCCGCCTGAGTGCAGGTGGCGCAGCGCCCGGGCGGACGGGGACCGCTGCGGGGCGGCCGGGCGGGCGGACGCCGGCGCACCGATCGCGGTCGTTCGAAGATTCGGCCACGATTCGTGGCCCATTCCTCGCACGATCCCCATCGGGCCGCCTGAGTGCAGGTGGCGCAGCGGTCGGGCGGGCTGGGGCAGCTGAGAGGCGGCCGGGCGGGCGGACGCCGACGCACCGATCGCGGTCGTTCGAAGATTCGGCCACGATTCGTGGCCTATTCCTCGCACGATCCGCGTGAGGCGCCTGGGTGCGGGTGGGTCGGGGCGGGCGGGTCGGGGTGGGTGGGTCAGGGGTGGGCGGTGGTGAGGAGGTGGGTGGCGGCGCGGGTGGCTGCACGGGTCTCGTCGTAGAGGGCGGTGCGCAGGCGCTGGCTGACGGCCTGCTGCGAGATGCCCAGGCGCGCGGCGACGTCCTCCTGGCGCGTTCCCCCGGCCTCCTCCACGGCGTCGACCGCCTCCCAGCCGGCCGCCGATCGACGGGCGCCGGTCGCCGCGACCAGCATCAGGACGGCTTCGGCGTCGAGCGCCGCACCCTCGTCGGACCCCCTCACGGCCAACGGCACCATGCGCTGTCGACTCTTGGCGGCCTCGACCGCCTCGCGTGCGAGCACGAACGCCGGGCCTGCCGCCTCCCGCGGGCTCGCGGGCATCGGCTCGTCCACCGCGCCGCACCCGATCCCGACGCTCCACCCGCCACGCCGCAGCATCCACAGCACGACGTCGACGACGAGCCCGGCGGACCGCGCGACGGCCTGCACCTCGTCCCCTACCGTCCGCTCGAACCCCAGCACCAGCCCCGGATCGCGATCGTGCGAAGGATTGGCCACGATTCCTGGCCACTTCCTCGCACGCTCGAGGTCCGCCAGGAGGTGCGGGACTCGGTCTCCTGTGCGGCGGGAGGCGCGTTGGTCGGCGGTGATGACGAACATGGGACCAGCCTGCCCCGTTGTCCGTGGGAGTACAAGTGGTCATGCTTGTTCGAGAGACAACAAGTGTGATGACTTGTGGAGGACGAGACTAGGCCGACCGCTTGTGCAGCAGCGCAGTCAGCACCCCGTCGATCTCCTCGGCCACGGCCAGGGGACGCGCCGTGAGGTCGGCCCAGGTGTAGCGCAACACCGTGCACCCGGCCGCGACCAACGCGTTCTGCCGGGTGCGGTCCTGCTGGAACCGACCCCGGTGCGCCTCCTCACCGTCAACCTCCAGCACGAGCCGCACCGCGGCGAACCACACGTCCGCCCGGGCCCACACACCGATCTCGTCGTACAGCGGCACGTTGGCCCGCCAGCCCTTGATCCCCGCTCGACGCAGGATCGCGAGCAGCCGCTCCTCCGCGACGCTGACCGCACCGCTGCGCAACCGCCGCAGTGCGACCCGTCGCCGCGCATTGCCGAGCGCGCCGGGATGCTCCGCGAGCCACCGCTCGAGCTCGGCGGTCGGCAGTGTGTCGTGCGCCGCGACCCAGGCGAGGAGCCGGTCGCTCTCGTCGGGGTCGAGCCGGCCGAGGCAGTCGATCACCGTGCGCCACCTCGTCGTGACGGAGCCCGGTCCGAGTCGTTGACGGTCGCGGAAGCCCACCGGCACCAGATGCGGCGTCAGCCTGCCGCGCGCAGGGCGGCGGGTGGGAACGAAGACGTGCACCTTGTCGTCGTCCTCGACCGGCAGGCCGTGCACGAGCGCGGCCGTGGTGAACGCGACCGTCGCCGCCGGCCAGGTGAGCACCGCGCCCAGAGCGAGCCGCTGCGGTGTGGCCGGCACGTCCGCCTCGACGAGCGCGTCGCCGACCAGCCGCCGCCAGCGGCCCGAGTCGATCGCGTGGCGCACCTGCCGACGTGTGCGGCCCTCGTCGTACGCCTGCCTGGCGGTGAACACGCGGTTCACCGCGGCGCGAGGCACCCACCCCTTCTCCACGCCCCGACGATCCCGCAACTCCCGTCGACCCGTCCGTCACCGTCCACAGGTGCCCGCCCGTGAGAGGAATCGGCCACTGAGCGTGGCCAGTTCCTCACACGCTGCGGGAAGAAGGTGGGGAGAGGGCCGAGAGGGCCAAGCGGTAGGAGTCGAAGCCGAAGCCTGCGACCGTGCCCGAGGCGATCGGGCCGATGACCGACACGTGGCGGAACGTCTCACGCGCGTACGGGTTGCTGATGTGCACCTCGACGAGGCGTAGGCCGGCGGCCGTGACCTGTGCGGCCGCGTCGCGCAGCGCGTAGGAGTAGTGCGTGAACGCCGCGGGGTTGAGCACCACGTCGCAGCGGGTGTCGACCGCCTCGTGCAGCCAGCCGACGAGCTCGGACTCGGAGTCGGTGCGGCGCACCTCGGCGGCCAGTCCGAGCTCGGCGGCCCAGCCGGCGACGGCCGCGACCAGGTCGTCGTGCGAGGCGGACCCGTAGACCTCCGGCTCGCGCGCCCCGAGGCGCCCGAGGTTGGGTCCGTTGAGCACCAGCACACGCGTCATGCGGGCAGCCTAGGGGACGACGACAGCCGCGAACGCGTGACGTGCGGCACGCGCTACAGCGAGATGGCCGACGACCGGACCGCACCCTCGGCGATCTCGGCGTACGCGGCGACCAGGAGCGTCGGGTCGGGGCCTTCGAGCCGCACCGGCCGCCCGACGCCCTCGAGCACGACGAACCGCAGCAGGTCGCCGCGGGACTTCTTGTCGCGCCGCATGGCGCTGAGCAGCTGCTCCCAGCGGTCGCCGCGGTAGGTCGTCGGCAGGCCCAGCGCGGTCAGCACGGCGCGATGCCGCGCCACCACGTCGTCGGACAGCCGCCCGGCGAGGCGCGCGAGCTCGGCGACGTAGACCATGCCCACCGAGACGGCGGCGCCGTGCCGCCACTGGTAGCGCTCGACCTGCTCGACCGCGTGCCCGAACGTGTGCCCGTAGTTGAGGATCTCGCGCAGGTCCGCCTCGCGCAGGTCCTGTCCGACGACGTCCGCCTTCACGACGACGGCGCGTTCGACGAGCTCGAGCAGCACGTCGGAGCCGGCCGCGGCGGCCGGGTCCCGCAGCAGCGCGACGTTCGCCTCGACCAGCTCGAGGATGCGCTCGTCGGCGATGAAGCCGGCCTTGACGATCTCCGCGAGCCCGGCGACGAAGTCGAACGGCGCCATCGAGGACAGTGCGGCGAGGTCGCACAGCACGCCCGCGGGCGGATGGAACGCCCCGACCAGGTTCTTGCCCTCGGCGGTGTTGATGCCCGTCTTGCCGCCCACGGCGGCGTCGACCATCGCGAGCACGGTCGTCGGGACCTGCACCACCTGGATGCCGCGCAACCAGGTCGCGGCGACGAACCCCGCCAGGTCCGTCGTGGCACCGCCGCCGACCGCGACGATCGCGTCGGAACGCGTGAAGTCCGCCTGGCCGAGCACACCCCACAGGAAGGCCGCGACCTGCGCGGTCTTGGCCGCCTCGGCGTCGGGCACCTCGGCGCCGAACGCCTCGTACCCGGCCGCGCGCAGGTCCTCCAGCACGGTGTCGGCCGTCGTCGCGAGCGCCGCGGGGTGCACGACGAGCACGCGGCGCACACCCGTCCCGAGCAGCGGTGCGATCTCCCCCAGCAGGTGCCGCCCGATCACGACGTCGTAGGGACGCTCACCGGCCACCGTGACCGTACGGACCTCAGTCATCTGCCTGCTCCCCCGCCTCCCGCGCGAGCCGCAGGCCCGCGAGCTCCCGTTCGATCTGCTCGGCGACCTCCGCCGGCTTGAGCCCGTCCGTGAGCACGCGCACGGTCGCGACCTCGTTGTACACCGGCCGCCGGGCCTCCATGAGCGCCGACCACTGCGCGCGGGGGTTGCCCAGCAGCAGCGGCCGCGACTGGTTGAGCCCGACGCGCGGCACCGCGTGCGCGAGCGTCACGTCGAGGAACACGACGACGCCGCCGGCCTCACGGTAGGCCGCGAGGACTGACTGCGTGCCCTCGTCGAGCACCGCGCCGCCGCCCAGCGCCAGCACCCCGTCGTGCTCCGCGACCGCGCGGGCCACGGCGTCGCGCTCGAGCGCCCGGAACGCAGGTTCGCCGTCGTCGACGAAGATCTCGCCGATCGGCTTCGCGGCCGTCGCCTCGACGTCGGCGTCGGTGTCCCGCACCGTGAGCTGCCACCGCTGCGCGAGGGCGGTGCCGACGGTCGTCTTGCCGGCGCCGGGTGGTCCGACGAGCACGATCCGCGGTCCCGGGACGTCGTGATGAGGCACGCCGCGAGGGTACTCGCACCGCCGTCCGCGTCGTGCTGGCGCCCGTCGCCGCGCACGATGCGCCTCCGGCCACGGCCAGGGCACAGCGCCGGGCGTGGCATCCGGGTGAACGCGGCCGCAATCGGGCATGCGCGCTCAGCCGCACGTCCGGGCGTGCCGAGATCACGTCGGGTTGTGTCACGTCTCAGGGGAGGTCCCGTGTTGCTTCGTCGAACGGCCGCATTCGCCGTGTCCGCGGCGCTCGTCATCGCCGGTGCTGCGGCTGCGGCGGTGCCGGCCTCGGCCGCCACCGTCGCGTTCGTCCCGGCGGCGCCGACGGGCCTGACCTACGGCACGACCGGCGACGACCCGATCCTGTCCTGGGAGGCCGTCGAGGGCGCGACCCAGTACAAGATCGACCTCGCGACCGACCCGTCGTTCAGCACCGGGACCATCGTGGCGACGACCCAGACCTACGCGCGCAGCTGGGTGCCGCTGACGCAGCTCGGCTCGATCCTGGGCCGCGACCTGTACTGGCGCGTGTTCGCACTGTCCGGCAGCACCGTGGGCGATGCGTCCGACGTCCAGGCGATCTGGGCGGACCCTGCGCCCGCCCCGACGCTGCTGATGCCGGCCGACGGCGGCGTGGTGACCTACCCCGACCCGGTCCAGTTCACCTGGACGCCGGTTCCCGGTGCGATCAGCTACACGATCACCTACTCCTCCGACCCGGGCTTCCCCACGGGCTCGACGACGTACAGCTCGACGGTCGAGGGCACGAGCTACACACCGGCCGCGATGCTCAACCGCAAGAGCGGCGCCGACGACATCGTCTGGAGCTGGCGGGTCGCCGCGAACTTCGCGCCCGCCACCGGGGCCAGCTCGACCTCGAACTTCAGCGGTCCGGCCTCATCGGTGCAGCAGTTCTCGGTCGTCTGGCCGACGAACGCGTCCACGCCGACGCTGCTCAGCCCGACCGATCCGGGCCAGGTCTACAGCGACCCCAAGTTCAGCTGGACCCCGGTCGCCGGGGCGGTCAAGTACCACATCGAGATCGGTTCGGCCTCGGACGGCACCAACGTCACGACGATCCTCGAGTACGCCGACACGACGGCGACGACCTACGTCCCGACCGAGCAGTGGCCCGACGCCGTGTACTGGTGGACGGTGTGGGCGATCGACCCGACGAACAACAAGGGCGGTACGCCCACGCCGGTCTCGTTCACCAAGGCCTGGGGGACGCAGACCGGCGCGAGCATCGCCACCGCGTCGTACACACCCGCCTACCCGGTGCCGACGTTCGGCTCGCTCCCGGGCGCGGAGGAGACGGTCGTCCCGCTCGACGAGCTCGAGCTGACGTGGCAGCCCCTTCCGCGGGCGACGCTCTACGAGGTCGAGGTCGTGCCGCACAACGGCCAGCCGCGCCTCACGTGCCGCACCGCCAGCACGTCGGCGACCATCATCGAGACCGCCGCGCCGGGGAGCGTCTCGAGCGAGTACGCCGCCGGTTACGGCAGGTGCCTGTGGTCCACCACCGCGATCGCGCGGATCCAGCCTGGCGTGGAGTACACCTGGCGCGTCCGGGCCGTCGACTTCGCGGGCAACGCCCCCGATCCCCTGCAGGGCAACGGGTACACCTCCGGCACGCGGATCTCCCCATGGTCGGACCCCGAGGGCAGCGACACGTCGCGTGAGCGCCACTTCCAGGTCTCCGAGCCGCCTGCGACCGGCGCGGTGACGTCGGGGGCCGACATGGCCGCGTGGGCCACCGAGCGGCTGGCCTCGGCGAGCAAGGCAGCACCCGAGTTCCGGTGGAACCGGGTCAACGGGGCGAACGTGTACGACGTCGACGTCTACCGCGACGCTGCACTGACCAACCACGTCGCGTCGTTCCGCACGCCGCAGACCGTCCTGCGCGTCAACGGGGTCTTCGACGACACCACCGCGGGCGGTTACTACTGGACGGTTCGCGCGGCCTACACGCCGGACTGGACGAACTTCGTCTACCCCGGCGGCTCGGTGAGCTCCGACCCGGTGGACTGGACCAAGCTGTCCACACCGTCGGACTTCGTCGGCGTCACGCCCGTCACCCAGCTCGCGAACGGGTCCGTCCTGCTGGCGTGGCGCCCGCAGGCGCAGTCCGCGCCCGCCGACGGAGGCAGCCGCGGCTACCGCGTGCAGATCTTCAAGAGCACCGACGAGAGCCTCGGGTCGATCGACGTCGAGAACCCGTGGTTCGTCGCGGCGAACCCCATCAACGGCAAGGCCCTGACCGCCGGCGGGTACAAGTTCCGGGTCGCGCCGCTCGACGCGCTCGGCGAGCCCGGCAGCTACTCGGCGAAAGTGTCGTTCGACGTCGCCGTCCCCGCACCGACCGCGCTGACGGCCGAGGTCGGCGCGGGCGACGGTGCCGCAGCCGCCACCAGCGTGCGCCTGACCTGGGCGAACACATCCCCGTACACCAAGTTCGTGGTCGACTACGCGCCGCACGGCACCGCGACCTGGACCACCGCCCCCGGCACGCTGGTCCAGACGGGAACCGCTGTCACCAACCTCGCCCCGGGCGACTACGACTGGCGGGTGACCACCTATCTCGACGCGACGGGCACGAGCCGGTCCGCCGCGACCTACGGCGAGACGTTCACGATCGCCGGCCCGGCACCCACGCCGACCACCCCGGTGGGTGCGACGCTGACGACCGCCGACCGTCGCCTGTCGTGGGAGGCGGTGCCGGGTGCCTCCCGGTACCTCGTGCGGATCGCCGACACCTCCACGGCCGCGACGACCACGAGCTACACCGAGACCGCGGCGACGTCCCTGGTGCTTCCCACCAACCTGGTGTTCGGCAAGCAGTACTATTGGACCGTCGCAGCGGTGCCGGAGAAGAAGAGCACGTCGTCCGCGCGTGTCGTGCTCGGCATCAGTGCGCCGCGCGCCTTCCAGGTGGTCACGCCCCCCGGCCCGATCACCCTCGCGACGCCGAAGGTCACCGGTACGAGCATCGCGTTGAGCTGGACGGCCCTGACCGGCGCGGGTGCGGGCTCGTCGCAGGCGCCGCAGTACCGGCTGGCCTACCGCGCCAAGAACACCACGGGCACGCCCGACGAGTGGCAGGTCGTCGAGCTCGGCTCAGGTGTGGCGGCGACGACCTTGACGGGGCTGGCACTCGCCCAGACCTACGAGCTCAAGCTGATGGCGTACAACGCCGAGGGCAGCGGTCCCTGGACCTCGACTCGTGAGGCGACCACCGCCTCGCTGCCGGGCGCCGTGGGCAACCTGCTGGCGACGCCGGGCTACGAGAGCCTCAAGGTGTCCTGGGTCCGGGGCGCCGACGGCGGCGCGGCGATCACCGGCTACCACGTGCAGTACCGCGTGGCCGGCACCGACGTCTGGAGCGATGCCCCCGGCACGACGACGAGCACGTCGACGACCACGACCGTCACCGGACTGTCGGGGCAGAAGTCCTACGAGGTCCAGGTCGCCGCGATCAACGCCGCCGGCGAGGGCGCGATCGCGATCACCACGGCGGTGACGATCGGCGCACCGGGCAAGCCGCGCACCGTCGCGGTCAAGCGTGGCGACCGCTCGGCGACCGTGACCTGGGCGGCGCCCGCCGTCAACGGCGGCGCCGCGATCAGCGGCTACCTGGTCGACGTGCGCTCGTACAACGCGACGACCAAGACCTGGGGCGCCTGGGCGACGAAGCTGCGCCCGGTCGCATCCGTCACGTCGGCGGTCGTCCCGTCGCTCGTGAACGGCACGAAGTACCAGATCCGGATGGCGTCCAAGACCGTGTACGCGCAGAGCGCCTACACGTCGGTCTACACCGTCACCCCCGCCGGCCTGCCGTCGGCCCCGACCTCGGTCAAGGCGACCGCGGTCAAGGGCAAGATCACGGTCACCTGGGTGAAGCCGAGCGACAACGGCTCCCCGCTGACGGGCTTCACGGTGCAGTACTCGACGAACGGGACGACCTGGAAGAACCTCGCGTCCAAGACTGCGACCACGACCAAGGTCGACTGGACCGGCGCCACCAAGGGCACGAGGTACTACTTCCGTGTGCTCGCCAAGAACGCCGTCGGGACGAGCAGCCCGAGCAGCTCCGCGTTCGTGACCGCGCTCTAGCAGGGACGACGAGCGGGGCCCGACCGGACGACCGGTCGGGCCCCGCTCGTGTGCGTGGACGGTCAGCGCAGCAGGTCGGGGACCGCCTCGAGGTAGGCCGCCAGGTTGCGACGGACCTCGCTCAGGGAGTCCCCACCGGTCTTCTCGAGCAGCGCGTCGGCGAGCACGAGCGCCACCATCGCCTCGGCGACGACCGCGGCCGGCGGCACGGCGCACACGTCGGACCGCTGGTGCTGGGCACGCGCGGGTTCGCCCGTGCGGGTGTCGATCGTGGCGAGCGCGCGGGGCACGGTCGAGATCGGCTTCATCGCCGCACGCACGCGCAGGATCTCGCCGTTGGTCATGCCGCCCTCGAGGCCACCGGCGCGGTTGGAGCGGCGTGTGACGCGCCCGTCGACGCGGTCGATCTCGTCGTGCGCCTGCGAGCCGCGCCGCGCCGCGGTGCGGAAGCCGTCACCGACCTCGACGCCCTTGATCGCCTGGATGCCCATGAGCGCGCCCGCCAGCCGTGCATCGAGGCGCCGGTCGGCGTGCACGTACGAACCCAGGCCGGACGGCACGCCGTAGGCGAGCACCTCGACCACGCCGCCCAGCGTGTCCCCTGCCTGGTGACACTCGTCGATCTCCGCGACCATCGCGGCCGACGTCGCGGCGTGGAAGCAGCGCACCGGGTCGGCGTCGAGTGCCGCGATGTCCTGCGGTGACGGGAGCTCGGCGTCGTCGGGCACCGCGACCGGGCCGATGGACACGACGTGCGCGACCAGCTCGATACCCGCGGCCTGCGCGAGGAACCTCGCGGCGACCGTCCCGAGCGCCACGCGCGTGGCCGTCTCGCGCGCCGAGGCCCGCTCGAGCACCGGACGGGCGTCGTCGAACGCGTACTTGCGCATCCCGACGAGGTCCGCGTGGCCGGGACGGGGCCGCGTGAGGGGCGCGTTGCGCGCCCGCTCGAGGACGGAGGCGTCCGCCACCGGGTCGGCTGACATCACCTCGTCCCACTTGGGCCACTCGGTGTTGCCGACCTCGATCGCGATCGGACCGCCCTGGCTCAGCCCGTGCCGGACGCCGCCGAGCAGGCGCACCTCGTCCTGCTCGAACTTCATCCGGGCACCACGGCCGTAACCGAGCCGACGCCGCGCCAGCGCGTCCTGGACGTCCTGGGTGCGCACCTCGACGCCTGCGGGCAGGCCCTCGAGGACACCGACGAGAGCGGGGCCGTGCGACTCCCCCGCGGTCAACCAACGAAGCATGCGGTGATCCTCCCACGCGACGACGGGCGCCCCCGGTGTGGTCCACACCGCGGGCGCCCGTCGGGCGCGTCGTTGCTGACCGGCTAGGAGACCGGCACCAGCGGGTTCTTGCCGGCAGGCGGCACCGGCAGGGTGGTGGGCTCGGGCGTCGGCTCGGCCGTCGGGTCGTCGGTCGTGACCGGCTCGGCGGGAAGCACGTACGTGAAGCCCGACAGGACGATCTGCTGGTCACCGAGCTTGGTGGCCGGCAGTCCGTTGCCCTCGCCGCTCTCGAGCTGGCTCAGCCCCGAGATGTCGGTGACCAGGAAGAGCTGCGCGCTCGCCTGCTGAAGGTCGTTCACGAACGCCAGGGTGTCGGCGTAGGTGCCCAGCACGGTCATCGTGTACGGCACCGTGACGAGCCCGGCCGGTGCCTTCGCGACGTTCGACGGGTTCGGCTGGACGATCACGCCGTCGCCCGGCTCCGGCGTGGCCTGCGCGCTCGGGTCGTCGGTCGCGCCGTCGGTACCCTCGGTCGCCGGGTCCGTCGGTGCCGCAGCCGCGCCCACCGGCTCGGCGGCCACGAACGGGGCAGCCGCACCCGGAGTGACCTGGACGATCGTCACCGAGTGGGCGGTCGCGATCGTGTCGAGCTGCCCCAGGAACGCCGAGAGCTCGAGGTGCGTCGGGATCTGCGTCTGGAGCGCCGCCAGGTCCGACTTGTAGGTCTCGAGGTTGGCCGCGTCCGCCCGGAGCTGGTTGAGCTGGATCGTGAGCAGGTCGTTCTGCTGCTCGGTCCTCGCCGCGTCGTCACGCGTCTGGGCCGCCGTGTCGCGGGCGGGTCCGATCGCGAGGAACCACGCCAGGGCCACGATCACGACCGCCCCGAGGACCGTCCCGCCGATCCACGTGCTGCGCTTGGTGCCGCCCACGTCAGTTGCCTTCCTCGGTGGTGCCGGCGGCGTCCTCGGACGCCCCCGTCGAGTCGGTCGCGGTGTCGTCGCCGGACTGCGCGGCGAGCGCGTCGGGCGTGAACCGGTTCGCGTACGCGGTGTCCTGGACCTGCACGGTCGCCTGGACCCCGTAGAACGTCGGGGCGAGGTCGTCGCCCGTCACGTCGAGCGTCTGCACCCAGGCGTCGGTGAAGCCGTACACCGAGTTGAGCGCGTCGACGAGCGCCACGGTGTTGGGCACGGTCAGGCTGCGCAGCGTGAACGTGAGCTGCCCGACGCTGGGCGCCGCGAGCGGGTTGTCCGACGGGGCGACCGTCGTCATCGGCGTCGCACCCGTGAAGGCGTACGTGTCGATGCTGACGCCCTCCGGGAGCACCGCCGTGACGGCGGCGATCCGCTCCTGCCAGAAGATCTCCGTGCTCATGCCCACCTCGCGGGCGGCCTGGGCGTCCGCGAGCTGCTGCTTGACCTGCGGCACCTCGGCGTACTTGGCGATCTCGGCCTGCAGGGACATCGTCTCGGTCTGCGCGGCGTTGAGGCTCGTGGTCGCGTTCGCCTGCTCGACGAGCGCCAGACCGTAGCCACCCACGCACAGCACGGCCACCAGACCGAGGCTGATGAGCAGCCACCGCTTGGTGACCGCGAGACCGCGCGCGGCGCGCACCTCGGGCGGCAGCAGGTTGACCTGGGGCAGCGTGACCCGCAGGGACGTGTTCGACGAGCGGGACTTGGACTTGGGCCGCTCGAGCAGCGAGGTCATGCGGCAACTCCGTACGCGAGACCGACGGGCAGGGCGATGAGCGACGACTGGTCGCCGAGGACGTCACGGCGTGCACTCTTGCCCCAGCGCAGCCCCGCGAGCGGGTCCCCGATGGTGGCCGGCAGCCGCGACGCGCTGGACAGGTACTGGCCGAGACCCGGCAGGTGAGCGCCGCCGCCCGTGAGGACGACGACGTCGATCTGCCCGAGCCCCGTGCCCGCGAAGTACACGAACGTGTTGCGGACGGACTCGACGAGCCCTCGCACCACCGTGCTCACGGCCTCCACGGCCTCGGCGCGACCCGGCGCGGGGGCGAAGCCCACGCCGACCTCACGCTTGAGTGCCTCCGCCTCGGGGGCCGAGACGCCGCACGCGCTCATGACGGCGTTGGTGATGTGGTGCCCGCCGGTGGGCAGCGCGCGCACGAGGCGCGGCACGCCCTGGGTGGCGATGACGACGGTGGTGAGGGTGGCGCCGATGTCGACGAACGCTGCGGTCGCCCGCGACAGCTCACCGCGCGTGAGAGCGCGCAGCAGCGCGAAGCCGTTGAGGTCGACCATCACGGGCCGCAGCCCGGCGCCCTCGACCGCCACGATGTTCGCGGTCACGGTGTCCCGCTGCGCGGCGACGAGCATGCCCTGCAGCATCCGCCCCTGCGGCCCCGTGGTCTCGCCCGTCGGGTAGTAGTCGAGCAACGCGTCCTCGGTGGACATCGGCAGCGAGTCGCCCACCTGGAACGGCAGCGAGTCGCGCAGGTGGGCCGCCGGCATGAACGGCAGCTCCATCTCGCGGACGATGACCCGCTGGTTGCCGACGCCGATCACGACGTCCTTGGACTCGAACTTGGTCTGCTGCCACAGCTGGCGCAGGGCGCCCGAGACGGTCTCCGGCTGGACGACCTCGCCGTCGCGCACGGCGCCGACGGGCAGGCCGACCTGACCGGCACGCACGAGCGTGGGCGGGTTCTTGCCCATCGGCCCGCCGCTGCCGAACTCGAGCTCGACCGCCCGGACGCCAGTGGCGCCGATGTCGAGCCCGATCACACGTGTGCTGGCCACGAGGTCCCTCCGAGTGTCGTCGATCGTGCTGCTGTCTCATCGGGCACCCGCGTGCCGGACTTGAGTACTCCGGCCGATTTCTGCAGGCCGGAACAGGCTCGGCTCAGAGCGCGCCGAGGTACAGGTCGGCCAGCGGTTGGCCCCAGACGATCCCGACGACCGCGCCGAGGATCATCCACGGACCGAACGGGATGCCCGAGCGGCGGCCCGCGCGACGCAGCACCAGCAGACCGATCGAGAACACGCCGCCGAGCACGAACGCCGCGAACCACCCGACGACCAGGGACGCCCACCCGAACCAGCCGAGGTACATCCCGAGCACGCCCGCGAGCTTGACGTCCCCGAAGCCCATGCCGGCCGGGTAGACGACCAGGAGCAGGAAGTACACGACGAACATCGCGGCACCGGCGACGAGCGCGCGCACCAGCGCACCCCAGTCGGCCTCGCCGCCCGGGTTCCACGAGGCGAGCGCCAGCAGCGCGAGCACGACGACGTAGGACGGCAGGACGATCGCGTCGGGCAGCTTGTGGGTGTCGAGATCGATCAGCGTCAGCGCGACGCCGATCGTGACCAGGTAGAGCAGCGCCGGCAGGATCCAGGTGATCCCGGCGTACCAGGTCGCGAGCCCGAACAGCGCACCGGTCGTCGCCTCCACGGCCGGGTACCGCGCGGAGATCGGCTCGCCGCAGTCGCGGCAACGCGCGCGCAGCAGCAGCCACGAGACCACCGGGACGTTGTCCCGTCGCCGGATGGCGTGGCCGCACCGCGGGCACGCACTGGGCGGGTGCACGACCGACTCGCCCCGCGGCACGCGCCACACGACGACGTTGAGGAACGACCCGATCGCCAGACCGAGCAGCGTGGCCAGGGCGATCGCGAGACCAGGGGCGCCGCCGATCACCGGGCACCCCCGAGACCCGTCCGCACTACTTCTTGACCGCCTTGGGCGTGACCATCTCGCCGAAGTACCGCTGCGACCACTGCGCGTTCACCCATCGAGGGAAGTATGGCGGAGCGGAGAACCTCAGGCGCGTGTCGTACACGTAGTTCTTGAGGTAACCCGTCGAGCACGATCCCGTACCGACCGCACCACGCCAGCGCTGGGCGATCGAGCCGTTCACCTGGATCGTGTTCTGGCACCCGCCCACGTTGTACTTCTGCACGTAGAACGAGTGCTGCAGCGTCTGGATCGAGCCCATGATCTGCACACCGTTGACCTGCGTGCTCACGGTGCTGTCGTTGTACTGGCGCGGCCAGCCGGACACGTTCGAGCTCGAGACCGACGGGGTGTCCCACTTGTACGTGCAGCTCTTGGTGCACGACGAGTTCGACTTGACCGAGGTGACAGTGCCCATGATCGGGTGGAACACCTCGACCGAGTTCGTCGCCACGAGGCCGAGCATCGACGTGCCGTTGAGACCACCCTGCAGCACCACGTCGCCGGTGACCACGATCGACTGTTGCGCGGCCACAGTCAGCCGACCCTTCACCTCGCCCTCGACGTAGAGATTGCCCTCCGCGCAGTACCGGTTCGACTCGGTCATGTTGGTGTCGTAGGTGTACGTGAGCCCGGCCGAGGTCGGGGTCGTCGGCGTGGTCGACGAGTAGGTCCCGAGCGGGAGTGTGTAGCCGGACGGCCCGCCCAGCTCACCGGCGTAGCACTGCCGCGACGTCACCGCGTTCGGCGCGGTCGTCGGGGCGTGATCGACGTAGACGACCATGTCGTCGGGCACTGGGATCGTCTGACCCGCGGCCGTGTCCAGCTGCGTGACGTTGCCGCACGCAGGTGCGCTGCCGCCGTCGGGAGCGATGGCCAGGGGTGCCTTGCCCCCGTTGACCGACTTCTTGTTCCAGACCGTCATCGTGCCGTCGTCGTGGAACACGATGCGCGTCGACCCGTAGTAGTGGCAGCCCGGGTAGGCGGCGAACGCCGCCGACGTGTCGTCGAGGTAGAGCGTCTCCGAGTACTGCGGGACGTGACCGTTGAAGTTCGCCGTGCTGTACGTACCGCTGGTCGACTTGCGCAGGCAGTACTTCCACGTGTTCGTGTTCGTCAGCACGACGTTCTTGCAGTCGGGGTTCGCCGACATGAAGCCGTCGGTGAACGTCGGGTTGGACGCGAGCACGGAGTCGTTGCTGAACACCGATCCCTGCAGCGTGTCGCCCGAGACGAACGTGATCTCGACGCACGACGCACTGCTGCGGCCCTCCCACCAGTACAGGGCGGCGTTGTAGCCCGAGCCCCCGCACGCCGCTGCCGGCGCACTGCTGTAGGCGACCGTGTTGGACGGGTCCGCCGACTCGAAGTCCGTGTAGTACACGTAGTCCGTCGAGCCGCCCTTGCCGACCGCGGACTCGACCGTGCGGTACTCACCGTTCGCGCGACCCGTGACGCGCAGGATCACGGTGCCCTGCGTGCCGGCCTTCGACGCGTCCACCGAGTAGTGGAAGAAGCCGTCCTTCGGACCGGTCTTGCTCGAGTCGACGGGCAGCCAGCCCGGCGTCGTCGTCGAGTTCCACCCGCAGGTGTTGCTGGACGTCGTCGGGCCCTTGAGTGCCGGGTTCGTGCAATCGATCGTCGTGAAGTAACCGTCCTGACGGTTCAGGCGCGAGATGTACTCGTCGACGCCGGACTGCGCAGCGGCCATCGCACCCGAGTAGTCCTGGTCGTACCGCGCGAACTTCTGGCTGCTCATGGTGTACGCGAGCGCCGTGAGCGCGAGCACCGCGAGGATGAACATCGTGCCCACGACGAGCACGAGCGCCATGCCGGACTCGGGCTCCTCGCGGGCGGTGTCGATCGCGCGGCGCAGCGGTCCCCGGGAACCGATCCTGTCCATCAGCTGTCCTCGCTCTGTCGCATGACGGCCTGCGCGTTCGGCAGGGTGATGCGCTGGATGTACGTCGTACCGTTCGCCTTCACCGCCGACTGCTGCTGCACCGTCAGGTGCAGCTCGACCCCGAGCACGTTCGAGAGGTCGGTTGCCGTCAGCCCGGCACTCGCCGGCGTCAACCGCGTCCCGGACTGGTTGTAATAGGAGAACAGCGGTGTCGAGGTGTCCACGCCACGCGCGAGGATGCGGGTCTTGAGCCGCGCCTTGCACGCCGCGCTCGCACTGCTGAGCTCGGCGTTGCAGTACTGGTAGCCCGATGCCGTCGGCGTCGCCGAGTCCGGGACCTGGACCTTCTCGACCAACGTGCCGAACCCGCCCGAGATGTTGGTCACCTGGTAGGTGACGCGGCTCGGTCCGACGGTGTTGCCGGTGTTGTCGACGTTCGCGTAGAACTGCACCTCGAGGTTCTTGCCGAGCACGAACGCATCCTCGGTGCAACCCGTGCAGGTGGCCGACATCTGGCTCGGCATCACCGCAGTGCGGACGTTGCGCGACATGCGCTCCACCGACGAACGCGCCACGTCGACCTGGTCCTGACGGTTCATGTTCTCCGCGTTGGTGCGCGCGAAGCCGATGGACAGCGTCGCGACGCTCGCGACGATGATCCCGAACAGGAACATCGCTGCCGCGAGCTCGACGAGACTCGTTCCAGACTCGTCGCGCCGGTGCGGCAGGCGCCGCATCACGCGGGCCTGCAGCGCTCCCCAGCCCCCGGTCACCAGGACACCGACTTCGTCAGCGTCGTCGTGGAGGGTGTCACGGCGAATGTCGTCGTCTTGCACGTCTGCCCCGATCTCCACGCGTACGCAGTCCACGTGTCGGTACCCGAACCGGGCCTGACCACCGTGCCCGTGAGGCTGCCGCCCTTCGCTCCACCCGTCACGGCTACCACACCCGCGACCACGGTCGGCGTCGTGGTACCGCACGTAAAGGTCGTGACGGTTGGCGGAACCAGGTACAGGTTCCACGCGGTCCCGGCGGTCGTCCAGGTCGCGGTCACGGTCAGACCAGCGGTGCCGTTGCTCCAGCCGACGGTCGTCGTCGTGTCGTAGACGAGCGTCACCGGGTTCGCTGTCGGGAAGCTGCCGCACGCGGCGGTCGCCGCGCCGCCGGTCTGGTAGACGTACCAGACTCCCGCGGGCAGCTCGAGATCCTGAGACCGCGCATTGCTGATGTCGATCGCCAGCGTGCCGGCGGAACCGGACGTCAGCGGGCACGTTGCGAGCGAGGTGAGCCCCGAGGCCGCCTTGTTCAGCGCCCACACCTTGCCAGCCGCGGGCGCGCCGGTGAGCCGGACCTTCGTGGTACCCCACTCGATGCCGTCGTTCGGACCGGAGGCGAGCGGCACCGCGACGGGACCGGGCGAGCACGAGTACCCCTCGCCGAAGACGTACAGGTCGTAGGTGCCGGGCAAGAGCGAGAGCGAGGCGCTAGAGCCGGAGACCGAGGTGGCCGTTCCGACGCCCGCCGGACAGGTCGCCGCGGTGCCCGCGGGGACCGCCAGCACGCTCGTGGGGTTGTTCGGCAGGTTGTCGACGTCTACCTCGGCGGTCGCGAACTCGGTGTCGAGCGTGATGATGCCACCGGGTGGCAGCTTGACAACCGCGTAGCCCCCGAGCGGCGGGATGGTCCCGAAGAATGCTCCGTACTGGGTAGGCCACATCTTGGTGAGCGTCGTCGTGACGCCCGCGGCGGTGTACACCGCGCTGCTGCTCGCTCCGCTCGAGGCGGAGGTCACGAGCGTGAACTGGGCCCCCGCGACGTCAGCCGCAGTGAGCGGCGTGCCGTCCGCGCGCTGCAGCACGACCTTGACCGTGCCGGGCTTCGCGATCTGGAACGACGCGCTCGAGTAGATCGTCGCGCGCTGCAGCACGCCGGTGGTCTTGCTCGGGTTGGTGGCGCCCGAGATGTCGATGTACGACGAGTCCGCGACGTACACGGTGTACGTCGACCCCGTTGTCGCGGGACTGATCTTGATGACCGCGCAACCGGTGTCGTCGGTGTAGGAGATCGACCCGCCGGGGCCCGTCGCGCCCATCGCCACTCCCGCGAGCGGGTTCGCGTCCTGGTCGGTGACCTTGGTCGCGATGTACGAGTCGGTGGTCTGCGCGCCGGTCTTCTTGTCCGGCGTCAGGATCGCGCGCTGCACGATGGGGGCCGCGCCGCCCATGTGCGGCCAGGTGACGGTCACGGACACACCGAGGCTCGGGTACGTCACGAGGGCGCCGCCCTCGCACGCCGAGGCACCGCTGCCCGTGATGTTCCACTCGACCGAGCGCTTGACGGTGTACGGGGTGCCGTCGACGACCAGCGGGTCACCCTGCACGAAGCCGGCGAACTGGTTGGGGTTGGTCTGCAGTCCCGCGTTCGCGATGGTCAGCGGTCCCGTGCTCGAGCCGCTGAATACCGCACGCACCATGTCGAGCTCGCGCGCAGCCAGGTTGGAGGCCGCGACACGGTTGCGGTTGACGACGCTCTGGGCCTGCGCGTTGAGGATGACGCCGATCACGGCCATGCTCAGCGCGCCGAGCACGACGATCGCGACCAGCAGCTCGACCAGCGTGAAGCCGTCGGTGCCCGACGCCCGCCACCGCGCGAGAACGGATGCCCGGCGCCCGCCTGCCGCCTGCGTGTCCATGCGTCTCCCGTTCCTGGTTCCGGTTCTCGTCAGTACGTCGGCGTGCCGAGCGCCCGAGTTGAGCGGTGCGTACCGTCCGGCTCGGGCGATTCACCCGATCGGCCGTCGTTCCGCGCACGCCCGAAGGGGCGGGACCGTGTGGTCCCGCCCCTTCGGGGTCTAGCGTCCGTCAACCGATCAGGCCGTCGGCTCGCCGAGGCCCTTCGCGGCGTCGTAGGTGATCGTCGCGCCGTCGCCAGCGGTACCGCCGGAGAACGTCAGCGTGACCACCACGTCAGAGGCGTCCGTGCCGGTCACCGCGACCGCCGGGTCCTCGAGGCTGCCCGACACCGGGCCGATGATCTCGGCCGCGGCCAGGCCGGCGCCCGTCATCTCGTACGACTCGCCGTCGGCCGTCACGGAGACGGTCGGCATGTCGGTGTTGTCGACGAGGTAGGTCGCCACCTGCTTCGAGATGGTCGTGACGTCCGCACGGGCGGCGGCGTCGACGGCCTTCTTGCGCTGGTTGAGGAAGATCGGGATGGCGATGGCCGCCAGGATGCCGATGATGATGATGACGACGAGGAGCTCGATAAGGGTGAAGCCCTTGTCCTTCTCGTCGAGGGACTTACGAACACGAGCGATCATTGTCACTCCCATGTAGGTCTGGACGGATGAGTTGTCACCTTCGGTCCGGCGCCTGCCTGGGGCCCTTGCCGGTTCAGTCGTGCACACATGGAATCGGCCCCCGGGCCGCTCTCCTTGAGCGTTCCGGGGGCCGACTTGTGGATTCACTCTCTCGGCCTATCGGCCGCCGTGAATGTCCTATTTGATCAGGTCGAAGATCTTGAAGATGGGCAGGTACATGGCGATGACCATGGACCCGATGATCGAGCCGATGACGACGATCATGAGCGGCTCGATGAGGCTCGTGAGCTGCTCGGTGGTGGCCTCGACCTCTTCGTCGTAGAAGTCCGCGACCTTGCCCAGCATGGTGTCGAGCGCGCCGGTGTCCTCACCGACGGCCATCATCTGCACCACCATCGGCGGGAACACCGAGTGGTTGGACAGCGGGCCGGCCAGGGACTCGCCGCGACGCACCGACTCCTGCACCGACCGCGCCGCGCGTTCGATCACCAGGTTGCCGCTGGTCTCACCGACGATGTCGAGCGCCTGCAGCAGCGGCACGCCCGCGTGGATCATCGTGCCGAAGTTGCGCGTGAACCGGGACACCGCGATCTTCTGGAACAGCTTGCCGAACACCGGCACCCGCAGCTTCCACGGGTCCAGCTTCTCCCGGACGGCGCGGTCGTTCTTGTGCTTGCCCCACCACACCGCGAAGATCACCAGGCCGATGATGATCGGCACGATGGCAACCTTGATGAAGTTGGACATCGCCATGAGGATCTTGGTCGGGGTCGGCAGCTCGCCGCCCAGCTCGGTGAACATGCCCGCGAACACCGGGACGATGAAGATGAGCATGCCGATCGTCGCCAAGATCGCGACGATGAAGATCACCACGGGGTAGGTCATCGCGGACTTGATCTTGCCGCGCAGCTTGACCTCGGCCTCGAAGTTGTTCGCCACCGAGACGAGCGTCTGGTCGAGGAAGCCACCCACCTCGCCCGCCTTGACCATGTTGATCATGAGCGGCGGGAAGACCGACGGGTGCTTGGCCAGCGCGACCGAGAACGAGGTACCGACCTCGACGTCCGTGCGGACCTGGTTGAGGATCTTCTGCAGCGCCTTGTTCTCGGTCTGCTCGGTGAGGATCGTCAGCGCACGCAGCAGCGACAGGCCCGCGTCGATCATCGTCGCGAGCTGGCGGGACATCACCGCGATGTCCTTGAGCGAGATCTTGTCGGTGATGCCCGGGATGTGAAGCTCGGCGTTGAGGCCGCCGGTGTTGACCTCGGAGATCGAGACCGCGGCCATGCCCATCTCGCGCAGCCGGTTGGCCACCGCTGCCTGGTTGGGCGCGTCGACGCGACCCTTGACGAGCTTGCCCGCGCGGTCACGGACCGCGTACTCGTAGGTCTTGCTCTGCCCGGCCATCACAGCGACTTCCCGAACGCGTTGGTCTCGCCGCCGCCGACGAGGTCACCACCGCCGAGGCCCGCGGACCCCTGGGTCTGACCCGAGAAGCGGCCCGTGAGGCGGTTGAAGTCCTCGACGTGGTGGCACTTCTCCAGGCCGACCTCGTAGGTGATCTTGCCGGTCTTCACCAGCTCGGCGAGGTGCTGGTCCATGGTGTGCATGCCCTGCTTCGCGCCGGCCTGCATGGACGAGTAGATCTGGTGCGTCTTGCCCTCACGGATGAGGTTGCGGATCGCAGGCGTCGCCACGAGCACCTCGGTGGCCACGGCACGTCCGGGTGTGTCGGCCCGCTTGCACAGCGTCTGGCAGACGACGCCCTGCAGCGCACCGGCCAGCTGCGTGCGCACCTGGTCCTGCTGGTGCGCGGGGAACACGTCGATCACGCGGTCGATCGTCTGCGCCGCGTCGGACGTGTGCAGCGTCGCGAACACGAGGTGGCCGGTCTCGGCGGCGGTCAGCGCGACCGAGATCGTCTCGAGGTCACGCATCTCGCCGACGAGGATGATGTCGGGGTCCTGGCGCAGCACGTGCTTGAGGGCGTTCGCGAACGAGAGCGTGTCCGCGCCGACCTCGCGCTGGTTCACCAGGCACTTCTTGTGCCGGTGGAGGAACTCGATCGGGTCCTCGACCGTCATGATGTGGTCCTCGCGCGTGCGGTTCGCGAGGTCGACGATCGAGGCGAGCGTCGTCGACTTGCCCGAACCGGTCGGTCCCGTCACGAGCACCAGACCACGCGGCAGGCCGGCGAAGGTGCCGACGACGGCCGGCACCCCCAGCTGCTCGAGCGGCTTGATCTCGTAGGGGATCACACGGAAGGCGGCGCCGATAGACTCGCGCTGCTGGTAGATGTTCACGCGGAAGCGGGCCAGCCCGCGCACCGCGTAGGACAGGTCGAGCTCGAGGTTCGACTCGAACGTCTCGCGCTGCTTCTGGGTGAGGATCCCGTACAGCACGCGGCGCAAGGGCTCCGGGGACATCGTCCCGAAACCGTCGAGCTGCTGCAGGTTGCCCGAGACACGGACCATCGGCGGCGCGCCGGTGGTCAGGTGGACGTCGGACGCGCCCAGACGGACCATCTCCGCGAGCACCTCGTCGATCGGCAGGTCGTCGTCGCGCTGCTCGCTGGACACCCCGAGCCGCGAGGTGCGGTCGCGCTGGGCGACCGCCGGGCGCTGGAACGTCGGTTCGACGGGCTTGTCCTGCACCTCGGCCGGCGGCGGCACCACGGCGGGCGTGAACGTCACCTGGCCACCGAACTTGGGTGCCGACGGCAGCACCGCGGTCTGCTCGATCGGGGAGCGGTACGCCTCGCGCACGGCGGCGACCGACGCCGAGCCGGGCGCTGCCCCCGCGGGCACGTACCCCGACGTCGCCGTGGGCTGCATGGTGGGCTGCGCGGTGGGCTGCACGATGGGCTGCGGAGCGCGGGCCTGCGGCGCCAGCGGCTGCCCGGCCTGGGAGGTCGCCATCGGCGCACCCGGGGCCTGCGACGGCTGCGGCGGGTACGGTGCGGGCGCTGCGGGCGCTGCGGGCGCGGTGCTCTGCGACGGGATCGGCGAGAACATCACCGGCCCACCCGGCGCACCGGGCGCTGCTGCAGGCTGCGGACCGGCGGGGCGGTACGGCGGCAACGGACGGGTCGGCTCACCCGACACCGGACGGCTGGGTTCGGTCACGTCACTCTCCTCCTCGGGAGACGGGCGGCCCATGCCGATGCCGTCGCTCGGTGCTCTCGACGGTTCATCGGCGGTCCATACGGGCGACTTGAGCGAGTCGTCACGCGACGACGCGCAGGATCTCCTCGATCGACGTCGTTCCGGCGACGACCTTGTACCAGCCGTCGTCGCGCAGGCCGGTCATGCCCTGCTGCAACGCGGTCGCCATGATCTCCGCCGAGGACGAGTGCGCGACCGCATGGCGCTCGATCTCCTCGGTCACGCGCATGACCTCGTGGAGCGCGATGCGCCCGCGGTAGCCGGTCTTGGAGCAGGTCACGCAGCCGACCGGGCGGTACAGCTCGGGCACCCGCTCCCCCGGCACCCACGGGAACCGGGCCGCGACCATCTCGGCCTCCGACGGCTGGTACGGCTCCTTGCACTTCTCGCACAGCTTGCGCGCGAGTCGCTGGGCGACCACGCAGTCGAGCGCGGACCCGACCAGGAACGGCTCGATGCCCATCTCGGTGAGTCGCGTGACCGCCGAGGGCGCGTCGTTGGTGTGCAGCGTCGAGAGCACGAGGTGACCGGTCAGGGCCGCCTCGATCGCGATCTGCGCGGTCTCGTGGTCACGGATCTCACCGAGGAGGACGACGTCGGGGTCCGAGCGCAGGATCGAGCGCAGCGCACTGGCGAACGTGAGGCCCGCCTTCGGGTTGACCTGCACCTGGTTGATGCCCGCGAGCCGGTACTCGACCGGGTCCTCGACCGTGATGACGTTGATCTCCGGCTTCGAGACCGCGTTGAGCGTCGCGTACAGCGTGGTCGACTTGCCCGAACCGGTCGGGCCGGTGACCAGGATCATGCCGTAGGGCTTCGTGTACGACTGCTGGTACGTCTGGTAGTTGTGCTCGAGGAAGCTCAGGTCGCGCAGGTCGAGGCTCGCGGTCGAGTTGTCGAGGATTCGCATGACGATCTTCTCGCCCCACACCGTGGGCAGCGTCGCCACGCGCAGGTCGATCTTGCGGCCGTTGTGCATGACCGACATACGGCCGTCCTGCGGCTTGCGCCGCTCGGCGATGTCGATGTCGCTCATGATCTTCACGCGGCTGATGACGCCGCTCGAGATGTTCTTGGGCGAGCGCTGCGTCTCGTGCAGCACGCCGTCGATCCGGTACCGGACGCGCAGGTCGTGCTCGGTCGGCTCGATGTGGATGTCGGAGGCTCGGTCCGTGATCGCCTGCGTGACCAGCAGGTTGACGAACCGGACGATCGGCGCGTCGTCGTCGGCGATGTCGCCCATCTTCGACAGGTCGGCCTCGGGCTCCGGCAGCGCGTCCTCGAACGCCGAGGTGAGGTTCTCCATCTCGCCGTCCGCGCGAACGAACCGGTCGATCGCACGCAGCACGTTGTCGTACGTCGCGATGACCGGGATCACGGCCATCCCCGAGACGGTGCGCACGTCGTCGACCGCCATCACGTTCCCGGGGTCGGCCGTCGCGAGCAGGATGGCGCCGTTCTGGATCGCGACCGGCAGGACCGTGTACCGGCGGCACAGCGCGGCGGGCACCATCGCGAGCGCGGCACGGTCAACCTGGAACTCGTCGAGGTCGATGTACTGCATCCCGACCTGTGCGGCGAGCGCCTGCACGAGCTGGTTCTCCGAGAGGATGCCGAGCTCGACGAGCGTGCGTCCGAGCGAGCCGCCCTCGGTCATGGTCTCGTCGAGCGCCGCGAGCAGCTGCGCCTCGGTGACGAGACCTTCCTCGAGCAGGATCTCACCGAGCTGCTTCACATCGCCTCCTGAGTGTCCTGGCACGGCCCGAGTGGCCCTGATCGCTCATCGGCACCGCAGCGGCACCGGCTTGAGCGATGCGCACGATTTCGCCCCAGATCCTCCGCCCGAACCCACGGGTGCGGTGCGTAGCATCGCACCCGTGCCCGCCCCCACCACCGACCCCGCAACCGACACCGTGACCGTCGCCGACGCTGTGGCTGACGCCGTGGCTGACGTCGTGGCCGGAGCGGTCGAGCTCGGGCGGCCGGTCGTGTTCGTGCACGGCACGCGCACGTCGTCGCAGATCTGGCGCGAGCAGGTCGAGGCGGCCGAGGCCGGCGGCCACCGCAGCGTCGCGATCGACCTTCCGGGACACGGTTCGCGCTCGGGCGAGCGGTTCACGCTCGAGGGTGCGATCGCCGCGATCGACGACGCGGTCGCGGGCTGCCCGACGCCGCCTCTGCTCGTCGGGCTCTCGCTCGGGGGGTACGCCAGCCTCGCGTACGCGGGACGCCACCAGGACCGTCTGGCAGGGGTGGTGCTCGCGGGGTGCTCGACGACGACGCGGGGCAAGCCGCTGCGGCAGTACGGGCGCCTGTCGACCTGGCTGACGCGCGCGCTGCGCACGGGCGACGGCACCTGGCACGTCGTGAGCGACATGCTGCACGCCCTGCACGGCTACTCGCCGCTGTCGGACCTGCGCCGGCTCACGGTGCCGGTGTGGCTCGTCAACGGGGCGCGCGACCCGCTGCGCGTCGACGAGCGCCGCTACGTGCGAGCGCTGCCCGGTGCGCGGCTGACCGTGGTGCCGGGTGCGGGCCACGACGTGAACTCGCACGCCCCCGCCGCGTTCAACCGCATCCTGCTCGCCGCCCTGCACGACGCGCGCTGAGCCTGCTCTCCCCGCCCCGACGCCCGGACACGGCAGAGGGGCCCGACGCACGTGGCGTCGAGCCCCTCTGTGGATCCTGGGACCAGGTCAGGCCTTGCGGTCCGACTCGTCACCGATCTTGTGCACCACGACCGAGTTGGTCGAGCCGACCACACCCACCGGGGCGCCGGAGACGACCACGACGTACTCCCCCACCTCGGCGAGGCCGTTGGCGCGCAGCGTCTGGTCGACCTGGCGCACCATCTCGTCGGTGCTCGCAACCTGCGGCACCTCGTACGTCTGCACGCCCCACGACAGCGCCAGCACGTTGCGCACCGAGGTGATCGGCGTGAACGCGAGCAGCGGGATCGACGAGCGCAGGCGGGACATCCGGCGCGCGGAGTCCCCCGACTGCGTGAACGTCACGAGGTACTTCACGCCGATCGTCTCGCCGATCTCGGCCGCCGCCCGCGTGATGACGCCACCACGCGTGTAGGGGGTCGAGCCGAGGGGTGCGATGCGCTCGCGGCCCAGCTCCTCGGTCGACTCGATGATCCGCGCCATGGTGCGCACGGTCTCGACCGGGTAGTCGCCGACGCTCGTCTCACCCGAGAGCATGACGGCATCCGCACCGTCGAGCACCGCGTTGGCGCAGTCGGACGCCTCGGCGCGCGTCGGGCGCGGGTTCGTCGTCATGGACTCGAGCACCTGCGTCGCGACGATGACCGGCTTCGCGTTGCGGCGGGCGAGCTCGACCGCGCGCTTCTGCACGAGCGGCACCTGCTCGAGCGGCAGCTCGACGCCCAGGTCACCACGGGCGACCATGATGCCGTCGAACGCCGCGATGATCTCGGCCAGGTTCTCGACGGCCTGCGGCTTCTCGATCTTGGCGATGACCGGGACGACCCGGCCCTCCTCCTCCATGATCTGGCGCACGCGGTCGTAGTCCTGCGCCGAGCGCACGAACGACAGCGCGA
Organism: Cellulomonas composti; assembly: GCF_007990245.1. Lineage (GTDB taxonomy): Bacteria > Actinomycetota > Actinomycetes > Actinomycetales > Cellulomonadaceae > Cellulomonas > Cellulomonas composti. The sequence continues at coordinate 145,986 of NZ_BJWG01000001.1, read as the reverse complement.
TGAAGTCGCACCCCTGGGCCAGGCCCCAGCGCAGGTCGGTCTCGTCCTTGTCGCTGAGCGCGGGCACGGAGACGGCGACGCCGGGCAGGTTGAGGCCCTTGTTGTTCGAGACGGTGCCGGGAACCTCGACGCGCGTGATGACGTCGGTGCCCTGCACCTCGACGACGCGCACGAGCACCTTGCCGTCGTCGATGAGGATCGGGTCGCCGGGGCTCACGTCGCCCGTGAGGCCCTTGAACGTGGTCGACACACGCTCCTTGGTGCCCTCGACGTCGTCGGTCGTGATGGTGAACGTGTCACCGACCGCGAGTTCGTGGTGGCCCTCGACGAAGCGGCCGAGGCGGATCTTGGGGCCCTGCAGGTCGACGAGGACGGCCACCGAACGGCCGGACGACTGGGCGGCGGCACGGACGTTGGCGATCACCTTCGCGTGCTCCGCGGGGTCGCCGTGGCTGCGGTTGATCCGGGCGACGTCCATTCCTGCGTCGACGAGTGCCTGGATCATGTCCAGGGTCTCCGTCGCAGGGCCGAGGGTGCAGACGATCTTTGCTCTACGCATGAAGGCGAGCCTATGCCTTTCGGGTGTGGGTGGTCGGTCCGAACGTCCCGTCGGACCTGTCCGGCCCGCCGGTAGTGCGGGGGTCGTCAGGGGCGCATCGCCACCGTGGTGGCGGTCACCGGGCTGGGCAGCTCGGAGGAGCCGGACAGGTACGCGTCGACGCCGGCGGCCGCGGCACGGCCCTCCGCGATCGCCCACACGACCAGTGACTGGCCACGACCGGCGTCGCCGGCGACGAACACGCCGGGGACACTGGTCGCGAAGTCGTCCCCGCGCGCGACGAGGCCGCGGGAGGTCAGCTCGACACCGATCTGACCGGTCAGCTGCTCGGTCTCGGGACCGGTGAAGCCCATCGCGACGAGCACCAGGTCGGCCGGGATGTCGCGCTCCGTGCCCTCGGTCGGCACACGACGCCCGTCGGGCAGGTACTCCGTGGTCGCCAGCCGGAGCCACGCGACGCGCTCACCATCCTCGTCGGGCAGGAAGGCGACCGTCGAGGCGAGGTACTCGCGCTGCCCGCCCTCCTCGTGCGACGACGAGACCTCGAACACGATCGGGTCGGTGGGCCAGGGCTGGCCGGCCGGCCGCTCCGTCGGGGGCATGCGGCCGATCGCGAGCGTCGTCACCGACGCCGCCCCCTGGCGCAGTGCCGTGCCGAGGCAGTCAGAGCCGGTGTCGCCACCGCCGATGATCACGACGTGCTTGCCCTGCGCCGAGATGGGCGTCAGGCCCAGGGCGCTCGGGTCCTTGCCGGCCGCCTCGGCGTTCGCCGGGTGCAGGTAGTCCATCGCGAAGTGCACGCCGTCCAGCGCCGTCCCCGGTACGCGCAGCTCGCGCGGCACGGTCGCCCCGGTCGCGACGACGATCGCGTCGTAGCGCGCCTCGAGCTGGGCCCACGTGATGTCGCGCCCGATCTCGACGCCCGGGCGGAAGCGGGTGCCCTCGGCCTCCATCTGGATCAGCCGACGGTCGATGTGCCGCTTCTCGAGCTTGAAGTCCGGCACGCCGTAACGCAGCAGGCCGCCGATCGCGTCGTCCCGCTCGTAGACCGCGACGGTGTGACCCGCGCGCGTGAGCTGCTGGGCCGCGGCCAGACCGGCCGGGCCGGAGCCGACGACGGCGACCGTGTGGCCCGTGAGCCGCTGCGGCACCTGCGGCACGATCAGGCCACGGTCGAACGCCTCGTCGATGATCGAGACCTCGACGTTCTTGATCGTCACGGGCGGCTGGTTGATGCCCAGCACGCAGGAGGACTCGCACGGCGCCGGGCAGATCCGGCCGGTGAACTCCGGGAAGTTGTTCGTCGCGTGCAGGCGCTCGCTCGCGTCCGCCCACTGCCCGCGCCACACGAGGTCGTTCCACTCGGGGATCAGGTTGCCCAGGGGGCAGCCGTTGTGGCAGAAGGGCACGCCGCAGTCCATGCAGCGGCCGGCCTGCTCCTTGAGGAACGGCTGACCCGCCTCGAGGTGCGCGTGCACGTCCTTCCAGTCACGCAGTCGAACCTCGACGGGCCGGTTCGGCGGGAGCTCACGGTCCCGCACCTTCAAGAAGCCGCGGTGGTCAGCCACGGGCCACCTCCAGGATCTGGTCCCACACGCCGGGCGCGGCGGGGTCCAGACCGTCCGCCTCGGCCTTCGCCAGCGCACGGCGCACCCGCGCGTACTCGGTCGGCAGGAGCCGCGTGAATCGTGCGCGCCAGTCCCCTGCGAGCAGCTCGGCGGCCACCGGCGAGCCGGTCTCGTCCTGGTGGCGGCGCAGGAGGCGCTCGACGAGCACGGCGTCCTCGTCGTCCAGCGGGTCGAGCGAGAGCTCTCCCGTGCGGACCGCGTCGAGGTTGACCAGCGCCGGGTTGAGGTCCAGCACGTACGCCGTCCCGCCCGACATGCCCGCGCCGAAGTTGCGACCCGTGCGGCCGAGCACCAGCACGGTGCCGCCCGTCATGTACTCGCAGCCGTGGTCGCCCACGCCCTCGACGACGAGCGTCGCACCCGAGTTGCGCACGCCGAACCGCTCCCCGACGAGCCCGCGCAGGAACGCCTCGCCCGAGGTCGCGCCGTAGCCGATGACGTTGCCCGCGATGACGTTGCGCTCCGAGGAGAGCACCGCGTTGCGGTCGGGGCGCACCACCACCCGGCCGCCCGACAGACCCTTGGCGACGTAGTCGTTGGCGTCGCCGAACAGCCGCAGGGTCACGCCGCGCGGCAGGAACGCGCCGAAGGACTGACCGGCCGAGCCGGTGAGCGTCACGTCGATCGTGTCGTCGGGCAGGCCCTGGCCGCTGTAGCGGCGGGTGACCTCGTGACCCAGCATCGTGCCGACGGTCCGGTTCACGTTCCGCACCGGCAGGTCGATGCGCACGGGTTCGGCGCGCTCCAGAGCGTCGGCCGCCAGCTCGATGAGCCGGTTGTCGAGCGCACGGTCCAGGCCGTGGTCCTGCAGCTTGGTGTGGTGCAGGGCGGAACCCGGCAGCGGCGAGGGGACGGCGAGCACGGGGGCCAGGTCCAGGCCCTCGGCCTTCCAGTGGTCGATGGCGGCGCGGGTGTCGAGCAGCTCGACGTGACCGACGGCCTCGACGAGCGAGCGGAAGCCGAGCTTGGCGAGGTACTCGCGCACCTCGGTCGCGATGAACTCGAAGAACGCCTCGACGAACTCCGGCTTGCCGGAGAACCGCGCGCGCAGCTCCGGGTTCTGGGTCGCGACGCCGACGGGGCAGGTGTCGAGGTGGCAGACCCGCATCATGATGCAGCCGGACACGACGAGCGGCGCCGTCGCGAAGCCGAACTCCTCGGCACCGAGCAGCGCGCCGATGACGACGTCACGGCCGGTCTTGAGCTGGCCGTCGACCTGCACGACGACGCGGTCGCGCAGGTCGTTGAGCACGAGCGTCTGCTGCGTCTCGGCCAGGCCGATCTCCCACGGCGTGCCGGCGTGCTTGAGGCTCGTCAGCGGGCTCGCACCCGTGCCGCCGTCGTGACCGGAGATGAGCACGACGTCCGAGTGCGCCTTGGCGACGCCCGCCGCGATCGTCCCGACGCCGAACTCGGAGACCAGCTTGGTGTGGATCCGGGCGCGCGGGTTCGCGTTCTTCGCGTCGTGGATCAGCTGCGCGAGGTCCTCGATCGAGTAGATGTCGTGGTGCGGCGGCGGCGAGATGAGGCCCACGCCCGGAGTCGAGTGCCGGGTCTTGGCGACCCACGGGTACACCTTGTGCCCCGGCAGCTGACCGCCCTCGCCGGGCTTGGCACCCTGGGCGAGCTTGATCTGGATGTCGTCCGCGTTCGTCAGGTACTCGCTGGTCACGCCGAAACGGCCCGAGGCGATCTGCTTGATCGCCGAGCGACGTGCGGGGTCGTGCAGGCGCTCGGGGTCCTCCCCGCCCTCACCCGTGTTGGACTTGGCACCGAGGCGGTTCATCGCGATCGCGAGCGTCTCGTGCGCCTCGGCCGAGATCGACCCGTAGGACATCGCGCCCGTGCTGAACCGCTTGACGATCTCGCTGACCGGCTCGACCTCGTCGAGCGGGACCGGCGGGCGCTCGCCCTCGCGGAACGTGAGCAGGCCGCGCAGCGTCATCAGACGAGAGCTCTGCTCGTCCACGCGGTGCGTGTACTGCCGGAACACGTCCATCTGCCGCGTGCGTGTCGCGTGCTGCAGGCGGAACACGGTCTCCGGGTCGAACAGGTGGTCCTCGCCGTCGCGACGCCACTGGTACTCGCCGCCGACCGCGAGCCGCTGGTGCGGCAACCGGTTGCCGGATGCCGGATACGCGTCCGCGTGGCGCGCCGCGACCTCGGCGGCGATGACGTCGAGCCCGATCCCGCCGAGCCTGCTCGTCGTGCCCGCGAAGTAGCGGTCGACGAGCGGCTGGGACAGGCCGATGGCTTCGAAGACCTGCGCACCCCGGTAGGACGCGATCGTCGAGATGCCCATCTTGGACATGACCTTCAGGACACCCTTGCCGAGCGCCTTGATGAGGTTCTTGACGGCCTTCTCCGGGCCGACGTCGCCCAGGTAGCCGTGCCGGGCGAGGTCCTCGACCGTCTCCATCGCGAGGTACGGGTTCACCGCGGCCGCGCCGTACCCGATCAGGAGCGCGACGTGGTGCACCTCGCGCACGTCGCCCGCCTCGACGACGAGCGAGATCTGCGTACGCGTGTGCCGGCGCAGGGTGTGATGGTGCACCGCCGACAGCAGCAGCAACGAGGGGATCGGCGCGAGCTCGGCGTCGGAGTTGCGGTCCGAGAGCACCAGGAAGCTCACACCGTCCGCCACGGCCGCGTCGACCTCGGCGAAGATCTCCTCGAGGCGCGCCTCGAGCGCCTCGCCGCCGCCGGAAGCCTTGTACAGGCCGCGGATGATGATCGACCGGAAGCCGTGCTGGGGCTCCTTGGCGACGTGCACGATCTTCGCGAGCTGGTCGTTGTCCAGCACCGGGAACGGCAGCACGAGCTTGCGCGCGTGCTCGGGGCCGTCGACGAGCAGGTTCGGCTCCGGGCCGATCGCGCCGCCGATCGACGTCACGAGCTCCTCGCGGATCGCGTCGAGCGGCGGGTTCGTGACCTGGGCGAACATCTGCGTGAAGTAGTCGAAGAGCATCCGGGGACGCGTCGAGAGGACCGCGACCGGCGTGTCGGAGCCCATCGCACCCAGGGGCTCGGCGCCCGCCGACGCCATCGGCGTCAGCAGGATCTTCAGCTCCTCCTCGGTGTACCCGAACGCGCGCTGGCGCCGGCGCACCGACGCGGCCGAGTGCGCCACGTGCTCGCGCTCCGGGAGCTGCTCGAGGTAGACCGAGTTCTCCTGCACCCACTGCGCGTACGGACGCTGCGCCGCGAGCTGGGCCATCACCTCGGAGTCCGCGACGATCCGGCCCTGCCCCGTGTCGACCAGGAAGAACAGCCCGGGCTCGAGCCGACCCTTCGCGACGATCGAGGCCGGGTCCAGCTCGAGGACGCCCGACTCCGAGGCGCACACGACCAGCCCGTGCTCGGTGACCCAGTACCGGCCGGGGCGCAGCCCGTTGCGGTCCTGCACCGCTCCGATCAGCGTGCCGTCGGTGAACGTCATCGCCGCCGGGCCGTCCCACGGCTCCATGAGCGTGGAGTGGTACTCGAAGAACGCCCGCGTCGCCGGGTCCATCTGGGCGTGGTTCTCCCAGGGCTCCGGGATCATCATCATCACCGCGTGCGGCAGCGACCGACCCGAGAGGTGGAGCAGCTCGAGCACCTCGTCGAACGATCCGGAGTCGGAGCCGCCAGGCGTACAGACGGGCAGCAGCGGGCCGAGGTCGCCGAGCTCGTCCGACTCGAGCATGCCCTCACGGGCCGCCATCCAGTTCCGGTTGCCACGAACGGTGTTGATCTCGCCGTTGTGCGCCACCATCCGGAACGGCTGCGCGAGCGGCCACGACGGGAAGGTGTTCGTCGAGAAGCGCGAGTGCACGAGCGCGATCTCGCTGGCGTAGCGCGGGTCGGACAGGTCCGCGAAGAACGGTTCGAGCTGCCCCGTCGTGAGCATGCCCTTGTACGTGATGGTGCGCGCCGACAGCGACGCGAAGTACACGCCGTGCTCGCGCTCCGCGCGCTTGCGCAGCCGGTAGGCGCGACGGTCGAGCGCGATGCCCGCGAGCTCCCGCGAGGGGTCCGCGACGACGAGCTGGCGGAACACCGGCATCGACGCGCGCGCGGTCGGCCCGACGAGGTCGGCCGTGACGGCCACCTCACGCCACGCCAGGACCTCGAGCTTCTCCTCGACGGCGATCGCCTCGACGGCCGCGACCGCGGCTGCGCGCTCGTCGTCGTCGACCGGCAGGAAGGCCATGCCGATCGCGTAGTGCCCGGCGGGCGGGAGCTCGGCGTCCACGACGTCGCGCAGGAACGCGTCCGGGATCTGCGTGAGGATGCCGGCGCCGTCGCCGGAGTCCTCCTCGGCGCCCACGGCGCCGCGGTGGTCGAGGTTGAGCAGCGCGGTCAGGCCGGCGTCGACGATGTCACGGCCGGGCGTGCCTCGCAGCGTCGCGACGAACGCGAAACCGCACGCGTCGTGCTCGGCGGCGGGGTCGTAGAGACCCACGCCGGGCGGCGCAACCGGCAGACCGGATGACGACGTCATCTTCACCGTCCTCACGGCACCCCTGGGGCAGGGGCACCCTCACGTACTCGGGGGGATCGGGACGTCGTCGGCCCTGGTGTGCGGCGACGATACCGCCCGTTCGCACGGGGATCGGCATCGGCTCCGCAGTGACCCGGGTCACACCCCGGATCACGGACGCTTCGACCGCGGGGTCCGCCTCAGGGGCGGGCCGGATCGGCCGCGTCGTCCTCGTCCTGCTCTTCGTTCTCGTCGACCTCGACCTCGGGCGCCACGTGAGCGCCCTCGTCCGTCTGGTCGTCCTCCTGCTGCGTGGGGGGTTCCAGCAGGAGGGTCGTCTCGCGTCCTGGATGCCGACGCCCGACTATGACGAACGCTACCAGCGCGCCCAGGAAGAGCAGGATCGACGTCCAGACGTTGATCCGCAGTCCCAGGAAGCCGTGCGCGGGGTCGATCCGCACCATCTCGATCCACAGCCGGCCACTGGTGTAGATCATCACGTACAGCCAGAACACGCGGCCGTAGCCGAGCCTGAACCGGCGGTCCGCCCACACCAGGATCGCCGCACCGCCGAGGTTCCAGAGCATCTCGTACAGGAACGTCGGGTGGAACAGCGTGCCCGGCGGGTAGCCCGCCTCCTGCGCGACGTCGTCGTCGACGCGCAGCCCCCAGGGCAGCGTCGTCGGACCGCCGAACAGCTCCTGGTTGAACCAGTTGCCGAGCCGACCCAGCGCCTGCGCGACGAACAGGCCGGGCGCGACCGAGTCCGCGAACGGTGCCAGGCGCACCCCCTGGCGCCGGGCGCCGATCCACGCGCCGAGCCCGCCGAGCGCGACCGCGCCCCAGATGCCGAGGCCGCCCTCCCAGATCGCGAACGCGCGCCACGGGTGCCCGCCCGCGCCGAAGTACGCGTCCGGGGACGTGATCAGGTGGTAGAGCCGGCCGCCGACGATGCCGAAGGGCACCGCCCAGAACGCGATCTCGACGACCGTGTCGGGGTCTCCCCCGCGCTCCGCGTACCGCCGACGCCCGATCCAGACCGCCGCGAGGATCCCGACGAGGATCGCGAGCGCGTACGCGCGCAGCGGCAACGGACCCACGTGCCACACGCTCTGCGGGGGGCTGGGGATCGCCGCGACGAGCGCGGCGTGCACCGGCCCGCTCACGAACCCGTCCGATGGGGCGCACGGCGCACACCCGCGGCCAGGTCGGCCGTCAGCGCGGCGAGCCTGGCCCGTCCCGTCGGCTCGTCGGGTGCGTCGACGAGGGTGCGCACGAGCGCCGATCCGACGATCACGCCGTCCGCGTAGCCCGCGACGCGCTCGGCCTGCTCGGCGGTCGAGACGCCGACACCGACGCACACGCGCGCCGCGCCCGCCGCACGGGTGTCCGCGACGAGCTGCTCGGCGCGTTCGCCGACCGTCGCCCGCTCACCGGTCACGCCCATGGTCGACGCCGCGTAGACGAAGCCCCGGCACGCCGCTGCCGTGGAGGCCAGCCGCTCCGGGGTCGAGCTCGGCGCGACGAGGAAGACGCGGTCCAACCCGTGCGCGTCCGACGCCGCGATCCAGTCCGCACCCTCGTCGGGCACGAGGTCCGGGGTGATCATCCCCGCGCCGCCGGCCGCGGCGAGGTCGCGCGCGTACGCGTCCACGCCGTAGCGCAGCACGAGGTTCCAGTACGTCATCACCAGCACCGGCGTGCCCGTGGCCGCGATCTGCTCCACCGCCGTGAGCACGTCGCGTGTGCGCGTGCCGCCGCGCAGCGCCGCGTCCGCCGCGCGCTGGATGATCGGGCCGTCCATCACCGGGTCGGTGTACGGCATGCCGAGCTCGACGACGTCGACCCCCGCGTCGACCATCGCGCGCACCGCGTCGATCGAACCCGGCACGGTCGGGTAGCCCACCGGCAGGTACCCGATCAGCGCCGAGCGGCCCTGCGCGCGCAGGTCGTCGAGCAGCGCACCGGTCTGCGATGCGACCGTGACGCTCATGCGGGTGCTCCCTCGTCGTGCTGCTCGTGCTCGTCGGGCTCGTCGAGCAGGCCGAACCAGGCCGCGGCCGTGGCGACGTCCTTGTCCCCGCGACCCGACAGGTTCACGAGGATCACCGGCTCGTCGGACCACTCGCGCGCCTGCGGGCCGATCTGGATCGCGCCCGCCAGCGCGTGCGCCGACTCGATCGCGGGGATGATTCCCTCGGTGCGGCACAGCAGCCGGAACGCGTCCATCGCCTCGACGTCGCTGACCGGCAGGTACGTCGCGCGGCCGAGGTCGTGCAGCCAGGAGTGCTCCGGGCCGACGCTCGGGTAGTCCAGTCCCGCCGACACCGAGTGGCTCGGCACGGTCTGGCCGTCCTCGTCCTGCAGCAGGTAGCTGCGCGCACCGTGCAGCACGCCCGGCGCGCCGCCCGAGAACCGCGCGGCGTGCTCGCCGAGCCCGCTGCCGCGTCCGCCGGCCTCGAAGCCGAACAGCCGCACGTCCGGCTCGTCGAGGAACGCGTTGAAGATGCCCATCGCGTTCGACCCGCCACCCACGCACGCGGCGACCGCGTCGGGCAGCCGGCCGATCTCGGCGAACAGCTGCGCGCGCGCCTCCTCGCCGATCACCTTGTGGAAGTCACGGACCATCTCGGGGAACGGGTGCGGTCCGGTGACCGTCCCGAGCAGGTAGTGCGTCGTCTCGACGTTGGCGACCCAGTCGCGCAGCGCCTCGTTGATCGCGTCCTTGAGCGTGCGCGTGCCGATCGTCACCGGGATGACCTCGGCACCGAGCAGCCGCATCCGGGCGACGTTGAGGGCCTGGCGGCGGGTGTCCTCCTCGCCCATGTACACCGTGCACTCGAGGTCGAGCAGCGCCGCAGCCGTCGCGGTCGCGACACCGTGCTGGCCCGCGCCCGTCTCCGCGATCACGCGCTTCTTGCCGAGCCGCTTCACGAGCAGCGCCTGTCCCAGCACGTTGTTGATCTTGTGCGAGCCGGTGTGGTTGAGGTCCTCGCGCTTGAGGAACACCCGCACGCCCTCGCCGACGTGCGCCGCGAACCGCGGCACCTCGGTCAGCGGGCTCGGGCGGCCCGTGTACGTCCGGTGCAGCCGCGCGAGCTCGGCGCCGAAGCCCGGGTCCGTCAGTGCCTTGTGGTAGGCCGTGTCGAGCTCGTCGAGCGCCGCGACGAGCGCCTCGGGCACGAAGCGACCGCCGAAGTCGCCCCAGTAGGGGCCGACGTGCGCGGCGAGGGAACCGCCCGCGGCCTGCTGGCCGGGCACGGTGGGTCGTCCGCTCACTGGCGCACCGCCCGCAGCGACGGATGGGCGCCGGCCGCGACGAGGTCGGCGACCGACTCGCGCGGCGCGTCGTCCGTGACCAGCGCCTCGCCGACGAGCACGGCGTCCGCGCCGGCGCGCGCGTAGTCCATGACGTCGTGCGGTCCGCGCACGCCCGACTCCGCGATCTTGACGATCCCGGCGGGGATCGACGGCGCGACCTTGGCGAACGTGCCGCGGTCCACCTCGAGCGTCTTGAGGTTGCGCGCGTTCACGCCGATGACGCGGGCGCCCGCACCGACCGCGCGGGCCACCTCCTGCGCGTCGTGCACCTCGACGAGGGCCGTCATGCCGAGCGAGTGCACCCGGTCGACGAGCGACTCGAGGACCGTCTGCTCGAGCGCCGCGACGATCAGCAGGCACAGGTCCGCGCCGTGCGCGCGGGCCTCCCACACCTGGTACGGCGTGACGACGAAGTCCTTGCGCAGCACGGGGATGTCCACCCGCGCACGCACCGCGTCCAGATCGGCGAGCGACCCGTTGAAGCGCCGCTGCTCCGTGAGCACCGAGATGACGGCCGCGCCGCCCTTCTCGTACTCCGCGGCGAGCGCCGCCGGGTCCGAGATCGGGGCGAGGTCGCCCTTGCTCGGGCTCGACCGCTTCACCTCCGCGATCACCGTCACCGCGTCCTCGACGCGCAGCCGGTTGACGCACTCGATCGCCGACGGCCGACGTGCCGCGAGCTCCTTGACGGCTGCGAGCGGAGTTGCCGCCTCCCGCACCGCGAGGTCCTGCCTGACACCAGCGACGATCTCGTCGAGCACGGTCATCGCAGCCTCACCCCATCCACCGATCGGCCCGGTCCGCACCGAGCGCAAGCGCCTGGAGTCCGGGGAGTCGTCTCACCGGCCATGGTACGGGCGCCCCGAGGTGACCCGGACCACAGCCCGCCCCTCGGGACACCGCACGGACCGGCCCCTGCCTGCAGCGTTCGTCGCCGTGCGCAACGAACGCTGCCCGCCACGGTGGAATCCGTGGCGGGCAGCGACCGAGCTGATGCGGGTCGGGGCGGTCAGGGCGAGGTGGTCGTGCCCGCCGCGAGCCCGAAGGCGAGGAGGACGACCCACAGCACGATGCCGAGCAGCGAGAGCGCGGTCCCGATCCAGCCGGTGATCACACCACCCTGCGCGGTGCCCAGGTTGTTGGCCTCGCCCGCCGCGACCGCCTTCTTGGCGTTGTTGCCGACGATGATCGCGGGGATGCCGGTGAACAGGCCGCACATCACGATGCTGAGGATGCCGAGCACCAGCGACCACACGCCCAGGCTGTTCTTGGCGTAGTTCTGGAGGCCGTACTGGCTGCCCCCGTAGACGGGTGCGGCGCCGTAGGCGGGCGGTGCCCCGTACGCGGGCGCGCTGCCGTAGGCCGACGGCTGGGCACCGTAGGCAGGCGGCTCGGCACCGTAGGCGGGTGGCTGGGTGCCGTACGGGGGCGGCGTGGCGCCAGGTTCCTGCGGCTGTCCCTGCGGCTGTCCCTGCGACGGGTCGTCCGGCGTGCTCATCGCGCTCTCCTCGCTGCTGTCGCGGCCCAGCTCCCCGGGGCCGTCGTCGAGATCGTAGGGCTGTCGACCGCCGCGCGGGTGGACGTCCACCGCCGACCGCGCGCGCGGCCCTCGGTCACGGCGCGAGCCAGGGTGCGAGCGCCGGCACGTTGCGCAGCACGCCGAACGCCACGACGAGCACGAGCAGCCCCCACCATGCCCACGGACGCAGTGCGGGTCCGGGCCGACCGCGCAGCGCGCGCACGAGCCACACCACCCACAGCACCACCAGCACCGGCGCGAGCACGACCCAGAGCGCGTTCATCCCCCAGGCCCCGGCGACGTCGCCGTGCAGCAGGTCGTGCGTCGCGCGCAATCCACCGCACGCGGGGCACCACCAGCCGGTCAGCGCGAGCATCGGGCAGAAGCCGTAGCTGCCCTGCTGGTGCGGGTCGTGCAGCGCGACGACGAGCGCGGCGGCGCCCACCGCGACGCCGATCGCCGCGGGCGTGCGCCAGGCCGGTGACCTCGACGTCACCGGTCCGTGCACCTCGGCCTCAGGTGCCGAGCCCGCCCTGGTCGCGCTCACTCATCCGCCCGTGCCCGTGGTGAAGGTGCCGTTCGAGGCCAGCGCGATCCCGCTGATGATCGCGAGCACGACGCCGATCCAGCCGAGCACGATGCCCGCGGTACCCAGGCCCCCGTTCGTGGCCAGACCCTGCGCCGCGTACCGCCGGCTCCGGTTGCCGAGCACGATCGCGACGATCGACGCTGCGAGTCCCAGGAAGCACATGCAGTTGACGACCAGGCCGACGATCCCGAGGACGAGCGACGCGGTGCCGGCGCCGTTCTTGGTCGGCGGGCCGTAGGGCGCGTACGGGCCGGCGCCGTAGCCAGGCGGACCGTAGGCGCCGGCCTGGCCGTACGCCGGGGGCTGGCCGTACGCAGGCGGCTGCCCGTACGCAGGCGGTTGCCCGTACGCGGGAGGCTGGCCGTACGCCGGGGGCTGGCCGTACGCGGACGGCTGCTCGTACGCGAGGGGCGTGTCGTACGCGGGCGGCGTGCCGTAGACCGGCGGCTGGCCGTAGGTGCCGGACGTCGGCTCCGTCGGGGCGCCGTACGTCGGCGTGATCGGCGGCTCGGCGAACAGCGGGTCGACGTACGGCGACTGGGGCTGCTGCGGCTCCTGCGGTGGCAGCGGCTCCTGCGGGTCCTGCGGATCGGGCGTCGACATCGGCACTCCAGGTCCGGTGGCGCGCCCGGGCGGGGCGCGCGTGGGTCGTCGGTCAGTGGCCGCCGGTACGGGCGGCGCGTGCGGCCGTGGCCGCCCCGCCCTGACCGTGGCCGAGCACCTGCAGCGTCTTGCCGACGACGAGGCCGAGCAGCGCGACACCGATGCCGACCCAGAAGATCCAGGCCTGCGCCGCGACCATGCCGCCCGCGGCGATCAGACCGCCGAGCACCACGACCCAGGTCGTGGTCCAGGCGGCGACGGTGCGCCCGTGGTTGGTCGGGGGTGCGCTCGGCGGCAGATGGGCCGCCTCGGTGACCGTGGCGTTCTGCGCGCGGTGCGCGAGGGTGTTGTCCGACATCATCAGGCCCTTCCTGCGTGGTTCGCGATCACCCTAGTGGGTCAGGAGGGGTCGTCGCCGCGGCTGAGCGCGTCCCACGCCGCGCGTTCGTCGTCGACCGGTGCGCTCGCGTGCGCCGCATCCGCCGTCCCGCCCGCACCGCCGGCGTCCACGTCGTGCCGCCCCGACCCTGCCCACGCGCGCGAGGCCCGCACGAGCCAGCCCCCGCACACGACCGTCACCAGGCCGAGCACCGCCGCGACCCACGGCCACACGCTCACCTCGACGTCCCCGACGACGTGCGCGACGCCGGTCGCGTCCGCGACGGCGCCCGCGGCGGCTCCCCCCGGGTCCGCCAGCACGCCGACGGCACCCGCGACGACGAGCACACCCGCGCCCACGACGACGACCGCGACGACCCACCGCCCGATCCGCCCGACGAGCGCGAGCGCGGCGGCCGCGGCGGCCAGCACGAACGCCGCGCCGACGATCGCGGGTGCGGCGTGCGAGCCGGGCACGCGCACCGTGACGTCGCCGGCGAGCGCGGACGTGCCGTGCGCGGTGAGCCACGTCGGCACCCCCACCAGCGCGGACAGGCCCGCCAGGAGCAGCACGGCGAGCGCGGCCCGGCCGCGACCCGATCGCGAGCGGCGCTCCGGTGCCGGCGCCGGCCCGGCGCCCTCGTCGGACCCGCGCTCCCCCGGCTGCGGGCCGGACGGGCCGGACGGGACGGTCACGGTGCGACGCGGCGCAACCGCGAGGCCACCTGGATGGCGCCGACGACCGCGGCGGCCTTGTTGCGCGACTCGGCGTACTCCAGCTCGGGGACGGAGTCCGCGACGATGCCCGCGCCCGCCTGCACGCTGGCGCGGCCCTCGCGGATCAGCGCGGTGCGGATCGCGATGGCCATGTCCATGCCGCCCGCGAAGTCGAAGTACCCGACCGTGCCGCCGTAGATGCCGCGGCGCGCGGGCTCGATCTCGTCGATCAGGGCGATCGCGCGCGGCTTGGGCGCGCCCGACAGCGTCCCCGCGGGGAACGTCGCGGTGAACGTCTGCAGCGCGGTCGCGCCGGGCCGCAGCCGCCCGACGACCGTCGACGTGATGTGCATGATGTGCGAGAACCGCCGCACGGACATGAAGTCGATCACCTCGACCGACGACGGCTCGCACACGCGCGCGAGGTCGTTGCGGGACAGGTCGACCAGCATGATGTGCTCGGAGCGCTCCTTCGGGTCGGCGAGCACCTCGTCGGCCAGCGCGCGGTCCTCCTCGGGCGTGGCGCCGCGCGGCCGCGACCCGGCGATCGGGTACGTCGTGACGTGGCCCGCGTCGACCTTGACCAGCGTCTCGGGGCTCGAGCCGACGACCGCGAAGTCGACGCCGTCGGCGTCCTGGAGCTGCACGTAGTACATGTACGGGCTCGGGTTGATCGTGCGCAGCACGCGGTACACGTCGATCGGCTCGGCCGGGCAGTCCAGGTCCAGCCGCAGCGAGAACACGACCTGGAACACCTCGCCGTCCCGGATCGCCTCCTTGCCGAACCGCACGGCCTGGTCGAACTCGTCGCGGTTCGAGCGGAACCGCAGCTCGGGCCCCGCGTCGTCGCCGAGCACGGCGAGCGCGGGCGTCGCGGGGTGCAGCAGCGCCTCCTGCATCGCGTCGAGCCGTTGCACCGCGTCGGCGTGTGCCTCGTCGACCCTCTCGTCGGTGTCGTCGAAGTTGATCGCGTTCGCGATCAGCCACACCGAGCCGTCCTGGTGGTCGACCACCGCGAGGTCGGTCGCGAGCAGCAGCGTGAGCTCGGGGACGCCGAGCTCCTCGGGTGCCTTGCGCGGCAGCGTGGGCTCCCAGTGGTGCACGATGTCCCAGCCCAGCGCGCCGACGAGGCCGCCCGTGAGCGGCGGCAGGCCCGGGATCGCGGGCGTGCGCAGCACGTCGAGCGTCTCGCCCAGCACGTCGAGGACGTCACCGTCGGTCGGCACACCGACCGGCACGTCGCCCGACCACACGGCCGCGCCCTCGCGCACCGTCAGCGTCGCGCGCGAGCGCACCCCGACGAACGACCAGCGTGCCCACGTGCCGTCGGCCTCGGCCGACTCCAGGATGAACGTTCCGGGCCGCCCGGCCGCGAGCGTGCGGTACAGCCCGACGGGTGTCACGTCGTCGGCGAGCAGGCGTCGCACCACGGGGATCACGCGGCGCGTGGCCGCGAGCTCGCGGAACCGCGGCAGTGCGGGCCACGTCGTGCCCCACGGCACCTGGTCGGCCGTGCGGGCGTCGCCCGGGTCGGGCGCCGTCATCGGTCCTCCCCCGCGTCCGTACCGACAGCCGTACCCGCAGCCGTACCCGCAGCCGTACCCACGGCCGTGTCCACGACCGTGACGGGCAGCGGCCCGCCCGCCTCGAAGCACGTGCGGGCGCCGGTGTGGCACGCGGCGCCCACCTGGTCCACCTCGACGAGCAGCGCGTCGCCGTCGCAGTCGATGCTCACGGCGCGCACGTGCTGCACGTGGCCCGACGTGTCCCCCTTGCGCCAGTACTCCTGCCGCGAGCGGCTCCAGAACGTCACGCGCCCGCTGGTGAGCGTGCGGTGCAGGGCCTCGTCGTCCATCCAGCCCAGCATGAGCACCTCGCGGGTGTCGTGCTGCTGGACGATCGCGGCGACGAGGCCGTGCTCGTCACGCTTGAGGCGCGCGGCGACGGCGGGGTCCAGGGCGGTGTCGGCTGTCGGCACCCGCGCATCCTCCCACGTCGGTCCGACACGCCCGGGCGCCCGTTCACGCCGGTCGGCAGCCCAGCGGCTCGGCCGCGGTGACGGTGTCCGGGCAGGTCTCGGTCGAGATCCCCGCGTCGGGGCCGCCGAACCGGTCCTGCGTCGCGTCCGTGGTGATCTCGAGGCCGTCGACATCCGGACCGACGCGGTAGGTCGTGACGATCGGGTCACCCTCGGTCGTCGGGAAGGTCACGACGAGGGTCGCGCCCGTTCCCGTCGCCGCGTCGAGGCACGCCCAGGCCGTGGCGGGCACCTGCTCGCCCTGACCGAGGACGATCTCGCCGCACGTGCCGGTCGGCTCCGGCACGGCATGCCGCCCCAGATCGACCGACGACGCCGACGGACCCTCGGGCGCCGGGGCGCCGGTGAGGTACCAGGTCACGAGGCCGACGACGCCGTAGTCCCCCGCCGGCAGCGCGACGCCGCCGCAGTCGAGGCCGGCGAGCGGGAGCTCGAGCTCGACCGACGTCCCGGCCGTCGTGGTCGTCACGTACGGGTCCGCGTAGCCGACGACCGCACCGTCCGCGTCGGTGAACGCCAGGGTCGTCCGGGCCGAGACGAGCGTGGAGCCGGGGACGTCCTGCCACGACGCCGACAGTCGCGCGACCGCACCCGGCGTGCCGTCGTCGACGATGACCCCCGTCAGGTCGACCGCCCCCGACTCCGGCACGGTGGCCGGGACCGCGACGGGCGCTCCGCAGCCGAGGTCCTCCTGCCCGTCGGCCAGCCGCACGGGAAGCCCGCCGCCGAGCGCGACGTGCTCGGTCTCCATCCCGCTCGCCACGGCCCGCTGGTACGCGTACACGCGGTAGTCGCCGTCGGGCAGCAGCTGCCCGGTGCCGCAGTCGACCGGATCGATCCCGACGGACGTCAGAGACCGCCCGCGCGCCGCGAGCTCGCCGTCACCGAACGGCTGCGACCCGACCGCGACGACGCGCCCGTCCTGCACCAGGTAGACCGCCCCCGGCGTGGCCGCGACGTCGAGCGCCGCCTCGCCGCGTCCCTCGAGCAGGACGGCCGCACCGACGCCCCAGGAGGGCGTCGCGTCGTGGAACACGCTCACGACGAGGTCCTCGTCCGCGACCGTCGCGGGCATCACGTCGCCGCACGTCGGCGCGCCGGTCGGCACGACGCCGGTCGGTGCCGGCTGCGCCGGCGGGGCGCTCGTCGTCCAGGACGCGTGCGGCACGGCGAGCGCGACGGCCGCGACGACCGCGACGGCGCCGACCGTGGTGCCACCGACGCGGCGCCGGCGGCGCTGCGCGGCGCGCGCGTCGATCCGGTGGACGTCGAGCGCAACGGTGGGCGCGTCCTGCTCGAGCGCGCGCAGCGAGCGTCGCAGGTCGTAGGTCATCGCGGGTTCCTCCCGATCACGACGTGCTCACCTTCCTGGTCGTCCACCGGGCCGAGCACCGCGCTCATGCGCGCGTTCGCCTCGCTGAGGTAGCGCTTGACCGCACCCTCCGAGACACCGAGCGCATCGGCGATCTCCCGTCCGGACAGGTCCTCGACGTAGCGCAGCACGGTGCACGCGCGCTGCCGCGGGCTCAGCGTCGCGAGCGCCGTCTCCAGCAGCGAGGCCCCGACGACCTCGGCGGCCGCGTCCGGCACCTCGTCGGGTGTCGCGACGAGGTGCCGGACGCGCCGCCAGCGCTGCGCTCGTCGGCCCTCGTCCACGACCATCGTGAGCATCACGCGACGGACGTAGGACTCGAGCGTCACGACGTCGCGCAGCCGGGGCTTGCGGGCGAGCACCCGGGCGACCGCCTCCTGGACGAGGTCCTGCGCGTCGGCAGTGCTGCCGGTGAGCAGGTAGCCGTAGCGCGTCAGCGCGGGCCCCCGCTCGCGCACCAGCGCGTCGAGCGTGCTCGACCAGGTGTGCATCGGCTCTCCTCGTCCGCGGCGCGACCCGGGCGGGCCGTCAACTACCACGACGTTCTCGGCACCCGTTCGGTTGGGGACGAGCGCTCAGCGGGTCTGGGCCATCCAGGCGGCGTGCATCTGCGCGTACGGGCCGTCCTGCCCGACGAGCTCGTCGTGGTGACCGTGCTGGACGACGCGGCCGCGGTCGACGACGACCACGGCGTCCGCGGCCTCGGCGGTCGAGAGGCGGTGCGCGATGGTGATCGTCGTGCGGCCCGCGGTGAGCCCGCCGAGCGCGCGCGCGATGCGCACCTCGGTCGCCGGGTCGACGGCCGAGGTCGCCTCGTCGAGCAGCAGCACGTCCGCGTCGGCGAGGTAGGCGCGCGCCAGGGCGACGAGCTGGCGCTCGCCCGCGGACAGCGACTCACCGCGCTGGCCCACAGGAGTCGCGAGGCCGGCGGGCAGCTCGTCGACCCACGTCGCCAGTCCGAGGGCGTCGATCGCGGCGCGCACGCGCGGGTCGTCGGGGCTCGGGTGCAGCGCCAGGTCCTCGCCGCGCAGGCCGTAGGCGATGTTCTCGGCCAACGTGCCGTCGAACAGGAACCCCTCCTGCGGCACCAGCACGACGCGCCGGCGCAGGTGCTCGAGCCGGACGTCGCGCACGTCGGTGCCGTCGAGCAGCACCGCGCCGTCCGTCGGGTCCATGAACCGGGCGACGAGCCGCGCGATCGTCGTCTTGCCCGAGCCCGTGGCCCCCACGACCGCCACCGACGAACCGGCGGGGACGACGACGTCGACGTCCTGCAGCACCGGCGGGCCGTCCGGGTACGCGAAGTGCACGCCGCGCAGCTCGACGTGCGCCGCCGCACGCGGGCTGGGAGCGCCGGCGTGCGCCGGATCGGCCACCTCGACGGGCGTCTCGAGCACCCCGAGCACGCGCCGCCAGCCCGCGACGGCGTTCTGCAGCTCGTTGAGGATCTCGGTCGCCATCTGCACCGGGCCCGTGAACAGCTGCACGAGGAACAGGAACGCGAGCAGGCTGCCGGCGCTGACGTCGCCCGCGACACCGAGGTGCGTGCCGAGGACGATCACGGCCGCGAGCACGAGGTTCGCGACGAGCACGCCCGAGGCGAACGTCGCGCCGACGAGGTTCTGCGCGCGGACCATCGCACGCCGTGTACCGCTCACCGAACCGTCGATGCGCCGCTGCGTGCGGCCCGCCGCGCCGTACGCCCGGATCGTCTCGGCACCGACGACCGCCTCGGACACCGCGCCGAGCATCGCGCCGTAGCGCTCGCGCACGAAGGAGTACCGCCGGTTCACGCGCTTCTGCAGCACCGGGAGGACCAGCGCGAGCGGCAGGAAGCCGAGGTACACGATCAGCGTGAGCTGCCAGGAGTACACGGCCATGAGCACCGTGGCGACGCCGATCTGGAGCACCGAGACGAGCAGCATGATGCCGCCCCACTGCACGAACAACGAGATGGTGTCGACGTCCGAGGTCACGCGGCTGACGAGGCTCCCGCGGCGCTCGGTGTCGCGCGTGAGCACCGACAGGTCGTGCACGTGCCGGAACGCGCGCCGCCGCAGCGTGAGTAGGCCGGCCTCGCTCGACCGGAACAGCCGGATGTTCACCACCGCGGAGCACGCCGCGCCGAGCAGCAGGCCGATCGCCGCGATCGTCGCGAGCGTCACGACCCGGGCGGTGTCAGGGCCGCCCTCGGCGAGGATCCCGGTGTCGACGGTCTGCTGGACCGCGATCGGGACGAGCACCCGCCCGACGGCCGCCGCGACCGCGAGCAGGATCGTCACCGTCAGCCCCTGCGCCAGCTCGGGCGAGACGCGCAGGCCGTGGCGCAGGGTCGCGCGCACGCTCGCGGTGCTCGTCGGGCTCATACCCGTCGAGGTGCCGGCGCTCATGCCACACCCCCGTCGTCGTCGCGCGCGTCGGACCCGGACCCGACGAGGTCGAGCGCCTCGTCCCAGTCCGCACCCTCGCGGCGCGCGCTCTCGCGCTCGTACGCCGTCGCGAGCTCGCGGTAGCCCGCGTCGCGAGCGAGCAGCTCGGCGTGCGTGCCGCGGTCGACGACGCGGCCACCGTCGACGTGCACGACCTCGTCGGCCAGCAGCACCGACGACATGCGGTACGCGACGAGCAGCACGGTCGGGGCGTCGCCGCGCTCGCGCAGCCCGCGCAGGATGGCCTGCTCGATGCGGGGGTCGACCGCCGAGGTCGCGTCGTCCAGCACGAGCACGCTCGGCCGGCGCACCAGGGCCCGCGCGAGTGCGAGGCGCTGCCGCTGACCGCCCGACAGGTTCGCGCCGCGCTCGCCGAGCCGGGCGTCGAGGCCGCCGGGCAGGGCCGCGACCGTCTCGTCGAGCCGCGCGAGCCGCAGCGCCTCCCACACGTCGTCGTCGGACGTCCCGGCGTCGTCGGACCCGCCGGTGCCGTCGGGTCCGGGCGCCGCGTCGTCGTCCGCGAGCGTGACGTTGCCACGCACGGTGTCCTCGAACACGAACGCCTGCTGCGCGACGAACGCGACGTGCCGCGCCAGGTCCGCCGGGCGCACGTCGCGCAGGTCGAGCCCGTCGACCGTGACCGCGCCGCGGCTGGGGTCGTCGAGCCGCGCGACGAGCTGCACCAGGCTGGTCTTTCCCGACCCGGTGGCCCCGACGATCGCGACCGTGCGGCCCGCAGGAACCTGCAGGTCGACGTCCTGCACGAGCACGTGGTGACCGTGCGTCGTCGCGACCGTGCGCGTGACGTCGTCGAACGCGACCGCCGCCGCACCGTGCGGGTGCCACGGCAGCTCGCCTGCGGGCAACGCGCCGCGCGAGTCGACGACGCGCGCCACCCGGTCGTACCCGACGAGGGCGCGCGGCAGCTCCCCGAGCACCCAGCCGAACGAGCGCACCGGCACGGAGAACAGGGTCAGCAGGTAGGCCGCGGCGACGACGTCCCCGGTGCCGATCGCGCCCTCGGTGACCCGCACGGTCCCGACGACGAGCACGAGCAGCGTGCCCAGGCCCGGCAGCACGTCGATGATCGGGTCGAAGAACGCCCGCACGACGCCCACGTGGACGTTGGCGCGCGCGAGCTCACCCGCCCGGGCAGCGAACCGCGCCTCCTCGCGCGCCTGCGTGCCCAGCGCCGTGACCAGCGTGGCCGCCTCGAAGCTCTCGTGCGCGATGTCCGCGACCTCGGCCCGCAGCTGCTGCGCGTGCGCGATCGCGGGCGACATCCGGCGCTGGAACACCAGGTTCACGACGATCGCGACCGGCAGGATCGCGAGCGCCGCGAACGCGAGCCAGACGTCGGTCAGGAACAGCATCACGGCTGCCACGACGAGCATGACGACGACGCCGAGCGCGAACGGGAACGGGTTGAACACGCCGGTGGCCGCCTCGACGTCGGCACCGGCGTTCGACAGGAGCTGGCCCGTGGGGTGCCGGCGGTGCCAGGTCATCGGCAGTCGCAGGTACTGGCGCGTGACGCGCAGCCGGTGGTCCTCCTGGATCTGCGCGTAGCCGAGACCCGCGAAGATGCGCCGCCCGGCCACGCTCAGCGCGAGCGTGATCGCGACCAGGACCATCACCGCGCCGGCCCACCAGATCCGCCCCTGCGCGACGTCGTCGCCCGCCAGCGCGGGCACGACGACCTCGTCGGTCGCCCAGCCGAGCACCCGGCTCACGGCCACGGTCGCCGCGCCGAACACCGCGGACGTGCCGATCGCGACCGTGTACGTCCAGGGGTGGGCCCGCAGACCGCGCCAGATCAGCGTCGTGGCCCGGCGAGGGGCCGATCCGCTCAGCCCCATGGGGCTGGGTGCGGGCGCAGGCATGAAGACGGCCTTCCGGAGGGGGTGGCCGCCATCGTCTCACGTCGCTGCGCGCGCTCGTCCGGTCCGTGCCAGCATGTGCCGGTGACCTGGCACGAGAGCCTGCGGGCCGACCTGACCGCCGCGCTGCGCAGCGCCGGACCCGACGCGCCGACCCTGTGCGAGGGCTGGCGGACGCGTCACCTCGCGGCGCACGTCGTGCTGCGCGAACGTTCCGTGAAGGTCGGGCTCGGGCTCGTCGTACGCCCGCTCGCGAACAGCGCCGAGCACGCGATCCAGGAGCTCGCGGCGGGCGCCGAGTCGCCCGAGGGCTACACCGCGCTCGTCGGACAGGTGGCGGCGGGGCCCTCACGCTGGCACCCCGTCGCGTGGGCGCCCGACGCCGCCAACACCACCGAGCTCTGGGTGCACACGCAGGACGTCCTGCGTGGCGACGGCGCACGCCCGGCGTCGCCCGCACCCGAGCTCGACGACGAGCTGTGGCGCCAGGTCGAGCGGGCCTCGCGGCTCAGCCTGCGCGGCGTGCCCACCGGGGTCGTGCTCGTGCGCGACGGAGGCGAGCGCCGGCGTGCCCGCGCACCGCACGGCGAGAACGGCACGGTCGTCGTGCGGGGCGGTGCGGGCGAGCTGCTGCTGTGGCTCAACGGGCGCGGCGCCGCGGCCGGCGTCACGTTCGAGGGGCCCACCCCCGACGTCGCCGCGCTCGCCGCGCGCCTGCCGGTCTGAGCGCGATCCGGTCTGAGGACGATCGGCGCTGACGACGATCCACGCTGAAGACGGTCAGCGCACGACGACGCCCGCGGCGCGCATCGCGGCCTTGACCTCGCCGATCGTGAGCGCGCCGAAGTGGAACACGCTCGCCGCGAGCACCGCGTCGGCACCCGCCTGCGCGGCCTCGACGAAGTGCTGCGGTGTCCCGGCGCCCCCGGACGCGATCAGCGGAACGGCCACCTCGGCCCGGACGTCGCGCAGCATCTCCAGGTCGAAGCCCGCAGTCGTGCCGTCGGCGTCCATCGAGTTGAGCAGCACCTCGCCCGCGCCGAGCGCGACCGCACGCGCGGCCCACGCGACCGCGTCGATGCCGGTGCCGCGACGGCCGCCGTGCGTCGTCACCTCGTACCCCGACTCCGTGCGGGTCTCGCCCGTCACGCGGCGCGCGTCGACCGACAGGACGAGGACCTGGCTGCCGAACCGGTCGGCGATCTCCGCGACCAGCTCCGGGCGCGCGATCGCCGCGGTGTTCACGCCGACCTTGTCCGCGCCGGCCCGCAGCAGGCGGTCCACGTCGTCGACGCTGCGCACGCCACCGCCGACGGTCAGCGGCACGAACACCTCGCCCGCGGTGCGGTGCACGACCTCGTAGGTCGTCTCGCGGTTGCCGGACGAGGCCGACACGTCCAGGAACGTCAGCTCGTCGGCGCCCTCGGCGTCGTAGCGGTGCGCGAGCTCGACAGGATCGCCCGCGTCGCGCAGGTTCGCGAAGTTCACGCCCTTGACGACGCGGCCCGCGTCGACGTCCAGGCACGGGATGACGCGCACGGCCACGCTCACGACGACCTCCTCACCACCGGGGGCCTCCCCCGCACGGTCATCCTGCCGCGCCCGGCACCGTCCGCGCCGCCGTGTCCACGGCCGTGTGCACGGGCAAGGTCCACGGCCAGGGTCTACGGGCGAGCGTCACCCGTCGCCGGTCGAGCCCAGCGGCGCGCGCGAGTCGAGGATGTCCACCACGAACACCACGGTCTGGCCGGCGAGCTCCTCGCTCTGCGTCACGCCCAGCGGGTAGGACGGCGGGACGACGACCATGACCTGCGACCCGGTCGTCTGGTCGACGAGCGCGTCCGCCCACGTCGGCACGTCGAGCAGGGACAGCGAGACCGGGATGCGCTGGCCCCACGTCGAGTCGAACTCCACGCCGTCCCAGGCCCACCCGGTGTACTGCACGGTGATCGTGTCCTTCGCGGCGACCTGTCGGCCGGTTCCGCGCAGCAACGGCTGGGTGACCAGCTCGGTCGGCGCGTCGCCGGTCGCCGGCGTCAGGCTCGGGCGCCCGTCGTCGTCCCGGGTCACCGTCGGCAGGTCCGTACGTGTGACGTCCACGGGGTCACCGGACGCGCGCGTCGGCAGCACGTCGATCACCGTCACGGTCGGGTAGTCCGTCGCGGACTCGTCGCTCGAGGGCGGGCTGATCTGCAGCAGCCGCGCGCCGACGTGCTGCCCGACGAGCGTGTGGTAGAGGTCCTCACCCAGGTCCTGCGGCGTGAGGAACTGCGAGCTCGGGTTCGTCGAGTAGCTCTCGCGCACCAGGGTCGCGTCGGTCGCGTTCTCGAGCCAGTAGTCGATGAGCACCGGCTGGTCCGCCTCGAGCACGGGCCCGGTGCCGTCCCAGATCGTCTCGCGCTGAGTCTTGTCGACCGCGAGCGGCGCGACGTAGGTGAGGGTCGGTGCGACCCCGGCGTCGCCGGTCACGGTCACCTCGATCGGCTCGGGTGGCGCGTCGGTGCAGGCCGCCAGGGCGAGCACCGCGAGGGCCACGACGGCGCAGGCCGTCCGGAGTCGTCGCACGTCCACCTCTCCTCGCACGGGAGTGCAGCCTGACACTGTACGTGCCCGACCCGTGCGCTACATCGACTCGATCAGGCGCTCCACGCGGTCGTCGACCGACCGGAACGGGTCCTTGCACAGCACGGTGCGCTGCGCCTGGTCGTTGAGCTTGAGGTGCACCCAGTCGACGGTGTAGTCCCGCCGTGCCTCCTGGGCCGCGCGCACGAAGTCGCCGCGCAGCTTGGCGCGCGTCGTCTGCGGCGGCAGCGCGGTCGCCTCGAACACCTCGAGGTCCGTCGTCACCCGGTCCACGAGACCCTTCGCCGCCAGGAGGTTGTACAGGCCTTCGGTGCGCGAGATGTCGTGGTACGCCAGGTCGAGGCGCTGCACGCGCACGTCCGAGAGCGGCAGGTCGTGCTTGGCGCGGTAGCGCTCGATCAGCCGGCACTTGATCACCCAGTCGAGCTCACGCTCGACGAGCGAGAGGTCGTCGGTGCGCAGCGCCCGCAGCCCGCGCTCCCACAGGTCGAGCACCTGCTTCGTCTCGGCCCCCGCGCCGCCGTGCTGCTC
This sequence comes from Cellulomonas composti, assembly GCF_007990245.1. Classification (GTDB taxonomy): domain Bacteria; phylum Actinomycetota; class Actinomycetes; order Actinomycetales; family Cellulomonadaceae; genus Cellulomonas; species Cellulomonas composti. The sequence continues at coordinate 121,377 of NZ_BJWG01000001.1, read as the reverse complement.
GACGAAGTCCGTCACCCGCTCCAGGTACTCGTCCTGCAGGTCGATCGCCGTCACCGTCCGCCCGTTCGCGAGCGTGACGGGGTGCCGGCCGGACATGTCGTGGCTGATCTCGCGGATCGCACGGATCGGGTTCTCGAGCGACAGGTCCCGCATCGGGACGCCCGCCTCGATCATGCGCAGGAGCAGGTCCGTGCTGCCGATCTTGAGCATCGTCGTCGTCTCGGACATCGACGAGTCGCCGACGATCACGTGCAGGCGCCGGAAGTGCTCGGCGTCGGCGTGCGGCTCGTCGCGCGTGTTGATGATCGGACGCGACCGCGTGGTCGCGCTCGAGACCGCCTCCCAGATGTGGTCGGCGCGCTGCGAGAGGCAGTACTGCGCGCCCCGCGGCGTGATGAGCACCTTGCCCGCACCCGTGAGGATCTGGCGCGTGATGAGGAACGGCACGAGCACGTCCGACAGGCGTGCGAAGTCGCCCTGCCGCCGCACCAGGTAGTTCTCGTGGCAGCCGTAGGAGTTGCCCGCGGAGTCGGTGTTGTTCTTGAACAGGTGGATCCGCCCGGGCAGCCCCTCGTGCTCGAGGCGCTGCTGCGCGTCCGCGACCAGCCCCTCCAGGATCCGCTCGCCCGCGCGGTCGTGCGTGACGAGCTGGCGCACGTCGTCGCACTCGGCCGTCGCGTACTCCGGGTGCGAGCCGACGTCGAGGTACAGACGCGACCCGTTGCGCAGGAAGACGTTCGACGACCGGCCCCAGGCGACGACCTTGCGGAACAGGTACCGCGCGACCTCGTCGGCCGACAGCCCGCGACCGTCCGTCGCGGCGCACGTCACGCCGTACTCCGTCTCGATCCCGAAGATCCGCTTGTCCATCAGCCCTCCAGCAGATCGGCCAGCTGCTCGCCCGCGAGGCGCTTGAACGCGCGCCGCGGCCGGGTCCGGTCGAGCACCGCGACCTCGAGCTGCGCGGACGTGAGCGTGCGCTGCTCGCCACCCTCCTCGACCGGCGACCCGAGCACGCGCACCGCGAGCCCGAGCACCTGCGGCAGCGTCATGCCCTCGCCCCAGCCCTCCGCGACCAGCCCGCCGAGCCGGTCGGCCTGGCCGCCCATCACGACGAAGCCATGCTCGTCGGCCACCGAACCGTCGTAGGTGAGGCGGTAGATCTGGTCGGTGTCCGGCGTGCGTCCCACCTCGGCGACCACGAGCTCGACCTCGAGCGGCTTCGACTCCGTGGTGAAGACCGTGCCGAGCGTCTGCGCGTACGCGTTCGCGAGCGCACGGGCCGTCACGTCCACGCGGTCGTAGGAGTAGCCGCGCAGGTCGGCGTAGCGCACCCCGGCCACGCGCAGGTTCTCGAACTCGTTGTACTTGCCGACCGCGGCGAACGCGATCCGGTCGTAGATCTCCGAGACCTTGTGCAGCGCCCGCGAGGCGTTCTCGGTCGCGAACGCGATGCCCTCGTCGTACTGCAGCACGACGACCGAGCGGCCGCGCGCGATGCCCTTGCGCGCGTAGTCCGCGCGGTCCTTCATGAGCTGCTCGGGTGAGACGTAGAACGGCATGCTCATCGCGCACCCCCACGCTCGTGCCCGCGGTCATGTGCCGCGCGCCTGCGTCCCTCGACGTCCGCGACGACCGCCGCGAGCTCGTCGTCGGGAACGCGCAGGTAACCGGCCTGCGTCACGGTCGCGACGACCGGCCAGATCCGGCGGGTGCTGTCCGGGCCCCCGGTCGCCGAGTCGTCGTCCGCGGCATCGACGAGCGCCTCGACCGCGACCGCGACGCCGTCCGCGCTCGACATCGCGTGGCGCCACAGCTTCTTGAGCGAGCCGCGCGCGAAGACCGAACCCGAACCCACCGCGTGGTGGTCGTGCTCCTCGTAACGGCCGCCCGTGACGTCGTAGGAGAAGATCCGCCCGATCCGGCGCTCCAGGTCGAAGCCGCCGAACTGCGGAACGACCGCGAGCCCTTGGATCGCGAGGCCCAGGTTGCCGCGGATCATCGTCGCGAGGCGGTTCGCCTTGCCGTCGAGCGAGAGGACGCTGCCCTCGATCTTCTCGTAGTGCTCGAGCTCGAGCTGGAACAGCCGGACCAGCTCGACGGCCAGCCCGGCCGTGCCGGCGATGCCGACCGCCGAGTAGTCGTCGGCCGGGAAGACCTTCTCGATCTCGCGGCTCGCGATCATCGAGCCCATCGTCGCGCGCCGGTCACCCGCCATGACGATGCCGTCCGCCGTGACCAACGCGACGATCGTCGTGCCGTGCGGTGCGACGAGGTCACCCGCGCCGGCCGCCATCGGGCGGTTGCCGGGCAGCAGGCCCGGTGCGTACGCACCGAGGAACTCGACGAACGACGACGAGCCCGGCGTGAGGAAGGCGGCCGGCAACCGGCCGGCCGCGAACGGGTCAGCGTGCGTCATGGGCGCTCACTGACCGCCCTTCTGCACGAACCCGCGCACGAACTGCTCGGCGTTCTGCTCCAGGACGTCGTCGATCTCGTCCAGCAGGGCGTCCACCTCGGCGTCGCGCGCCTGGGCGGCGGGCGTGGCCGGTGCCGGGGGGGCGTCGTCGATCGGTTCCTCGTCGTCACGACGCGGGTTGACGCGTTCCTGACCTGCCATGTCCGTCTCCTTCGCCTCGACGTCCCTCCGATCACACCCTAGGCCCATCGGCCGGGCGGCTCACGGACGTCTCGTCGCCGTCCTCACCCGGACGCACCACGCGAACCGGTCCCCGCGGCGCCCGTGCACTGCGAGGATGCGCGCCATGGACGACGCGATCCTGGACGCGGCCCGGCGCCGCCTGCTCGACACACTGACGTGCCCGGCGTGCCGCACGTGGCTGGTGGGCACCGCGTGCCCGGCGTGCGGGCTGGACCTGGCCGGCGCGGACGGCGCGACGATCTGGCAGGCCTCGCACGCCGCCGCTGGGGCGGTCGCGCACCGCGAGGACGTCGTGCGGCGCGTCCTCGCCGAGCAGTACGCACGCCGGTCCGCGCCGACCCCGGCGCCCGCACCCGCACCCGTCCAACCCGCGTCCGTCCAGCCCGCATCCGTCCGGCCCGCGTCCGTCCAGCCTGCGCCCGTCCACCCCCCATCCGGCCACCCAGCACCCCTCCACCCCGCGCCGGGCGCGCCTTCGGTCAGCGCGCCTCCGGTCGGGCCGCCCGCGTACCGGGCGAGCCCGGCGGCCCCGCGGCCGGCGCGCGCGCCGTGGCCGGTGCAGACCGTCCTCGTCGTGCTCGGCGCCTCGCTGCTGGCCCTCGCGGGCCTCGTGTTCCTCGCGTTCACGTGGGACGTGCTGTCGCTGCCCGTGCGCGCGCTCGTCGTCGCGGTCGCGACCGGCGGCGTGCTCGTGCTGGCCGTCGCGCTGCGCCGGCGCGGGCTGGATCAGTCGGCGGAGGCGGTCGCGGGCCTGGGCGCCGCGCTCGTCCTGCTGGACGCGTGGGCGGTGCGTGCGACCGGCCTCGTGACAGCGGTCAGCGGCACGACCTACGCGGTCGGCGCGCTCGTCGTGTGCGCGGCGGTCCTCGCGTGCTACGGCCTGGCCACGGGCCTGCGCGCGGGCACGGTCGCGGCCGCGGTGCTCGTCCCGGCCGTCGCGGTGCCCTTGGCACTGGCCGCCGACGGCCCGGCGCAGGTCGCGCTCGCGTTCCTCGCGTCGCTCGCCCTCACGACGCTCCGGTTCGTGCCGACCGGTGCACGCGCGCTGCGCGCCGAGCGCCGGGTGCTGGGTGTCGCCGCGGCCGGCTGCGCGGGCGTGGCCGGAGTCGTGATCGCCGGCGCGCTCGTGCTCGACCGCGCGTTCGAGGGCGAGTTCGACGTCGGGTCGACCGGGGTGCTGGCGGCCGCCGCGCTCGCCGTGCTGCTCCTGGGCGCCCAGGCGGTCCTCGCCCGCGGCACCCGTCGTGCCGGGCGAGCCTGGGCCGCCGGGACGCTCGTCCTGGCCACCGCGGTCGCCGCGGCCGCGGTCCCTGCCCTCCCGGGTGCCTCGGTGTGGTCGCTGCCGGCCGCCGCGGGCGTCGCGCTCGCCGCTCAGGGCTGCGCGCTCGCCGGCATCGCCCGGCGGCCCCGCCTCGACGCGCTCGTGCGCACCGGCGCCGCCGCCTCGCTCGCGACCGCGCTGCTGCTCGCGGTCCCCGACGCCGTCCTGGCCGGGTTCGCGGTGCTCGCACGGTTCGCCGGGGAGCTGGACGCGCCCGACGAGGCCGCGTCCACGCTCGTCGGCGCCGCGGTCCTCGCCGGGGCGCTGCTCGTGGCCGGTCTGCGGGCGCCCGCCTGGCGGCACGCGGGTCTCGTGCTCGCGACCGTCACGCTGGTGGCCGCTCCCCTGCTGCTCGTGCCCGGACCCGTCGCGCTCGCGCTCACGCTCGCCGCGCTCGTCGCCGGAGGCGCGCTCGCCTCGGTCCGCACGGCGCCGGCCTGGCGGGTGCACCCGAGGCTGCTCGCCGTGCTCGCGGCCCTCGCGGGTGTGGCCGCGACGCTGCCGGACGCGGGGGCGTCGGCCCTCGCGCTCGCCGTCGCCGCGGGGCTCGCCGTGACCGCCCGGACGTGGTCGGTGCGGTCGTCGACCGCGGGTCCTGCGCGCGCGGCCTGCTCGGTCGCCGCCGCGGTGCTCGCCTGGTGCGCGCTGGTGCAGGTCGGCGCCGTCGTCGACCTCGCCGGTGCCGACGCCGCGTGCCTCGCCGCGGCCCTCGTCGGCTCCGCGTGCGTCGTGGTCGCGCTGCGCGGCACGACGAGCGTCGAGGCGAACGCCCTGCTCGCGACGGCCGCGGTCGGCGAGGCGGTGACCTGGGCGGTCGCGGTCCTCGGGCGCGGCGACGCCGCCGCTCGGACGCCGGCCGACCTGGTCGCCGCCTGGCGCGACGGCCGCACGAGCGGGATCGGCGCGCTCGTCGTCGGTGCCTTCGTGGTGGTGCAAGCACTCGTGGTCGGGCACCCGGCCCGGCGCGGGACCGACGCGCACGACTCGGCGACGTCCGACGTACCGCCGGCGGCCGGGATCCTCGCCGCCCGGGTCATCGCTGCCGGTCTCGTCGCACCCGCCGCGGCGGCCTGGGTCGGCACGCTGCACGCGCTCGCGGGCGTCCCGGACCGCGCGGCCGCGCTGCTCGTCGTGACCGTGATCGGCCTCGCGTCGGTCCAACTCGTGCGGCCGGGTGCGTCCGCGCGCGCGGTGGTCCAGGTCGCCGGGGCCGCGACGGCCGCGATCGGGCTGCTCACGGCCTGGTCGACCGGCACGGACCACGTCGCGACGATTCAGCTCGTGCTCGCGGCGGGCACGGCGGCGGCGCTCGCGCGCGAACCGGGCCGGCGGTCGCTGCGCTGGTGGGCGCTCGGCCTGCTCGCGGCCGCGTCGTGGAACGGGCTCGCGGTCGAGTCGGTCGGGGTGCCCGAGGCGTACCTCGCGCCCTGGGGCGTGGTGCTGGCCGGGATCGGGGCGCGCCGCGTCCGGCGCGGCGGCGACGGCGCGGCCCTCGTCGGTGTCGGGACCCTCATGGTCGGCCTGCCGTCGGCGCTCGTCGACGAGCCCTGGCACCTGGGCACGACCGCCGTCGAGCGCGGCACGGTGCTGACCCTCGGGCTCCTCGTCGTCGCCGCCGTGGCGGCGCGCCTCGCCGGGCCGGGGCCGCGCGGCGCCGCTGCCCTCGCGGCCGCCGAGGCCGCCGCCCTGCTCGCGGTGCTGGGACCGCTGCGACGGGCCGCCGTGGCGCTGACGGGCACCACGGACCTCGTCGAGGCTTACGCGCTGCCCGCGGCGGCCGTCCTCGGGCTCGCGCTCGTCGCGCTGCGGCGCTCCCGCGGGCTGTCCCGGCCGGCGCTGGTCGCCGCCTCCTGGCTGCTGCTCGCCGTCGCGACGGTGCCGACGCTCGTCGCCGCGCTCACGGCATCCGCCGCGCCCGGCGGGTCGGCCGCGCAGGTGGTGCGGATCGCCGCGCTGGCGGTGGTCGCGTCGGTGCTCGCGGTCGGCGGCGCGGCGACCGGTCGGCCGGTGCCGCGCGCCCAGGGGCTCGCGCTGCTCGCCGCGCTCACGCTCGTCGCGCTCGCCGCGCAGGTCGAGGCCGGTCCGGCGCCCGACGCGCTGCTCGCCATGGCCGGCGCCGTCTCACTCGTCATCGGCGTGCTCGACCTGCGGCGCGGTCCGGTGGGCTCGTGGCCAGCGCTCGGACCGGGGCTCGTCGCGGTGCTCGTCCCGACGTTCGTCGGGCTGCAGGTGGAGCCGACCGCGTGGCGCGTCGCGGTGGTGGTCGTCGGCGGCGTCCTCGCGGTCGGCGCGGGCGCGCGGCAGCGGCTGCAGGCGCCGTTCGTCGTGGGCACGCTCGTGCTCACGGCCGAGGTCGTCGTGCAGCTCGTCGCGGCGGCCGGCCCGGTGCTCGGCCGGGTCGGCTGGTGGCCGCTGCTGTTCGTCGGCGGTGCCCTGCTGACCGCGCTCGGCATCACCTACGAGGCGCGGCTGCGCGACGCGCGCGAGGCCGCGCGCTACGTCGGCTCGATGCGCTGAGGTCGCGGGCGCGCCCGTCAGCCGCCGAGCGAGGCGAGCAGCGTCGCGGCGTCCGGGCTCGTCTCCAGCAGCGCCCCCACGTGGGCCTGGGTGCCGCGCAGCGGGTCGCGCATCGGGACGCGCTGCAACGTCGCGGAGCCGGGGACGTCGAACACGATCGAGTCCCACGACGCGGCGGAGACGTGCTCGCCGTAGCGCGCGACGGCCTCGCCACGGAAGAACGCGCGCGTGTCGGTCGGCGGGTGCGCGACCGCACGGTCCACCTCGGCCTGCGTCGTGAGCTGCTCGACCGCACCGGCCGCGGCGAGTCGGTGGTAGAGCCCGCGCTCGGGGCGCAGGTCCGACCACTGCAGGTCGACCGCGGCCAGGCGGGGGTGGTCCCACGCCAGGCCCTCGCGGCGGCGCATGCCGTCCAGGAGACGCAGCTTGGCGACCCACTCGACCTCGCGCGCGCAGTCGGCGGGGTCGACCGCGAGCCGGTCCAGCAGGCTCTCCCACCGGGCCAGCACGTCGGCGGTCTGCTCGTCGGGCTCGTCGCCCAGAACCTCGAGCTGGGCCTGCACGGCCCGCAGGTACTCGCGCTGGATCTCGAGCGCCGTGAGCCGACGGCCGTCGGCCAGCTCGAGGCGCGTGGTCAGCGACGGGTCATGGCTGACGGCGTGCGTGGCCGCGACCGGGTCGCGCAGCGCGAGCCGGTCGATCACCCCCAGCGCGCCGCCCTCGCTGACCGCCTGCTCGATGAGCCACAGCACCAGCGAGGTCGTCCCCAGCCGCACGTACGTGGCCGCCTCGAGCATCGTCGCGTCGCCGACGATCACGTGCAGCCGCCGCCAGCGGGCGGGGTCGGCGTGCGGCTCGTCGCGCGTGTTGACGATCGGGCGGCGCAGCGTCGTCTCGAGCCCGACCTCGGCCTCGACGTAGTCCGCGCGCTGCGAGAGCTGGAAGCCCGGCCGCTCGCCGCGCTGGCCGAGCCCCACCCGGCCCGCGCCCGTGTAGACCTGGCGCGTGACGAAGAACGGGATCAGGCGCGCCGCGAGGTCACCGAACGGCACCGCGCGGTCCACCAGGTAGTTCTCGTGCGTGCCGTACGTCGCGCCCTTGCCGTCGACGTTGTTCTTGTAGAGCACCACGTCGGGCAGCGCCGGGAACGACGCCAGCGCGCGTACGGACGCGAGCATCACCAGCTCGCCCGCCCGGTCCCAGACCACCGCGTCGCGCGGGTTGGTGACCTCGGGCGACGAGTACTCGGGGTGGGCGTGGTCGACGTACAGCCGGGCACCGTTGGTGAGGATCACGTTCGCGGCGCCGGGGTCCTCGTACTCCTCCACCATCGGCCGCTCGACGTCCTGCGGACCGTCGCCCGACGGCGCGGGCCGCGCCGGGTCGTCGGTGAGCAGCGACGGGTGCGCCGACGCGCGGACCAGGTGGAAGCCGCGCGCGTCGTGCAGCGGGTCCTCGTCGTCGTAGTCCCAGCGGGCCTTCGTCCGCCCGCCCCCGCGCAGCCCGGCGTGCACGGCGACGACGTGGCTCGACAGCAGCATCGGGTTGGCCATCGGCTTGCCCGGCTGAAGCACGCCGTACTCGGTCTCGATCCCCATCACGCGGCGTACGGTCACGCCGCCACCCTAGTGACCGATGTCTACAGGTACTGGCCTGTGCTGGTCACCGTCTCGATCGTGCGCGACCCGTCCGTGCCCTTCTTGCCCTGGACGATCGTGCGGATGAAGACGATGCGCTCGCCCTTCTTCCCGCTGATCCGCGCCCAGTCGTCGGGGTTGGTGGTGTTCGGGAGGTCCTCGTTCTCCTTGAACTCGTCGACGCACGCGGTCATGAGGTGGTCGACGCGGATACCGCGCTGGCCCGTGGCGAGCAGGTCCTTGATGGCCTGCTTCTTCGCCCGGTCGACGACGTTCTGGATCATCGCGCCCGAGTTGAAGTCCTTGAAGTACAGGATCTCCTTGTCGCCGCTCGCGTAGGTGACCTCGAGGAAGCGGTTCTCCTCGGTCTCGTTGTACATGCGCTCGACGACGCGCGTGACCATCGCGTCCACCGCGGCCGACTTCGAGCCGCCGTGCTCGGCGAGGTCGTCCGGGTGGATCGGCAGGTCGGTCGTGAGGTACTTGGTGAAGATCTCGCGCGCACCCTCGGCGTCGGGACGCTCGATCTTGATCTTCACGTCGAGCCGACCCGGACGCAGGATCGCGGGGTCGATCATGTCCTCGCGGTTGGACGCGCCGATCACGATGACGTTCTCGAGCCGCTCGACGCCGTCGATCTCCGCGAGCAGCTGGGGCACGATCGTCGTCTCCACGTCCGACGACACGCCCGTGCCGCGCGTGCGGAACAGGGACTCCATCTCGTCGAAGAACACGACGACCGGGTGACCCTGCGACGCCTTCTCGCGCGCCCGGGCGAAGATCAGGCGGATGTGCCGCTCGGTCTCGCCGACGTACTTGTTGAGCAGCTCGGGCCCCTTGACGTTGAGGAAGTAGCTCTTGGCCTCCGCCACGTCCTCGCCGCGCGCCTGGGCTGCCGTCGCGGCCAGCGAGTGCGCGACCGCCTTGGCGATCAGCGTCTTGCCGCAGCCCGGCGGGCCGTACAGGAGCACGCCCTTGGGCGGCCGCAGACCATGCTCGCGGAACAGCTCGGGGTGCAGGAACGGCAGCTCGACCGCGTCCTTGATGGCCTCGATCTGCGGCCCCAGACCACCGATGTCCTCGTACTCGATGTCCGGCACCTCCTCGAGGACGAGTTCCTCGACCTCGGCGCGCGGGATCACCTCGAACACGAACCCGCTCCGCGAGTCGATCGTGAGCGCGTCCCCGACGCGCACGTTGGAGTCGGTCACCTGGCCCGCGAACCGCACGACGCGTTCCTCGTCGCCCCGGCCCACGACGAGCGCGCGGTGACGCCCGAGCATCTCCTTGACCGTGACGATCTCGCCGACGTTCTCGTAGCCGCCGGCCTCGACGACCGTGAGCGCCTCGTTGAGCATGACCTCCTGGCCGGGGCGCAGCCGGTGCACGTCGACCACCGGGCTGGCGCCGACGTGCATCTTGCGGCCGGCCGAGATGATGTCCACCGTGCCGTCGGCACGCGCGCCGAGGAAGGTCGCGTACGTGCCGGGCGGCTTGGCGAGGTCGTCCACCTGGCGCTTGAGCTCGACGATCTGCTCACGCGCCGCGAGCAGTGCGTCGCTCAGGCGCTCGTTCTTGGCGGCCAGGAGCGCGAGCTCCCGCTGCAGGTCCCGCCCTGTCGGATCGGTCATGGTCCCGCCTCCGTCCCCTGGGGTCCATCGGGTTCGTCACCCTAACCACCAGTGTCAACATCTGTCGGCGCGTCCGCGCCCGTTGTTGACTCTCGTAACCCAAACGTCACCCGACGAGCGCACTCGCGCATCCGCAGGGTCGTCCGTCGCTCAGGGACGCGGGCGCTCCGGGTGGGCGGCACGCTGCGCCCGGCGAATGTTCTTGTCCGACGTGGCGCGCTCGCCCATCGCCTCGGGGGTCCACAGGTCCGCGTCGACCGCGGGCGCTCCGTCGTCGGCCACGGGGTACGAGCCCTTCGCGGGCCGACGCTTGCGGAACGGGGCCTCGACACCGTCAGCGAGCCGCCGCGTGGTGAGCAGGAAACCCGTGTGGCCGATCATCCGGTGCTGCGGCCGCACGGCCAGACCTTCGAGGTGCCACCCGCGCACCATCGACTCCCACGCCTCGGGTTCGGTGTAGCGACCGTCGGAGCGCACGTCCTCCGCGAGCCGCGACAGCTGCGTAGTCGTCGCGACGTAGCAGATCAGCACGCCGCCGGGCGCGAGCGCGTCCGCGACGACCTGCAGGTTCTCCCACGGTGCGAGCATGTCGAGCACCACGCGGTCCACCGAGCCGGGCTCCGCGACGGTCGGCAGCACGTCGGCGAGGTCGCCGACCGACAGCTCCCACGCCGGGTGCGGCGCGCCGAAGAACTGCTCGACGTTGCCGCGCGCGATGTCCGCGAAGTCGGCCCGCCGCTCGATCGAGTGCAGCGATCCCCCGTCGCCGACGGCCCGCAGCAGCGACATCGTGAGCGCGCCCGAGCCCACCCCGGCCTCCACGACCCGCGCCCCGGGATAGATGTCCGCCATCGTGACGATCTGGCCGGAGTCCTTCGGGTAGACCACGGCGGCGCCGCGCGGCATCGACAGCACGTAGTCGGCCAGCAGCGGCCGCAGCGCGAGGTACTCGGTGCCGCCCGAGATCGTCACGACCGTGCCCTCGTCGGCGTCGATGAGCTCCTCGTGCCGGAAGAATCCGCGGTGCGTGTGGAACGTCCCGCCCGGCGCGAGCGTGATGGTGTGCAGCCGTCCACGCGGGTCCGTGAGCTGGACGCGCTCCCCCACGCGGAACGGTCCGCGCCGCAGCGCGGCGCCCGTCGGGCCGTCGGTTGCGCTCGCGTCCTGCTGGGGGGTGGTCACGGGCGACGAGTCTAGGCGTCGTCCCGTCGGGCGCCGACGACAGGTGTCGACGACAGGTGTCGACGACGAGCCCCGACGACGAGCGTCCGCGACGAACGTCAGGGGCGCAGCGCAGCGATCACGTCCGTCGCGCGGATCAGGCCGATCACGCGGCCGTCCACCAGCACGGCGACGACCGGTGAGTACCGCGTGGCGCGACCGACGTCGTCGACCAGCGCCCGGCCCGAGAGCTGTCCGTCGACGCTCGCCCCGACCGGCAACGGCACGCTGACCGCGGTCACCGGCGTCGTCCCGGCCACCTCCGCCGGCACGGCGGCCGCGGCCGCGCGGTCCACGTACGCGGCCGGTCTCCCGTCCGGGGAGAGCACGACGACCTCCTGCGCCCCGCCCGTCGCCGCGACGGCCCCGGCGTGCGCGACCGAGTCGCTCGCCCCGACCGTGACGGCACGTCGCGCGACGCTCGAGAGCGTCACGCCGTCGACGCGCCGCACGACGTGCGCGTTCTTGATCGCCGCCGAGGCCCCGGACCACAGGAACGCGCCGATGATTGCGCACCAGGCCACGAGGAAGAAGTCGGGTTCCCCGCCGTCGCCCGTCGAGGCGAGCAGCGCCCACGCGACGAAGCCGACCGCGAACACGCGCCCGCACCAGCCGGCGACGATCGTGCCGCGCAGCCGGTCGCGGCTCGTCGCCCACACGATCGCCTCGAGCACGCGGCCGCCGTCCAACGGCAGCGCCGGGACGAGGTTGAACAGCCCGACGAAGCCGTTCGCGGCGGCGCCCGACCACATCAGCGCCCAGAGCACGGTGTGCGGCTCGAGCAGGTCGAGGCGCAGCGGCACGAAGAACGCGGCCGCGAGCACCAGGTTGACCACGGGCCCTGCCACCGAGATCAGCGCCGAGGTCGCGGGCGTGGCCGAGACCGCGTCGAACGACGTGTGGCCGCCCCACAGCGTGAGGACGAACTCGCGCGGCTGCTGCCCGCGCGATCGTGCGACGAGACCGTGCGCGAGCTCGTGCAGGAACACCGAGGCGAACAGCAGCACGACGAAGGACAGCGCGACGACGTAGACGGCGCTGCCGCTCAGGCCGGTGAGCGCGCGGGCCGTGTCGGCGTACAGGAACGTCAGGACGCCGACCGCGAGCAGCCACGACGGCGCGACGATCACGGGCGCTCCCGCGACGTGCCCGACGACCCAGCCCGACTTGCGACGTGACGACGGGCTGCTCATGCGCACAGGCTAGGCGGTCCACCCGTGCGGGTCGCGCACGGTCGTGTGGGTGGGCCGATCTACGCTCGTCGTCGTGACCTCCCCCCTCGGCACCGACGCTCCTGGTGCAGCCGCCGTCCCGGCCGCACCCGGCGACGAGCCCGCTGCGGCGGGTGAGTACCGTCCGGGCCTCTCGCCGTCGCGTGCGGGTGACTACCTGCGCTGCCCGCTGCTGTTCCGGCTCCGCTCGATCGATCGGCTCCCCGAGCCACCGAGCGCGGTCGCCACGCGCGGCACGCTCGTGCACGCGGTGCTCGAGCGGCTGTTCGACCTGCCGGCCGCCGAGCGCACGCACGCGAGCGCGGTCGCGCTGCTGCCGGAGCGCTGGGCCGGCCTGCTCGAGGCCGAGCCCGGCCTCGCGGCGCTGTTCGCCGACGAGCAGGAGCTCGCCACCTGGACCGAGAGCGCGGCCGCGCTGCTCGGCACCTACTTCACGCTCGAGGACCCCACGCGGCTGGAGCCGGCCGAGCGCGAGGCACGCGTGAGCACGGACGTCGAGGACGGCCCGCAGCTGCGCGGGATCGTCGACCGGATCGACGTCGCGCCCAACGGCTGGATCCGCGTCGTCGACTACAAGACGGGCCGCTCGCCGGCCGCGGGGTTCGAGAGCTCGGCGATGTTCCAGCTCCGGTTCTACGCCTACGTCATCTGGCGCACGCGCGGCGTCCTGCCCAAGCGCCTGCAGCTCGAGTACCTGGGTGACGGCGTGGTGCTGCAGCACGACCCGACGGAGGCCGAGATGGCCACGTTCGAGGCCCGCATCCGGTCGATCTGGGCCGGGATCCAGGACGCCGCACGCACGGGCGACTGGCGTCCCCGCCCCTCGAAGCTCTGCGCGTGGTGCTCGTTCCAGGACCACTGCCCGCAGTTCGGCGGCACGCCGCCCGTGCTCGAGCCCGCCGCCGTCGAGCGCGCCACCGGCGTCACGCCCGCCGCGTGATCGGTGCGTGAGCGGCGCGTGCCCGAACCCTGCCTGCCGGCACGTCAGCGCAGGTCGAGGACCTCTCCCGCGACGAGCCGCGCGAGCACGTCGAGGCTCAGCGCGTCGAGGTGTCCGGTCCTGCTGAGGCGGGCGTCGTCGGGCACGACCTGGTGCCCGTCCACCGCGACCGTCCGCGCGCCCGAGGCGAGGGCGGCCGCGACACCGGAACGCGAGTCCTCGACCGCGATGCACGCCTCGACCGGCACGCCGAGCAGCTCGGCGGCCCGCCGGTACGGCTCGGGATGCGGCTTGGCGTGCACCACCTCGTCACCCGCGACGACCACGTCGAAGACCTGCGCGGTGTCGGCGAACGGGTAGGCCAGCTCCCCGAAGGACGACGTCACGAGCGCCTGCGGCACACCGGCCGCCCGCAGCCGCGCCAGTGCGGCCAGTGCGCCGGGTCGCCACGGCGTCTCGGCGGCGACCCCAGCGCGCACCTGCGCGTTGAGCGCCGCGATGATCTCGGCGTCCTCCAGCTCGACGCCGGCCGCGCGCAGGTGCGCCCCCGCGACCGCCATCGGGCTGCCGATCATCGCCACGGCCTGCGCGGCCGTCCAGACGCCTCCGTGCGCGGCGACCAACGTGCTCTCGGCCGCCATCCACAACGGCTCGGTGTCGATGAGCGTCCCGTCCATGTCCCACAGCACCGCGGCGGGCGGCGTCCGCACCTCTGTCAAGCCTCTGACCTCGCACCTCATCCGGAATGGTGGACCACCACGATGTCGGTATCGACCGACGACGTGCAGTCCCACGTGCAGTCTGACGTACCCGGGGCCCGACCCCGTGAGGCGGACACGCCGAACCCGGGCCCGGCCCGCAGGGAGCGAGCAGATCTGCTCATGGCCAGGAAGACGCACGCGCCGGCGTGCCCCGACGCGCCGGACGACGCCGAGGACGTCGTGGGTACGGCGTCATAGGCTGGGCGAATGACCGAGGATCCGCGCCAGCTGCCCGCCGGTGAGACGGTGCTGCTGGCCGCGTTCGAGGGCTGGAACGACGCCGGCTCGGCGGCGACGCACGCGCTCGAGCACCTGCACGACGTGCTGGACGCGGAGCAGGTCGACGAGCTCGACCCGGAGGAGTACCACGACTTCCAGGTGAACCGGCCGCACGTGAGCATCGGCGCCGACGGCAAGCGCGAGATCACGTGGCCCACGACGGCGGTGGCCGTCGCCGAGACGCGGCGGTCGGGGCGGCGGGTCGTGATCGTGCACGGGATCGAGCCGTCGATGCGGTGGCGCCGGTACACGCACGAGCTGCTGGAGATCGCGCAGTCGCTCGGGGTGAGCACGGTCGTGACCGTCGGTGCGCTGCTTGCCGACGTCCCGCACACCCGCCCGATCCCGGTGACCGTCTCGAGCGAGCATGCCCCGACGCGCAAGCGGCTCGGGATCGACTCGAGCACCTACGAGGGGCCGACGGGGATCGTCGGGATCCTGCAGCACGAGGCCGGAGTCCGCGGGATGGCGTCGTTGTCGGTGTGGGCGGCCGTCCCGCACTACGTCGCGCACCCGCCGTCGCCGAAGGCGACCCTCGCGATCCTGCACCGCCTCGAACAGCTCCTGGGCGAGCCGATCGACCTCGGCGAGCTGCCCGACGACGCGGCGGCATGGCAGCACGGCGTCGACGAGCTCGCGGGCGAGGACGGCGAGATCGGTGAGTACGTACGCCAGCTCGAGGAGGCCAAGGACACCGCCGAGCTCCCGGAGGCCAGCGGCGAGGCGATCGCGCAGGAGTTCGAGCGGTACCTGCGCCGCCGGGACGAGCCGGGCACTCCCTAGGGTCGGACCTCTAGAGACGCACCCCGAGCAGCGCGTCCACGGTCCGGGCGACGACGCCGGGTGCCCCTTCGACGAGCTCGCTCTCGTCGTCGCCGACCGCGATGGAACGCGCAGCCCACTCGTCGACGACCTCGAGCGCGCGCGGGGTGTCCAGGTCGTCGGCGACGGCCGCCCGCACGCCGGTCAGCACTCCGGACGCGTCGGGGCCGCCGTTGCCGGACAGCGCCCGCCGCCAGGTCGCGAGCCGCGTGCGCGCGGACGACAGGCCCTCGTCGGTCCAGTCCCAGTCGTCGCGGTAGCGGTGTGCGAGGATCGCGAGCCGCACGGCCATGGGGTCGACGCCCGCCGCGCGCAGCGTCGAGACCAGCACGAGGTTGCCGCGCGACTTGCTCATCTTCTCGCCGTCGAGGCCCACCATCCCTGCGTGCACGTGCACCCGGGCGCCCTCGCCGCTGTCGAGCAGGCGCGCGTGCGACGTGCTCATCTCGTGGTGCGGGAACAGCAGGTCGGACCCGCCCCCCTGCACGTCGAACGGCAGCCCGAGCGCGTCGCGCGCGATCACGGCGCACTCGACGTGCCAGCCCGGCCGGCCGCGGCCGAGCAGCCCGCCGTCCCACGCAGGCTCGCCGACGCGTTCGCGGCGCCACAGCAGCGGGTCGAGCGGCGAACGCTTGCCCGGCCGGTCGGGGTCGCCGCCGCGTTCGCGCGCGAGGTCGGTCATGGTCGCGGCGTCCAGCCCGGCGACCGAGCCGAACGCGGGATCCGCGGACAGGTCCGCGTACACGTCGCCGTCCTCGGGCTCGTCGGACCCGATGACACCCTCGCGAGAACCCTCGAACGGCACGCGGTAGGCCGCGCCCGACGAGAGCAGCTTCTCCACCGCGGCGACGATCGCGGGCACCGACTCGACGACGCCGGACCACACGTCGGGCGGGATCACGCCCAGGGCCGTCATGTCCTCGCGGTACAACGCGATCTGCTCGTCGGCGAGCAGCCGCCAGTCGACGCCCGTGGCAGTGGCCCGCTCCAGGAGCGGGTCATCGACGTCGGTCACGTTGGACGCGAACGTCACGCGCTGCCCCGCGTCCCGCCACGCGCGCTGGAGCACGTCGAACGCGACGTAGGTCGCGGCGTGCCCGAGGTGCGTCGCGTCGTACGGCGTGATGCCGCACACGTACAGCGTCGCGTTCTCGCCCGGGGCCGCCACGACGAGCCGGCCCGACGAGGCGTCCCGGACCCGGACGGGTCCGCCACGACCGGGTAGGGCAGGGATCGCGGGGGCCGGCCAGGTGAACACGTCCGAAGCCTAACCGGCGAGCCGCGGCCGTTCGCACGGCGCTCGGCGGCCGACCGCGACACAATGCGGACGTGGCAGACGAGCAGGGTCGCACGTTTTACGTGCCCGGCGAGGGCGGCTGGCACCGGGTTGCCGAGCTCCCCGCGCTACGGCCGGTGTGGGTCGACACCGTCGGCCCGCACGAGCTGCGAGCTGCCGCGGAGGCACTCGGGGTCGGCGTGCAGGGGCTGCGCATGCTGGACTCGCACCCGGTGTTCGACGAGGTCGCGCGCTGGGCGGACCCCACCACTCGACCCTCGCCGCAGGACCTCGACGACTCGGGGCGCCACGTGCGGGGCCGCGTCAACCGGTCCAACGACGGCGAGGTGATGCTCTCGATGCCGACGGTCGCCTACGTCGAGTCGACGCGCGACGTGCACACCGGGATCCTCACCTGCGTCGTCACCGAGGACTTCCTGATCACGTGCGAGCTGGGCGACGCGGGGGTCCTGAGCCGCGCGGCGGAGAAGCTCTGCGACGGGCTCCCGCTGCCGGACACCGGCGTCCGGCAGGTCCTCGCGGCGACGCTGGTCACGCTCGTGAACCGTGCCGCGGACGTCGAGGCGGCCCTGGGCGACGCGGTCGCGCAGGTCGAGCGGACGGTGTTCTCCGACGACGGCGACGGCACGAACCCGCTCAGCGACGTCTACGGTCTCAAACGCGAGATCGCCGAGGCTCGCCGCGCGCTCGGCCCGATGAGCAGCACGTTGCCGGAGCTGGAGGCCGAGACGTCGTCGTCGCGCGGCGGCGGACGCATGCGCCTGCGGCCCGGATCCGACGACCGGTCGGTGGCCTGGCTGCGGCACGTGCGTGACCGCGCCGATCGGATCGGCTCCCACCTCGACGCGCACGACGGCCTGCTCGACGCGATGCTCTCGGTCCACCTGAGCCAGGTCTCGGTGCGTCAGAACGAGGACATGCGCAAGATCTCGGCCTGGGCCGCGATGATCACCGTGCCGACGCTCATCGCGGGGATCTACGGCATGAACTTCCGCTACATGCCGGAGCTGGACTGGAAGCTCGGGTACCCGCTCGTGCTCGTCGTGATGGGTGCCGTGTGCGCGGTGCTGTACCGCTCGTTCCGGCGCTCGGGCTGGCTCTGAGCCGTCGCCGGACGTGCCGTCGGGTCACGCCGGGACGGCCTCGACCGCGCCCGTGAGCAGCAGCACGACGACGAACGCGGAGACCCCGAGCCGGTACCAGACGAACGGCTTGTAGCTGAAGGTCGAGATGATCTTCAGGAACACGATGATCACGAGGTAGCCGACGACGAACGCGACGAGCGTGGCCAACAAGGTCGCACCGAACCCCGGCGTCCCGGCCGCGCCGAAGTCGTCCGCGGACTTCACGAGCTGGAACAGCCCGGAGCCGAACACCGCCGGGATGGCCAGCAGGAACGAGTAGCGCGCGGCGGCCTCACGCGTGTAGCCCATGAGCAGGCCGCCGGTGATCGTGCCGCCCGAGCGTGACACGCCGGGCACGAGCGCGAGCGCCTGCCAGAAGCCGAACTGCACCGCGTGCCGGGGCGTGAGCTGGTCGAGCGGCCGCACCTTGGTGCCCACGCGGTCGGCCCAGCCCAGCACCAGCGCGAAGCCCGCGAGCGTGAACGCGACGAGCCACAGGTTCCGGAACGTGTGCTCGATCGAGTCCTGGAACGCCAGCCCGAGCACGACGATCGGCACCGTCCCCAGCGTGATGAACCAGGCCATCAGCGCGTCGTGGTCCACGGGTCTGTCCTGCGGCGCGCCCAGCCGGGCCCGCAGATCGGTGCCGTACGCGCCGCGCAGCGCCGCCCACCACGCGAGCACGATCCGCTTGATGTCCCTGCGGAAGTACAGCAGCACGGCCGTCTCGGTCCCGAGCTGGGTGATCGCGGTGAACGCCGCGCCGGGGTCGGCGCCGAGCAGCTCGCCGACGATCCGCAGGTGGGCGCTCGAGGAGACCGGGAGGAACTCGGTGAGTCCCTGCACGAATCCCAGGATGATCGCTGCGCCCGCGCCCATGTCTGCCACGGGCGGCAACGATAGCCGGGCTAGGGTGACGCACCATGGAACTGCGCCACGTCGGAGGCACCGGGCTGCGGGTCTCGCGCCTCGGTCTGGGCACCATGACCTGGAGCCGCGACACCGACGAGCACGAGGCTGCCGAACAGCTGCGCGACTTCGTCGAGGCCGGTGGCACGTTGGTCGACACGTCAGCGTCGTACGCGGACGGCGGCGCCGAGGAGCTCCTGGGCGAGCTGCTCTCCGGACCGTTCACGCGTCAGGACGTGGTGCTGTGCACCAAGGCGGGGATCCGACGAACGGCCGACGGAGCCGTGGTCGACGGTTCGCGCGGCGCGCTTCTCGCCTCGCTCGACGAGTCGCTCGCCCGGCTGCGGACCGACCACGTGGACCTGTTCCTGGTGCAGACCCCCGACCCGCGCACGCCGCTCGCCGAGACCGCGGGCGCGCTCGCGCACGCCGTCTCGAGCGGCCGGGCGCGCTACGTCGGGCTCGCGAACCATCCCGGCTGGCAGGTCGCCCACGTCGCGACCCTGCTCGCCGGCGCAGGACCGCTCGGTGCGGCCCTGACCGCCGTCGAGGCGGAGTACTCGCTCCTCGAGCGCGGCATCGAACGAGAGGTGCTGCCCGCGGCACAGGCCCTCGGTGCCGGCGTGATCGCCTGGTCGCCGCTCGGCCGCGGAGTGCTCACCGGCAAGTACCGCCGGACCATCCCGGCGGACTCCCGTGCCGCGTCACCGCACCTGGCCGGCTTCGTGCGGCCCTACCTCGGTGCCGGCGCCGCGGCGGTGGTCGACGCGCTGCTGACCGCTGCGCAGGGCCTCGGTCGCGCGCCGCTCGAGGTCGCGCTCGCGTGGCTTGCCGAGCGCCAGGGCGTCGCGAGCGCGCTCGTCGGAGCGCGGACGGCGGACCAGCTCCGCGGTTCGTTGGCGGCGCTCGACCTCGTGCTCCCCGACGAGCTCGTCGCGGCACTCGACGACGTCAGCGCCCCCGCGCTCGGCTACCCCGAGCGCTTCTAGCCGCACCCGTCGGTACAGCCACCGCTGCAGAACTCGCGGGCCCCACCCGCCCAGACCTGCACCCACCCCTTCACCGACAGTCGGCGCGGGGATGGGGCGCCGATGGAGCGGGGGCGGCGGAGGTCGGCGGGTGGCCAGGCCGGCGCCCGCCGCACCCGACGATGCAGCCATGGGTGCAGAACTCGCGGGGTCCACCCGCCGAGATCTGCACCGATCCCTGCACCGATAGTCGTCGCAGGGCGGGGCGGCGGCCGGTGGGACGGGGCGGCAGGGCGGCGGTCGGTGGGCGCGGCGGCGGGCGCCGAACCCGTCGATGCAGCCATGGGTGCAGAACTCGCGGCGCCTACCCGCCGAGACCTGCACCCATCCCCGCACCGATCCCTGCACCCATGACCGGCGGACCGACGAGGGCGCGCACCCGGCCACCAGGGGGCGGCGCTCAGTGCGGCTGGGGGAAGTCGGCGCCCGGCGGGGCGAGGTCGAGGGCGGCGAGTGCCTGAGCGAGCACGTCGTCGTCGCGGTGATGGTGGAACGCCGCGAAAGTGTTGACGAGCGCCTCGAGCGCGACGTCGAGGGCGTCGTCCTGTTCGTCGGCGGCGCGGAGAATCATGTACAGGCTCCAGCCCGGATCCGTTCCCGACGACTCCTACGCCCGGTCGGGATCGTCGTGGCCCTGGCGCGATCAGTGCACGGGGTCGACGTCCAGCTCGTCCTCGTCGAGCTCGTCCAGCTCGTCGCCGGCCTCGTCGAGCCCGTCCTCGTCCAGCTCGTCCTCGTCGAGCTCGTCCTCGTCGTCGTCCTCCTCGGCGAGGTAGAACGGCGTGGCCTCGCCGTGCACGGTGCCGAGCGCGTCGTCGTAGACCTCGAACGCGTCCGCGAGCACGTCGTACGCGTCGTCCACCGCCGGGTCGTCCTCGCCGTGCCGCTGCACGACGGCGTGGTAGTGCGCCTCCAGGGCGGCGATCAGGCGGTCCAGCGCGGCACGCGGGTCGACGGTCATGCGACGACGGTACCGCCGCGGGACCAGCTCGCGCCGGGTCGATCGTCCGTCGCTGCCGAATCGCAACGTCGACCTTGCCGTCAGCACCTTGACGCACTGGACAACCGTGCGTAGCCTCGCGAATCGTACATTGCAAGAAGTTGACAGACGCGCAGCACAAAGTAGTGCTGCTCTGGCAACAGATGCACGAGCCGCCAAGGCGAGCCCCATCGGACCCGTCCCGGCGACCGCACCGCTCGACATGCATCACGCAGGTCCCTCGAAGTTCGACCGAGCCCGCGCTCCCCACTGCGCGGGCCCCGACCCGCACCCGCGGGAGAACAAGGACGACCCATGAGAAGCATGTTCCGCAGAGCCGTCGTCGCCGCGGCGACGGCCGCGCTGGTGGTCCCGGCCGGCGTGGTGGTGCTCCAGAGCGCCGACGCCGCCACGGTCAACCTGGCCGCCGGCAGGACCACCTCCGCCTCGAGCACCAACAACCCGTACGTGACCGCCAACGCCGTCGACGGCAACCAGGGCAGCTACTGGGAGTCGACGAACAACAGCTTCCCGCAGTGGTTCCAGGTGGACCTCGGCGCGAACGCGAACGTCACCGACGTGACGCTCAAGCTCCCCACCGGCTGGGGCACCCGCTCCCAGACGGTCACGGTGCAGGGCTCGAGCAACGGCTCGTCGTTCAGCACGCTGCGTGCGCAGGCCGCCTACACGTTCGCGTCGTCGTCGAACACGGTGAACATCGACGTCACCGACTCCTCCGTGCGGTACGTGCGGCTCCAGTTCGCCGCGAACACCGGCTGGTCGGCCGCGCAGCTCTCCGAGCTCGAGGTCCTGGGCACCAGCGGCCCGACGGACCCTCCGACGACACCGCCCGCGGGTTCCAACCTCGCGCAGGGTCGGCCCGCGCAGTCGTCGTCGGTCCAGCAGAGCTACGTCGCCGGCAACGCGGTCGACGGCAGCACGTCGACCTACTGGGAGGGCGCACCGAACGCCTACCCGAGCACGCTGGACGTGAACCTCGCGCAGTCGAGCGCGCTCACCGACGTGGTCGTGCGGCTCAACCCCGACGCGGCCTGGGGCAACCGGTCCCAGACCTTCGCGGTGCTGGGCCGTCAGGGCACGGGCGCGTGGACGACGCTCAAGGCGTCCGCGACGTACGCGTTCTCGCCCTCGACGGGCAACCAGGTGACGATCCCCGTGTCCGCCACGGCGACCGACGTCCGGCTGCAGGTGACGGCGAACACGGGCGCGTCCAACGGCCAGGTCGCCGAGCTCCAGGTGTTCGGCACGCCGGTCACCACACCCACCGCCCCCGATCTGCAGGTCACGCTCGGCACGCCGACGCCGGCCAGCCCGAGCCCGACCGACGGCATCACGCTGTCGGCGACCGTCCGCAACGCCGGCACCGGCGCGTCCGGCGCGACCTCGGTGGTGCTCGTCGTCGACGGCACGAACGTCGCGACGATCGCGGTGTCGGGCCTCGCCCCCGGAGCGACGCAGACGGTCTCGACGAACATCGGCACGCGCCCGGCCGGCACCCACACCTGGGGTGCCACCGTCGACCCGTCCGGGACGGTGACGGAGTCCGACGAGAACAACAACAGCGCCAGCGGCACGTTCGCCGTCACCGCCGGGCCGGTCGACCCGCCGGTCGGCCAGAACCTCGCGCTGAGCCGGCCGGCCACGGCGTCGTCGACCGAGTGGCAGTTCGTCGCCGCGAACGCCGTCGACGGCAACCGTGCGACCTACTGGGAGGGCGCGAGCGGTCAGTACCCGTCCACGCTCGCCGTGAACCTCGCGTCGCAGAGCTCGGTCACGGGCGTCGACGTGTTGCTCGACCCGAACGCCATCTGGGGTGCGCGCACGCAGACGTTCTCCATCGAGGCACGCACGGGCACCGGCGCGTGGTCGACCGTCAAGGCGTCGGCGACCTACTCGTTCGCCCCGGCGAGCGGCAACCAGGTGACGATCCCGGTGACGGCCTCCGCCACCGACGTCCGTCTGGTCTTGACCGCGAACTCGGGCTCCGGCAACGGTCAGGTGGCCGAGCTCGAGGTCATCGGCACACCGGCCGCGAACCCGAACCTCACGGTCACGGCGGTCGCGGTCTCCCCGGCGAGCCCGCTCGAGTCCGACCCGGTCACGCTCACCGCGACCGTCCGCAACTCCGGCACGCTGGCCTCGGCCGCCACCACCGTGGCGTTCACGATCGACGGGCAGGTCGTCGCGACCGGCAACGTCGGCGCCATCGCCGCAGGTTCCACCGCGACGGCGAGCGCGAGCATCGGCGCCCGCGCCGCAGGTCAGTACACGGTCGGCGCGAACGCCGACCCGTCGAACACCGTCGTCGAGCAGAACGAGGCCGACAACTCGTTCACCAGCCCGACGAAGCTCACGGTCTCGGCGGTGCCGAGCTCCGACGTCGTCCCGGTGGTGTCCTGGAACCCGAGCAACCCGGCGGCGGGTGCGACCGTGACGTTCACGGCCTCGATCTCGAACATCGGCAACATCGCCACGGCCGCCGGCGCCCACGGCATCACCGTGACGGTCAAGGACGCGCAGAGCGGGGCGACCGTGCGGTCGTTCACCGGTTCGGTCACGGGAGCGGTGGCCGCGGGGGCGACCTCGGGCACCGTCACGCTCGGCACCTGGACGGCCACGAACGGCTCGTTCACCGTGACGTCCGTCGCCGCGGCGGACGCCAACGAGGTCGCGGGCAAGCAGGCGAACAACACCACGTCCGCCGGCATCTACGTCGGCCGCGGCGCCAACCTGCCGTTCGACTTCTACGAGGCCGAGGACGGCCGCACGGGCGGCGGCGCGCAGGTGCTCGGCCCGAACCGGACCGTGGGCGACCTCGCGGGCGAGGCGTCCGGCCGTCGCGCCGTGCAGCTCTCCGCCACCGGCTCGTACGTCGAGTGGACGCTGAAGAACCCGACGAACACGCTCGTCACGCGCTTCTCCATCCCGGACAGCGCAGCGGGCACGGGCCTCGACGGCTCGATCGACGTCTACGTCGACGGCACGTTCCTCAAGCGGCTGCCGCTCACGTCGAAGTTCGCGTGGCTCTACGGCAACGAGACGCAGCCGGGCAACTCCCCGAGCGCGGGCGGCCCCCGTCACATCTACGACGAGGCCAACATCCTGCTCGGCACCACGGTGAACGCGGGCCAGACGATCCGCCTGCAGCGCACCGCGAGCAACCCGCAGCCGGTCACGGTGGACTTCGTCAACACCGAGCTGGCGACCGCGAAGGCCAACCCGAACCCGACCCAGTACGTGCAGCCCACGGGCTTCACGCACCAGGACGTGCAGAACGCGCTCGACAAGGTGCGGATGGACACCACGGGCACGCTCAAGGGCGTCTACCTGCCGACGGGCGACTACTCGACCGCGAGCAAGTTCCAGGTGTACGGCAAGGCGGTCGACATCGTCGGCGCCGGTCCGTGGTTCACCCGGTTCTTCGCGCCGAGCGGCCAGGACGGCACCGACATCGGCTTCCGTGCCGAGGCGTCCGCCAACGGGTCGAAGTTCCGCAGCTTCTCCTACTGGGGCAACTACACGTCGCGCATCGACGGCCCCGGCAAGGTGCTGGACTTCACCAACGTCTCGAACATGACGGTCGACGACCTGTGGGTCGAGCACATGATCTGCATGTTCTGGGCGAACAACATGGACAACAGCACGATCACGAACTCGCGCATCCGCAACACCTTTGCCGACGGCATCAACATGACCAACGGCAGCGCGAACAACCGGGTCGCCAACATCGAGGCCCGCGGTACCGGTGACGACTCGTTCGCCCTGTTCGCGGCGACCGACTCCGGCGGTCTCGGCCAGACCGGCAACGTCTACGAGAACCTCACCTCGCTGGTCACGTGGCGTGCCGCCGGCCTCGCCGTCTACGGCGGTTACGGCAACACGTTCCGCAACATCACGATCGCGGACACGCTCGTCTACTCCGGCGTCACGGTGAGCTCGCTCGACTTCGGCTACCCGATGGACGAGTTCGGCTCGGCGGCACCGACGACGATCGCGAACATCTCGATCGTGCGGTCGGGCGGGCACTTCTGGGGCAACCAGACGTTCCCGGGCATCTGGATCTTCTCGGCCTCCAAGAAGTTCCAGGGCATCCGGATCAACGATGCCGACATCGTCGACCCGACGTACTCCGGGATCATGTTCCAGACGAACTACGTCGGCGGACAGCCGCAGAACCCGGTGACCGACACGGTGTTCACCAACACGTCGATCAGCGGGGCGCGCAAGAGTGGGGACGCCTGGGACGCCAAGTCCGGGTTCGGCATCTGGGTGAACGAGATGCCCGAGGCCGGGCAGGGTCCCGCGGTCGGCTCGGCGACGTTCCACGACCTGCGTCTCTCGAACAACGTGCAGGACATCAGGAACACCACCACGACGTTCACGATCATCCGGGACTGAGCATCGGGTAGTGCCACCGGACGGCCCGACGAGCGGCGACACGCTCGTCGGGCCGTCCGCGCGCCTACCGTGCGCGCCGGCCGCCTGCGGTGGCACCATGGGTCGCCACGGCTCGTACGGTGAGAGGCGGCACGCATGGCGATCGGTACCAGGACGCGGCGCACATGGGTCGCCCAGGGCGGCCAGTACGAGTTCCGCGTGGTGACGATCCCGCCGTCCATCAGTCGCAGCGACGCGCAGCGCCAGCTCACCGAGGCCGCCGAGTACGGCCGCTGGGAGCTCGCCCGCACGGTCCTGTACGTGGGCGGCGAGCGCAAGGTCTGGCTGCGGCGCAAGGTCATCCGGGTCCGCAGCACGCTCGCCGACGCGTAGGCCGGCCGGCGCCCGACCGTCAGCTGGTCGTCAGCTGATCGTCAGCACCGTCGTCAGCAGGTCGCCAGCAGCCGGTCCAGGACCCGCGTGCCGAACCGCAGCGCGTCGGTGCTCACGCGCTCGTCGACGCCGTGGAACATCCCCGCGAAGTCGAGCTCGGGCGGCAGCCGCAGAGGCGCGAACCCATACCCGGTGATCCCCAACCGCGACAGCGACTTGTTGTCCGTCCCGCCCGAGAGCGTGTACGGCAGCACCGCCGCACCGGGGTCCTCCGCGAGCAGCGCGTCGGTCATGGCGTCCATGAGCGCGCCCGTCGTCGGCGCCTCGAGCGCGACGTCGTGGTGCACGCGCTCGATCCGCACGTCGGGCCCGGCCAGCTCGCGCACGGTCGTCGTGAACTCCTCCTCGAGGCCGGGCAGGAACCGCCCGTCGACCACGGCCTGCGCGCTGCCGGGCACGACGTTCGCCTTGTAGCCCGCGTCGAGCTGCGTGGGGTTCGTCGTGTGCCGCAGCGTCGCTCCGACGAACCTCGCGGCGGGGCCCAGCGCCGCGACGAGCGCGTCGACGCTCGTCGGGTCCTGCGGGTCGAACGGCAGGCCGGTGAGGTCGGCGACGCCCTCCAGCAGCGCCCGGACGGTCGGCGTGAGCTGCAGCGGCCAGGGGTGCCGCCCGATCCGCGCGACCGCCTCCGCGAGCTTGGTCACCGCGTTGTCGGGCGTGACCTGCGAGCCGTGCCCGGCGCGCCCGTCGGCCACGAGCCGCAGCCAGGACAGGCCCTTCTCGGCGGTCTGCACGAGGTACGCGCGGCGCCCGGCCAGCGTGACGGAGAAACCGCCGACCTCGCTGACGGCCTCGGTAGCGCCCTCGAACAGCTCGGGACGGTTGCGCACCGCCCAGCCGGCGCCGAACGTGCCGCCCGCCTCCTCGTCGGCGAACATCGCGAGCACGACGTCGCGCGCGGGCCGACGACCCTCGCGGGCCATCTGCCGCACGACCGCCAGGATCATCGCGTCCATGTCCTTCATGTCGACCGCGCCGCGCCCCCACAGCAGCTCGTCGTCCTGGTGCCCGGCGAACGGGTCGACGCTCCAGTCCTGCGCCTGTGCGGGGACCACGTCAAGGTGGCCGTGCAGCACGAGCGCGGGTCGTGCCGGGTCCACGCCCGGCAGGCGCACGACGAGACTCGTGCGCCGCGGCGCACTCTCGAAGACCTCGGGCTCGAGCCCGACCTCGTCGAGCAGCCCGGCGACGTGCTCAGCCGCCGCCCGCTCCCCCGGACCCTCGCCGTCGCCGTAGTTCGACGTGTCGATGCGGATGAGGTCACGGCACAGGTCGACGACCTCGTCGGCCGCGGTCGTCGTCATCGCTCTGCCCCCGCGCCCGACCCCGCAACAGACCCCGCGCCCGACCCCGCGCCCGGCGCCTGCGCAGCGGCGAGCAGGCCGCGCCGCGCGAGCAGCGGCTCGATGCGCGGGTCGCGGCCGAGCAGGTCGCGGCACGCCTCCATCGGGTCCACCGAGCCACCCCGTCCCAGCAGCCGCGTCCGGAACGCGTCGCCGACCTCGCGGCGCAGCCCGCCGCTCTCGCGGAACCACTCGACCGTGTCCGCGTCGAGCACCTCGGACCAGATGTACGAGTAGTACCCCGCCGAGTAGCCGCCGCTGAACACGTGGTTGAAGTACGCCGAGCGGTAGCGCGGCGGAACGGACGCGAGGTCGACGCCGGCGGCCGCGAGCGCCGCGAGCTCGAACGGCTCGACCTGCTCCGGGTCGGTCGGCACCTCGTCGGGCCCCAGCCGGTACCAGGCCTGGTCGAGCAGCGCGGCAGCGAGGTACTCGGTGGTCCTGAAACCCTCGCCGTCCTGCCGGCCCGCCAGCAGCGTGCGCACCCACTCCACCGGCATGGGTTCACCCGAGTCGTGGTGGAGCGCGAACGCCCGCACGACGTTCGGCTCCCACGCCCAGATCTCGTTGACCTGCGACGGGTACTCGACGAAGTCGCGCGGCACCTCGGTGCCCGACTGCGACGGGTAGCGCACGGCCGAGAGCAGGCCGTGCAGCGCGTGGCCGAACTCGTGGAACATCGTGATGACCTCGTCCCAGGCCAGCAGTGTCGGCTTGCCGTCCGGCGGCTTGCGGATGTTGAGGTTGTTCACGACGACGGGCGCCTCGCCCAGCAGCGTCGACTGGTCGACGAGGTTGTTCATCCACGCCCCGCCGCGCTTGGACTCGCGCGTCCAGTAGTCCGCGAGGAACAGCCCCAGCCCCGACCCGTCGGCGTCGAACACCTCGAACACGCGCACGTCCGGGTGGTAGCCGACCAGGTCGTGCCGTTCGGCGAACGTGAGCCCGTACAGCGCGTTCGCGGCGTGCAGCACACCGTCCGCGAGCACCCGGTCCAGCTCGAGGTACGGCCGCATCGACGCGTCGTCGAGCGCCCGCTCGTGCGCCCGGACCCGCTCGGCGTAGAACGCCCAGTCCCACGGCTCGAGCGTCGCGCCGGGCTCGTCCTGCTCGAGCAGCGCCTGCAGCGGCGCGGCCTCGGCGCGCGCGTTGGCGACCGCGGCCGGCGCGAGCCGCGTGAGGATCTCCTCGACCGCCTCGGCGGAGCCTGCGGTCGCGTCCGCTGCGATGAACGCGGCGTGGTGCGGGTACCCGAGCAGGCTGGCACGTTCGGCACGCAGCCGGGCCAGCTCGAGCAGGGTGGCCCGCGTGTCGTGCGCGCCGCCCAGTCCACGCCCGACGGACGCGCGGAACAGCCGCTCGCGCGTGCTCCGGTCGGTCAGCACCGCCAGCTGCGGCTGACCGGTCGGGAGCTGCAGCTCGAGCAGCCAGCCCTCGTCGTGACCGCGCTCGCGTGCTGCTCGCGCCGCCGCGTCGCGTGCGTCGTCGGGCAGACCGTCGAGCTCGTCCTCGTCGGTGACGAGCACCGCAGCGTCGTTCGTCGCCGCGAGCACCTCACGGCCGAACACCGTCTCGAGCGTCGTGATCCGTCCGTTGAGCTCGCGCAGCCGCGCCTGGGCGGCCTCGTCGAGCCGCACGCCCGCACGCTCGAACTGCGTGCGCGTGCGGTGCAGCAGCCACGCCGTGTCGGGCGCCAGCTCGAACTCGCCCGCCTGCGCGCGGGAGTGCAACGACTCGAGCCGCGCGAACAGACGCGCGTCCAGGCGGATCGCGTCCTGGTGCGCCGCGAGCAGCGGGGCGATCTCCTCCTCGACCGCGTCGAGCTCGGGCGTGCCGTCAGCGCTGGTCTGGTTGAAGAACGCCACGGCGGCCCGCTGCAGGAGCCGCCCCGATCGCTCGAGCGCCTCGAGCGTGTTCTCGACGCTCGGCTCCGCGGGGTCCGCGCTGATCGCCTCGACCTGCGCGCGGTGCTCGGCCATCCCGGCCAGCAGCGCCGGGCGGTAGTGCTCGCTGCGGATGCGCGTGTAGTCCGGCAGTCCATAGGGCAGCGTCGAGGGCGCGGCGAACGGGTTGTCGGCGTCGAGGTGGGCGTCGCTCATGCACAGATCCTCGCCCATGTTCTCCGGTGCGGCAGGCGTGAGCGGCGGTGTCACGCCTCACCGAGCCGGGCGATCCACCTGGGTGCACGGTCGCGGCGCGGGGACGGGCGTGGGCGAAATCGTCACGGGCGCGCGGTTTCACCCGCACGGCCGGCGCTCGTCGCGCTCCTGTCCTGGTGAAGTCACCGACGACGAGAGGACCCCGATGTCCGTCACGACCACCACCGCCCACTCCCCCCGGCGGTCTCGCGCCGCGATCACCGCCAAGGTCGGTGCCGGCATCGGCGCGGGCCTTCTCGCCGGCTTGGTCGCCGGTACCGCGGCACGGCTGCTCATGCGGCTGGTGACGGTCGCGGCCGGGGAGCCCGGCGAGTTCAGCGCCCTCGGAACGGCGATGATCCTGGTGTTCTTCGGGCTCGCCGTGACGCCCGGGGCGATCGCGCGGGCGCTCGGGGCGAGGCGCACCGCCGCGGTCCTGCTGACCCTGGGGGCAGGGTTCGTCGCGTTCGAGGCGGTCGTCACGGCGTCGCAGGACCTCGGATCTCTCGATCTGGCGCTCACGGCGGGTCAGTGGGTTGCGCTGGTCGCGATCCTCGCGGGGTTCGTCTCGTCGTTCGTCGCCCTCGCGCTGCTGGCCTCGGGGCTCGCGACGCGGTTCATCGGTCCGCGTTGACGACCGCCACGGGCTCCGGGCCGGAGGGGGCGGGTGGCGGTTCGATGACGAGTGCCGTGCTCGTCGCGCCCGCTGCCCGCGCGGCGGCCACGACGAGCTCGACGTCGACCAGCGGCCCCTCGACGAGCACGGGTTCGCCCAGCTCCGCGCGGCCCGACCAGCTCACGCCCGCCTGCGGTGGCGGGCGGAACGGCACGTCGCGCGGCAGGTGCACCGCCGCGGCGGCGCGGACGCCGAGGTCGGCGGACCGCCGCACCACGACTCCCGAGACGGCCGCGAGCCGCTCGACGGCGCGCACGAGCTCCCGTCGGCGCCGGTCGGTCGTCCGGAACGTCACCGTCACCAGGCCACCGCCGTCGTCGTCACCCGTGGACAGGGGGCTCGTCGACAGCGAGTCGAAGCTCACGCCGCGCGTCGAGAACACCGCCGTCACGGCGGCCACGGTGCCCGGCCGGTTCGCACCGCGCGCGAACACCACCCAGCGCTCGTCGTCCATGCGTCCTCCGCTCTCGTGTGCCGGGTCGGTCCCGGGCCGACTCATCGACGGCCGTCGACCTGTGCGTCGACCCGCTCGTCGAGCCACGGTCGGACACCCGCCGCGATGCGGCCCGCGACGGCCGCCAGCCGCCGCTCCTCATCGGGCGCCAGCTCGGGCAGCAGCACCTGCGTCCAGCCCTCGGGTCCGAGCACGACGGGGACACCGAGGACGCCGTGCACGGGCGCGCCCTCGAGCGTCACCTCGCCGTCGAGGGCCACCTGACCTGCGACGACGATGTCCCGACCGTCGAGCACGGTCTCGATGAGGTCGATCGTCGCGCTCGCCGTCGCGACCGCCGTCTTCGCCCCGCTCTGCTGCGTCATCCACGGTCTCGCGGCGAGTCGCACGTCGGGCGGCCACGAGTCGACGAGCCGGAACGCCGCACCCATGTCACTGCTCGCGCGCTCGGCGAGCGCGCCCTTCGCCGCCTGGAGCTCGGCGCCGTAGTCGTCGAGCGTGCGCTCCCCGCGCACCTGCGCCACCACCCCGGCACGCTCGTCCGCCGACAGCCCGCTCACGCGCACCGTGGACCACAACGGCACCAGGTCGTCGCCGTGCTGGCCGACCGCGAAGCCCGTGACGCGGTGCCGCCGCACGCCGATCGAGACCGCGACCTCACGCCGGAATCGCAGCGTGTCGAGCCACGCGCCCATCCCGATGACGCGGCGGCGCGGGAGCCGCTGCGCCATGATCGCCACCCCGAGCTCCACGGGGTTGCCGACGACGACGACGACCTCGTGCCCCGAACCGTTCTCGGCCAGCGCGTCCGCATACGTCGCGAACACCTGCGCGTTGTGCGCCGCGAGCTGCGCGCGGTCGGTCGGGACACCCGGTTCGGTTCCCCCCGTACGTCCCGCGGCCACCACGACGACGTCCGCGACGACCTCCGAGGGGTCGAGGGCGACGTCGAGCATCGGGGCATGTTCGTCGTACGCGTCCGTGAGGTCCGCTGCGAGGCCGTGCACGGCCCGGCCCGAGGGGCCCTGCGGGCGTCCGACGAGCTGCAGGCGCGAGGTCGGCGGCAGCACGCGCCGCTCGACGAGCTGCGTGCAGACCTGCCGTCCCACATCGCCCGTCGCGCCGAGCACTGCCACGTCCATGCGGTGAGCGT
Organism: Cellulomonas composti; assembly: GCF_007990245.1. Lineage (GTDB taxonomy): Bacteria > Actinomycetota > Actinomycetes > Actinomycetales > Cellulomonadaceae > Cellulomonas > Cellulomonas composti. Next base: position 90,402 of record NZ_BJWG01000001.1, on the reverse strand, counting down.
AGGGCGCCCACGTCGCCAGGGCGTCACGACTGTCAGCCCAGGGCCTCCGCGAGCGGGACGCTCGGATAGCCGTGTGCGGCGGCGACCGCCGCGTTGACCAGGTGCCCGCCCTGCGTCGTCAGGCCGCCGCCGAGCGCCCGGTCCGCCGCCAGCGCCCCGCGCCAGCCTCGGCCGGCGATCGCCACGACGTACGGCAACGTCACGTTGGTCAGCGCGTGCGTCGAGGTGACCGGGACCGCTCCGGGCATGTTCGCGACGCAGTAGAAGACGCAGTCGTGCACCAGGAACGTCGGCTCGTCGTGCGTCGTCGGGCGCGTGGACTCGAAGCACCCGCCCTGGTCGACGGCGACGTCCACGAGCACGGAACCCGGACGCATGCGCGCGACGAGCTCGTCGGGCACGAGCCGGGGCGCCCGGGCGCCCGGCACGAGCACCGCGCCGATCACGAGGTCCGCGGCGGCGACCTCGCGCTCGAGCACCCATCGGCTCGACGCGAGCGTGCGCACCCGGCCGCCGAACCGCGCATCCAGGTCCCGCAGTCGCGGCATCGACAGGTCCAGCACGGTGACGTCCGCGCGCATGCCGACGGCGATCTCGGCGGCGTGCGCCCCGACCACCCCGGCGCCGAGCACCACTACCCGCGCAGGCGGAACGCCCGGCACGCCGCCGAGCAGCCGCCCCGCGCCGCCCTCGTTGCGCATCAGGTGGTACGCGCCGACCTGGGTCGCCAGGCGGCCGGCGACCTCGCTCATCGGGGCCAGCAGCGGCAGCGAGCCGTCGGCGAGCTGGACGGTCTCGTACGCGATCGCCGTGGTACCCGCGGCCAGCAGCGCGTCCGTCGCGGAACGGTCGGCGGCCAGGTGCAGGTACGTGAACAGCACGAGGTCGCGGCGCAGAAACGGGTACTCGGCGGGCATCGGCTCCTTGACCTTGCACACCAGCTCGGCCTCGCCCCAGACGGTCTCGGCGCTCGCGACGAGCGTCGCGCCCGCGGCGCGGTACTCGTCGTCGTCGAGCGCGGACCCGAGCCCTGCACCCTCCTGGACGAGCACGCGGTGCCCGTCGGAGACCAGCTGGTGCACGCCCGCGGGCGTGAGCGCGACGCGGTACTCACGGTTCTTCGTCTCGGTCGGGATGCCGACGATCATGCAGTGCTCCGTTCCCGGGCGGGGCGCCCGATGTCGTCTCAGGACTCGATCGATACCTCGTCGACGGGTTCGACGGCCTCCTGCGCCTCCTCGAGCTCGTCCGCGCCCATCGGCGGATCGACGGTGCGCAGCCGGGAGAAGACCGACCAGCAGACCGCGACGAGCGGGACCGCCACGACCGCGCCGAGGATGCCCGCCGTCAGCGTGCCCGCCATCACCGCGAGCGCGACCACGACGGGATGCAGCGCGACCTGCTTGCCCATGACGAACGGCTGCAGGATGTGTCCCTCGAACTGCCCGATGAGCGCGATCCCGAGCCCGACGAAGACCGCGGGCCAGAACCCCTCGGCCGCGAGCGCGACGATCATCGCGATGATCATGGCCGCGGGTGCGCCGATGAGCGGGATGAAGGCACCGATGAACACGAGCACCGCGAGCGGCGCCGCGAGCGGCACGCCGATGATCCTCAGCAGGATGAACGCGAGGATGCCGTCGGTGACCGCGATGATCACGGTCCCGCGCGTGTAGTTCGAGAACGTGTACCAGCCGGCGCCGCCCGCGTCCGTCCAGCCCTCACGCACCCTGGCCGGAAGCTGGTTGAGGAACCACGTCCAGAGCTCTTGGCCCCGGGCCAGGAAGAAGACCGTGCAGAACACCGCGAGCGCCAGGCACGTGAAGATCTCGACCACCGACCCGGCGCGCGAGGCGGCCTCGCCCGCGAGGTCGCCGGCATGCTCCTGGACCCACTTCTGCGCCTCGGCGATCCAGCTCGCGATCTGCTCGGACGTGATCGTGAACGGCAGCGCGCCGCTCTCGAGGTAGTCCGTGATCTGCGAGAGTCCGTCCCCGAACTTCTCGGTCAGCTCCTCCCACTCGTTCGCGACCGAGTAGCCCACGTAGGTCAGCAGGCCCGCGAAGAACAGGAAGCCCGACAGGATCGCCGCCCCGGTGGCCACGAACCGCGGCATCACCCTGGCGAACAGCTCGACGAGCGGGCGCAGGACGGCAGTGAAGACGAGCGCGAGGAACAGCGCGATGAACAGCAGCTCGATCTTGGCGGTCGCGTAGAACACCAGCCCGATGGCGGCCACCACCACGATCAGTCGCCACGAGACGCCGGCCGCGTTGCGCAGCCAGTGCGGCGCGTCGGGCTCGGGGACCTGCGTGGAGCCGCGCCGTATCCCCGCCACCCGTCGGACCGGTGGGGTCGTGGAAGCTCGCGGCCGGTCGCTCAGGTCGGCCATGTCACCACCCCTCGTCGCAGGCTCGTCGGCCCGTCTCGACCCGAGTCTGCCCCCGGTGACCGATGCATGCCCGTCCGGCACACCGTGCTATCTTTTCTGCCGCACCGCAGGGCGCCCACGGGCTCCCGCACGGTCCACCCCGTCCGGGTGGCGGAATGGCAGACGCGCTAGCTTGAGGTGCTAGTGCCCGTAAGGGCGTGGGGGTTCAAGTCCCCCTCCGGACACTCGTTGAGACAGCGACGACGAAGGCCTCGACCAGCGGAGACGCAGGTCGGGGCCTTCGTCGTCCGCCGCGGCGGCAGACTCGCAGCCTGGTTGGATGGCGAGGTGACCGAGCGCGGAGCGATCCACCACGTCGAGCTGTGGGTGCCCGATCTCGCCGTGGCGAGCGCGTCGATCGGATGGTTGTTGGGCGAGCTCGGCTACACCGTCGCCGACACGTGGGCCACCGGTGAGAGCTGGGGACGCCGTGATGCGTACGTCGTCCTGGAGGCCGGACCCGACGTCACGAGCGAGCGCCACGAGCGCCGACGCCCCGGTCTCAACCATCTCGCTTTCCACGCCGGTGCCATCGCCGACGTCGACAACCTCGTCGAGCGGGCCGGCCGGCATGGCTGGTACCTGCTGTTCGAGGACCGGCATCCGTGGGCCGGCGGCCCCCGGCACTATGCGGCGTACCTCGAGAACGCGGATGGCTTCGAGGTCGAGCTCGTGGCTGACCTTCAGATCGCGCGAGGCTGACTGGTACGCTTTTCGGTACCACTAGGAGGTTCGAGATGGCGATCACCGCCAGCGAGGCGCGCCGGACGCTGTTCCCGTTGATCGAACGCGTGAACGACGACCACGACGCCGTCGAGATCGTCTCCAAGCACGGCTCCGCGGTCCTGATGTCGGGTGAGGACTATGCCGCCTGGCAGGAGACCGCGTACCTGTTCCGGTCGCCCGCCAACGCGCGACGACTTCTCGACGCGGCCGAGCAGGCAAGCCGTGGCGCGGTCGCCGAACACTCGCTGGACCGCGGGTGAGGCTTGTCTTCACGTCGCACGGCTGGGATGACTACACGCACTGGCAGACCGCCGACCGCGCTGTCTTGAAGCGTCTGAATCGGTTGCTCGACGAGGCCCTGCGCGATCCCTATGCAGGCGTCGGCAAGCCGGAGCAGCTTCGGTTCGGGGTGCCGGGCGCGTGGTCGCGACGGATCACCGACGAGCACAGGCTGGTCTACCTGGTGGACGGTGAGGACGTCGTCGTGCTCCAGGCGCGGTACCACTACTGAGAGTCGTCGGTGTCTGCCCAGGCCGGTGGATGCCACGACCCTGGTGACGATCGTGTTCTCCGACCGACGAGGAAGGCCGTCCCGCGTGTCGCGGACGGCCAAGTCCCCCCGGGGGCACGCCACCCCGACGGCTCGGATCGCGGGACGTGACCATGCGCGACTATCCGGCGCCGCCGGCCTCCAGGAACGGCTGATACATCAGCCGGCCCTCGTTGACCGCGACGAGCTCGTCGCTCACCTCGTTGCCAGCCAGATCGAGCATCCGTCGCCTCAGCACGTTGCGCCGAGTGAAGACACCAGGCAGATCGTTCGTCATCACATGTTCGGCCTCGTACACCTCGTAGGTGTTCGACCGCGGCTGGTCGCTGGTCCACGCTCCGACCAGGTCCGTCTGCTCGACCGTCAGCGACAGCCTGAACGTCGCAGCCGTGCGGTTCTCGATCTGCAGGTCGAGAACCGGCCAGGAGCACGTCGCACCGCTGCCGAACGGTTGCGTGCGGCCGTTGTCCGGGAAGACGTCGAAGGTGTGCCGCCAACGCTCCACCACGGTCAACGGCGAGTGCACGGTCATCCAGTACAGCAGGTTGGTCATCTGGCACAGCCCGCCGCCGACTGCCTCGTCGACCTGGCCCTGCCGCAGGACCAAGCCGTCCTTGAACCCGCGTCGGTAGCTCGGTCTGCCGACCAGACGCCAGAACGACATCCGCTGCCCGGGCCGCAGCACGATGCCGTCCAGCCGCGTGGCGGCGATCGCAAGGTTGACCGCCTTGTTCTCCTGCAGCCGACGGTCCACACCGGCCAGCTCGCGGTAGATCGGCGTGCTGTGGGACGCGACCTCGTGCTCGAAGCAGTCCGATGCCGCACGGTCCAGCCGTGCGGGGACCCCGGCCCGCCGCCACTGCCACTCCCCCGCAACGTAGGCGACACGCCCCGCTCCGGACACTCGTGGAGACCGCGACGACGTCGGCCGATCGGGCGACGTCGACCGTCCCAAGTCGGTCACGGTGTCGTGGCGTACTTCCACCTGGAGGGTTGCACTCTGTACGGTCGGGCCCACGCGTTCCGGCACCGGCCGCAGCGTTCTCGTCGGAGACTGACGGAGGCTTGACGTGAGTGCAACGAGGCCGGCCGTGCGCCGGTGGGTGGCCGTGGTGGGCGTGCTCGTCGTCGGGCTGCTGGTGACGTCGTGCGACGGCGAGGGGATCAACCGTCCCGACTCCACGCGCACCGCGCGGCCGTCGCCGTCGTTCTCGATCCCGCCCCGGCCGACGCCGAGCGCCGAGCCGACGCCGAGCGCCGAACCGTCACCCGAGCCGACCCGCACCCGCAACCCGCTACCCCGCCCGACCCGGACGTCGGAGGGCACGCCGGCTCCGACGTCAGAGCCGACGCAGGAGCCCACGCAGGAGCCGACGCAGGAGCCCACGCAGGAGCCCACGCAGGAGCCGACGCAGGAGCCGGAGCCGACCGAGAGCGCCGAGGCGCCGATCCCGCCGGCGACCACGTCGCCGACGCCCAGCCCGACGCCCTCGCCGACTCCGACGCCCACCCCTACGCCGACGCCGACACCCACGCCCACCCCGACCCCGACCCCTGAGGTCACGCCGTCGCCGTCCGCTTCGGCCGACGAGTCGACGCCGACGGACGAGGGCGGCACGCCCGCGTGGGTGTGGTGGCTCCTGGGGCTGCTCGTCGTCGGGCTCGGCGTCGGTATCCCGCTCGTCGTCCGGTCGCGCCGTCAGGCCGCCCAGGCCGCCGGGCCCGGCGAGGCCTGACGGTCGCATCGGGCCGTTCGTGCACAGCGCCGACGGTCATCCGCGCTGTGGTCGCCGGCGCTGGTGGCGGGCGCCGCCCTGACCGCCGTGCGCCCGCGCGTCGGGTCAGGATCGGGATCGTGCGCAGGACTGGTCACAAGGATCCGTAGCCATGTCCTCGCACGATCATCTCTCGCTCGATCGTCCATGTGGCCTCGGCGCAGCTCGGGTACGACGAAGCCCCCGGTCCCAGGCGGGACCGGGGGCTTCGGTGAGATGTCAGGCGAGGGCCTTGGCCTTCAGCGACGCGAACTCGTCGGCGGTGATCGCGCCCGAGTCGAGCAGCGACTTCGCCTCGGCGATGTCCGACGCCGCGGAACGGCTCGGCCCGGCGGTCGCGCGGATGTACTCGTCCTGCGCGTTGCGCACGCGCACGGCGTCCTTCATCTGCCGCTCGGCCATGCCCTGGCCACGCGCGATGATGTAGATCAGCGCGATGAGGAACGGCATGACGATCAGGCCGATCGTCCAGAACGCCTTCGCCCACCCGCTCGTCGCGGTGTCGCGGAACAGGTCACCGATGATCTGGAACAGCAGGATGAGGTAGGCGAAGAAGCAGAACCACCACACCATGAGCCAGAACCAGTCCCAGAACTCCATCAGTCTCTCCTTGTCGTCGATCGGCACGGGTGCCGTTAGTCCATCACCTTCCGTGCCCCGACTGCAGTGTCCATCACCCGTGGCGGGTAGTCGTCCTCTCGCGCACGGTGTCGCGTGATCTGTCGTCCTGCGGCGTCAGGTGTCAGGATGCTTCGGTGACCGACACCCCCGGGCCAGTTCCGCCGACGCCGGCACCGCTGCACCCCACGGCCGGTCCGGACCGGGACGAGGTCGTCGACCCCGAAGTGGTCCGTGCCGACATCCAACGCGACCTGACGGCGACGGCCGAGCACGAGACGTCACCCGAGCGGCTGCACCGACGACGCGCGTCCCACCTGTACGGGCTCGTGGTCAGCGGCTCGGTCCTCGCGGCCGCGCCGTCGTCGTTCGGCCTCGGGCGCATCGCACTCGCCCTCGTGCTGACGCTCTTCGTGTACTGGGCGGCGGAGTCCTACGCGCACTGGATCGCGGCCAGGACGATCCACCGCCGCGACCTCACGCGGCAGGAGCGCCGCATGGTGCTCAGCGACGGGCTACCGCTCGTTGCCGCGTGCCTGATCCCGGCGGGGGTCCTCGTCACCGAGGCCCTGCTCGGGGTCGAGACCGAACGCGGGGTCGACATCGCTCTCGTCGTGAACGTCGTGCTGCTGCTGATCGTCGGCTGGCGGATGTCACGCGCGGGCGGGCTGACCGGGTGGGGCCGCGTCGGCGCGACCGTCAGCACCGGCATGTTCGGCATCGCGATGATCGTGCTGAAGCACGCACTGCACTGACGACTCGGGTCGCGGTACCCGCCACGGGTGAGGCATCGCGACCATTCACCTGTGAAGTTGGCCCGGAGTATGGAGAAGGAGTCGCCATGACCACACCCACGGCTTCCCGCGTCGCCGTCCGCCCGCACGCCGTAGCCGCCGAGCAGGTGTGCGGCGAACTCGGCGTGGACCCCGCGCTCGGCCTCACGTCCGAGCAGGTGGCCGAGCGGCGCGCCCGCTACGGACCGAACGCCCTCGCCGAGGAGGCGAAGGAGCCGGCGTGGCAGGCGTTCGCGCGCCAGTACAAGGACCTCATGCAGCTCGTCCTCGTCGGTGCGGCGCTCGTCAGCATCATCGCGCTCCAGGACATGACGACGGGCGTCGTCGTGCTGGGCCTGACGGTGCTCAACGCGCTGATGGGCCTGCACCAGGAGGGCAAGGCCGCCGAGAGCGTCGCCTCGCTGCGCCAGATGCTCGTCATGAACGCGCGCGTGCGGCGCGACGGCCAGCAGGTGATCGTCCCGGCCGAGGAGCTCGTGCCCGGCGACATCGTGGGGTTCGAGGCGGGCGACAAGGTGCCGGCGGACGGCCGCATCCTCGTCGCGGCGGCGCTCGAGATCGAGGAGTCGGGCCTGACGGGCGAGAGCGCGCCGGTGCCCAAGTCGATCGGCGCGGTGCCCGGTGAGGACGTCCCGCTGGGCGACCGGGTCGACATGGCGTACATGAACTCGCAGGTCACCCGCGGTCGCGGCGAGATGGTCGTCACCGCGACGGGCATGTCGACCGAGGTCGGGCGCATCTCCGGGATGCTCACCGGCGTCGAGCAGGACAAGACGCCGCTCACCAAACAGCTCGACCGGATCACGATCCTCATCACGACGATGGCCGCGATCGCGCTGGTCGCGATCGTCGCGCTCGGGCTCGCCCGCGGCCAGGAGTTCGACGAGCTGTTCGTCGTGGGCATCAGCCTCGCGATCGCCGCGATCCCGACCGGCCTGCCCGCGGTCGTCACGATGCTGCTCTCGCTCGGCACGCGCCAGCTCGCCGAGAAGGGCGCGATCGTCAAGCGGCTCAAGTCGGTCGAGACGCTGGGCTCGACCTCGGCGATCTGCTCCGACAAGACCGGCACCCTGACGCTCAACCAGATGACCGCGCGCCGCATGGTCGTCGCCGGACACCGCCTGTCCGTGGACGGCGAGGGCTACTCGACGGTCGGCCGGATCATGACGGTCGCGGGCACCGGCGACCTCCCGCTCGAACCGTTCGCGCTGCCCATGGCGCTCGCGAGCGACGCGGTGGTCCGCGACGGCGCATGCGTCGGCGACCCGACGGAGGGCGCGCTCGTCGTGCTCGCCGCCAAGGCGGGACTCGACGTCGAGGAGACGCGACGCACGTTCCCGCGCATCGCCGAGGTGCCGTTCGACGCCGAGTACAAGCTGATGGCGACGTTCCACGAGATCGACGGCGGCGTGCGGTGCTACGTCAAGGGCGCGCCGGACGTGCTGCTCGCCCGCTCGACCCACGCGCGGGCCGACGGCGGTCTCGCCACGGTCCTCGAGGACGGCGACCGCGCGAAGGTCCTCGAGGAGAACGACCTGCTCGCCGCCGAGGGCATGCGTGTCCTCGCGGTCGCGCAGCGCGACGTCGCGGCCGCGGACCTCGTGGACGCCGGGCCCGACGAGCTGCTCGCGCTGGTCCAGGGCCTCGAGATCCTCGCGCTCGTCGGCATCGTCGACCCGCCCCGGCGCGAGGCCGCCGCGGCCATCGCCGAGTGCCGCGAGGCAGGCATCCGCGTGCGGATGATCACGGGCGACCACGCGACGACCGCCGCGGCGATCGCGCAGCAGCTCGGCATCGAGGGCCGTGCGCTGACCGGCGCGGAGTTCGCCGCGATGCCCGACGCGCAGCTCGAGGCCGAGATCGACGAGATCGGCGTCGTCGCGCGCGTCGCCCCGGAGGACAAGGTCCGGCTCGTCGACGTGCTCAAGCGGCGCGGCGAGATCGTCGCGATGACCGGTGACGGCGTGAACGACGCGCCGGCACTGACCCGCGCCGACATCGGCGTCGCGATGGGCATCACGGGCACCGAGGTCACCAAGGACGCGGCCGAGATGATCCTCACGGACGACAACTTCGCGACGATCGTCGCGGCCGTCGAGGGTGGCCGCGGGCTCTACGACAACCTGATGAAGTACATCCGCTTCCAGATGGTCGTGCTCACCGCGTTCATCCTCACGTTCGTGGGCGCGGGCGTCTTCACGGTCGCGAACGGCACGCCGCTGACGCCGCTGCAGATCCTGTGGATCAACTTCGCGATCGACGTGCTGCTCGCGATCGGCCTCGGCTTCGACGCCGCGACCGCCGGCCTCATGCTGCGCAAGCCGCGCTCGCCCGAGGAACCGGTGATCGGCCGCTCGCTCGGCGCGCGGCTCGCCATCGGCGGCGTGCTCATCTCGGTCGGCACGCTGCTCGTCGTCGCGTGGGGCGAGGACCGCTACGACCTCACGGTCGCCACGACCATGGGCCTGACGGCCATGTCGCTCATGCACGTCGTCGTCGCGATGCAGTGGCGCGACCCGCTCGCGAGCATCTTCTCCAGCGACACGCTGAAGAACGGCCGGTTCGTCATGCTCATGCTCATCTGCATCGGCCTGACCTTCCTCGTGACGACGCTGGGCGGGCTGCAGCGGATCTTCGGGACCACCGAGCTCAGCGGCGAGCAGTGGCGCGCGTGCCTGCTGATCACGCTCGCGTACCTCGTGATCGCCGAGATCGGCAAGGCGATCATGCGGTTCGCGACCCGTCGTCGCGCCGAGGCGTGAGGGGCGCACGATGAGCACCGACACGGGCGACTCGACGACGATCGCCGGGCCGCAGCGTCGGCTCGCGATCCTGCTCGCGATGGCGATGTTCGTGCTCGTCGTCGACACGTCGATCATGAACGTCTCGATCTCGGCCGTCGTGCACGACATCGGGACGACCGTGAGCGGCGTGCAGACGGCGATCGCCCTCGAGGCGCTCGTCTCGGCCGCGTTCATCCTCATCGGCAGCAAGATCGGCGACCTGTTCGGCCGCAAGCGCGCCTACCTCCTGGGTCTGTGCGGCTACCTCGTCGGCGCCCTCGCGATGACCGTCGCGCAAGGGCTGACGATCGTGGTCATCTGCTGGGCCGTGGTCGGCGGGCTCGGCGCCGCGCTGCTGCTGCCCGCGATGCAGTCCCTCATCCACGGCAACTTCCCCGGGCCTGTCCGCAAGCGCGTCTACGCGCTGGTCGGCGCGGCGGCGTCGATCGCGGCGGCCGTCGGTCCGCTCGTCGGCGGCTTCATCACGACGTACCTGTCATGGCGCGTCGCGTTCGGTCTCGAGGCGGTCGTGATCCTCGTCGTGCTCTCGGGTGCCGGGCTCGTCAAGGATGCACCGTACGTCGGCGAACGCTCGATCGACCTGTTCGGGGCGGCGCTGTCCGTGGTCGGCATGGGTGGCGTGGTGCTCGGCGTCCTCGTCTGGCAGGAGGGCGGGGAGTCCGTCGCGGCACTGATCGTGCTGGGTGTCGGCGCGCTCCTCGGGCTCGCCCGCTGGCTCGTCGTGCGCCACCGCCGCGCACGCGCGACGCTGATCGACCCGGACCTGTTCCGCTCGCCGCTGTTCCGGCTCGGCGTGACGCAGCAGATGCTCCAGCAGATCGCGCTGGGCGGCGCGATGATCTCGCTGCCGATCTTCCTGCAGATGGTGCTCGGCTACAACGCGATGCTCGCGGGCCTCTCGCTCGCGCCGCTGTCGCTGAGCATGTTCGCGGCGGCGCTGCTCGCCGGGAAGCGCGCCGGACGCCGCCGCCCGGCAACGGTGGTCCTCACCGGGTTCTCGCTGCTCGTCGTCGGAGTGGGCGCGTTGCTCCCGATCGTGCCGCGCGCCACCGCCGGCTGGTGGCTCGCGGTGCCGCTGGTGATCGCGGGCAGCGGGCTCGGACTGCTCGTCTCGCAGCTCAACAACTACACGCTCTCGCCCGTCAGCCAGGAGCGCGTGAGCGAGGCGGCCGGCGTCAACTCCGCGACCGGCTCGTTCGGGCTGTCGTTCGGCCTCGCGCTGGCGGGTGCCGTGATGCTGGCCGCCGTCGTCTCCGGCTTCACCACCCAGACGCAGGCGAGCGACGTGCTCCCGCCCGACGACAAGGCGCATGTCGCGAGCGTCCTCAAGGAGGACGCCCAGCTGATGAGCGACGCGCAGCTCCAGACCCTGCTGGCCGACGAGCCGGCCGACGTCAGTGCCGAGATCATGCGGATCAACACCGAGGTCCGCCCGCGTGCGCTGCAGATCGCCCTCCTGGTGCCGCTGCTGGCCGGTCTCGCGGGCGTCGTCGGCGCGCTGCGGATGCGACGCCAGCCCGACCCGACCCCCAACGAGGCCGCGGAGTCGGTGCTGGGCGGCTGATCGTCGCGTCCCGTCCCGCGACTACAGTTTCGGTCGCGACGAAGGGGCGAGGGTGAAGACCGACACGACGAGCGAGACGAGCACGACGAGCACGACGAGCAGGGCACGCCCGGTCACGGCCACGGCCACGCGCCGGGCCCGGGTCTCGCGCATCGTCGGCTCCGCGGGCAACCTCATCGAGTGGTACGACTTCGCGGTCTTCGGGGCGTCGATCGTGCTGCTCGCGGCGGTGCTGACCCCCGGCGGCGGTGCTGCCCTCACCGGCGTCTACGCGGTGTTCGCGATCTCGTTCCTCGCGCGGCCGCTCGGCGCCGTGCTCGTCGCACGCGTGGCGGACCGGCGCGGTCGGCGCCGTGTGCTCACGAGCATGCTCGGGCTCATGACCGCCGCGACGGCGGGCATCGGCCTGCTGCCCTCGTGGGCGGCGATCGGGGTCGCCGCGACCGTGGCCCTTCTGGTCCTGCGGCTCGTGCAGGGCTTCTCGTCCGGTGGCGAGATGCCGGTCTCGGTCGCCTACCTCGTCGAGCACGCACCGCCGCGCGCACGCGGGCTGTGGGGCGGGACGCACCTCGCGACGACCGCGCTCGGCTTCGCCGCCGGCACGGGGGCGGTCGCGGCCGTGCGTGCCGCGCTCGACGACGACGCGCTGCTCGCGTGGGGCTGGCGCGTGCCGTTCCTCGTCGCCCTGCCGCTCGGCCTGCTCGCGGTGGGTCTGCTGCGCCGCGCCGCGGAGTCGCCCGACTTCGAGTCACCCGACCTCGAGACGCCCGACGACGCCGCGGCGGGTGGGCCTGGGCCTCGACCCGCGATCGGGCCCTACCTGCCGCACATCGTGCGGGGCTTCGCGCTGTCGGCGGCCTTCAGCAGCTCGTACAACATCTGGTTCGTCTACCTGCCCGCGCGGCTCGTGACCGACGGCGAGTACGCGCTGGACGTCGCGCTCACGGCTTCCGTGGTCGGGACCCTCGCGCTCGCCGCGTCCGCGGTGCTCAGCGGGCGACTCTCGGACCGCATCGGGCGACGCCCCGTCCTGCTCGGGGGGGCGATCACGATGACGGTGGCCTGGCTCGCGTGCGACTGGCTCATGGGTCGCGGCGCAGCAGGCCTGTTCGCGGCCGACACCCTCGCGGGCGTCGCGCTCGGGGCGTTCGTCATCCAGTCCGCCCTCGGCGACGTGCTTCCCGCGCGTGTCCGCGCGTCGGGGATCGCGTACTCCCTGACCGCCGCGAGCGCCGTCGTCGGCGGTTCCGCGCCGCTCGTCGCGTCGCTCGTCGAGGGCGCCGGCGTCCAGCTCGTCGGGCTCTACGCGGTGACGTGGCTCCTCGCGGCTCTCGTCGCGGCGGCCACGTGGTCGCGCACGGGGCACGCGGCCTGACGCGCCCGAGCGCCTCCGACGCTCGGCTGCTGCCGGCGCTCAGAGCAGGCCGAGCTCGCGCCCGCGCCGCACGGCCTCACGGCGGCTGTCGACGCCGAGCTTGCGGTACAGCGACTTCAGGTGCGCCTTGACGGTGTTCACCGACACGAAGAAGTCGGAGGCGATCTCCGAGTTGGTCCCCATGGTGGGCAGGGCGCCCAGGATCGCGAGCTCACGACTGGTGAGCGCCTCCACCAGCGGCTCCGGCTCGTGCTCGTGGTGCCGCTGGTCGACGAGCAGCCGGGTGCGCAGGCGGTTCGCGAGCTCGCCGGGATGCGTGTCCAGCAGTGTGCGTGTCCTGGCCACCAGGCTCGCGGTCGGCAGCAGCAGGAACGGGCGCACGAGCACCGGCTCGGCCGCGACGCGCAGCGCCCGCTCGAGCGCTTCGTCGCACGAGGCGGTCGTCCCTGTCCTCTCGTACGCGCGCGCGAGCATGAGCAGCGCCTCGACCTGCACGAGCGGGTCCTGCTCACGATCCGCGAGCACGCTCGCCTCGATCGCCGACGTGATCGCATCGCCGGTGTCGCCTCGGTCGAGGTGCGCCTGCGCGTCGTGCACGTGGCCCAGCGCGGTCGTCGGATCGATCGTCGTGCCATCGGTGAGCTCGGCGCGGCCCGCGCGCTGCGCGACCTCGCGCACCACGCGCGCGGCGAGGTCCGCCAGCGCCGGCGGGATCGTGTCGTCCAACGGGCCGGCCGAGCGCAGGGCAGCCTCCGCCGCACGCAACCGACCGCGCTGGACCGCGACCATCGCCTGCATCAACCGGACGGCGAGCGTCGTCTGCGGCTCCTGGCCGTTGAGGTCGCTCGCGAGCCCCAGTGCGAGCATCCGGTCCGCTTCGTCCTCGACGCCACGCAGCAGCGCGGCCCAGGCGACGGCCGCGTACGCCGGACGACACTGCAGGTGGGAGGCCCAGCCGAGATCGCGGGCGTCGTCGATCACCTGCAGGCCGTGCTCGCGCGCGAGGTCGAGCCGCCCGAGGAGAGCCTCGGCGAACGCGTGGTACGAGCGGGCGTTGAGCACGGGCAGCAGCGGCGCCATCGTCCGGGTCGTGGCCACGAGGGCGTCGAGCTGGCGCCGCGCCTCCTCGACGTCGCCGCGCCACAGCAGTCCGACGGCGTGGCTGTTCACCGCGAGCACGTGGTAGCCGGGCCATGCGGCCGACGGTCGGATGGCCCCGTCGAGCGCGACGAGCGCCGCGGCGGCCGCGCGGCGCGCCGCCTCCGGGTCGCCCGCTCCCCGGGACGCGGTCGCCGCGACGATCTCCAGCAGCGCGGTGTCGGCCGCGTCGGCATCGTCGTCGAGGAGCGCGCGAGCCCGCATGACGTGGGTGGTCGCTGCGGCGAAGCGCCCGGTCGCGACCGCGAGCGACGCGACGCACAGCTCGATCCCGACATCGGGCTCCAGCTCCGCGTACGGGATCGACCCGAGCAGGTCGATCATCTGCCCCCGCGCGGCGGAGACCAGCGGGACGGAGCCGACCTCGACGAACAGCCGCCCGAACAACGCCCAGTCCCCCGCGTGCCTGGCCTGCACGAGCGCGAGCACCGGTTCGCCGTGCGACGCAAGCCATCGAGCCGCGCGGCGGTGTGCCCGCAGCGCGTCCTGCGGCGCGTCCGCACGGAGCCGGCCGAGCAGCATGTCGCGCAGCAGCGGGTGGTAGCGGTACCAGGTGCCGTCGGCGCCGATCGGCGTGACGAACGCGTTGCGGGTGACGAAGGCGCGCCACCGTCGCCTCGCCTCGCCTCCGGGCAGGACAGCCTCCACGAGGTCCTCGCACACCGCCGTCGTCACGCTGGTCATGAGCAGCACGTGCCGCATGTCCGGCTCGAGGCGGTCGAGCACCTCGGCGACGAGGTACTCGGACGCGTGCTGCTGGGGCACGACGGTCGCGCCAGGGTGTCCGGGTGCCGGCATGACGAGCCGCACGCCGACCGCCCAGCCGTCCGTCTGCTCGAGCACCCGAGCGACGTCGTCGCCCGTGAGCTCACGTCCCCGGGACCGCGCGAGTTCGGCGACCGCGGTCCCGTCGAACGCGAGATCGGCGGCGAACACCTCGCTCAGCTCCCCCTCGACCCGCAGCCGGTGCTGGCGCAGCAGCGGGTCGATGCGCGTGACGACGACGAGGCGCAGCGGCAGGTCGTAGCGCAGCAGCTCGTCGATCACGTCGAGGATCTCGCGCCGCGTCACGTGGTGGAAGTCGTCGAGGACGAGGACGACGCGCTCCGGAAGTGCCTCGAGCGCGTGGAAGAGCTGGGCGTGGAACTCGGAGGTCTCGACGGCCGGCACCCGCAGGGCGGCCAACGGGTGATCGGCGGGGACGACCTCGCTCGCGCGCAGGGCCGCCAGCACCTCGGACCAGAACGGCACCGACGAGTCGTTGCTCGCCTCGAGCGTGAGCCACGCCACCGCGCGGTCCGTCGTCGCAGCCCACTGCGCCACAGCGACGGTCTTTCCCCAGCCAGGTCCTGCCGAGACGACCGTGAGCCGACGGTCGACCGCATTCTCGAGCAGCTCGTCGAGGGCGGCGCGACGCACCACGCGCGCGGGTGTCGGAACCGTGCAACGCGCCCGCAGCATCGCCGGAGCGCCATGCGCCGCGACCGCGGCGCGAACGGTGCTCGCGACCTCTACCGACATGAGCCGAAGCCTACGTCGTCCCCATACCCGGAACGGGTGATTACCCACGGGCGCGGCCCGCACAGAGTGGACGCAGCCACGACGGAGGAGGGCGCGTGCGTTCCAGGACGATCGAGCTCACGATCGAGGGACCGGTGCGCGAGGAAGCGCTCGAGTACCTGGAGGACTCCGGTGTGCGTCGTGCGGCCGACCACACCGTTCTCGAGGCGGAGATCCGCGACACCGCCGCGCTGTTCGGACTCCTGCAGCGCATGGGTTCGCTCGGGCTCGACGTCGTCGGGCTGCGCACCACCGACGCGGGGGGACGTCCGGACGTCGAGATCGTCGTGCGCGGCGCCGTCGGACCACTGATGGCCCAGATGCTCGGCGACGAGAACGCCGCGCTACGGTCGAGCTCGCACACCTACCATCTCGAAGACGTCCAGCTGGCCGACCTGCTCGTTCGGGTCGAGACTGCGAGCCACGACGACCGGTCGCGCCGCGCGCCCGACCGGCTGATGCACCGCGCGGGGTCGTCGACCCCACGCACGAACGGCACCGGGACCGCCCCGGTGCGTGAGGAGGAAATGATGGATGTCGACCTGGAGGTAATGGGACCCGTCGACTACCTCGTCGTCGAGTTCCCGAAGGATCGGCTCGACGGAACGGCGTTCCCGCTGCTCGTCGATCTGGTGGACCGCGGCATCATCCGCGTGCTCGACCTGGCCTTCGTGACGAAGGACGCCGACGGGATCGTCACCGGTGTCGAGCTGCACGACCTCGACACCAGCGGCGACGTCGACATGACGATCTTCGCGGGCGCCTCGTCCTCGCTCCTCGGCGACGACGACCTCGAGGAGGTCGGTGCCGCGCTCGAGCCCGGCAGCGCGGCCGGTGTCCTGGTGTACGAGAACGCGTGGGCGGCGCCCTTCGCCGCTGCGCTGCGCAAGGGCGGCGGCCAGCTGGTCGCCGGCGGGCGCATCCCGATCCAGGCGATCCTCGCGGCGCTCGACGCGTCCGAGGACGAGTGACACCCACAGCGATCTCGACGAGCACCAGGACAGGAACGAGGAGGACGACATGCCAGGACTGATCCGCGGGGTCGCCCGCACGGCCGTGGTCGCCGGTACGGCGAGTGCGGTCTCGGGGCGCGTGCACCACCGCCAGCAGGGTCGGTGGGCCGAGCAGGAGGCGGCGCAGTACGCCCCGCAGCCCACCTACGCCGCACCGCAGCCGACGTACGCACCGGCGCCGGTCTACGTCACCCAGGCGCCCGAGCCGGCGGAGCCCGAGCTCACGATGGACGAGAAGATCGCCCACCTGAAGGAGCTCGCCGGGCTGCGCGACGCGGGCGTGCTCACGCAGGCGGAGTTCGACGCGCAGAAGGCTCAGCTTCTCGGCTGAGCATTCCTTCGCAGACGCCGACAGCCCCGAGCGCCTCGAGCGACCGGGGCTGTCGTGCGCTCCAGGGGTGAGTCAGCCTCGCACCTGGAACACCCGCGGGCGACGCGCGGTGCCGTTCGCCCCCGGCGTGCCGGCCGTGGCTGCCTCGTCGAGAACCTCGTCGGTGATGTCGATCCCGTCGAGCCAGCAGGACACGACGCGGGCGAGCTCCTCGGGGTGGCTGAAGTTCATCGCGTGCGCGGCGTCGCGGATCACGGCGACCGTCAGGTTGTCGGGGGCGAGCCGGGCGAGCTCGCGCACGCGCCACGGCGGCGGCATCATCGGGTCACGCGTCCCGACGATCGCGAGCGTGGGCACGGTGATGCGCAGCAGCCGCTCCATCGAGGGGAAGCGCATGAGCTCTGCGAACAGCTGCATCGCGTTCACGGGTCCGAAGCGCAGGTAGTCCGGCACCGCCACGCTCGCCATCCGCGGGCTCTCCCGCACCGCGTCGCGCACGAGCTGCTGCACCGCGCGCACGAGGGGCTGGTTGTGCACACCTCCGGCCGGCGAGCACAGCACGACCCGCTCGACCCGGTCGGGTTCGCGGTGTGCGACCTCGAGCGAGATCGGGCAGCCCATCGAGTTGCCGACGAGCACCGCCTTGTCGAGCTCGAGCGCGTCGAGCAGCCCGACGACCGCGTCGGCGAGCGCCGGCACGCCCAGCGTGTATCCCCAGCCGGGTGAACGGCCGAATCCCGGCAGGTCGGGCACGTAGCACGTCGCGCGGCTCGCCAGCAGTCGGGCCGTCGGCATGAGCGACCGGCCCGAGATCGCGAACCCGTGGATGTGCACCTGAGGCGTCGCGCCCTCGACCTCGTCGGAGCAACGCACCAGCATCTCGTGACCCTCGACGACCACCCAGCGCTCGGTCCAGCCGTCCACCGCCGTCTCGCTGTGCACCATCCTCTGAGCCTCGCACGTCGGGCGCCCCGCGTGTGTCGCCCGACACGGGTGATCCGCCGGTGACCGCGCGTCCGCATGGTGCGGGAGGGGTGCGTGTCAGACCCCTGTGAGTCACTGGTGCCATGACCACTCTCGAGAACCGCCCAGGAACCGCACTCCTCGTCGTCGACGTGCAGGTCGGCGTCGTCGCCCAGGCCTACCGCCGTGACGAGGTGCTCGCCAACATCGCCGCTCTCGTGGACCGCGCGCGCGAGCAGGGCACCCCCGTCGTGTGGGTCCGCCACTCGAGCGACGAGCTCCCGCTCGCGAGCGAGCAGTGGCAGATCGCCCCCGAGCTCGCGCCTGCTCCCGACGAGCCGATCGTCGAGAAGCGCTACGGCGACTCCTTCGAGGACACGACCCTCGAGGCGACCCTCGCCGAGCAGGGTGTGGGCCGGCTCGTCGTGACCGGTGCACAGACCGACGCGTGCGTGCGCTCCACGCTGCACGGCGGGTTCGTCCGCGGCTACGACGTCACGCTCGTATCGGACGCCCACACGACCGACGACTTCTCGCAGTGGGGAGCCCCCACGCCCGACCTCGTCGTCGCGCACACCAACCTGTACTGGCAGTTCCAGGGCGGACCGGGCCGCACGGCCGACGTGGCATCGACCGCCGACGTCACCCTCGGCGCCTGACCCGCCTCACCGCGCTGCTCAGTGCACGAGTGCACGCACCGCGTCGATCGTGTCAGCCTCGGCGGCCGGCTTGTCGTCCCGGTAGCGCAGGACGCGGGCGAAGCGGAGCGCGACGCCGCCCGGGTAGCGGGTCGAGCGCTGGACACCGTCGAAGGCGATCTCGACCACCTGCTCCGGGCGGACCGTCACGACCCAGCCGTCGTCCTGGACCTCGAGCTCGCGGAAGCGCTGCGTCTGCCACGCGAGCAGCTCGTCGGTCATGCCCTTGAAGGTCTTGCCGAGCATGACGAAGCCGCCTGCGGGGTCTCGAGCGCCCAGGTGGATGTTCGAGAGCAGGCCTGCACGACGACCGGAGCCGCGCTCGACCGCGAGGACCACGAGGTCGAGCGTGTGCCGGGGCTTGACCTTGACCCAGGCGGCGCCGCGACGGCCCGCGGCGTACGGCGCGTCGAGCGCCTTCACGACGACGCCCTCGTGGCCCGCCGCGACTGCCGCCGCGAGCTGGGCGCCCGCGGTCGCCGTGTCCGGCGCGAGCACGCGCGCGACCGCGGTCCCGGTGCCCGCGAGGAGCCGGTCGAGCTCGGCGATCCGGTGCTGGAGCGGCTCGTCGAGCAGGTCCTGGCCGTCGAGGTGGAGGCAGTCGAAGAAGAACGGCCGCAGCCGGCCCCCGTCGGCGAGGTCGGCGTCGCGGGTGGACGTGCGCGCGGACGTGTCCTGGAACGGCACCGGGCGCCCACCGTCACCGATCACCAGGGCCTCGCCGTCCAGGACGAACGTGCGCGCGGGCAGGCCGCGGGCCACGGCCACGATCTCCGGGACGCGGGACGTGATGTCGTCGAGGCTGCGCGTGAAGACGCGGACGTCCGCACCGTCGCGGTGCACCTGGATGCGGATGCCGTCGAGCTTGGTGTCGACGACCGCGACGGCTCCGGGCGCACCGTCGGCGTCGGTGGGCGCGACGGTCGCCAGAGCCGCGCCGACGTCGGGGGCCGACTGCGCGAGCATCGGGCGGACCGGGCGGCCGACGGTGAGCCGGAAGCCGGCCAGGTTCGCGGCGGCCTGCGCCGGATCCGCGGCGGTGAGCGCGGCGACCGCGACCGGCGGTGTCGCACCGGCCAGCATCGCCGCGCGGCGCACGTCGTCGGCCGGGACACCCGCCGCCTCCGCCACGGCGTCCAGCAGCAGCGCATCGAGCGCACCCTGGCGCACCTCGCCCGTGACGAGACCGCGCAGGAACCTCTGCTCCGGCTCGGTCGCCGCGCCGAACAGGGCTGCAGCGAGCACCGCCCGCTCCCCCGCCGAGCCGGGCCCGGACAGACCCGCCATCTGCTCGAACGCGGCATCCACCGCAGGCACCGTGAGCGTCTCGGTCGACGCAGGTGCAGGCAGCCTGGCGACCGACCGCCATCCCAGACCCGTGCGCCGCTGCGTGAGCTCGCCGGCGAGATACCGCGCGACGACCCCGACCTCGTCATCGGGTGCCCGACGCAGCAGGTCGGCGATCAGGGCGCGCTTGGTCAGCCGCGACCGCGTCGCGGCCACCGCGAGGGACGTCGTCACGAGCTCGGCGAGCAGCACGGCTCCATCCTGACCCGGACCCCCGACATCCGCGGGCTGCGGGCTGTCGTCGGGCGGACGCGACGGATGTCCTCGGGTCGGGTGCGCCCGTCGGGGACGCGGCGCGCGGGGTCTCGGGACGTTCGTCGGTTCCGCGCGGCGCGGTTCCCGGGGTCGGATGGGGACATGACCCCGCGACGGACGACGAGAACGCTCGTGCTCATCGCCGGGCTCGCGGCCGTCGTGGTCCCGCTCGCCCGGACGTGGGCGCTGCAGTGGGGCGCGACGGACGACGATCTCGACGCCGACCTGCCGGGTGACGAGCTGGTACCCGACCCGCTGATCGGCGCGACCCGCGCGATCACGATCGACGCGCCGCCCGAGCAGGTCTGGCCGTGGGTCGTGCAGCTGGGCCTGGGCCGCGGCGGGTTCTACTCCTACGACCGGCTGGAGCGCGCGTTCGGCCTGGACGTGCACTCCGCCGACCGGGTCGAGCAGCGGTGGCAGTCGCTCGCCGTCGGCGACGCGGTCCACCTCGGTCCCGAGGTCGCGCTCGAGGTCGTCCGCCTCGATCGCAACGCCGCGATGGTGCTCGCGGCGCCCGACTCGGCGTGGGTGTGGGCGTTCGTCCTGCGGCCCGGGCGGTACGGGACGACGCGCCTGGTCGTGCGCGAGCGGTACGCACGCCTCGGTTGGTGGTCGCGGGCGGCGTTCGAGGTGCTGGGGGTGGCGAGCACGGTGATGAGCCGCGCGATGCTGCGCGGTATCCGCGACCGGGTGCAGGGCGCGCGGGGGCCAGAGGTCCCGTAGCGTCGCGTCGCATGACGCTGGTCAGCGCCCACCGTGGCGGTGTGGGCAGGGAGCGGCGCCGCGAGGGCACACTCGCCTCGATCGACGAGGCGAGCCGACTCGGGGTCGACCTCGTGGAGATCGACGTGCGCGTCCTGGCGGACGGGTCGACGGTGCTGCAGCACGACCCGACGACGCGGCTGCGCGGGCGGCGCCGGGCCGTCTCCTCGCTCGACCTGGCGACGTTCCGTGCGAGCACCGGCCGCGCGACGTTCGACGAGGCGTTGGGTCTCCTGGCCGGGCGCGCGGGCGCCCACGTCGACCTCAAGAGCGACCCCACGAGCGACCTCGCGGGCAGCCCGCCGCAGTGGGCGGTCGGCACGGCGCGGCGTGCGGTCGAGCGGCTCGGGGCGGCGCACGTCGTCGTGACCAGCGAGGACGACGCCGTGGTCGCGGCCGTCCGGGCGTGGTCACGCGCAGCCGCGCCGGGGCTGAGGGTCGGCCTGTCGATGCAGCGGGCGCCGGGCGGACCGGACCGCGAACGGGTGCGCGGCGCGCTCGCCGACCGGCTGGCCGCGTGCGACGCGACGCTCGTCGTCGCCCACCACCGGCTGGCCCGCACGCATCTCGCCGCGGTGGCGGACGGGGCCGGTCTGCCGATGCTCGTCTGGACGGTGGACCGCACCCGCGACCTCGCGTACTGGCTCGACGACCGGGCGTGGGCCGTGACGACGAACCGGCCGGCGACGGCGCTGCGGGTGCGGGACGCGCTACGCCCATCGTCGGAGACCGCCCGCTGACACGCACGGAACCGGTCACCGGAAGTCCCGCGACGAGCTGCGCACGCGCAACGACAACGGCGCCAGGTGCTCGGCGACGAGGTTGGTCGCGCCGTCCGCGCGTTCCAGCAGGCCGCGCACGACGAGCGCGCGCGAGGTCCGGGCCACCGCGCGGTGGCGCTGCCACAGCCCCGCCGAGCAGATGACGTTGAGCAGCCCGGTCTCGTCCTCGAGCGACAGGAACGTGATCCCGCCGGCGGTGCCGGGCCGCTGACGGTGGGTCACGACCCCGGCCACCGCGACCCGCCGACCCACCTCGTGCCGGTAGGCCTGCTCGACGCGCAGCACCCCCTCCGCGTCGAGTCCGGCGCGCACGAACTGCGTCGGATAGGAGTCGACCGAGACGCCGGTCGCCCACACGTCCGCGGTCGCGGTCTCGAGCTCGCTCAGGCCCGGCAGCGTAGGCGCCTGCACGCCGACGCTCACCCCCGGCAGCGTCTCGGGGCCCTCCTGTGCGAGCGCGCCCGCGGCCCACAAGGCCTCGCGCCGAGTCACGCCCAGCCCGTCGAGCGCACCCGCGGTCGCGAGCGCCTCGACCTGCGCGGTGGTCAGCCGCACGCGGCGCACCAGGTCGCGCTGGTCGACGAACGGCCCGCCCGCCGCGCGTTCGTCGGCGATCCGCTCCGCGAGGTCCGTGCCGATCTCGCGCACCGCCACCAGGCCCAGCCGCACGACGAGCGAGCGCCCCCGGCCCCGGCCCGTCGGGACGCCCGAGGGCGGCGTCGGCCCCGTACCGCTCGGCCGCGGCTCGAGGCGTGGCTCTCCCCCGGCCGGTGCGGGCGCCGCGCGCTCGACCCTCGCCTGCGCGTCCGAGAGCTGCACGTCGGGCCGCCGCACCTCGATGCCGTGCCGCCGGGCGTCGGCCGCCAGGCTCTGCGGCGAGTAGAACCCCATCGGCTGCGCGGCCAGCAGCCCCGCGTAGAACGCGGCGGGGTGGTGCACCTTGAGCCACGCGCTCGCGTAGACCAGGTACGCGAAGGAGTACGCGTGCGACTCGGGGAAGCCGAAGTCCGCGAACGCCTTGAGCTTGGCGAAGATCTGCTCGCCCACCTCGGCCGTGATCCCGTTGTCGGCCATCCCGTCCATCAGCCGGCCCTTGAGCGCGAGCATCCGCTCGGTGGACCGCTTGGACCCCATCGCCCGCCGGAGCTGGTCCGCCTCGGCCGGGGTGAAGGCCGCGACGTCGATCGCCATCTGCATGAGCTGCTCCTGGAACAGCGGCACGCCGAGCGTCTTGCTCAGCGACGCCTCGAGCAGCGGGTGCAGGTACTCGACCTTCTGCCGCCCCCGCGAGCGTTCGATGTACGGGTGCACCGAGCCGCCCTGGATGGGGCCGGGCCGGATGAGCGCCACCTCGACGACGATGTCGTAGAAGCACCTCGGCTCGAGCCGCGGCAGCGTGCCCATCTGCGCGCGCGACTCCACCTGGAACACGCCGACCGTGTCCGCCGCGCACAGCAGGTCGTACACCAGCGGGTCCTCCTGCGGCAGCGCGTGCAGGTCCAGCGCGCGTCCCTCGTGCTCGCCGACGAACCCGAACGCGATCCGCAGCGCGGTGAGCATGCCGAGGCCCAGCAGGTCGAACTTCACCAGTCCCGCATCGGCGCAGTCCTCCTTGTCCCACTGCAGCACCGTGCGCCCGGGCATCCGCGCCCACTCGACCGGGCAGACCTCGATCACCGGCCGGTCGCACATCACCATCCCGCCCGAGTGGATGCCCAGGTGCCGCGGCAGGCGCAGGAACCGGTCCGCCAGGTCGATCACCTGCTCCGGGATCTCCTCGAGGTCGCTCGCGGCGGGTGGGGTGTGCGTCGGGACCACGTCGTGCCCGTCCGCGGTCGCCAGCCCGGGCACCTCGGTCCCTCGCGGCGAGCGCGCGGTCTGAGACGAGCCCGCGGGCCGACCGGTCGGAGCGCCCGTACGCGCGTCCGGCTCCCCGTTGGTCCCCCACATCGCCTCGCGCGCCCGGCCCCGTTCCTGGCGGCCCGTCGTCGGGACCGTTCCCGACGAGACAGGGCGCAGGCTTCCCCAGCGCTCGATCGACTTCGCCCAGGCGTCCTGCTGCCCGACGTCGTAGCCCAGCGCCCGCGCGGCGTCCCGGATCGCCGAGCGCGGCCGGTAGGAGATGACGTTCGCCACCTGCGCGGCGTGCTCGCGTCCGTGCTTGGCGTAGACGTACTGGATGACCTCTTCGCGACGCGCGGACTCGATGTCGACGTCGATGTCCGGCGGCCCGTCGCGCTCGGGCGCCAGGAACCGCTCGAAGAGCAGCCCGTGGCGCACCGCGTCCACCGCGGTGACCCGCAGCACGTAGCAGACCGCCGAGTTGGCGGCCGAGCCGCGGCCCTGCGCCAGGATCCCGTTGCGCCGGCAGAAGTCCACCAGGTCGTACACGACGAGGAAGTAGCCCGGGAACCCCAGCTCCTCGATGATCGTCAGCTCGTGCTCGAGCTGACGGTAGGCGCCCTGCACCCGTTCGGCCTCGGGCGGGCCGTAGAGCTCGAGCGCGCCGCGGCGCACCAGCTCGCGCAGCCAGGTCGCCTCGGTGTGACCGGGCGGCACCGGGTAGGGCGGCAGCGCCGGCGCGACGAGCGAGAGGTCGAACGCGCACTCGGCCGCCAGCGCTGCCGCCGTGGCGACCGCCCGCGGGTGCCGACGGTGACGTTCGAGCATCTCCGTCGCGGAGCGCAGGTGGGCGGTGGACGCACCCGGCAGCCAGCCGTCCAGGTCGTCGAGCGAGGACCTGGCCCGCACCGCCGCCAGCGCCGCCGCGAGGTCGCCGTCCCGCGGCGTGGCGTGGTGCGCCGCCGTCGTCGCGACCAGCGGCAACCCGGCCGCCCTGGCCAGCGCGTCGAGGGCGTCCGCGCGCTCGTCGTCGTACGCGTCGTCGTGCCGGGTCACCTCGACGGCCACGTTGTCCCGGCCGAACAGCGCGACGAGCCGGTCCAGCTCGCGCGCCGCCGCCTCGGGGCCGCCCGCGGTCACCGGGACGACCCCCGTCGGGTCGCCACCCGCCAGCGCCCGCCGCACGGCACCCTTGCGGCAGCCGGTGAGCACCAGCCACTGGCCTGCGGCCGCCTCCGCCAGCTCCTCGAGCCGGTACTCCGCGGCTCCCTTGCGCCCGGTGCGCAGGTGACCCCGTGCGATCGCGCTCGACAGCGCGCGGTACCCGTCCGGGCCGCGGGCCAGCACGACGAGGTGGGTTGCCCGGGGGTCGGGGACGCCCGTGGGCTCGTCGAGCACCGGGGGGCCGGGCGTCGGTGCCGGCTGGCGTCCGTGCCGACGCGCATCGGGCGCCGGCAGGTGCAGCTCCGCCCCGAACACCGTGGGCACGCCCACCCGCCGGGCCGCCTCGGCGAGGCGTACCACGCCGTACAACCCGTCGTGGTCGGTCAGCGCGAGCGCCGTCAGGCCCAGCCGGGCAGCCTCCGCCGCGAGCTCCTCGGGCTGGCTGGCGCCGTCGAGGAAGCTGAACGCCGAGTGCGCGTGCAGCTCGCCGTACCGCGGGCCGGGCGTGTTCGAGGCACTGGTCGAGGCACTGGTCGACGAGCTGGTGGACGCACTGGCCGTCGGCACGTCGGTCGTCGGTGCACTCGTCGTCGGTGCACTCGGCGTCACGCTCGTCGGGTCAGTCATAGCGCGCCTCGCACGCCCAGCCGGTCGCGGTGGTGACCAGCAGCACGGCCGGCCCGTCGTCGAACGTCACCTGCAGGTGCGCACGCGGCCGGCCCACCCGCGGCCCGTCGGCGGGCGACCCCCACCACCGGCCCGACAGCAGCCACGGCCCGGCCCAGCCGGCCACCCGGTCCCGTCGGCCCGGCCCGCACACCCAGGCCGGCGACCCGCTCAGGCGGGCGCGCTCGTCGAGCAGGACGGGCCGACCCGCCGCGTCCTGCACCTCGACCGGCTCGGGGTCCGGGAGCACCGTGGCGGGAGCCGGGTCCGGCAGCCGACCGGGCCAGGGGCGGTCGGTGGACCGGGGCGCCGCGGCCTGCTCCCCCCACGGCCGCAGGTGGACCTGCTCGCGCACGTCCCGCCCGCCCTGCAGGCTCGCGGTGAGCAGACCGGACCCGCCGACGATGCCCTGCACGCGCTCGAGCACGCGCTGGGCGCGTAGGTCCCCGCCCGAGGGCCCACCCCACAGCCGCGGCTGCTCCGCACCGGCGGGCGCGACGTCCAGCGCGGTGATCGCCAGCCGCACCAGCGTCACCGGCCGCGCGGGCTCGTGCTCGCCCGGCCAGTCCGGGAGCTCACCCGGCGCGGGCTGGTCCTCCTCGCGCCCGCGCGCGACACGGGCGGCGCGGGACACGTCGCGCGACCGGTCGCGGGCGGCGTCCCGGACCCGGTCGCGGGCGGTGGCGACCGCGGTGGCCGTGAGCCAGCTCTCGAGCTGCCAGCGCACGCGGTCGGTGATGCGCGCCGGCGTCAGCCCGCCCCAGCCACCGAGGTCGGTGCGCCAGGTGCGCACCAGGTCGGCGCCCTCGTCGGTGCGGGCGGCGATCTCGAGCCGCCCGCACGTCGCCGACCGTCCGACGAGCATGTGGTGCAGCTCCTCGGCCAGCCGGCGTCCCGCGAAGGTCGCGGTGTCCACCCGGTCCACGGGCGGGTCGAGGTCGCTGCTCACCGCGACGTCCGGCTCGGGCCGGCGCCGCACCGGGGGTCGCTCGTCCTGACCGTTGGCCAGCAGGTGGGCCCACGACCCGAGCCGGCCGAACCGCGCGTGCACGTCTGCGGCGGGCAGCGCGGCGAGCCTGCCGAGCGTGCGCAGGCCGAGACGGTGCAGCAGGTCCACCAGGGCGTCCACCTCCCGCACGGCCTCCTCGCTGGTCGCGACGAACGCGAGCTCGCTCACCGGCCGGTCCGCCAGGAACGCCGGCGACCCGCCGGGCGGCACCCGTCGGCCGGTGCGTGCCGCCAGCACCGCCGCGAGCAGGCCGTCCGCCGTCCCGACGGCGCACTCGTGCCCGGTGCGCTCCGCGACCGCCTCGGCCAGCCGGTCCGCGAGCGTCTCCTCCGAGCCGTGGTAGCGGCTCGCCCCGTCCGAGGGCAGCAGGAGCAGCCCGGGCCGGGCCACCTCGAGACCCGCGACCACCGTCTCCGCAGCGAGCACGACCGGCTCGAACAGCCGGACGTCCCGTGCGTCGTCGGCCGCCAGCGCCACCAGCTCCGGGCAGCAGCCCTGCGCCTGCCGCCGACGCATGCCGCGCCGCACGCCCTCCAGCCTGGCCAGCGCGTTCACCGCGGTCACGCGCTGCCCTGCCAGGACCGCGACGGGCAGGTGGCGGGGGGTCTCCTGGGCGAGCGCCGCGGCGACGACCGGCCAGTCGGGCACCCACAGGACGGTGGTGCGGGTGCTCATCCGACGAGCCTCAGGTCCGGGCGTCCGGCGGCCAGCACAGTCGCCTGCGCAGCCGACTGCGCCACCTTCTGCGTGGTGCTGCGGGTGCCGACCTCACCCGACAGAGGCAGCGTGAGGTCGACCCACGCGGGACTCGACGCGCTGCTGCGACCCGACCGCGTGACGCGGACGGCATGCGTGCGCAGCCGCCCCTGACCGTCGCCGACCCCCGTCCAGCGGCCGGGCCCGGCCGTGAGCACCGTGTCCGCACCCGGCCAGGGCTGCGCCGCGAGCAGCACGGCACCCCGCTCCCGGACCCGCGCCGACAGCCGCCGCCGGTCCGCGTCCACCAGCCGGGCCTCGGGTCCGGCGACCACCACGTCCATCCCGTCCAGCAGAGCGGCCAGCACCCGGGCGCAGTCTGCCCCGGGCGCGGGCACCACGGCGAGCCGGTCGAGCCCGACCCCGGCCTGCGCGGCGGCCAGCAGGCCGAGCGTCGGCTGACCGACCACGGCCGCCCAGGCGCCGCCCGAGCACGCCGCGGCCAGCACGGCCAGCACCAGCGACGTCGAACCCGCCACCACCGTGGTGGCCCCGCGGCGCAACCCGTCCGGCAGCAGCGGGGCGAGCTCGACCGGGACGGGCAGCGGCGGCCGCTCCGCCGTGAGCAACGACACCCGAGGAGTGCCCTGGTCCTGCTCGACATCGCCCGCCCGGCCCACTTCTGCCCGGTCCTGTTCGACGTCCGGCCGGACGATGCTGCGCGCACCGGTGCGCTGCTCGGCTCGTGCCAGGACGAGCCGCGCGTGCGCCGCACGCTCCTGGACGTCGACCGTCATCGCTACCTCTGTGCATGCCTCTGACCTGCAACAACAGGCCGTTCGAGCTTCCCCCGAACTGTCATTTTCGAACGTCTGTTCGACTTCCTAGTACACGCCTTCCCCGGCCGCACTGTCAACTGGTCGCACCCACCCCGAACAGCGGAGTATCGTCAGAAGCACTTGATCGATTCATCAAGTCACCAAACCGCCTCATCTCCCGGAGAAGTCGTGCCGCTGCGCGCACTGGGGGTCGACCGCCCGCTCGCGGACGTCAAGGCCGACCTCTTCAAGGCCCTCGCCCATCCCGTGCGCGTCCGCGTGCTCGAGCTCCTCGTCGACCAGGACCGTCAGGTCAGCGAGCTGCTCACCGAGCTGGGTCTGGAGGCCTCGCTCCTGTCCCAGCACCTCGCCGTGCTGCGCCGCAGCGGGGTCGTCACCGCCAGCCGCACCGGCAACGCCGTCCAGTACGCGCTCGCGCTGCCAGCCGTGGCGGACATGCTCTCCGCGGCCCGCGCCGTGCTGGTCGACGCCGCCGCGCGTCGCCAGGACCTGCTCGCCCTCGAGGCGCACCCGTGAGCGCAGACGCCGCGCCGGCCGACGAGATCTCCTGGTGGACGCTCGCCCGGCGCCGGGCCAGAGCCCTCGCCCCGCACCGCCTGGACTACGCCGGGCTGAGCCGATCGTGGCGCCGCGACCTGCTGGCCGGGCTCACGGTGGCGGTCGTCGCGCTGCCGCTCGCGCTCGGCTTCGGCGTCTCGTCGGGCCTCGGCGCCGCCGCCGGCCTGGTCACCGCGGTGGTGGCCGGCGCGGTCGCCGCCGTGCTCGGCGGGTCGCACCTGCAGGTCAGCGGGCCGACGGGCGCCATGACGGTCGTCCTGCTGCCGGTCATCGCGCGGCACGGCACCGAGGCGGTACCCGTCGTCGCGATCATGGCGGGTGGGCTCGTCGTGCTCGCGGGCGTGCTCGGCCTGGGTCGCCTCGTCGCCTACATCCCGTGGCCGGTCGTGGAGGGGTTCACGTTCGGGATCGGGATCGTCATCGCGCTGCAGCAGGTGCCGCTCGCGCTCGACACGCCCAAGGCCGAAGGCGAGAACGCCGCGCTCGTCGCGCTGCGCACGATCGGCGACGTCGACTGGCACGCCGCGCTGGCCCCCCTCGGGCTCGTCGCGCTCGTCGTGGTCGTGTGCGTCGTGCTGCCCCGGCTGTACCGCGGCGTGCCCGCGTCGATCGTCGCCGTGGTCCTCGCGACCCTCGTCGCACAGGTCCTGCACCTGGACGTCGACCGGATCGGCGCGCTCCCCGACGGGCTGCCCGCCCCGCACCTGCCCGTGGTCGACCTCGAGACGACGAGCGCCCTGTTCTCGTCGGCGCTGGCGGTCGCGGCGCTCGCCGCGCTCGAGTCGCTGCTGTCGGCGCACGTCGCGGACGGCATGGGTGACCACCTGCCGCGCACGCGGCCCAACCGCGAGCTCTGGGGACAGGGCGCGGCGAACGTCGCCTCCGGCCTGTTCGGCGGCCTGCCGGCCACGGGCGCGATCGCGCGGACCGCGGTCAACGTGCGGGCGGGCGCCCGCACGCGCGTCGCCGCCCTGAGCCACGCCGCGATCCTCGCGCTCGTCGTCTACCTCGCCGCGCCGTGGGTCGCCCGCATCCCGCTGTCGGCGCTCGCGGGCGTGCTGCTGGTCACCGCCGCGCACATGGTCGACCTGCGCACCGCGGGCGCGATCTGCCGCTCCGGGCGGTCCGGCGCCTTCGTGTTCGTCGCGACGCTCGTCGTGACCGTGGTGTTCGACCTCGTGCTCGCGGTCGAGGTGGGGGTCGCGGTCGCCGCCGTGCTCGCGCTGCGCTCGATGGCGCGGGCCAGCGGGCTGCACCGCGAGGACCCGCCCGACGAGACCGTGCCGGACGACGAGGAGCAGGCGCTGCTGCACGAGCACATCGCCGTCTACCGCCTCGACGGCGCACTGTTCTTCGCCGACGTGCGCCGGTTCCTCGACGAGCTCGCGCAGGTCACCGACGTGCGCGTCGTCGTGCTGCGCCTGTCCAGCGTCAGCGTGCTGGACACCAGCGGCGCGCACGCGCTCGCCCAGATCGTCACGGACCTGCAGCACCGCGGCATCGTCGTGCTGCTCAAGGGCCTGCGACCCGCGCACCGCAAGGTCGTCGAGGAGGTCGGCGTGCTCGACGCTCTCCAGCACGAGAACCACCTGTTCGAGGACCTCGACCTCGCTCTCGAGCACGCCCGCTCGCACGTGCGGCGGCAGGTGCGCGAGGCGCACGGGACGGCCAGGATGGGCTGAGTCGCCCGACGACCGACGTCGGGCCGGACCGGAGGTCGTCGTGCCCTCGATCACCCGCCCCGTCGCCCCGGACCCCTACGCCCTGCTGCCCGCGGTCCCCGTCTTCACGCTGCGTTCCGACGACGTCGCCGACGGCGACCCGCTGCCCGACGTGCACACCAACACCCCGGCGGGCGCCAACGTCTCGCCGCACCTGGCGTGGTCCGGCTTCCCGCCCGAGACGCAGGGGTTCGCGGTCACGTGCTTCGACCCCGACGCGCCGGGACCGGCCGGCTGGTTCCACTGGACGTTGCTGGACGTCCAGGTCACGACGACGACGCTCCCGCGCGGCGCCGGCACCGTCGACGGCGACGCGCTGCCCGCCGGATCGTTCCAGCTCAAGGGCGACGACGGCGTCGCGGCCTACGTCGGCTCGGCACCGCCTCCCGGCGACCAGGTGCACCGGTACTACTTCGTCGTGCACGCCCTCGACACGGCCGGCATGGGACTGGGCCCGGACGCGATGCCCGGCGCCGCGAGCTGCGCGCTGGTCTTCCACACGCTCGCGCGCGCGGTCCTCGTCGCGACCTACCAGCGCTGAGCCGCCCGCTGAGACACCCCCTCCGACGAGGGCGCGGCGGCCGCTAACCTGCGGGCCATGACGCTCGGCACGCTCGACTGGCAGCCCGCACTCGCGCACCTCGACCTGCTCGCGCCGAGCACGGCGGCCGCGCTGCGGTCCTGGGCCGAGCACGACGACGAGGCCGCGAGCGCCGTGCTGGTGACCGAGATCGACCCTGACCTCGCCGACACGGCCGCGCTCACCGCCGCCTACGCGCTCCCGCCCGCCGCGTCGGCCAACTGCGTGCTCGTCGCGGGCCGCCGCGAGGGCGACGAGCGCGTCGCGGCGGCCGTCGTTCGCGCCACCACGCGCGCCGACGTGAACAACGCGGTCAAGCGCCTGCTCGACGTGCGCAAAGCGTCCTTCCTGCCGATGGACCGCGCCACCAGCGAAGCGGCCATGGAGTACGGCGGCATCACGCCGATCGGGCTACCCGCCGCCTACCGCGTGCTCGTCGACACACGCGTGACCGTGCCGCACCCGGAAGCGGGCGAGCTCGTCGTGATCGGCAGCGGCCTGCGCCGTTCCAAGCTCGCCCTGCCGGGCCCGCTCCTCGCGCGTCTCCCCGGCGCCGAGGTCGTCACAGACCTCGCCTTCTAGGGTCTCGCCCGTGTCGGGCCGGCGTCAGGCCCGGGTGGCCCAGAACGCGACTGCAGCGGCGGCGGCGACGTTGAGCGAGTCCACGCCACCGGCCATCGGGATGCGCACGACGAGGTCGGAGGCCGCCACGGTCGCCGGCTTGAGGCCGTGACCCTCGGCGCCCAGCACCAGTGCGAGGCGCTCGGGCAGGTCCGCGACGAGGGCGTCGAGCGTGATCGCGTCGTCGGACAGCGCGAGGGACGCGGTCACGAAGCCGAGTTCGCGCAGCTGGTCGATGGCGCCGGGCCACGGGTCGATCCGCGTCCACGGCACCTGGAAGACGGTGCCCATCGAGACCCGCACGGACCGACGGTAGAGCGGGTCGGCGCAGCGGGGCGTGACGAGGACGGCGTCGACGCCCAGCGCGGCGGCGGACCGGAACGCCGCGCCGACGTTCGTGTGGTCGACGACGTCCTCGAGCACCGCCACGCGCCGCGCGCCCGCGAGCACCGCCTCGACCGGGGCCAGCGGCGGCCGGTGCATCGCCGCGAGCGCGCCGCGGTGCACGTGGAAGCCGGTGATCGCCTCGAGGACCGCCTCGTCGGCGACGAACACGGTGACGGCTCCGGGCGAACCGGGGTCGGCGGACAGGTCGGCGACCATGCGCTCGAGGTCCGGCACCCAGCGCGGCGCGAGCAGCACGGAACGCGGCCGGTGCCCGGCCCGCAGCGCGCGTTCGAGCACGGTCGAGCTCTCGGCGATGTACAGGCCCCGGGCCGGCTCGTGCCGAGAGCGCAGCGCGACGTCCGTGAGCGAGACGTAGTCGGCGAGGCGGTCGTCGGCGGGGTCGGTGACCGGCGTCAGGTCGAGGTGCAGCACGCGCCCATCGTCCCAGCCGTCCGTGCCAGCCGTCAGGGCGCCAGTCGCACGTCGACCTCGTCGGGCGTCCCGACGACGAACGACCCGCTCGCCGCGCCCGCGCGGACGGCGTAGTCGCCGCGCCAGCCGGTCACGCGCACGCGCCCGGCGTCGTCGGTCCGCAGCGTCGTCGGACCGTGCCACCACTGCCCACGGACGAGGTCGCGCAGCGCGTCGTAGGCGGGCTTGGGCGTGCCGTCGGCGCGCACGAGGCCCGCGGGCGCACCCAGCCAAGCGCCCGCGTCCGTGAGCCCCCAGTACGTCGCGGACTGCACCGCGGGGTGCGCCAGCAGCGTCCGGTAGTGCCGGACGATCTCGTCGGCCTGCCGCTGCTCGCCCTCGGCGGTCGACGGCCACATGTCGACCACCCAGTCGTTGAGGTCCTCGATGTGCGGGGGCATGAGGTCGCCCGAGACGAGCGTCGTCTCGGTCAGGTGCAGGGGCAGCCCGAACCGCGCGAACCGGTCGAGCACCCGCTGCGTCTTCTCCTCGCCGACGTAGCCCTGGTGCATGTGGGTCTGCAGGCCGATCGCGTCGACCCGGATGCCGGCCTCGAGCACCTCCTCGACGAGCTGCTCGTACGCGGGCGACAGGTCGAAGTCGTTGATGAGCAGGGTCGCGTCGGGGTTCGCGGCGCGCGCGGTCTCGAACGCGAGGCGAACCGTCTCGACGCGCCCGCGCGCCCGTGCCAGCGGCGTGATCGCGTTCTCCTCGGCGGTGAACACGGGCATGATCACGACCTCGTTGATCGCGTCCCAGGTGTCGACGACACCCGCGAAGTCACCGACGTCGCGCGTGATCCGCTCGCGCTGGAGCCGCTCGACCTCGTCGGGACCGCGCTCGAGCAGCCACTGCGGCGCGAGCGTGTGCCACATCAGGGTGTGGCCCTTGACGCGCGCCCCGCGCGCGACGAACCAGCGCGCGGCGGCCAGCAGGCGGTCGGTGTCCGGGTGCCCCTGCTCGGGCTCGAAGTAGCGCCAGTAGAACGGCAGCGTCGCGGTGTCGAACAGGTCGAACCACTGCTCCGCGAGGCGGGCGTCGGCCTCGGACCCCTCGTGCCCGACGAAGTCGAAGCCGATGCAGCCGAAGCCGAACTCGTGCCGGCGCTGCTCGACCACGACGTCGCGCCCGGTCAGCGGCGTGCCGTCAGGTCCACGCACGGTCAGCACGACCTCACGGACACGGTGCGTCAGGGTCATCGGGTCACCTCCACGACGGATGCGGTCGCGGTGGGCCGCCCGACGAGCCGCCCTCCGAGCACCGCTGCGGCCAGGCCCAGCACCGCGATCACGGGCACGACGACGAACGCCGCGTGCATGCCCACGGCGTCCGCGAGCGCGCCGAGCAGGAACGGCGCGACGCCGATCGCCAGGCCGCCGGCGAGCGTCGCACGCGCCTGCGCCGCGTCGCCCGCGTGCGGTGCGGTCGACAGCAGCAGCGAGATCGCGAGCGGGTACTGCACGCCGTACCCCAGACCCGCGACGAAGAGCCCGACGAGCGCGATCACGGTCTCCGTCGAGGTCCACAGGACCGCCCAGCCGGCGACCGCCACGACGAAGCCCGCGGCCAGCAGCAACGCCGGCGGCACCCTGAGCGACATCGGCCCGACGACGAAGCGGATCGCGGACATGCCGGCCACCAGGCCTGCCGTCGTCGCGGTCGCGATGCCCGGTCCGGCGCCGGTCTGCTCCCGCACGAGGTCGGTGGACCAGTACGTCGTCGCGTTC
Organism: Cellulomonas composti; assembly: GCF_007990245.1. Lineage (GTDB taxonomy): Bacteria > Actinomycetota > Actinomycetes > Actinomycetales > Cellulomonadaceae > Cellulomonas > Cellulomonas composti. Next base: position 56,612 of record NZ_BJWG01000001.1, on the reverse strand, counting down.
TCGAGCGCGATCGCCGCCACGACGGCCGCCAGGAAGCACCACGCCGGCAGTCCGGCGTGCCAGGCGCGGCGCTCGGCGGGCGTCTCGTCGTCGGACACCACCGCGAGCGCGAGCGCCTCCACGGAGCCGACGACCGGATCGACGCCGTGCGGACCGGCGAGGGTGACGTGCGGCTCGTCGGCGGTCTCGGTCGCGGCCGCGGTCTCGGTCGTGGTCGCGGCTCCCGAGACGGTCCGGTCGGCCGCTGCGACGGCGCGGCGGCCGACGGTCGGCGGGGTCATCGCCCCGCCGACGGGCCGACGGGCCGTGAGCCACGCGGTGACTGCGACGAGGACGATCGTCACCGCGACCGCGGGCCGCCAGCCCCACCCGATCGCGACGGTGAGGCCCACCGCGAGCGGTCCGACGAGCCCGATCGTCGAACCCACGCCGTTCGCCTCGGTCACCGCGGCCGAGGCCGCCTCGCCGTGGTGGAAGGCGAGGCCCGGCTGCGCGCAGCTGATCGCGATGTTCCCGCCGAGCGCGATGACGAACATCGCGGGCAGGCTGGCCCACAGCGCGGGCGCGAGCACGAGCCCGACGACGCCGAGCACGATCAGACCGAGCGCGGCGAGCAGCGCAGGCCGTCGACCCCACCGCGCGACGACCCGCGGGGTGAGGAACGCCGCGAGCACCGCGCCGCCGGCCATCGCCGTGCCGTGCAGCCCGGCCTGTGCCGAGGTGATGCCGAAGTCGTCGGCCAGCAGCGGGACGCTCGGGCCGAAGCTGTACAGGAACCAGCCCCACACCACGAAGCAGCCGTAGAAGGCGAAGGTGAGCCTGTCCCGATGCACCTCGTGAGCCTAGTGCTCAGCCGGTCGGTGCCCTCGGGACCTCCTCCGGAGCCACCAGTCGCAGGGTCGTCACGAGCCGGTCGAGCTCCTCGCGGTACTGCGGGGTCGCGGGGTAACCGCTGTGCGCCGCGACGGTCAGCAGGTACGCGCGCTCGTCGACCTCCGCGGCGGCGCTGTCGATCCGCGAGCCGGCGTAGCCGTCCACGGGGAACCCGATGAAGTCGGTGCGCCGCCACAGGCTGCGCCACCGCGAGCGCCGCGCCGCGGCGCCAGGCTCGGCGCCCCGGCCGGACGGGGCGGCGTCCAGGGTCTCGGCGAGCGTCGGCGACGGCACGGGGCGCTCGGGGTCGGGCGGCGCGAGGGCCGGCGTGAGGCTGGCCCACGGGTCCGCGAGCCACACGCGCGCGCCCGCCACGGGTGCCGTGCCCAGCGCCACCGGGCCCAGCAGCTCGGGGAAGAACCGCCCGAAGTACGCCCGCAGCTGCGTGCCGTAGGTCAGCAGACCCACGCGCTTGTCGAACGGCCCCGACACGCCGTCCCAACGGCCGAACAGGGCGGCCACCGCGACCACGCCACCGAGCGAGTGCGCCGAGATCACCACACGCCGGCGCTCCCGCTCGCGCTCGGCCATCGGGTTGCCGTCGTCACCGAGCCACGAGTCGATCCGCGAGCGCAGCTCGGGCACGACGCGTTCGGCGTAGCACGGCGGCGCGAACGGGTGCGCGGCGCGCGGCAGGAAGCACATGAGGTCCCACAGCAGCCCCCACGGCCGCGCGAGCGACTTCTTGGAGCCGGCGAGCACGACGCTCGCGACGATCAGCCCGGTGCCTGCGACCACGGCCTTCGTCGACCAGTCGACGCACACCTGCCAGACGTCGTGGACCCAGACCGGCGCGTCAGGTGCGGGCGCGCCGACGCGCAGGGTCGCGACGAGCGCGGCGAACGCGAACAGCGCGAGTGCCCCGACCAGGCGCTCGGCCCGGTGCGCGAGCGTCGCCCGGTGCCGGCCCGCCTGCACCGCGACCGCCTCCCGGCTCGGCGGGGTGGCGTCCGGGTCGACCACCCGGTCCCGCCGCCGCACCGGCGGCACGACCGGCACGTCCGGCACGTCGTCGCGGCGCAGCACCGCCGAGCGCAGCCCCAGCACGGCCAGCAGGACCGCGAGCACCAGCAGCACCGCGACGCTGACGATCGCGAAGTCCTGGTAGCCCTCGGGCGTCACGAGCGTCTGGGGTGTGCCGAGGCGCACCACCACCGGATCGCGCAGGGTGTCCTGGGAGGTCGCCGCCTCCAGGGCGGTCGAGACGGCGCTCGGGACGGTCGCGTTCTCCGCCGCCGCAGGAGCCTGCAGCCATGCGACGAGCCCGAGCACCGCCGCCGCGCTGAGCACCATCGCGACCCCCGCGGCGATCGAGAGCATCACGAAGGGCCCGCGCCCACCCCAGCCCTGCGCACGTCGCCCCGGGTTGCGCAGCCCGCGCACGAGCACGACGAGGAACAGGGCTCCCGCGAGCACGGCCGCGAGCACCTCGCCCCAGGCGTGGGCCGCACCGTCCTGCCAGAGCGTCGCGACGAGCCCGGCGAGCAGCGAGCCGACGACGAGCGGGACCCAGACGCGCGCACCGACGTGAGCCCGCAGCCCCGCGGAGGCGATCGCGAGCAGCACCATCGCCGCGACGATCGTCGTCGGGACCGCGGCGAGCCCGACGAACGGCGGGCCGCCGTCGACTACCCACGGCGTCTGGTCGTCGAGCCGCCCGACGCGCCACAGCGTCCAGGTCAGCACGGCTGCTCCCGCGACGACGAGCACGACGTCGAGGCGCGTCGAGGCGCCGGAGCCCGTGCCGGCCGCCGCGTCGGGTGCACCGCCGGGGTCGTCCGCCGTGGGCTGCGTCGTCGGGTCCAGGCGCATGCTGCCGGTGCGCCACGCCGCGCCGATCCCGACGACGAGCGCGAGGACCACCATCGCCATCCACGGTCGCGACGCTTCGGTCGCCCACAGGTCCGGGTCCAGGCACCCGGCCTCGCCGAACCCGCGTGACTGCCGGCACCCGGGCACGTCGCGGTACAGGTGGTGCCACGCCAGCATGCCCGCGAGCAGCGCGAACGCGGCCGCGAGGTGCTGGCACCACTGCGCCTGCGAACTGCGGGCGTGCGTCCAGAAGCTGCGCCGCGCGAGCATCGGCCACACGTCTCCCGACCGCAGGTGCGGCGCGTCGGCCATGCCGTTGGCCTTGGTCCACGACATGCGCCGCTCGTAGCGGACCTGCCCCGTCGAGCCCACGGCCGCGAGCAGCAGCACGGCCAGGATCGCGACGAGCGAGAGCGCGACCGTGCGGGTGCCGGGGGTCCATCGCGCCCACGAGCCCATCCAGCCGGGCAGCGCGGTGCACGTCATCACGTACTCGACCGGCGCGGGCTGCCCGGCGACGTCGAGCTGCTGCTTCTCGCCGAAGCACTGCGCGCCGACCACGCCCAGCGTCATCGTCGTGACCGTGGCGACCCACAGGAGCGTGAGCAGAAGCCCGAACAGCCGCACGAGCCCGCCGCCGGCCGACGAGCGCCGCCCCGCCGGCTCGTCGGCGTCACGCGTCCAGTACGCGACGTTGACGAACCCGAACGGGATGATCAGCACCCACAGCGCACGCGTCAGGCCCGCGATCGTGCCCGTGACCTTGCCCAGCCCGGGAATCGTCGAGAGCCGGGCCATCGCGCCCCACGAGTAGGCCTCACGCCGCACGCCGGGCGGCACGGCGCGCGGATCGTCGGCGGGCCGGGGCACCGCCCGCGCCGCGGGCGTCGCGCACCAGAAGCTGCCGAGCTCGTCGCCCTCGACCTGCTCGATCTCGGTGGGCGCGAGCCCGAGCATCGCGGCGGGCGGGGTGTTCGCGACGCCGTGCACCCGCAGCTCGAGGACGTCGACGTCCGCGGGTCGCTCGTCGTGCGCCTCACGCCGCCACCAGAGCACGCGCATCGCAGGCTCCCCGCCCCGGGCGCCGCCCGGCACGGCGTCCCTCACCCGGCAACCTACCGACGACGGGCCTCGCCCGCTATCACCCGGTTCGTCCGGTCCGACGAGGGTGTCAGGCCTCCTCGGTGACCGCGGCGGCGAACTGGCTCTCGTACAGCCGCGCGTACGCGCCGCCCGTGGCGAGCAGCTGGTCGTGCGTGCCCTGCTCGACGATCGACCCGTGCTCCATCACGAGGATCGAGCTCGCGTCGCGGATCGTGGACAGGCGGTGCGCGATGACGAACGACGTCCGCCCCGCCCGCAGCGCGTTCATCGCCTTCTGCACCAGCACCTCGGTGCGGGTGTCGACCGACGACGTGGCCTCGTCGAGGATGAGGATGGTCGGGTCGGCCAGGAACGCGCGCGCGATGGTCAGCAGCTGCTTCTCGCCCGCGGAGACGCCCGCACCCTCGTCGTCGATGACCGTCGCGTAGCCGTCCGTCAGCGTGCGCACGAAGTGGTCGACGTGCGTCGCCTCGGCCGCCGCGACGACCTGCTCGTGCGTCGCGCCGTCCACGCCGTAGGCGATGTTCTCCTCGATCGAGCCGCCGAACAGCCACGTGTCCTGCAGCACCATGCCGAGCTCACCGCGCAGCTCGTCGCGCGTGAGCTCGCGCGTGTCGACACCGTCGAGCGTGATACGGCCCTCGTCCACGTCGTAGAACCGCATGAGCAGGTTCACCAGCGTCGTCTTGCCCGCGCCCGTGGGTCCGACGATCGCGATCGTCTGACCCGGTTCGGCGACGATCGACAGGTCGGTGATCAGCGGCGCGTCCGGGGTGTACGAGAACGCGACGTGCTCGAACGCGACCCGGCCGGCCGGCCGGTCGGGCAGCCGCGCGGGCTCGTCCGGGTCCGGGGTCTGGTCCGGCGCGTCGAGCAGCTCGAAGACGCGCTCGACCGACGCGACGCCCGACTGCAGCAGGTTCGCCATGCTCGCGAGCTGCGTGATCGGCTGCGTGAACTGCCGGCTGTACTGGATGAAGGCCTGCACGTCGCCGAGCGTCATCGCGCCCGAGGCGACCCGCAGCCCGCCGACCACGGCGACGATCACGTAGTTGAGGTTCGCCAGGAAGCCGAGCGCCGGCTGGATCGTGCCCGAGATGAACTGCGCGCGGTTGCTCGCGTCGTACAGCGCCTCGTTGCGCTCGGCGAACGTCTTCGCCGACTCCTCCTGACGACCGAAGACCGTCACGAGCGTGTGCCCGGTGAACATCTCCTCGATGTGCGCGTTGAGCTCGCCGGTGTGCCGCCACTGGTCGATGAACCGCGGCTTGGACTGCCTCGCGATCAGCGCCGCGACCAGCATGGACAGCGGCACGGTGAGCAGCGCGACCCCGGCGAGCAGGGGCGAGATCCAGAACATCATGGCCAGCACGCCGATCACCGTCAGGACCGACGTGATGACCTGGCTGAGCGTCTGCTGCAGCGTCTGGGCGACGTTGTCGATGTCGTTCGTGACGCGGCTGAGCAGCTCGCCGCGCGGCTGGCGGTCGAAGTAGCTGAGCGGCACGCGGTGCAGCTTGGCCTCGACGTCCGCGCGCAGTCGCAGCACCGAACGCTGTACCACCCCCGCGGTCATCCGCCCCTGGACCCAGCCGAACAGGAACGAGCCCAGGTAGATCACGACGACGACGAGCAGGATCCGCCCGAGCCGGTCGAAGTCGACGCCGACCCCGGGAACGACGTCCATGCCGCTGACCATGTCCGCGAACTGGTCGTTGCCCTGCGCCCGCAGGCCGGCGACCGCCTCGTCCTTGGTGAGCCCCGCGGGGAGCGTCGCGCCGACGAGGCCGTTGAACAGCACGTTCGTCGCGCTCCCGAGCAGCTTGGGTCCGATCACCGCGAGCGTCACCGACGCGACCGCGAGCACGGTGATCGCGACGATCCGCGGGCGCTCGGGGCGCAGCTCGCGCAGGAAGCGCGCGCCCGAGCTGCGGAAGTTGGAGGACTTCTCCCCCGGCATCCCCATCATGCCCATCGGTCCACCGGGCCCGCGGCGAGGCGGCCCGGGCAGTCGCGCCGGTGCGGTCGCCGGCCGGTCCTGGCTCATGCCGCCTCCTGCGCGCTCAGCTGCGAGTACACGATCTCCTGGTAGGTCTCGTTGGTCGCGAGCAGCTCGGCGTGCGTGCCGCGGCCCACCACCTCGCCGTCCTCGAGCACGACGATGACGTCCGCCTGGCGGATCGTGGCGACCCGCTGGGCCACGACGAGCACCGCGGCGTCCCGGGTCTCGGGCACCAGCGCCGCCCGCAGCGCGGCGTCCGTCGTGTAGTCGAGCGCCGAGAACGAGTCGTCGAACAGGTACAGCCGCGGTCGTCTGACCAGGGCGCGGGCGATCGCGAGTCGTTGCCGCTGCCCACCCGAGACGTTCGTGCCGCCCTGCGCGATCGCCGCGTCCAGCCCGCCGTCCATCCGCTCGACGAACGCGCGCGCCTGCGCGACCTCGAGCGCGTGCCACAGCGCGTCGTCGTCGGCGTCCACGTCGCCGTACAGCAGGTTCGAGCGCACGGTGCCCGAGAACAGGTAGGGCTTCTGCGGGACGAAACCGATCTGCGCCCACAGCTGCGCGGGCTCGACGTCCCGCACGTCGACGCCGCCGATCAGCACCTGGCCGTCGGTCGCGTCGTACAGGCGCGGGATCAGGTGCAGCAGCGTCGTCTTTCCCGAGCCGGTGGAGCCGATGATCGCGGTGGTCTGGCCCGGCTCGGCGACGAGGTCCACGTGCTGCAGCACGGCCTTCTCCGCACCGGGGTACCCGAACTCGACGTCACGCAGCTCGAGCCGGCCGCGGGCGACCGGGTCCTCGGGCAGCGGGATCGGGGCCACCGGCGGGACCACGCTCGGCTCGGTGTCGAGCACCTCGCCGATCCGGCCCGCCGAGACGATCGCCCGCGGGAACAGCACGAACATCATCGTGCTCATCATCACGGCCATGAGGATGTAGGCGATGTAGGACAGGAACGCGGTGAGCTGGCCGATGAGCATGGCCCCGTCGGCGACGCGGTGCCCGCCGAACCAGATCACCGCGGTGCTCGTCAGGTTCATCACGAGCATGACCGCCGGGAACATGAGCGCCATGAGCTGGCCGGTGCGCAGCGACGTGTCGTACAGCGCGTCGTTCGCCTCGTCGAAACGTTCGGTCTCGCGCCGCTCGCGCACGAACGCGCGGACCACCCGGATACCCGTGATCTGCTCGCGCATCACGCGGTTGATGGCGTCGATGCGCTTCTGCATGACGCGGAAGTACGGGATCATCCGCGACACGACGAACCCGATCAGGATGCCCAGCACGGGCACGGCGACCACGAGGATCCCGGACAGCACGACGTCCTCGCGCAGCGCCATCACGACGCCGCCGATCAGCATGATCGGGGCCATGATCACGAACGTGAACGTCATCAGGACCACCATCTGGACCTGCTGCACGTCGTTCGTCGTGCGCGTGATGAGCGTCGGCGCGCCGAACTGCCCCATCTCGCGCGCCGAGAACCTCTGCACCGTGGCGAACAGTCGGCTGCGCACGTCGCGGCCGAAGCCCATCGCGGCACCCGCGCCGTAGTAGACCGCGACGATCGCGCAGACCACCTGCAGGAGGCTGACCGCGAGCATGACGCCCCCGAGCCGCAGGATCTCGTCGACGTCGCCCTGGGTCACGCCGTCGTCGATGATCCGGGCGTTCAGGCTCGGCAGGTACAGCGTCGCGAGGGTCTGGACGAGCTGGAGCACCACGACGGCGACGACCGCGAACCGGTAGGGCCGCAGGTGCTCACGCAGGAGTCGGACGAGCATCACACGCTCCGGGAGGACGACACGGTTCGGATCGGGGTCATCGGCGCACCAGCACGCCGTCGAGGAAGGCCGTCACGAGAACGTCGGCCGACGGCGTGCTCGGCTCGACACCGCGCCGCCGGGCGTCGATCGTCCGCACCGTCACACCCATGAGCATGACGTCGAGGAGCTCCGCCGTCTCGTCGGGCGACCACGTGAGGCGGTCCTGGTCGGGCTCGAGGAGCTCGAGCAGCGCGGCACGCACCTGGGCGCGACCGAGCTCCGAGCGGGCGTGCACGTCCCGCATGTGCGCGCGGTGGTCGGTGCCCGGCTGGGGCGGGTCCAGGCGTGCGACCTCGTGCAGGATCATCATCCAGCGCATGCCCTCGGCGGCTCTGGCCAGGCCGAGCGCGACCACCAGAGCCAAGCGCTGCTCGAGAGGCAGCGACCGGTCGATCGCGGCGATCGCCGCGAGGTCGCCAGCGGGGTCGACCGCCTCGGCCGCCGCGGCGCGCACCAGCGCCGACTTGTCGTCGAACACCCGGAACAGCGTGCCTTCCGCCACCCCGGCGGCCCGGGCGAGCTCCTTGGTGGTCACGGCCAGCCCGCGCTCGAGGACCACGGGACGCACCGCCCGCAAGATCGCGGCGCGCCGCTCCGCGGGAGGCAGCGGTGCGGCACGGCCGGTTCGTACCATCACGCGGGGAGCGTAAGTGAGTGAGCACTCACTCGCAAGCGGTTTCGCGCTCGGCGATCGGCGTTGCCGCACCGAACGCGGCGATCGGCGTTGCCGCAGCGAACGCGGCGACGCCCGCCGGCGTTGCCGCACCGGCGGGCGTCGTCGCTGCTCCGGCCTACGGTGCGGTGTCCCCCGCGTCCGGGCTCGGCTCGTCGACCGGCGGCACGGGCGGCACGGGCGGGGTCGCCGGCCGCGGCGGCACCGCGGCTCCACCGGGGCGCTGGCCGAGCTCGACCGACGGGTCGAACGGGCGCCCGCTCAGGGTCCCGGCGCTCGTCGCGTCCGCGGTCGCGGCCGCGGACTCGCGGCGGGCCTCGGCGAGCGCCTCGGCCGGATCGCGCAGCGCGACGGCCGGCAGGTCGTCACCGAGCGGCGACGTGCCCGCGGGTCGCGCTGGCTCGCTCGGCGCGGGCGCGCCGAACCCTCCGCCGAACCCGCTCGCGAGCTGGCCGAGCGCGCCGGTGAGCTCCGCCGGCAGGAACCACATCTTGTTCGACGGGTACGCCGCGATCTTCGGCAGCGTCTGCAGGTACTGGTAGGCCAGCAGCTTGGGGTCCGCGTCGCCGCGGTGCACGGCGTCGAACACCTGCAGGATCGCGCGTGCCTCGCCCTCGGCGCGCAGGATCGCGGACTGCGCCTCACCCTCCGAGCGCAGGATCGAGGCCTGCTTCTCGCCCTCGGCGGTGAGAATCGCGGACTGCTTGACGCCCTCGGCCGTGAGGATCGCGGCGCGCCGGTCGCGCTCGGCCCGCATCTGCTGCTCCATCGAGCCCTTGATGCTGTCCGGCGGGTCGATCGACTTGAGCTCGACCCGGTTGACGCGCACGCCCCAGCGGCCGGTGGCCTCGTCGAGCACCCCGCGCAACTGGCCGTTGATCTGGTCGCGGCTCGTGAGCGTCTGCTCGAGGTCCATCGACCCGACGACGTTGCGCAGCGTGGTGACGGTGAGCTGCTCGATGCCCGTGATGTAGTTCGCGATCTCGTACACCGCCGACTTGGGGTCGGTCACCTGGAAGTAGATGACGGTGTCGATGCTCACGACGAGGTTGTCGGACGTGATGACCGGTTGCGGCGGAAACGAGACCACCTGCTCGCGCAGGTCCACCCCCGCCCTCACGCGGTCGACGAACGGGATCAGCAGGTGCAGCCCGGCGTCCAGGGTCCGCGAGTACCGACCGAGCCGCTCGACGATGATCGCCACGGTCTGCGGCACGATCCGCACCGAGCGGAACAGCGCGACGACGACGAACAGCAGGACGAGCGCGATGACGACGATCAGGGCGATCCGACCGACGTCCGTGTCATCTGGCAAGGCAACCTCCGGGTCCGGGACGGGCAGTACGTGCAGCGGCGCTGCGGAACTTCGTGAACGAGCCGGGCGTGCCGGTCAGGCCGCGTCGGTCGGCGCGACCACCGCGGTGGCGCCGTCGATGCGGTCGACGCGGACGGACACCCCGGGCGGGATGGAGACGCCCGCCGCGGCGCGCGCGCTCCACACCTCGCCCGCGAGCTTGACGCGCCCGCCCTCGCCCGTGACCGTCGAGACGACGACGGCGGGGCGCCCGACGAGCGCGGCGGTGTTGGTCTCGACGAGCTGCGTGCGGTCCCGCAGGCGGTGCAGCAGCCACGGCCGCAGGGCGAAAAGCAGGACGGCGGACGTCACCGCGGCGACCACGACCTGCAGCCACAGCTCGGCACCGAGCAGGTTGGCCAGGCCGCCGGCGAGCGCTCCCCCGGCGAACATGATGAACACGAGGTCGAGCATCAGCATCTCGAGGATGCCGAGCAGCAACGCCCCGCCGACCCACCACAGCCAGTCCACGCCGGATCCCCCTCGTGTTGCGCGCCGCGTCGTCGACGACGCCCGTGAGTCGATCCTAGGCCGAGCCTCACCCTGGACGGGCGACTTCTCCACAACCGAACCCGCGCACCGCCGGATCGCAGGCCGGTGAACCCGGATCAGGTCCGGGCGCGTGCCACCCAACGGCCCGACTGCTCCTGGACGTCGAGGTCCACGCCGAATGCGCCGCTGAGGTTCTCGGGCGTCAGCACCTGCTCGATCGGCCCCGCCGCGTGCACACCGCCGTCGCGCAGCAGCAGCAGGTGCGTGAAGCCCGGCGGGATCTCCTCGACGTGATGCGTCACGAGCACGAGCACGGGCGAGCGCGGGTCCGACGCCAGCTCCGAGAGCGCCGCCACGAGCTCCTCGCGCCCGCCGAGGTCGAGCCCGGCCGCGGGCTCGTCGAGCAGCAGCAGCTCCGGGTCGCTCATCAGCGAGCGGGCGATCTGGACCCGCTTGCGCTCGCCCTCGCTGAGCGTGCCGAAGAACCGCTCGGAGAGGTGCTCGACACCGAACGCGCGCAGCAGATCGCTCGCCCGCGACTCGTCGAGCTCCTCGTAGGACTCGCGCCATCGTCCCGTCACGCCGTAGGCCGCGGTGAGCACCACGTCACGTACCGACTCGCCGCCCGGGATGCGGTCCGCGAGCACTGCGCTGGACAACCCGATGCGGGGCCGCAGCTCGAACACGTCGACGCGCCCGAGCCGCGCGCCGAGCAGATCGGCGGTGCCGCTCGTCGGATGCATCCGACCCGAGGCGACCTGCAGCATCGTCGTCTTGCCCGCGCCGTTGCGGCCCAGCACGACCCATCGCTCGCCCTCGCGGACGGTCCAGGTGACCCGGTCGAGGATCGTCGTGGTGCCCCGGCGGATCGTCACGTCCTGCAGGTCGAGCACGTCGGTCATGCCCCGACCCTAACGGCCCGGTCCCGGCTCGGGGTGACACCGCGGCGAAGTCACGTCCGGCGCGGACTCCTGCACCACCCGGGTCGCCGACCGCTCTACGGTGGACCTGTGAGCCGCACGCTGACGTTGCCTCGATCTGCGCTGCTCGCGCTGTGGCTGGGGTGTGACGACGACGGGCGCCCCAACGCACGCGGGCAGCTCGATCGCGCCGTGCGTGCGGTGCAGTCGGACGACGAGCCGCACACTGTCGAGGACGCGCTCACGGGTGCGACGACGACGCTCGCGGAGTCCCTGGCGACGTGGCTCACGCCCGGCGGCGAGGTTCAGGTCGTGGCGCTGTTCCCCGCACCGGGCGACGTCCAGTCGGTGCCCGCGGCGGTCAGCGTGTCGTCGCTGCACGTCGGCGAGTGCGTGCTGCTGCGCGCACCGGACGGACGCGACCTCGCCCTGGTCCCCCAGGTCTCCGAGTTCGGCTCCCCGTACGAGCCCGGTCACGTGGTGCGCTGGCGCGCCACGCCCGTGCCCGAGTGGATCACGGCCGCGCTCGCGCTGGGCTCGCTCACCGACGCGGACCGCGACCTGCGGATCGGGCTCGCGACGATCACGCAGGCGCTCATCCGGCTCGACATCGCGCACTGGGACTCGCGGGACACCGAACGGGTCGCGGCGATCCGCGACGGCGCGCTGGCCGCGTGGCGCCTCCCCGAGCACCTCGACGGTCGGCGGGCTCGCGTGCTGGCCTCGGCCGCGCGGCTGCGCGCGATCGCGGACCTCGCGGGCGCCGACGACGGCGCGGCGATCAACGTCTGGCAGGCCGACCAGCGGTCGGCCGCGCTGCGCGACGTGGACCGGATGGCGCGCCGCGCGCTCGCCGCCGCCACGGCCTCGCTCATCGGCCGCGCCGCCCTGTGACGTTCGCTGTGACACCGGCAGCGTGCCCGAGAATCCGCCGTGGGGCGGACCCGCGGCGTCAGCCCCGGAGCACCTGGGCGTAGATCTCGAGAGTGCGCTCGGCGATGGCGTCCCACGAGAAGTGGTCCTCGACGCGCCGCCGTGCGGCCACGCCCCACGTCCGCGCGCGCTCCTCGTCGGACACGACCTCGACGAGCGCGGCCGCGAGGTCCGCGACGAACGCGTCCGGGTCCCGGGGTGTGCCCGTGCCGTCGCGCACCTGGTCGATCGGGACCAGCCGGCCCGTGACCCCGTCGTCGACGACCTCCGGGATGCCGCCGGTCGCCGTTCCGACCACGGGCAGCCCGACAGCCATGGCCTCGAGGTTGACGATGCCGAGCGGCTCGTACACGGACGGGCACGCGAACACGGTCCCGTGCGCCAGCACGGCCACCAGGTCGCGCCGCGGGAGCATCTGCTCGATCCACACCACGCCCGAACGCCGTGCGCGCAGCTGCTCGACGAGCCCGCTGACCTCGGCGGCGATCTGCGGCGTGTCCGGCGCACCCGCGCACAGCACGACCTGCACGTCCGCCGGCAGCTGCTCGGCCGCGCGCAGGAAGTAGGGCAGCCCCTTCTGCCGGGTGATCCGGCCGACGAAGACCACCGCGGGGCGTGACGGGTCGATGCCCAACTCCCGGACCGTCGCGTCGGCGTGCTCCAGGTCGGCGGCGTCGACGGGCCGCTGCCAGCCGTCCAGGTCGATGCCGTTGTGCACCACGTGCACGCGTGCGGGGTCGACCGCCGGGTAGGAGCGCAGGATGTCCTCACGCATGCCGCCGCTGACGGCGATCACGCCCGCGGCCGCCTCGTACGCGGTCCGCTCGACCCAGCTCGACAGCGCGTACCCACCACCGAGCTGTTCGGCCTTCCACGGCCGCAGCGGCTCGAGGCTGTGCGCAGTCAGGACGTGGGGCACGCCGTGCAGCAGCGACGCGAGATGGCCGGCCATGTTGGCGTACCAGGTGTGCGAGTGGACCAGGTCGCTGCGCACGCCGTCGATGCCGACCGCACCGACCGCGTCCACCATCTCGAGGTCGACCCCGAGCGTCTGGAGCGCCGGGTTGGCCCCCGCCAGCGTCGCCGGGACGTCGTAGCCCGCGACGCCGGGCTCGTCGCGGGCACCGTCGAAGCAGTGCACGCGCACGTCGACCGAACGACGAAGCACCGCCGCGAGCTCCGCGACGTGCACACCGGCGCCGCCGTAGATGTTCGGCGGGTACTCACGGGTCAGCAGGTCCACGCGCACGGCGTCCTCCAAGCGGCTCGTCGGGAGGCCCGGGACGATCCTGCGCCCGTGCCCTCCGCGACACGCTAGCGCTCACAGGTCCCCAGGCCTCGCCGCAACCGCCCCACGGAACTAGGGTCATGCTCATGGCAGCGCCGCGCGTCCTCGCAATCGTCCTCGCAGGTGGGGAGGGCAAGCGACTGATGCCGCTCACGGCCCACCGTGCCAAGCCCGCAGTGCCGTTCGGCGGCCTGTACCGCCTGATCGACTTCGCACTGTCCAACGTCATCAACTCGCACTACCTGCACGTCATCGTGCTGACGCAGTACAAGTCCCACAGCCTGGACCGGCACGTCTCGAAGACGTGGCGCATGTCGTCGCTGCTGGGCAACTACGTCGCCGCGGTCCCCGCACAGCAGCGGGTCGGCAAGCACTGGTACCTCGGCAGCGCCGACGCGATCTACCAGTGCCTCAACATCATCGAGGACGAGCGGCCCGACATCGTCGTGGTCGTCGGCGCCGACCACGTCTACCGCATGGACTTCTCCCAGATGGTGGACGCGCATATCGCGTCGGGCGCCGAGTTCACGGTCGCGGCGATCCGCCAGCCGATCGAGGAGGCCGACCAGTTCGGCGTCATCGAGGTCGACCCGAGCGACCCGACGAAGATCAAGGCCTTCCTCGAGAAGCCCAAGAACCCGGTCGGCCTGGCGGACTCGCCGAACGAGGTGCTGGCCTCGATGGGCAACTACGTCATCAACGCCGACGCGCTGGTCCGCGCGGTGACCGAGGACGCCGAGAGCGCGACGTCGCGGCACGACATGGGCGGCGACATCGTGCCTGCGTTCGTCGAGCGCGGCACCGCCGGCGTGTACGACTTCATCCGCAACGACGTGCCCGGCTCGACGCCGCGCGACCGCGACTACTGGCGCGACGTCGGGACGCTCGACGCGTACTTCGACGCGAACATCGACCTCATCGCGGTCGAGCCAGTATTCAACCTCTACAACGACGAGTGGCCGCTCTACACGGGCTACACGAGCCTGGCGCCCGCCAAGTTCGTGCACGCCGGCGCCGGTCGTCTCGGGCACGCGGCCGACTCGATCGTCTCCCCCGGCGTCGTGATCTCGGGGGCCACGGTCTCGGGTTCGATCCTGTCGCCCGGCGTGCGGATGCACTCGTGGGCGCAGGTGACCGACTCGGTGATCATGGACGGCGTCGACGTGCAGCGGTACGCCCAGGTGCACCGCGCGATCCTCGACAAGAACGTCATCGTCCCGGAGCGCGCGCGCATCGGCCTGGACCGCGAGCACGACCTCGCCCGCGGGTTCACCGTCACGCCGTCCGGGATCACGATCGTCCCCAAGGGCACGATCATCACGGAATGACCACGCGGCCCTCGAGGGTCACGGCGCCGGTAGCCTCGGCGCCGTGACCCTCGACCGCGACGCCGACCTCGCTGCTGAGCCGACTGTGCCCCGGCTCCTCGTCATGGACGTGGACTCCACGCTCATCACGGGCGAGGTCATCGAGCTGCTCGCCGCCCACGCGGGCGCGCTCGAGCTCGTCACCGAGATCACCGAGCGCGCGATGCGCGGCGAGATCGACTTCGCGGAGTCGTTGCACGAGCGCGTCGCGACCCTCGCAGGTCTTCCGACGAGCGTGCTCGACGACGTTCGCGCGCAGCTCGAGCTCTCCCCCGGCGCCCGCGAGCTCATCACCGAGGTGCAACGCCGCGGCTGGCACGTCGGGCTCGTCTCCGGCGGCTTCATCGAGCTCGTCGGGCCGCTCGCCGACAGCCTGGGCATCTCGCTCACGCGCGCGAACGCGCTGGAGGTGGCCGACGGCCTGCTGACCGGCCGGGTCAGCGGTCCGGTGGTCGACCGGGCGGCCAAGGCCGTCGCGCTGCGCGACTACGCGGCGCTGGTCGGTGCCGCTCTCGAGCACACCGTCGCGATCGGCGACGGTGCGAACGACCTCGACATGCTGGCCGTGGCGGGCTTCGGGATCGCGTTCAACGCGAAGCCCGTCGTGGCCGCGCAGGCCGACGCCGTCCTGACGGACCGCCTCGACGCCGCACTCGACCTGGCACCGCTGCGCGCATGAACCCACGCCCCGGCGCACCGGGGACGACCCCGCCCGTCAGTGGGGCGTGACGACCTTGATCAGGCGGCCGGCCTGCGACGCGACCGTGTCCCAGTCTCCGTCGAGCTCGATGAGCGACCACGACGCGGTCGGCACGCCGACCTGCACCCGCGACCACGCATCCTCGTCGGACCCCGGTCCCGCGAGCGTCGCGGCCGTGTGGGACATCGTCGGCTCGTGCCCGACGACGAGAAGCGTGGACACCGACGCCGGCGCGGTCGCGACGAGCGCGAGCAGCGAGCGCACGCCCGCCTCGTACACGTCGTCGAGGAACTCGGCGGGCGGCTGCGCGCCGAGCGTCCCGCGCACGAGGTCCCACGTCTGGCGGGTGCGCGTGCTCGACGAGCACCACACGAGGTCGGGCACGAGGCCCGCCGCCGCGAGGGCGGTGCCCACCCGGGCGCTCTGGCGCCGACCCTGCAGCGCGAGGGGACGCGAGTGGTCGCTCACGCCGTCGGGATGCTCGGCCTTGGCGTGCCGCAGCAGCACCAGCCGACGTGGCTCATCGGACACGCTCGGCGGCTGGTTCATCGCCTCAGCCTGCCATCACTGACCCATGGCGTGCACACCGCCGTCGACGTGGATGATCTCGCCGGTCGTCGCGGGGAACCAGTCCGACAGCAGCGCGGCGACCGCGCGGGCGGTCGGCTCGGGGTCGTAGACGTCCCAGCCGAGCGGCGCACGATCGGACCAGCGCTCCTCCATCTGCTCGAAGCCGGGGATCGACTTGGCCGCCGTCGTGCGGATCGGGCCGGCGGACACGAGGTTCACGCGCACCCCCGACGCGCCCAGGTCACGGGCCAGGTAACGCGACGTCGCCTCGAACGCGGCCTTCGCGACGCCCATCCAGTCGTACACGGGCCACGCGAACTTCGCGTCGAACGTCAGCCCGACGATCGAGCCACCGCCGGTCAGCAGCGGCTGGGCCGCCACCGCGAGGGACTTGAGCGAGTACGCCGACACCTCAAGCGCGACCGCGACGTCCGACCACGGCGCGCCCAGGAACTGGCCGCCCATGACCGTCTGCGGTGCGAAGCCGATCGAGTGCACCACACCGTCGAGCGAGTCGAAGCCGGCCTCGCGCACGCGGTCCGCGAGCGCGGCCAGGTCGTCGGGGTCCGTGATGTCGAGCTGCACGACGGGCGCCTCGACGGGCAGTCGCCGGGCGATCACCTGCGTCAGGCGGAACTGGCGCCCGAAGGAGGTGAGCACGACCTGCGCGCCCTGCTCCTGCGCGAGCCGCGCGACGTGGAACGCGATCGAACCGTCCGTCAGGACGCCGGTGATGAGGAGCTTCTTGCCGGTGAGCAGGCCCATGGGCGTTCTCGCCTTCCTGTGGTGCTGGTGTTCGTCGTCGAGCTGGTGTTCGTCGTCGAGCTGGTGCTGGTGGTCGGTCGGGGTCAGTGACCCATGCCGAGGCCGCCGTCGACCGGCAGCACCGCGCCGCTGATGTACGCGGCGGCGGGTGAGGCGAGGAACTCGACGGCCGCCGCGACCTCGTCGGGCCGCGCGAACCGGCCGGCGGGGATCGCCGCCTTGTACCCGTCCTGCGTCGCCTCGGGCAGCGCACGGGTCATGTCGGTGTCGATGAAACCGGGTGCGACGACGTTGGCGGTGATCCCGCGCCCGCCGAGCTCGCGCGTGATCGACCTCGCCATTCCCACGAGCGCGGCCTTCGACGCGGCGTAGTTGACCTGGCCGGGCGAGCCGTACAGCCCGACGACCGACGAGATCAGCACGATGCGCCCGCGGCGCAGCCGGATCATGCCCTTGCTCGCGCGGCGCGCGCAGCGGAACGCCCCCTTGAGGTTCACGTCGAGGACCTCGTCGAACTCCTCGTCGGACATCCGCATGAGGAGCTGGTCACGCGTCACGCCGGCGTTGGCCACGAGCACCTCGACCGGTCCGAGCTCCGCCTCGACGGCCGTGAACGCTGCGTCCACGGACGCCGTGTCGCGCACGTCACCGACGACGCCGAACACCCCCTCGGGCAGCTCGCCCGACCGGTACAAGGTGGCGACCTTGTCCCCGGCAGCGACGAACCGCTCGGCGATCGCGCGGCCGATGCCACGGTTGGCACCCGTCACGAGGACGACGCGCGGGGCTGCAGGGGTCTCGAGAATCTCAGGCACGGGACACGACGCTATCCGAGCCCCGCGCACCCGGACGGCACCGCCGCGACACAGAACCACCCGACCCAATTGTGGAAGCCCCACAACCCCGCCTGCGACCCGATGATCCGCCGTCCCCTCCCCTCAGCGCGACCTCGGCACGATGACCGCCCGCGCGACTAGGGCGTGTCTCCTAACCTGAGCCGCTTGGTCACCCGGCGACCCCTACAGTTCGCGTCGTGGTCACAGGGCTATCGCATGGGGCATCGGGCGCGCTGCGGCGCTTCGCCGGCTGGGTCTTTCGTGGGTCGGTCGGGCATCCGATCCTCGAAGGAATCGACTACTGGGACGACCTGCGCGACTCGCCGAGCCAGATGGAGACACTGTTCGCTATCTTCGCCAACGTCTTGGAGCTCGATGACCAGGGCGAGCCCGTGAACGAGAAGTACGCGGAGCGGCGGGCGGCGGTGTGGCTCTACCAGTACTGCACCGGCAGTGCGCCGGATGGAGAACCCCCGCTGGAGAGCTGGGAGGTCGAGCTCTACTAGGACCGCGCGTCGCCGAACCGCCTGAGCCCCAGGAGGATGGCCCGAAGGATGGCGGCTCCGCGGTAGACCAGTGCGAGTCTGTCGCACCGGGTGGCCAACCCGCGCCACTGCTTGGTGTCGTTGAAGCCGCGCTCGACGACGTTGCGACCGCGATGGTCATCGCGGTCGAGGGCCAGCGGGCGGCGTACGCGTGAGCCGCGGCGCCTGCGATGGGCGATCTGATCGGACGGCTGCGGGATGACGGCGACGATGCCCCGTGAGCGCAGCAGCGCCCGGTTGCCGCGCGAGGAGTACGCCTTGTCCGCGCGCAGCCGGTCCGGGCGCGTCCGCGGGCGTCCCGGTCCCAGGCGGGCCACGCGCAGGTGACCCAGCAGCGCGCCCAGCGGCTCAACCCGAGCCCACGCAGCATCCGAGAGCGCCCCTGCACGCGATACCCGGCGAGCCTGGCATCACAGGCAAGCCGGACTTAGGAGGCACGGCCTAGGGCGTGCCTCCGATATCTGGGGTGAGGCCCGCTACGACAAGCTCGCTATCACCTACCGCGCCGACGCCGTCCTCGCCGTCTGCATCGGGTGGGCCAAGGCGTCGTCCGGCACTACGCGTGCCGCCAGAAGGTGGGCCGCCACCAGTACAGCGTCGTGTGATCCGAAGGCCAGGGGGCCTCTTGGACGCCTCGCACCTCGAACTCATCGACCGCGAGATCGATCGGCCGCCATCCCTCGTCCAGCGGTTCGGACTCGTCAGCGGCGCGCACGTGTCCGATGAACCGGCTCTCCATGGCGCCGACTTCAGCAAAGGTGCGCTGGGCCTCGATCAGCGAAGGCGTGTTGGCACCGCCATACCAGTCCGGCCACCGCAGTTGGACCGCGTCGTCCTCCCAGAAGCACACAGCACAGATCTCGTAGCTACCGGGAGGTTCGCCGAACGTGACGCGCCCACAGCACGGGCACGGATAGCCCAGATCCGATCGACTCACGATGCCAAAGGCTCCACATCCCGCCCGTGCTCGTCAACCCGAATGGGCGACACGCCCTAGCTGCCACCCGCGCGAAGAGCCGGGGCCGACGGAAGGGGTGGGGGTGGGGGCGAACTAGGATCGGGGGGTGAGTGCACGCCGTCGCGAGACCCCCGCCGAGGTGCACCGGATCACCGCCGCCCCCGAGCCGCTCGCCGAGGACCAGGCTCGCCGCCAGCGGCGGTACCTGGCGCAGATGGGCGTGCGCCTGGTGTGCTTCCTGCTCGCGATCTTCACGTGGTCGCGCATCCCGGTGTGGATGTCGGTCGTGCTGCTCGTCGGCGCGGTGGTCCTGCCGTACGTCGCGGTCATCTTCGCGAACGCCGGACGCGAACGCCGCGACGACGCTCCCCCGTTCGTCGACCCCCGCGAGATCGGTGGCGGTCCCGGCGACCGGGACCGGCCCGGTGGTTCGGAGGATGGCTCATGAGCCTGCTCGGTCCCGTGCCCGACCCCGTCGACGAGCCGATCTGCAGCGCACGCGGCTGTCGCGCCGACGCGACATGGGGGCTCCTGTGGAACAACCCGAAGCTGCACACGCCGGACCGGCGCAAGGTGTGGCTCGCGTGCGACGCGCACCTCGAGCACCTCACGCAGTTCCTGGACGTGCGCGGCTTCCTGCGCACGACGGTCCCCGTGACCGACCTGCCCGCTCCTGAGCCTCCCGCACGCGATCCGTCCGACGGGTCGTCGTGAGGCCGGCGGTGCGCCGCGCCGTCGGGCTCGTCGTGCTCGGTGTCGTGCTCGCAGTCACCTGCACGTTTCTCGGCCGCTGGCAGTGGCACCGCCACGAGTGGCGCGACGCGCAGATCGCGGTCGCCGAGGCCAACTACGACGCCGAACCCGTCCCGTTCGCGGACGTCGTCGCGGGCCCCTCCGACCCGCTGGCCGACGACGAGCAGTGGCTCCCGGTCACCCTCGTCGGCACCTATCAGCCCGAGGCGACCGTGCTGCTGCGCAACCGCCCGGTCGAAGGCCAAGCCGTCTACCACGTCCTCGTCCCGTTCCAGGTGGACGGGCCGGACGGGGCGTTGTTCGTCGTCGACCGCGGCTGGGTGCCCACCGGCGAGGATGCGACCACCACGGTCCCGGTACCGGCTCCGCCGACCGGCGAGGTCACGCTCGTGGCGCGCCTACGGCCCGCCGAGTCGGGTTCGACGCGCACCGCGGAGGGCTACGCGCAGTCGATCGACCCCGCGCAGGTCGTCGCGTCGGGCGGTCTCGACGCGTCCGGCAACGCGGTCTACACCGGCGTGTACGGCCAGCGGGTCTCGGAGGACCCTGCTCCGACGAGCGTCCCGGGCGACCTCCCGACGCCCGACCTCGATCCCGGCTCGCACCTGAGCTACGCGTTCCAGTGGTGGGTGTTCGCGCTCGGCTCGCTGATCGGGTTCTCCTGGCTCGCGCGCCGCGAGCTCGTCGATGAGCGCGAGGAGCTCGAGGAAGCGTCCGCGTCCCCGAACCGCGACGAGGGTGAGCCGCGCGAGCGGTCCGTGGCACGGCCGCGCCGTCGCGAGGGCCGGGCCGAGGCCGAGGAGGACGCGCTGATCGACGCCCAGCTCGCGGACCGTCCGGGCCCGGAGTCCTGAGCCTTCAGGCCAGGGTGATCAGGTCCAGGTAGTCGGCGTTCCAGAGGTCCTCGTCGCCGTCCGGCAGCAGCAGGACGCGCTCGGGATCGAGGGCCGCGACCGCCCCCTCGTCGTGGCTGACCAGCACGACGGCGCCCTTGTAGCCGCGCAGTGCGGCGAGGATCTCCTCGCGGCTGGCGGGGTCGAGGTTGTTCGTCGGCTCGTCGAGCAGCAGGACGTTGGCCGACGAGACGACCAGCGCGGCGAGGGCGAGCCGGGTCTTCTCGCCGCCCGACAGGACCCGTGCGGGCTTGTCGGCGTCGTCGCCCGAGAACAGGAACGAGCCGAGGACCGAGCGCACCTGGGTGTCGCTCAGGTCCGGCGCCGCCGTGCGCAGGTTCTCGACGACCGTGCGCGTCAGGTCGAGCGTCTCGTGCTCCTGCGCGTAGTAGCCGAGCTTGAGCCCGTGGCCCGGGTGCACCTCACCGGTGTCGGACTTCTCCAGCCCCGACAGCAGCCGCAGCAGCGTCGTCTTGCCCGCGCCGTTGAGGCCCAGCACGACGACGCGCGAGCCGCGGTCGATCGCCAGGTCGACACCGGTGAAGACCTCCTGCGACCCGTAGGACTTCGACAGGTCCGATGCGGTCAGGGGCGTGCGCCCGCACGCGGCCGGCTCGGGGAACCGCAGCTTGGCGACCTTGTCGGCCACGCGGACCTCGTCCAGACCCGACAGCAGGCGTTCGGCACGGCGCGCCATGTTCTGCGCGGCGACGGTCTTGGTGGCCTTCGCGCGCATCTTGTCGGCCTGGGCCATGAGCGCCGCGGCCTTCTTCTCGGCGTTCGCGCGCTCGCGCCGGCGGCGCTTCTCGTCGGTCTCGCGCTGCAGCAGGTACGCGTCCCAGCCGAGGTTGTACTGGTCGAGCGCGGAACGGTTCGCGTCCAGGTGGAACACCTTGTTGACGGTCGCGCGCAGCAGCTCGACGTCGTGCGAGATCACGACGAACCCGCCCGCGTACCCCTTGAGGTAGTCCCGCAGCCACGTGATCGAGTCGGCGTCCAGGTGGTTGGTCGGCTCGTCGAGCAGGAGCGTGTCGACGCCGGAGAACAGGATCCGCGCGAGCTCGACGCGGCGGCGCTGACCGCCCGAGAGCGTGCCCATCGTCTGGCCGAGCACGCGGTCGTCGAGGCCGAGGTTCGCGGTGATGCGGTGCGCCTCGCTCTCGGCCGCGTAACCGCCGGCGGCGTTGAAGCGCGAGTCGAGCCGCGAGTAGCGCGCCATCGCCTTCTCGCGCTCGTCGTCGTCGGTGCTGGCCATGAGCGTCTCGGTCGCGCGCATCGAGCGCACGATCTCGTCGAGACCGCGCGCCGAGAGCACGCGGTCGAGCGCCAGGACGCCCAGGTCGCCGTGCGCCGGATCCTGCGGGAGGTAGCCGACCTCGCCCGAGCGCGTGATCTGACCGCTGGTCGGCTGCGTCTCGCCCGACAGCGTGCGGGTCAGGGTCGTCTTGCCCGCGCCGTTGCGCCCGACGAGGCCGATCCGGTCCCCCGAAGCGATACGGAACGAGGTCTCGGCGAGCAGCTCGCGGGCGCCGATGCGCAACCCGACGCCGTGCGCGGTGATCACAGTGGTGGACTTCCTGGGAGGGGACGCGTCCGGACGTCGTCGCGGACGCAAGCTGTCGCCAGTCTACGGCCGGGCGCGCTGCCAGATCGCGAACGCGTTGGGCAGGTGCTCCACGTACCTGGTCAGCTGCGGGCAGTGGCGCATCAGCACCGATCCCATGGTGTTCTCGCGGACCCACGCCATCCCCTCGGGCGTGTACACCTCGTCGGTGAACGCGTCGGTGAAGAAGCGGTCGCTGTTGAGCCGCCGCGAGGCCATCAGCACGAAGATCCGGAACGCGGTGTCGGAGAACGCGAACCCGTCGGGCAGGTCCTCGGCCATCATGCCCGGGACGAGGTCGAGGTCCTCGATACGGCCGGCGTACACGTCCTCGAGCTCGGCGGCCCACTGCGGGTTGCTGGTCACCTCGTCGAACCTCGTCGGCACCCTCAGGTGCAGGAGCCGGCGGAACTCGCAGTACCGCGGCACGCCGAGCTCGCGGCAGCGCAGCACGTCGAGCGCGGCCATGTCCATCAGCTTGCCGTCGGGCCGGCGGTAGGTCTGCAGGCCGCGCGGGAAGTTGTGCAGCGTGACCAGGCCCGGGTTCATGGTGCCGAACGTGTACAGCAGGTCGGCGAGCGACTGGTCGCGCAGGATCGGCACGGACTGCGGCCCCGTGAGGTCGGCGAACGTGAGCGGACCGAGCGTCGGCGAGTCGTCGTCGGCCGAGCGGAAGTCGTAGTCGTCCGGCACGAGCGGGTGCATCCGGTAGACGGCGACGAACTCCTCCGTGAGCGAGTAGGGCACGCCGAAGTCCTCGGTCGGCGTGCCGGGGATCCCGCGCAG
Organism: Cellulomonas composti; assembly: GCF_007990245.1. Lineage (GTDB taxonomy): Bacteria > Actinomycetota > Actinomycetes > Actinomycetales > Cellulomonadaceae > Cellulomonas > Cellulomonas composti. The sequence continues at coordinate 33,499 of NZ_BJWG01000001.1, read as the reverse complement.
CGCCTCGTCGTCGGAGAACTTCCCGACGAACCCGCTCAGCCGGCGGCCCGCGAGCCCGTACCAGTTCGCGTGCAGCGCGCTGACGGCCGTCGGATGGGCGGTGACCGCGGGCGTCCACTCGATCGTGTGGATCTTGGCGATGAGCGCGCACGTGACCAGGCGCGCCTTCTGGAACAGCAGCTCGTCGTCGTAGCCGGGGTGCGCCCCGGCGATCGCGTCGGCGATCGCGTTGTGCTCGCGCGTGAACAGGGTGTGCATCATGCCCAGGCCCAGCCAGAAGCCCGGCGTGCGGGTGGGGTCCAGCCGCGGGTCGTCCGGCACCGGCGGCATGCCGTCGACGAGCCGCAGGTGACCGCCCTTGCCCGAGCGCAGGAACCGCTGCGCGTCGAGGTCGTTGCCGTACAGCGACGAGCCGTCCCACCAGTGCGTGTTGTCGTTGCGGAACGTCGGCGGGTGCGGCGAGTCGGGCGGGCTCGTCGGGTCCGGCGGCGTGCGCATCACGAGCACCGGCGGCGTCGGCCAGTCGTCGCCCTCGACCGGCGGCAGCACCCAGGGGTTGCTCGTCAGGCTCGTGCCGTGCCGGATCCAGTCGTGGATCATGAACTGCAGCCACGCGGTGATGATCACGTTGCCGCCCGTGGCGGGGTTCAGCTTCTCGCGGGTCATGAGCCGGCGGCTGATCTCGCGCGGGTTCGGCACCAGCATCCGCTCGCGGTCGGGCCAGGTGTGCTCGAGCGGCACGTTGCGGCCGAACCGCGTGCCGGCCATGCCCATCTCGGGGTGTGCGAGGTCGTTCCAGCTGCCGTCGGCGGTCCGCTGCACCGTGAACCGCTCCTCGAACTGCGGCGGCTGCAGCTCGTGCACGGCCGGCAGCCGTGACGTGTCGTGCAGGTTCTCGAGGCGCAGCGTGTCCCGGATCCCGATCAGCTCGACGAGCCCCAGGGCGTGCGGCAGCTCGTACCACGGGTGCTCGCGCGAGATCTCGTCGACGACCTCGTCGAACGCCCGGCGCAGCAGGCTCGGGTCCTCGGGGACGTCCGACGAGCTCTCGTGCTCAGGGCGCTCCTCGTCGGTCATGGCGACCCTCCCCCGTCGGACCCCGTCGCACCCCCGCGCGGGCGTGGCTGCGGTCGAGACCACGCTAGCCATCCGCGGACATTCCGGACAGCGTCGGCACGGATGAGATGTGACGCAGACCACAGGGGGGCGCGCCGGGTCTCGTGGTGATTTCCTCCGGATTCGCGCACCGCATGTTGGTCGGGCGCACAGGCGTGCCTGCTCCCTTGCGCGCACTAGCGTTCTGGACGTCGCAGAGCCACCGACCGGGCCTTCCTCGCCCGACCGACAGGCTTGCGACGAGCACACCCGACGAGCACGCCGACCCAAGGAGCAACCGTGGCCGACGCCCGCACCGCCGACTCACCCGCCGACTCGACCGCCGACTCGACCGCGGACTCGACCGCCGAGGTCGTCGCGACCAGCACCGCCGACCTGACGGTGTCCGGCGGCGCCGTCGCGATCGCCGCACCGGTGCCCGTGGTCCGCCGCTCCGCCGCGACCGACCTCGCGCTCGTCGCGACATTCGCCGCGTTCATCGTCGTGTGCGGCGTCCTGCCGGACATCGCCGGGCCCAGCGGCGTGCCGTTCACGCTGCAGACCTTCGGCGTGGTCCTGGCCGGTCTGGTGCTGGGGGCCCGCCGCGGCGCGCTCTCGGTGCTGCTGTACCTGGCCGTCGGCGCCGCGGGCGTCCCGGTGTTCGCCGGCCACAAGGGCGGCCTGGCCATCCTGGTCGGGCCGACCGGCGGCTACCTCGTGGGCTTCGTCGCCGGGGCCGTGGCGGCGGGCGCCCTGGCGGGCCTCGCCCTGCGCCGGGCCGGTTGGCGGCGGGCGGCTCTCGTCGCGGTCGCCGCGTTGGTCGCGAGCCCGGTGGTGATCGACGTCTTCGGCATCGCCGGCCTCATGTGGCGCGCCGGAATGAGCCTGGACGTGGCCTGGACCGCCAACCTCGCGTTCGTGCCCGGCGACGTCGTGAAGTCGCTGCTCGCGGCCGCGGTCGCGCTCGTCGTCTTCCGCGCCTACCCGAGCCTGCTGCGCTCGCGACGGTGATCGCGCTCGACGCCGTCCACGTCACGGCCTGGTCCCCGGACCCGGCCGGCGGCGCCGACCGCGTCGTGACGCTCCTGCACCCGCTCTCGCTGCGTCTCGACGAGCCGCGCGTGGCCGTGATCGGGGCGAACGGCTCCGGCAAGTCGACGCTCGCGCGGCTCCTGAACGGGCTCGTGCTGCCGTCGTCGGGCCGGGTCACGGTCGACGGCCTCGACACCGCCCGGGACGGCGCCGCCGTGCGCCGCCTCGTCGGGTTCGTGTTCACCGACCCGGACGCCCAGATCGTGATGCCGACGCCGGTCGAGGACGTCGCGCTGTCGCTGCGGCGCACGCACCCGGACGCCCGCGAGCGCGCGCAGGCCGCACGAGCCGTCCTGGCACGGTTCGGGCTCGCGGCGCGCGCCGACCAGCCGGTGCACTCGCTGTCGGGCGGGCAGCGTCAGCTCCTCGCGCTGGCCGCCGTGCTCGCGACCGAACCCCGCGTCCTCGTGCTCGACGAGCCGACGACGCTGCTCGACCTGGCCTGGCGTGCGGTGGTCGACGACCTGGTCGCCGGCCTCGAGCAGCAGGTCGTCGAGGTCACGCACGACCTGGACGCAGCCGGCCACGCCGACCGCGTGCTCGTCGTCGACGAGGGCCGCGTCGTGCACGACGGCGCGCCCGACGAGGCGGTGCGGCACTACCGCACCCTCATGGCCGCACGCGCGTCCCGCGTCCGCGACGGATCGCCGTCGTGACCCCCACCCCGGACGGGCCTGAGGCGACCGGCAGGCCGCTGCGTGCGCCGTGGAGCGGACCGCTGGGGCTCTACCGGCCGGGGACGAGCCCGGTGCACCGCGCACCTGGCGGCGCCAAGCTCGTCGCACTGCTCGTCGTCACGACGCTCGGGGTCGTGCTGCAGGGTGTGCCCTCGGCGCTGGTCCTGCTCGCGCTCGTGCTGCTGGCCTACGCGGTCGCGCGCGTCCCGTTGCGCGGCAGCGCAGGCGGCTTGACCGCGACGCTGCTCGGCATCGGGGTGCTCGCGGTCTTCCGCTGGTGGTCCGACGGGCCTGCGGGCGCGATCGAGCTCACCGCGGACCTCCTGGCCGCGGTGCTGCTCGCCGCGCTGGTCACGGCCACGACGCGCTCGGACGTGCTGCTCGACACGCTCGCGCGCGCGGCGCGGCCGTTGCGGCACGTCGGGCTGGCACCCGAGCAGGTCTCGCTCGCGATCGCGCTCATGCTGCGCACCGTGCCCGTGCTCGTCGTCTCGACGGTCGAGTCGCGCGACGCCGCGCGGGCCCGCGGGCTCGGGCGCGACCCGCGCGCGGTCGTCGTCCCCGCGGCGGTGCGCATGGTCGGGCACGCTCACCGGGTCGGCGAGGCGCTCGCGGCCCGCGGCCTGGGCGAGCCCGACGGGCCGACGCCCCCGCGCGCGGCTGACAGCCACCCTCTACGCTCCGGGGCATGACCTTCCAGGAGGGCGGCAGCTTCGGCGGCGGCCGCGTGCAGTCGCGGCGCGGCGGCGGCCGCGGGGGTACCCGGGGTGTCGCGATCGGCGGCGGTGTCGGCGGGCTCGGCCTGCTCGTCGTACTCGCGATCATGCTGCTGGGCGGCGGACCGGACCTCGGTGCGCTGCTCGGTGACGGCGGCACGGGCGAGGTCGAGGACGACGCGACCATCGGCGAGTGCACCGCCGAGCAGGCCAACACCGACCGCGCGTGCCGGCTGTCCGCGACGCTCGACTCGCTCGACACCTACTGGGCCCCGACGCTGCAGGCCGCGGGCGTCGACATCCCCGAGGCGGCCGAGTTCGAGTCCGCGGTGTCGACGGCATGCGGTCAGGCCTCGTCGTCGTCGGGCCCGTTCTACTGCCCTGGCGACCGGACGATCTACCTCGACCTCGGCTTCTTCGACCTGCTGACCAGCGAGTTCGGTGCGCAGGGCGGTCCGCTCGCCGAGATGTACGTGTACGCGCACGAGTACGGCCACCACATCCAGCACGCGACCGGCGTGTTCGACGACGCCGACCGCGGTGACACCGGCGCCGGCTCCGACTCCGTACGCGTCGAGCTGCAGGCCGACTGCTACGCGGGGCTGTGGGCGGGTCACGCGGCGTCGACCGTCGACCCCGACACCGGCGTCGCCTACCTCGACCCGATCACGAGGGCCGAGCTCGCGCAGGCGCTCGACGCCGCCGCGGCCGTCGGCGACGACCACATCCAGGAGCAGTCGTCGGGCGGTGTGAACCCCGACGCGTGGACGCACGGCTCGAGCGAGCAGCGCGAACGGTGGTTCCTCGTCGGGTACGAGCAGGGCGAGCTCGCGGCGTGCGACACGTTCGCGGCGGACCCGCTCTGAGGGGCCCACGAGCCCGACGAGCGCGCCCGTGCCGGCCGGTAGGGTCGGGGCGAGCCAAGGAGGCCCCATGCCGGAGCTGACGGACACCGACCGCGCGGCGGTCTACATCGACTTCGACAACATCGTGATCTCGCGGTACGACCAGCTGCACGGCGACGGCGCGTGGCGCAAGGAGAACGCGCGCGACGCCCGCAAGGAGGTCGCCGCCCGGCTCGACGACGCCCGCGTCGACGTCAGCGCGATCCTCGACTTCGCCTCCTCGTTCGGCACCGTCGCCGTCGCGCGCGCCTACGCGGACTGGTCCGTCCCCGCCAACGCGACGTACAAACGCCAGCTCGTCGACCGGGCGATCGACCTCACGCAGCTCTTCCCCGCGTCCGGCACCAAGAACGGCGCCGACATCCGGCTCGCGGTCGACGTGCTCGAGGACCTGTTCCGGCTGCCCGACATCACGCACGTCGTCATCGTCGCGGGCGACTCCGACTACATCGCCCTCGCGCAGCGCTGCCGCCGCCTGGGCCGCGTCGTCGTGGGCATCGGCGTGCCCGGCGGCACCAGCCGCGCGCTGATCTCCGCTTGCGACGAGTTCGAGTACTACGACGAGGTCGTGCGGTCCGACGACGACGAGCTCGAGGACGCCGACGACGAGCCCGGCCCCGACGCCGCCCCGTCCGAGCCGGCGGACGACGAGCAGGCCGAGCCGGCCGCGCCGGCCGAGGCGGGTGGCGACGGCGACGCTCCCCCGGCCGAGCCGAGCGAGCCCGCACCGGCGCCGACGTCCCGCCGCGCGACCCGCGCCGCCGCGCCGCCCTCGGTCTCGGAGGCCGACAGCTCACCGACGCCGACGGGTCAGCCGATCGGCGGCCCGGGCGCGACCCGGCTGCTGATCAAGGCGCTCGGGCTCGTCGGGAAGGACGACGACGGCTGGAGCCCGGCGGCGACCGTCAAGGCGCAGATGAAGCGCCTGAACCCGCAGTACAACGAGCAGGCGCTCGGCTACCCGACGTTCACCGACTTCCTGCGCTCGCGCAACGGGCAGGTCGAGCTCCGCGAGGAGGGCCAGAGCCGCTGGCTGCGCCTGCGCGCCCCCAAGGCCAAGCCGAAGAAGTCCTGACGGGCCTGCGCGACGGCAACGGGTCCCCCGACTGCCTGACGAGACCCTCGGCTCGTCCGTCGTCTGGCGGGCCAGCAGGCGGGCGTACGCCCCGCCCGACGCGGCGAGGTGCGCGGGCGCGCGCTCGAGCGTGGCGTCCAGCGCCGCCCGCCGGGCACGCCGTCGCGAGCTCGTCGTCCGACGCAGCGGGCCGGGCCGGGCGCAGGTTGTCCTCGATCGTGCCCGCGAACCGGTAGGGCCGTTGCGCGACGACGGCGACCAGGTCGCGCGCGGCGAGCGGGGCAGCTCAGATGTTGAAGCCCAGGGCCCGCATCTGCTCGCGACCGTCCGAGGTGATCTTCTCGGGACCCCACGGCGGCATCCACACCCAGTTGATGCGGAAGCCGTCGACGATGCCGTCGAGCGCCTGCGCCGACTGGTCCTCGATGACGTCCGTTAGCGGGCAGGCCGCCGACGTGAGCGTCATGTCGATGACCGCGGTGTTGTTCTGCTCCAGCACGATGCCGTAGACGAGGCCGAGATCCACGACGTTGATCCCGAGCTCGGGGTCGATGACGTCGCGCATGGCCTCCTCGACGTCGGCGACGTTGACGGGCGACGACTCGGTACTCATACGTCCTCCGGGTGGTTCGGGGTGACGCCGGTCTTGATGAGGGCGTCGTTCAGCGCGACCCAGCCGAGCAGCGCACACTTCACGCGGGCGGAGAACCGGCCCACGCCGGTGAAGGCCGCCGCATCGCCCAGGGCGTCCTCGGCCTTCTCGTCGTCGAGCCCGGCGCCGCGCGACTGCAGGAGCGCGCGGAACGTCTCGGACAGCGAGCCGACGGTCTCGAGCGGCTGGTCCAGGACCAGGTCGTGCAGGACGGAGACCGAGGCCTGCGAGATCGAGCAGCCCTGGCCCTCCCACCGCAGTCCGCGCACCACGCCGGCGTCGTCGACGTCGACCTGGAGCGTGACCTCGTCGCCGCACGTCGGGTTGACCTGGTGCGACTGCGCGCTGTGGGCGCCCTCGACCGACTCCCCCAGCCCCCGGCCGTGCGGGTACTTCGCGTGATCCAGGATCACCTGCTGGTAGAGCTGCTCCATCGAGCCCGTCATGCCACCACCTCGCGCGCCGCGTCCGTCAGTCCGAAGAACGCGCGGACCCCCGCGAGTGCTTCCCGGAACACCGCGATCTCCTCGTCGGTGGTGTAGACCGCGGCGCTCGCGCGTGCGGTCGCGGCGATGCCGAAGCGCCGGTGCAGCGGCTGCGCGCAGTGGTGGCCCACGCGCACGGCCACTCCCGCGTCGTCGAGCACCTGCCCGACGTCGTGCGCGTGCACGCCGTCAACGACGAACGAGACGTTCGCGAGCCGGTCGCGCGTGTCGGTCGGGCCGATCACGCGCACGCCGGGCACCGAGGCGACGGCGTCGAGCAGCAGACCGGTCAGGTGCGCCTCGTGCGCCGCGACGGCGTCCATCCCGAGGTCGTCGAGGTAGGTCGCCGCGGCGCCCATGGCCACCGCCTGCGAGACCATCTGCGTGCCGGCCTCGAACCGCTGCGGCGGCGGTGCGTACGTCGTCTCGGTCATCGTCACGACCTCGACCATCGAGCCGCCCGTGGTCACCGGCGGCATCGCGTCGAGCAGCTCACGACGTCCGTACAGCGCTCCGACGCCCGTCGGGGCGAGCATCTTGTGGCCCGAGAACGCCGCGAAGTCCACGCCGAGCCCGTGCAGGTCGACCGGCACGTGCGGGACCGACTGGCAGGCGTCCAGGACCGTCAGCGCACCGACCTCGCGCGCACGGGCGACGAATGCCGCGACGTCGCTGATCGCCCCCGTGACGTTCGAGGCGTGCGTGAACGCGAGCACGCGCGTGCGGTCGGTCACGACGTCCGCGAGCTCCTGCGTGCGCAGCCGCCCGTCGTCGGCGACGCCGATCCAGCGCAGCGTCGCCCCGGTCCGCGCCGCGAGCTCCTGCCACGGCACGAGGTTGGCGTGGTGCTCCGCCTCGGTGACGACGATCTCGTCGCCCGGATGCAGGGCGAACCGGCGCGCGGCCGCGCCGCCGCGACCGAGGGACGCGTTGGACATCGCGTACGCGACGAGGTTGATCCCCGCTGTGGCGTTCGTCGTCCACACGAGCTCACCCGGACGCACCCCGACGAACGAGGCGACCCGGGCCCGGGCGTCCTCGAACTCCTCGGTGGCCTCCTCCGCGAGCTGGTGCGCGCCGCGGTGCACGGCGGCGTTGCGCTGCAGGTAGAAGTCCTGCTCGGCGTCGAGCACCACGTCCGGCTTCTGGGACGTGGCCGCCGAGTCGAGGTACACGAGCGGGCGACCGCCGCGCACGGTGCGCTCGAGCAGCGGGAAGTCCGCCCGCACGGCCGCCAGCTCGGCGGCTTCCAAGGTGCTGCCCACGATCGACCCCCGGTTCAGAGCTGGGGCGGGGACCCGGCGGCCAGCCGGCACCAGGTCCCCGCACGCGTGTGTGTCAGGCCGTCGCCAGGAAGCGGTCGTAGCCCTCGTTCTCGAGTCGCTCGGCCAGCTCCGGGCCGCCCTCCTCCGCGATGCGGCCGTCGACGAAGACGTGCACGAAGTCCGGTTCGATGTAGCGCAGGATGCGCGTGTAGTGCGTGATGAGCAGCACGCCGACGTCGGTGTTCGCACGGACGCGGTTGACGCCCTCGGACACGACGCGCAGCGCGTCGACGTCCAGGCCGGAGTCGGTCTCGTCGAGGATCGCGATGCGCGGCTTCAGGAGCTCCATCTGCAGGATCTCGTGACGCTTCTTCTCACCGCCCGAGAAACCCTCGTTGACCGAGCGCTCGGCGAACGTCGGGTCCATGCGCAGGTCGTCCATCGCGGTGCGGACGTCCTTGACCCAGGACCGCAGCGGCGGCGCCTCGCCGTCGATCGCGGTCTTGGCGGTGCGCAGGAAGTTCGACACCGAGACGCCGGGGACCTCGACGGGGTACTGCATCGCGAGGAACATGCCGGCGCGCGCGCGCTCGTCGACCGACATCGCCAGCACGTCGGCGCCGTCGAGCAGCACCGAGCCGCCGGTGATCTGGTACTTCGGGTGGCCGGCGAGCGAGTACGCGAGCGTCGACTTGCCCGAGCCGTTGGGGCCCATGATCGCGTGCGTCTGGCCGCTGTTCACGGTGAGGTCGACGCCGCGCAGGATCGGCTTGGGGCCTTCCTTGGTCTCGACGCTGACGTGCAGGTCGCGGATCTCCAGGGTGGTCATGCGGGGGTGCTCCTAGGTCAGAGAGGGGCTCAGAGGGGGCGATCCACGTCGACGAGCACACGCTCGCCGTCGAGGGTCACGGGGTAGACGGGGACGGGGGTGACGGCGGGTGGGCCGAGCGGCTTGCCGGTGCGCAGGTCGAAGCGCGACCCGTGCAGCCAGCACTCGATCGTGCAGCCGTCGACCTCGCCGTCGGACAGCGAGACGGCGCCGTGCGAGCAGATGTCGCTGATCGCGTGCAGCTCACCGTCGTCGTCGCGCACGACCGCGACCTCGACGGTGCCGCTGTCGGCCTCGAGCTCGACGCGCAGCGTGCCCCCGACGGGCACGTCGGACGCGAAGCATGCGAGCTGCGCGCTCATGCAGTGGCCTCGGGAGCGACCCCCGCCTGCGCACCGTCGTCGACAGCGACCCGGTCGAGCACCGACATCGACTCCTCGAGCTCGGCCTCGATCGCGGCCAGCAGCCGCTCCTCGACCTCCGGGACGCCGATCTCGTGCACGAGCTCCGCGAAGAACCCGCGCACGACGAGACGGCGCGCGTCGGGCTCCGGGATGCCACGTGCCCGCAGGTAGAAGAGCTGCTCGTCGTCGAAGCGACCGGTGGCCGAAGCGTGCCCGGCACCCTCGATGAGACCGGTCTCGATCTCGAGGTTCGGCACCGAGTCCGCGCGCGCACCGTCGGTGAGCACGAGGTTGCGGTTGAGCTCGTAGGTGTCGGTGCCCTCGGCCTCGGCCCGGATCAGCACGTCGCCGACCCAGACCGTGTGTGCACCGGCACCCTGCAGCGCGCCCTTGTAGGTCACGCGCGAGATGCAGCTCTGCTCGGCGTGGTCGACGAACAGGCGGTGCTCCTGGTGCTGACCGGCGTCCGCGAAGTACAGCCCGATCATCGTGACCGAGCCGCCCTCGCCGGAGAACTCCGCGTCCGGCGTGACGCGCACGACGTCGCCGCCGAGCGTGACGACGATGTGCTTGACCGTCGCGTCGCGCCCGACCTTGATGCGGTGCGAGGCGGCGTGCACCGAACCCTCGGCCCAGTCGTGCACGGACACCACCGTGAGGTGGGCACCGTCCTCCGCGACGATCTCGACGGTCTCGGTGAGCACCGCGTGACCGACGTGGTCGATGACGACCGTGCCCTCGGACAGCTCGCGCGCGCGGATGACCAGGTGCGACGCGGTCGGCTCGAGCGGCGCGTCGTGCGTGCCCGCGCCCTCGACGCCCTCGACGCGGATCGAGGTCACCTTGGAGGCGACCGCCTCGCGCGGCAGGGTCACGAGCGTCGCGCGCGACGCCGAGGCCCAGGCCACGGCGGCCGTGCGGTCGCCGGGCTTGCCGACGACCCCGAGGCGGTCGTCGCCGCGCTCGACGATCTCGACCGTCGCCTCGGGCGACTCGACGACCGTGGTCAGGACGCCGTGCCCGTCGAGCACGCCGTCGGTCGCGGCGGCGAACAGCGGCGCGATCCGGCCGATCGGCGAGAAGCGCCACTCCTCCTCACGCCCGTTCGGCACGGGGAAGTCGGCGACGTCGAAGGACGCGAGCCGCTCGGCACGCGACGACTGCGGTGTGCCGCCGACGCCGTGCGTGTGCTCGCCGTCCGCGACAGCGCGGGAGTGGTCGGTGGACAGCCCCGACTCGTTCATGGTGGTCGTCATCAGCCGACGGCCCCTTCCATCTGCAGCTCGATGAGGCGGTTCAGCTCGAGGGCGTACTCCATGGGCAGCTCACGCGCGATGGGCTCGACGAACCCACGCACGATCATGGCCATGGCCTCGGTCTCGGGCATGCCTCGGGACATCAGGTAGAACAGCTGGTCCTCACTCACGCGCGACACCGTGGCCTCGTGACCCATCGACACGTCGTCCTCGCGGACGTCGACGTACGGGTAGGTGTCCGAACGCGAGATCTGGTCGACGAGCAGCGCGTCGCACAGCACGTTGGACGCGCTGTGCGAGGCACCCTCGAGGATCTGCACGAGGCCGCGGTAGGACGTGCGACCGCCGCCGCGGGCGACCGACTTCGACACGATGGACGACGAGGTGTGCGGTGCGGCGTGCACCATCTTGGAGCCCGCGTCCTGGTGCTGGCCCTCACCCGCGAACGCGATCGACAGCGTCTCGCCGCGCGCGTGCTCGCCCATGAGGTAGATCGCCGGGTACTTCATGGTGACCTTGGAGCCGATGTTGCCGTCGACCCACTCCATCGTCGCGCCCTCGGCCGCGGTCGCCCGCTTCGTCACGAGGTTGTAGACGTTGTTCGACCAGTTCTGGATGGTCGTGTACCGCACGCGGGCGTTCTTCTTGACGATGATCTCGACGACCGCGGAGTGCAGCGAGTCCGACGAGTACACGGGGGCGGTGCAGCCCTCGACGTAGTGCACGTAGGAGCCCTCGTCGGCGATGATCAGCGTCCGCTCGAACTGACCCATGTTCTCCGTGTTGATGCGGAAGTAGGCCTGCAACGGGATCTCGACGTGCACACCCGGCGGGACGTAGACGAACGAGCCGCCCGACCACACCGCGGTGTTGAGCGACGCGAACTTGTTGTCCCCGGGCGGGATGACCGAGCCGAAGTACTGCTCGAAGATCTCCGGGTGCTCGCGCAGGCCCGTGTCGGTGTCGAGGAAGATGACGCCCTGCTCCTCGAGCGACTCCTGGATCTGGTGGTAGACCACCTCGGACTCGTACTGCGCGGCGACGCCGGCCACGAGACGCTGCTTCTCCGCCTCCGGGATGCCGAGCCGGTCGTACGTGCTGCGGATGTCCTCGGGCAGGTCCTCCCAGCTCGCCGCCTGCTTCTCGGTCGAGCGCACGAAGTACTTGATGTTGTCGAAGTCGATGCCCGACAGGTCGGCGCCCCACCAGGGCATCGGCTTCTTGTCGAACATGCGCAGCGACTTGAGCCGCGTCTTGAGCATCCACTCGGGCTCGTTCTTGAGCCGCGAGATGTCGCGCACGACGTCCTCGGACAGGCCACGGCGCGCCGTCGCACCCGCGACGTCCTCGTCGTGCCAGCCGTAGTTGTAGTTGCCGATCGAGGCGATCGCCTCGTCCTGGGTCATCGGCTCCTGCGTGGGTGCACTCATCGAGTCGTTCCTTCCGGGGACGTCGCGGGGGCAGCGGGTGGTGTGGTGCTGGTCGTCGCGGACCCGAAGCCCGGCGTGACCGTGGGGATGCTCGTCGTGCAGACGTGGCCGCCTGCGGCCAGCGTCGACAGCCGCTGCACGTGCACGCCGAGCAGGTCGGAGATGGCCTTGGTCTCGGCCTCGCACAGCTGCGGGAACTCGTGCGCGACGTCCTGGACCGGGCAGTGACCCTGGCAGAGCTGGACGACGTGCGTGCCGGGCACGGGCCGCGCGGACGCGGCGTAGCCCTCGACGGTCAGCGCGTTCGCGAGGACCTCGGCCCGATGGGACACGTCCGAACCCGCGTCGACGAGCGCAGGCGCGATGCGCGCCGTGAGCTCCGCCGCGCGCGCCCGAGCGAAGCCGTCGAGCGCTTCGGCGCCGGCCGAGTCCCGCAGGAAGTCGAGTGCCTGCTGCGCGATCTCGGCGTACCGGTGCGCCAGTCCCGCCTGCCCGTGGTTGGTGACCACGTAGCGGCGCGCGGGGCGGCCGCGGCGCACCGGCGAGGCGGAGGACGACTCGTGCACGCTGATCTGGTCGGCCTGCTCGAGCGCGAGGATGTGGCGCCGGATGGCGGCCGGCGTCAGGTCGAGCCGCTCGGCCAGGGTCGACGCGGTGATCGGACCGTCGGTCACGACCAGCTCCAGCACGCGCTGACGGGTACCGGCGTCGACGTCCGGTGCCGGGGTGTGCTCGAGCGGGAGGGTCGTGCTCATGCTCACCTCCGCGGTCGTCGGGCGTTGATATTGGCAACATCGTCGTTTCCAAATTCATCCTGCGCAAGCAAGGCCAACCTTCCCTCACCTCGAGCCCTCACCTCGAGCCCTCACCTCGAGCCCTCCCCTGGCCGTCACCGGAGTGGTCGACGCTGCGGGCGCGCCGCGCACATGCAGGGCTCCCCACAGGCGTGCGGGTTAGCGTGGATCCGACGCCGGACGGTCCGGTGGGCGCGGCCGGTGCCGCTCGCACGAGGGGTGTCCATGGTGCGTGCCGACGGCCGGACGACCGTGCTGGCGGTCGCGGTCGCGGCCGTCGCGGGCGCCGCACTGGCCGCTGCGCTCAGCGCGTCGGGCGACCCGTCGGACGTCGCAGCCCCCACCGCCACCGCGTCGACCGGCACCCGCGTCGTCGTGGACAGTCCGACCGCCACGTCGTCGCCGCACCCGACCGCGACTCCGAGCCCCACGCCGAGTCCCACGCCGATGCCGACCTCGAGCCCGACGCGCACGTTCCCCGCGACCGACGACGAGCTCGCCCAGGTCGACGACGCCACCACCAACCTCGTCATCGTCAACAAGCAGCGCCCGATGCAGCCGATCGACTTCGCGCCCGAGGTCGTGTCGGTCGGTCACGGCCATGCGCTACGACCCGAGGCCGCCGCCGCGCTCGGCGAGCTCGAGGCCGCCGCCGACGCCGACGGTGTCGGGATGTACGCCAGCAGCGGGTACCGCTCCTACGCGGAGCAGGCCTCGACGTACGACGGGTGGAGGCGCAAGCTCGGGTCAGCCCGCGCCGACGAGCTCTCGGCCCGTGCCGGCTACTCGGAGCACCAGACCGGACTGGCCGCGGACATGCGGCCCCTGACCGGCAGCTGCCGCGCGTACTCGTCGTGCTTCGCGGACACCCCCCAGGCTGCGTGGCTCGCCGAGCACGCCTACGAGTACGGGTTCGTCGTGCGCTACCCGGCGGGCCAGGCGGACGTGACCGGCTACGACCCTGAGCCCTGGCACATCCGGTTCGTCGGCGTCGACTTCGCCCGGACGTTCCACGACTCGGGCGCGCCGACCCTCGAGGCGTACTTCGGACTGCCCCCGGCGCCGACGTACTGACGCGGACACCGACGCCCCGTGGCGGCGCTGGCCTAGACTGCCCGATCGTGCCCACGCCCGCAGTCGAGATCGCCGGTCTCGTCAAGCGCTACGACGGGCGGGCGGTGGTCGACGGGCTCGACCTCGTCGCGCACCAGGGCCGGGTCACCGCCGTGCTCGGGCCCAACGGGGCGGGCAAGACGACGACGATCGAGTGCTGCGAGGGGTTGCGGCGGCCCGACGACGGCGTGGTGCGCGTGCTCGGACTCGACCCGCTCGCCGACGCGCACGAGCTGCGCCCCCAGGTCGGCGTGATGCTGCAGGACGGTGGCCTGCCGACGGGCGTGCGTGCCGCAGAGATGCTCGAGCACGTCGCCCGGATGTACGCGGACCCGCGACCGGTCGACGAGCTGTCCGAGCGGCTCGGCCTGGGGGCGTTCGCGCGGACCACCGTGCGGCGGCTGTCCGGAGGCCAGCGGCAGCGCCTCGCGCTCGCCGCGGCCGTCGTGGGACGCCCGCGGGTCGCGTTCCTCGACGAGCCGAGCGCGGGCATGGACCCGCAGTCCCGGCACGCGGTCTGGGACCTGGTCCGCGAGCTGCGCGACGAGGGCGTCGCGGTCGTGCTGACCACGCACCTCATGGACGAGGCCGAGGACCTCGCCGACCACGTCGTCGTCGTCGACCACGGCGTGGTCATCGCCGAGGGGTCGGTGCGCGACCTGGTCGCGTCGGCCGACGACCGCACGCTGCGGCTCGACGCGACGCCCGGCCTCGACCTCGCCACCCTCGCCGTCGCGCTGCGCACGTCCGGGTCGGCGCCTGAGGTGAACGAGATCGCACCCGGCTCCTACACCGTCGTGGGCGGGGTCGACGCGCGCACCGTGGCCGCGCTGACGGCGTGGCTCGCCGAGCGCGACGTGCTCGCGACCCGGCTGACCGTCGGTCGCCGCACGCTCGAGGACGTCTTCCTCGACCTGACCGGACGGACGCTGCGATGAGCACCGACGAGCACGCACCACGCGCGGTGCACGCCGGTGCGGCGCCCGCGCGCCGCCGGGTCGTCGCGCAGACCCGGTTCGAGGCGCGCGCGATCCTGCGCAACGGCGAGCAGCTGCTGGTGACGGTGGTCGTCCCTGTCCTCGCGCTCGTCGGGCTCGTGAAGGTGGAGGCGTTCGACGTCGACACCGCCGGACTGAGCCGGATCGACTTCTTCACACCGGGCGTGCTCGCGCTCGCCGTGATGACCACGTCGTTCACGTCGCAGGCGATCGCCTCGGCGTTCGACCGGCGCAACGGGGTGCTGCGACTGCACTCGACCACCCCGCTCGGCCGCCGCGGGCTGCTCACCGGCAAGGTGCTCGGCGTGCTCGTCGTCGAGGTCGTCCAGATCGTCGTGATCGGCGTGGCGGCGTTCGCGCTCGGCTGGCGGCCCGACGCACGCGGAGTGCTGCTGTCGGTCGTCGCCGTTGTGCTGGGCACGGCCGCGTTCACGTCGCTCGCTCTGCTCGTCGCCGGGACGTTGCGTGCGGAAGCCGTGCTCGCCGTCGCGAACCTCGCGCTCCTGCTCCTGGCCGTCGCGGGCGGGGTCCTCGTGCCCGCCGACCGCCTGCCCGGGCCGATGCAGCACATCGCGCTCCTGCTGCCCTCGGGCGCGCTGGGTGAGGCGATGCGCGCCGCGTTCCAGACCGGCACCCTGCCGCCGTGGTCGGTCGTCGTGCTCGTCGCCTGGACCGCCGCGCTCGGGTGGGGTGCGGCCCGGCTGTTCCGCTGGCACTGAGCGACGCGAGTCGCGGGCGAAGGTCACACCCGCGGCGCCCGGGTCGCCCGCACCCGCCGCCTACGCTGGTCCCGTGAGTACGCCGCCCCCCACCGTCGAGGTCAGCGCCCCCTGGTGGCGGCGCACGCTGGAGCGGATGCGCTGGTACGACCTGCTCGCGTGGCTGCGTCGTCGGACGCACGCCGTGCTCGTCACGAACCTCGTCCTGCAGATCGCGATCATCGGGACCGGCGGTGCCGTCCGGCTCACCGCATCCGGCCTCGGCTGCTCGTCGTGGCCGCAGTGCGAGCCGGGCACGTTCGTCCCCGAGGTCCACGACCAGATGACGTACCACCCGTTCGTCGAGTTCGGGAACCGGCTCATGACGTTCGTGCTGACGGCCGGCGCCGTCGCGGTGGCATACGTCGTGTGGAGCGACCGCTCGCGCGGGCTCGCGTACCGCCGGCTGGGCTGGCTGCCGCTGGGCGGCGTGCTCGGCCAGGCCGTGCTCGGCGGGATCCTGGTGATCAAGCAGCTGCCGCCGATCCTGGTCTCGCTGCACTTCCTGGTCTCCTCGGCCCTCGTCGCCGGCTCACTGCTGCTCCTGCACCGCTCCCAGGAGACCGACGACCGACCCCGGCCGCTGGTCGACCCGGCCACGCGGCAGCTCACGCACGTCCTCGGCGGCGTGCTCGGCGTCGTCCTGGTCCTCGGCACGCTGACCACGGGCGCCGGTCCGCACTCCGGAGACGACGAGGTCGGCTACCGGCTCGCCGTCGACCCGCTGCTGATGGCACGGATCCACGCCGCGTGGGTGTGGCTGTTCGCGCTCGTGCTGCTCGTGGTGCTCTGGCGCACGCGTCGGGGCGGACCCGCGGGTGCGTCAGCCGCAGCGATGCACCGTGCGGCGGTCGTGCTGCTCGTGATCACCCTCGCGCAGGGTGCGATCGGCTACGTCCAGACGGCGACCGGTCTGCCGATCGCGCTGGTCAACCTGCACCTGATCGGGGCGGCACTGCTGACCGCCGGGACCACCCGGGTGTGGTTGTGCGGCCGTACCCGCACCGCGGACCTCGCCGTGGCGGTGCCCGCGGCCTGAGGCCGCCGTCGACCGTGGAACTTCGTCGCGCCTGTGTCGGAGGTCACACCTAGAGTCGCGTGCATGAGTCACCACCAGTCCGACCCCGGGGGCGGCGCGGCGCCGGCGATCGTCGCGCGCGGCCTCGTCAAGCGCTACAAGGGCGTCACCGCTCTTGCCGGCATCGACCTCACCGTCCCGCAGGGCACGGTGCTCGCGCTGCTCGGTCCCAACGGCGCGGGCAAGACCACCGCCGTGCGCATCCTGACGACCCTGCTGCGCCCCGACGCCGGCTCCGCGCGCGTCGCGGGTGTCGACGTGCTGCACGAGCCGCGTGCGGTCCGGCGCCGGATCGGCCTGTCCGGCCAGTACGCGGCCGTCGACGAGTACCTCACGGGGTACGAGAACCTCGAGATGGTCGGCCGGCTCTACCACCTCGGCAGGAAGCGCTCGCGCGAACGAGCACGCGAGCTGCTCGCCGGGTTCCGGCTCGAGGAGGCCGCCGACCGGCCCTCGCGCACCTACTCGGGCGGCATGCGCCGCCGGCTCGACCTCGCCGCGGCGCTCGTCGCGAACCCTCCGGTGATCTTCCTGGACGAGCCGACCACGGGCCTGGACCCGCGCGGGCGGGCGGACATGTGGGAGGTGATCCAGACGCTCGTCGCGGGTGGGACCACGCTGCTGCTGACGACGCAGTACCTCGAGGAGGCCGACGTCCTGGCGGACGACATCGTCGTGATCGACCACGGCGAGGTGATCGCGCAGGGCACGGCCGACGAGCTCAAGCTGCAGGTCGGCGGTGAACGCCTCGAGCTGACCGTGAGCGAGCTCGGGACGCTCGAGCGCGCCGGGCGCGTGCTCGAGCCGCTCGGCGTCGGCCGACCCACGCTCGACGAGGGTCGCCGGTCGCTGCTCATGCCGGTCACCGGCGGCGCACGCACGCTCACCGAGGCGCTGCGCGTGCTCGACGCCGAGGGCATCGCGCTCGACGACGTCGGGCTGCGCCGACCCACGCTCGACGACGTGTTCCTCACGCTGACCGGTCGCCCCGCCGAGGACGATGCGGCAACGACGGAAGTGGGTGCCTGATGGCCATGCCGACCGTGCTGAGCGACGCGCACGTCGTCGCGCGACGCAACATCATCAAGATCAAGCGGGTCCCGGACCTGCTGGTCTTCACGACGCTCTCGCCGATCATGTTCGTGCTGCTGTTCGCGTACGTGTTCGGCGGCGCGATCGCGGTGCCCGGCGGGGCCGACCCGAACGCGTACCGCGAGTTCCTCATGGCCGGGATCTTCGCGCAGACGGTGATCTTCGGTGCGACGATCACCGGCGCCGCCCTGGCCGAGGACGTGAAGAAGGGGATCATCGACCGGTTCCGGTCGCTGCCCATGGCACCGTCGGCGGTGCTCACCGGCCGCACGCTGTCCGACGTGGTCAACAACGTCCTCGTGCTCGTGGTCATGTCGCTGACCGGCCTGCTCGTCGGCTGGGGCATCCACAGCTCGGTGGGCGAGGCGGCGCTCGGCTTCGCGCTGCTGATCCTGTTCGCCTATGCGATCTCGTGGATCATGGCGTGGCTGGGCATGCTCGTACCGTCGGTCGAGGTGTTCAACAACGCGACGTTCATCGTGATCTTCCCGCTCACGTTCGTCGCGAACACCTTCGTGCCGCTCGAGTCGCTGCCCGGGCCGCTGCAGACCTTCGCCGAGTGGAACCCGGTCTCCGCGGTCACCCAGGCGTCGCGCGAGCTGTTCGGCAACATCCCGGCCCAGGTGCCGGAGCCCACCGCGTGGCCCTTGCAGCATGCCGAGCTCTACACGCTGATCTGGACCGTGCTCATCGTCGCGGTCTTCGTGCCGCTCGCGAACCTGCAGTACCGCCGCAGCACGAGCCGCTGACGGCCGTCGGAGAGGATCAGTGGCCCGGCTCGGCGGGCGTGAGCGTCGCCCACCCGCGCGCCTTCGCAGCCGCCGCCGCGAGCACCCCGGTGACCGTCGTCGGGCAGTGGAAGCGTCCGGTCAGGACGCCGTCGACCGCCTCGTCGAGCGGCACCCAGATCGGCACCATGCCCGCCTCCTCGTCGGTCCGGGCGTACCGGTCGGCCTCGGGGACCGGGCTCAGGTCGCGCGCGAGGAACACGACGATCCGCTCGGAGCTGCCTCCGGGGCTCGTGAAGAAGTCGAGCAACCGCCACCACCGGCCGGCGACGAGGTCGGCCTCCTCGGCGAGCTCCCGGGCGGCCGCCAGCACGGCGTCCTCGCCCGGGACGTCGAGGAGGCCGGCCGGTGGCTCCCACAGCTCGTGCTGCACCGGGTGCCGGTACTGCGAGAGCAGGAGCACACGGTCGTCGTCGTCGAGCGCGATCACCGCGACGGCCCCGGGGTGGTCCACGTACTCGCGGACCACCTGGACCTCACCGAGGTCGACGAGGTCGCTCGCGAGGTCCCAGACGCGCCCGTGGTGCAGCAGGTCGTGCGTCAGCACCGGGCGGTCGACGGGGACGTCGCGGAGCTCGCCCACGGTCAGTGCTCGTCCTGGAACGTGATCGCCGCTCCGATGAGGCCCGCGAACAGCGGGTGCGCCCGGGTCGGCCGAGACTTGAACTCGGGGTGCGCCTGCGTCGAGATGAAGTACGGGTGCACGTCGCGCGGCAGCTCGACGAACTCGACCAGCGACGTGTCGGGCGAGACGCCCGAGATCACGAGGCCCGCCTCCTCGAGCTTGTCGCGGTAGGAGTTGTTCACCTCGTACCGGTGCCGGTGCCGCTCCGTGATCCGCTCGGCGCCGTAGACCTCCGCCGCGAGCGAACCGGGCGCGAGCACGGCCTCGTAGGACCCGAGGCGCATCGTGCCGCCGAGGTCACCCTCGCCGCCGACGATCGCGAGCTGCTCGGCCATCGTCGCGATGACCGGGTGCGCCGGGTCGTCGTCGAACTCCGACGAGGACGCCCCCTCGAGGCCGAGGACCGTGCGTGAGTACTCGATCACCATGCACTGCAGGCCGAGGCAGATGCCGAGCGTCGGCACCAGGTTCTCGCGCGCCCAGCGCAGCGCGCCGAGCTTGCCCTCGATCCCCCGCACGCCGAACCCACCGGGCACGAGGACCGCGTCGACGCCCTCGAGCGCGGCACGCGCACCCGCCGGCGTCTGGCAGTCGTCGGACGTGACCCAGCGGATGACGACCTTCGCGTCGTGGTGGAAGCCACCCGCGCGCAGCGCCTCGGTGACCGACAGGTACGCGTCAGGCAGGTCGATGTACTTCCCAACGAGCGCGACCTCGACCTGCCGCGACGGCGCGTGCACGCGGGTCAGCAGGGCGTCCCAGCCGCTCCAGTCGACGTCCCGGAACGGCAGCCCGAGCCGCTGCACGGCGTACGCGTCGAGGCCCTCGGCGTGCAGCACGCGCGGGATGTCGTAGATGCTCGGCGCGTCCTTGGCGGTGACGACACCCTCGACGTCGACGTCGCAGAACAGCGCGATCTTGCGCTTGATGCTGTCCGGGACGTCGCGGTCGGCGCGCAGCACGATCGCGTCCGGCTGGATGCCGATGCTGCGCAGCGCTGCGACCGAGTGCTGCGTCGGCTTCGTCTTGAGCTCGCCCGACGGGCCGATGTACGGCAGCAGCGAGACGTGCAGGAAGAAGACGTTGTCGCGCCCGAGGTCGTGCCGCACCTGCCGGGCGGCCTCGAGGAACGGCTGCGACTCGATGTCGCCGACCGTCCCGCCGATCTCGGTGATGATCAGGTCGACGTCCTCGCCCGCCTGCGAACGCATGCGCGCCTTGATCTCGTCGGTGATGTGCGGGATGACCTGGACCGTGTCGCCCAGGTACTCGCCGCGCCGCTCCTTCGCGATGACCTGCGAGTACACCTGTCCGGTGGTCACGTTCGCGGAGCCGACGAGGTTGACGTCGAGGAATCGCTCGTAGTGGCCGACGTCGAGGTCGGTCTCCGCCCCGTCGTCGGTGACGAACACCTCACCGTGCTGGAACGGGTTCATGGTGCCCGGGTCCACGTTGAGGTACGGGTCGAGCTTCTGCATGGTGACCTTCAGGCCACGCGATCGCAGGAGGCGGCCGAGGCTGCTCGCCGTCAGGCCCTTGCCGAGGGAGGAGGCGACACCCCCGGTGACGAAGATGTGCCGGGTCAGATGTTCCGACCGCCCGGCGAGTCGGTGCGCGCGCTCTGTCACGGGCTTTCACCCTACCGGACGGGAGCCACCGTCGAGCACGCGCTCGCGTTCGGCCCGCAGGATCCCCGTGACGGTCCCCCGGTCGAACAGCGCCACCGCGCCCAGCACCGTCCCCGCCGCGACGACGCCCGCCCCGAGAGCCGCCCCGACTCCCGTCATCGCACTGCCGCCGGCGACGTCCTGGACGACGTCGCCCACCCACCTGCCGACGACCGAGCCCGCGACGGTCGCGACGGTCAGCACGGCGCCCGTGCGCGCGAGACCCGCCAGCGCACCCGGACCCGCCGCGCGGCGCAGCGCGACGAGGGCGGTCGTGCCACCGACGAGCATGCCGATGCTGCTGGCCGCCGCGATCGAGGTGACCGCGTCGTCCCCGGGCACCTGGGCGGGCACCAGGACGACGACGAACACCGCGAACACGCCCCAGCCGACGACGTTGGCGATCACGGCCGCACGACCCCGCTCGAGCGCGTACAACGACCGCGAGCCGTGGAACAGCGCCGCGAAGCCGATCAGACCCGGCATCATCCACACGAGGCCGTCGGCCATGCGCGGCGCAAGACCGGGGTCGTGCGCGATGGCCGCGAAGATCGTGCCGATGGCCACGGCAGCGGCGACGACGGCCGCGACGCCGCACGCCGCAGCGACGACGACGCCGCGCGTCGTGACGGCCGCCATCGAGGCGAACCCGGCGCGGTCGCCGCGGGAGGCGCGCTGCGCGAGTCGCGGGAACGTCGAGGTGGCCAGCGGCACGACGAGCACCGCGTACGGCAGCAGGTAGACCTGCTGGGTGAACATGAAGGCGGTGTAGGTGCCCTTCCCCGCCACCGCCCACGACGAGGCCGCCAGCACGACGACCAGTGCGATCTGCTGCGCCGCGACCGAACCGACCCCGGCCAGCGCGAGCGTGCGCAGCCTCGTCGCCACGCCGGGCGGGAAGTGCAGCGTCGGGCGCAGCCGCACGCCGAGCGCACGGACCGGCCAGAACATCGGCAGGCACATCGCGGCGACACCGAGCGTCGTGCCCCATGCGAGCACCGACAGCGCCCCGTGCGGAAGCGCGGAGGGGTCGGAGCGTTCGCCGTCGGCCATCGCGCCGTACACGAGGTAGGTCGCGATGAGGACGAGCGAGAACAGCACCGGCGCGAACGCCGGCCAGAAGAACCGGCGATGCGACTGCAGGACGGCGTACAGCAGCACCGCGACGCCGTACATCGGCACCTGCAGCGAGAACACGAGCACGAAGAACCGCACGGCGTCGACCAGCGCCGGGTCGCCGTGCCCGAGCCAGCGCGCGATGAGCCCGGAGCAGGCGGCCAGCAGCGCGGCGAGCGGCACGAGGACGAGCAGCGTCCAGCCCAGCGCACCGGACGCGGTCCGGTCGATCTCCGCGCGGCTCCCGCGCGCGATCGGCCCGGCGAGCAGCGGCACCACCGCGCCGGCGAGCGCCCCGCCCGCAGCAATCTCGAAGAGCACGTTCGGGAGCACGTTCGCCGAGTTGTAGGCGTCGGCGATCGCCACGCTGCCCACCGCGGCGGCCAGCAGCAGCAGCCGCACGAAGCCGAGGACGCGCGACAGCACCGTGATGCCGGCGATCATCGCCGCCGCGCCGGCGAGCCCGGTGAGCGGCCGCCGGGACGCGCTCACGGGCGCGGGGAAGGCGGGGGCAGGCGTCGTCGGCCCCACCGGTCGAGGTCACGCAGCACCGGCGTCGACTCGATCACGCGCGTGAAGCTCACGCGTTCGCTCGCGACCGTCAGCGCCGTGGTGATCGCCAGCGCACCGAGCCGTACGGGTCGCGGCGCGCTCAGCACGAGAGAGGTGCCCAGCGCCGCGCCGAGCGCGTTCGCGCCGCCGTCGCCCAGCATGTCCGTCTCCGCGAGGTCCTGGTCCGCCGCGGCGGCGCTGGCGCCCAGCACGGCCGAGGCGGCGGACCCGCCGCGACCAGGCAGGAACGAGACGGGTGCGGCGGCGATCGTCGCCGCCTTGAGCGCGCGCCCGGGCCGCAGGTCGAGCAGGTTGACGAGGTTGGCGCTCGTCGCGATCAGCGCCCCC
The DNA here is from genome assembly GCF_007990245.1 of Cellulomonas composti. Taxonomy (GTDB): domain Bacteria; phylum Actinomycetota; class Actinomycetes; order Actinomycetales; family Cellulomonadaceae; genus Cellulomonas; species Cellulomonas composti. Next base: position 10,689 of record NZ_BJWG01000001.1, on the reverse strand, counting down.
GAGGTCGCGACGTCGAGGCCCCACCCGACCGCCGAGCGGCGTGAGCCGTCGGTCCGGTGAGCGGGCGTGGCGACCGCGGCCGCCACGAGCGCGCCGACCCCGATGCCCAGAACCTTGAGCCCACCCGTGGTGAGCCGGCCGTGCGCGAGAGCACCGAGGTGCCCGCGCAGCCCCTTGCGCTTGTCCTCGGTGTCCTCCGCGAGGTCGTCGATCACGCCGAAGACACCGCCGGCGGACGTCGCGATCGTCGTGGCGAGGGCCGCCCGCCGGTCGGGTGAGGCGACGAGCGCGCCCACCACGAGGCCGACCGCGACCGCGGGGCCCTCGAGCATGCTGACGTCCTCACAGCGGTGGTTCGTCCGCAGCCAGCGCTGCTGCCCGCCGGGCGGATGATCCTCGAGCGCAGCCCGCATGAGCGCGGTCACGGACCGTGCCGCCACTGCGGCCCCGATCCGGCGCCCGGCGCTCATCCCTGCGTCCCCTCGGTGGCCGCCGCGGTGGGCTCACCCGACGGAGCGGGCGTCGGCTCGCCCTCGGGCAGCTCCGGCTCGACGACGGGCGTGCGGTCGACCGGCTCGAGCTGGACCGCCGGCGGCACCGGGGTCTCGCCGTCGCCGAAGCCGTAGTGGCCGTTCGTCCCGCCGATGCGCGCGGCGAGCGCGAGCGGCCCGTTCACCTGGCCGGCGACCTCGTCGGCACCCGAGACCGTGGTCAGTGCCGCGGCGAGCGAGTCGTCGTCGAGCACGGCGTCGACCAGCGAGCCGGCACCGCGCGGCCCGTCGACCAGGACCGCACCCTCGGTGAGGCCCTGGGCCGCCTGCACGACGGCGATCTGCGCGTCGATGCTGCTCTGCTCGGGCTGGGGGGTCGGACTCGTGTCGTCGCCGTCGGTGGACACCGGGACCGCGAGCACGACGATCGCGTCCGCACCCGTCGTGACCGGGTCGGCCAGCGCGATCATCGGGTTGTCGCCCTGGGACAGGATCGCCAGGATGTTCGCCGCGTCCGCCGTCAGGGCGTCCGGGGCGGCGGGGTCCGCGCCGGCGAGGCCCTGCACGAGCGCCTGCGCGAGCTGTGCGTCGAGGGTGGCGCCGTCGGCCGGCACTGGGTCCAGGTTCTCCGCGAGGAGGCTCGCGAGGGCCTGCCGGTAGGAGCGCAGGTCGGAGTCGAACCACGCGTCGGTGAGCGTCACGTGCGCGGTCACCGTCGCGCCGGACTGGTCGAGCCGCGCGTCGATCGCCGTGCGCTCGTCCTCCGGCACGTCGCCGAGCGCGACGACCGCGACCCGGCGGTCGGCGAGCGCGCCGTCCAGCAGCTGCGGGCCGGCCGCGTCGATGTACGAGTTCGCGTCGTCGAGGTCGGCCGACGTGCGGTCGAGCTCGGTCCGGAGGTCGTCCTTCTCGGTGCGCAGCTGCTCGACCTGACCCGTGAGGGTGTCGCCGATCGTCTCCTTGAGCGGCCCTGCGCCGAGCGCGATGCCGACGGCGAGCGCCAGGAACACCGAGATCAGCGAGACGAGGTGGTACCGGAAGTCGATCACGAGGTGCTGTCTCCCACAGTGGCTGAGCTGGTCACGGCTGGGCTGGTCACCGCTGGGTTCGTCACAGCCGAGCTGATGTCGGTCGAGCGGCTCACGCGCCACCCCCGAAGATGCCGGACACCCAGGAGGTGAAGTCGTCGACGCGCGCGCCGAGCAGTCCGAAGAACGTCTGGCCGGCGGCCGTCGACGCGAGTGCGACGCCGAGCGCGAGCAGCCCGGCCAGGACGAGCAGCGTGAGCTGCAGGTTCGAGATGCGCTGCCGGTAGAGCCGCGAGACGCCCTTCGCGTCGATCAGCTTGCTACCGACCCGCAGGCGCGTGAGGAACGTGCTCGCCATCCCGGAGCGCCCCTTGTCGAGGAACTCGACGAGCGTGGCGTGAGTGCCGACCGCGACGATGAGCTCCGCGCCCTTGTCGTCGGCCAGCAGCATCGCGACGTCCTCGCTCGTGCCCGTCGCCGGGAAGACCACATGCTTGACGCCGAGCTGTTCGACGCGAGCCAGGCCCGGAGCGCGACCGTCCCGGTAGGCGTGCACCACGACCTCCGCGCCGCACGTGAGCGCGCGGTCCGAGACCGAGTCCATGTCGCCGACGATCAGGTCGGGCCGCCAGCCGGCGTCCAGGATCGCGTCCGCACCGCCGTCGACCCCGATCAGGACGGGTCGGTACTCGCGGATGTACGGGCGCAGCGTGACCAGGTCCTCCTTGTAGTGGTACCCGCGCACGACGATCAGCACCTGACGGCCGTCGATGACGGTGTCGATGTCCGGCACGCCCACCCCGTCCAGGAGCAGGTCACGCTCCCGGCGCAGGTAGTCCATGGTGTTGGCGGCGAACGACTCGAGCTGGACGGACAGGCCGGCGCGGGCCTCCTCCATCGCGAGCGCGACGCTCGCGTCGGTCTGCTCGACGCCCTCGGCGACGAGACGCTCGCCGTCGTAGACCGCGCCGTCCAGCACGCGCAGGCCGTGGCCCTCGGCGATGGTCATGACGTCGGGACCGAGGTCGTCGATCAGCGGGATGCCGGCGTTCAGCAGGATCTCGGGGCCGAGGTTCGGGTAGCGACCCGAGGTCGACCGGGCCGCGTTGAGCACGACCGAGGGCTGGCACGCCACGAGGGCTTCGGCCGACACACGGTCGATGTCCTCGTGGTCGATGACAGCGATGTCACCGGCGCGGAGCCGCTTCGTCAGCGACTTCGTGCGGCGGTCGACACGGGCGGGGCCGGCGAGCCCGGGTTCGGGCGCGACGGCGCGACGGCGCAGGGTTGGTCTCATCGTCGCTCATCGTCCCACGCCAGACTGTGCGAGGAGCTCCGCGGCATGCGTGCGCGCCGCTGCGGAGTCGTCCTGGCCCGAGAGCATCCGCGCGAGCTCGCGTACCCGGTCCTCACCCTCGACCGCACGCACGTCCGAGGCCGTGACCAGGTCAGACCCGTCTGCGTGCGACTTCGTCACGACGAGATGGCGGTGCGCGAACGCCGCGACCTGGGCGAGGTGCGTGACGACGATCACCTGCGCGTCGGTCGCGAGCTCGGCCAGCCGGCGCCCGACCTCGACCGCCGCCCGTCCACCGACCCCCGCGTCGACCTCGTCGAAGACGAACGTGCCGGGCCGCAGCGCTCGCGCACCGGGCGCCGTCGCGAGCGACACCTCGAGGGCGAGCATGACGCGCGACAGCTCACCACCGGAGGCACCCTTGGCCAGCGGACGAGCCGGAGCTCCCGCATGCGGCACAAGGAGCATCTCCACGTCGTCGCCGCCGGACGGGCCCGGTTCCGCGAGCCGCTCGACGACGATCTCGACCCGCGCCCCGGGCATCGCCAGGCCCCCGAGCTCGGCCTCCACCGCGGCGGCGAGTCGTTCGGCCGCCTCCCGACGCGTCGCCGCGATCTCGTCGGCCAGCGCGTGCACCTGGGCGTCGAGCTCGCCGCGCTCGACGCGGAGCTCGTCGATGCGCTGGTCGCGGCCGTCGAGCGCGAGCAGCCGGTCCCCCGCGTCCTGCGCCCACGCCAGCACGGCCGCGACGTCGGGGCCGTAGCTGCGGGTGAGGGTCGCCAGCTCGGCACGCCGCTGGTGGACGACCTCGAGCCGGCGGGGGTCGGCCTGCAGGTCGTCGACGTACGCCGAGAGCTCGGCCGCCACGTCCGCCAGCAGGTAGCCCGCCTCGGCGACCCGTCCGGCGAGCGCCCCCAGCACCGCGTCGTGCGCACCCGCACCCTCGAGCGCCCGACGAGCGTGCTCGACGAGCGCGGTCGCGTTCGTCGCACCGCCGACCTCGTCGGGCTCGGCCGCGAGCGCGGTGTGGGCACCAGCTGCGGCGACCCGCAGGTCCTCGACGTGCGCGAGGCGCTGGCTCTCGGCGGCGAGGTCGACGTCCTCACCGGGCTGCGGGTCGACGCGCTCGACCTCGGCCAGCCCGAGGCGCAGCAGCTCCGCCTCACGCGCCCGGTCCTGGGCGCGCGCGACGAGCTCGTCCAGCTCACCGCGCACCCGTGCACGGCGCGTCCACGCGTCGCGGTACCGCTCGAGCGTCTCCTGGTGCGCAGGCCCGGCGAACTCGTCGAGTGCCGCGCGTTGGTGCGCGGCCGAGCGCAACCGCGCCTGGTCGGCCTGTCCGTGGACGGTGACCAGCTGCTCCGCGAGCTCGGCGAGGACCGCCTGCGGCACCGACCTGCCCCCGACGAACGCGCGCGAGCGCCCGCTGCCGCCGTCCGTGCCGGCTCCGACGGTGCGCGCCAGCACCAGGCTGCCGTCGTCGTCGAGCTCACCACCGGCGTCGAGCGCGCGAACCACCGCCGGGTGGTCGGGGGCGAGCAGCACGCGCCCGTCGACGGAAGCACCCGTCGAGCCGGTGCGCACGGTCGCCGGATCAGCCTTCCCGCCCAGGAGCAGGTTCAGCGCGGTGAGCACCATCGTCTTGCCGGCCCCGGTCTCGCCCGTGAGCACCGTCAGCCCGGGTCCGAGCTCGACCCGCGCCGCACCGATCACCCCAAGGTCGGCGATCCGCAGCTCCTCGATCACGGCCGCTCCCGATCCTTGGCACGCGGTGGCCGACCGCGCCAGCCGTCGACCGGCAGCGCAAACTTCTGGACGAGCCGCGTCGTGAACGGTGCGGGAGTGAGCCGCGCCAGCTGCACAGGGAGGTCGCTACGGGTGACCTCGACCCGGGTGCCCGGCGGGACCTCGTGCCGACGCCGGCCGTCGCACGTCACGAGCCCCGGCGCGGGCGAACGGTCCAGCACCTCGAGCGCGAGCCGGCTGCGCGGTCCGAGGACCAGGGGACGCGCGAACAGCGCGTGCGCCGACAGCGGGACCACGATCATCCCGTCCACGTCCGGCCACACCACCGGCCCCCCGGCGGAGAACGCGTGAGCGGTCGACCCGGTCGCTGTCGCCGCGACCACGCCGTCGCAGCCGAAGCTCGACAGCGGGTGTCCGTCGATCTCGACGGCGACCTCGAGGATGCGGGAGCGGTCGGCCTTCTCGAGCGCGGCCTCGTTGAGCGCCCAGTCGTGCTCGACGTGTCCTCCCGGCAGCAGCAGCCGCACCTCGAGCGTGCCGCGCTCCTCGACCTCGAACTCGCCGGCCGTGAGGCGTCGCACCGACTCACGCACGTCGTCCCGCTCGCTCTCGGCGAGGAAACCGACGTGCCCCAGGTTGATGCCCAGCAACGGCACCCCGGTGCCGCGCGTCAGCTCGGCCGCACGCAGGATCGTCCCGTCGCCGCCGAGCACGACTGCGAGGTCGAAGGTGGGCAGCTCGGCCGCCGTGGTCTCGTCGGTGGTCAGGACCGGCTCGATCCCGGCTGCCCGCAGACCCTTGACCGCTTCGTCGGTCGCCTCGAGGGCCTCCGAACGCCTGCGGTGGGTCACGACCAGCGCGCGTCGGGTCATGACGCGACCGCCGGATTCTCGCGCGCCTCGACCCGCGCGCGCTGGGCGAGCACCGCGTCCTGGGCGAGCACAACGTCCTGTGCGAGCACAGCGTCCTGCGAGAGCACCGCTGCGCGTACCTCGTCGGGCTCCAGTCCTGTGCCGACCTGACCGGAGCGCCGCAACCAGAGGAAGAACTCGACGTTCCCGCTCGGCCCCGGCAGCGCGGAGGTGACCACGCCGCGCACCTCAAGGCCCAGGTCCGCCGCACACGTCGCGACTCCGACGACCGACTCTGCCCGCAGCTCAGGGTCGCGCACGACGCCTCCCGAACCGAGCCGCTCCCGGCCGACCTCGAACTGCGGCTTCACCATCACCAGGAGGTCGGCGCGGTCCGCCGCGACGGCGACGAGCGCCGGCAGCACGAGCCCCAACGAGATGAACGACAGGTCCGCGACGACAAGCTCGGGCACCGGGTCGACGGCGCCCGGGACGAGGTCACGCACGTTGACGCCTTCACGGACGTCCACCCGGGCGTCCGAGCGCAGCCGTTCGACGATCTGGCCGTGCCCGACGTCCACCGCGCACACGTGGGCCGCTCCGCGCCGGAGCAGCACGTCGGTGAAGCCGCCCGTGCTCGCGCCGGCATCCAGGCAGACCCGCCCACCGACCGGTACCGGAAGCGCGTCGAGCGCCCCGGCGAGCTTGTGCCCAGCACGAGACGCGTACCCGGGGTCGTCGTCGCCGGTGACGCTCACGGAGCTCTCGGCCCCGACCGGCGTGGCACTGCGCAGTGCGACGCTCCCGTCGACCGTGACGCGCCCCTGCGCGATGAGCTCACCGGCATGGCGGCGCGACCGGGCGAGGCCCTGACGCACCAGCTCGGCGTCGAGTCGCGCGTGCACCGTCAGCCCTGTGCCTCGGCGAGGCGGTCCTGCAAGGCGCCGTGCACCGCGTCGAGCACCGCGACGTGCTCGGCGAGCGGCCGCTCCGGCAGCCCGTCGAGCAGGCGCAACGCCTCCCGCACGGCCTCGTCGACGACCGGCACGTCATCGATCGACACCTCGTCGACCGAGACCTCGTCGACCGGCACGTCGTCGACCGGCACGTCGTCGGACGGCACGCCGTCCTGCGTCTCGCTCACCTGCGTCCCCTCCATCCGGCGTGACCCGCCGGGTCCTCGTCCGGTCCGTCCACGAGCGCCCCACATGAGCGCCGCGCCCACGCTACCCGCACCGCCCGACACGCCGCGCGACACCTTCCACAGGCGACGCCCACGAACGACCTCGCCCGGTGCTAGCGCTCCACGTCCAGCTCGGGCACGGTCGTCGCGTCGAGGTCCTGCCCGGCGTCGACCGCGTCCCACGCGGCCGCGCACGCCGCGCGCACCTGGTCGAGCCGACCGTCGCGCGAGTCGGCCGCGCCGCGCCCGAGCTCGAGCACACCGCCGGCGACGCGCGCCGTCGCGGACCCGCACCGCCACCAGCCGTCGCCCGCAGCGCTCGGCTCCGGGTGCACGACGAGCAGAGAGCCAAGGTCCGCTCCGATGAAGTGCGGGCGCTCACCAGGATGCGCGAGCACGTCGTCGCGCGCGGAGCTCACGCCCGTCAGGACGTGCAGACCGGCGAAGCCGCCCGCCCGCGCACCCGCGAGGTCCGTGTCGAGACGGTCCCCCACGACGAGCGCCTCACGCGCACCGGCTCGCTCGACCGCCATGTGATACATCGTCGGCGACGGCTTGCCGGCGCTGTCCGGCTCCACGCCGGTTGCGGCCCGCACGGCTCCGACGAGCGAGCCGTTGCCCGGCGCGAAGCCCCGGGCCGTCGGCAGGCTGAGATCCAGGTTCGACGCGACGTGCCACGCCCCCCGCTCGACGGCGTACGCGGCCTCGGCAAGCTGAGCCCACCCCAGGTCCGGGGCAAACCCTTGCGCGACGGCGGCGGGCTCGTCGTCCGCCGACTCGACGACCTCGTAACCCGCCAGCCGTACCGCCGTGACCAGGCCCGCTCCCCCGACGACGAGCACGCGCGCACCTTCGGGAAGTCGGGTGCGCAGCAGCTGCGCGCACGCCTGCGCCGCCGTCATGACCTCGTCGGCGGTCGTCGGGATGTCCAGGCTCGTGAGCTGGTCGGCGACCGACTGCGGCTCCCGCGACGCGTTGTTGGTCACGAAGACCAGCCGCATCCCGCGCGCCCGTGCCGCCGTCAGCCCGTCGGACGCGCCGGCGATCGGCTCGTGCCCCCGGTAGGCGACACCGTCGAGGTCGACGAGCGCGAGGTCATACCGCTCAGCGAGCGGCTCCTGCGACCCGATCAGCCCGCCGCTCACTCCTCATCCCCCGCGTCGACATCGCCCGCCTCATCCACGCCCACGGCGTCCTCGGCCCGACCCTGAGCCTCGACAGCGTCGGCACCCCCGTCGACCGAGTCCCCGTCGGAGTGACCGACGATCGAGTCGTCGTCCTCGTCAGAGCCGTCCTCGTCAAAGTCATCGCCGCCGCGGTCGTCGGACCCGTCCTGCGCGCCGTCGTCGGACTCGTCGTCGGACTCGTCGTCGTCGTCCTCGAGATCGAACACGACGATGTCGTCGTCGAAGTCGTCCTGCGCGTCGTCGTCGTGCTCGACGATGCCGTGCCGCGCGAGCTCGGCCGCCGCTTCGTCCGCTCGTCCGAGGGCGGTGAGTGCCGCGGCGCGCGCCTCGGCGACACGCGCGGCCTCCTCACCCTTGGCCGCCCGGACCTCGGCGGTGTCGAGGACGGCCAACGCCGCCTCGGGCTGGTCGAGGTCGAGCCGCGCACCGCTGACCACCATCGCCAGCTCCAGGCGCGCTGCGGGCGTCAGGGTGTTCGCCTCGGGCTCCTGCGCGAGGGAGACCGCTCGCTCCGGACGACCGAGCCCTCGCTCGCAGTCGGCCATCACGGCCAGGTGCTCCGACGAGCCGTTGAGCCGTCGCACCGTGCGCAGCTCGCGCAGCGCCTCGGCGTAGCGACCGGTCCGGTAGGCCGCGAGGCCCGCCGCCTCGCGCACCACGTCGACGCGACCGGCGCGGGTCACCGCCGCGTGCGCGTGCAGGTAGGCGAGCTCGGGGTCGGAGTCGAGCAGTCGCCCGACCATCACCAGGTGCCGTCCGACCTGCGTGGCGTTCTCCTTGCTCAACGTCCGCAGGGGCCCCCGCGCCGCGCGATCGAGATCGCTGAACGACACGTCCTCAGGAATCTCCGGGCCGACGACGCGCTGGTCCTGCGGCGGCCGCGTGGGCCGCCGGTCGGAGCTGTCGTGACGCTCGTAGGGCGGATGACCCGACGGCTGACGCTCGTGCGGGGGGCGTCCCGCTCCCCCGCGGTACTCCCGCCCGGTCGACGTACCGCTGCGCGACTGCCCACCGCTGCCCGCCCCGTCAGGACGCGCGCCCTGACGCCGGTCGTCGTACGGACGCCCATCGCCCTGCCGCGGCGCATCCCCACGCGGGCGCGACGAGTACTGACCTCCTGACGAGCGCGGCCCACCAGACGAGTACCCACCGGACGAGTACCCACCGGACGAACGCTCACCGCTCGACGAGCGTCCCGCGCCGCTCGGGCGTCCGCTGTCCCCCGCACCGCCGCGGGGTCGGTCACCGTACCCACCAGCTCCGCGAGGGCCCGAAGCGTCACGTCCACCACCGCCGGCGCGCGTCGGATACCCGCCGCGACTGTCGCCGCTCTGCCGCGAACCGGAACCGCCCTGACCCGAACGCTCGTAGCCGCCGCGCCCAGACCCCTGCGGAGACCCACCGGAGCGCGAACCCGCCCCGGAACCACCCGAGCGCGAGCCACCCGAGTACCCACCGGACCGAGAACCCTCACCGGCACCACCCGAACGCGAACCACCCGAGTACCCACCCGAGCGCGAACCCTGATCAGAACCGCCCGCCCGAGAGCCACCCGAGCGCGAACCCTCACCGGCACCACCCGAACGCGAACCACCCGAGTACCCACCCGAGCGCGAACCCTGTGAGTATCCGGATCGTGCATCGCCCGAACGCGAGGGCGAGGACCCCGAGCCGCGTTGCCCGTACCCACCGCTGCGCGCGCCGTCGGGACGAGAACCACCACCGGCAGAGGACCGCTCGCCGCCCGACGAACGACTACCGCCGGAGGGAGCGCCCCCTCGAGATGCACCGCCACCCGAGGCGTAGCCGCCGCCCGAAGAACGACCACCGGACGACGAGTAGCCACCGCCCGAAGAACGACCACCGGACGACGAGAAGCCACCGCCCGAAGAACGCCCGCTACCCGACGAGTAACCACCGCCAGACGAAGAGCCTCCGCTGGACGAAGAGCCGCCGCGCGAGTACGAGCCACCGCCGGACCCGGAGGGCCAGCCGCTCGAGTAACCGCCCGAGCGTTGATCGCTGTCGGTACCTCGGGAAGACGAGCGCGAGTCAGGTCCGCCGTACCGTCCCGACGATCCGCCCGTGCTGGACCGACCGGCACCGCCGTACGTACCGCCTGAGCGACCGCCGGACTGGTGAGAGCTCGTGCTGCCGGAGCTCGCCGGACGACCACCGCCGGAACGACCCGACGACGACGCACCGGAGCCGCCGTTCGAGCGGTCGTTGCCTCCCGAGCGACCGCCGCCGGCGGACCTGCCGCCCCCGTAGGAATCTTCGGATCTACCGGAGTCGCGCCCCGGGCGCTCGTCGCTGTTCATCTGTGTGCTCTCCTCGCCGCTGCAGCGGCCATCGTCTCATCCGTCGCGAACACCGACCAACCCGCCACAACGACGACGCCCACCCAGTCCGCCTGCGCCGACCCACTCAACTGCAAGATTCTGGCCCGGAGCTGATGCCGACGAGCCCCTCACGAGCCACAACTGCGCGCCGAAGAACCACGCACAAATGGGGCTGGTGCTAAGAATCGGCCATGATTCGTGGCCAATTCTTCGCACGGAAGCTGGTGGCGGGAACTCGTGGCGGACACGGGTGGGCGGGGCAGCCGGTGGGCGGGGAAGCCGCTCGGCGCGCAGCCGCTCGACGCGCAGCGGCTCGGCGCGCAGCCGGTCGACGCGCAGCCGGCCGACGGGAAGCCGCTCGGCGGGAAGCCGCTCGGCGGGAAGCCGGTCGGCGCGCAGCCGGTCTGCGCGCAACCGGTCTGCGGGAAGTCGCTCGACGAGAAGCCAGTCGGCGGGCAGCCGATCGACGCGCAGCCGCTCGACGGGCAGCCGCTCGACGGGCAGCCGCTCGACGGGCAGCCGGTCTGCGCGCAGCCGCTCGGCCGGGAACCGGTCGACGGGAGG